>NZ_BARF01000001.1 GCF_000367365.1 Streptomyces prunicolor NBRC 13075 | reverse complement strand
CAGCCACGACGGCGCTGCAGAAGGCTGACGGCAGATCGCGGCCCCTATGCCGGCGCCGCCTACTGCCACTCCACCGACACGTCCCGCGTCTCGATGTGCATTCCCAACGGCACACGCCACGCGTCGACGCACACCGTCCAGGTCTTGTCCGTGTGGCCATGGGTCGCGATCGGCACGGGAAGCTGCTCCGTCGACTCGATCGTCGCCCAGTCGATCCCGAGGGCGCCGATGATGTGCGTCCCGAACGTCACCGTGCCCGAACGCACCGCCGTGCCGCCGGAGTTGCGGAAGGCCAGGGTCACGTCCTCGCACCAGCGGTGGGCCGTGGCCTTGCGCGCGGGCGCGCCCCAGCTGAGGGCGGCGGGGGTGCTGGGAGCCGTCGTAGAAGCGGCAGTTGAGGTCGGTGACGGTGAATGCGCGCTGCTACGACCGGACTTGGCGCCCGTGGGTGAAGGGGCGGCCGGGGTGGAGGCTGAAGTCCCCTCGCCGTCAGGTGACTTGCCGGCCGCGGACGACGGCGTCGGGGCGTCGAGCGGCACCAGCGTGACGCTCCCGGTCGGGCGTGCCGCCGTAGCGGATGGCCGGGGTGGGCCGACCGCCGCGTAGCTGTCGCCGCCGGTGTCTCCGCATGCGGTCAGCGTCGCGCAGACGACGGCCGCCGACGCGCCCAACAGGGCGCCTCGGCGGCCAGCTGTCCATGTCGAACGAGGCATCGCGCCATGGTGGCTGACACTCCGTCAAATAGGAACCCTCGTGACCCTGTTGGGGGTCAGTCCGAGATCAGGCCCTCGCGGAGGGTCGAGAGGGTGCGCGTGAGCAGCCGGGAGACGTGCATCTGGGAGATGCCGACCTCCTCGCCGATCTGCGACTGGGTCATGTTGGCGAAGAAGCGCAACATGATGATCCGGCGCTCACGAGGCGGCAGCTTGGCGAGCAGCGGCTTGAGCGACTCGCGGTACTCCACGCCCTCCAGCGCCGTGTCCTCGTAGCCGAGACGGTCCGCCAGCGAGCCCTCGCCGCCGTCGTCCTCGGGAGCCGGGGAGTCGAGCGAGGAGGCCGTGTACGCGTTGCCGACCGCGAGGCCGTCGACGACGTCCTCCTCGGACACGCCCAGGACCACGGCGAGTTCGGGGACGGTCGGCGACCGGTCCAGCTTCTGGGAGAGCTCGTCGCTGGCCTTCGTGAGGGCCAGCCGCAGCTCCTGGAGGCGCCGCGGGACGCGCACCGACCACGACGTGTCGCGGAAGAAGCGCTTGATCTCGCCCACGACGGTCGGCATCGCGAACGTCGGGAACTCCACCCCGCGTTCGCAGTCGAACCGGTCGATCGCCTTGATCAGGCCGATCGTGCCGACCTGGACGATGTCCTCCATCGGCTCGTTGCGAGAGCGGAAACGCGCCGAGGCGTACCGCACCAGCGGGAGGTTGAGCTCGATGAGGGTGTCCCGGACGTAACCACGCTCGGGGCTGTTCTCGTCGAGTGCGGCGAGCCGCAGGAAGAGGGAGCGGGACAGGGTGCGGGTGTCGATGGCTCCCGTGGTCGGGAGGGCCGGGGCCGGTACGGCGGGTACGGCCTCAAGGACCGTAACGGCGTCGAGTGCGGGCTCAGCGTCGCTCTTGGTGAGCGTGAGCACCTTCGAGCTGCCCTGGTCTGCGGACATGCCACCCCCTTTGGGTCGCGGGACGGTCGCGGCGATCGCCCCCGTCTGGGGAGCGGTGCCTTCACCTGAATACCGGAGCCTGGGCCTCGGCAAACGCGCTTCCCGCAGAATGTCACATGTCGGCAACACGCTGTAGTGACATGTCGACATGTCTGTTACGAATCAGCCCTGGAAAAAGGGGGTCTGACGGTTTTTCAGCCCAGAACTGCCGGGAAAGTGCCCGATAGGCGATTCGTTCGTACCGGTGACAGCTCGCTCGGGCATTCGGTTACCGCGAAGGCACGGTTCCGCGCCTCGACGACGCGGTGCTACGCACCTCGGTGACGCGGTGCTACGCCTCGATGCGGTTCGCGGAGCGCAGTCGCTGGAAGCTGCGGGCGAGGAGCCGCGAGACATGCATCTGGGAGACGCCGAGTTCCGCGCTGATCTGTGACTGGGTGAGGTTGCTGTAGTAGCGCAGCAGCAGGATCCGCTGTTCCCGCTCGGGGAGTTGGACGAGGAGGTGCCGGACGAGGTCGCGGTGTTCCACGCCGTCCAGGGCCGGGTCCTCGTAACCGAGCCGGTCCAGCAGGCCGGGCAGTCCGTCGCCCTCCTGGGCGGCCTCCAGGGAGGTCGCGTGGTACGACCGGCCGGCCTCGATGCAGGACAGCACCTCGTCCTCGCCGATGCGCAGCCGCTCGGCGATCTCGCCGGTGGTGGGGGTGCGCCCGAAGGCGGTCGTCAGATCCTCGGTTGCCGCGTTGACCTGCACCCACAACTCGTGCAGCCGGCGCGGGACATGGACCGTACGGACGTTGTCGCGGAAGTACCGCTTGATCTCGCCGATGACGGTCGGCATCGCGAACGTCGGGAACTGCACTCCCCGGTCCGGGTCGAAGCGGTCGATGGCGTTGATCAGACCGATGGTGCCGACCTGGACGACGTCCTCCATCGGCTCGTTGCGGGAGCGGAAGCGGGCGGCGGCGTAGCGCACGAGCGGGATGTTCGCCTCGATGAGCGCCCCACGCACGCGGTTGTGCTCCGGCGTACCCGGCTGGAGTCCCTTGAGCTGGCCGAACAGCACCTGGGTGAGGGCCCGGGTGTCCGCGCCGCGGCTGCGGGGCGCGGCCGGCGGGGCTTCCGTGACTTCCTGGGGCGGCGCAGTACTGGCCGACACGGTCAACGCCACCTCTTCATCGGTCAACTCATCCGTCAATAGCGGTCATAGCATCACAACACATGTGCACTGTGTGCAAGCACCGCATATCACCGTGTTACGCCGTGTTGAATGGCAAATTGGTTCATAAGACGCATAACAGCCCCCCGCCGTTCCGGCGGAGGGCTGCTGAAGAGGGGGCCTCAGACCTCGTAGTCGGCGATCACCCAGGTCGCGAACTCGCGCCACAGCACGACCCCCGCCTGGTGCGCGGGGTGCTCGACGTACCGCTTCAGTGCGTCGGGGTCGTCGACCACCGAGGTGATCGCGAAGTCGTACGCGATGGGGCGGTCGCTGATGTTCCAGCCCAGCTCCCAGAAGCGCAGTTCGTCGATCAGGTCGCCGAGCGGACGGAAGGCCTCGACGCCGGCCAGGACGCGCGGGTCGTCGCGCTCGACGCCCTCGTTGAGCTTGAAGAGGACGAGGTGCCGGATCATCTGCGCGCTCCTGGTGGGTAGTTGGCTACCGCGGTCGGCTACTGCGCCCCGTCGGCCAGCCAGGTCATGAAGTCGCCGATGGCCTTCGCGGCGTCCGAAATGCCCTCGAAGCCTATCTGGACGTAGTCGGCCGCCTTGGACGGGTCCGTGATGATCACGTACAGCGCGAAGACCACGAGCAAATAGACGGCGATCTTCTTCGCGTTCACCGCCATCGCGGCCTCCCCTGTCATTTTGTGCCCGTGGGCCCCCTGTTGCCGGCGGTGAGTGTAACCTTTACGGCCCCTTTTTGGATCAATCAGGGATCAACCAGGGACCAACGGCCCGCAGGTGAAGGGCTGTTGCCACGTCTCTCACCTGCGGTCTGCTCGGATTCACATTCCGCGGCAGGTCGGTGGACCGACCACGATGCTGACAGATCTCACTGGTCGAGGCCGGAGACGCCTTGACCTGCTGCGTGTCCGGGGGCCCCGGCCATTACGCTGCGCTTCATGCCGCTCGCCGAGGAGCGGCGTCAACTACGCTGAAGACAGGTGCATGGCCCGTGTTCGTGATCCGGGACCAAGGCCCCTGGTCGCTCCTTACGCAGCGCTTGGAGGAAGCCGTGACCGCCGGACTCCCCGACTGGATGATCCCGCCCAGGCCCAGCGGCTGGGAAGCCGATGACCTCGATCACCTCCCCCAAGCACCGCGGCACACCGAACTGATCGACGGAGCCCTGATCTTCATGATGTCGCCACAGCGGTCCTGGCACTCACGGCTGGTGGAGAACATGACGTTCGCTCTACGTCAGGCGGCTCCTGCGGGGTTCGAGGTCGAGCGGGAGATGACCGTCCGTCTCGACAACAAGAGCCGTCCCGAGCCCGACATCCTGGTCACCACCGCCGCATATGAAGCCGACCGGACTTGGTACGCACCCGTCGACGTCACTCTCGTCATCGAAGTCGTCTCGGAGGAATCAGCCGACCGGGACCGATCCCTGAAGCCCTTCAAGTACGCCCAGGCCAAGATCGCCCACTTCTGGCGCATCGAGGACGAGGCTGGAGCGCCTGCCGTCCACACCTACGAGCTCGACCTCATGACCAGCACCTACGTACCCACCGGAATCCACCGAAACCACCTGAAGATCTCCACTCCGTTCGACCTCGACATCGGCCTCACCAACCTCGTGCCCTGATCGGGGGTACCGAAGGCGAGTCGGGCAAGGAAACAGACCGGACCAGTCGGAACGGTCATCTGACGGCGGGCCAATTCCGGTGCCATCGGAACTCCGCATGTGGGCCGTGGCGTTCGGCCTCAAGTAAGCCGATGCCGATCTGGACCAGGGTGTCCTGATGGTCCGTCGGAGCCGCCGTCGGCCGCGTTGTGCTCATGGATGCGGTGACCCCGGACGGTTGGACTGCACACACAGCTCGCCGACCTGTTCCGGCCCACCGGACCAAGTAGGAGGCCGAACGCGCGGCGGTGGGGGGACGCCTGGAAGGAGTTGCTTGACCACGCGAAGGTGCGGGACGGTCGGCTGCGCGACGCTCGACACACCGCCACTACGGTCCTGTTGATCCTCGAAGTCTCCGAACGGACCGTCATGGGGCGCATGGGATGGTCCAAAACGGCTATGGCCGCGAGTTACCAGCACATGGTGGATTCCGTTCGGAATGATGTGGCTCGACAGGTCGACGGACTGAATTTGGAAGCTAGAAGGAGTCGGACCCGGTGACCGAGACAATGGGTTTGTCGGGGTATCCGTGCAGACTCGTTGAATTGCTAGCGAAAAAAGGCTTCCAGCCCGCCCCCGTTAGTTGGCAGCTTTGCCGCCCAAGAGCCCAACCATGGCACCGAAGCCTAGGTTTGCGAGGGTGGCGCATGTGTCCATTGCCGATTTCGCGGCATCTGTCGGGTTCTTCACGAAAATGCCGATGTAGAGGCTGGCTATGAGAGTGAGGACCGTGATCAATGTTACGCAGATAAACACCAATTTGAAGTGAGCGGTCACGGTGGTGACCTCTGGCGCAGCAACGGTTGCTACGGGTGCTTGGCTTGCGGTGGGTGCTGAACTGGTAGCGACATCAGTGCCAGTGTTTGCGAGACCCTCACTCACCTGACCCATCCCCTGAGGTCGGGTGAGCGCCGTTTGTCCCTGTCGGACTGCTTTGCTGTCCTTCGACCTTGGCCGAGTTCCCCATCGCTGAGTTGTGCAATGTAATGGCGCCGCCAGTTACCCATACGCCCTGGTTCACGATGGGCTGCGAGTCGGCCTCGTCTTCGTTGCCTTCACGAGTCGGCTCATTGCCTTCTGCGGTCTTGCTGAGTAGCTCATCCAGCGCTTTCTGAATCTCTTCTGGACTGGAGCCACTGACCTCCAGGTGCGTACCGTCCATGTGCACGATCACTGAGGTTTTACGTGGATGCCGGAAGATCGCACGCAGAACGCTACGCCAGGCGTCACTGACTAGTGTGGCAATGACAGCCACGCCCATGATCACAGAGGCCAAGCCGTAGTTCACATCCCACCTTCCCCTGGGGAAGGGTGTGCGACTGGGGCAGTCGCACAGTCCCCTCACGGGGATTGTGCTCCATCGGACGCTGGCGCGTGCGCCGTTCCGCATCAGGGCGCTCTGGAGGCCTGACGGGCCTCAAGTGAGACGGAAACTGAGACGGAGCACCACGAGGGGCCCGGTCCATCGGACCGGGCCCCTCGTCTACCTGCGGTAGCGGAGGGATTTGAACCCTCGGTGACTTGCGCCACACTCGCTTTCGAGGCGAGCTCCTTCGGCCGCTCGGACACGCTACCGAGAGAGACCTTACAACAAGGTGGGGCGTGGTTTGAAATCGGTAATCGGAGGCCCGAGACGCGGGCTGCCACCGGTGCTGCTACCGGTCCCGGAAGAACTCCGTGAGCAGGTGGGCGCACTCGTCCGCGAGGACGCCCTCGATCACCTCGGGGCGGTGGTTGAGCCGCCGGTCCCGTACGACGTCGAAGAGCGAGCCGGCCGCGCCCGCCTTCTGGTCGCGGGCGCCGTAGACGACCCGGTCGACCCGGGACTGCACCAGCGCGCCCGCGCACATCGTGCAGGGTTCGAGGGTGACGACCAGCGTGCAGCCGGACAGCCGCCACTCACCGAGGTGGGCGGCGGCCCTCCGGATCGCGAGGACCTCGGCGTGCGCCGTCGGATCGCCGGTGGCCTCGCGTTCGTTGTGCCCGGTGGCGAGCACGGTCGTACCGTCCGGGGACAGTACGACCGCGCCGACCGGGACGTCGCCGCCCCGGGCGGCCGCTTCGGCCTCGTCGAGGGCGAGCCGCATCGCGGCCCGCCAGGGGTCGCGTACCGGGTCCGGAGTCCCTTCTGTGCGTGCTGTGGTCAGCGGACGGTCTCCAGGACCTCCGAGGCCCCCAGGGCCTCGGCGATGGAGTTCAGCGCGTCGTCCGCGTCGAGGAGCAGCAGCTCCTTCTCGCCGACGCCCAGGTCGTCCAGGATCTGGCGGTCACCGACCGGGCTGTGCGGAACGGCCTCGGCCGAGGAGGTGCCGTCCTCGTCGTCGTCCTCCTCGTCCTCGCTTTGAGGATCACCGTCCTCAGTACCGTCGAGGTCGAGGGAGTCCAGGTCGACGACATCGTCGTCGTCCGGATCCCGTCCGAGCAGCTCGTCGGTGAGCAGGATCTCGCCGTACGAGCTGCGGGCTGCGGCAGCTGCGTCCGAGACGTAGATCCGCGGGTCGTCCTCGCCGTCGATGCGGACGACGCCGAACCAGGCGTCCTCCTGCTCGATGAGCACCAGCACCGTGTCGTCCTCGGGCGAGGCTTCACGGGCCAGTTCGGCCAGATCCGACAGGCTCTCGACATCGTCGAGCTCTGTGTCGCTCGCTTCCCACCCGTCTTCGGTGCGCGCGAGCAGTGCGGCGAAGTACACCGTGACTCTCCCACTGGTCATAGGTGTGCCGGTTGGGGGTCCCCCCGGCGGAGGTTGCGGGCGGGGAGAGCTCGTGCTCCGAGCCCCACCCACTCGGAATCGTGGCAGAAACAAGGCGTGCAGGGGACGTCTTCGGCTCCCTGTGTCCGCCCGTTTTGATCGACCACCAGCGGGATCGTAGTCGGCGATCGCCTTACACACGCACCCGGTTGGCCTTACAAAGTGCTGTGAGACAGGCCTCAACTACCAGCGGAACGTGCGCATACGCATGGCGTGGCGCAGCCGCGCGGTCTTCGCGCGGCGCGGCTGGACCCGGTCCCGCAGCTCGCGCGCCTCGGTCAGCTCGCGCAGGAACCGGGCCCGGCGCCGCCTGCGCTCGGCATCGCTTTCCCGGCTGTCCTGCTGCGACGGGTCCTCGTGGGACTCACGGTCAGGCATCGGTTCACCACCCCGTTCCGTCCCTCCCACTTTCCCCCGGACGGGCGGTTTGATGCCAGCGCGAGCAGGTCGCGAGCAGGTACGGAGGGGCGGCTACTGTTGTGGACATGCGTCTCCACGTCGTCGACCACCCCCTGGTCGCCCACAAGCTCACCACGCTGCGCGACCGGCGCACCGACTCCGCGACCTTCCGCCGCCTCGCCGACGAGCTGGTCACCCTGCTCGCCTACGAGGCCACGCGCGACGTGCGCACCGAACAGGTCGACATCACGACGCCGGTCGCCCCGACCACCGGCGTCAAGCTGTCCTACCCGCGCCCGCTGGTCGTGCCGATCCTGCGGGCCGGTCTCGGCATGCTGGACGGCATGGTCCGGCTGCTGCCCTCCGCCGAGGTGGGCTTCATGGGCATGGTGCGCGACGAGGAGACCCTCCAGGCGTCCACGTACGCCACGCGCATGCCGGAGGACCTCTCGGGCCGCCAGGTGTACGTCCTGGACCCGATGCTGGCCACCGGCGGCACCCTGGTCGCCGCGATCCGCGAGCTGATCAAGCGCGGTGCCGACGACGTGACGGCCGTGGTCCTGCTCGCCGCCCCCGAGGGCGTCGAGGTCATGGAGCGCGAGCTCGCGGGCACCCCGGTGACGGTCGTGACGGCCTCGGTCGACGAGCGCCTGAACGAGCACGGCTACATCGTCCCGGGCCTCGGCGACGCGGGCGACCGCCTCTACGGCGCGGCCGAGTAGGACTCCGTCGACACCCGATAAGACTCCATCAACACCCGATTCCCGTACGGCTCTTACCCGCCGTACGGGAATCGGGCGTTGTCCTACGACTGCCTTCGTACGACTGCCAGTCGTATGACTGCCGGCCGTACGACCGCCAGCCCTACGACCGCTTTCGTACGGCTACGAGCACGCCTTCGGTGACGCACTGGCCGTCGGTGCGGCGGGCCCGCTCAGCGTGGCCAGGGCCTTGTCGGCGGCCGCCTTCGCCGTGAGGTTCTTGAAGGCGGTGCCGATGATCAGGTCGACGGTGGTGCCCTTGCGGGTGGCCTCGGTGCGGCGCTCGGCGCCGGTCAGCTGGGTGGCGAGGACCGGCAGCGAGGTGTCGAGCGAGGCGGCGGGACCGAGCAGTACGCCGGTGCCCTGGACCTTCTTGTCCCACTGCGCGGACGCGTTGCCCACGTCGCCGATCTTGAAGCCGCGCTTCTTCAGTTCGTCGGCGGTCGACTTGGCGAGGCCGCTGCGGGGCGTGGCGTTGAAGACGTTCACGGTGATCTGGGCGGGCTTCGGCAGGGCGGAGTCCGCGCGCGTACTCGCACTCGCCGATGGGCTGGCCTTGGACGCGCAGGCGGCCTTGGAACCGGCGGCCGAGGCCTGCTTGCCGCCACCGGTGAAGACGTCGATGAGCTGCAACGTGCCCCACCCGCCCACACCCAGTACGGCGACGGACGCGACCATCATGAGGACGAGCCGCCCGCGACGCCGCGAACGGCGCATGCGCGGGTATTTGTCCCCCGTGATCCGGTACTGGCCGCCCATGCCTGGGGGAGTCAGCATGCTCATGAGCGCAGCGTAGTGCGCCCGGGCGACGATGCCTACTAGATGATCATTCGACAGCGCCGAGACCAACCCGAAAGGACGAACGGGTTACCGGAAGGCGGCCGTCCGGGGCCGTGCCCGGGACCTGATGAGTGCGGCTCAGTCCAGCTCGAGCACACGCGCGTGGAGCACCTGGCGCTGCTGAAGTGCCGCGCGGACCGCGCGGTGCAGCCCGTCCTCCAGGTACAGGTCGCCCTGCCACTTCACGACATGCGCGAAGAGGTCGCCGTAGAAGGTCGAGTCCTCGGCGAGCAGCGTTTCCAGGTCGAGCTGGCCCTTGGTCGTCACGAGCTGATCGAGGCGGACCGGGCGCGGCGCGACGTCCGCCCACTGCCGGGTGCTCTCCCGGCCGTGGTCGGGGTACGGCCGGCCGTTTCCGATGCGCTTGAAGATCACACGGAAAGCCTACCGGTCATGACGTTCCGGGCGCAGCCATGGAGACGGAGTGCGACGCTGGAAAAGATGGAGCAAAGCAGGGCAAAAAGGGAACAGGGGCCTGATATGAGTGACAGCGAGTCGATCGCCGCGGGCTACGCCTTCACAGGACCTGCACTCGACCTCGGGGCCCTGCTGTGGGAAGGGGCCTGTCTGCCCGACGCGCAGATCCGCATCCCCCTCCCGATGCTCAACCGCCACGGCCTGGTCGCGGGCGCCACCGGCACCGGCAAGACCAAGACCCTCCAGCTCATCGCCGAGCAGCTCTCGGCGCAGGGCGTACCGGTGTTCCTCGCGGATGTGAAGGGCGATGTGTCGGGCATCTCCGCGCCCGGCGTCACGAACGACAAGGTCGCGGGCCGCGCGGCCGAGGTGAAGCAGCAGTGGACGGCGACCGGCTTCCCGGCGGAGTTCTACGCCCTCGGCGGTATCGGCCACGGCATCCCGGTCCGGGCCACGATCACCGGCTTCGGCCCGGTACTGCTGTCGAAGGTCCTCCAGCTCAACCAGACCCAGGAGCAGTCCCTCGGCCTGATCTTCCACTACGCCGACACCAAGGGCCTGGAGCTGATCGACCTCAAGGACCTGCGGGCCGTCGTCACCTTCCTGACCTCGGACGAGGGCAAGCCGGAGCTGAAGAACATCGGCGGCCTGTCCACCGCCACGGCGGGCGTGATCCTGCGCTCCCTCACCGCCTTCGAGGCGCAGGGCATGGCCGACTTCTTCGGCGAGCCGGACTTCGACACGAGCGAGCTGTTGCGTACGGCGTCGGACGGCCGGGGCATGGTCTCCGTCCTCGAACTCCCCGCTGTACAGGACAAACCGCAGCTCTTCTCGACCTTCCTGATGTGGATGCTCGCCGACCTCTTCCACGACCTCCCGGAGGTCGGAGACGCCGACAAACCGAAGCTCGTCTTCTTCTTCGACGAGGCGCACCTGCTCTTCAACGACGCGTCCAAGGCCTTCCTGGACTCCATCACGCAGACCGTCCGCCTCATTCGCTCGAAAGGGGTCGGCGTCTTCTTCGTGACCCAGACCCCGAAGGACGTACCCGGCGACGTCCTGGCCCAGCTCGGCAACCGCGTCCAGCACGCACTCCGCGCCTTCACCCCGGACGACCAGAAGGCCCTGAAGGCAACGGTGAAGACCTTCCCGAACTCCTCCTACGACCTGGAGGAGATCCTCACAGGCCTGGGCACCGGCGAAGCGGTCGTCACGGTCCTCAGCGAGAACGGCGCCCCGACGCCCGTCGCCGTCACCCGCCTCCGCGCCCCCGAGTCCCTGATGGGCCCGATCGACGCGGCCACCCTCGACGCGGCGGTCAAGTCCTCGTCCCTCTACGGCCGTTACGCACAGGCTGTGGATCGAGAGTCGGCGTACGAGAAGCTGGCGACGGCAGTGCGAGAGCCGCAGGAGACACCGAAGGCGGCCTCGAAGTCGTCCCCCAAGTCGGCCAAGGAGGACGAGTCGATGGTCCAACAGGTCGTCGGCAGCGGGATGTTCAAGTCCCTGGCGCGATCGGTCGGCACCCAGATCGGCCGCGAGATCACCCGCTCGCTCTTCGGCACGGCCCGACGGAAGCGCTAGCCCCCGCCGGGCCGTTCTGCCTACGGCGGGTCAGCGCGCGCGTTCCTCCGGGGGCCGCTGCGGCTCGGGTCGGCGGACCTCCGGCTTGGGCGCGTTGCGGACGGCCTCCGCGCGCAGCAGGGCGCGCAGGACCGCGTACGGGTCGATGGGCATGGCTGTGCTCCTGACGTCGTACCGACGGATTGACCTGGGGGAGGGCCGTTCCGTCAGCAGCGCATGACCACGGTGCGCAGGGCGCGGAGGGTGTACGGGGGTGAGGGCGGCGCGGGGAAGGAGCGCACCCGGGAGGCGGGGGACGCCGGCGCGGGCCGCAGGGGCGCGGTGGGCCGGTGGACGGTGAGCGAGAGGGACGGCCGTAGGGCAGCCGCCGTATCGAGGACGTCGTACTCGATGGTCGTCTCTACGGACGACGCGACCGGCATCGCGCGCATCTCGGCGTGCGTGCCCGGGACGAGCAGGGCGAGGAGCAGCACGAGCGCCCGCAGCCAGACGTGGCTGCGGGGGAGGTGGTGTGCGGGGCGCACCCTCGTGCTCATGGAAGGTCATCTCCCAGCGGCCGTACGGCGTTCATCGCGGCGGGCGGGTAAACCGCCCGCACGGCCTACCAACGAGGCTCACAGGGACTGGGGCACCTTCTTGGCGAGGCCCCTCATCCGGACGGCCGTGATGATCTCGACGACGCCGACCGCGACCAGCCAGATGCCGCAGACGAGGGTGAGGACGGCGACCGAGCGGAAGGGGGAGTCGATCAGCACGATGCCGGCGATGAAGGTGACGATCCCGAGGAAGATCTGCCAGCCGCGCGCGGGCATCGTCCTGTCGTGTACGGCGGCCAGGGTCTGGGTGATGCCCCGGATCAGCCAGCCGATGCCGATCCACAGGGCGAGCAGCAGGATCGACTGCATCGGGCCGCGGAAACAGAACAGGCCCAGCACGATCGACAGCGCGCCGCTGATGAACGCCAGTACGCGCAGCGAGGTCGCCCGGTGGGTGCCGAAGGCGGCGACCAGTTGGAAGATGCCGCTGATCAGGAGGTAGATGCCGAAGAGGATGCCGGCCGCGAAGAGGGACGCGCCGGGCCATACGAGGACCAGCACGCCGAGGACGAGAGACGCGACGCCGGTGAGCAGGACGACCTGCCAGGCGGCTTTGGAGAGGGCGAAGAGGGGCCCTTCGAATTCCGGTTCCGGCTCGTCACGGGGGGCGCGCGGGACACGGGTGTCGTGGGCGCGGCGGTCGTCGAACTCCGGGCCCCACGAGGGGCCGCTCGGTGCCTCGGTCATGGTCCATGTTTTGACCGGCGTCGGACGGCCCGCCACCGGAGGCGGTCCACCTGGCTGACGGGGCTGTTCGGCGCCGGGGCTACTTGCCGCCCGCCGCCTTCGCCGCCTTGGCCGCGGCCTTCATCTCCTGCTTGTGGGCGCGGACCTTGGCCAGCGACTCGGGTCCGGTGATGTCGGCGACGGAGCGGTAGGACCTCGCCTCGCCGTACGCGCCCGCGGCCTCGCGCCAGCCCTTCGGCTGGACCCCGAGCTGCTTGCCGAGCAGGGCGAGGAAGATCTGCGCCTTCTGCTTCCCGAACCCGGGCAGCTCCTCCAGCCGCTTGAGCAGCTCGGCCCCGGTTCCGACACCCGCCCAGACACCGCTCGCGTCCCCGTCGTAGTGCTCGACGAGGTACTGGCACAGCTGCTGGATCCGCTTGGCCATGGAACCCGGGTAGCGATGCACGGCAGGCTTCTCGGAGAGCAGCGCGGCGAAGGCCTCGGGGTCACGGGCCGCGATCTCGTGCGCGTCCAGATCGGCGGCCCCGAGCCGGTCGGCGATCGTCCGCGGCCCCTTGAACGCCCACTCCATCGGCACCTGCTGGTCGAGCAGCATCCCCACCAGCGCGGCGAGCGGGGAACGGCCGAGGAGTTCGTCGGCGGCGGGGTCCTGGGCGAGGTGAAGGGTTGCGTCCATGGGTCGATGATGGCGCGTGCGGGCGGGGGGTGCCTGCCGGTGGGCGCACGTGGCGTTGGAGTCCGGATGCTGGAGTGCGGGCATCTGCGGTGTTCTGTGGACCGTGGCCGCTCGGCATACCGGCGTGGGGAGCCCTGACCCGCGGGCTGCGCGAACTCCGCACGAGTGGCCGAAACCGAGGCGGGGGTCGTCGGATTCGCAGGTTTCGGCCCGTCCCAGGAGACCCCTGCCACCGCCGAAATCGGCACGCTGTCGCGACCCCAGAGGTCTGGGGCACCGGGATCGGGAAGCAGTTGATGCTGGCCGCGCTGACGACGCTCGGACAGGCCGACTACACGCAAGCCACCCTGTGGGTCCTGGAGGACAACGAACGCGCCCGCCGCTTCTACGAAGCCGCCGGCTGGCGCGCGGACGGCGCAGCCGTGGAGGACACCACGGGCGGGGCCTCTCTCAACAAGCTGCGCTACCAGCACCCTCTTGGGTAGCCCGATCACCGTCACAGAGGTTCGGCAGGGGCGGCCTGCCGCTCAGGAAGCCCGCCAGTACCCCAGCGCGTGCACCCGTTCCCGCCGCACCCCCAGCTCCTTGCGTACGTACGACGACAGCCCCCGCGTCGTGGCCGTGTCGCAGGTGATCCAGACGTACGGGTCGGTGCTGTCCTTCAGCAGGTCGGGGAGTTCCGTCCGTACCTGGTCGGCGAGTTGGCCCCTGGAGAGGTGGCGGACCTCGTGCAGTGCCGGGTCGGTGCGGAACGGCAGGCCCTCGGTTCCGCTCTCGAACCAGATCGTCGCCGGGGTCGCCGAACCCACCGTTTCCAGAAGGGAGTTGATGGCCGGCAGTGACGCCGGGTCGCCGATCGCGAAGAGGTGGGTCGGGGGCGGGGTGGGTTCCTCGAAGCCCGTGCCCTGGACCGTCGCCTCGATGGTGTCGCCGGGCTTCGCGGAGCGGGCCCAGTCGCTGGCGCAGCCTTCGTGCAGGGCGAATTCGAGGGCGAACGTGCCGGCCGCCGGGTCGGGGTCGACCAGGGTGTACGCCCGCTGGTGCGGCCTGCCGGCGTTGTCGAACCAGAGGCGGACCCACATCGTGGGGTGGACGCCGGTCGCCGCGAGCATGCCGCCGTCGGTGAGGCGTAGGCGGCGGTAGTGCGGGGTGACGTCCTCCGCCCTCGTCACCGTGAACTCGAAGTCCTTCGCGCGCAGCAGTTTGAGAACCGCGCCCTCCCAACCGCGCCCCTGCGCCATGGTCTCTTCACCTTTCGCGTACGCTTTCCGCACCAGTAACTTAGGCAAGGCTAACCTAAAAGGCAGCCGCGAGACAGGCAGTCTTGAAAGAGAAGGGCCACCGGGTGACGACCCAGATCTACCGCGACACCTGGGGAATCCCCCACCTGCGCGCCGACAGCGCCGACGAGCTCGCCCACGCCCAGGGCCGCGTCACCGCCCTCGACCGCGGCCGGCAGATCGAGGTCGAACGGCATCGGGCGCGGGGCACCTCGGCCGCCTTTCTCGGTACGGGCGCCCTGCCCTGGGATCTCTTCGCCCGCCGCGTCCGCCTCGACAACACGGCCAGGCGGTGCTTCGCCGCGTTGGAGAAGCGGGACCCGGAGACCGCGCGCTGGGTCCGGGCGTATGTCGACGGGGTCAACGAGGGGTTGGCCGCGAGCGCTGCTCCCGAGTTCGCCAAGTCCGGCCCCACTCCCGGCCGTTGGGAGCCCTGGACCCCCCTCGGAGTCTGGCTGGCCACCCACATCCTGTTCGCAGGGTTTCCCTCCAAGCTCTGGCGCGAGGAAGCAGTACGGCACCTCGGGCCGGATGCCGTAGGGCTGTTCGCCACCGATGGGCCCGGTACCTCCGGCAGCAACGGCTGGCTGGTGAGCGGGGCGCGGACCACCACCGGGCGGGCCGTGCTCGCCGGGGATCCGCACCGCTTCATCGAGGACCCCGGTGTCTATCAGCAAGTCCACCTCTCCTGCCCGGAGTTCGACGTCGTCGGCCTCACCGTGCCCGGCGTCCCCGGTATCGCCCACTTCGGACACACCGGCACGGTCGCCTGGGCCATCACCAACGCCATGGCCGACTACCAGGACCTCTACCGGGAACGGTTGCGCCGCACCGGCGCCGGGGTGGAAGCCCTTGGCCCGGACGGGAGTTGGCGCCGCGCCGCCAGGCACACGGAGACCATCGAGGTAGCCGGAGAGGAGCCCGTCGAGGTTGAAGTGATCGAGACCGAACGCGGGCCGGTCGTCATCGGCGGGCCGGAAGGGCTTGACGGAGGCATCATCGGCGGGCCGGAAGGACTCGACGGAGGTATCAGCGCCCCGCCTGACATCCCGCCCCTCGCCATCAGCCTCCGCTACCCGCCCCGCGTCACCGACGACCTCGGCTTCACCGCACTCCTTCCCCTCCTCCGCGCCCGCCAAGTCGCCGACGTGGACCGGGCGTTCGACGACTGGGCCGAACCCGTCAACGTCGTCCAGGCCGCCGACACCGAGGGCGGCCTGCTGCACCGGGTCGCGGGCCGGGTGCCGATCCGCGCCGAGGCCAACCGCACCCGGCTCGTCCCCGCCTGGGAACCCGGTCATGAGTGGAACGGCTGGCACCGGCCGCCTCGCGGAGGGCTGTCGGACGACGGCGTCGCCGTCATGGCCAACCAGCGCGGCCCGGCCACCCCGCTCGGCGTCGAGTTCGCCCCGAACCACCGCGCCGACCGCATCACCGCACTGCTCGCCGAGCGCGAGCACTGGTCCGCCGCCGACATGCCCGCGATCCACATGGACACCCAACTCGGTTCAGCCACACCCCTGTTGGATCAACTCGATGCACTCACCGACCTCACCCCCGAGGCCTCCGCGCTCCGCGACCGGCTGCTGAACTGGGACCGCCGCATGGACGCCGACAGCACCGACGCCGCCGCCTACGCGGCCGTACGCGGCGCGGTCGTACGACGGCTCGCGGCGCACCCGGCGTTCGCCGCGTTGGCCGAGCCGTCCGCGTACCCGGAGGTGTTCCTGCCGTGGCTCGCACTGCTGCCCCGCGTCGCCTTCGCGCTCGAACACCTGCTGCGGGCACGGGAGTTGTACGGCATCGACCGGTCGGAAATCGTACGGGCCGCGGTCGAGGAAGCCGCCGCCGCAACACCGGCCGGTGTGTGGGGTGACACTCATCGCCTCGCACCCTGGAGGGCGTTCGGCGAGACCCCAACTCCCGCCCCTGGCCTGTCCGGCGACCACGACTGCGTGCTGTGCACCTCCTCCGTCCCCGGGCTCACCGACCTGAGCGCGCGGGGCCCGGCGGCTCGCTTCGTGTGGGATCTGGCGCGGCGGGAGGACAGCCTGTGGGTGGTGCCGTTCGGGGCGTCGGGGGTGCCCGGTTCACCGCACCACCGCGATCAACTGCCCTTGTGGCTCAAGGGAGATCTGGTCCCGGTGATCACCGACTTCACCCGCCTCGAACCCGAGACCGGCACAGCTGAAACCGGCACACCTGCTCGCCGACCCGTCCTCCACGAACAACACATCGACGGCTTCGGCACCGTCCGCGTCCTCCCTCTGGACCCGGCCGCCGACGCCGGGACGATCCACCGCTGGGTCAGTGAGCAACGCGCCGCGTTCTGGGGCATGAACGGCCTCACAAAGGCCCAAGTCGCCGAGATCTACGCCCACATGGACACCCTCGACACCCACCACGCCCACCTGGTGCTGCGGGACGACGAACCCGTCGCGCTCCTCCAGACCTACGACCCCGCGGCCGACCGCGTCGGCGACTGCTACGCCGTAGCACCCGGAGACATCGGCATCCACCTCCTGCTCGCGCCCCCCGGACCGGACGGCGAGCGGCCCGGCTGGTCGGCGGCGCTGATGGGCGCCCTCGCCTCCTACGTGCTGCTCGGTCTGGGCCGGCGCCGGATCGTGGTCGACCCGGATGTACGGAACGAGAAGGCGATCGCGCGGTTCCTGCGGCAGGGGTTCGTGGCGGGGCCGAGGGTCGTCCTGCCGGAGGTCGACATCCCGGACGTGTTCATCCCCGAAAAGCGCGCTCAGCTGGCGTTTCTCCCTCGCGAGGTGGCCTTCCCGTAGCCTGCCGACGTGACCGGAGTGACCCCAGAAGACCTCGTCGCCCACTACGGCCTGGAGCCGATCCCCCGCGAGGGCGGCCTGTTCCGCCGTACCTGGGCGGGCCCGGAGCTGCCCGACGGCCGCCCGGCGGGCACGGCGATCGTCGTCCTGCTGACAGCGGCGGACTACTCGGCCCTGCACCGCCTGCCCGGCGACGAGGTCTGGCACTTCCACCTCGGCGACCCGCTCGAACTCCTGCTCCTCGCCCCGGACGGTACGTCGCGCACGGCGGTCCTCGGGCCGGACATCCTGCGCGGCCAGCACCTCCAGTTCACCGTGCCGGGCGGCACCTGGATGGGGGCGCGGGTGGCGGCGGGCGGCGCGTGGACGTTCTTCGGCTGCACGATGGCACCCGGCTTCACCTACGGCGGCTACGAGCACGGCGACGCGGGCGAGTTGACCGCCCGCTACGCCCACTCCCCGGCCGAGGCCGCCCGCATCACCGGGCTGTGCCGCCCGTGAGCCGCCTGCTGGAGGGCCAGTTCGCCCTGGTCACGGGCGCGAGCGGCGGCATCGGCCGGGGGATCGCGCTGCGGTTCGCGGAGGAGGGGGCGGCGGGGGTCGCGGTCCACTGTCGTACGGGGGTGGAGGCGGCCGGTGAAGTCGCCGCGCGCGTACGGGAGTTGGGCGCCCGTTCCGTCGTACTGCAGGCCGAGCTGACCGACGAGGACGCCTGCCGGGGGCTGGTCCGTGAGGCGGCCGAGTGGAGCGGCGGGCGGCTGACGGCGCTGGTCAACAACGCGGGCGTACAGCCGACGCAACCCCTGCCCGGGATGACGGCGGCGGACTGGCGGGCGGTCGTCGACACCAACCTGACCAGCGTCTTCGCGTGCACGCAGGCGGCGGTTGAGGTGATGAGAGAGCAGGGCGTTGGCGGCGGCACGGTGACGCATATCGCGTCGATCGAGGCGAGCGCCCCGGCCGCGCTGCACGCGCACTACTCCGCGTCCAAGGCGGCCGTCGTCATGCACGCGCGGTCGGCGGCCCTGGAGTACGGCCCGTACGGCATCCGCGTCAACACGGTCTCGCCCGGTCTGATCGACCGGGAGGGGCTGGCGGAGGCCTGGCCGGACGGCGTGCGGAGGTGGCGGGAGGCGGCACCGACGGGGCGGTTGGGGCGGCCGGAGGACGTGGGCGACGCGTGCGTCTTCCTGGCGTCCTCCCTCGCGTCCTGGGTCACCGGGCACGACCTGGTCGTGGACGGCGGAGTGTCCGCGCGGCCCGCATGGTGAGTCACTGGCGCCGTACATACGTACGTAACCCGAGGCCTGCAAGTCCGAAGACGGAGATATGACGTGCGCCGACGACGGAATGAGGATCAGGGTTTTGGACACGACGGAGGCGGAAGCAGCGGCGGAGGCGAGGGCGGGGGACGCGGCGGCCGGGTCGACCAGGCCGGCCGGGTCGGTCGGCGAGGAGTTCAAGGGCTGGTGCTGCTGGGCTCCCTGCTGGTCCTGCTCCTCCTCGGCACCGCGGGCACCGCGTCCGCGCACGCCGCCCTCGAATCCACCGACCCCGCCGACGGCAGCGTCCTCAAGTCCGCCCCCCGCACCGTCACCCTGACCTTCTCCGAGTCCGTAGCCCTGCTCGACGACTCCTTCCGCGTCTACGATCCCGACAACCGGCGGGTGAGGACGAGTTCGGCGCACCACGCGAAGGACGCCGGGGACACGGCGAGCGTCACCCTCCCGGCCAAGCTCGGCACGGGCACCTACACGGTCGCCTGGCGCGTGGTCTCGGCGGACAGCCACCCGGTCTCGGGCGCCTTCACCTTCTCCATCGGCAAACCCTCGGCCACGACCACCCCGATCGCCACGGCCCCGACCGAGGACCCCCTCACGGCCAGCCTGTACGACATAGCCCGCTACTTCGCCTACATAGCCGCGGCCCTCCTCATCGGCACGGCCACCTTCGTCGCCCTGTGCCGCCCCCCGAACCCGTCGGTCCTCAACAAGCCGATCCTGATGGGCTGGTGGACCCTGCTGGCGGCCACGGTCGTCCTCCTGATCCTCCGGGCCCCCTACGAGGCGGGCACCGGCCTGGCCACGGCCTTCGAACCCTCCGCCATCCCGAAGACGCTGACTTCCCGCCCCGGCCTGGCACTTGCGGCCCGGGTGCTGCTGACCGCCGCAACAGCCTTCTTTCTCCTACGACTTCGGGGGCGGGAGCGGTTCGGACGGGTGGCCCTGGGGACGGGTGCCGTCCTCGCGGTCGGGCTGGCGCTGACCTGGGCGTCGGCGGAGCACGCGTCCGCCGGGATCCAGGTGCCGGTGGCGATGACGTCGGCGGTGCTGCATCTGCTCGCGATGTCGGTGTGGCTCGGCGGTCTGACGGCCCTGCTCACCGTCCTCTACCGTTCACCGGACCTCGACGCGGCTCCGGTGGCCCGTTTCTCCCGCCTCGCCTTCGCCTCGGTGACCGTGCTCGTCGTCACCGGCGTCTACCAGTCCTGGCGCGGCCTCGGCTCCTGGAACGCCCTGACCGGCACGTCGTACGGCCGCATCCTGCTGGTGAAGCTCGGCGCGGTGGTGCTGCTGCTCGCGGTGGCGGGCTGGTCGCGGCAGTGGACGGGGCGGATGGTGGGGGCGGATGTGCGGCTCCGGGTACCGGAGTTGGTGCGGGCGGGGGCGGCGACGGGGGCGGACGGGGCGGTGACGGTTTCCACCGGTGCCGGTGCCGGTGCCGGTGCCGGTGATGATGGCGATGGTGACGGCGAGGGCGCCTCGAATCCCGGTGACGGATCTCAGGAGCAGGACCGGGGTGACGGCTCCCAGAATCGCTACCAGGGCGACGACTCCCAGGACCGGTACCGGCGCGGTCTGCGTCGCTCGGTGCTGTTCGAAGTCGGCGTCGGTGTCGTGGTGTTGGTGATCACCACCCTGCTGACCAACACCCTCCCGGGCCGGGCCGCGGCGGACGCGCAGCAGACGGCGACACCGGCCGGCATACCGGCGGCCTCGGTCACCATCGTCCCCTTCCGCGTCGGCAACGCCGGCGGCAAGGTGCAGATCACCCTCGACCCCGGCCGCGTCGGCCTGAACTCCGTCGAAGCGGTGGTCTACGGCCCCGACGGCGGTTTCGCCACCGTCCCCGAACTCCGCCTCTCCTTCACCCTCGCGGCCCAGAAGATCGGCCCGCTCGACGCCGACGTCAAGGACGAGGGCGGCTATTGGGGGACCAACTCCCTCAACCTGCCGATCGCCGGGACCTGGACGATGAAGGTCACGGTCAGGACGACCGACGTGGATCAGGTGAGCGTGTCGCGGCAGGTGCGGATCGTGCGGTAGGCGGTAGGCGGTAGGCGGTAGGCGGGGTGCCGGGCCGTGGATCAGAGGTGGAGGCCGAGCCGCTCCACCCATGCCGATATCGCGCCCGCGATCACCTCCGGCTGGTCCTCCGGTGTGTGGTGGCCGGCGACGGCGTCGGAGTGCTCGATCTCCAGGCCGGCGATGTTGGCCGCGCACCAGGTGACGATGTCCGGGGTCATCATCACCCCCGCCCCGCGCGCGAACGTGAGCAGCAACTTCGGCACGTCCGGGCTGGCCGACAGCCACCGGTCGTAGGCCTCGATCCTGGCCACGACATCGGCGGGTTCGCCGCCCAGTGGCATCGAGCGTGCCCAGCGCAGGAGGGGCCGTCGGCTCTTCCGGGTCGGGTACGGCTCGCGGTAGGCGGCGAGGTCGGCCGGTGCGAGCGGGGTCGCGGAGGCGGCGGGCAGCGCCTGTTCGATGAAGGCGTTCTGGTCGAGGATCATGGCCTCGCCGACGCCCTCCGTCTTGATCGCGCGAAACAACTCCCGTCCCCCATCGGGGAATTCCTCCCAGGTCATCGGCTTGACGATGGTCTCGGTGAACGCGATGCCCCGCACCCGGTCCGGATGGCGCGCGGCCCGGTCGAAGGCCAGGGCGCCGCCCCAGTCGTGCCCGACCAGCACCACGTCCCGCAGCCCGAGCGCGTCGAACCAGGCGTCCAGGTACCGGGCCTGGTCGGCGAAGGAGTACGCGATCTCCGGCTTGCCCGACTCGCCCATGCCGATCAGGTCCGGCGCCAGCAGTCGCCCGGAAGCGACACCCGGCAGCACGTTCCGCCACAGGTGCGACGAGGTCGGGCTGCCGTGCAGGAAGACGATCGGCACTCCGGTGCCGGACTCGCGGTGGAACATGGTCGAGTCGAGGACGGGAGTCGAGTGGGTCGCCGTCACCGTCGCGGTCATCGGAACGCCACCGCGTTCCGCTCCGCCCACGCCGCGAACGTACCCGGTGTACGCCCCAGCACCCGCTCCACATCGGGGCTCACCCGCTGCTCCTCCTCGGTCGGCGTGCCCAGGACGGTCAGCGTGCCCTCGACCAGGGGCAATGGCATGAACCGTGCCATCAGCTCATGCGCCTCCGCGCGGGACTGCTCCGTGAAGGTCACCGGCTCGCCCAGTGCCGCCGCTATCGCCGCCGCCCGCGCGCGGGGTGTCGTCAGGGCGGGGCCGGTCAGGACGTAGGTAGCGCCCGTGTGGGCGTCCTCGCGCAGCACGGTGGCGGCGACCTCGGCCACGTCGTCCGGGTCGGCGAAGGGCAGGCCCACGTCACCGAAGGGTGCCGCCGCCGTGCGCTCCGCGCGGATCGACTCGGCCCAGGCGAACGCGTTGCTGTCCAGCCCGCCCGGCCGCAGGATCGTCCAGTCGAGCCCCGACTCCCGTACGGCCGCCTCGAATTGACGTGGTTGTGCGTAGACCTCGGGCCGGGTCCCCGCCCCCTGTGAGGACACCAGCACCACCTTGCGGACACCGGCCGCCTTGGCCACGTCCAGAATGTCGTACGGCCGCTCGCCCGCCGTCAGCAGGAACAGCGCCTCGGCGCCCTCGAACGCGCCCCGCAGACCGTCCGGTTCGGCCAGGTCGGCGGCCACCGCCCGCACCCCGGGCGGCACTTGGGCCTCGTCGATGTGCCGGGCCACGGCCGTCACCGCTACGCCCTCCTTGTCGAGCAGCCGCACCAGCGCCCGTCCCACGTTCCCGGTCGCACCCGTCACCACGATCATGTCGCCACCCCCGTCATGTGTGAGTTAGTTGGCTGACTAACTCCGTCGAGAAGAAGCTAGCACGACCGACCCGTGGGTTGTCTATAGTTAGTCAGGTGACTGACTCAAAAGATTCCCGGCCCGGCGGTCCGGGCGGTCCGGGCGCTCCCGCTCCCGCCGCCGCTGTCGCCGCCGTAGGCAAACGGCAGCGTCTGACCACCGCCACCGCCCGGGTCCTGCACGAGCAGGGCGTGGAGCGCACGACCATCGCCGACATCGCCCGCGCCGCCGACGTCCCGACGGGCAACGTCTACTACTACTTCAAGACCAAGGACGAGCTGATCGAGGCGGCCCTCTCCGAGCACACCGGCAACCTGGAGACCCTGACCGCACAGCTCGACCGGCTCCCCGACCCGCGCGAACGCCTCAAGGCCCTCATCGGCGGCTGGGTCGACCAGAAGGACATGGCGGCACGCCACGGCTGCCCCATGGGCACCCTCGCCGTAGAGCTGGACAAGCGCTACGAGGACGGCCTCGATCTCGCCGCGGGCCAGGTCATACGGCGGTTGGTGGACTGGGTGGCGGAGCAGTACCGCCGGCTCGGCGCGGCCGACCCCGAGGGCCTCGCCCTGACCCTGATCGGCGCCTATCAGGGCATGTCGTTGCTCTCCAACGCGTTGCGCGACCCGGAGATCATGACCCGCGAAGGGGCCCGGCTCATCAGGGAGTTGGACGCCCTCGACGTGGTGTGAGGAACGCCTACCGCTGTCCCCGGATGCGCTGCGCGACCTCGCTGTTCTCGGTCTCCCACCAGGGGCGTACGAGATCGGGCCCTTCAGTAGAAGTCCCCGTTTCAGCTCCCGTCGCAGCCCTCGTCGCCGTCCCCGTCGAGGCCTCCGCGGGCGTCGCCCGGACCACTTCCAGCTCACTGTCCAGCCGCCGGTCCAGCGCGACCGTCTCGGCGCGTTCCGTGCGGGCCCACTGGGCCAGGATCGCGAGGAGGAAGGGGAGGGCGACCAGTTCGGCGATGCTGACCATCGCGCCGCCGCCGAGCTGCTGGTCGTGCTGGACGTCCGGGGCCCAGGACGGGGAGTGGCTGAGATACCAGGACCCGGCGATCAGCGTGCCGTGGGTCATCACCACGATGCCCGGTACCGCGTCGATGATCCCGTCGACGAACACCAGCCCCGCCCGCACCGGATGCGTGCACCAGGAGGGCAGCGCTTCCTCGCGGGTGAGCACCGGCAGCACGAACAGGCTCCCGGCGAGCAGCAGATGGAGATACATCAGCTGGTGCAGCCAGTTGTCGGCCAGGGCCGTCTCGAAGTACGGCGTGAAGTAGATCGTCAGCTCCGTCGCCAGCACCAGGGCCGTGCTGACCAGCGGGAATGTGAGCAGCCGGAACAGTCGGCCGGTCATCGCCCCCTGTGCGCGGGCGGCGGCACGTTCGGGCAGGGCGCGCAGAGCCAGCCGTAGCGGATCGCCCAGGGCCAGGCCGAGCGGGGCGATCAGGTCCAGGAGGACGTTCTGGACGGCGGCCGGCCAGAACAGCACGCGGTCGTAGACGGCGAGCGCGGACATCGTCGCGACGACGATCGTGCCGAGGCCGAGCAGCGCGAACGCGGCGGTCCGCGCCACCGGCCAGGCCTCGCCGCGCCGCCGCAGGCGCAGGACGCCCCAGCCGTACAGGCCGCCGAGGAGTACG
This sequence comes from Streptomyces prunicolor NBRC 13075, assembly GCF_000367365.1. Lineage (GTDB taxonomy): Bacteria > Actinomycetota > Actinomycetes > Streptomycetales > Streptomycetaceae > Streptomyces > Streptomyces prunicolor. Next base: position 21,230 of record NZ_BARF01000001.1, on the reverse strand, counting down.
ACGACCAGCAGCGCGGGGACGTCCGCCTGCCACGAGGAGAACAGCCGACCCAGGGTGAGTTGCGGCGGGGTCTCCATCGCGATCTACCTCCACGGGCGGGCGGCCGGTTCCGCCGCAGCACTCTATGCCTCGGAGTACCGCGGCGAGGACCCGCCCCCGCGCGCCCGTCCCCTACAGCGACTGCCGCATGATCCAGTCCCGGATGCCGGGGATCGAGTACGCGGTCTGCCAGGTGCCCATGTGCGCGCTGGTGGTCGAGCCGGTCGGTACGGTCGTGCCGGTCTTGTACGCGGCGAAGTTCACCGGCGTCCGCTGGGCCTTCATGCTGCGGACGTCCGCCGCGAACTCGGCGGCGGTGGACTGACCGTCCCACAGCGCGGTGCTGACCTTCGTGCCCTGTTCCTGGATGACCTCGGTGATCGCCTGCTCGCCCGGGTACGCCTTGGTGTCGTCGGCCGAGACAAGGATCCAGAGGTTCTTCTTCGCGAGCGGTACCGCCTGCGCCTCCGGCCACTGCCCGGCGACGACGAACGCCGCCGCGAAGAGGTCCGGGTACTTGATGTTCAGGCCGAGGGACATCATCCCGCCCATCGACTGACCGGTCGTGTAGCGGCGGTTGGGGTCGATGCTGTACTGCCCGGTGACGGACTCGACGAGGTTGGCGGTGGCGTCGAAGAGGGTCGACGGCAGGTAGGTGTCGTCGATCACGACGGAGCCGTACTCGAGTGCGAGGACGAACGCCTCGTGCCGGGCCTGGTCCTCCGGGCTCGCCCAGCACACCGCGCCCAGGCCCTGGACCAGCGGGCCCTCGGTCGCGACGTTGACCACGCCCGCGTCGTGCATGAACAGCACCAGCGGGTAGCTCTTGCGCGGGTTGTAGTGCTTGGGTCGTCGACGATCAGGTTCTTCACCGCGTCGGTCGTCAGCCCCGTAGTACTCGAGGGTGGCCTTCGCGGCGACGACGGTGCCGCCGGGGGTGCTGTCGCCGACCTTCGGGCCGCCTCCGCCGGGGGCCGCGCTGGAGGTACCCGAGGGGGAGGGGCTGAGTGAGGCGGAGCCGGACGCCGTGCCGGAACCCTGCTGGGTCACCCACAGGGCCGCCGCCTTGTCGTCCGGGGACAGTTCGACGATGACGTAGCGGCCGTTGCTGCCGTGCGCGGCGAGGTCGGCGGAACGGTTCGGGTAGACCTTCGTGACCGTGCGGTCGGTGACCTTGAAGGTCGACGTCGACATCGGCGATACAACAACTGGAGTGATGATGCCCGCGCAGAATTCCACCAGCCCCTTGCAGGACCCGCAGATCACGGCCGTACTGGACCGACTGCGGGCCGAAAGCCGGCGCCCCGCGGGCGGAGGCCCGCGCGGCGGCGCGGACACCCGCGATCCGCACGCGTACGCCGACATCGGCTTCTCGATCCACGCCGACCAGGGCGACCTCATCTATCTGCTCTGCCGGGCGATCGCCGCGACGAGGGTCGTCGAGTTCGCCACCTCCGTCGGCGTGTCCACGATCTACTTCGCCGCCGCCGTGCGCGACAACGGCGGCGGCAAGGTGATCGGCTCCGAGATCGTGCCGGAGAAGGCGGCCACCGCCCAACGCAACCTGGCCGAGGCCGAGTTGGACAAGTACGTCGACCTGCGCGTCGGCGACGCCCGGGAGACGCTGCGCGATCTCGGCGGCCCCGTCGACTTCGCGCTCATCGACGGCTGGCCGATCAGCGACGGCGGCCCGACGCCGGCCCGCCAGGTGATCGAGATCGTCGCGCCCCAACTCCGCACCGGCGCCTTCGTGATGAACGACAACGCCGAACCCGACCACCTCGACTACATCCGCGACCCGGCCAACGGCTTCCGCTCCGTGACCCTCCCGCTGAAGGGCTCAACAGAGCTGTCCGTGAAGGTGAGTTGAGGGCCCTGGGTGACAACTCGCCTCAGCCGATGGTGATTTCTACGGCCGTGGTCTCTACGACGGTGCACGCAGCGCATCCACCGGCTCCATCCGAGCCGCCCGCAGCGACGGATACAGCCCCGCGAGGAGCCCTACGAGCGCACCGGCAAGCGGCGCCCCCAGCGCGAGCCGCAGATCCAGCACCGGCGTCCACTCCTTGAACACGGCGACGCAGACCACGACCGCGATGCCCAGGGCCGCGCCCACAACTCCCCCCAGCAGACCGATGGTTGTGGACTCCAGCAGGAACTGTCCGGCCACCTGGCGCCGTGACGCGCCCAGGGAGCGCCGTAGCCCGATCTCGCCGACCCGTTCCATCACTGTCACCAGCGTCACATTGGCGATGCCGATCGCGCCGACCACGAGCGAGACGAGGCCGAGGACGAGGAAGAGGCTGTTGGCGTCGTTCTGGACGCCGGCGCGGGCCTTGGAGAGGTCGGGCGGCGCCACGACGGCGAGCGAGTCCTGGTGCCCGGGCGCGAGCGCGATCGGCGCTTGCCGCGCGACCTGCTTGGCCGCACCCAGCGCCGTGTTGACCAGCACACGGGTGATGTTCCGCAGCCCGATCCGGTCGGCCGCGGTGGTGGGCGGCACCAGCACCGCGGTGGACAGCCGCGCCTCGCGGCGGATCCCGCCGAGGATGCCGATGACGGTGTACGACTGCCCGCGGAAGAAGACCGCCGGCGCGTCCTCCACCCGCTTGATACCGAGGAGTTGGGCCGCCTGGTCGCCGAGCACGACGACGTGGTCGCGCCGGGCGATGTCCCCGGCGTCGTAGAACCGTCCCGCGGTCATCCGCCCGTGCACGGCCGCGGGCAGCCCCGCCGAGGCGGCGACCACGGCGAGGGTCTGGCCGGACAGATCGCCGGGCGCGGACACGTCGTTGGCCCGCACCAGCACGCTGTCGGTCGCGTCCGAGTCGGCGAGCGCCGCCACCGACTCCACCCCGGCCAGCCGCGCCACGGCATCGGTCCCCGACCACGGCACCAACGGCCCGGCGTCCTCCGCGCCAGGCAGCGGTTCCGGCACGGTCACGGTCACCGAGGTCGCGGTGAGCGCGTCGAACCGGCCGACGATCTGGTTGCCCGCGGTCGATGCGACCCCGATGGTGATGACGAGCGTGGTGATGCCGAGCACCGTGCCGAGCGTGGTCAGCGCGGACCGCACCGGCCGCGCGAGCACCCCCGCGAGGGCCTCCGTCCACAGATCCCGGGGATCCATCCAGGGCCGCTCGACCCGCGCCGTCGCCTCCAACTCCCTCTCCACGACGCTCACTTGGCCTCCTCGGCCAGGCGCCCGTCGGTGATCCGGACCCGCCGCCCCGCCCGACGGCTGACCGCGTCGTCGTGGGTGATCACGACCAGGGTCATGCCCTGGGCGCACAGGTCGTCGAAGAGTTCCAGTACGGAGAGGGTGTTCTCGGTGTCCAGGTTCCCGGTCGGCTCGTCGCAGAGCAGCAGCGCCGGGTCACTGAGCAACGCCCGCGCGATGGCGACCCGTTGCCGCTCACCGCCGGACAGCCGGTCGGGCCGGAAACCCACCCGGTGCCCCAACCCCACCTGCTCCAGGGCCTGATGGGCCCGCGCGAGCCGCCCACCCCGCCCCCGTCCGGGCCGCGGCCTGCGGTACGCCTCGGCCAGCATCACGTTCTCGTCGACCGTCCGGTACGGCAACAGGTGGAAGGACTGGAACACGAACCCGATCCGGCTCCCCCGCAGGGAGGTTCGTTCGAGGTCGCCGAGGCCGGTGGTCTCCACGCCGTCCAGCAGATACGACCCCGCCGTGGGCCGGTCCAGCAGGCCGAGCGTGTTGAGCAGCGTCGACTTCCCCGATCCGGACGGCCCGACGATGGCCAGGTGTTCGCCACGCCGTACGGTCAAGTGCACGTCGCGCAGGGCATGTACGGGCGGGTCGGAGGGGAACGTTCGCTCCACGCCGGTGAGTTGGATGACGGTGTCGATCACGGTGTCGATCGGGGTGTCGATCGCGGCGTCGGGGACGGTGGAGTCGAGTTCGAGTTCGGGCCGGGGGATCACTCGCCCACCACCACCCGCTCGCCCGCCTCCAACGTGCCCCCGTCCGGCTTGACTTCGACGATCCCGGCGGCGGAGAGCCCGACGGTGACATGGACGTCGGTCACGGCGTCGCCGCGCTCGACCTTGACCCGGGCCCGCCCGTCGGACGAGGTGTGGATCGCGGCCATCGGCACGGTCAGCACCTTGCCGTCGGAGGCGCCGACCTTGATGGTCACCTTCACGGCGGCCTCGGCCTCACCGGCGAGCGGTCCCGGTTCCGGGACGGTGATCCGCACCTGGACGGCGGCGGTGGAGTCGGCGGCGGAGTTCGTGTCGTCGGTGGTGGAGGGGGCCGTAGCGGCGGATTCCGTACCCGACGAGGAATCGGAACCGTCCGCCACGACGTCCACCGTGCCCTGCGCCGACTTGCCGTCCGCCGTGGTCAGTCGGGCGGTCATGCCGTGCCGCAGGAGCTGGGCGTCGGTGCCGGGGACGGCCGCCTGCACCACCACGTCGGAGCTGGTCACCGTGCCGATCTGGGCGGACGGGGTGTCGCCCGTCTTCACGCTCACCTTGTCCAGCCGCGCGGGCAGCTTCGGCAGGAAGACGACCTCGCCGGCCGGGACCTTCGTACCGTAGGTGGCCTTGAAGCTGCTGAGCGCGCCGTTCGCCAAGTCCAGTGCCTTCTGGGCGGACTTGACCTGGATCTCGTGGACCTGCTTGTCCGTGCTGGACTGAGGGTTGGGGCTGCTGGACGACCCGGTCTCACTGGAACTGGCCGTGCCGGCACCGCTGTTGGTGGTGAGGAGCGTCTCCTGCGCGGCGGATACGGCCTGTTCGAGCGAGCCGAGTTGCTGCTGATCGGTGGGGCTCGGCTCCTGGGCGTCGTACCCCTTGCTCTTGTACCAGTCGGCGACGGCGGTGGCGGTCCCCTGTCCGTACGTCCCGCCGGTGCCGCCGGGGTCGAACCCGAGCCGCTTCAAAGCCTTCTGAAGCTGCGTCACATCGTCGCCCGAAGTGCCGGGCCCCAGTGCGCGGTACATCGGTACGGAACCGCCGAGCGCGAACACCGGACGGCCGTTGACCGTCATCAGGACATCGCCCTCCTTGATCTTCGTCCCGGCCACCGGCGCCTTGGTGACCCGCTGCTCGGCCCCCTCGCCGTCCGCACCGGCGGACGCCCCGCTGCCGACCGGCCCGGCCAGCGACAACGGCCGCGGCGAGGCGAACTCGACCGACCCGGTCGCCACGACACTCGCGGTGAGCGACTGCCGTACGACGGAGACCGTCACCGGCCCGGCCTTCGGTGCCCGGTGCGAGGCGGCGGCGTCCGCGGGCGACTGCACCTGCGTACCGGCGAACCACCCACCCGCCCCGACCAGCACGACCGCCGAGACAACGACCCCAAGTCGCCTACGACCGCTGCCGATACGGCTGCCGACGCGGCTCGGGCCTGCTCCCTCCGGGTGGCTCATCCGTTCTCCCCGTAGTAGGGCTTGGCCTTCTCCTTGGGGAAGTAGGCGGCGCGGAACTTCTTGCCGCAGTCCAGGTCCTTGAGGGCGATGCCGATGTCCTTGTTCAGGAGCGGCAGCGCGGCTTCCTTGCTCAACGACATGAAGTTCTCCGGCAGTTGGCGGGAGATGTCGAGGCGGACCATGGAGACCAGGCCGGTCGGCTGGGTGGTGCTGATCGAGATGCCCTGACCGGTCAGGCAGCTCGCGAACTGCTGGGCGAGCTGGACGAGTTGGGCGTCACCGTTGAGCGCGAGGCCGTTGGCGTGGTTCTGGTCGTCGCGGGCCTTCTCCGCGTTCTTCTCGGCCGCCGCGCTGAGCGCGGGCCCGTGCGCCGCGACCCGCCCCACCTCGGAGCACCCGGCGATCTTCTCCTCGGCCTTGGTCTTGGCCGGGGGGCCGGTCAGCGCGATGTCGTACGCCTTCTTCTGGGCGTCGGTCAGACCGTCCTCGTCCTGGTCCTGGGGTGTGGTCCGCTTGGCCGTCGCGGCCTTGCTGAACGGGACGTTGGAGTCGTTCGGGTAGACGGCACCGGCGTAGTACCCGAAGCCGTACTTCTGCCGGAACTGCTTCGCCCGCGCGTAGTCCTCCCCGTCGACCGCGGCGAACGCGTCGGTCTCGGTCGAGGACTGCACGTGCGGGGTGTAGGTGAAGCCCTGCTTCTTCATACAGACCGCGATGGCGTTCTCCTGGATGTACTCCTTCTTCGTCGCGTCGTCCACGCCGTCCGGGACGGTGAGTTGGGTGGCGCCGTTGACTGTCGTCGTGGCCGCACTCGAAGACGAACTCCCTTCGCTGGAGGCCGACTTGCTGTCGGAGCCGGCGCCGCAGGCGGAGAGGAGGGGGAGCAGGCCGAGGGTGAGGGCCAGGGCGGACGTACGTATTCTGGGCGTGCCGAATTTGGGCATGCTCATGCCATGCGCTCCTTCAGGGTTGATCAGAGTGTTGTTGATTGAGAGGTGTTTCACTCAGCCGGAGAGGTCCCGGATCAGCCGCCGCCGCCCTCCTTCACGGCGTCGAAGATGCGGGGGTCGGTGGCGAGTTGGGTGAGCGGACCCGTGCGCGGAGTGCTGCCGCTCCGGCCGGTGGCGGCCTCGTCGAGCCTGCCCGCGATGACCTGCACCGTCCATCCGCCCGGGGTCAGATAGGTGACACCGGTGGCCATGGACCTGCCGGCCACGAAGAAGTACAACAGGCTGCCCGACCCGTGCTCGGTCAGGGAGCACCGGGTGATCAGACCGTTCCAAGGGGAGGCGAGCAGCCGGCCGTTGCTGTCCGCGCAGGCCCGGGTCGGGTGTTCGTACGACGGGTCGGTGGCGGTCCGACTGACGCTCACGTAAAGGTCGTTGACGCTGCCGTCGGCGGTGGTCATCTTGAAGTACCGCCCGGGGCGGAGGGGTTGGCGGGGTTGCTCGGCGGAGACGGTCGTGCCCTCACCGCCGCTGTTGCCGTCACCGGCGGCGAGGATCGACCGCACCAACTCCAGTGACGGGGACCAGACCGACGGCTGCCCGGCGGGAAGCGTCGGCGCGGGTTCCGGCCGGGGTGAGAGCAGCGCGTGCCCGCCGAGGGCGACAACTCCCGCCATGGCAGCGGCACTTACCGTCGCCCCGACCCTCCGCCGACGACGGATCCGCGCACCGCGTGCGACGGCACCCGGCACCAGGTCGGGCATGGGCGGTTCGGCTCCGGAACCGAGCCCGCCGAGGGCATCCGCGAGCGCGGACTCGTACACCTGCGGGTCGATCCTGTCCGTCTGGTCCGTCTGGTCCGTCTGGTCCGTCTGGCCCGTCTGGCCCGTCTGGTCCGTGAACTCGTCACCGGCCTTCCCGCTCATGGTCACCACTCCGCCCGCAGATAGCCGGTTCCAGATCCCGCGCCGCCAGGTCCGAAGTCGGCGCCGAGATCCTTGCCGGAGTCGGCCAGGATGGTGCGCAGGGTGCCAAGACCCCGGGAGGTCTGGCTCTTCACCGTGCCGACGCTGCACCCCAGCGCCGCCGCCGTGGCCTCCACGCTCTGGTCCTCCCAGAACCGCAGCACCAGCACCGCCCGCCCACGCGGCGGCAGTTGCCGTAGCGCGTCGAGCAGGGTCAGCCGCAGATCCGGATCGGAAGCGGACGCCACCAAGTCCTCCTGGTACGCCCCCTCGCCCTCTCCCACTCCCGCCCCCGCCCCCGTCCGCTCCCACCAGCGCCGCCGCCGGGTCTCGTCGATGAACGTCCGGTACAGCACCCGCCGCGCGTACCCGTCCGGCGACTCCAACTGCCGTACCCGGCGCCACACCGCGTACAGCTTCGCCAACGCCGTCTGCGTCAGGTCCTCGGCCAAGTGCCAGTCCCCGCACAGCAGATGAGCCGTACGCCGCAGATGCGCCTGCCGACTCCGAGCGAAGTCGTCGAAGTCGAGCCCGGCACCGCCGACACCACCGGCATCACCGGCATCGGAGACGTCCTGCCAGACCGGCGTCCGGATCACAGGCCACCTCCACCCGGCACCGGCGCGGCGCACGGTGAGAAGTACTTCATGTCTGAGGAACGGGGTTACGGGACAGGGGGGTTGTCACGCCCCGGGAAACTTCTTCAACGACAAACACAGCGACAACGGCGACAATGGATCACCGCACCGGACAAGCGGGACAGCAGCGCAACGGGACGACCGGTCAACGGGGTGGCAGGGGTGGACAGTCCGCAGAGTGGGAGACCGTCGCCGGCCGAGGTGCGCATCCGCAGGGCGGTGTGGCAATGGATAACTCCCCTCCTGCCCATGGCCGTTATGACAGCGGTCCTTTTCACCACGGCCGGGACGGAGATGCCACCGCCGGGCGGAGTCCCTGGCGTGGTGGCATTCTGGGCCGTCCTGCTGTTGCTGGGAAGCGTCCTCCCCTCCCGCTTCGGCATCACCCTCACCCCGTCCGCGGCAGTGGTTCACAACGTGCGCCGCCGAACCATCCCTTGGGCCGACATCCAAGCCATCCAGGTCCAGTCCACCGCGGGCACCAAGTCGATCGTCCTCCACGAGGCGAACGGCCGCAGTACCGAACTCCGGGCACCCACCACGGGATTCCTGTCCTGGGACCGGCACTTCAACGAAAAGCTCCACACCATAGAAACCTGGTGGCACACCCACAGGGGCCCCGACTGGACCCCGATCACACCCCCACCGGCCTGGTGGAACACCCCACCGACCCCGGAACGGAACCCGTTCACCCCACCCCGCTAGCCCAGTCGGCCGGGCATCATTCGTACCGTGGACGGTGTACGAGGCGGTGTCATAGGCGTCTGGCGGGTCAGTCAGTCCGGGCGGCTCGGGGGATATCTGCTGGCCGTCGGCCCGGCGTGCGGGGCGCTGTCCGCCTGGTGGGGTGCGCTTTTCCACCCGGACATGGCGAACGTGGACTCCGCCGGCATAGCGACCGCCTTCGCACTGTTCTTCGCGCTCTTTGCCTGGTGGGTGCTGCTGCGCGTACGCCTGGAACTCACGACGGACATGATCGTCATGGTGAACCCCTGGGGCACCCAACTCCTGCCCTGGGCGCAGGTCAGGGCGGTGACCCTCGGCAATTGGGGAGCGCAGTTCCATACGACGGACGGCTTCACGTACACGGCGTACGCCCTGAGCGACCTGGCGGGCGGACGGCGCCAGGACGACCGGTTCGCCGAGGTGAAACGAGTGTCCGACGCCCAACTCCGCGGCGGGCAACCGCTGTAGGAGCCCGAGGCGCCGACGCGGGGACCGGACGAGCCCTATGAACAGCTCTGTCAGCCGCTCCCCGACAACAGATGCGGCGCATACGCCTCCACCGCCTCCAACAACTCCCGCTTCGACGGATTCACCATCGCCCGCCCCGCCACAGTCACCGTCGGCACAGTCTCGTTCCCGTCCGCGACGGACCGGACGAATGCCGCCGCGTCGGGGTCCCGCCAGATGTTGACCTTGGTGAACTGGAGCCGGGTGAAACGGAGTTGGGTGAGCAGCCTCATGCAGTACGTGCACATGGGCCGCCAGTAGATGACGACGTCACCGGGCTCTTCAGACACGTCTCTCCCCCTTGTTTCCCTGCTCGCCGGTCTCCGACAGACCCGACCCCGAACCATCATGCTCAGCACCCGCCCCACGCAGAAGCCGATGCAGAAAATAGGCGGACGCCGGCGGCAGCACAGGCGTACGAGGCGTATACACCGCCAACTTCCGTACCGTTCCAGGCCCGTTCAGTGGCCGTGTCACCAGTCGCCCGAACGCCATCAACGGCAGCACCAGCCGCGGTACGGCACTGACGCCGAGCCCCGCCGAGATCATGCCCGCCGCCGTACCCACCTCCCGGGTCTCGATGACGTTCGTCGGCCGAACTCCCGCCTGTTCGAAGGACAGATCCGCGAGCCGCCGCACACTGCTGGACGGGGTGAAGGCGACGAAGGGCTGCTGGGCGAGGTCGTGCCAGGTCACGGACGCCCGCTCGGTGAGCGGATGGTCCGCCGGCAGCACGGCCAACACCGGTTCCTCGCACAGGAGTTGACCGCGCACCTGAGGGTCCGCGTTCCCGCCCTCCGCGATCGCCAACTCCGCCGCCCCGGAACGGACGTACTCGATCACCTCCCGCGTGGTCCCGTCCAGGATCCGCAACTGCATCGCGGGATGCTCGCCCAGCACGGCCCGGAAGACGCCGGGCAGCATCCCGGCCGCCACCGACGGCAGCGCGGCCACCGTCACCGTGCCCCGCTCCCCGGCACGCAGCGCGGCGAACCGTTCCATGCCGCGGTGATACGTCCGGAGGATGTCGCGGGCGACACCGAGCAGCTCAGTGCCCTCCGGGGTGAGCGCCAGCGACCGCGTCGTGCGCTCGAAGAGCTTCGCGCCTACCGCGTGTTCGAGCTGCTGAACGGTACGGCTCAGCACAGGCTGGCTCAGCAACACCTCCTCGGCGGCCCTGGTGAACGGCTCGGCTTCCGCGACACTCAGGAACAGCTCCATCTGCCGCAGGGTGATGTCCATGCCCCATGCGTACAGGGCGGAGGGCTCATCCATGCGGATGCCACATCAATCCATGCGCGATTGATCTTTGCCCGGGGCCCCCGCACCGCCCCACAGTGGTCCCATGAGCCGGACATGGAGCCGGACATGGAGCCGGACACGGAGCCGGACATGGAGCCGGACATGGAGACGGACACCGACCCCTGAGAAGCCGGCGCGACGGATCCGCATCGGCTGCGGCGCGGGCTTCGCCGACGACCGCGTCGACCCCGCCGTGGAACTCGCGGAACACGGCCGCCTCGACTACCTCGTCTTCGAGTGCCTGGCCGAACGCACCGTCGCCCTGGCCCAGTTGGACCGCCTCCGCGACCCGGACTCCGGCTACAACGAGTGGCTGGAGGAGCGCATGGAAGCCGTACTCGAACCCTGCGCCCGCCAGGGAACCCGCATCATCACCAACATGGGCGCGGCCAACCCGACGGCCGCCGCGAGGGTGGTCGCCGAGGTCGCCCGCCGCCTGGGCCTCGACGGCCTACGCATCGCGACGGTCACCGGCGACGACGTACTCCACCTGGTCAAAGGCACTCACCTCCCCCTCCTGGACGGCCCCGGCAGGGCGGCAAGCACGGTGAGCGACCTCCACAAGACCGTCGTATCGGCGAACGCCTACCTGGGCGCGACCCCCATCATCGAGACCCTCGCCCAGGGCGCCGACGTGGTTGTCACCGGCCGGGTCGCCGACCCGTCACTCTTCCTCGCCCCGCTGATGCACGAGTTCGGCTGGCCCCCGACCGACTGGCCCCTCCTGGCCCGCGGAACCGCCGTGGGCCACCTCCTGGAATGCGCCGGCCAACTCACCGGCGGCTACTACGCCGACCCCGGCACCAAGGACGTCCCCGACCTCGCCCGCCTCGGCTTCCCCCTCGCCGAGGTCGCCGAGGACGGCTCCTTCACGGTCACCAAGGTCCCCGGCTCAGGCGGCCGCCTGACGCTCGCCACCGTCACCGAACAACTCCTCTACGAGGTCCACGACCCCGCCGCCTACCTCACCCCCGACGTCACCGCCGACTTCTCCCACGCCCACCTCACCCACCTCGCGGAGGACCGGGTCGCGGTCACGGGCATCACCGGCCGCGAACGCCCCATCACCCTCAAGGCATCGGTCGGCTACCGTGACGGTTTCCTCGCCCACGGCGAGATCTCCTACGCCGGCCCCGGCGCCGTGGCCCGAGCCCGCGAGGCAGCACGGATCGTCCAACAGCGCCTGACCCGGGCCGAGTTCCCGGTCACGGAGGCGCGCTACGACCTGATCGGCGTCGACGCCGTACACCGAGGAACCGGCACCGACCCCACAACTGCCGTAGAACCAGCCGAAGTTCGCCTACGCGTGGCCGCCCGCACCGAAACCCTCCTCCAGGCACGCCGGTTGGGCAGAGAGGTGGCGTCCCTGTGGCTGAACGGCCCCTGCGGAGGCGCGGGCGTCACCCGAGAGGCCCGCGAGAACATCGCCATCACCTCGGTCCTGCTGCCCCGCGAACTGGTCATGCCCGCAACGGGAGTTCAGCTGAACACGGCCGGAGCCACACCATGAAACTCCACGAACTGGCCCACGCCCGCTCCGGCGACAAGGGCTCCACGGCCGACATCTCGGTCATCGCCTACCGGCCCGCGCACTACCCCCACCTCCGCGCACTCCTCACCCCCGACCGCATACGCGCCCACTTCCCCGACCTCCCCCCAGGCCCGATCCACCGCTACGAGATCCCGTCCCTCCACGCCCTCAAGTTCGTCCTCCACGACGCCCTCGACGGTGGCGTCACCCGTTCCCTCCGCCTGGACGCCCACGGAAAGAGCCTCGCGGCCTGCCTGCTGGAGATGGACGTACCGGCCCCACCGACAACAGACGCGAAGGACTGACCCGATGACTGACCCGATGACGATGAAACCCCCCCACCGCACACATCACGCACGGCGTTCTACGCGGAACGAGTACGGCGCGTACAGCGCGTACGGCGAATACGGCGAATACGGCCGACGATGTGTCGTCAGCGTTGCTGTTCGCCGGCGTACCGTTCGCCGCCCCACCCATCGGCCCCCTGCGCCTGCGCCCACCGCAACCCCCCACCCCCTGGGAGGGCGTACGCGAGGCGACCGAGTACCCCGCGGGCCCCGCACAGCGAGGCGCGGACGGCCCCGGCGGCTGGGAGACATCCGAGGACTGCCTGTACCTGAACGTATGGACGCCCGAACTGGCAGGCAGGCGACCGGTGTTGGTGTGGATCTACGGCGGCGGCTTCGAACTCGGCACGGCCTCCCCGCCGACGACGGACGGCGCAGCCCTCTCCCGCCTGACCGGCGCGGTGGTGGTGGCCCCCAACTACCGCGTAGGAGCGTTGGGTTGGCTGAACCCGGCAGGCCCGGACGCGAACGAGTGGCGGGACAGCGCCAACCTGGGCCTCCAGGACCAGACCGCCGCACTGCACTGGATCCACGCCAACATCGCCTCGTTCGGCGGCGATCCGGACAACATCACCGTCGCCGGCCACTCGGCGGGCGCCTTCTCGATCGGCGCCCTGCTGACCCACCCCGCCGCCCGGGGCACTTTCCACAAGGCGATCCTGCACAGCGGCAGCATCGGCCGCCTCTACCCACCCGACCTCTCGTCCTCCATCACGGAGGACCTCATGACGCAGGTCGGCGCCAAGATGATGACCGAACTTCAGTCGGCCCCTCTCACGCGCATCATCGAGGCCCAACACACGGTGATCGACCAGGACTTCGGCGCCCGCAACCTCCCCGGCGGCCGAGCGTGGGGTTTGGTCCACGACGGAACGGTGATCGTCGAGGACCCCGCCAAGGCCATCGCAGCGGGCGCGGCGACCCACATCCCCCTCCTGATCGGCGCCAACCGGAACGAGTTCCGCACCTTCCAGTACCTCTACGCCAGTGAGCACTACCGCCACCCGAAAGACGAACAGGCCCTCCTGTCCGAGATGGAACTGGCAGGCGTACAACACCCGCGAGACCTGCTGGAGGCATACCGCAACCACGAAGCACCGCACGCGCCGAACGACCGGTCCAACGACCGGTCCAACGACCGGTCCAACGACCGGTCCAACGACCGGTCCAACGACCGGTCCAACGACCGGTCCAACGACCGGTCCAACGACATGTCCAGCGCCCCGTCCAATGACGAGTCCGCCGAACTGTCCGATCTACGAACCCGCTTCCTCTCCGACGCCGTCTACCGCCGCCGGGCAACGCACCTGGCCGAACTCCAGACCAAGGCCGGCGGCACCGCCCACACCTACCTCTTCTCCGCCGAACCCCTGGGCCCCCACTACGGCGCCTTCCACGGCTGCGAACGCTTCTACGCCTTCGACCAACGCGCCCTCCTGGACATCGACACCCCGGAGCAACGCGCCGCCCGAGACACCCTGATCGCCGCGTGGACGGGGTTCCTCACGGACGGCGACCCCGGCTGGCCCGCGTACGACATGGCCGATCCCGACGGCACCCGCGCCCGGCAGATCGGCGGGGAGCCGCCCTTCGTGGACGAACCACCGGCGTATGTGTCGCTTCGGTGGCATCCCGCGCGGTGAGCGAGGGGACGCCGAAGAGCCGCGGGATCAGCGCAGTCCGGCGAAGAGATCGTTCTCGGGCAGGGCCGCGCCGGTGGCGTCCTGAACACGGACGAAGGTCTCCACGCCCATCAACTCGCCGAACCTCTCCTTGCCCATCTTGAGGAAGAAGATGTTGTCGCCCTGACTGGCGTGCGCGGCCAGCGAGTCGAACTTCTGGTCGCTGAACGCGGTGGCGTCCACCCAGGTGGTGATCTCGTCGTCGGGGAGGCCCATCTTGGCCATCTCGGCGACCTCGGCGGGATCCGGCTCCGGCATGTCCGGATGGAACTCGCGGATGATCTCGCCGAACCGCCGCATCGTCGAGCGGGGCATCGTGGTCCAGTACACCTTCGGTGTCGGCGCGGTCGTGTCCAGCGCCGTCATCTCCAGCGCCGCCATCGTGATGCGGTGGGCCTGGATGTGGTCGGGGTGCCCGTAGAAGCCGTTCTCGTCATAGGTGACGACCACATCGGGCCGGTAATGCCGCATGAGCTCCGCGAGCCGACCCGCGCCTTCTTCCACGGGGGTCTGCCAGAAGGATCCGGGGGCGTCGTTGCTCGGCCAGCCCATCATCCCGGAGTCGGCGTAGTCCAACATCTCCAGATCGCTGATCTTCAAGACGTCACAGCTCGCCTCCAGCTCCTGCCGACGCATCAGCGCGACAGCCGCCGGATCGTGCCCGGGATCCCCCGGCTTGACACCCCCTGGTCCATCACCGCAACCACCGTCGGTACAGGTCACGAGAACCGTACGGATGCCTTCCGCCGCATACCGCGCGAGCACCCCTCCGGTGCTGGTCGCTTCGTCGTCGGGGTGAGCGTGTACCGCCATGAGCGTCAAGGGCCGGTCAGTCATGAAAACAGTCCTCCTGCAGAAGTACGTCTTGGTCCACGCGGCGGGACCGGCGTACCGCTACGGCGCCGGTCCCTCGCCCGATGCAACCGCACCGACCGGACCGCCTGTTCCCGACGCAGCCCAAAGCAAAGAAGCCCTGACCCACGTTTCCGTGAATCAGGGCTACTTCGTAGTGCCCGGTGAGGCACTGGCGGAGGATACGAGATTCGAACTCGTGAGGGGTTGCCCCCAACACGCTTTCCAAATGTTCGTCTGGGGGTTCGGGGGTGTACGGGAGCGTTCCGACCTGCGATGGAGCGGGGGTGCTCGGGACTTCTGGACAGTGCCGTACGCAGGTGAACGCAACCAGAACTGCAACCAGGGCACCTCAGCCGCTGTTCATGCTCTGCGCCAGGCACTGAGCAGTTCGTCGGGGCCGTACGACGCATGAAGCCCAGTACAGCTGGTTCCGTTTCGGGAAACCGCCACGAGCGGCACAGGCTCGTCGGTGATCGCCGCCCGGTGCTTGTGCAGTGCGGCCAGGTCGTGGCTGTCGAGCGGGGAGTTCTCCAGCCACTTGATCGAGCCGAGGAAGAGCAACTGCTTGGCCACCGGCTGCCGGTCGGCGCCCACCAAGTCGATTTCGACGTCGTTGCTGCGGGTCCAGTAACCGCCGATCGCCGGGGCGGCGGGCAGGAGCCCGTCCGGCAGGAGACGGGCGAGGGATTCCCGGACCAGGGGCTCGATCGCGCGGCCCCGCCAGCTCGTCCACTGCTCTCTGATCCGGCTCAGTGTGAGATCTCCCCGCATCCGCTCGATCTCAGCCATGTGCGGATCCAGAAACGCGAGCCAGAACCGCAGGTAGGGGTCTGCCACTCGGTAGCGGCGTTCTTTCGACGGACGCAGGGAGAGGGGCAGTTCGGCTGCCACCACCCGCTTCTCGGTCAGGACGTCCGTTGCCCGGGTAAGCGTGGTGTGGGCGATGCCGCCGGCGGCGCGCGCGATGTTGGTGAAGGTTCGTTCTCCGGCTCCGATGGCCCGTAGGACTTCCCTGCTCATCGCCTGCGGTGGGAACTCCGCGGCAAGTGAACGCTCGGCGGAGACCAGCAGCGCCGAGATCGGGTTGTCGAGCGAGTCACCGAGGAACTCCCAGACGTCCGCTCCGGCCCGCCACTCCGCGCAGATCAGCGGAAGACCGCCCGTGATCAGGGCGGCGTCGAAGGCGACCGCCGGCGACAGGTCGAGCATCTCGCCGATGTCGGCCGGGTTCAGCGGCCCCACGACCATTTCCCGGCCCCGCTGATGGAAGGGGCGGTCGTAGCTGTTCAGCGCCTCCATCATCGACAGGTCGGATCCGACCAGGAGGAGGAGCACGGGCTTGCGGCTGAGCAGCCGGTCCCAGGCCCGTTGCAACATCCCCTCGAACGCGTCGATTCGGTCCATGAGATACGGAACCTCATCGATGACGACCACGCTTGGGCTGTCGTCGGGCAGGACCTCCGCAAGCAGCCTGAATGCCGCATTCCACTGCTCCGGGGCCTCCTCCGAGAACAGTCCCCGCTCCGGGAGGGTGGATCTGGCGACGGCGTCGAGCAGCTCCGTCAGCTCGTCGTCGGCCGTGCCGCCCGCCGCGGTGAAGAAGAGGTACGGCGTCTCGGTGCGCCGGAGGAATTCCTCGACGAGGCTGGACTTGCCGACCCGCCGCCGTCCGCGCATGAGGATGCACTGGCCTGGTCTCACCGACCCGACGGCATCGTGAACCGTCTGCAAGGCGTTGTCGAGCACGTTCAGCTCGCGGTCCCGCCCGATGAAGCGCCGCACGACCAGCCTTCCGTGGGTAATGGTATCGATGGAGATACTATCTCTACCGATACCATTACCCTTTTCATTCGGGCATGACGCTGTGGATGCGGGAGAGGGTGAAAACGCGCTCGGCGTCCCGAAGGTGGCACCAGGCTTCCAAGTAGGGCGGGTCGAGTTCGAGCTGGCTGAGGGTACGCACAGTCTGCTTGCCCGAGGTGGCGACGTATTCGACGGTGATGGGTTGACCGACATCGATGGCATGCGCGAGCTGGCGGATGTCGCTGTACGGCAGGCGCTTCGCCCACCCTGCGACGATCTCTTCTGTGTCCGTGGCGAAGGGCACTCCTCCGTCGAACGGCGCGGGCTCGGGAGTCGTGGGCGGGGCGGCCAGCAGCCGGGTAGCCAAGGTGTTCGGGTCGACGGCGGCGGCTGCCTTCGCCGCGCGTGCGGATGCGATCCGGCCGCGGTCCCTCGCACTGCTGCCGCGTGGAGTGGGAACGGGAGCGGCGGCCCGCTGAGGCCGGGCTTTCTCGATGCGTACCGTGCCTTCGGCTGTTTCGGCGACAGGGGAGTATCCCTCGGCCCGGAGCGCGGCGAGGGTCGTGGCGATCGGGCTGCGGCTGACCAGCACCGTCGGTGCCAGCTGCCGCAGTCCGAGCTTGGCGAGCCCGCGGTGGGCGGCGAGTTCGGCCAGGAGCGCGGGCTCGTCGCCGTGGAGGACGCAGGCGGCGGGGGCGATGCGCACGCGTCCGTGGCCGCGCGCGATGTCGGCGATCAGATATGACAGAGGCTGTGGCAGGGGCCCGACGGCGACAGCGGCCAGGTCGGCTGTGATGTCCTCGGGGATGCGGCCGGCGTCCAGGGCCCGGCGGATGCCGCCGGCGCTGAACCGCCACACCGATGCCGTGCCGCTGGTCTCGCGGTCGGCGACGGAATCCAGGAGTGCGGCCAGCCGCGCGGACGGCGTGCCGGTGACGACGGCAGTGAGGTCGGCGCCGATCCGAGCCACCGCCGTGGCCGAGGGGAGCAGCCGCCGGCACTCGATGCTCAGCCCCTCCGTATCGCCGGTCCGCAGGTGGATGCCGAGACCGGACAGGGCGCCACGCGCGAGTACGCCGAGGAACTCGGCCTCACGGAGCACAGCGGCGAACGGCGTTCCGTCCTGGGGTAGTGAGTCGGCGAGCGGGCGATGCCAGGCGATCAGTGACCCCAGCTCCGAGGTGACCCTGGTGCCCTGCCCGGCCGGGAGCTGTGCGGCTGCGGCCAACAGCCCGAGGCGGGCCTGCACACAGCCGCCGCAGGGAGGTGCTCCCGCGACGGCGGGCAGTGCCTTGTTGTCCTCGTCGCGCGCCTGAGTCGGGGTGAGCGGCAGGTTCTGCCATGCCCGGAGCAGCACGGCGAACTGCTTCGGGGGTTCCTGCTCCGCCCAGGCGTCGTACGCCTCGGTGGCGGCCACACGATCGCCGTCCCGGCCCAGCAGCCCGGCGGCGTACGCGGTTTCGAGAGTGAGGCGCACGACGGTGTCGTCGGCCTGGGCGGCCTTGCCGATCCGCGCCAGCTCACGCGCACCCACCCCGCCGGACTTCAGTCGGACCGGTGCGGTTGCCGAGCAGACCGCCAGGACCGAGGCGGCATGGGCAACGAAGGTCGTGGCCGCGGCCGACGCCTCGCGATCCACCTCCGCCCGGGTGACGGATACCAGCCGGGGACGCGGTGGGATGGGCACGAACGGAGCGTGCCGGCCGGTTCCGCGCAACGCGAGTGCCACCTCGGCGGGCATACGGGCCGGCCCGTAGCGATGCCGGTCCTGAATCAGGAGCCCCCGGTCCAGCGCCCACCGCGCGCCCGGTTCGAGGCCGGGCCCAGGAGACCCGAACACGACGAACTCCGGCTGCCTCGCCGCGCCCCGCGCCAGGCGTTCGAGCAGTTCCCGGGTAGCCGCAGGGGCCTGTGCGACCACGGAGGCGATCTGCTCCGGGTCGCTGTGGTGCTCCACCAGGGCGGTCACTCGCTGCGACTTGCTGCCAGGCGGCTTGACGCCCAGTGCCACCAGCATGCCGCGCAGTTCGTCGGAGGTCGTGCCCGCGAGCAGTTCCTCCAGCGGAGCATCCAGCCCGAGGGGTGTGTCCCATGCCTGCCGCAGCGGTCCGGTCATACGGAGCTGCCCCGCGCCGTCCGGCCAGACCAGAGCGTGATCGGCCAGCGCCTCCAGTACGGCGTCGAGTTCGCGGGTGGTTGCGTCGTCCACGACTCCCAGCAGTTTCACCAGAGCATCGCGCGATGCGGGCACCCCCAGTGCCGCCAGCGCCTCGGCCGCCTGGAGGTGTGGCAGCGCGAGCCGCGGCAGGACCAGCGCCACCGATCCCGGGCGCTGAAGACGATCCGCCAGTTCCCCCAGTGAACGCGGCTCCGGAGGCGACACGGCGTCCTGCCGTGCCCCGAGCACGCGTGCCAGACGAGAACTGTCGAGGCTGCCGAGCCATGTCGCCAGCGTGGATCGGGACTTCATGCGACGTGCACCTCGTCAGACCAGGGAGCTTCGTAGCGGGGCCGGGTTCAAGGATGGCGTATCCCCGTGATCCGCGGGTGCCGCAAGGGGCAAGTTCCCCCTTGGTGGGCGTCGGCGGCTTGTGGGCCGCCTCAATTGCGGCGCGAGAGGGCCGACAGGTCAGTGAAATGTCGGAAATGGAATCATGTAAGTGCAACCAGAAATGCAACCGGTGCACGACGAAGGGCCCCACCGCGAACGGTGAGGCCCTTCGACATCGTGCCCGGTGAGGCACTGGCGGAGGATACGAGATTCGAACTCGTGAGGGGTTGCCCCCAACACGCTTTCCAAGCGTGCGCCCTAGGCCACTAGGCGAATCCTCCGCGGCAAACAATACAAGACGTTGAGGAGTGCTCGCGAACTCGTTCCCCCCGCTCAGATCCTGTAGCCTGTGCGGAGCCCCTCACGCGGCGCTATCTGACTGAACTCCCCCAGGGCCGGAAGGCAGCAAGGGTAGGTTGGCTCTGGCGGGTGCGTGGGGGGCGCTTGCGTTCCCGGGGTCGGGACCGCCCCTGTGGATCTTGTGGACGGCCCCCGTTGTCAGTGGGCGCCTATAACCTCGTACGCGTGTCGTCTCTCGCGCTCTACCGCCGTTACCGCCCGGAGTCGTTCGCCGAGGTCATCGGGCAGGAACATGTCACCGACCCGTTGCAGCAGGCGCTGCGGAACAACCGGGTCAATCACGCGTACCTGTTCAGCGGGCCGCGAGGCTGCGGCAAGACCACGAGCGCGCGCATCCTGGCCCGTTGTCTGAACTGCGAGAAGGGACCCACACCCACCCCCTGTGGCGAGTGCCTGTCCTGCACGGACCTCGCGCGCAACGGACCGGGTTCCATCGACGTCATCGAGATCGACGCCGCGTCGCACGGTGGTGTGGACGACGCCCGTGAGCTGCGCGAGAAGGCGTTCTTCGGCCCCGCGAGCAGCCGCTACAAGATCTACATCATTGACGAGGCCCACATGGTCACGTCGGCCGGCTTCAACGCCCTTCTCAAGGTCGTCGAAGAGCCGCCGGAGCACCTCAAGTTCATCTTCGCGACCACCGAGCCCGAGAAGGTCATCGGGACGATCCGGTCACGCACCCACCACTACCCCTTCCGGCTCGTGCCGCCCAGCACCCTGCGCGAGTACCTGGGCCAGGTCTGCGGGCAGGAGAACATCCCGGTCGAGGACGGCGTCCTGCCCCTCGTCGTGCGCGCCGGCGCCGGCTCCGTGCGTGACTCCATGTCCGTCATGGACCAGTTGCTCGCGGGGGCGAGCACCGACGGTGTGACATACGCCATGGCGACCTCGCTGCTCGGCTACACCGACGCCTCACTCCTCGACTCCGTCGTCGAGGCCTTCGCCACCGGTGACGGCGCCGCCGCCTTCGAGGTCGTCGACCGCATCATCGATGGCGGCAACGACCCGCGCCGCTTCGTCGCCGACCTGCTGGAGCGCCTCCGCGACCTGGTGATCCTCGCCGCCGTCCCGGACGCCCTCGACAAAGGCCTCATCGACGCCCCCACCGACGTACTGGAACGTATGCAGGCCCAGGCCGGCACCTTCGGCGCCGCCGAACTCAGCCGCGCCGCCGACCTCGTCAACACCGGCCTGACCGAGATGCGCGGCACCACCTCCCCCCGCCTCCAACTCGAGCTCATCTGCGCCCGAGTGATGCTCCCCGCCGCCTACGGCGACGAACAGTCGGTCATGGCCCGCCTCGACCGGCTGGAACGGGGCGTCAACTTCGCGGGTGGTGGCGGTGCGCCTGCCATGGGCTACGTCCCCGGACCCGAAGCCCACTCCCAGGCGCAGGCGCACGTTCAGGTCCAGGCTCCCGCCCACAATGTCGCCGCCGCCCCTGTCCCACCGGGCGGTGGCGCCGCCGCCGCGCGGGCAGCGGTACGAGGTCCAGGGGCGCCCGGCACCACCCCGGCCCCCTTCGCCGCTACGACCCCGCCGCCCGCGATGCCGGCGGAGCAACCCCCCGCACCCGCC
>NZ_BARF01000002.1 GCF_000367365.1 Streptomyces prunicolor NBRC 13075 | reverse complement strand
GGGCTCGGCGCCGTACCTCCAGCCCGCGCCCGCCGCCCCGGCGGCCGGCGCACGGATGCGGTACTGGGTGGAGATCAACGGCGCCCGCCATCAGATCTCCCGCGCGACGTTGGTGATGGGCCGCAGCACCGAAGCCGACGTGCGGATCGACGACCCCGGCGTATCCCGCCGGCACTGTGAGATCCGGACCGGAACGCCCTCAGTGATCCAGGATCTCGGGTCCACCAACGGCATCGTGGTGGACGGGCAGCACACCACCCGCGCTACGCTCCGCGACGGCTCGCGGATCGTCGTGGGCAGCACCACCATCATTTACCGGCAAGCCGAAGGGTGAAGCGGGGGCAATGTCAGAGCTGACCCTCACGGTCATGCGGCTGGGTTTCCTGGCCGTACTGTGGCTGTTCGTGATCGTGGCCGTGCAGGTCATCCGCAGCGACCTGTTCGGAACGCGTGTCACACAGCGCGGCTCGCGACGGGAAGCCGGACGACCGCAGCAACAGGCCGCCCGGCAGGCGGCGCCTCCGCAACAGCGCCAGCAGCAGCCGAGCGGGGGCGGCCGGCGGGGCCGTAACGCCCCCACCAAACTCGTCGTCAGTGAGGGAATCCTCACCGGCACCACCGTCGCGCTCCAGGGCCAGACCATCACTCTGGGCCGGGCGCACGATTCGACGATCGTGCTGGACGACGACTACGCGTCCAGCCGTCATGCCAGGATCTACCCGGACCGCGACGGCCAGTGGATCGTCGAGGACCTCGGATCCACGAACGGCACGTACCTGGACCGGTCCCGGCTGACGACCCCCACACCGATTCCGCTGGGCGCGCCGATCCGCATCGGCAAGACCGTCATCGAGCTGCGGAAGTAGTACAGACAATGAGCGAGCGGAGCGAGCACGCAGCGGCGGACCGCCTGGCGGACCCCGGCGCGCTCCCGACCGGAGGGTGGGCACCGTGCGGATGTACCCGGAGCCGACGGGCGAGGTGCGCATGAGTCTGTCACTGCGCTTCGCCGCCGGATCGCACAAAGGCATGATCCGCGAGGGCAACGAGGACTCCGGTTACGCCGGTCCCCGTCTCCTCGCGATCGCCGACGGGATGGGCGGCCAGGCCGCCGGCGAGGTCGCCTCCTCCGAGGTGATCTCGACCATCGTCTCGCTCGACGACGACGTGCCGGGCTCCGACATCCTCACCTCGCTCGGCACCGCCGTGCAGCGGGCCAACGACCAGTTGCGGATGATGGTCGAGGAGGATCCCCAGCTGGAGGGCATGGGCACCACGCTCACCGCCCTGCTGTGGACCGGGCAGCGGCTCGGCCTCGTCCATGTCGGCGACTCTCGCGCCTACTTGCTGCGCGACGGCGTGCTGACCCAGATCACCCAGGACCACACCTGGGTGCAGCGGCTGGTCGACGAGGGCCGGATCACCGAGGAAGAGGCCACCACCCACCCGCAGCGCGCGCTCCTGATGCGCGCGCTCGGCAGTGGCGACCACGTCGAGCCGGACCTGTCGATCCGTGAGGTCCGCGCCGGCGACCGGTACTTGATCTGTTCCGACGGGCTGTCAGGAGTCGTCTCCCACCAGACGATGGAAGACACCCTCGCCAGCTACCAGGGCCCCCAGGAGACCGTGCAGGAGCTGATCCAGCTCGCGCTGCGCGGCGGCGGCCCCGACAACATCACGGTGATCATCGCCGACGTCCTGGACCTCGACACCGGCGACACCCTCGCCGCGCAGCTCTCGGACACCCCGGTGATCGTCGGCGCGGTCGCCGAGAACCAGCTCCACCAGCACGACAACGGCATCATGCAGACCCCGGCGGGCCGCGCCTCCGGACTCGGCCGCCAGGTGCCCGGACAGAACGGCGGGGGCGGCGAGTTCGGCCCGCCCGGCTCCGGCGACACCACCGGCTACGTCCCCGAGGGCAGCTTCGGGGACTACACCGACGACGACTTCGTGAAGCCCTCCAAGGGCCGCAAGTGGTTCAAGAGATCCTTCTACACCGTGCTCGCGCTCGCGGTCATCGGCGGCGGCCTGTACGGCGGCTGGCGCTGGACGCAGACGCAGTACTTCGTCGGCGCCAACGGCGAACACGTCGCGCTGTACCAGGGCATCAGCCAGGACCTCGCCTGGGTCTCGCTGTCGAAGGTGGAGAAGGACCACCCCGACATCGAACTCAAGTACCTGCCGCCCTACCAGCAGAAGCAGGTCAAGGCGACGATCGCCGAGGGCGGTCTCCAGGACGCCCAGAAGAAGATCGCCGACCTCGCCGTGCAGGCCTCCGCGTGCAAGAAGGAGTCCCAGCGCGAGAGTGCCACCAGTAAGCCCAGTGGCACCACGGGAACCGCCAGCACCTCCCCCACGTCCAAGGCCACGCCGAAGCCGAATCCTTCGACCTCGGCCTCGACGTCCCCGACCCCGTCTGCGACTCCCAGCCCCGGTCCCAGTCTTTCGGAGGAAGAGCAGCAGGTCGTCTCGCAGTGCAGCAAGTAATAGGCAAGCCGTGAGAGGCCCCGTCACACGATGAGCAGTTCTACCAACACGCCGTCGCACCACACGTCCACGATCGGCGCCATCGGCGCACCGAGCCGGCGCAACACCGAGCTGGCGCTCCTGGTGTTCGCGGTCGTCATCCCGGTGTTCGCCTACGCCAACGTGGGCCTGGCCATCGACGACAAGGTGCCGACCGGGCTGCTGAGTTACGGCCTGGGCCTCGGCCTGCTGGCCGGCGTCGCGCATCTGGGCGTCCGCAAGTTCGCGCCGTACGCGGACCCGCTGCTGCTGCCGCTGGCCACGCTGCTCAACGGCCTCGGACTGGTCGTCATCTGGCGGCTGGACCAGTCGAAGCTGCTGCAGTCCATCAACCAGGCGGGCAACGCGGCGCCGCGGCAACTGCTGTACACCGCACTGGGCATCGCGTTCTTCGTCGTCGTGCTGATCTTCCTCAAGGACCACCGCGTCCTGCAGCGCTACACGTACATCTCGATGTTCGCCGCCCTGGTGCTGCTTCTGCTGCCGCTGGTGCCCGGCCTCGGGGCCAACATCTACGGCGCCAAGATCTGGATCAAGATCCCCGGCCTCGGCTCCCTGCAGCCCGGCGAGTTCGCGAAGATCGCCCTGGCCGTCTTCTTCGCCGGCTACCTGATGGTGAAGCGCGACGCGCTCGCCCTGGCCAGCCGCCGCTTCATCGGCCTCTACCTGCCGCGTGGCCGCGACCTCGGCCCGATCCTGGTCGTCTGGTTCATCTCGATCCTGATCCTGGTCTTCGAGACCGACCTCGGAACCTCGCTGCTGTTCTTCGGCATGTTCATCATCATGCTGTACGTCGCCACCGAGCGGACCAGCTGGATCGTCTTCGGTCTGCTGATGTCCGCGGCCGGCGCGGTCGGCGTGGCCACCTTCGAACCGCACGTCCAGCAGCGCGTCCAGGCCTGGCTCGACCCGATGAAGGAGTACAAGCTCAGCCAGGCGGGCGCGGCCGGGCACTCCGAGCAGTCGATGCAGGCGCTGTGGGCCTTCGGCTCCGGCGGCACCCTGGGCAGCGGCCTCGGCCAGGGCCACTCCGACCTGATCCGCTTCGCCGCCAACTCCGACTTCATCCTCGCCACCTTCGGCGAGGAACTGGGCCTGGCCGGCATCATGGCGATCCTGCTGATCTACGGCCTGATCGTGGAGCGCGGTGTCCGCACCGCGCTGGCCGCCCGCGACCCGTTCGGCAAGCTGCTCGCCGTCGGCCTGTCCGGCGCCTTCGCGCTCCAGGTCTTCGTGGTGTCCGGCGGTGTCATGGGCCTCATCCCGCTGACCGGTATGACCATGCCGTTCATGGCCTACGGCGGTTCCTCCGTGCTGGCCAACTGGGCGCTGATCGGCATCCTGATCCGCATCAGCGACACCGCCCGCCGCCCGGCCCCCGCGCCCGCCCCCAGCCCCGACGCCGAGATGACCCAGGTGGTCCGCCCGTCATGAACAAGCCCCTGCGCCGGATCGCGCTCTTCTGCGGCCTCCTGGTCCTGACCCTGCTGCTGCGCGACAACTGGCTCCAGTACGTCAAGACCGACAGCCTCAAGGACGACCCGAAGAACCGTCGCGTCACGATCGCCCGCTACTCCATCCCGCGCGGCGACATCATCGTCGACGGCAGCCCGATCACCGGTTCCACCGAGACCAGCACCTCCGGGCTGAACGACCTGAAGTACAAGCGCACGTACAAGAACGGCGCGATGTGGGCGCCGGTCACGGGATACGCCTCGCAGGCCTTCGGCGCCAACCAGCTGGAGTCCATCGAGGACGGCATCCTCTCCGGCACCGACGACCGGCTCTTCTTCCGCAACACGCTCGGCATGCTCACGGGCAAGGCGAAGTCGGGCGGCAACGTCGTCACCACCCTCAACCAGGCCGCGCAGAGCGCCGCGTGGAGCGGTCTGAAGAAGCAGGGCGGCAAGGGCGCGGTCGTCGCCCTCGACCCGTCCACCGGCAAGATCCTGGCGCTGGCGTCCTACCCGTCGTACGACCCCTCGTCGTTCGCCGGGAACTCCACCTCCACGGACTCCAAGGCCTGGCAGAAGCTGCAGAAGAAGTACGACCCCAACGACCCGATGCTCAACCGCGCGCTGCGCGAGACCTACCCGCCGGGCTCCACCTTCAAGGTGGTCACCGCGTCCGCGGCGCTGGAGAACAACCTGTACTCGTCCGCCGACGAGGCCACGAACTCGCCGCTGCCGTGGATCATGCCGGGCACCACGACCCCGCTGAAGAACGAGGGCAACCTGCCCTGCAAGAACGCCACCCTGCGCGAGGCCCTCCGCGTCTCCTGCAACAGCGTCTTCGGCAAGATCGGCGCCGACCTCGGCAACGCCAAGATGCTGGCCGAGGCGAAGAAGTTCGGCTTCGACACCGAGCAGTTCACCCCGATCCGCTCCAGCGCCTCGGTCTTCTCCGACAAGATGAACGACTCGCAGACCGCGCTGTCCTCGATCGGCCAGTTCAACACCGCCGCGACCCCGCTGCAGATGGCCATGGTCGCCTCCGCGGTCGCCAACGACGGCAAGCTGATGAAGCCGTACATGGTCGACAAGCTCCAGTCGTCGGGCGTCGACACCATCGCGCAGACCGAGCCGGAAGAGCTCAGCCAGCCGCTGTCGTCGAAGAACGCGCAGATCCTGCAGTCGATGATGGAGACCGTCGTCGAGAAGGGCACCGGTACGAGCGCGAAGATCCCCGGCGTCACCGTCGGCGGCAAGACCGGTACCGCCCAGCACGGCGAGAACAACAGCGAGAACCCGTACGCCTGGTTCCTCTCCTACGCCAAGAACGCGGACGGCAGCTCGCCGGTCGCCGTGGCCGTGGTCATCGAGGACGACAAGGCCAACCGTGACGACATCTCCGGCGGCGGCCTCGCGGCCCCGATCGCGAAGAGCGTGATGGAGGCCGTCATCGACAGCAAGAAGTGACCCCGCTCACGTCCCCTTCACATCGGTGCACGTTGGGATACCGGTCCTGTATCGGGTGACGGGCTTGGCCAGGTCACACAGAGCCAGCCGGGTACGGTAGGCCCGGACGGCTAGCCTCCGACCGCACATCCGTGCGGGTCGGGACCGACGGAGAGGGCTGGTAGGGAACTATGGAAGAGCCGCGTCGCCTCGGCGGCCGGTACGAGCTGGGCCAGGTGCTCGGCCGTGGTGGCATGGCGGAGGTATACCTCGCCCATGACACACGCCTCGGCCGCACGGTGGCGGTGAAGACGCTGCGCGTCGACCTTGCGCGCGACCCTTCCTTCCAGGCCCGGTTCCGCCGGGAGGCCCAGTCGGCCGCCTCGCTCAACCATCCCGCGATCGTCGCGGTCTACGACACGGGCGAGGACTACGTCGACGGGGTCTCGATCCCGTACATCGTCATGGAGTACGTCGACGGCTCCACGCTCCGTGAGCTGCTCCACAGCGGCCGCAAGCTGCTGCCGGAGCGCTCCATGGAGATGACCATCGGCATCCTCCAGGCCCTGGAGTACTCGCACCGCAACGGCATCGTCCACCGCGACATCAAGCCGGCCAACGTCATGCTGACGCGCACCGGCCAGGTCAAGGTGATGGACTTCGGCATCGCCCGCGCCATGGGCGACTCCGGCATGACGATGACGCAGACGTCCGCGGTGATCGGCACCGCCCAGTACCTCTCCCCGGAGCAGGCCAAGGGCGAGCAGGTCGACGCCCGCTCGGACCTCTACTCGACGGGCTGTCTCCTCTACGAACTCCTGACCGTGCGGCCGCCGTTCGTGGGCGACTCCCCGGTCGCGGTCGCGTACCAGCACGTACGCGAGGAGCCGCAGCCGCCGTCCGTCTTCGACCCCGAGATCACCCCCGAGATGGACGCGATCGTCCTGCGGGCCCTGGTCAAGGACCCCAACTACCGCTACCAGTCCGCCGACGACATGCGCATCGACATCGAGGCCTGCCTCGACGGCCAGCCGGTCGCGGCGACGGCGGCGCTGGGTTCGGTCGGCTACGGCGGTTACGGCGACGACATGCCGACCACGGCCCTGCGCTCGGACGCCGGTGCCGGCGCCACGACGATGCTGCCCCCCATGAACCCGGACGACGGCGGCTTCGGCTACGACGACCGTCCCGACCGGCGCCGCCAGCAGAAGAAGAAGTCGAACACCTCGACGATCCTGCTGGTCGTGGCGGCGGTCCTGGTGCTGGTGGGCGCGATCCTGATCGGGAAGTGGGCGTTCAGCGGGGACGGCGGCGCGGACAAGCCGTTCGCGGCCCCGAACTTCGTCGGCCAGACCTACGACACCGCGAAGACCATGGCCGTCAACTCCGGCCTGAAGCTGGCCGAGCCCACCCGCAAGGCCTGCGAGAACGCGCCGAAGGGCAGCGTCTGCTCGCAGGACCCGAAGGCGGGCACCGACGTCCACAAGGACGACACCGTCAACCTGGTCGTCTCGACCGGGGCACCGAAGGTCGTCGTACCGAGTGTCCTGGGCCAGAGCGTCGACGACGCCACCACGACGCTCGAGGGCGACAAGTACAAGTTCGTCGTGAAGACGCAGGAGAAGGTGTCCGGGGAGGATCCGGGCACCGTCCTGGAGCAGAACCCGAAGCTCGGTGCCGAGGTGCAGAAGGGCACCACGATCACCCTGACCGTCGCCAAGGCCCAGGAGAAGTCCACGGTCCCGGACGTCAGCGGTCAGACCTGTGACGACGCCAAGAAGCAGATGCAGCAGAACGACCTCGTCGGCAACTGCACCGAGGTGGCGACCACCGACACGAACCTGAACGGCAAGGTCGTCACGACCACGCCCTCGGCCGGGACGCAGGTCGACAAGAACTCGTCGGTCAACATCCAGATCGGCAAGGTCTCCCAGACCCAGGTCCCGAACGTCGTCAACCAGACGGTGGCGAACGCCAAGCAGATCCTGCAGCAGAACGGCTTCACCAACATCCAGTTCAGCGACAACAGCGATCAGGGCGACAACGCGATCGTGATCCAGCAGG
This sequence comes from Streptomyces prunicolor NBRC 13075, assembly GCF_000367365.1. Classification (GTDB taxonomy): domain Bacteria; phylum Actinomycetota; class Actinomycetes; order Streptomycetales; family Streptomycetaceae; genus Streptomyces; species Streptomyces prunicolor. Next base: position 256,761 of record NZ_BARF01000002.1, on the reverse strand, counting down.
ACCCGGGCTCGGGCAACCAGGTGGACGACCCCGGCAACACGCAGATCACCCTCACCACCGTGGGCACGGGCAACGGCAACAACGGTGGCAGCGGCTTCCTCGGAGGCAACAACGGCTAGGCGGCACACCGTTACGACATGACGGAGCCCCGGCACCCTGAGAAGGGTGCAGGGGCTCTTTCGTACGTGCGGTGCGCTACGACCCCGCCGTCAGCTCAGTTCCTTCGGCGGCGTCCGGGCGCTGTCCACCTTGTCGACGCGGACCAGCTCGCCCCACACCACGTACCGGTACCGGGAGGTGTACACCGGCGTGCAGGTCGTCAGCGTGATGTAGTGCCCGGCCTTCTTCTTGCCGGACTCCACGGGGATCTGGGCGAGGGTCTTGACGTTGTACTTCGAGGTCTCGGGAAGGATGTCGTAGACCTTGTAGACGTACCAGTCGTCCTTCGTCTCGAAGACGATCGGGTCGCCCTTCCTGAGCCTGTCGATGTTGTGGAACTTGGCGCCGTGGCCGTCGCGGTGGGCGGCGAGGGTGAAGTTGCCGGTCTTGCCGGTGGTCGGGAGGGCGGCCTTGACGGGGTCCGTGTAGTAGCCGGCGACGCCGTCGTTCAGGACGCTCGTCTCGGTGCCCTTCTCGACCAGTACCTCGCCGTTCTTCATGGCGGGCACGTGCAGGAAGCCGATGCCGTCCTTGGTGTCGAGGGCGCCGGGACCGGTGTCCTTGTCCTTGGACCAGTTGTTCCTGACCTTGTCGCCCTGCTTGTCGGCCGTGCGGTCGGCGACGACGTTCGTCCACCACAGGGAGTAGACGACGAACAGGCCGAGGATCAGGCCCGCCGTGATGAGGAGTTCACCGAAGAAGCTGACCGCCGTCGCGACCGGACCGGTGCCGCGGGGGCGGTCCGGTGGGGAGGCGGGCGTGTCGGTCTGCTCGTCGGTGTGGTCGGTGGTCGCTGCCACGTTCATCTGCCCCTACTCGATGAGCGCATCCGGCTTGCCCTTGCTGCGCGGCCGTTCCTCGACCATCTTGCCCCAGACGATCAGCCGGTACTTGCTGGTGAACTCCGGCGTACAGGTCGTCAGCGTGATGTAGCGGCCGGGCTTGGTGAAGCCCGAGCCCTTGGGGATGGGGTCGATGACACTGGTGTTGCTCGGCGAGGTGACGGGCAGCGACGACGTCATCTTGTAGACGAAGTAGGTGTCCTGGGTCTCCACCACGACCTCGTCGCCCGGCTTGAGCTGGTTGATGTACCGGAACGGTTCGCCATGGGTGTTGCGGTGCGCGGCGAGCGCGAAGTTGCCGGTCTTGGCGTCCGGCATCGCGGTCTTGAGGGAGCCCTCGCTGTAGTGCCCGACCATCCCCTTGTCGAGCACCTTCTTGTTGCTGACGCCCTCGGCGATCGGCGCGATGACGTCCAGTTTGGGGATGTGCAGGATGGCGAAGCCCTGCCCCGGCGAGAACTCTCCGGGGGCGCGCTTCCCGCTCGCCCAGTCGTTCTGGAGCTGGCTCGCCTCGCTGCCGGCCTGCGCGTGCGCCCGTACGTTCGTCCACCACAGCTGGTAGCTGACGAACAGCAGCATCAGCACGCCGGTGGTGATGAACACCTCGCCGATCGCCCGGCTCGCGACGACCGCGGGGCCCGGCTTGTTCGCCCGCTGCCGCCGCCGCGCCTCGACGCGCGAGAGCGGCGCGCCGGCACGCGCGCCGGCACCGGATTCCGGGGCCTCGGTGGTCTCCTCCGCGGCCCCGCCGGCCCCATGACGCCCGTGCCGCCCCTTGGCGGCCTTTCTGCGGGCCGCGCGCCCGCCGGTGGGGGTTCCTGTGGCGGAGGAGGCGGATGAGGCGTCAGACGCCGATATGGACCGCCCGTGGCCCGTCCGCTCCGGCGGCAGGTCCGCTATCCGCAGCGCGACGGTCTCTTCGTCGATCGGTCCGTACGGCACCCCGGACGCACCCTGCGCCTGCGTGCCGTGCCACTGGTCGAACCCGCCCTGTTCCCCGTACGACGGCTCGGCGTACGGCTGCTCCCCGTACGCGGCCTCGGACTCGCGCTCGGGGCGCAGCGCGGTCACGCCGTGGCCCTGCCCACCACCGGGGCGAGCCCCACCGACCTCGCCACGGCACCCTGGTCGCCGCACTCCACCAGCCAGTTGGCCAGCATCCGGTGCCCGTGCTCGGTGAGCACCGACTCCGGATGGAACTGGACGCCCTCGACGGGCAGTTCGCGGTGGCGCAGGCCCATGATGATGCCGTCGTGCGTCCGGGCGGTGACTTCCAGCTCGGCCGGGACCGTCCCCGGCTCGGCCGCCAGCGAGTGGTAGCGGGTCGCCGTGAAGGGCGAGGGCAGTCCGGCGAAGACGCCCTTGCCCTCGTGCTCGACGAGCGAGGTCTTGCCGTGCAGCAGTTCGGGGGCGCGGTCCACGACGCCGCCGTAGGCCACCTGCATCGACTGCATGCCGAGGCAGACGCCGAAGACGGGTACCCCGGTCGAGGCGCAGTGCCGCACCATCTCGATGCAGACGCCGGCCTCCTCGGGGGTGCCGGGGCCGGGCGAGAGCAGGACGCCGTCGAAGCCGTCCTGGGCGTGCGCCGTCGACACCTCGTCGTTGCGCAGCACCTCGCACTCGGCGCCCAGTTGGTACAGGTACTGGACCAGGTTGAAGACGAAGCTGTCGTAGTTGTCGACGACGAGAATCCGTGCACTCACTGGTTGTCCACCGTCACATCGTTGAAGGGCAGCAGCGGTTCGGCCCACGGGAAGACGTACTGGAAGAGGATGTAGACCACGGCCAGGGCAAGGACGAGCGAGATGAGCGCCTTGACCCACACGTTGCCCGGCAGATGCCGCCAGATCCAGCCGTACATGCCGTCCCTTCCGTCGCGCCACGGCACCAGACTCACGCCGTACGTCACCAGACTAACGGCGCAGCGCGGCTGGTCTCCCGGCCTCCACAGGCTGTGTGGAGTCGAGATGGGCCCAGACGATCAGCCGGTGGCTGTGCCCCCACTCCGGATCGCACGTGGTCAGCGTGAGATAGCGGCCCGAGGCCGTGTACCCGGACTTACGTGGCACAGGAGCGATCACCTCAATGTCGGTGGGCACTGTTTTGTAAGGCCCTTTGTCGATCCGATACGTGAACCAGGTGGTCCCGTCGGTCAGCACCACCGCGTCACCCACGCGCAGCTCCGGAAAGTTCACGAAGGGGTTGCCGTACGTCCGCCGGTGCCCCGCCACCGCGAAGTTGCCGACCTGCCCCAGCCGCGCGGTGCCCGCGTAGTGACCGAGCCCCTTCTTGAGGGTGCTCACGTCGGTGTCCTCGAGGACGGGCTTGTTCCACGTGAAACCAAGCCGCGGGATGTACATGATCGCGAAAGGCTTGCCGTCCTTGTACGCGGCGGGTTTCGCCGGAACGGGGGAGGCGGCGGGCGCCGGGGACGCCTTCGGGTGCGCGGTCTGCCGCGACCACTGGCTCTGCAGCTGGTGCACCTGGTCGCTCATCGTGTGGTCGGCCTTCACGCCGGTCCAGAACAGCACATAGACCACGAAGAGCACGATCAAGGCGCCTACGGTGATGCAGAGTTCGCTGACGCTCCTGACGATCACGCGCACCGGCAGCTCCCGTACGGCCGCTTACTCCACTGGCTTCTACTCCACTGGCTTCGCGTAGTGCAGATCCACTGTGCCCGAGTACCCGGGAAGAGTCACCGTCCCGTCGTCGGTCACTTTCCACCCGAGCCCGTAGACGTCGACGTACACCTTGTAGTTCTGGATCGCCTTGGACGCCGTCAGCGCCGCCTGCAACTTCCCCGTGTCCCCGACCGCCGTGATCTTGTACGGCGGTGAGTAGACCCGGCCCTGGAGGATCAGGGTGTTGCCCACACAGCGCACGGCGCTGGTCGCGATCAGCCGCTGGTCCATGACCTTGATGCCCTTGGCGCCGCCCTGCCAGAGGGCGTTCACCACGGCCTGGAGGTCCTGCTGGTGGATGACCAGGTAGTCGGGCTGCGGCTCGGGGTAGCCGGGGAGCTTGGCGGTGGCGTTGGGCGGGGCGTCGTTGAGGGTGACGGTGATGGCCTTGCCCTTGAGCCGCTGCGCGCCCGCGGTCTTCTCCAGTGCCGTGAGCTTCCTGTCGTCGGCGCCGGTGCTGCCGTCGTCCTCCTTTCGGAGGGAGTCGACCTCGTCGCGCAGGACCCCGTTCGCGTCGTTCAGCCGGCCGTTCTTCTGGCTGCGGGTCTGGATGAGGTCGGACAGCTTGAGCAAGGAGGCGTCCGTGCGGATGTTGGTGCCCTTGGCCGTGTTGAAACTGGTGAAGAAGATGAGCCCCGCGAGGGCGAAGACGGCCACCGTGAGAATCCGCACGGGGCGGAAACGGCGGATACCGGCAGGACTGGTACCCGTCCCGGGGGAGTCGGCAGAATTGCTCAACGTACCCTTATCTCCTTCGGCGCCGCGGAAGCACTACGCTAACGGACGCCCGGGGGAGCACTCAGTGTCCCCTTGTACGCTGCCCCGGAGCCCGCCCCAGTTCCCTGCGCGGCCACGCAGCGCATCGACAGGAGAGACCCTCGTGCCGAAGTCACGTATCCGCAAGAAGGCCGACTACACGCCGCCGTCGGCGAAAGCGGCGACCGCCATCAAGTTGAACAGCCGTGCCTGGGTCGCACCGGTCATGCTGGCCATGTTCGTCATCGGGCTGGCCTGGATCGTCGTCTTCTACGTCACCGACGGTTCGATGCCCATCGACAGCCTGGACAACTGGAACATCGTGGTGGGCTTCGGCTTCATCGCCGCCGGGTTCGGCGTCTCCACGCAGTGGAAGTAGCGGCGGAAGCAGCGGTCGAAGCTGCGGCCACCACTCGGTGAACGCAGCTCTGCCCACGACTTTCCGCTGAGTTATCCACAGGCCAGAGAAGTATCCACAGCGGGCCTGGGGAAAAAGAACGACGATCTGTGGATAACCCACTGGGTGTTGACGCTGGTGTGACTGACACACCGGCAACCGCAAGCCTGTTCGCCCCCTGCCTGACCTGCATAAACACGGGTCAGCGACAGGGGGCACAGCTGTTCCCCCACGGTATGCACAAGATCCGGCACACGCTGTGGACAACGGTTTGGTATCAGCTGAGCTGAGCCGTCCTGATCAGCGTCAACACCACGACGACCACGAGTACGACCGCACAGGTGCCGTACTGGATCAGGGCCCGCCGCTCACGCGGGGCGTGCACCATCGCGTACCCGGTGATCACTCCGGCGACCAGACCGCCGATGTGGGCCTGCCAGGCGATGTTGGCCCAGCCGAAGGTGAAGATGAGGTTGATCACCAGCAGGGCGATGACCGGCCGCATGTCGTACCTGAGCCGGCGCATCAGCACGGCGGTCGCACCGAAGAGCCCGAAGATCGCACCGGAGGCACCGAGCGAGGGCTGGTTCGGGGCGGCGATCAGATAGGTGAGCGCGCTGCCCGCGAGGCCCGAGACGAAGTACAGGGCGAGATAGCGGGCCCGGCCGAGGGCCGCCTCCAGAGGCCCGCCGATCCACCACAGGCTCATCATGTTGAAGATGATGTGGATCGGGCTGCCGTGCAGGAACATCGCGGTCAGCAGCCGGTACGGCTGGCCCTCGGCGATGCCCTCGACAGAGCCGAAGACCGGGACGTACGCCTGGCCGAGGAGTTCGAAGTGCTCGGTGAAGCGGTCGCCCACCGCCAGCTGAACCAGATAGAAGGCGACACAGAGACCGATCAGGATCTTCGTCGCGAGCCGCGGATCCGCCGCCACCGTGCCGCCGGCGATCGTGCGGGGCTGAGCCGCCGTCGGGGCGTGCCCGGTACCGGAGCCGCCGCGGACGCACTCGGGGCACTGGAATCCGACGGACGCGCTGACCATGCACTCGGGGCAGATCGGGCGCTCGCAGCGGGTGCAGCGGACGCCGGTCTCACGGTCCGGGTGCCGGTAGCAGACCGGCAGACTCTGGGCGTCCGGGGGCCGCTGCTCCTCCGGGCCCTGCGGGCTGCCTGGCGCCTGGTCCATGGGGTCCCCTCAATCCTTCGTACGCAATGCACCGCCCCGCCCATCCTTACGGACGAGCGGGGCGTTTGGTTCCCGGCGGTAAGAGCTGGTCTCAACCCTGGGATCTAGCGGGTCTCGACGACGACCGACTCGATGACGACGTCGTTGACCGGGCGGTCGGTGCGCGGGTTGGTGTCGCTGGCCGCGATGGTGTCCACGACCTTCTGGCTCGCCGCGTCGGTGACCTCACCGAAGATGGTGTGCTTGCGGGTCAGCCAGGCCGTCGGGGAGACGGTGACGAAGAACTGCGAGCCGTTGGTGCCCGGCCCGGCGTTGGCCATGGCCAGCAGGTAGGGCTTGTCGAAGCGCAGGTCCGGGTGGAACTCGTCCTCGAACTGGTAGCCGGGGCCACCCGTGCCGTTGCCCAGCGGGTCCCCGCCCTGAATCATGAAGCCGCTGATCACCCGGTGGAAGACCGTGCCGTCGTAGAGCTTGTCCGTGGACTTCACGCCGGTCGTGGGGTTGGTCCACTCACGCTCGCCCGTGGCGAGCTCGACGAAGTTCTTGACCGTCTTGGGCGCGTGGTTCGGCAGCAGCCGGATCTCGATGTCGCCGAGGTTGGTCTTCAGGGTGGCGTAGAGCTGCTCGGCCACGATCTGCCTTCCGTTGTCTTCCTGTGACCCCCAGATCCTCGCACGCTCGCCGTGCCCCGTCGCCCGACGACCTTTCTCTCGCAGCCTCTCCACAGGATCCCCTCGCAGAAAACCGGCCGAGTGGCTTCGGGACAGGGGCGCGGCACGGGGATCCGTGGCATTGTCGACGACAACCCCCTGTTCCCTCACATTCATCCGTTATTGCACGTGATCGTGACCCGGATGCCCGCCCTCACATGCCTCGTATCGCTCTGGCAGGCATGATCCGTAATTGGGTGGATAGACGAAGAACCGTACGCCACCGAGGAGGAGGAACTCGTGACCCGCATCGACAGCGTGCGCTCCGCGACCGGATCGGCGAAGGGCAGCGTGCTGCACGCCGCGGAAGTGGTGGCGCCCTACGCCGACACGGCCAAGGACCGGGCCTCGTACTACGCCCATGAGGCACGCGTACGACTCGCGCCCAAGGTGTCGCTGGCCGCCGACCAGGCCCGCGTCCAGTACGGCGCCCATGTCGTACCGCGCCTGGAGCAGGCCCGCACCCATGTACCGCCGAAGGTCGACCAGGCCGCCCAGGAGGCAGCCGTCCGTACCCGCAAGGCTGCCCAGCAGGCCGCCGAGTACTCACGGCCGAGGATCGAGCAGGCGGTCGCCGCCGCCGGCCCGGTCAAGGACGAGGCCGCCGCCCGCGGTGCGGCGGCGTTCGCCGCGCTGCGTGGCCAGGTCTCGCCCAAGGAGATCCAGAAGCTGGTCCGCAAGCACGAGCGGCGGGCGAGGGCCGGCCGGCTCGCGAAGGGGCTGGCGGTGCTGGGCATCCTGGCGGGCGGTGCTTTCGCCGCCTGGAAGTGGTGGGACAAGCAGGCCAACCCGGACTGGCTGGTCGAGCCGCCCGCCGCGACCGAGGTGCCCGAATCGGGACACCTCACCTCGGTGGACGGCAGCCCTGAGGCCCTGCTCGACCCCGAGGTCGAGGCCAAGCAGGCCGAGGACGAGGCCGCCGACAGCGACGACCACCGCTGACGTCCGACGCACTTCCAACATCGCCGCGGGGCAGGAGACTTGAGGGTCTCCTGCCCCGCGGCGATGTTTCACGTGGAACACTCCCGGGCGCGGACGAACGCCCTCGTTTTCTTGACGTACGCAAGTTGCCTGCGATGACGTTTGCAACGCCCCAGGTGTACAACCGGCGCACAGACTCCCTTAACGGACCGCACACCCCTGATTACACGGCCGTATTCACACCAGCTCACACACCTCCCGCACACGCGGGCACACGTTCCCCACATCACGCCGATCGCCGCCACGACGCCCCGCGAACCGCGCTCGGCACCGATATTTGCGCAAACAACTGCAACGAAGATCCGCCCTTTACGTGACGCACGTCACCTCCAGGGCGCAAAGAAGCACCGGCCGGACGCCACTGAGGGCGACCGGCCGGTGCGGGATGTGGAGCCTAGGGGAGTCGAACCCCTGACATCTGCCATGCAAAGACAGCGCTCTACCAACTGAGCTAAGGCCCCGCTAGAGAAGCATCCGACCGGCAGAACCACACACCGGCGGGCTTCCGGGACCAGCGTACCGGGTCACCCCGGGTATCTCGCAAAAACTTGGGGGTCCCGGTGAACGACCACTCTCCGTAAGATGCTCGTCGTGGTTCGCTAGAGCGAACCGCGGTTTTGGGGAAGCGATGGGGAGACGCAATGGACGCCGCACAGCAGGAAGCCACCGCCAGAGCGCGGGAGCTGCAGCGGAATTGGTACGGGGAGCCTTTGGGGGCGCTCTTCCGTAAGCTCATCGACGATCTTGGTCTCAACCAGGCTCGTCTCGCAGGGGTGTTGGGGCTGTCCGCCCCGATGTTGTCCCAGCTGATGAGCGGTCAGCGGGCGAAGATCGGCAATCCCGCAGTGGTCCAGCGGGTGCAGTTGCTGCAGGACCTGGCGGGACAGGTCGCGGACGGCAGCGTGAGCGCGGCCGAGGCGACCGAGCGCATGGACGAGATCAAGAAGTCCCAAGGGGGCTCGGTGCTCAGCAACACCACGACCACGACGAGCAGTTCGGGAGCGCCCACGGTCAAACGGGTGGTCCGCGAGATCCAGTCGCTGCTGCGCTCGGTGGCCGCCGCGGGCGACATCATCGACGCGGCGGACACTCTCGCCCCGACCCACCCCGAACTGGCAGAGTTCCTCCGGGTGTACGGCGCCGGACGCACCTCCGACGCGGTCGCGCACTACCAGTCCCACCAGAGCTGAGCCCACGGCCCGGCCGCCGATCGGGGGTTCGGCAGCCGGGCACACGGCCGGCGAGGGGCACGAGGGGGTCGTGACACTCACCGGAAGCACGTGCGGAACAGCCGTGTGGAACAGCCGCGAGGGAGTGCCATGAGGAAGTGCGGTCAGAGGGAGTCGTATCGCTCGTCTCGGGGGAAGCAACGGAGGTAGCCGAAGGGGGAGGAGCGACGCACAGCCATGGGTGAGGTCTTCGCCGGCCGGTACGAACTGGTCGACCCGATCGGACGCGGCGGTGTCGGCGCGGTCTGGCGCGCCTGGGACCACCGGCGTCGCCGCTATGTGGCCGCCAAGGTCCTGCAGCAGAGCGACGCGCACTCGCTGCTGCGCTTCGTACGGGAACAGGCGCTGCGGATCGACCACCCCCATGTGCTCGCACCGGCCAGCTGGGCGGCCGACGACGACAAGGTCCTGTTCACCATGGACCTGGTGGCCGGCGGTTCGCTCGTCCATCTCATCGGGGACTACGGTCCCTTGCCCCCCGCCTTCGTCTGCACGCTGCTCGACCAGCTCCTCTCCGGTCTCGCCGCGGTCCACGCGGAAGGCGTCGTGCACCGTGACATCAAGCCCGCCAACGTGCTCCTCGAAGCCACCGGCACGGCCCGTCCGCGCCTGCGTCTGTCCGACTTCGGCATCGCGATGCGGCTGGGCGAGGCACGTCTGACGGAGACCAACCTCGTGGTGGGGACGCCGGGTTACCTCGCGCCCGAGCAGATGATGGGCGCGGAGCCGGACTTCCCCGCCGACCTGTTCGCCGTAGGGCTGGTGGCGCTGTATCTGCTGGAGGGGGCCAAGCCGGACGCCAAGGCGCTGGTGCAGTACTTCGCGGAGCATGGGACCCCGGGGGCGCCCAAGAGCATCCCCGAGGCGCTGTGGCAGGTCGTGGCGATGTTGCTGCAGCCGGATCCGCAGGCCCGCTTCCGCACGGCCACGGGGGCACGCAAGGCGCTCGCGGCGGCCGCGGAGCTGTTGCCCGAGCCCGGTCCCGATGACGATTTGATCGAGATCTTCGACCAAATCGGGCCGCTCCCTTCGGAGTTCGCGCCCGAGGGCCCACTGAAGCGGGCTTCCGGGGTGGACACGGGGTCGACGACGTCTTCCGTGCCGTCCGCCGGATCCCCCGAACCCGAGAACACCCCGGGCCTCGGCGCCGAGAGCAACGGCCGTGACTCGGCCTGGCCCGGCACGGACTCCGTACCCGTGGATCCACGGCAGGGCATCGTCTGCCGGCCGACCCCGACTCCCACCCCGACTCCGGCCCCGCCGACTTCCCCGCCACCGCTCCCGTCCCCGATGTCGGACACCGGCAGCTTCCACCTGCCGCCCCCGCAGGGACAGCAGCCACAGCAAGGCGGCCAGTACCAGCCCTCGTACTCCTCTCCCCATGAGTTCACGCATGTCCTGTCCTCCCCCCAGCCGCGTGCTGATCCCTCTACTGCTTCATACACCGCTCAGGCCCCGCAGGTTCCACCGTCGGCGCCGCCGGTTCCGCAGCACCGCGGCAGGCGGGCACGGCGTCGTCCCGGGCCGCCCGCGAAGGTGGTGATCCCGGTGCTGCTGCTCGCGCTGGCCTGTTATGCGGTGGGGTTCTGGGCACTTGCCCACGTCTGAGAAGCAGGGGCTAACGGGGTCTACAAAACGGGGACTGACGGGGCCTACGGCGTGGCCGTCGAGGCCCGGCGCCTGGCCGACACCGTCCACACGCCGAGCGTCGCCAGCAGCGCGGTGCCCGCGCCGATCCCGGCCACCGCGAGCACCTTCATCGCGGCGTCGCCGCCTCCCCCGACACTCCCTGTCCCCGGCCCCGTCACGGCCGCCGCACGGTCCTGCGCGGTGACGTCGAAGATGTTCCGGGGCTCGGCCGGGCCCGCGTACCCGGGACCGGCGTGCGCCGTACCGGCGACGCGCACGCGCAGCGTCACCGGGAACGGTCCCTGGCCGAAGTCGTCGGCCAGCTGCGCGTCGAGGTGCACGACCAGGTAGTACGACCCGGCGAAGCGCATCCCGTTCTCGTGGTCGACGACGGAGTAACGGTTGCGGTACTCGACGGGCGGCAGGGGTTCCAGCGCCACCGACCTCTGGGTGCCCTGGTAGCTGAGGCCGGCCTCGTCGACGGAGCCGCGCACGGGGTTGTAGAGCGCCAGGTCGAGCGCGCGGTTCACATAGCCGCTACCGCCCTCGGAACCGCCCAACTCGACGGTGACGGACAGCTGTTGACCCCAGTCGACCGGCACCTTGTAGAAGAGAGTCCGGCCCGGCCCGATGTCGTCGCGCCACGCGCCCTGCCCGACGGCGACCGCCCCGGCGAACCCCGAGCCGCCCGCACGATGCCGAGCCTCCCCCGTGACGGCCTCGGGCGAGGCCGAGTCCCACACCTGGGGCGCGCCGGTCGCGCCGACTTGTGCCGGCGAGGGCTCCGACACCGCGGTGAGTTCCAGGCCCCAGGTGTCCGACGAGGAATCCGACGCGTCGACGCGCTCGACGAGCACGGAGAACTCGCCGCTGCCCTTGCACAGCGCCTTACCCGCCTCCCGTACGGCCCAGGCGGCCACGGGGTGGGGGCTCCGACCGGCCCCGAAGGTGGCGCTCTGATACGTGCAGCCGGTGCCCTTGGCGTTCCGCATCGACACCTTGATGCCGTCGGTGGCGGCGACCGTGGTGCCCGCCGGAGGCACGGCGGTCACGGAGACGTAGACGTCCGACGTGGCGTCGAGATGAAGGCCGTAATAGACACTGGCCCCCTTGGAGAGGGAACTCCTGTACGTCCCACCAGGCTCCAGGTCCACGGCGTGCGCGGCGCTGTTCGCTCCGTCGACAACCCGGCCGCCCTTGTCGTAGCCGTAGGAGCCGGGTGACCCGGCCGCGGTGGCGGGCCGGCCCGTGAGGGCGACCGTCGCGCACAGCACCGCGCCGAGGACCACGACACGTCGTACGGCCCCGGCAACGGGCGTACGGCCGCCCTGTGCCCGCGTCCGCCACCACGCCGTACGCCGCCGCCCCATCACGCGCCACCCCTCGTCGTTGCTCCGGACGTGGCCCATCCTGCCCCGCACGCGCGCGTGGCATCCGGACAATCCGTGCGCGCGTCCGAAACGCCCGGGTCGTGGCGGCCGTACCGGCACGGGGGCGAGCGCGCAACACAAAGCCCCGACCGCCAGGCGGCCGGGGCTTGCTCAGAACTGGATCTCGGTACTCAGGAACCCGTGGGCACGGAGTCGGTCGCCTCCGTCCACAGGTCCTGCTCGGCGCGATCCGCCTGGATCTGGCGGTACACGAGGAGACCGCCGATGGCAGCCAGTGCGACCAGGAGAAGCTTCTTCACCGCGCGACCTCGTCTTTCTTTGACGTAGGGGGACCTCTGTCGCCCGACTATACACACCGACCGAGACCGATCGGTGACCTGCGTCCGGGGCCAACTCCCGCCCAGGACAGTGCAGTAGGAGCGGACGCGACCGCTCCGATCGGAGGGTGATCACATCTCTACGGATGGTTACTTCGCCCTCTTTTCGCGCATATTCGGCGGTTTTCATAGCTCTTGCACCCATCCGAGTGGTGTTCATCAGAACATCGACGCGCCATGGGCGTCGGTCCACCACTTCGCGGCCCCCATACACATCATGAGGAAAGTACGCAAATCGCCCAACCTGAAAGTGAGGGGCCATGGCCCAGATCAAGGTCATGAAGTTGTGGAACGCCTTCGTCACCGGCTTCCTGGCACTGTGCACGGCGCTCGGACTCATCACGGTCACCGCGACGGCGGCCGCCGCGACGACGAGCACGAGCACCAGCGCCACCGCGCAGGCGACGACCCCGGCGGTCTCCCCCTGGACCTTCACCAGGTCCCTGCCCCCCACGATGAAGCAACGCATCCGCGCCGAGGCCCACGGCAAGTCCCCGAGCTGCCGCCACCGCCCGCCGACGGACATGGACGAGACCACAGAGCAGGCCGACACGACGGAGACGGACCACGCCGAGCCGGGAGCCCCGCTCCAGCGCTGACCCGGGCCCCGTCCCCTCCAGTACCGACCTGCCCGACCGCCCGCCCTCTCTGACACAGCGGCGAACTTGCGTACAACGCTCCAGAGACAACACAGGAGACCCCGAAAACCCCTGGTCCACCGCGGCCGGGGGTCTTCTGGCGTGCCCTCAGCTCATCATTGCTCAGGCCCACCGCCCGGCCGCTTGTCACCTTGCCGTCGGCGCGAGGGTCGTCACCGCGTCCAAAAGAAGAAAGCCATCCCCGAGCCGACGACTCCCACACCGGCCCATATGACGGTGTCCTTCCGTCTGTTCGACCGATCTTGATCCCGATGGCCCCACCACTCGGCGCATGCGAGAAAGAAGCCCACCGGGCCGATCAGGGTGAAGCCTCCCCCGAGTAGCCAGTACAAGAAGCGCATGGTTCTCCCGTGGAGGCGCGGCGGGCCGCTCATCAGCCGACCGCTGCCGGTTGGTGTCACCGGAGGTGTCAAAAGGCCCCCAGCCTGATCGGCTGGGGGCCTTCGTGATGGTGGGGCTAACAGGATTTGAACCTGTGGCCTCATCCTTATCAGGGATGCGCTCTAACCAACTGAGCTATAGCCCCGCCGCGCTCTGCGGAGTATGTCCCGCGCGCTGACTCCTGAAGATTAGCGCACGACATGGGCAGTCCCAAAATCGATAGTCACAGGACCGTCGACAGGGGTTTCAACCCGCGTTCACGCGTCTTCTCACTCGTCCTCGGCGAGCGTCAGCTCGATGCCGCCGACGAAGCCGGCGGAGAGGTTGTAGATGAACGCGCCGAGCGTCGCGAGGGCCGTCGCCAGGACGACGTCGATGACCGCGATGATCCCCGAGAACGTCAGGACGTGCGGGAGGGACAGGAAGGACTGCAGGTCGAAGCCGTTCGACTCGTTCGAGCCGGTCGCCTCCGAGATCGTGCCGCCGACCGTCGAGAAGACCCCCATCGCGTCCATGACCATCCACAGCACCGCGGACGCCACCACCGTGCAGATGCCCAGCGCGATGGAGAGCAGGAAGCTGACCTTCATCACCGACCACGGGTCGGCCTTGGCCACCCGCAGCCGCGCCTTACGGGTGCGCGGCGCGGTGCGCGCCCCCGTGCGCGGACGCCGTACGGCACCGCTCTGGGCGGCGGCGGGCGCCTGCGTGGGGTAGGCCTGCGGCGGGTGGTACGGCCCCGCCGCCTGCTGCGGCTGACGCTCCCCCGGCAGGGGCGAACCCGGCAGCGGGGACGCCGTCGGCGGTGCGGCGGGCTGCGCCGGCGCCTGGCCCTGGGCCGGAGCCTTGGCGCCGGGCGCGGCCGGGCCCGCACCGGCCGACTGCTGCTGGGTCTGCGGACCTCGGGTGTCCATCACAGTTCCCCCCTGGGATCCATGCGAGTCGGGCGCGTGCGAGTCCGTCTTCTTCACGTCGATCGCACGCAGTTGGGTCGTGTGCGGATCTGTCGTGTTCGCGGCGGAGCCACGGCCGCCGCCGTCCGTGTCCGTACCGGTCGATCCGGCGCCCGTGGCTCCGCTCACGATGACTCTCTCCTCGTGCTACTCGACCGAGGGTGCGTCACCCTCGTCCGTGCCGGTGGTCGCGACACCCTCGGCGGTCTCGTCGACGGCTTCGTCGCCGACGACTTCCTCCGCCTCGGATCCCGCCTCGGCGTTACGAGCGATACCGACGACGGCATCGCGCTTGCCCAGGTTGATCAGTTGGACGCCCATGGTGTCACGGCCCGTCTCCCTGACCTCGTTGACTCGCGTACGAATCACACCGCCGGACAGCGTGATGGCGAGGATCTCGTCGGTCTCCTCGACCACCAGCGCGCCGACGAGAGAACCGCGGTCCTCGACGATCTTGGCGGCCTTGATACCCAGGCCGCCGCGACCCTGGACGCGGTACTCGTCGACGGCGGTCCGCTTCGCGTACCCGCCGTCTGTGGCAGTGAACACGAACGTACCGGGTCGAACAACATTCATCGAGAGAAGCTGGTCACCCTCGCGGAAACTCATGCCCTTGACACCGGAGGTCGCCCGCCCCATGGGGCGCAACGCGTCATCCGTGGCCGTGAACCTGATCGACTGTGCCTTCTTGCTGATCAGCAGCAGATCGTCCTCGTTCGAGACGAGTTCGGCGCCGATCAGTTCGTCGTCGGAACCGTCCTCCGTCTCACGGAGGTTGATCGCGATGACACCGCCGGAGCGGGGCGAATCGTAATCCTTCAGAGGCGTCTTCTTGACCAGGCCGCCCTTGGTGGCGAGGACCAGGTAGGGCGCCGCTTCGTAGTCGCGGATCGCGAGGATCTCGGCGATCGCCTCGTCCGGCTGGAAGGCGAGCAGGTTCGCCACGTGCTGCCCGCGCGCGTCCCGGCCGGCGTCGGGGAGTTCGTACGCCTTCGCGCGGTAGACGCGGCCCTTGTTGGTGAAGAACAGCAGCCAGTGGTGGGTGGTCGACACGAAGAAGTGGTCGACGATGTCGTCTTCCTTGAGCTTCGTGCCGCGTACGCCCTTGCCGCCGCGCTTCTGGGAGCGGTAGTCGTCCGCCTTGGTGCGCTTGACGTAGCCGCCGCGCGAGATGGTGACGACGATGTCCTCTTCGGCGATCAGGTCCTCCATGGACATGTCGCCGTCGAAGGGCACCAGCATCGTCTTGCGGTCGTCGCCGAACTTCTCGACGATCGCGGCGAGTTCCTCGCTGACGATGCCGCGCTGACGGACCGGGGAGGCCAGGATCGCGTTGTACTCGGTGATCTTCGCCTGGAGTTCGTCGTGCTCCTGGACGATCTTCTGGCGCTCCAGGGCGGCCAGTCGGCGGAGCTGCATCTCCAGGATGGCGTTCGCCTGGATCTCGTCGATCTCCAGGAGGGCCATCAGGCCCGTGCGCGCGATCTCCACGGTGTCGCTGCGCCGGATCAGCGCGATGACCTCGTCGATGGCGTCCAGGGCCTTCAGAAGGCCGCGCAGGATGTGCGCCCGCTCCTCGGCCTTGCGCAGCCGGAACTTCGTCCGTCGGACGATGACCTCGATCTGGTGCGCCACCCAGTGCCGGATGAACGCGTCCAGGGAGAGGGTCCTCGGCACACCGTCGACCAGGGCCAGCATGTTGGCGCTGAAGTTCGACTGAAGGTCCGTGTGCTTGTAGAGGTTGTTCAGTACGACCTTGGCGACCGCGTCCCTCTTGAGGACGATGACGAGGCGCTGGCCGGTACGGGACGACGTCTCGTCGCGGACGTCCGCGATGCCGCCGACCTTGCCGTCCTTCACCAGGTCGGCGATCTTCTGCGCGAGGTTGTCGGGGTTGGTCTGGTAGGGGAGTTCGGTGACCACCAGGCACTGGCGGTTCTGGATCTCCTCGACCTCGACGACCGCGCGCATGGTGATCGAGCCGCGCCCGGTGCGGTACGCCTCCTCGATGCCCTTACGGCCGACGACGAGCGCGCCGGTCGGGAAGTCGGGGCCCTTGATGCGCTCGATCAGCGCGTCCAGCAGCTCCTCGTGCGAGGCCTCGGGGTTCTCCAGGCACCACTGGGCGCCCGCCGCGACCTCACGGAGGTTGTGCGGCGGGATGTTGGTGGCCATGCCGACCGCGATGCCCGCCGAGCCGTTGATCAGCAGGTTCGGGAAGCGGGCCGGCAGGACGGTCGGCTCCTGGGAGCGGCCGTCGTAGTTGTCCGTGAAGTCGACGGTGTCCTCGTCGATGTCACGGACCATCTCCATGGACAGCGGCGCCAGCTTGCACTCGGTGTAGCGCATGGCGGCGGCGGGGTCGTTGCCCGGAGAGCCGAAGTTGCCGTTCGAGTCCACCAGCGGCATCCGCATCGACCACGGCTGCGCGAGGCGGACCAGCGCGTCGTAGATCGAGGAGTCGCCGTGCGGGTGGTAGTTGCCCATGACGTCGCCGACGACACGGGCGCACTTGTAGAAGCCCTTCTCGGGCCGGTAGCCGCCGTCGTACATGGCGTACAGGACGCGGCGGTGGACGGGCTTGAGGCCGTCACGGACGTCGGGCAGGGCTCGCGACACGATGACGGACATCGCGTAGTCGAGGTACGAGCGCTGCATCTCGGTCTCAAGCCCTACGGGCTCGACACGCTGAGCGATGACGCCCTCTTCAGGCGTACTAGGAGTGTTCTCGTCGGCCATTGCTGGTGAAGATCCTTCCTGATGCGGTCAGCTGAGACCGACTCAGATGTCGAGGAAGCGGACGTCCTTGGCGTTGCGCTGGATGAACTGGCGGCGTGCCTCGACGTCCTCGCCCATGAGGACCGAGAACAGGTCGTCGGCCTGCGCGGCGTCGTCCAGGGTGACCTGGCCGAGGACGCGGTGCTCCTGGTCCATCGTGGTGATGCGCAGCTCCTCGGCGTTCATCTCGCCGAGACCCTTGAAGCGCTGGATCGAGTCTTCCTTGATGCGCTTGCCGCTCTGCCGGCCCAGCTCGATCAGGGCGTCGCGCTCGCGGTCCGAGTACGCGTACTCGAAGTCGTCACGGCCCCACTTGATCTTGTAGAGCGGGGGACGCGACAGGAACACGTGCCCGGCCTCGACCAGCGGCCGCATGAAGCGGAACAGGAAGGTCAGCAGCAGGGTGCTGATGTGCTGACCGTCGACGTCGGCGTCCGCCATCAGAATGATCTTGTGATAGCGCAGCCTGGCGATGTCGAAGTCCTCGTGGACTCCGGTGCCGAAGGCGGAGATCAGTGCCTGGATCTCCTGGTTCTGCAGGATCTTGTCGATCCTGGCCTTCTCGACGTTGAGGATCTTTCCTCGGATCGGGAGGATCGCCTGGTACTGCGGGTTCCGGCCGGACTTGGCCGAGCCGCCGGCGGAGTCACCCTCGACGATGAAGATCTCGCACTTGGTGGGGTCGTTCGACTGGCAGTCGGACAGCTTGCCCGGCAGGGACGCGGTCTCCAGGAGCCCCTTGCGACGGGTGAGGTCGCGGGCCTTGCGGGCCGCCACGCGCGCGGTGGCCGCCTGGATGCCCTTGCGGATGATGTCCGAGGCCTCGTTCGGGTTGCGGTCCAGCCAGTCGTTGAGGTGCTCGTAGACCGCCTTCTGTACGAAGGTCTTCGCTTCGGTGTTGCCGAGCTTGGTCTTGGTCTGGCCCTCGAACTGCGGCTCGGCCAGCTTCACCGAGATGATCGCGGTCAGACCCTCGCGGATGTCGTCGCCCGTGAGGTTGTCGTCCTTCTCGCGGAGCAGCTTCTTGTCGCGCGCGTACTTGTTGATCAGTGACGTCAGCGCGGCCCGGAAGCCCTCTTCGTGCGTACCACCCTCATGCGTGTGGATGATGTTGGCGAAGGAGTACACACCCTCGCTGTAACCGCTGTTCCACTGCATCGCGACCTCGAGGGACAGGCTCTTGTCCTTGTCCTCCGCCTCCAGGTCGATGACGGTCGGGTGCACCACGTCTCCCTTGCGGGAGTTGAGGTACGTCACGTAATCGACGATGCCGCCCTCGTAGTGGTACGTGACGGTCTTGACTTCGTCCTTCTCGTCCGCACCCGCCTCGTCGGCACCGGCCGTGGCCTTCGCCAACTCGCGCTCGTCAGTGAGTTTGATGGTCAAACCCTTGTTGAGGAACGCCATCTCCTGGAAGCGCCGCGAGAGCGTCTCGAAGGAGTACTCGGTGGTCTCGAAGACGTCCGGGTCGGCCCAGAAGGTGACCGACGTACCGGTCTCGTCCGTGGCCTCGTGCTGCGCGAGCGGGGCGGTCGGAACGCCCAGCTTGTAGTCCTGCGTCCAGCGGTAGCCGTCGGTCCTGACCTCGACCGTGACCTTGCTGGACAGCGCGTTGACCACGGACACGCCCACGCCGTGCAGACCGCCGGAGACCGCGTAACCGCCGCCCCCGAACTTGCCGCCCGCGTGCAGCACCGTCAGCACGACCTCGACGGCCGGCTTGCCCTCGGACGGGACGATGCCCACCGGGATGCCGCGGCCGTTGTCGATGACGCGCACGCCACCGTCGTGAAGGATCGTGACGTCGATCGTGTCCGCGTGGCCGGCCAGCGCCTCGTCGACGGAGTTGTCGACGACTTCCTGCACGAGGTGGTGCAGGCCGCGCTCGCCGGTCGAGCCGATGTACATACCGGGTCGCTTGCGGACCGCGTCCAGACCCTCGAGGACGGTGATGGCGCTGGCGTCGTACGAGGCGGTGACCTCGCCGTTCGAGGTGTGAGCCCCGCCGTTGGCGCCGGCGTCGGTGGACGGGATGTTCTCGTTGGGGTTGCCGGAATCGGCCACGAAGCGCCCTTTCTGGCACAGCACAAGCCAGGCTCAGGCTGGTGGCCGGAGCGGCTGCGGCGTGTTGCGTTGGTAAGCCTTAGTCAGCGTTGCTCGGTGTCTGTCCCACAAGTGGGGCGGGATTGCTTCCAGTCTACCGGTAGCGCCGACATGGATGGGGGTTTGCCGGTACCTGAGTCCTCATGTGCCGCCCTCAACCGGTCTCTCCCGACTCCCCATATGCGGAACGGGGCTCAAAGAGGCTCACGGAGGCACTCAGCGCTTCCGGGTGTCAACCCTTTGCTACTCAAGGGTCAGGTCGGTATTCGCAACCGCGTCCGTTCACCCGCCGGAGCCCGCACTGTGATGTCAGTCACCCATAGGTGTCGCCGGGACCCGTGCTGCCGGGAGCGCGCAGGGGACCGTAGCGACGGGGCGGGCCACCGGGGCCGTTCACCTTGAGGAGCTTCACCGTGCCGTGCCCCAGGTCCTCGTTCAGCCGGGCCACCAATTGGGGGGCGAGGAGGCGCAGATTGGTCGCCCAGGCCGTCGAATCGCAGCGCACGATCAGGACCCGCTCGTCCTCGTCGTACTTCTCCGGGACGCAGTGATTGGCCAGATCCTCGCCGACGATCTGCGGCCAGCGGCCCATCACTCCGCCCACCGCGGCCGGCGTCTCCCAGCCGCGCTCGTTCAGCAGCCGGTTGATCGCAGCACCGAGGGCCATCGGGTCGCGGCCGTCGGCGCGCGCGCCGGAGCGCAGGCCGCCGCGCCGCGCCTGCTTCTTCTGCTGCGCCGCGTCCCCACGCGCGCGTGCCTGTTCCTTCGCCGCGCGCAACGCCACGCGCGCGAGGTCGACGCCGGAGGGCTCGGCGGCCTTCTTGGGCGCGGGTTCCCCGGCCGGGGGCTGATCGGTCGTCATACGCGCTCCACCGCCCCCTCCGCGACGCTGTACCGCGTCCCCGCCAGCACGTGCGGCACATCGTCGTCGACCGCGGCCGTCACCAGCACCTGCTCACCGGGCGCCACCAGCTCGGCCAGCCGCTCCCGACGCCGCGTGTCCAGCTCCGCGAACACGTCGTCGAGCACGAGCACCGGCTCATTGCCCTCACCCCGGAGCAGGTCGTACGACGCGAGCCGCAACGCCAGCGCGTACGACCAGGACTCCCCGTGCGAGGCGTACCCTTTGGCGGGCAACTGACCGAGTTTGAGAACCAAATCGTCCCGATGCGGTCCTACGAGGGTGACGCCCCGCTCGATCTCCTGCTTGCGCGCCTCCGCGATCGCCGCCATCAACTGCTCGTAGAGGTCTTCACGCGTGTGTTCCTCACCGGGCGCCGACGGCTTGTACTCCAGGGCCACCGGGCCGCCCCCGGGGGCGAGTTGCTCGTACGCCTTGTCGGCGAGGGGCTGGACCGCGGCGATCAGATCGAGCCGCTGGGCGAGCAACTCGGCCCCCACGCGCGCGAGATGCTGATCCCACACGTCGAGCGTCGACAGGTCCATCGACCGCCCGCCGTGCCGCCGTGCCAACGCGGCCGACTTCAGCAGGGTGTTGCGCTGCTTCAGCACCCGCTCGTAGTCCGAACGGACCCCGGCCATACGCGGGGACCGCGCGGTGATCAGCTCGTCCAGAAAACGCCGCCGCTCCCCGGGATCCCCCTTCACCAGGGCGAGATCCTCGGGCGCGAACAGCACGGTCCGTACGATGCCCAGCACGTCACGGGGCCTGACCTGCGAGGACCGGTTGATGCGGGCGCGGTTGGCGCGGCCGGGGTTCAGCTCCAGCTCGACCAGCTGCTGCCGCTCGCCCTGCTTGACCTGGGCCCGGATGATCGCGCGTTCGGCGCCCATACGGACCAGCGGGGCGTCGGAGGAGACGCGGTGACTGCTCAGGGTGGCGAGATAGCCGATGGCCTCTACGAGGTTGGTCTTGCCCTGCCCGTTGGGCCCGACGAACGCGGTGACGCCGGGGTCGAGCGGGACGTCGACCCCGGCGTACGAGCGGAAGTCGGCCAGCGACAGATGCGTGACGTGCATGGTCGTTCGCCGACCTCCCCCAGGTTGTGGATCCACCGGTCGCGGCCGGTGGATCTGCGGAGCTGTGGATTACCTCGTCGTTGTGGACTACTTCGTCTCGACCGCGTGGCCGCCGAACTGGTTGCGCAGCGCCGCGATCATCTTCATCTGCGGCGAGTCCTCCTGACGCGACGCGAACCGCGCGAAGAGGGAGGCCGTGATCGCGGGCAGCGGCACGGCGTTGTCGATGGCCGCTTCTACGGTCCAGCGGCCCTCGCCGGAGTCCTCGGCGTAGCCCTTGAGCTTGTCGAGGTGCTCGTCGCCGTCCAGGGCGTTGACCGCCAGGTCGAGCAGCCAGGAACGGATGACCGTGCCCTCCTGCCAGGAGCGGAAGACCTCGCGGACGTCCGTCACCGAGTCGACCTTCTCCAGCAGCTCCCAGCCCTCGGCATAGGCCTGCATCATCGCGTACTCGATGCCGTTGTGGACCATCTTCGAGAAGTGGCCCGCGCCGACCTTGCCGGCGTGCACGAAGCCGAAGTCACCCTCGGGCTTGAGGGCGTCGAAGACGGGCTGGACCTTCGCGATGTTCTCGGCGTCGCCGCCGACCATCAGGGCGTAGCCGTTCTGGAGGCCCCAGACGCCGCCTGAGACGCCCGCGTCGACGAAGCCGATGCCCTTGGCCCCGAGCTCCTCGGCGTGCTTCTCGTCGTCCGTCCAGCGGGAGTTGCCGCCGTCCACGACGACGTCGCCGGGCTCCAGGAGTCCGGCCAGCTCGTCGACGGTCGCCTGGGTCGGGGCACCGGCCGGGACCATCACCCACACGACGCGCGGGCCCTTGAGCTTGCCCACAAGCTCGCCCAGGCTGTGGACATCGGCGAGGTCCGGGTTGCGGTCGTATCCGATGACGGTGTGGCCTGCGCGGCGGATGCGCTCGCGCATGTTGCCGCCCATCTTGCCGAGGCCGACGAGACCGAGCTCCATCAGTTGTTCCTTAGGGTGCGACGTGGCATGAAGGCACTTGCGTACCTGTGTCCGAGCCTAAACCCGGACGGTCATGCACACCTGTGGGCATACGCGCTCAGAAGTACCGAGCGGTATGCCCCGACCTGCGGTGTTCTCGTCGGGTACGGATCAGCCGCTGAGGCGAACCGGCATGATCAGGTACTTGTAGGCCTCGTCCGCCTCGGCGTCCAGGGCGGGCTTGCCACTGAGCAGCGCGGGCTTGGTGGAGGTCGTGAAGGACAGCTGGGCCACCGGGGAGTCGATCGCGCTCAGGCCGTCCAGCAGGAACGTCGGGTTGAAGGCGATCGACACGTCGTCGCCCTCAAGGTTCGCGTCGACGCGCTCCACAGCCTGTGCGTCGTCGCTGGAACCGGCCTCCAGGATCAGCACGCCCTGCTCGAAGCTCAGCCGCACCGGGGTGTTGCGCTCGGCGACCAGGGCGACGCGCTTGACGGCCTCAACGAAGGGGGCGGTCTCGATCACCGCGATGGTGTTGAACTCCGTCGGGAACAGCGAGCGGTACTTCGGGAGGTCGCCCTCCAGGAGGCGGGTCGTCGTACGACGCCCGGCGCCCTCGAAGCCGATGAGGCCCTCTCCCGCGCCCGAGCCGGACAGCGCCAGGATGACGCTGTCGCCGCTCGTGAGGGCCTTGGCGGTGTCCAGGAGCGTCTTGGCGGGCACCAGGGCGACCGCGGACGCCTCCGGGTCCTCCGGCTTCCACAGGAACTCACGGACCGCGAAGCGGTAGCGGTCGGTGGACGCCAGCGTCACCGTGTCGCCCTCGATCTCGATGCGCACACCGGTGAGGACGGGCAGCGTGTCGTCACGGCCGGCGGCGATGGCCACCTGGGCGGCCGCCGAGGCGAACACCTCACCAGGGACGGTGCCGGTCGCGCCCGGCATCTGCGGCAGCGCCGGGTACTCCTCCACAGGCAGTGTGTGCAGCGTGAAGCGGGAGGAGCCGCAGACCACCGTCGCCCGTACACCGTCTGTGGAAATCTCCACCGGCCGGTTGGGGAGGGCGCGGCAGATGTCGGCGAGCAGTCGGCCGGAGACGAGGACCGTGCCCTCCTCCTCGACCTCCGCGTCGACCGACACGCGCGCGGAGACCTCGTAGTCGAAGCTGGACAGGCTCAGCTGCCCCTCCTCGGACTTCAGCAGGAGGCCGGCGAGGACCGGCGCCGGCGGACGGGCCGGGAGGCTGCGTGCCGCCCAGGCCACTGCCTCCGCGAGTACGTCGCGTTCCACCCGGATCTTCACTGTTGCCGCCTCCTGCTGTTGCCGGCGCTTCTCGGCCTGCCTGGCTTCGTCGTCTGTCTCGGTGTCGTCGGTCCCTGTGAGGGGAAGGACACGGGGAACAGTCTGACGCACGGCACTGACAGTAGGTGCCTATCGGGGTCAAGTCGTGACGAGGGGCTGTCGGGCGACGAAGCGCGAGTTGTGCACAGGCCCCGCTTCGAAACGGTTTCCCAGCTCTCTCTAGTTGCTAGTAGTAGTAGGGGCTGTGGATACCGTGGATAACCGCGTTTTCGCAGCTCAGGGCGGGAATTTTGTCCACCGACCCTGTGGGTGACGGCGGTGGACAACCTCGGGTTTCTGTGGAGAACGGAAAGTTCTGCACACCCCATGCACAGCCGAGGGCCACTTCTCCCCAGCGCCGTCCCCAGCTTTACCCGCCTTTCCCACAGCCCAACCCGGCACCTTCGTGTGACGCCTTTCACTCGACACGGTGAGGTGGCGCGTTGGGTTGCCGAACAGTGGACAGCGGTGTGGAGAAGCTGGAGATCGCTGGGGACAACCGGCTCCAGCCTGTGGGTTGTCGGTGGACAACTTGATCCACAGGCTGGGGATCAAGGATCCGTCCACAGCCTGTGGATATCTTTTGTCCACGAATCCACAAGCACCTGACCTGGTCTGATCGTCCCGCACTCGCGGCGCCTGTGGACACGATCTGGACAACTTCTCAGTCCCCAGGGTGTGGACGGAAGAAAGTCGCCGAATCTGTGGAGGACGGCCGTAACCCGGCGGGTATTCGAACAGCGGGTGGTCGGTCCGTGGGTTTGAAACGAGGGCGAGCGGCTGCCGGATCGGCTCACGGCGGGCTCCGGACGGGCTCCGGACGGGCTGAGGATCGGCCGCGGACCGCTTCAGAGTGGCTTCCGGGACGCTTCAGAGTGGCTCCGGAATGGCTCCGAGGCAGGTCCGGAACCGGCCGCGGATCGTCTCCGGACGCCTCTGACACCTCCGCACGCCTCCGGGATGCTCTCTTTCGCCGCCTCTCCGACGCGCCCTCTCCCTCCTCTCCCTGCGCCCGCCGAAGCACCTCCCGGCGTCTCCGAGCGCCGTACCGACCGCCTCCCGGCAAGCCGAAGGGCGCCCCGGGAAGATCCCGGGGCGCCCTTCGGTGTCGTAGCTCTGGTGTCGTAACTCCGCGGCTGTCAGCCGTTCTTGATGCGGTTGGTCAGTTCGGTGACCTGGTTGTAGATCGAGCGGCGTTCGGCCATCAGCGCGCGGATCTTGCGGTCGGCGTGCATGACCGTGGTGTGGTCGCGGCCGCCGAACTGCGCGCCGATCTTCGGCAGGGAGAGATCGGTCAGCTCGCGGCACACGTACATGGCGATCTGCCGGGCCGTGACCAGCTGGCGGCCGCGCGAACTGCCGCACAGGTCCTCGACCGTGATGCCGAAGTAGTCGGCGGTCGCTCCCATGATCGCCGTCGCGGTGATCTCCGGTGTGGAGTCCTCGCCGCCCGGGATCAGGTCCTTGAGGACGATCTCGGTGAGACCGAGGTCGACCGGTTGCCGGTTGAG
Organism: Streptomyces prunicolor NBRC 13075; assembly: GCF_000367365.1. Classification (GTDB taxonomy): domain Bacteria; phylum Actinomycetota; class Actinomycetes; order Streptomycetales; family Streptomycetaceae; genus Streptomyces; species Streptomyces prunicolor. Next base: position 231,766 of record NZ_BARF01000002.1, on the reverse strand, counting down.
CGACGCGAACGCCGTCACCCGGATCAGCGCCCCCTCCAGCTCGCGGATGTTGCGCGAGATGCGGGAGGCGATGAACTCCAGGACCTCGGGCGGGGCGTTGAGCTGCTCCTGCACCGCCTTCTTACGAAGGATGGCGATACGGGTCTCCAGCTCGGGCGGCTGGACATCGGTGATCAGCCCCCACTCGAAACGGTTCCGCAGCCGGTCCTCCAGCGTGACCAGCTGCTTGGGCGGCCGGTCGCTGGAGAGCACGATCTGCTTGTTCGCGTTGTGGAGCGTGTTGAACGTGTGGAAGAACTCCTCCTGCGTCGACTCCTTGTCCGCGAGGAACTGGATGTCGTCGACAAGAAGGATGTCCATCTCGCGGTACCGCTTGCGGAAGCTGTCGCCCTTGCCGTCGCGGATCGAGTTGATGAACTCGTTGGTGAACTCCTCGGAGCTGACGTACCGCACGCGCGTGCCGGGGTACAGGCTCCGCGCGTAGTGCCCGATCGCGTGCAGCAGGTGCGTCTTGCCGAGCCCCGACTCCCCATAGATGAACAGGGGGTTGTACGCCTTCGCGGGCGCCTCGGCGACGGCGACCGCGGCCGCGTGCGCGAACCGGTTCGAGGCGCCGATGACAAAGGTGTCGAAGAGGTACTTCGGGTTCAGACGCGCGGTCGGCTCACCCGGGCCCGCGGCCGGCGCGGGCTTCGAGCCCAGCGGCCCCGGACCGCTGCGGTGCACATGCCCGGAGTTGGACGGCGAGTGCGAGTCGGACAGGTCGCGTCGCGCGTCGCGCTGGTTGTAGTGCTCGCGGGACTTCTCGTACTCGGCCCGCGACTGTTCGTACTCGGCGCGCTGCTGCTCGTAGGACGGACGCTCCATCGACTGTGGGCGGTAGTCCTGCGTCGGCGGCGCGTACTGGTCCTGCTGCGACTGGTACGAGTCCTGCGGCGGACCGTACTTGTCCTTCGCCGGTGCCCCGTACTGGTCCTGGGACGGCGGTCCGTACTGGTCCTGCGGAGGCGACGCGTACGGGTCCCGGTCCGGGAAGCCGAGCCGCTGCTGCTGCCAGCCGTAGTCGTCCTGCGCCGGCCGCGGCCAGGCGCCAGGCTCGGGGCGCTGGTACTCCGACGGGTAGGCGGGCCGGGCGGTGGGCAGCTGGTCGCCGGGGCCGCCCGCGAGCGGCTCTGCGCGATGACGGCCGTAGCCGCCCTCGTAGGGGTCCCGGCTCTGCTCGGGTTCCTCGTAGCGCCGCTGTGGCTGGGCGGGGGGTGCCGGCGGGCCGGGGGGCTCGCCCGCGGAGTCGTCGACGGTGATCGCGATGCGGATCGGCCGACCGCACTCGCGGCTCAGCGTCTCGCTGACGATCGGGGCGAGGCGGCCTTCGAGCACGCCTTTCGCAAATTCGTTCGGTACGGCGAGCAAGGCGGTGTCGGCGACGAGTGCCAGGGGTTGGCAGCGCCGGATCCAGTGCTCGTCCTTGGTCTCGACACCCTGCCCACGCCCCTCACCGAGAAGTTGCTCCAGCACTCGTGGCCACACTGCGGCAAGATCGGCAGGTACGTCAGCCACAGGGCACGCTCTCTCACGGGTCCCACGAACGTGTGGTTCGCGGACGGGACGGGATGTACATCGGGTGGGGCGCTCGGGAAAAAGGTGTGGGGCGGGGGACAAAGGAACGAATCGGAGTCCAGCCACGGTAGTCAGGGCGACGGGTGCGGTTCAAGTTGTTGTCCCCAGCCTGTGGATAGTGTCTCCTCGTGACCGCTGGTTTGACCGGATGGCGTAGCCCCGCGTACCGTGACCAGGTCGAGTTGTCGATGGCTGCTGCCGCCTGCCTCCGATGGGCACAGATCGCTTCTAGGTGATCGGGAAGCGGTGCACTCGGGCGTAACTGCGAGCTACTCGTGGGCGCACGGTGACAGCCAGGACGGCACCCGCCACCACCGATTTATTTCTGGAGCCCCCTCGTGAGCAAGCGCACCTTCCAGCCGAACAACCGTCGTCGTGCCAAGACCCACGGCTTCCGCCTGCGGATGCGTACCCGTGCCGGTCGCGCGATTCTCGCGAACCGTCGTGGCAAGGGTCGCACCAGCCTGTCCGCCTGATCCCGATCAGGTCATGACGTCGTGCTGCCTACCGAGCATCGGCTGAGGCGGCGCGAAGACTTCGCGACCGCGGTACGACGGGGTCGCCGGGCCGGCCGCCCGCTTCTCGTCGTCCACTTTCGTAGCGGTGCCACGGACCCGCACGCGCCAGGGGAGAGCGCTCCCCCGACGCGTGCGGGTTTCGTCGTCAGCAAAGCGGTGGGCGGCGCCGTGGTGCGCAACAAGGTGAAGCGCAGACTCCGTCATCTGATGCGCGAGCGAGTCGCCCTGTTTCCCCCCGGTAGCCTGGTAGTCGTACGAGCGCTGCCCGGAGCGGGCGACGCCGACCATGCACAGCTGGCCCAAGACCTGGATGCCGCCGTTCAGCGGCTGCTGGGAGGGGGCGCGCGATGAAGTACCCACTGCTGGCGCTGATCAAGCTGTACCAGTGGACGATCAGTCCATTGCTCGGCCCGGTGTGCAAGTACTACCCGTCGTGCTCCCACTACGGCTATACGGCCATAGACCGGCACGGCGCGATCAAGGGCACAGCGCTCACGGCCTGGCGCATCCTGCGCTGCAATCCGTGGTCGCTCGGCGGTGTGGACCATGTCCCACCGAGTAAGCGTCCTAGGTGGCACGAGATGTTGCGGGGCGCATGGCGCGCACGCAAGGGCGGGACCTCCGCCGCCGAAACGGCCACAGAAGGGCTGAGTCCTTCGAGCCCGGCCGCAGAGACACCGTCCCATGCCCAAGGAGCATGATTAGTGGACACGATTGCCAGTCTTTTCAGCTTCATCACGACACCCGTTTCTTGGGTCATCGTCCAGTTCCACTCGGTGTACGGGAAGGTTTTCGGTCCCGACACGGGCTGGGCCTGGGGCCTGTCCATCGTGTCCCTGGTGATCCTGATCCGCATCTGTCTGATCCCGCTCTTTGTGAAGCAGATCAAGGCGACCCGGGCCATGCAGACCCTGCAGCCCGAGATGAAGAAGATCCAGGAACGCTACAAGAACGACAAGCAGCGTCAGTCCGAAGAGATGATGAAGCTGTACAAGGAGTCGGGTACCAACCCGCTCTCCTCGTGCCTTCCCATCCTGGCGCAGTCCCCGTTCTTCTTCGCCCTGTACCACGTGCTCAACGGCATCGCGACGGGCTCGACGATCGGCGTCATCAACGACTCGCTGCTCGCCAGCGCGCGTAAGGCGCACATCTTCGGTGCCCCGCTGGCCGCGAAGTTCACGGACGGCAGCAGCAAGGTCGAGGCGCTCGGTGCCACGCTGACCGACGTCCGCGTCGTCACCGCGATCATGATCGTGATGATGTCGGCGTCGCAGTTCTACACGCAGCGCCAGCTGATGACGAAGAACGTCGACACCACGGTGAAGACACCGTTCATGCAGCAGCAGAAGATGCTGATGTACGTCTTCCCCGTCATGTTCGCCATCTTCGGCATCAACTTCCCCGTCGGTGTCCTCGTCTACTGGCTGACCACCAACGTGTGGACCATGGGCCAGCAGATGTACGTCATCCACAACAACCCGACCCCGGGTTCCAAGGCTCAGGCGTCCTACCTGGAGCGCCTCACCAAGCACGTCACGCACCACGAGAAGACGCGCAGCCGGGGTGAGAAGGCCATCGTCAAGGCGATCGTCTCCAAGGGTCGCGACCGCAACGAGTTCGAGCGCAAGTTCATCAACAGCCTCACGAAGGTGGGCCTCGTGGCCCAGCCGGACGGCACCGTGGTGAAGGGCGAGAGCACGGCTGTGGAGTCCGAGGACGGTACGCCGACCCCGGCAGCCCCCAGGCGCCAGCAGCCCAAGCGGCAGACCAAGGCCCAGCGCCAGTCCGCCGCCGCGAAGGCGGCCGACGACAGCGCCGAGCACCCGGACGACGATGCCGACGAGCCGAAGACCTCGCTGACCAAGTCGGACGAGCCCGAGGACGCCAAGCCCGCCACTGCTGCGAAGAAGCCCACCCCGAAGCCCGCGGGCGGTACTCGCAGCAAGGCCCAGTCCGGACAGCGCAAGGGTCCGCAGCGGCCCAAGTCCCCGTCCAAGAAGTAAGAAGGAGTCCATCCCGTGACGGAAGGCACCACCTCCGCCGCTGCCGAGGGTGCAGACACCCTGTCCCGCCTGGAGCAGGAGGGCGAGATCGCGGCGGACTACCTCGAGGGTCTGCTCGACATCGCCGATCTCGACGGCGACATCGACATGGATGTCGAGGCCGACCGCGCCGCTGTCTCGATCATCAGCGACAGCAGCGGCCGTGACCTCCAGAAGCTCGTCGGCCGTGACGGTGAGGTGCTGGAGGCACTTCAGGAGCTCACCCGCCTGGCCGTGCACCGGGAGACCGGCGACCGCAGCCGACTGATGCTGGACATCGCGGGCTACCGCGCCAAGAAGCGCACCGAGCTCTCCGAGCTCGGCGCCAAGGCCGCGGCCGACGTGAAGAACACCGGCGAGCCGGTGAAGCTGAACCCGATGACCCCGTTCGAGCGCAAGGTCGTGCACGACGCGGTCAAGGCGGCGGGACTGCGCAGCGAGTCGGAGGGCGAGGAGCCGCAGCGCTTCGTCGTCGTGCTTCCCGCCTGATCGGTCCCTACGTTCCACCGGCCCCGTCTGTCGATCAGACGGGGCCGAACTTTGTCAGCCTGATAGTCCTGTAGTTCTGGTGGTCCTGGTGGTCAGCGCCCAATGCGCTTTTGCGGTACGGAAGGACGGTCCCCCGTGACGGAGGCAGCGGAGCTTCCCCCCGCGCCCGAGCAGGCGCGCGAGGTGTTCGGCGATCGCTTCGAGGATGCGGTCCGATACGCCGAGCTGCTCGCCGACGCGGGTGTGCAGCGCGGCCTGATCGGCCCACGTGAGGTGCCCCGCCTGTGGGAGCGGCACCTGCTGAACTGCGCGGTCCTCTCGGAGGTCGTGCCGGACGGAGTGACGGTGTGCGACGTCGGCTCCGGCGCCGGCCTGCCGGGCATTCCCCTGGCCCTGGTTCGCGAGGACATCAAGATCACCCTCCTCGAACCGCTCCTCCGCCGTACGACCTTCCTCACCGAGGTCGTCGAACTCCTGGGCCTCGACCACGTCACCGTCGTGCGTGGGCGTGCCGAGGAGGTCATGGGCACACTGCAGCCGGTCCATGTCGTGACGGCCCGGGCGGTGGCTCCGCTGGAGCGCCTGGCCACCTGGGGCATCCCGCTGCTCCGTCCCTATGGCGAGATGCTCGCCCTGAAGGGGGACACGGCCGAGGAGGAGCTTAAGAGTGCGGGGACCGTGCTCAGCAAGCTTGGAGCCGTGGAGACGTCCATCCTGCATGTCGGCGAGGGCATCGTCGATCCGCTGTCCACGGTGGTGCGTGTCGAGGTCGGAGAGAGCCCCGGTGGGGTTCGATTCGCGGCGAAGCGGGCCAAGGCGGCTCGTACGGGCCGTACACGTCGGCGTCGTTGAGACTGTGTCAGCGCTGGGGCGGGTCGGTCCCAGCGCTTGAAGTACGTCGCTGATCCGTCCTGACGACGAGACTTACTCCACACAAGCTGTCAAACCTATGCATGCCGGAGTGTCGCGGACAGTTCGGCCTCGGCGGCTGTGCATCGTGTTTCACGTGAAACGTCGCTCACTGCTACACGGCATCATCGGTCGCACCCGCGCCGCGGCCGAACCCCGCGACCGGAAGCCTCTCGGATCACTCGGAGAGGGCACGGAGTTGTCCACAGAGGTGGAATTCTCCACAGAACAACAGGCCTCACTGGTTCACGACCCTGAAGACATGGGAGGCTCTGTTCATTGCGAGCCTGAAGTCGAGGAGAGTGAATCCTTGCGGTCCGACGCCAACATCGCGGGACCGATGACCGATCCGGTCCCCGGTCCCCGTACCGAGTCGATGGGGGAGGATGTTTCACGTGAAACACCGCCCCCTATGGACGACACTCCCATCGGTCGTGCTGCCCAACTGGCGGTGGAAGCCCTAGGTCGTGCCGGCGAGGGTCTGCCGCGTCCTGAGCAGACCCGCATCATGGTCGTCGCCAACCAGAAGGGCGGGGTGGGCAAGACGACGACGACCGTCAATCTTGCCGCTTCGCTGGCACTGCACGGTGCCCGTGTTCTGGTGGTCGACCTCGACCCACAGGGCAATGCGTCCACAGCACTGGGGATCGATCACCACGCGGAAGTTCCTTCCATCTATGACGTGTTGGTCGACAGCCGACCTCTCTCCGAGGTCGTGCAGCCGGTTCCCGATGTCGAGGGTCTCTTCTGTGCCCCCGCCACGATCGATCTCGCCGGTGCGGAGATCGAGCTGGTGTCCCTGGTGGCCCGAGAGAGCAGACTGCAGCGGGCGATTCAGGCCTACGAGCAGCCGCTGGACTACATCCTCATCGACTGTCCGCCCTCGCTCGGCCTGCTGACGGTCAACGCGTTGGTCGCCGGCGCGGAGGTTCTCATCCCGATCCAGTGCGAGTACTACGCGCTGGAAGGCCTCGGACAGTTGCTCCGCAACGTCGACCTGGTTCGGGGGCACCTCAACCCCAACCTGCATGTGTCGACCATCCTGCTCACCATGTACGACGGCCGGACGCGTCTCGCGTCCCAGGTCGCGGACGAGGTGCGCAGCCACTTCGGCGACGAGGTGCTGCGGACGAGCATTCCCCGCTCGGTCCGTATCTCCGAGGCGCCGAGCTATGGGCAGACGGTACTGACCTACGATCCCGGATCGAGCGGTGCCCTCTCCTACTTTGAGGCAGCAAGGGAAATCGCGCTGAAGGGTGTGGGCGTCAGCTACGACGCACCGCATGCGCATATCGGCGCTCAGGGCGACCAGAGCATGGTGGAGGGTATCCAGTGAGCGAGCGACGGAGGGGTTTGGGCCGTGGGCTCGGCGCACTGATCCCCGCAGCCCCGACCGGGGAGAAGACGGTGGCTCCGGCCGCCATGGGTTCCACATCCCCCTCGGCTGTTCCGGTCATCACCGGCGACCGGGGGGTGGCCGCGGCAAAGGTCACCACACTGCCGCCGGTCTCCTACGAGACAGAGGACCTGTCGGCGTACGGCACTCCGGAGACACCGGCACCTCCCATCGGTGCCTTCTTCGCCGAGCTGCCCCTCGACTCCATCACGCCGAACTCACGCCAGCCGCGTGAGGTCTTCGACGAGGACGCGCTGCAGGAACTGGTCACCTCCATCAAGGAGGTCGGCCTCCTCCAGCCCGTCGTCGTACGGCAGATCGGCCTGACGAGCTACGAGCTCATCATGGGCGAGCGGCGCTGGCGTGCCTGCCGTGAGGCCGGCCTGGAGGCGATCCCGGCGATCGTGCGGGCCACGGACGACGAGAAGCTTCTCCTGGACGCCCTCCTGGAGAACCTGCACCGCGCCCAGCTGAACCCGCTCGAAGAGGCGGCTGCCTACGACCAGTTGCTCAAGGACTTCAACTGCACGCACGACCAGCTGGCGGACCGCATCGGACGTTCGCGCCCGCAGGTCTCCAACACCCTGCGTCTGCTGAAGCTCTCGCCGTCGGTCCAGCGCCGTGTCGCCGCCGGAGTTCTCTCCGCCGGTCACGCCCGGGCACTGCTCTCCGTCGACGACTCGGAGGAGCAGGACCGGCTGGCCCACCGGATCGTGGCCGAGGGGCTCTCGGTGCGGGCCGTCGAGGAGATCGTGACCCTGATGGGTTCCCGGCCGCAGACCGCTCAGCGCTCCAAGGGACCGCGGGCCGGCGCCCTGGTCTCCCCGGCGCTGTCCGATCTCGCCACCCGTCTCTCCGATCGCTTCGAGACCCGGGTGAAGGTCGACCTGGGCCAGAAGAAGGGCAAGATCACTGTCGAGTTCGCCTCGATGGAGGACCTTGAGCGGATCCTCGGTTCGTTGGCTCCGGGCGAGGGGCCGGTCCTGCAACGGAGTCTGCTGGACGACGAATCGGAGGACGAGGCCTGAGCCGTCCTGCCGACGGCATGGGTTCTGTCCGTCCGACCAGCAGAGCGGGCCGCGTCCGGTGTGTACCGGAAGGCGGCCCGCTCTTTGCTTTCTGTCGGTATCGATGCAATCGCATCATCGATACGATGCGTTCGGGTATGGCGCATCCACCTGGCAGCACCTCTTAGGGGAGGCGGGGGCCATGCGAACGGTGAGCCGCACCGGACTGGTGAGCGCGGGTCTGGGCCTGGGCGCAGTCGGCGGGTTCGTCGGCAGTCTGCTCAGGGAACGCAGCGCTCTGACAGCCGCCCGCGGCGCTGCGGGCGAAGGAAGCGAGGATCAGCCTTCATGGGGCGTCGGCTCGTACCGCTCACGCTGGATAATCTCCCGGACATTCCCAACCGTTGTCAGTCGTGCGTCTTCTGGGAGCTGGACCCCGTCCGCGGGCAAGCCGCGGTAAAGGCGGACACGGCGTCCGTGGAGAAGGAAGCGTGGATCTCCGCCGTCCTCCTGGACTGGGGCTCCTGCGGGCGGGTCGTCTACGTCGACGACCTGCCGGTGGGCTTCGTCCTCTACGCCCCTCCCGCCTACGTCCCCCGCTCGACGGCGTTTCCCACAAGCCCCGTGTCGCCGGACGCCGTGCAGCTGATGACGTCGTTCATCATGCCGGGCTATCAGGGGCAGGGACTGGGGCGGGTCATGGTTCAGACGGTCGCCAAGGATCTGCTGCGGCGGGGCTTCAAGGCGATCGAAGCCTTCGGTGATGCCCATGCGAAAGAGGCGGCCTGCGTGCTGCCCGCCGATCATCTCCTCGCCGTGGGCTTCAAGACGGTCCGTCAGCATCCCGCCTATCCACGGTTGCGGCTGGAGCTGCGCACGACGCTCTCCTGGAAGGAAGACGTGGAGATGGCGCTCGACCGGTTGCTGGGGGCCGTACAGAAGGAACCAGCGCTTCGACCGCTCTAAAGCAAAGGGGCCGACTCCGGAGAGTCGGCCCCTTCATGTTTCACGTGAAACACGGTTTCACGTGAAACATCACTTGCTGGCGATGAACTCGTCGAGGTCGCGAAGGATCGCGGCCTTCGGCTTGGCGCCGACGATGGTCTTGGCGACCTCGCCACCCTGGTAGACGTTCAGGGTGGGGATGGACATGACGCCGTACCTGGCGGCCGTCGCCGGGTTCTCGTCGATGTTGAGCTTGACGATCTCGATCTGTTCGCCGTGCTCGGCGGCGATGGCTTCGAGGGACGGAGCGATCTGACGGCACGGGCCGCACCAGGAAGCCCAGAAGTCCACCAGGACGGGCTTGTCGCTCTTGAGGACGTCCTCGTCGAAGGAAGCGTCGGTCACATTCTTCAGAGTGCCGGCCACGGCGGGCTCCTTAACTTGATCGTGCGGTGGGGAGGATGGGGGTCAGACGGTGGTCTTCGCGGGCTCTGCCTGCTCCTTGTCCGCGAGGGCGGCAAGGAAATGCTCGGTGTCCAGAGCGGCGGAGCAGCCAGTGCCGGCGGCGGTGATCGCCTGGCGGTAGGTGTGGTCGACGACGTCACCGGCGCCGAAGACACCGGTCAGGTTGGTGCGGGTCGAGGGCGCCTCGACCTTCAGGTAGCCCTCGCCGTCCAGGTCGAGCTGACCCTTGAAGAGCTCCGTGCGGGGGTCGTGGCCGATCGCGATGAACAGGCCCGTCACCGCCAGGTCCGAGAGTTCCCCGGTCTTCAGGTTGCGCAGCTTGAGGCCGGCGAGCTTGGGGTCGCCTTCGATCTCGGCGACCTCGCTGTCCCAGACGAACTTGATCTTTGGGTCGGCGAAGGCACGCTCCTGCATCGCCTTGGAGGCCCGCAGGCTGTCGCGGCGGTGGACGATCGTCACTGACTTGGCGAAGCGGGAGAGGAAGGTCGCCTCCTCCATCGCCGTGTCACCACCACCGATGACGGCGATGTCCTGGTCCTTGAAGAAGAACCCGTCACAGGTGGCACACCAGGAGACACCCCGACCGGACAGTGCGTCCTCGTTCGGCAGGCCCAGCTTGCGGTGCTGCGAACCGGTGGTCACGATGACGGCCTTCGCCTGGTGGACGGTGCCCGAGGTGTCCGTGACGGTCTTGATCTCACCGGTCAGGTCGACGGAGACCACATCGTCCGGGATCAGTTCGGCGCCGAAGCGCTCGGCCTGGGCGCGCATGTTGTCCATGAGCTCGGGGCCCATGATGCCGTCCTGGAAGCCCGGGAAGTTCTCGACCTCGGTGGTGTTCATCAGCGCGCCACCAGCGGTGACGGCACCCTCGAACACCAGCGGCTTCAGCGACGCGCGCGCGGTGTAGAGCGCCGCCGTGTAGCCGGCGGGCCCGGAGCCGATGATGATCACGTTTCGGACGTCGCTCACGGCTTGGTTCCTCGTCTCTGGACTGCGTCAGTACGACCGGTGGGAGCCCCTCTCGGAGCCTCCACACCACCCAACGGATCCTACGGGGCCCGCATTCCCGCTGTGTCCGGGCACACGGAGACGGCACACGGTAGGGAAGTACCACGCCGGATCGAGAAGAGACGTTCGTGGTCAGGAATGCGCGAACGACTGCGTCAGAAGGACCTTGCCAGGGGTGGATGTCGGCTGGCTCACGCAGGCCGCGTCGACGACGTAGGCCATGACCCGATTGTTGTCGGAAGCGTCGGGCAGCACCACGAGATAGGCGGCGGTCCCGTTGTAGGTGCCCTTCTTGAAGCCGAGGACATCTGTGTTGCCGCGGTTCACGCCTTGCCGGATGCAGTCCGGGAGGGAGCCGGTGAGCTCCTTCAGGGTTTTAGGAGTCTTGGTGGAAGACTCCGCCCCGCCGGGGTCGACCGCGGCGTGCCAGGGCGACTCACTGCTGGTGCCCTGAATCGTGGACGACTTGGTGGGGAGGAGCGCCGAGACCTCGCTCTCCAGCTTCCCCTTGGAGAAGGTGTCCGCGGAACTCGTCGGGTGCCCTTGAGCTGTGTCGGACGACTTGTGGTCGCCCAGCGACTGGATGAACAGAGATCCGGCTCCCAGAACGGCCGCGGTGAACACCGCTCCCAGAACGATCCTCCCGCGACGACTGCCGCGATTCCGTTCCTTGCCCTCTTTACGGTCCTTGCGTCCAGGACCGGTTGCCGCGTGTGCGCGTCCTGACGGGCGGTCCGCCGTGGGCGATGTTTCACGTGAAACATGCGCCCCGGCGTTCTCACCGACCTTGCGGTCCACGTCCGACGTGACGCGGGAGGCACTCACCAACGTTGGCGCGGCCAGGGTCTCGGGGGCTGTGGCACCCAGCAGGGCCTCCGCGGCGAGAGCCGCGTCGATACGGCCCGCGATCTCGGCGGGCATGCGTGGTGGGCCGGGCATGGTGCCCAGCAGACCCCGGATCTCCTCCAGCGAGTCGTGGACGTCCGCACAGAGTTCACACTCGTCCAGATGCCGTCGTACCTCGGCTGTCCTGGACGGTGGGAGAAGGCCCTCGGTGAGGTCGGAGATCTCCGCGACGTCCGGGTGCCCGGTCGTGTCTGTCGTGGATGTCACGCTCGCCCACCTCCGCCCTTCACAGCAGCTGAATCGCTCGGCCCTGCATCCTTGGGACCTCCGTCGCGAGGTCCCGCTGCCGGTGGGACGGATGCCCCCTGCGCCCGGTTCCGTCCAGCGCCCGGTTCCTTGTCGCCACCGGTTCTTTCCGGCCGTAGATGGGTGAGTAGCGGCAGCAGCCGGGCTCTTCCGCGGGCGCAGCGACTCTTCACCGTGCCGGTCGGCACGTCGAGCATGCGCGCGGCCTCCGCGACCGGGTAGCCCTGCATGTCCACCAGGACGAGGGCGGCGCGCTGGTCGGGCGGAAGAGTGCCGAGGGCTTCAAGCAGTTGGCGGTGCAGATCGTTGCGCTCCGCGGGAGCCGAGGCCGACTCGTGCGGTTCCAGGAGCTGTTCCAGGCGCTCGGTGTCATCGACCGGGGACGTCTTCCTGGAAGCGGCCTTGCGGGCGCGGTCCAGGCAGGCGTTCACCGTGATCCGGTGCAGCCAGGTGGTGACGGCCGACTGGCCGCGGAAGGTATGGGCGGCCCGGTAGGCGGACACGAGGGCGTCCTGGACCGCGTCAGCGGCCTCCTCACGGTCTCCCAGCGTGCGCAGGGCCACGGCCCAGAGCCGGTCCCGGTGCCGCCGTACGAGCTCTCCGAAGGCGTCCGGGTCGCCTTCGACATGGCGGGCGAGCAGATCCTGATCGCTCGTCTCGTCGTATCCGGCGCCTTCCGCCATCGGACCCCCTCCCCCTCTGGTGAGACGTCAGCCCGTGAACTTCACGTCGGTAATGGCCTGCTTGTAGCCGGCATCGCTGTACTGGTCGCTGTCCGCGTGCGGCAGAGCGGTGAGCCAGACAAGAACGTACCGGCTCTTCACATGCTTGGTGACCTTCACCGTGGCACTGGTCCCGGTCGTCGTGACGGTGCCGAGCTGCGTCATGGAGTCCAGCGAGGAGGGCGACAGCGAGTTGGTCGCGTAGAGCTTCACCGTCGTGTGATCGCCGCTGTAGTAGAGCCCTATGGTCGCCGCGGAGACGTCCTGGACCGAACCGAGGTCGTAGACGATGCCCACGCCCGGCTTGTACGGCGCGAGCACCGGGCCCCCTATGAAGCTGGAGGTCCGCCAGTACGTTGACTTGTCGCCGTCGTATGTCTTGTCGACGTCGTTCGGATGCTGCGGGTCGCCCTTTGCCACGAACTCCTTGGCGCCCTGGATCGCGAGCGTCTTGACCGGCTTGGTCTTGTCGCCGGTCTTGTCGTTCCCGTCCGTCGTCTGCGTCTGCTTCGTGTCCTCGGACTTGTTGCCCTGGTCCATGAGCGCGTCCGCGAGCTGCCAGCTGCCCAGGCCCAGCGCGGCGATCAGCAGCGCGGACACGGCCCACTTGAGGGCCTTGCCGGTGCGGCTCTGCAGCGGGGGCGGCGGGGTCGGCAGAACCTGGGTGGCACCGGGCGGCGACGGGCGGCCGTATGTGCCCTGTTGGTACGTCGTGCGCTGGTACTCGGGCGGCGCGGTGTAGGCGGGCTCCGGCGGGCGGATGCGGGGCATCTCGCCGATCGCCTTCACCAGCTCCTCCGGCGTGGTGCACGCCGACTCGTGCCGGGAGGCCGTGGCACCGTCGTTGGCGAGCGCGCGCATGGCGAGCTCCGACAGACCTCGGTGGACACCGGCGCGTACCTGGTCGGGGGCGATGAGACCGACGCCCTTGGGCAGCCCGGACAGGCCGTAGGCATCGCTCTCGTACGGCCAGCGCTGGGTGAGCGCCGCGTACAGCAGGGCGCCGATCGCCTCCGTGTCCGTGCGCTGCGGTGTGTCCGAACTGATGCCGCGCAGCGCCGCGTTGACGGCCAGACCACGGATGCGCCATTGGCCGGACGAGGTACGCAGCACGGCGTTCGGGTTCAGCCGCAGATGGGCGAGGCCCTCGCGGTGCGCGGCGGCCATGGCCGAGGCGATCTGACTGACCATCTGGTAGGCGTCGTGCACCTCCAGCGGTCCTGGGGCCAGAAGCGCCGTCAGTTCCGTGGCGTCGGGCAGCCATTCGTGGACGACGTAGACGAGGTCGTTCTCCTCCACGGCGTCCAGGACCTGGACGAAGCGGGGATCGCCCAGCAACGCCGAGGAACGGGCCGCGGCCAGCACGGAGCGGGCCCTCGAATGATCCGCGGGCAGGATATGGACGCCGACGGCACGGCGGAGTTTCTCGTCCACCGCGCGCCAACTGCTGAAGCCGTCCAGACGGGTGACGCACTCTTCGAGTCGATAGCGTCTGGCGAGCTTGTGACCGCTGTGCAGTTCGGGAGGCGAGGCCTTCTCGGTTTCCTCGATCCCGCCGCTCCCCTGTGCCTTGTCGCTCTCCGTGTCCCGCTCCGGGTTCTGGGCCACCCCGTCGGCCGTGGACTGGTCCGCCTTGGCGGTCAGCGGCTCGTCGCCGCTGTTGTCTGCCACGTCGACGGCAGCCGTGCTCCGTTCCGCCACCGTCGCTCCTGCCTCCCCATCCGTTGCACGCTGTTCGACGCCGAAACCAATTGTGCCCACAGTCTGCCGCTATGCACGACACACAGCGGCGGACGATGGTTGTGCGTGTGCCCCCGCCTCAACGTCCCAAGCGCCCGCGCACCATGCCCACGAGGGAGTTGAGCTCCTCGATGCGCATGCGCCGGGCCGCGACGTAGAAGATTCCGAGCAGTACGGCACCGCCCACAAGAAGGGCCGCGAACGAGCCGACGACCCCCTGGCCGAGCGTATGTCCGATCCCGTAGCAGGCCGCACCACTGAGCAGTGCGGCCGGCACGGAGGCGATACAGAGCCGAGCGTACGTCCGCATGACGCGAGCGCCGTCCAGGTCGCCGTTCAGCCGCTTGCGCAGCCGGTTCCAGGCGACACCGACACCGGTCGCGTACGCGAGGCCGTACGAGGCGGCCATGCCCACCACGGCCCAGCGGGCCGGGAGGACGAAGTAGCAGGCCACCGAGGCGCCGGCGTTGACGGCGGCCACGATGACCGTGTTGTAGAAGGGAGTTCGGGTGTCCTCGTACGCGTAGAAGGCGCGCAGGACGACGTACTGCACCGAGTACGGGATCAGACCGAGGGCGAAGGCCATCAGCATGAAGCCCATGTTGGTGGCCTCGCTGGTCCCCGAGGAACCGAAGATCAGCGTGCACATCGGGATGCCGAGGGAAAGAAGGCCGAAGGCGATCGGCACGATCGCCACGGCGGTGGTGCGCAGCCCCTGGGAGATGTCGTCGCGGACGGCACCCCCGTCGCCCTCAGCCGCCGAGCGCGAGATACGCGGCAGCAGCGCGGCCATCAGGGAGACGGTGATGATGGCCTGCGGCAGACCCCAGATCAGCTGGGCGTTGGCGTAGGCGGCGAAGCCGGTGCCGTCGACGGGCGAGGACTTGCCCGCGGCGGTGGACAGTTGGGACACGACGATCGCGCCGGCCTGGTTGGCGAGGACGAAGAGGACGGTCCACTTGGCGAGCGTCGCGGCCTTGCCGAGACCGTGGCCCCGCCAGTCGAAGCGCAACCGCAGCCGGAAGCCGGTCTCCCGCAGGTACGGGATCATCGCGAGCGATTGGACGACCAGGCCGAGCAGCACGCCGATGCCGAGCAGTCGCTGGCCCTCCGGCGGGATGTTCGTGACCTTCATGCCGGAGTTCGCGGAGGTGCCGTACACCCAGATGAACATGCCGAGCGTCACGATGATGACGATGTTGTTCAGGACCGGGGTCCACATCATCGCGCCGAACTTGCCACGCGCGTTCAGGATCTGGCCCATCACGACGTGGACGCCCATGAAGAAGATCGAGGGCAGGAAGTAGCGGACGAAGGTGACGCCCACGTCGTTGGCCGCCGGATCGTTGGCCACCGAGTCGGACAGCAGACGGATCAGCAGGGGTGCCGCGAAGACCGCGAGCGCGGTGAGCGCGCCCAGGGCCACCATGACAAGGGTCAGCAGCCGGTTGGCGAACGCCTCACCGCCGTCGTCGTCCTCCTTCATGGCCCGCACGAGCTGCGGCACGAAGACGGAGTTGAGGCCACCGCCCACGGTCAGGATGTAGATCATCGTCGGCAGCTGGTAGGCGACCTGGAAGGTGTCGCCGAGCATGCCGACACCCAGCGCCGAGACGATCAGCGCCGAGCGGACGAAGCCGGTCAGGCGGGAGACCATCGTGCCCGCCGCCATCACGGCGCTCGACTTCAGCAGGCCGGTGGCCCGGCCGCCCTTCTTGGGCGCGGCCGCAGCGGGCGCCGGCGCCGTAGGAGTGAGCTGCATCGTGGCGTCGGACATTGGTACCGGAGACGGCGCGGTGGGGGCATGGCCCGAGGGCGGTGCCGGGGACGGGCCGGGGACCGCCGGGGACTCCATCGGCGGACGTCCGCCGCCCTGTCCCTGGTCCCGGAAGAGGTGCGCGAAGGCGTCCGGCTCGTGGTGCTCCTCGCCGGCCCCCGTCACCAGGTCGTCCACGCCCACGAACTGCGTCGTCCGGGCGTCGTCGCCGTACGGCAGGTACTGGGTCGGGCCCTCCGGCTCGGGTGCCGGGGTCTGCGCCCACACGCGGGGATCGGGGGCGTACGGGGACTGAGGCGGCTGCGCGTAGAGCGGGGGCTGCGGCTGGTACGTGCCCGGAGGGGGCGGTGGGTGCGCGGCGCGGTCGTAGAGCGCCTCGGCGACCGGGTCCTGGGCGGAGAGGTCCTGCGCCCGGTAGGGGTCCTGGTCGTAGGCGTCCTGGAGGTACATGTCCGCGGGAGGCTGCGGCGGCACCTGACCGGGCTCGGGCTGCGGACCCTCGGGGTAGCCCGAGCCGCCCGCGCCCTGACCGCGGTCACCGTCGTACGGCGCGTTCATGGTTACCCCACCTCATCGTCCCCGGGCCCACCGGCCACGACATCGCTCAACGGTCCACTCTCTCACCCGTGCCGGACGGGTCGGCGCTTTCCGGTGCGGTGTCCGGTGTCGGGTCACTCGGCTGCTCCGGGTCGTCTGCCCGGGACGGAGTGCCGGACTCCTCCTTGAGACGGTCTTGGGGGCTCTTGGGGTTCTCCGGGCCTTCGGGTTCCTCGGTCGCTTCGTCGTCGGGTCCGTCGGGACCTTCCTCGGCCTGGCGGGCGACGGCACGCTTGCGGTGCGTGTACATCCGGAAGCCGGCGAGGACGAGCAGCAGGACACCGCCGCCGATGACCAGCATGACGGTGGCCGTGACCTCGGTGACCTTCACGTCGAAGTTGACGGCCTGTCCGTACTCCTGGCCGTCCTCCGTGTACAGCTGGGCGGTCACGCCCACCTTGCCGTTGGCGTTGGCCGACGTGGTGAACTTCACGGACTGGCTGTGCCCGCCGTTGACCGTGACCGGCTGCTCCGTGTAGGCCCTGCCTTTGATTTTCAGGCGGGTGGGGTTCGTCGAGGTGAGGCGCAGGATCAGGTGGTCGACGCCCTGCACGAGGTTGTTCTGCACGGTCACGGGGATCGTGGCGCTGCGGCCCGAGAGCTTGGTCTCGGACTTGTCGATCAGTTTCACCTGGTTGGTGAGGTCGTCGAGATAATCCAGCACGCTCTGGCGGAAGTTCGTCGCCTCGCCCGCCTGTCCTCGCCACGACGTGGACATCTCACGGTTCATGGCCCGCCCGAACGGGGTCACGACCCGGGACTCGTCGGTGAGGATCACCCGGAAGTTGTCGAGCTTGTCCTGGGTGGCCGCGATCTGCTCGAAGGCCGACTTCGGCAGCTCCTGCTTGCGCAGCGAGGAGGGGTACGAGGAGGACGACGGGATCCTTGTGGTGGCGCTCGGGTCGGGCTTCGCCTTGGCCGCCGCGGTGAGGTCCTGCGACTCGCTCCAGGTGCTGCCCTGGAGGGTCGTCAGCGCCTCGGCCATCGCCTGGGCCTGGCTCGCGGTCGGCATGCGCTGCGGGGCGACGACGATGCTGCGCTGCTTGTCCGTCTGCAGATCGAGCGTCAGGCTCTGGGCGAGGAACCGCTGCTCGGCGAGTGTGGCGGCCCCGGCCCTCGTCAGATCACCCTCGAACGCCGTGGAGAGCCGTGAGTCCGCGACCACCGCGGTCGTACCGCCGCCGATGGGGCGGGCGGCGGAGGGCGTGTACGACAGGCCGCCGGTCTCCTGGAGGCTGTCGCTGCGGGCGATCACCTTGTCGGCGCCGGCCGAGGTGGCGACCTTGATGATCGACGGGTCCACGGCGCCGTTCACCGGCCACGCGAAGTCCGTGGTCGGCGTCACGTGGAGCACGGTCTCCACGGTGCTCGCGGCGACGTCCGTGGCGTCCTTGAGGTGGCTCAGCGAGCCGGTGACGCTGGTGCCGTTGTGGGCGAGGGACGCCAGGTCCGGGTCGGCGAAGGGGAGAGCGACGACCTCCTTGTCCGCGACCGCCGACTGCAGCTCGGCGAGCCACGCCTTGGCGACCGCCTGGTGGGTGCCCGTCGTCGTGGTGTCGCCGTCGCCCTGGATCTTGTAGCTGCTGGTCATCGCGTCGACGGAGGCCAGCAGGTCCGGGTCGATCACCCAGGTGACGTCGAGATCCTTGCCCAGCGACAGCATCTGGTCGAGGCGACCGCCCGGGGAGATCTCCTTGGCGAGGTCGTCGTTGAGGAAGACCGGCGTCTGCTGCTCGTTGGAACCCGTCTGCGCCGTCATGTGGACGCCGGAGATCAGCGGCCACAGATACGTCGTCTTCGTCTTCGTGTCCGCCTCGTCGGGCTGCCACGGCAGGAACGTCCGTTGGATGCCCAGCACCTGCTCCCACGGCTGCGCGGAGGTCTGGCCGGAGAGTGAGACACCGAGCGGGTAGACGCCGTCGTCACCGAGGTCCAGCTTGTCGACCGGCACGGAGAGGGTGAAGGGCTCCGCGACGCCCGGAGTGAGCTTGGCGAACTTCTCGGTGTACTTGTCGCCGATCTCCGAGCCGTCGACGCCCTGGACGTAGTCGGTGCGGTTGGCGACGGTGTCGATCGCCGAGCGGGTGCTGACCGCCTGGCCCAGGCGCAGGCCCACGTGGGCGTCCGTGACCGTCTGCTTGCCGTTGTTGGTGACCGTCCCGGAGACGGTCAGGGTGTCCCCGTCCGTGGGGATGCTGGGGCTGAGCGAGTCCACGGAGACCGACACCGTCTGCGAGCCGGAGGCAGCCTTCGCGGACGTCTGCTCGGCCGCGCCGGCGGGCGTGGTGGCGGACAACTGGAGCAGGCCGGCCAGCAGAGGCGCCCCGGCGAGCAGTGCGCCGGTGCGCCGCAGCCACCGGCGGGCAGGTGAGGGACACGTCCCCTGGAAGTCTGCCGCCTCGGCCACGCGCTCGCCCGTCCCTCGTCATCGTCAGTGGTCGTCGCAATGTGCGTCCACGCATGGTAACGATGCGCGCTGAGGGGAAGTGCCGCGGTCTGCTCCACAAGATCGGAGAACAGCGCCGGACCATCCCGTATGTGCCCGTATAAAGGGGAGCGTTCCTGTACGTCGCAAGGGCAGCGCTTGCGCGGGTATCAGCGGACGTGTCCGTGCACATTTAATGGAGGCGCTCGCGGTGGCCGGGGCCACGTACCCTTTTCTGTTGTGCCGAACGCCAACGAAGACAACCCCAGTGCCCTGAGCCAGGTGCAGCGCCACGCGGTGAGTGAACTGCTGCGGGTGGCTCCCGTCGCCGACGACCTCGCCCGCCGTTTCCAGGAGGCCGGGTTCTCCCTCGCCCTGGTCGGCGGCTCGGTCCGGGACGCGCTGCTCGACCGGCTCGGCAACGACCTGGACTTCACGACGGATGCGCGCCCCGAGGACGTACTGAAGATCGTCCGGCCGTGGGCCGACGCGGTGTGGGAGGTCGGGATCGCCTTCGGCACCGTGGGGGTGCAGAAGGACGGCTACCTGATCGAGGTGACCACCTACCGGTCGGAGGCGTACGACCGGACCTCTCGCAAGCCCGAGGTGTCGTACGGCGACTCCATCGAGGAGGACCTCGTCCGGCGCGACTTCACGGTGAACGCGATGGCTGTCGCGCTCCCGGAGAAGGAGTTCATCGACCCGCACGGCGGCCTCGACGACCTCGCGGCCCGGGTACTGCGGACCCCCGGCACCCCCGAGGCCTCCTTCTCGGACGATCCCCTGCGGATGATGCGGGCGGCCCGCTTCGCCGCGCAGCTCGACTTCGAGGTCGCTCCCGAGGTCGTCGCGGCGATGACGGAGATGTCCGGGCGGATCGAGATCGTCTCGGCCGAGCGGGTGCGGGACGAGCTGAACAAGCTGATCCTCTCCGCGAACCCGCGCAAGGGACTGACCCTGCTGGTCGACACCGGACTCGCCGACCACGTCCTGCCCGAGCTTCCCGCCCTCCGCCTGGAGAGCGACGAGCACCACCGGCACAAGGACGTCTACGAACACACGCTGATCGTTCTGGAGCAGGCGATCGAACTGGAGGAGAACGGTCCCGACCTCGTCCTCCGGCTGGCCGCCCTTCTGCACGACATCGGCAAGCCGCGCACCCGCCGGTTCGAGAACGACGGCCGGGTCTCGTTCCACCACCACGAGGTGGTCGGCGCGAAGATGACCAAGAGGCGCATGCTGGCGCTCAAGTACTCCAACGACCTGGTGAAGGACGTCTCACGTCTCGTCGAACTCCACCTGCGCTTCCACGGCTACGGCACCGGCGAGTGGACCGACTCGGCCGTCCGCCGCTACGTCCGTGACGCCGGCCCACTCCTCGACCGCCTCCACAAGCTGACCCGCTCGGACTGCACCACACGGAACAAGCGCAGGGCCGCCGCGCTGTCCCGTGCGTACGACGGTCTGGAGGAACGCATCGCCCAGTTGCAGGCGCGGGAGGAGCTGGACTCGATCCGTCCCGACCTCGACGGCAACCAGATCATGGAGGTCCTGGGCGTCACTCCCGGACCGGTCATCGGTCGCGCGTACAAGTTCCTGTTGGAACTGCGGCTGGAGAACGGGCCGATGGAGCATGAGGCAGCCGTGGCCGCCCTCAAGGAGTGGTGGGCCGCGGAGAGCTGAGGTCGCGGGACGGGGTCATGTTTCACGTGAAACATGACCCCGGACAGCATCAGGGGCGGTGTTTCACGTGAAACATGAGACACCGCCCCTCGCCACATCTGCCTTACTTCTTGTAGTCCTTCAGGCAGAGCAGGAAGTCGCTGCCCTTGCCGGTCTGGGTGTACTGGTACTGGAAGTCCTTGGCGGCCGCCGCGCACTTGGTGTCGGCCTCGGTCCGGGAGTAGTTGCCACTCACCTTGGCCAGCACGATGAACTGGGCCTTCGAGTCGCCGCACTTCACGACCTCGAGCTTCGGGTCGGTGTCGCTGGTGCTGCCGCGGTGCATGCAGTCGCCGACCTTGGCCGTATCGGGGTCGTGCTGCCCGGATATGTAGCTGAAGATCGCCGCACCCGCGGCGATCACGATCACGACGGCAAGCCGGATCATCTTGAAGCTGAACTTGCGCTTCGGCTGTGGGGGGACCGGAGCGTACGGGGCCGCGCCCTGGGGCGGGAAGCCGGGCTGGCCGGGCTGCTGCGGGTAACCGCCTTGAGGCGGGTACGGAGCCTGCGCCTGCGGCGGATACGGGGCTTGGGCCTGAGCCTGCGCCGGATGCGGCGCCGGAGTCTGAGGCTGGCCGTAGGGCTGCTGGTCCTGGGCATAGGGGTTCGGCCCCTGGGCGTATGGGTTCGGGCTCTGAGGCGGCGGAGTAGTCACTGGGGTCCCCCCTGGAACGTGGACGCATGGCACGGCGTGACCCTTGGTCCGGCGTGCGGCATGATGCGAAATAAGACGCCCGTAAGCTACCTGCCGCCACTGACACCGCTGTGACCCAGGACGACTCCGTGTCAGTGATGTGACACTCTCCGGCGCTCAAAGTGGGCCATAGTCGCAGCAACCGCTCCGTAGATGACGGCAACGGTGATCACCAGCACCGCTGAGCGGCCGTCAGGGGGAAGCATCAGCGCGGCCATCGCGGCGGCGCCGACGAAGGCGACGTTGAACAGCACGTCGTAGACGGAGAAGATGCGGCCGCGGAAGCCGTCGTCGACCGAGAACTGCACGATCGTGTCCGTGGCGATCTTCGCGCCCTGTGTGGTCAGGCCGAGGACGAAGGCCGCCGCAAGCATGGGGGCGGTGGTGAACGGGAGGCCGAGGGCCGGTTCCAGGAGGGCGGCGCCCGCGGCGCAGACGGCGATCCAGCGGCCGGGGCCGAGGCGCCCCGCGGCCCAGGGTGTCACCACGGCCGCCACGAAGAAGCCGGCGCCGGACACCCCCAACGCCAGCCCCAGCAGGCGCAGTCCGTCGTCGGAGGTCGAGGACAGGGCGTACCGGCAGAGCATCAGCAGCAGGACGGTCAGGGCGCCGTAGCAGAACCGCATCAGTGTCATCGCGGCGAGAGCCCAGACCGCCTCCCTGCGCTGTGGCGCGGCGAGATGGCGTACCGCCGCTGTCAGGTCCCGGGCGGTGCCGGCGAGGGCTGTGGCCAGCCGGGGCTGGGTCAACGCGCGGTCGGGGCCGAGGAGTTCGGGAGCCATGCGCAAGGACGTGAGGGCCGCGCACAGATACAGAGCGGATCCCAGCAGCACCACCGCGGCGTCGGTGTCCGCGACCAGCAGCCGTACGAGGAAGGCGAGGCCGCCGCCCAGTGTCGCCGCCAGTGTTCCGGCCGTGGGGGAAAGGGAGTTGGCGACGACCAGGCGTTCGTCGTCGACCACGCGCGGGAGCGCGGCGGACAGGCCGGCGAGGACGAAGCGGTTGACCGCGGTGACGCAGAGCGCGGAGACGTAGAAGAGCCAGTCCGGGACGTGGCTCACCATCAGGACGGCTGTCAGCGCGGCCAGCAGGGCGCGCAGCAGGTTGCCGTAGAGGAAGACCTGGCGGCGGCGCCAGCGGTCCAGGAGGACGCCGGCGAAGGGGCCGATGAGGGAGTACGGGAGGAGCAGGACCGCCATCGCGGAGGCGATCGCGGTGGCCGAGGTCTGTTTCTCCGGTGAGAAGACGACGTAGGTGGCGAGTGCGACCTGGTAGACGCCGTCCGCGCCCTGGGAGAGCAGGCGTACGGCGAGCAGGCGCCGGAAACCCTGGAAGCGCAGGAGGATGCGCAGGTCACGGACGACGGCCATGGGCACAGCCTCACATACGAGGAGGGTCCCCGGGCGCAATGCCCGGGGACCCTCGACGGACGGACCGGTGGCGGGTCCTAGCGCTCGACCTCGCCCTTGATGAACTTCTCGACGTTGGCGTAGGCCTCGTCGTCGAAGTACTGGACCGGCGGGGACTTCATGAAGTAGCTCGACGCGGAGAGGATCGGGCCGCCGATGCCGCGGTCCTTGGCGATCTTCGCGGCGCGCAGGGCGTCGATGATGACACCCGCGGAGTTCGGGGAGTCCCAGACCTCGAGCTTGTACTCCAGGTTCAGCGGGACGTCGCCGAAGGCGCGGCCTTCGAGGCGGACGTAGGCCCACTTGCGGTCGTCGAGCCACTGGACGTAGTCCGACGGGCCGATGTGGACGTTCTTCTCGCCCAGGTCGCGGTCCGGGATCTGCGAGGTGACGGCCTGCGTCTTCGAGATCTTCTTGGACTCGAGGCGGTCGCGCTCCAGCATGTTCTTGAAGTCCATGTTGCCGCCGACGTTGAGCTGCATCGTGCGCTCAAGACGGACACCGCGGTCCTCGAACAGCTTCGCCATCACGCGGTGCGTGATGGTGGCGCCGACCTGCGACTTGATGTCGTCGCCGACGATCGGGACGCCGGCCTCGGTGAACTTGTCCGCCCACTCCTTGGTGCCGGCGATGAAGACCGGGAGGGCGTTGACGAAGGCGACCTTGGCGTCGATGGCGCACTGGGCGTAGAACTTCGCCGCGTCCTCGGAACCGACGGGCAGGTAGCAGATCAGGACGTCGACCTGCTTGTCCTTGAGGATCTGGACCACGTCGACCGGGGTCTCGTCGGACTCCTCGATCGTCATCCGGTAGTACTTGCCCAGGCCGTCGAGGGTGTGACCGCGCTGGACGGTGACGCCCTTGTTCGGGACGTCGCAGATCTTGATGGTGTTGTTCTCACTGGCACCGATGGCGTCGGAGAGGTCGAGGCCGACCTTCTTCGCGTCGACGTCGAACGCGGCGACGAACTCGACGTCACCGACGTGGTACTCGCCGAACTGGACGTGCATCAGGCCGGGCACCTTGGCCGCCGGATCGGCGTCCTTGTAGTACTCGACGCCCTGTACCAGTGAGGCGGCGCAGTTGCCCACGCCGACGATGGCTACGCGAACCGAACCCATTCCGGTTGCTCCCTGTGTGTGCGAGGTGAGGCCCTGACTGGACCTCATGTGGTGGTTTCGTCGGACGGATCCGGCCCGGGGGTGGCGCCCCCGAGCCGGGGCAGGCCGCCCGACTCCCCAGATGTGCTGTCCTGCTGAGCGGAGCGATCCGAAGCGGGACCCTTGAGGTCCCGTCCGGCCCGCTCGCTCTCGATGAGCTCGTTCAGCCAGCGCACTTCGCGCTCCACGGACTCCATTCCGTGGCGCTGGAGCTCAAGCGTGTAGTCGTCGAGGCGCTCCCGGGTCCGCGCCAGGGAGGTACGCATCTTGTCGAGACGCTCCTCCAGCCGGCTGCGGCGACCTTCCAGTACGCGCATGCGTACGTCACGTGACGTCTGCCCGAAGAAGGCGAAACGAGCGGCGAAATGTTCGTCCTCGTACGCGTCGGGCCCCGTCTGTGAGAGCAGCTCCTCGAAGTGCTCCTTACCTTCCGCCGTCAGCCGGTAGACGATCTTGGCGCGACGTCCCGCGAGGGTGGCGGTAAGGGCGTCCTCGGGGGTGTTTCCCGTTTCCTCGATCAACCAGCCGTTGGCGACCAGCGTCTTGAGGCAGGGGTAGAGCGTCCCGTAGCTGAACGCACGGAACACACCGAGTGACGTGTTGAGTCGTTTGCGCAGCTCATAGCCGTGCATGGGGGATTCGCGGAGCAGGCCGAGGATGGCGAACTCGAGGATGCCGGAGCGTCGACTCATGGTCGCCTCCTTCCTGTCCGTGACCCCGCCGTGACGGCCTTTATGCCGAGCTGATGTATCGACTCGATACATCCAGACGATAGAACGGCCTTCCGGATGCGACAAGTGGGGAGATGGTGAGCGGCGTCACATCACTGATTCGTTGGAATCAAGTTGCCTGATTTGGGGTGAACTTCGGGGCTAAGCAGGTTTTGACGGTGCGTAGTCTGTCCGGCATGCACACCACCGGGAACCAAGTGACGCGTGGGGGCGTCGCCGTCCCTGGTGCGGTACGGATGAATGCAGAACCGACCACATCCGTACTTCGGGGGGACCGGAAACCAGCCGCCGTTTCCAGGCGCGCACGGGTGCGCCTGCCCGAGGAGTAATCGTTCGATGAGCGAGCACCGTCGCAAACCGCCGCAGCCGCAGGGAGGCGGACGTGCCGCGGCCCGACGCGGCCAGTCCGGACCGACCTCCGGCCGCCGCGCGGCACCGCGAGGCGCCACCACCGGGTCTCCCTCCGACTCCTATGGGTCGAACCCCGCCGAGCCGGGGGGTGAAGAGCGCCAGTTCGGCAGCCGCGCCGAAGCCCGTCGGGCTGCGCAGAGAGGCGGCGGCCGTCGTAGAGAGCCCGCCGGTCAAGGTCCCGGCGGCCCGAACGGGCCCGGCCGGGGCAGAGGTCGCGCTCCCGCGCCCGGCAAGAAGCGGTTCATCGACTATCCGCGCTTCGACAAGTACGGATGGCGCCGCTGGATGCCCTCCTGGAAGCTTGTCTCCGGCCTGTGCCTGTTCTTCTTCGGCAGCCTCGTGGCCGCGGTCGGTGTCGGCTACGCGATGGTCGGCATCCCCAGCGAGAACACCGCGGCCAAGTCGCAGAACAACGTCTACTACTGGTCCAACGGCGACCAGATGGTCGCCACGGGCACCGGGGCGAACCGTCAGAACATCACCATCGACCAGATTCCCAAGGCCATGCAGTGGTCGGTGATCTCGGCGGAGAACAAGAGCTTCTACTCGGACTCGGGCGTCGACCCCATGGGCATCGCCCGGGCTCTGGCCAACATGGCCCGGGGCGGTGAGACGCAGGGTGGTTCGACGATCACCCAGCAGTTCGTCAAGAACACCTACCTGAGCCAGGAACAGACGGTCACCCGTAAGTTCAAGGAGATGTTCATCTCCATCAAGGTGGGGACCTCGCTCAGCAAGGAACAGGTGCTGCAGGGCTACCTGAACACCTCGTACTACGGCCGCGGTGCCTACGGCATACAGGCCGCCGCGCAGACGTACTACGGCGTGGACGCGGTCAAGCTGACGCCCAGCCAGTGTGCCTTCCTGGCGGCCCTGTTGAAGGGCCCGACGTACTACGACCCGATCGGCGCCACGAACATCGACCCCGCGGCGACCTCCAAGGCCAACACCGCCCGCTCCAAGGGGCGTTGGGCCTGGATCCTGGAGCAGATGCACGACGACAAGCGCATCACGGACGCGGAGTACCAGACGGCGGTCAAGAAGTACCCCGAGCCTCAGGGCCTGAAGGCGACCAAGGGCATGACCGGCCAGATCAGCTACCTGGTGGACACGGCCAAGAAGTACGTCCTGAACCACTCGAACATCTCGCAGACCGAGTTCGACCAGGGCGGCTACCAGATCTACACGACCTTCCAGAAGGACAAGGTCAACGCACTGAGTGCGGCCGTGAAGAAGATCCAGAAGGAGCGCATCGATCCCAAGAAGCGCAACCTGGACAAGTACGTCCAGTTCGGCGCGGCGTCGGTGGTGCCCAAGGACGGAGCGATCGTCGCCCTGTACGGCGGTGATGGCTACGAGAACGGCCACTTCACCAACAACGCCGACACCTCGGGTGTCCCCGTGGGTTCGACCTGGAAGCCGTTCGTGCTCGCAGCCGCCATGGAGTACGGCACGTACAAGACCGACGGCGTCGGTATCTCGCCGCTCAGCAAGTACAACGGCGACGACCATCTCAAGGTCAGAAACCAGGACGGCACGTATGTCCTGAACAAGGACAACTCGATCTTCTACCAGAACAACGAGAGCAAATACCCCTGGGGTTACATCTCGCTGCGCAAGGCGATGGAGCAGTCCATCAACACGCCGTTCGTGCAGTTGGGTATGGACGTGGGGAACTCGAAGGTCCGGGACGTGGCCAAGGCGTCCGGGATACTGGACGACAGTTTCGCCACGCTGAACCCGTCCTTCGCCATCGGTACCTCGACTCCCAGCGCGATCCGGATGGCCGACGCCTACGCGACGTTCGCCGCGTCCGGCAAGCAGGCGGACCCGTACTCGGTGACGGCCGTGAAGGAGGGCGGACAGCCGGTGGCCGGCTTCACCAAGCCGACCGTGAAGGTGGCGATGCCGGAGAACGTGGCGAACAACGTCACGAACACCCTGGAGAACGTCATCCAGAACGGTACGGCCGAGAACGCGAAGGCTCTGGGCCGTGACGCGGCCGGCAAGACCGGTACCACCGACAGCAACAAGTCGGCCTGGTTCGTCGGCTACACCCAGCAGCTCTCGACGTCGATCGCGATGTTCAGGGAGAACCCCAAGGACGCCCAACTGCTCTCCATGAACGGCACGGCAGGCGTGGCGTCCATCCATGGTGGTGACATCCCGACTGCGGTGTGGACCGAGTACATGGAGGCCGCGCTGAAGGGGAAGTCCGACCCCGGCTTCCCGGACGCCACCAAGATCGACAAGGTGTCGAACGAGGATGGCGCTCCGACTCCCACTCCGACGCCCGTAATCACGCCGAGTGAGACGCCCAGCGAGACTCCGAGTGAGACGCCGAGCCAGACGCCGAGTTCGACACCTTCGGCCACCGAGTCCTGCCAGTTCAGCTGGCAGTGCAGCGACGACGGTGGCACCGACGGAGGTTCGTCGTCCACGCCGACGGACACGGCCACTGCCACGGAATCCAGTGGTACCAGTAGAGGCAGCGACAATGGGGGCATCTTTGGAGGCTCAACCGGTTAGCTGTCATATCGCTCGTGAAGGGTGTTTCACGTGAAACACCCTTCACCGGATGTTTCACGTGAAACGGGGGCCGCCGCATCCACGAGGAGCGGCGGCCCCCGGCGTACTCCTAGGTCCGTACGGCAGGATGTGCCCCATGCCCAGTGCAGAACTGACGCCCACGAGCGTGCACGAGCCGGATCCGGTACGGCCGACCAAGGACGACCAGGTCGCCGCCGCCGGTAGCGAACTGATCGGTGGCCCCATCGGCCGGCGCGCGCTCCTGGGGACGTCCTGGTGGACTCCCGTACGGGTCATCGCGCTGGTGGCGATCGGCGTCTTCGCCCTCGGCCTGGTCCAGAAGGCGCCCTGCTACAACAGCGGGTGGTTCTTCGGGGCCAGCTCGCAGTACACGCACGCGTGCTACTCGGACATCCCGCACCTCTATCAGGGGCGCGGTTTCGCCGACGGTCTCGTGCCGTACTTCGACAAGCTGCCCGGCGACATGCAGTACCTCGAATACCCGGTGCTGACCGGTGTGTTCATGGAGGTGGCCGCCTGGCTCACCCCGGGCAGCGGCAGCATCCAGCACCAGGAACAGTGGTATTGGATGGTCAACGCCGGGATGCTGATGGTGTGCGCGGCTGTCATCGTCGTATGCGTCAGCCGCACGCACGCCCGTCGCCCTTGGGACGGACTGCTGGTCGCCCTGGCGCCCGCCTTCGCGCTGACCGCCACCATCAACTGGGACCTGCTGGCGGTCGCTCTGACGGCCGCGGCGATGCTGATGTGGTCCCGGGGTCGTTCCCTCGCGTTCGGCGTCCTGTTGGGCCTTGCCACGGCCGCCAAGCTGTATCCCGTCTTCCTGCTCGGCCCGCTGTTCCTGTTGTGCTGGCGCGCGGGCAAGTGGCGGGACTTCGGGAAGGCGTTCGGAGGAGCTGTCGTCGCCTGGCTGGCGGTGAATCTGCCGGTGATGCTCTTCGCCTTCGACGGCTGGTCGAAGTTCTATACGTTCAGCCAGGAACGGGGCGTCGACTTCGGGTCGTTCTGGCTGATCCTGGCCCAGAAGTCCACCGACCCGCTGAGCACCGACACCGTCAACACGTTCGCCACCCTGCTGGTGCTGCTGTGCTGCGCAGGCATCGCGGCGCTCACGATGACCGCTCCGCGCCGGCCGCGCTTCGCCCAGCTGGCCTTCCTGATCGTCGCGGCCTTCATCGTGACCAACAAGGTCTACTCGCCGCAGTACGTGCTGTGGCTGGTCCCGCTGGCGGTCCTGGCCCGGCCCAAGTGGCGGGACTTCCTGATCTGGCAGGCGTGCGAGGTGGCGTACTTCCTGGGGATCTGGATGTACCTCGCGTACACGACCAGCGGCGACGCCCACAAAGGCCTGCCGACCGAGGGCTACCAATTGGCCATCGGCCTGCACCTGCTGGGCACGCTCTACCTGTGTGCCGTGATCGTGCGCGACATCCTCATGCCGGAGCGGGACGTGGTGCGCATGGCGGGTGACGACGACCCCTCGGGCGGGGTGCTCGACAGGGCGGAGGACGTGTTCGTGTTCGGCGCGGCGGCCCGTCCTGGGCGGCACGCGGCCCCCTTCGACGGGCCGCAGGTGGAGTGGGGCAGCGAGGGACCGGCGAACCGTTCGCTCTGAGCGAACAGGGCATGCGGAGAGCCCACGAAAGACGGCGAGACCACGCGAAAAGGCCGTACCAGGGAGGTCCCGGGTACGGCCCTTTCGCTGTTGTGGAGGGGCTCAGCGAACGTGGTCGAGAGGTTCAGCGATCCACGATCCGGTCGAACTGCGTGGTGGTGTGCCGCAGATGGGCCACCAGCTCCTCGCCGACCTTCGGCTCGGCCGCTTCCGCCGGTACGAACAGGATCGAGACCTGCATGTGCGGCGGCTCGGCGAACCAGCGCTGCTTGCCGTCCCAGACGAACGGCGAAAGGTTCCGGTTGACCGTGGCGAGGCCGGCGCGGGCGACGCCCTTGGCGCGCGGCATGACGCCGTGCAGCGCCTTGGGGGCCTCCAGGCCCACCCCGTGCGACGTACCGCCCGCAACGACCACCAGATAG
Source organism: Streptomyces prunicolor NBRC 13075 (assembly GCF_000367365.1). Lineage (GTDB taxonomy): Bacteria > Actinomycetota > Actinomycetes > Streptomycetales > Streptomycetaceae > Streptomyces > Streptomyces prunicolor. The sequence goes on along the minus strand of NZ_BARF01000002.1, from coordinate 202,237 downwards.
CCGTCCGAGGCCGCCTTCTGCTGCCGGTAGCCGAAACGGTCGCCCTTGGAGACCCGGGTGACGTCCAGGACCGCTCCGCGGTACTCGGTGGCCTCGTGGTCCCCCAGCCACAGCCGGGTGCCGATACGGGCCCGGAAGCGGGTCTGCGGGAACTGTTGCTGCAGCCGGGCCAGTTCCTCGGCCTTGAGGTGGCTGACGAACATCGTGTGCAACGGCAGCCGTGCGGCACGCAGGCGGTCCATCCAGCCGATGACCTCCTCGACGGCGTCCGAGCCGTCGGTGCGGTCCAGCGGGAGGTGGATGGCGAAGCCCTCCAGGCGCACGTTCTCTATGGCCGAGTGCAGCTGCGGCAGTTCCTGCTCGCTCACGCCGTGACGCTTCATGGAGGACATCACCTCGATGACCACACGGGCGCCCACCAGGCCGTACACACCGTCGATGGACGACACCGAGCGGATCACCCGGTCCGGCAGCGGAACGGGCTCCTCGCCGCGGCGGTACGGCGTCAGCACCAGCAGGTCACCGCCGAACCAGTCCTTGATCCGGGCGGCCTCGTACGTCGTGCCGACGGCGAGGACGTCCGCGCCGAGACGCGTCGCCTCCTCCGCCAGCCGCTCGTGCCCGAAGCCGTAGCCGTTGCCCTTGCAGACCGGGACGAGCCCGGGGAACTGCTCGGCGACGTGCTTGTGATGCGCCCGCCAGCGCGCGGTGTCGACGGAGAGCGTGAGCGCCATGGCCGGACCTGGAACCTTTCGGGTGGCTGCGGTGTATCAGAAGTATGGGAGCTGTCGACGCTATCGAAGCGAAGTGCGTGAGGTCAGCGGCGCGACATGTAGATGTCGAGCGCCTTGTGGAGCAGCTTGTTGAGCGGGAAGTCCCACTCACCGAGGTACTCGGCGGCCTGCCCGCCGGTGCCCACCTTGAACTGGATCAGCCCGAAGAGGTGGTCGGTCTCGTCCAGCGAATCGGAGATGCCGCGCAGGTCGTAGACGGTGGCGCCGAGCGCGTAGGCGTCGCGCAGCATCCGCCACTGCATCGCGTTCGAGGGCCGGACCTCGCGCCCGATGTTGTCGGAGGCGCCGTAGGAGTACCAGACGTGTCCGCCGACCACGAGCATCGTCGCCGCCGACAGGTTCACCCCGTCGTGCCGGGCGAAGTACAGCCGCATCCGGTTGGGGTCCTCGGTGTTGAGGGCCGTCCACATGCGCTGGAAGTACGACAGCGGGCGGGGCCGGAAGTGGTCGCGCAAAGCCGTGATCTCGTACAGCCGCTGCCATTCCTCAAGGTCGTGGTAGCCGCCCTGGACGACCTCGACACCGGCCTTCTCGGCTTTCTTGATGTTGCGGCGCCACAGCTGGTTGAAGTTCTTGTGGACCTCTTCGAGGGAGCGGTTGGCCAGCGGCACCTGGTAGACGTAGCGCGGCTGGACGTCGCCGAAGCCGGCGCCGCCGTCCTCACCCTGCTGCCAGCCCATACGGCGCAGCTTGTCGGCCACCTCGAAGGCGCGCGGTTCGATGAAGTCGGCCTCGATGTCCCGCAGTCGCTTCACGTCCGGATTCTGGATGCCGGCCTTGATGGAGGTGGCCTCCCAGCGCCGGATGATGACCGGCGGGCCCATCTTCACCGAGAAGGCGCCCTGGTGCTTGAGGTGGGCCAGCATCGGCTGGATCCAGTCGTCCAGATTCGGCGCGAACCAGTTGATGACCGGGCCCTCGGGCAGATAGGCCAAGTAGCGCTTGATCTTGGGGAGTTGGCGGTAGAGGACCAGGCCCGCGCCGACCAGCTCGCCGGTCTTCTCGTCGAACCAGCCGAGGCTCTCGGAGCGCCACTCCGCCTTCACATCAGCCCATGCCGGGACCTGCATGTGGCTCGCCGAGGGCAGGCTCTGGATGAATGCCAGATGCTGCTCACGGCTGATGGTCCTCAGGGTCAGGCTCATTCGGGGCGCTCCTCGGGCTGGGGTGTCCCCATGGGTACAGGGGCTCCGGCTCTCGCGCCGAAGCCTACTGCGCCTTACGAGCGCCCCGACTGGGCGTATGCAACCTTCGCCTCGGCCTGTTGGCCGCCAAGGCGTTCCGTGCTGTTTTACGTGGAGTTAGGACTACGGAGTCCGTCGCCTCAGTTGATGACTCCGCCGAACAGGCCGCCGTGCGCCATGCCGAGGAAGAATCCGACACCCGCGGCACCGAGACCCAGGATCAGACCGAAGCGCTCCCTCGTCGTCTCGGAGATCCACTGCCCGTAGGCGCCGGTGAGGATCCCCACCAGGCCGGCCCATGAGCTGAGCAGGTGCAGGCTGTGGAAGAAGCCCGTGATGAACGCGGTCAGCCCGAGCACCAGGGTCACCGCGAGCAGCGTGTCCTGGAGCGGATGGGGCTTGCCGTCTGTGGCGAAAAGAGAGCCGGCGGTGTTGGGTCGCAATGCCTGTGCCATGTGGCACCTCCTGCGGAAGGCGGCGCATCGTCGCGCCGGACGCACCCGATGTGTACAGATTGACGCTCTCCGCCACCGGATTTCAACCGGAAGCCGGTGTGCGGGTACTCTGTACCCTCTGCACTGGTGTCTGCCCATGCCACGACTCGGAATCCCCGCGAGGGGCACCCGATGTCAGTGGCGGCTGTTTTACTGGCACACACTGTTGCTTACGCATCACAACCCTCCTGCCACGGAACGACCGTGGCCGCTGAGTCCAAAGGAGGTGGGTTCCACATGCGTCACTACGAGGTGATGGTCATCCTCGACCCCGATCTGGAGGAGCGCGCTGTCTCCCCCCTGATCGAGAACTTCCTCTCCGTCGTCCGTGAGGGCAACGGAAAGGTCGAGAAGGTCGACACCTGGGGCCGTCGTCGTCTCTCGTACGAGATCAAGAAGAAGCCCGAGGGCATCTACTCGGTCATCGACCTGCAGGCCGAGCCTGCGGTCGTCAAGGAGCTCGACCGCCAGATGAACCTGAACGAGTCGGTCCTCCGGACCAAGGTCCTCCGCCCCGAGACCCACTGAGCATCCTGCTCAGCTGATCTCGGGATTCGAGTAGCAGCACCAAGCAGCCAGCAGCAAACCCGCCGAGAGGTTCCCCCATGGCAGGCGAGACCGTCATCACGGTCGTCGGCAATCTTGTCGACGACCCCGAGCTGCGCTTCACCCCTTCCGGTGCGGCGGTCGCGAAGTTCCGTGTCGCGTCCACTCCCCGCACCTTCGACCGCCAGACGAACGAGTGGAAGGACGGCGAAAGCCTCTTCCTCACCTGCTCGGTCTGGCGTCAGGCGGCGGAGAACGTCGCCGAATCGCTCCAGCGAGGCATGCGCGTCATCGTGCAGGGCCGGCTGAAGCAGCGGTCCTACGAGGACCGTGAGGGCGTCAAGCGCACGGTCTACGAACTGGACGTCGAAGAAGTCGGCGCCAGCCTGCGCAGTGCCACGGCCAAGGTCACCAAGACCGCCGGTGGCGCTCGCGGTGGCCAGGGCGGCGGTTTCGGCGGTGGCGGTGGCGGTGGCGGTGGCGGTGGCCAGGGTGGCGGCAGCTGGGGTGGAAACTCCGGCGGCGGTCAGCCGGCCGGCGGCGCTCCCGCCGACGACCCGTGGGCCACCGGCGCTCCTGCCGGTGGAAACCAGGGCGGCGGCGGTGGCGGCTGGGGTGGAAACTCCGGCGGCGCCAGCGGTGGCGGCGGTGGCGGCGGCTACTCGGACGAACCCCCCTTCTAGGCCCTTGGGCCGAGGGTGGGTCGTACCCACACTTCTTGATCACACAGGAGATACACCATGGCGAAGCCGCCTGTGCGCAAGCCGAAGAAGAAGGTCTGCGCATTCTGCAAGGACAAGGTCCAGTACGTGGACTACAAGGACACGAACATGCTGCGGAAGTTCATTTCCGACCGCGGCAAGATTCGTGCCCGCCGCGTGACCGGCAACTGCACGCAGCACCAGCGTGACGTCGCCACGGCTGTGAAGAACAGCCGTGAGATGGCGCTGCTGCCCTACACCTCCACCGCGCGATAAGGGAAGGGTGACCGACTAATGAAGATCATCCTCACCCACGAGGTCTCCGGCCTCGGTGCCGCGGGCGACGTCGTGGACGTCAAGGACGGTTACGCTCGCAACTACCTGATCCCGCGGAAGTTCGCTATCCGCTGGACCAAGGGTGGCGAGAAGGACGTCGAGCAGATCCGTCGTGCTCGCAAGATCCACGAGATCCAGACCATCGAGCAGGCCAACTCCGTGAAGGCCCAGCTCGAGGGCGTCAAGGTCCGTCTGGCCGTTCGCTCCGGCGACGCAGGTCGTCTCTTCGGTTCCGTCACCCCCGCCGACATCGCTTCGGCGATCAAGGCTTCCGGTGGCCCCGAGGTCGACAAGCGTCGTATCGAGCTGACGTCCCCGATCAAGACCCTGGGCGCCCACGAGACGTCCGTGCGTCTGCACCCCGAGGTTGCCGCCAAGGTCAACATCGAGGTCATCGCAGCCTGATCGCTGCACTCGGCACAGCTGAGAGAGGGGCCGCACCCGTTGGGGTGCGGCCCCTCTGCTGTGCCCGGGACGGGTCGAGGGCCGAGTGGTGCGTTCGAGACGGCGCTACGGCGCTCATGTTTCACGTGAAACATGGCAGTGCGCGGTGTTTCACGTGAAACGGTCAGCGGGTCGCACCCGTGACGACCCAGCGACCCGAGCGGGTGCGCAGCAGGAGCGTCACCATGCGTACCGCCATCATCAGGGTCATCGCTCCCCAGAGTGCGGTCAGTCCGGCACCGAGGACCGGTACGAGCAGAGCCGCTGGAGCGAAGACCGCCAGGGTCACCACCATCGCCCCTGCGAGATACGGCCCGTCTCCCGCGCCCATCAGTACCCCGTCCAGGACGAAGACGACACCGCAGATCGGCTGGGAGAGCGCCACCATGATCAAGGCGGGCAGGGCAGTGTCCTTGACGGTGGGGTCGCTGGTGAAAAGGGGGAGGAAAAGCGGGCGGGACAGGGTCACCAGGAGACCGAGCACTACTCCGACGGCGATCCCCCACTGGACCATGCGGCGGCAGGCGGCGCGGGCGCCCTGGGGGTCGTTCGCACCGAGGTAGCGGCCGATGATGGCCTGGCCCGCGATCGCGATGGCGTCGAGTGCGAAGGCCAGCAGGGACCACAGGGACAGGATGATCTGGTGGGCGGCGATGTCGGCGTCTCCGAGGTGGGCCGCGACGGCGGTGGCGATCAGGAGGACCGCCCGCAGGGAGAGTGTGCGGATGAGGAGAGGCACACCGGCCTGGGCGGAGGCTCTGATCCCTGCGGCGTCGGGACGGAGGGAGGCGCCGTGCCGACGGGCTCCGCGGACGACCACGACGAGATAGACGGCGGCCATGCCCCACTGGGCGATGACGGTGCCCCAGGCGGAACCGGCGATGCCGAGGTCGGCGCCGTAGACAAGCCCTACGTTGAGGGCGGCGTTGGCGACGAAGCCTGAGATGGCTACGTACAGCGGGGTCTTGGTGTTCTGCAGTCCGCGCAGGACTCCGGTGGCGGCGAGGACGATCAGCATGGCCGGGATGCCGATGGAGGAGATGCGCAAGTAGGTCGTCGCGTAGGGGGCGGCAGTGTCCGAGGCGCCGAAGAGGCCGATGAGGGCGGGTGCCGAGGGGAGGACGACGGCGATGACGGTGGCGCCGATCAGCAGGGCGAGCCAGATGCCGTCCATGCCCTGGCGGATGGCGGCCTGGAGGTCACCCGCGCCGACGCGTCGGGCGACGGCCGCTGTCGTGGCGTAGGCGAGGAAGACGAAGACGCTCACGGCTGTCGTCAGGAGGGCGGATGCCACTCCGAGTCCGGCGAGTTGTGCGGTGCCGAGATGGCCGACGATCGCGCTGTCGGCCATGACGAAGAGGGGCTCGGCGACGAGTGCGCCGAAGGCCGGGACGGCCAGCATGACGATCTCTCGGTCGTGCTGTCGTCGGGTGGCCCTGGTGGCCGCGGGAGCCTGTGTCATGAGCACTAATCTAATCGTCCACAGGTAAGAGATGCAATTGCCTTGTGACCCTTACCTCTGATCTCGCCTCGTGTCCTCTCGTGCACTGTTCGAAGCGATCTTGGTCCGATGTGGAAAGTTTTTCTTCTGCACAGCCGGTGGATGGGAAAGGTGCAGGTCAGATCGGTTACGACGGAAGTGGCGAGGTCTTGTTCACAGGGCTGTCCACCGGGTCGTACACAGGTTTTGGCGGGTTCTCCACAGCATCCGGGCCGTCGTCCACATGGCCTGTGGATAACCAGATTGGCTGACGGTGCCCACAGGCCTACGGTGGACCGGTACCCGCCCCGTCCGTCGGACCGAGAACCATCACAAAACCGACGCGCCCGTACCGGAGTTGGGCGCTTCATTTGTCAGTGCCGTGCCGTAGAAATAAGGGGCACGGCGAGGTCCGCTCGACGGACGGGAGGAGGTGGCTCGGTGAGTATTTCCGAGCCCTTGGACGACCCGTGGGCCGAGAGCGGTCCCAGTGATCGTCTGCCTGCTTCCCGACGGCGCGGTGACGGAGGCCGCGGCCGGGACGAACAGCACGACCGCGGCCGTGAAGGTGGCGAGTGGGAGGGCGCCGGTTCGGCCTTCGAGCGAGTGCCGCCGCAGGACCTCGATGCCGAGCAGTCCGTGCTCGGCGGCATGCTTCTCTCCAAGGACGCCATCGCGGACGTCGTCGAGGTCCTCAAGGGCCATGACTTCTACAAGCCCGCGCACGAGACGATCTATCAGGCGATCCTCGACGTCTACGCCAAGGGCGAGCCGGCCGACCCGATCACCATCGCCGCCGAACTCACCAAGCGCGGTGAGATCAACAAGGTCGGCGGCGCATCGTATCTGCACACGCTCGTCCAGACCGTGCCGACGGCGGCGAACGCGGAGTACTACGCGGAGATCGTCCACGAGCGGGCCGTCCTGCGCCGCCTGGTCGAGGCCGGCACCCGCATCACCCAGATGGGATACGCGGCCGACGACGACGTCGACGAGATCGTCAACCGGGCCCAGGCCGAGATCTACGCGGTCACCGAGCAGCGGACCAGCGAGGACTACCTCCCGCTCGGCGACATCATGGAGGGCGCGCTCGACGAGATCGAGGCGATCGGCTCACGCAGCGGCGAGATGACGGGTGTGCCCACCGGGTTCACCGACCTCGACTCGCTCACCAACGGTCTGCACCCGGGCCAGATGATCGTCATCGCGGCCCGTCCCGCCATGGGTAAGTCCACACTCGCGCTGGACTTTGCTCGTGCGGCGTCGATCAAGAACAACCTCCCGAGTGTCATCTTCTCCCTCGAAATGGGGCGCAACGAGATCGCGATGCGCCTGCTGTCCGCCGAGGCCCGAGTCGCCCTGCACCACATGCGCTCCGGCACCATGACCGACGAGGACTGGACGCGGCTGGCACGCCGGATGCCCGAGGTGTCGTCCGCGCCGCTCTACATCGACGACTCCCCGAACCTGTCGATGATGGAGATCCGCGCGAAGTGCCGTCGGCTCAAGCAGCGCAGTGACATCAAACTGGTGATCATCGACTACCTGCAGCTGATGCAGGCCGGTGGCTCCAAGCGACAGGAGAGCCGTCAGCAGGAGGTCTCGGACATGTCCCGAAACCTCAAGCTCCTGGCGAAGGAGCTGGAGGTCCCGGTGATCGCGCTCTCGCAGCTGAACCGTGGTCCCGAGCAGCGTACGGACAAGAAACCGATGGTGTCCGACCTGCGTGAGTCCGGTTCCATCGAGCAGGACGCCGACATGGTCATCCTGCTGCACCGCGAGGACGCGTACGAGAAGGAGTCCCCGCGCGCGGGCGAGGCGGACATCATCGTGGGCAAGCACCGTAACGGCCCGACGGCGACGATCACCGTCGCCTTCCAGGGCCACTACTCGCGCTTCGTGGACATGGCGCAGACCTGACCGGGCGCCTGTAGACGGCAGACCCGGTGCCGTGTCCCGAGAAATGTGCTCGACGTACGGCCGCCCCGCCGGATGGACTGGGGGCATGACGACATCTCAGGACGACTTGCTTCCCGGTACGCGCAGGGCGCTGTTGCATCGGATCGCCGTGGCCCAGGCCGAGGGGCGGGCGCCTTCGCTGGTCGCGACGGTGGTGCGCGACGGGCGGGCGGTGTGGCACGGCGCGCGGACCTCGGTGGACGGACACGGGCCGGACGAGAACGTGCAGTACCGGATCGGCTCGATCACCAAGACCTTCACCGCCGTCCTGGTCCTGCGGCTGCGCGACGAGGGCGTCCTCGACCTCGGTGACCCGCTGGAGAAGCATCTGCCCGGCACCGGCGCGGGGGAGGCAACCATCGCCCAACTCCTCGCGCACACAAGTGGGTTGGCGGCCGAGTCGCCCGCGCCCTGGTGGGAGCGGACGCCGGGTTCCCTACGGCCGGAGCTTCGCGATGTGCTGGGTGAGCAGCCTCTGCTGCATCCGGTCGGCCGCCGGTTCCACTACTCGAACCCCGGCTACACGGTGTTGGGCGCGCTCGTCGAGGAGCTGCGGGGTGCCTCTTGGGAGGACGTACTCCGGCGGGAAGTGCTCGAACCCCTGGGCCTGGACCGCACGAGTGCTCAGCCGCAGGCACCGCACGCAGGTGGCTGGGCGGTGCATCCGTGGGCCGACGCGCTGTTGCCGGAACCCTCCGAGGACCTCGGCCGTATGGCACCGGCCGGTCAACTCTGGTCCACCACTGGCGACTTGGCGCGGTTCGCCGTGTTCCTGGCGCACGGGGACGACCGCGTGCTGAGTGCGGAGTCCGTGCGGGAGATGCGGACCCCCGCGGCACCGGCGGAGGCCGCCGACGTGATGGACGGTTCCACATACGGTCTCGGCCTCCAGGTGCAGCGCCGCGACGGCCGACTGCTCATCGGCCACGGCGGATCGCTGCCCGGCTTCTTGGCGAGCCTCACCATCAGCCTCGCGGACGACGTCTCGGCGGTGGTACTGGCCAACTGCACCTCCGGGCCGCCGCTGGCATCGGTGGCCGTTGATCTCGTCCGTATCGTCGCCGAGGCTGAGCCGAGGATTCCGGAGCCGTGGCGCCCGATGCCTGAAGTCGACGCCGGAGTAATGGAGTTGGCGGGTCCGTGGTACTGGGGGACGCACGGTTTCGCCCTGCGGTTGACGGCTGATGGCGGGGCCTCGCTGGAGCCGTTGGCCGGCGGTGGCCGCCGGTCGCGGTTCCGGAGCAACGGTGACGGCACCTGGACCGGGCTGGAGGGCTACTACGCCGGAGAGCTCCTGCGGCCCGTACGACGCCCGGACGGGTACCTGAGCCACCTGGACCTCGGATCGTTCGTCTTCACGCGTCAGCCGTACGACGAGAGCGGTTCTGTGCCGGGTGGGGTGGACCCGGAGGGGTGGCGGGGGATCCGATAGCCGTCGCGGCTGGGGAGGCGCCATGTTTCACGTGAAACATGGCGCCTCCCGCTGCCGGTAGGACGCCTCGCACTCTTCTTCAGGAGAGAGGCTTGGTCAGAGAGGGAGCTTGAAACCCACGTGTGAGGCGGTGAAGCCGAGCCGCTCATAGAACCGGTGGGCGTCGGTGCGGGTGGCGTCAGAGGTCAGCTGGACGAGTTGGCAGCCCTGGCGGCGGGACTCGGCGATCGCCCATTCGATGAGCTGTGTGCCCAGGCCGCTGCCCCGTTCGTCCGCGTGGATGCGTACAGCCTCGATGATCGAACGGGTGGCGCCCTTGCGGGACAGCCCCGGAACGACCGTGAGCTGGAGGGTGCCGACGATGCGGCCCTCGCGCACGGCGACGACGAGGTGCTGGTTCGGGTCGGCGGTCAGGCGGTCCAGGGCGGCCAGGTAGGGCGTCAGGTCGTCCGGTGACTCGCGTTGGGAACCCAGGGGGTCGTCGGCGAGCATGCCGACGATGGCGGGGACGTCCTCGGTGACCGCGGCTCGTATTTCAAGATCTCCCATGACCACACCTTAGGCAGAGATGTGTGGGCGCGGGATGGACCTATGCGGGGACGTTCATCGACTCCACGACCCGGACCAGGGGCGCCAGTTCGAGGTTCGTGGCCGCTGCGTCGAGTGCCTCGCGCAGGGCGGTGTCATTGGTCGGGCGGGCCTCTTCGAGCAGCGTGAGGCCGGCCTCGGAGACGTTCGTGTAGATGCCCCGGCGATCGGTCGGGCACAGGTACCGGGAGAGCAGTCCGCGGTCTTCGAGCCGAGTGACCAGCCGGGTGGTGGCGCTCTGGCTGAGGACGACCGCGTCGGCAACCTGCCGCATCTGCAGATGCCCCCCGTCGCCGTCGTGCTGCCGGCTGAGCACGTCGAGCAGCGAGTACTCCCGCATGCTCAGGTCGTGCTTGGCCTGCAGGGCGCGCTCGATGTGCGCCTCGATCCTCCCGTGCAACAAGGAGAGGGCGCACCAGCCCTGGGCGAGGCCGGTGAGTGCGGGGTCCGTCGCTGTCATTGGCGTTTCCTCCGTCCCGGAGTGGCTGAACCCAGGATAGAGCACAGATGAAATAGTCCGCGCTTGCATATAGCCCGCGTCTGCAACTATTGTGAACGCACGCAAAGTGCTCCTGCAATCTTCTGGGAAGGGTACCTCCACATGCCTCTCGCGCTTCTGGCCCTCGCGATCGGGGCCTTCGGAATCGGCACGACCGAGTTCGTGATCATGGGGTTGCTGCCCCAGGTCGCGGGTGACTTCGGGGTCTCCATCCCCACCGCGGGACTGCTGGTCACCGGCTACGCGCTGGGTGTGGTGATCGGCGCCCCGCTGATGACCGTGCTCGGCACCAAGGTCCCCCGCAAGCGGATGCTGATGCTGCTGATGGGCCTGTTCATCCTCGGCAACCTGCTCTCCGCCGTCGCCACCAGCTTCTCGGTGATGCTGATCGGCCGTGTGGTCGCCTCGCTCGCCCATGGCGCCTTCTTCGGCATCGGCTCGGTCGTCGCGGCCGAACTGGTCGCCCCGGACAAGAAGGCCGGAGCCATCGCGATGATGTTCACCGGACTTACCGTGGCCAATGTCGTCGGCGTCCCGCTGGGCACTCTCGTCGGGCAGTCCGTCGGCTGGCGTGTCACCTTCGCCATCGTCGCGGGCCTCGGCGTGATCGGCCTGGCCGGTATCGCCAAGCTCGTGCCCGACCTGCCCAAGCCCGAGGGCGTTCGCCTGCGGCACGAACTGGCCGCCTTCAAGAACACCCAGGTCCTTCTCGCCATGGCGATGACCGTCCTCGGCTTCGGCGGCGTCTTCGCGGCCATCACCTACATCGCGCCGATGATGACTCACGTCGCCGGCTTCGCCGACGGCTCCGTCACCTGGCTGCTCGTCCTCTTCGGCCTCGGCATGGTCGGCGGCAACCTCGTCGGCGGCAAGTTCGCCGACCGCGCCCTGATGCCCATGCTGTACGTCTCGCTGGGCGCCCTGGCCGTCGTGCTCGCGCTCTTCACGGTCACCGCGCACAACAAGATCGCGGCAGCCGTCACCATCGCCCTCATCGGCGCCCTGGGCTTCGCCACCGTGCCGCCGCTGCAGAAGCGGGTTCTCGACCAGGCACACGGTGCCCCGACGCTGGCCTCCGCCGTGAACATCGGCGCCTTCAACCTCGGCAACGCACTGTCCGCCTGGCTCGGCGGCATCGTCATCGCGGCCGGCTTCGGCTACACCGCCCCCAACTGGGTCGGCGCCGTCCTCGCCGCGGCCGCCCTGGTCCTCGCGATCCTCTCGGCCGCCCTGGAACGCCGCACCAGCGCCCGCGGCGCCGTCGTCGCGGCCGGTACGCCGAGCGAGCAGCGGACCGCCGTCCACCACTGACCCCGCCGGACCGGAGCGGGGGACGCGGGGCCAGGGCCGTCTCCGTGCATCCCCGCCGGCCTCGGCCACCCGGCCAACAGCCGACCTCGGCTGTCCGGCCACCAACAGAAACAGCAACACCCGCAAGGAGAAACCCTGATGAGCACCACCACTGCCGTAGCCCCGCTGACCATCCAGGACGCCGAAGCGCTCGTCGCCGAGGCCCGTCGAGCCGCGGAGGCGGCCGGGGTCACGGTGAGCATCACCGTGCTGGACGCCGGCGGTCATCTGCTCGCCTTCCGGCGGGACGACCAGGCTGTGCTGATCTCCGGGGAGACCAGCACCCGCAAGGCGTACACCGCGCTTCAGCTGAACGCGCCCACCGCCGACCTCGTCGACGCCGTCCAGCCCGGAGGCCTCTTCCACACTCTGCCCACCGCGCTCGACCGGCCGCTGCTGTTCATCGCGGGCGGCATTCCCGTGCACCGTGGCGGCCGGCTGATCGGAGCGATCGGCGTCGGTGGCGGCGCGCCGACGCAGGACCACGGCTTCGCCCAGGCCGCCGTGGAGACGCTCGTCTGACGTCCGGAGGTGAGGGAGACGCCGGTTCCCGATGAGGTCGGGAGCCGGGGTTCGCCGTGTCCGGAGAGTCTCAGCCGGCCGCGACCGTCAGGGGAGCGAACCGTCGTGTCCAGTCGCCGGGTAGTTCCGCGATTCCGTACGTCATGACGGTGTTGAACGCGACGGAAGCCAGACCACGTTCCTTCAGCCAGGCCAGCAGGTCCTCGTGGCGTACGTCGATGTCGGTGCGCAGCGGACGGTCGGTGCGGGCGGCGAGGGAGGCGAGGAGGGCCTTGGCCGTCTCCGAGTCCTGTGCGATCAGCGGGCCAACGACCTGGGTGTCCATGTTGGGCCAGGCGGCCGCGTAGCCGATGATCCGGCCGTTCTCCTCCGCGACCCTCAACTGGTCGGCGAAGGCGGGCAGTCGCGTGATGAGGGGCGTGCGATCGGTGCCGAACACCACCTCGTCCAGGCGCAGGATGCCGGTGAGGTCCTCGGCCGTGGCCGCGCGGGTGGCGATCCGGGACTCAGGTCCGGCAGGTGTGAAGTGGCCGCGCAGCATCTCGGCCCGGCCGGTCGCCTTGAAGCCGAGTTCTTCGTAGAGGGGGCGGCCGTACGGGGTCGAGTGCAGGGTCAGCGGTGTGGTGCCCAGGGCTGAGACCAGGTGGCGCATCAGTCGGCGTCCGACGCCCTGACGGGCGTACCGCTCGGCGACCAGGACCATGCCGATCGCAACGAGATCCGGGCGGTCCTGCGGGCCGTACTCCGTGATGACGCACGCCGTGAGGAGACCGCCGTCGGGAGCGTCGATGCCGTAACCCTTTCCGGCGCTCAGGAGGAAGCCCCACTTGTGTTCCTCGCGTGGCCACCCCCGGTCCTCGGACAAGTCGGCGCAGGCGAGGCGATCGCGGAGCGTCAGCCGGCGGATGGGCAGAGCGGCGAGGGAAGGAGTCGGCACGCAGGTCAGGCTGTCTGACGTGCGTTGTCGGCGTCCACCTGTTTCCGGTGAGACGTACGTGCTTTTGGCCATGTCGTGATCAGCGGCACAACGTACCGACAGAAGACGGATGTTTCACGTGAAACACCGGCGAACGACGAGCATCCGGCAACCTCGCGGAAGGTGCCACAGCTCCTCCCACTAACCTCGTGGCTCATGGCGAGACTTCATCTCTTCGACCTCGACGGCACTTTGCTGCACGGAACCAGTGCGCCCATGGAGATCTCCCGTCAAATCGGCCTGGAGGCCGAGACGGCGGAACTCGAGCGGGCGATCTCCGCCGGGCTGATCGGGCCGCCGGAGTACGCGACCCGCGTGTACACGCTGTGGGCGGATCTCACCGAGGCGCATGTGGCGGCCGCCTTCGAAGGGGCCCCTTGGCTGGCGCGGATCCGAGAGGTCTGGGCCGAGATCAGGAGCGCCGGTGAATACTGCGCCGTCGTATCGCTCTCGCCTTCCTTCTTTGTGGAACGGCTCACGGGCTGGGGCGCCCACGCGGCACACGGATCGCTTTTCCCCGTCGTTCCGTTCACCGAGCCGTCCATGGACCTGGCCGGAGTCCTCAGCTCCGCTGCCAAGGTGGTGATCGCGGACCGGCTGTGTGAGGAGTTCGGGGTGACGAGGGCGGACTGCGTCGCATACGGCGACTCGATGTCGGACAAGGACCTGTTCGGTGCCGTGCCCGTGTCCGTCGCGGTCAACGCGGATCAGCATCTGTCGGGCCTCGCGACCCACTCCTATGAGGGGCGGGATCTGTGGGATGCCTACGAATTGGTGCGTGGCGCCCGGTAGTTGAGGGAATCGATGGTTCGCCCCTCCCCTGTTCGCGGGGGAGCGAGGCGGCACTTGTGTGCGGAGCGCGGGCCGGTAGGGTCGACTCCGGTTCTTGTCCGGAGCCGGACGCCGCGTGAGAGTACTGCGGGCAATGTCACACTCTCGCCTTACTTGTCCGTACGCAGTGGGAATGTGGATTGGATATGGCTGTATCGGCAGCTTGACCGAACGGGGAGAAAGCAAGCCGTCCGCGCGGAAGCAGGCAGCTTCCGGCTGAGGAAACGCGCAGACCGACCGAAAGATGCTCGAGGCGAGGCACACCATGGACGCTCCGACCACCACGTCGGCCGACAACGGCACGTCCGGCGGCAGCGGCGGAGGCGGAGCCGGCTGGTTCACTCCGCGCAAGCAGCCGGAGGTGCCTCCGGGCGAAGAGCGTGGGACGGCGGTGGGACGGCGTCCGGCCGTGCTCCGTCCGGTCCGCAGGGGCGCGGCAGCGGGGAGCAAAAAGCTTCCGCCCACGGAGAGTTCGGCACCTTCGACTCCACCTGCCTCATCGGCTCCAGCAACTCCAGCGGCCTCACCGACTCCGCCCGCCTCGCCGGCTCCGGGCGGCGACAGTGCCGCGTCCTATCCGGACGGGCACGCAGCTCAGCGGGACCTAGCGCCGGGACAGCAGCGAATACCGTCGGCCGTGACCGCCCCGCAGCGCTCAACTCCCGTTCAGCCCTCGCACCCCGTCCAGCCCTCAACTCCCGTCCAGCACATGGCTCCCGCCGCTCCCGCGCCAGCAGCGCCCGCGCCTCCCGCACCGCAGCCCGCCGCACCCGCTCCGACCGTCGCCCAGGCTGCCCCGGCAGCTCCTGTGGCCCCGGCCGCCCCCGTGCGTGTGCCCGCCCAGCGTTCGTCCGGCCCCGCCACTGAGAAGGCATCCCCGGACGCCGTACTCATCCGTCGGACCATGACCGAAGTCGGCCCCGTGGCCGACAAGGTCACCTCGTACTTCTACGCGCTGCTCTTCGTGCGCCACCCCGAGCTGCGGTCGCTGTTCCCGGCGGCGATGGACACCCAGCGGGACCGGTTGCTCAAGGCGCTGCTCACCGCCGCCGAGCACATCGACAACACCGAGGTCCTCGTCGCGTATCTGCAGAACCTCGGGCGCGGGCACCGCAAGTACGGCACCCGGCCCGAGCACTACCCGGCCGTCGGCGAGTGCCTCATCGGCGCGCTGAACAAGTACGCCTCCGCCGTCTGGGACACCGAGACGGAGGCGGCCTGGGTGCGGGCGTACACGACGATCTCGCAGGTCATGATCGACGCGGCGGCCGCCGACGAACTGCGCGCCCCTGCCTGGTGGCACGCGGAGGTCGTCACCCACGACCTCAGGACCCGGGACGTCGCCGTCGTGACCCTCCGCCCGGACCAGCCCTACCCGTTCCTCGCCGGGCAGTACACGAGCCTGGAGACGCCCTGGTGGCCGCGGATCTGGCGGCACTACTCCTTCGCCTCCGCGCCCCGCTCGGACGGGCTGCTGACCTTCCATGTGAAGGCGGTTCCGGCGGGCTGGGTCTCGAACGCGCTGGTGCACCGCGCCCGGCCCGGCGACGTCATCCGGCTCGGACCGCCGGCCGGCTCGATGACCGTGGACCACACCACCGACAGCGGACTGCTCTGCGTCGGCGGCGGCACCGGCATAGCGCCGATCAAGGCACTGGTCGAGGATGTCGCCGAGCGCGGCGAGCGGCGACCGGTGGAGGTGTTCTACGGCGCCCGTACCGACCACGACCTCTATGACATCGACACGATGCTCCGGCTCCAGCAGTCTCATCCGTGGCTCGCGGTCCGGCCGATCGTCGACCGGCAGGGGAACCTCCAACTCCCGGACGCCATACGCACGTACGGACCGTGGAACGAGTACGACGCCTATGTCTCCGGGCCGCCCGGAATGATCCGCAGTGGTGTCGACGCCCTGCGGGACGCCGGTTTCCCGTCGGAGCGCATACGGCACGACTCGGTCGAGGAGCTGGTGGCGGCCGGGGACTGACCCGGTGCCGGAGGCGTCAGCCCAGGTCGGGGGCGTGCATCGCGAGGACCCCTTCGATGTTGCCGTCCAGGTAGTGCCGTAGGGACAGGGGCACGAGGTGGACGGACGCGATGCCGACCCGGGTGAAGGGCACTCTGACGATCTCGTACTCGCCGAGGGGCTCGTCCACTTCAGGGCCGTGGCGCAGCGCCGGATCCATGGACTCCAGGTGGCAGACGAAGAAGTGCTGCACCTTCACGCCGGTCGAGGCCGCGTCCGCGCCGATGTGCTCGACGGTGTCCACGAAACAGGGCACCACGTCGGTGATCTTGGCGCCGAGCTCCTCGTGCACCTCCCGGTGCAGGGCGTCGACGACGGTGGTGTCCTCGGGTTCGACCCCGCCACCGGGCGTGACCCAGTAGGGATCGACACCTGGCTTGGTGCGCTTGATCAGGATCAGGGCGTCGCCGTCGAGGAGGACGGCACGTGCGGTGCGCTTGACCACGGGTCGGACGGTCATGGGAGGAATGTGGCCCGGCTGGTTCCACGTGAAACATCGCAAGACGTCACCTTGACGACTCGGAGCGTGATGTTTCACGTGAAACCAGCCGGTTCGCCGCGGAATGGCGACAAAGTCCCTGGTCAGCCCCAGTGGGCGGCGGCGCGGTGGAGCCACTCGTGGGCGCGGGCGATATGTGGCATCGCGAGAGTGCCGGTGCGCACCACCAGGAAATACGTCCGCAGGGGTGGAATCGCGGGTTCGTGGAGCGGGACGACCTCGCCGCGCTTCAGCGCCAGGGCGCACAGATAGCGGGGCAGCACCGCGAGCCCGGCACCCGCGATCGCGCAGGCGAGCACCGCGCGGAGATCCGGCACGATCACGGTCCCCGGGGCGGCCGGGCGGGAGTCGAAGACGGAGGCCCAGTACCGGGAGACGAAGGGCAGCGACTCATGGACCTCGATCACGGGGAGCTCGTCCAGGGCGGGCGCGTCCTTGGGGCCGAGCTCCGCGGAGTCGAGCTGCTCGGCCCGGTGCGGGGCGGCGACCAGGACGTGTTCCTCGTCGCAGAGTGTTGTCGCGGTGAGCAGAGTGCCGCGCGGACGGGCCGTACTGATGGCCAGATCATGATGTCCGGCGGCCAGCCCCTCCAGGGTCTCCTCGGCGTTCCCGAAGGACGCGCGCAGCGCGAAGCCCTGGCCGTCCTCGCCGGTCAGCTCCGTGAGCGCGGGCAGCGCCCGCTCGGCGGTGAACTCGGGCGGCCCGGCGAGATGCAGGGTCCGTAGCGAGGCGTCGTTGTCGGGCCCGGTCTCGGCTATCTCCACGAGGGCGTCGAGATGCGGCGCGGCCTTGTGCGCGAGTTCGTCGCCCATGGTCGTGGGCGTGACCCCACGGGCCTGGCGCAGGAACAGCGGGCGGCCCAACTGCCGTTCCAGGGTGCGGATCTGGGACGTCACCGCCGGCTGGGAGAGGCCGAGCAGGGCCGCGGCACGGGTGAAGGAGCCGGCCCGGTGCACGGTCACGAAGGTGCGCAGCAAGGCCAGATCCATGGCGCGCACTCTCCTTTCCCCACCCTTTCTCCGGCCCCGGGCAGGGCACAACTATAAATAAGTCGATAGGTCGCTGTCGCTACTGTGATTGGACACTGACACAGAGTCAACTAGCCTTGGGCGCGCGGTTCTTCGCGCGCAGAACCGAGGACGGTCCGAGCCACGAGGGGGGAGGCTCGGACCGTCCGTTGTGCGTAGCCGGACACCGATCGGCGGTACGTAAAGCGGTCACCGCGCCGACTCGTCCAGCGCACGCAGCACATCGGCCACCAGGTCCTCGGGGTCCTCGGCACCGACCGAGAGACGAACGAAGCCCTCCGGTACCGCGTCCCCGCCCCAGCGTCCCCGCCGCTCGGCGGTGGACCGCACCCCGCCGAAGCTCGTCGCGTCGTCCACGAGCCGCAGCGCGTCGAGAAAACGCTCGGCACGCGTGCGCGTGGGCAGCGTGAACGAAACCACACACCCGTAGCGCCGCATCTGCTGCGAGGCAATCTTGTACGAGGGATCGTCGGGCAGCCCCGGGTAGCGCAGCCCCGTCACGTCGGCCCGTTCGCGCAGGGCCTGCGCGAGGGTCAGCGCGGTGGCGTTCTGCCGATCGACCCGCAGCTGGAGCGTGGCGATCGAACGGTGGGCCAGCCAGGCCTCCATGGGCCCGGGAATCGCGCCGACGACCTTGCGCCAGCGGCGTACGGCGGCCATCGCGGATGCGTCGGTCCCGGCGACGTATCCGAGGAGGACGTCACCGTGCCCGGTGAGCTGCTTGGTGCCGCTCGCCACGGCGAAGTCGGCGCCGAGTTCCAGCGGGCGCTGACCCAAGGGCGAGGCGAGGGTGTTGTCGACGGCCACGAGAGCGCCACGCGTGTGTGCCGCCTCGGCCAGCCGCCGTACGTCACACACGTCGAGCCCGGGGTTCGACGGGGTCTCCATCCACAGCAGCTTGGCGCCGTCGAGGAGGTCGAACTGGGCGTCCCCGCCGGTCGGCGCGGTGCGCACCTCGATGCCGAACGCCGTCAACTGCTCGCGCAGCAGAGGCAGTACCTGATAGCCGTCGTCGGGCAGTACGGCCACGTCGCCCGCGCGCAGTTGCGAGAACAGCACCGACGAGATGGCGGCCATGCCGGAGGCGAACACGAGCGTCTCGACGCCGTCCTGCCCGGGCGCCTCCAGCTCGCCGATGGCGTTCTCCAGGTGGGTCCAGGTCGGGTTCTCGTCGCGGCCGTACTTGTACGGGCCCGTCGCCTCGCCCGGGAGATGGAAGTGCGCGGCGAACACCGGCCCGGGGAGCGTCGGTTCGTACTTGACCGGCTCGGGCAGACCGGCCCGCACCGCGCGCGTGCCGTCCCCGGCGTCGCGCCCGATACCTCCGGCCGCAGCGGAATCACTCATATCGCTCGTCCCTCCACTTCCTCACGCACAGCGGCGAGCAGTCCCGTGCTCGCCGCCTCCACCATCTCAAGACACTCCTCGAAGCCGTCCAGGCCCCCGTAGTACGGATCCGGTACGTCGAGGTCGTCGCCGGCGACGGGGTCGTAGGAGCGGAGCAGGTGGACCTTCTCGGCGTCCTGCTCGGTCGGGGCGAGGCGGCGCAGGGTCTTGCGGTGGCCGGAGTCGAGGGCGATGACGAGGTCCAGGCGGGAGAACCAGGCGGCCTGGAACCGGCGGGCGGCATGGTCGGTGCCGTAGCCGTGCTCCTCCAGGACGGCGACGGCGCGCGGGTCGGCGCCGTCGCCCTCGTGCCAGCCGTCCGTGCCCGCGCTGTCGACCTCGACCAGGCCGTCGAGCCCGGCCTCCGCCACCCGCGCGCGGAAGACCGATGCGGCCATCGGCGAACGGCAGATGTTCCCGGTGCAGACGAAGCTGACGCGGTACGTCATCGCGCGCTCAGTCCCCCTCGGGCAGGACGACGTTGAGCGCCCAGGAGACGACCGAGATGATGAGGCCGCCCAGGACGGCGGTCCAGAAGCCCTCGACATGGAAACTCAGGTCGAGCTTGTCGGCCAGCCACGAGGTGAGCATCAGCATCAGCGCGTTGACCACCAGGGTGATCAGACCGAGCGTCAGGATGAACAGCGGGAAGGTCAGCACCTTGACGATCGGCTTGACCAGGAAGTTCACGATGCCGAAGACCAGGGCGACGAGGAGCAGCGTCCAGACCTTCTTGAAGGTGCTGTCACCGGTCAGGGTGATCTTGTCGAGCAGCCATACGGCGACCGCCAGGGCGCCCGCGTTGGCGATCGTCTTGACTAGAAAATTCTTCATGTGTCTGATCGTGACAGAAGAGATCGACTCCGAGCGTGGACGAGGGCGATGAAGGCATTCCGGTTGGATGAACTGGAGACGGAGCGCGCCGCCAACGACGGTGCGTATCTGCAGTTCCTGCGCGAGAAGAACATGTCGGTCGGCCTGTACGCACTCGATTCCGGTGAGCACGACCGGCAGCAGCCGCACAACCAGGACGAGGTGTACTTCGTGGTGAGCGGCCGGGCCGCGATCACCGTCGGCATGGAGACCACCCAGGTGGCGCGCGGCAGCGTGGTCTACGTGCCGGCCGGGGTGGCCCACAAGTTCCACCACATCAGCGAGGACCTGCGGGTGCTGGTGGTGTTCTCTCCACCGGAAGCCTGACTCGCGTCTCAGGGTTCCCTAGGGGAACGGTCAGGGGAGGACAAGGGATGCGAGGCCCCCGTTCGGCCTTCGCCCGCCCTAGCATCGAGTGCAGGACATCAGAGATCCGGTGCGGGAGTGCCGGACACAGACCGGACCCGGTACGAGCGACGGGCGGAGAGGTACAGGACGAGGACAATGCGAGAGATCTTCGCGGGACTGCCGTGGTGGGTGAAGTGGGTCGCGGTGCCGGTCATCGCCCTCGTCGTGTTCGGCGGGCTGATAGCGACCGTCGTGAGCATCGTCATCGGACTGCTCTTCAAGCTGCTGGTCTTCGTGGCGCTGGTCGGCGGAGTGATCTACGTCGTCCGGAAGTTCACGTCGAGTTCCTCCTCGCGCGGCGACTGGTGAGGTACCTGCTGGGCAACCGGTGATCGGTAACAGGAATCACCGGTTCCCTCGGGCGGGGGAAGTTTTCCGGACAGGCCGTCTGCGGGCGGTGGCGGGCGGTTAAAGTCCGGAATTCGACGCGGGGACGACCCCCGCGGGCGGCGCACCCCCTCCCCGTGTTCCCCGCACGGGCTGCCCCCTCGCGCTCCGGGAGTGACCCTTGGCCACGGTTGACACCGCACCCGTAGAACCACACCCACGCCCCACCCAGCCCGTCCCGCCCACCTGGCCGCGCTCGGTGGCGGTCCCCGCACAACTGCGGCCGGTGTCACAGCCGGGTTCGGTGGAGCGGTCCGGTGCGGTGGCTCAGCCAGGTCCGGTGGCACAGTTGCGCCCGGTGTCACAGCCAAAGCCGGTGGCACAGCAGCGCCCAGTGGCGACTCCGCCTCGGCAGCGCGACGCGACGGCCCCGGACCAGCAGCAGCCCTTCATCGCAGCCCCTGACCGACAGCGCTCCGCGACAGCAGACGGCCCGCAGCAGTCCGCCGTCACCCTCATCGGCTCCGTCCAGCGGGCCATGCGTCTGCTGGAGTCCGTCGCCGGGCACGAACACGGCGCTCCCGCCAAGCAGTTGGCCCGCGAGACCGGCCTCGCGCTTCCCACGGCGTACCACCTGTTGCGCACCCTCGTGCACGAGGGATATCTCCACCGTGACAAGGGGCTGTTCTTCCTCGGGGAGGCGGCCGAGCGGCTGAGCAGCAGCGGGGCGCAGGAGAAACGTCGCAGCACGATCGTCGACGCCTTGGCGCAATGGCGGGATTTGATCGGCGCACCGGTGTACTACGCGATGTACCGCGACGGCGAGATCGAGGTGCTGTGCGTCTCCGACGCCCCCGGCAATCCGGCGGTCGAGGAGTGGGCGGACTTCCGTGAGACGGGGCACGCGCACGCGATCGGCCAGTGTCTGCTGGCCCAGTTGGACGAGGACGCCCGCCGCGACCACCTCGACCGCTACCCCGTGCGGTCCCTCACGCCGTACACCGTGCGTGACAGCCACTCCCTGGTGCGGCGCCTGGACCGGATGCGGCGGACGGAGCTGGTGGTGGAGCGTCAGGAGTACGCGCTGGGAACGGTCTGCGCGGCGATTCCGATCACGCTCGGCACCACGGCTGCCACGATGGCCATCTCCCTGCCCTCGCATCAGGCCGATCGACTGCCGGCCGCGGCTCGGCAGTTGCAGACCGGGGTCGACCGGCTTCTAGGGTCGCTCGCGCTCTCTATCAGCATCTGAAAACTTACTCCTTGTGATCTAACGTGTACGTTCAGCAATATTCCTTCAGTGTCATGGGGATCATTCCCGGCCAGACGACGGCAGTTGACGGGATAGGCGATGCGCGAGTCCGTACAGGCAGAGGTCATGATGAGCTTCCTCGTTTCCGAGGAGCTCTCCTTCCGTATCCCGGTCGAGCTGGGCTACGAGACGTGCGATCCGTACGCCGTGCGGCTGACTTTCCATTTGCCGGGTGACGCCCCGGTGACCTGGACCTTCGGCCGGGAGCTGCTGATCGATGGGCTGGGCATGGCGTGCGGGGAAGGCGATGTGCGCATCGAACCCGTCGACCCCGAGACGCTGGGCGAGGTGCTGATCCGGCTTCAGGTGGGCAGCGACCAGGCGCTGTTCCGCACCGGCGCGGCACCGCTCGTGGCGTTCCTCGACCGCACCGACCGGCTGGTTCCGCTCGGTCAGGAGGGTGCCCTCGCGGACTTCGACGCCCACCTCGACGAGGCGCTCGACCGCATTCTGGCGGAGGAGCAGAGCGCCGGGTGACGTGTTGGTCGGCAGCGGGGGTCGGGGAGTTGGCGTAACGCTTCGTCAAAGGCCCTGAAGCCGCTGGAGGCGCCGTGAGCTCTCGAAGGGCCCTGCGGGGTCCTACGGGGGTCCTGAAAGCCCCGTGTGAGCTTGAAGTCCCCGGGGCCCGGGGATCCGCAGTAACGCTTCTGCGTGGCTCCCTGGGGCTGTTGTCGCCGCCCACCGCAGTGCTTGCGGCGCGGCAATCGCGGTGCTTGCGTCAACTCAGGGCTTGCGGCGTCTCATTGCCTGCGGCGTCTCAGTGCTTGCGGCGTCGGCCCTTCCCGCCGCGCGCCGCCCCGGGCTTGGCACTCGGCGCCGACGTGGCCGCCGTAGCCGAACCCGCGCCGGCCGTTCCAGCTGTTCCGGCCGCACCCGACGGAACCGCCTCGGGTCCCGGGCGGTCGGCCGAGACCACCAGGGCGGCCAGGGCCGTGGTGACCGGTACCGAAGCGACCAGGCCGATCGAGCCCACCAGCGTGCGCACGATCTCCTCTGCGACCAACTCGCTGTTGGCGACCGCCCCCACGCTGCTCTGCGCGATGGAGAAGAGCAGCAACAGGGGCAACGCGGCGCCCGCGTAGGCGAGGACGAGCGTGTTGACGACGGACGCGATGTGGTCGCGGCCGATGCGGATGCCGGCGCGATACAGCCCGCGCCAGCCCATCGAGGGGTTGGCCTCGTGCAGCTCCCAGACCGCCGACGTCTGGGTGACCGTCACATCGTCGAGCACACCGAGCGAACCGATGATGACGCCGGCGAGCAGCAGACCGCTCATGTCGATCGACGGATAGAGCCCGTGGATCAGGCCCGTGTTGTCGTCCGTGTTGCCGGTCAGCGCGGCCCAGCCGATGAATACCGAGCCCAGGACGCCGATCAGCACCAGTGACATCAGGGTGCCGAGCACCGCCACGGAGGTACGGGCCGACAGGCCGTGGCACATGTAGAGGGCGATCAGCATGATGGCGCTCGATCCGACCACCGCCACGATCAGCGGGTTCGAGCCGTGCAGGATCGCGGGCAGGATGAAGAAGTTCAGGATCATGAAGCTGATGGCCAGTGCGACCAATGCCATGACACCGCGCAGCCGGCCCACCACCACGACGGCCAGCGCGAAGATTCCGGCGAGCAGTGCCATCGGGAACTTACGGTTCACATCGGTGACGGAGTACTGCAGATCCTTGGGCGCGGAGGGCTCGTACGCGACCACGACCTTCTCGCCCTGATGCAACTGCCGTGACTGGTCGGGCTGCACGATCTCCGTGAACGTACGGCCCTTGTCCTTGCCGGTGGAGACCGTGACCGTGGCTTTCTTGCAGGTGCCGGCCGCCTCCTGTGCCGCCGAGGAGCCCTCGGCGGTGGAGGTGTCCCCGGTCGAGCCCCCGCCCGAGGCGTTCACCGAGGCGCAGCTCACGCTGACGACCTTGGTGACCGTCGCCTGCTGTGTCTGCCGGTCGAAGCCGACTCCGGTGCGCTTGTGCGACGGGGCGCCGCCGGGCCAGAGCACGACCATGCCGACCACGACTGCCACCGTGAACGGGATCAGGATCGCCGCGATGACCTTCCGCAGGTGCCGGGAGACGGGGGCGGCGGGGCCATGGCTGTGTGAATGACCGTGTCCACCGCCCGCACCGGAACCGTGTCCGCCGTCCCCGCCTGGTCCGTGTCCGCCGTCTCCACCCGAACCGTGTCCATCGTCCCCGCCCGTTCCGTGGTCGTGCCCGGAGCCGGAACCCTGGTGGTCGCCGGATCCCTGGCCGTGGCCATGGGGCGGCCCGGTCGGCGGGTACGGGGGCTGCTGTGTCATGGTCACCGCCCGATCATCGCAAGAACGCCGGAGGCCCACTGTTCACCGCGCCACTTATGACGCTAGCGTGGAGGCACCTTTGCACACGCGGGAGCTCGGAGCACCGGGCTGAGAGGGCGCTGACCTTCGTCTTTGCGTTGTTTCACGTGAAACGTCACCTGAATCGAGTGATGTTTCACATGGAACATCGGCAGGCGGAAGCCGCTGCGCCGACCGCCGAACCTGTTACCGGGTAATGCCGGCGTAGGGAGTAGGTCTCATGACCAACAAGGACGCACACACGTCTGCCTTCAGCCAGGACGAACAGCCCATTCCGGGCGAGGAGTTCGCGCGGGCCGAGCAGTCCACGGCGGCCGGAAAGCCGACGGAGACCGAGCGGTCCATCGGCTGGCACAAGGGGTACGTCGGGGGCTCGCGCCCCGATCTGCGGGTGCCGGTCCGTCAGGTGCACCTCACCAACGGGGAGTCGGTGACGCTGTACGACACCTCCGGCCCGTACACCGATCCGCTCGTAGACACCGATGTCCGCAGGGGGCTGGCGCCGCTGCGGGAGAACTGGATCATCGCCCGCGGCGACACCGAGGAGTACGCGGGCCGGCCCGTCCGCCCCGAGGACGACGGGATCAAGCACACCTCACCGCGCGGTGGGCTGCGCAACCTCGACGCGGTCTTCCCCGGGCGGCCTCGTCAGCCGCGGCGCGGACGTGAGGGCGTGCCGGTCACGCAACTCGCCTACGCGCGACGGGGTGAGATCACGCCCGAGATGGAGTTCGTGGCCGTACGGGAGAACGTCGCGCCCGAGGTGGTCCGCGAGGAGATCGCGGCCGGGCGGGCGGTGCTGCCGACCAACGTCAACCATCCCGAGATCGAGCCGATGATCATCGGCAAGCGGTTCCTGGTGAAGGTCAACGCCAACATCGGCAATTCCGCGGTCACTTCCTCCATCGAGGAGGAGGTCGAGAAGATGACCTGGGCGACCCGTTGGGGCGCCGACACGGTCATGGACCTGTCCACCGGCCGGAACATCCACACCACCCGCGAGTGGGTGCTGCGCAACTCCCCCGTCCCCATCGGCACGGTGCCGCTCTACCAGGCGCTCGAAAAGGTCGACGGCCGCGCCGAGGAACTGACCTGGGAGATCTACAAGGACACGGTCGTCGAACAGGCCGAACAGGGCGTGGACTACATGACCGTCCACGCGGGCGTGCGGCTGCCGTTCGTACCGCTGACCGCGAACCGCAAGACAGGCATCGTCTCGCGCGGCGGCTCGATCATGGCGGCCTGGTGCCTCGCGCATCACAAGGAATCGTTCCTCTACGAGAACTTCGAGGAGCTGTGCGAGATCCTCGCCGCCTACGACGTCACGTACTCGCTGGGCGACGGTCTGCGGCCGGGTTCGATCGCGGACGCCAACGACGAGGCGCAGTTCGCGGAGTTGCGGACGCTCGGGGAACTCAACACGATCGCGAAGCGTTTCAACGTACAGACCATGATCGAGGGCCCGGGACATGTCCCGATGCACAAGATCAAGGAGAACATCGACCTTCAGCAGGAGATCTGTGATGAAGCTCCGTTCTATACGCTCGGCCCGCTGACGACGGACGTCGCGCCGGCGTACGACCACATCACCTCCGGCATCGGTGCCGCGATGATCGCCTGGTGGGGCACGGCCATGCTCTGCTACGTCACGCCCAAGGAGCACTTGGGCCTGCCCAATCGTGACGACGTCAAGACCGGCGTCATCACCTACAAGATCGCCGCCCACGCAGCCGACCTCGCCAAGGGGCACCCAGGTGCACAGGAGTGGGATGACGCGCTGTCCGACGCCCGCTTCGAGTTCCGCTGGGAGGACCAGTTCAACCTGGCCCTCGACCCGGACACGGCACGGGAGTTCCACGACGAGACGCTGCCGGCGGAGCCGGCCAAGACGGCGCACTTCTGCTCGATGTGCGGGCCGAAGTTCTGCTCGATGAAGATCTCCCACGACATCCGGCGTGAGCACGGCGGCACCCAGTCGGAGGTCGAGGAGGGCATGGCCCGGAAGTCGAAGGAGTTCGCGGCGGCGGGCAATCGCGTGTACCTGCCGATCGCCGACTGACGGCGACCGGGCGGCCCGGCTCTCGGCCGGCTCTTCGTCAGCTCTCGGTCAGCGCTTGGCGGGCTGCTCGCACAGGGCGTGGTCGACGAGGGTGCCGGTCGCGCGGTTGAGGGCGGCCAGGTCCGGCGGCGCGGTGGTGGTCGTGAGGGAGACCGTCACCGCGCGCCTGCCGTCCGCGCTCACCGCGGGGCGGGTGTTGACGCCCGCGCCGTCGCCCTCGTGGGCGTAGTAGAAACCGCCGCAGGAGAGCGGGATCTTGCGCAGCCCCAGGCCGTAGGTTCCCTCGGGCATCTCGGCCACGTCCTCGGGGTCGTCGGTCCGCTCGACGGTCTGCCGCATCTCGCGCCACTGCTCGGCGGGGAGCAGCCTGCCGTCGGCCAGGGCGCGGAAGAAGGTGTTCAGATCGGCGGTGGTACTCACCACGCCGGAGTCCGCGGTGTGCTGGTAGCTGTGCTCGGTGACGTCGAGACGCTTGCCGTCGGCGGTCGTCAGGTACGCGTTCACGTGCGGGTCGGGCAGGAACGGGTTGAGCCCGGGGATGGAGGTGTTGCGCAGACCCAGCTTCGCGATCACCCGGTGCGCGACCAGGTCCTGCCAGCTGGCGCCGCCGGCCTTCTCGGCGATCATCCCGGCGAGCAGGTAGTTGGTGTTGGAGTACGCCCAGCGGGTGGGCCCGCCCGGCTGGGGTACGAACACCGGCCGGTGCTTCATCGCGACGGCGACCAGGTCGGCCGCCGGGGTGGTGTCGTAGCGGTTCTCGTCGAAGTGGTTGATCAGCGCGTCCTGGATCTCCGGGTCGTCGATGTAGTCGTACAGGCCGCTGGTCTGGCGGAGGAGGTCGCGGACGGTGATGCGGCTGCCGTCGTTGCCGTTGCCCTCGACGACTCCTGGCAGCCAGTGTTCGACCGTGTCGGCGAGGGACAGCCGCTTCTCCGCGACGAGTTGGAGGACGACGGTCGCCACGAAGGTCTTCGTCGTGCTCGCCACGCGGAAGTGCGCGTTCCAGGGGACCGGGGCAGTGGAGTCGGCCGTGCGGGTGCCGATGCGTGCCATGAGTGGCCTGCCGTTCGGTCTGTCGACCCTGGCCAGCACGTTCACATCCCCGCCGCCGGCTTTCCGTACGGCTGCGAGGTCCTCGCGGAGTGTGTGCTCGGTGTAGGCCGACGGCCTCGGCGTTGTGGTGGCGGTGGCGGTGGTGGTGGCGGCGGTCGCTGCCAGGGGTGAGCCCAGCGCGAGCAGCGTTGCTGCCAGCACTGTGGCGCCGGTCTTCTTCGACGACGGCATCTGCATGGTCGTATCCCCCGGTGTTCTGGTTCCTGGTCGGTGACGATCACCAGCCAACCGGATCCCCAGGCGCGCGAGGATGGGACTGCCCTCCGAATGAGGGGTGCACCTGGCCCCCGTACGAACGACGGGTTCACCCCCCGTTGATTGGCTCTGCTCCAGGGGGTTGAGTGGCTTCGGAGCCGTGTTGTCGTGGGTCGGGGGACTGGGGGATGGGGACCGTGAATCTTCTGCAGGTGACGGACGAGGCGCAGTCGTTGGCGTGGGACGGCGATGGTCTGGTCGATGTCGTGGGTGGTCGGCGGTGGGGGCCTGATGGTGTGGGGCGCCAGGTCTCGGACGATCATGGGTATTCCTTCGACCGGAGCGTCCGCTCTCCGTCCGGCCGCTTCACCGTGGTCTACGACGAGCGGGGCACCGAGGCACTGTTGCTCAAGGGCGATCGGCCGGTCCGCGAGCTGGGCCGCAGTGAAGACCACGCCGAGGACTTCGACTATCCGGTCGCCCTCGGGGTGCTGCGGGAGGGCCGTGAGGTACTGGTGCACTGCCCGGACCAGTACGACCTGCTGGAGATCGAGGACGCGGAAACGGGCGAACGGCTCACCGGCGGCGACCGTACTCGGAACGACGTCCTCCACTCGCGGCTGGCGGTGTCTCCGGGCGGTACTCATCTTCTGTCGGCGGGCTGGGTGTGGCATCCGTACGGGATCGCCGAAGTCTTCGACCTGGAACGGGCGTTGAGGGATCCCGCTGTGCTCGACGGCCGTGGCGTGCCGTCCTTCTACCCGGCCAACAGTTCCGAGGTGATCTCGGCCTGCTGGCTCGACGGTGACCGGGTGGCGGTGGCGACCGGGGAGGAGTTCGTCGACGAGGAGGAGAGCGCGGAGACCGAAGGCCTGGGCAAGCGGCAGTTGGGCGTGTGGTCGCTCTCCGAGAAGCGGTGGGTCCATCGCAACAGGGTCGACTTTCACATCGGCACGCTGATCCCGCGGGGTGACACGCTCGTCTCGCTGTACGGGCATCCCCGGCTGATCGACGTCACGACGGGGGTGTCGCTGGCGGAGTGGCCGGCTGTGGAGGTGCCCAGCAGGGAGGGGAGTTACGGAATCACCCACATCCCGACGCCCGTCGCGGCCCTGCATCCGGACGGCAACCGACTGGCTGTTGCCCAGACCGCGAGCATCGCGATCATCGACCTTCCCGGCAAGGCTTCCTGAGGGGAGTTGCCGTTCGACGCGCGTCACTCGGCCGCCCCTGTGTCCCCGTGACCCGGCGTTCGGCTTGCGCTCCCCTGGTTGGGGGCGCAAGCCGAGGGGCTACTCCGGCTGGTGTTCGGGCCCCCCGAAGTCCGGGCTGCTGAAGTCCGGGCTGCTGAAGCTCGGGCGGTGGCCCGGTTCCGGGCCGTCGTCGGGGCTGGAGAAGCCCGGGCGGTCGTAGCCGAGGTGCGGCATGCGACTCGGTCCCGGAGGTGTCGTACGGCGTACCGGTGCCGTCCCCGGAGCCGCGAGCGCGTCCTGGAGGAACGGCAGGATGCCGCGTTCCAGGAGGGCGTCGTGCCAGGCATCCCTGGCGCGGGCCACTTCGCCGCCCGCCTCGCCGTAGGGGCCGGTGTCGGGCGAGGGCCTGTTGCGCAGGGCGGTGAGCAGCAGGCCGATGGCGGCGACGAGGATCGCCGCGGCGGTCATCGCGCCGAACACCCAGCCGGCGGTGAGCATGGTCTGGGCGAACGCCGGTTCGGGGGTGAGCATCTTGAGGATGTAGCCCACGAGCAGGAAGATCGCCGCGGCCGTGCCGGCGAGGACTGGGGTGAGGACGGCGGCGACGGCGATGGCGCCCGCACCCTCGGCCGCTTCCCCCAGGGTGGTGGCGAGCCCCATCGCGCCCACGCCGACCGGCTCCGCGGAGCCGGTCTCGTGGACGGTCGACGGGGTGGACGACGCCGGCTGGCGCAGTTCCTCGCGGACCTTCACGTAGTGCTGGTACTCGGTCGCCGCGGCCGCCGTGATGAGTGCGGTGGCGTTCAGCGCCATGGTGCGCAGCTGTTCGGGGTTGAGCCGCTTACCGACTGCGGCCAGTTCCGGGCGGGTAGGGGCGGAGCGCAGCGCCTCGTCGAGGATCCGCTCGTACTCCTGGCGGTCCTCGCTGTGCAGGTGCTGCGG
Source organism: Streptomyces prunicolor NBRC 13075 (assembly GCF_000367365.1). GTDB lineage: Bacteria > Actinomycetota > Actinomycetes > Streptomycetales > Streptomycetaceae > Streptomyces > Streptomyces prunicolor. The sequence continues at coordinate 172,396 of NZ_BARF01000002.1, read as the reverse complement.
AACGCTGTTCATGTGCATCCCCCGATGCTCCGTAGGGCTTGGGGCTCGCATGCCAACGAGCCGTCGGGCAGAAACGGAGGGGAGCCTGCTACGGATAAGCCGATGGTAGAGCGGCGACGGCACACGGTGACAGGGGGTTTCCAGAAATTGGCCCCTGGCCAGCGATGTCGTCGGCCGGTCCTCCGAGGGGGGGACGTCTGCCCGTTAAACGCTCAGATATCCAGCGGCAGTTGCTGGACCAGCAGTTTTCCGGCCATGGTCACCCCGCCGTCCATCGCGATGGCCAGTCCTTCGGCGTAGACGTGCGGTCCCTCGACCACGGGACCCGCGGAATCCTCGCCGTCCTCGGAGCCCACGTCGCCCAGGAGATAGGGAATCGGGCTGTGGCCGTGCACGATCCGGGTCCCGCCGTACATGTCGAGCAGGGAGCGGACATGTTCGGCGCCGCCCTCGTCGCGGAAGGAGAAGCGCTTGGTGAGCTTGCGGAACACGTCCCAGACCTCGTCCGCGTCGTTGCGCGTGAGGGTCTCGCGGACGTTGTCGTTGACGGCCTCGATCGAGTCGCCGTAGTCGAGGTACGCGGTGGTGTCGGAGTGGACGAGCAGGTGCCCGTCGACCTGCTCCATGGCGTCCAGGCGGGCCATCCACTGCAGGTGGACGTCCTGGAGGCGGTCCATGTCGGTCTTCTGGCCGCCGTTCAGCAGCCAGGCCGCCTGGAAGGTGGCGGTGCCCGCGCCGGAGTTGACGGGGGTGTCGCCGAACCGCTTGGCGCCGAGCAGGAGCAGCTCGTGGTTGCCCATGAGCGCCTTGCAGTAGCCGCCGGCCGCGGCGGCCTCGGCGGACAGCCGCATCACCAGGTCGATGACGCCGATGCCGTCGGGCCCGCGGTCGGTGAAGTCGCCGAGGAACCAGAGCCGCGCGGTGCCCGCGCACCAGCTGCCGGCCGCGTCGATCAGGCCCTTCTCCCGCAGCGCGGCCACCAGTTCGTCCAGGTAGCCGTGCACATCCCCTACGACGAACAGCGGACCGGGGCCCTCCGTCGGCTGCGGAGTCGCCACCGACGCCGGGTCCACCGCGACCTGAACCGTGTCACCCCGACGGATGACGGGCAGGTCGCGCTGCGTGGGTGTGTAGCCCTCCGGATAGACCTCGTCGAAGGCCTCCTCAAAGGCCTCCTCGTCAGGTCGTACGGCCTCGCCGGGCTGCGCGCTGTCGGCGTACGGACCGGTCTCGTGGACGTACGCGGGTACCCGGAAGTCGCGCAACGTCGCCGTCCGCTCCATCTCGGGTCCCTGACCGGCCCCCTGAGTCATCGACCCCTCCACCATCGCGCCGCAGCTGCACCGCGTCGGACTGCCTGGTCGCAGCGGCCCGCGGTGTCGTGGGCCCATCATAGGAATGCGGATCGCGCCATGTGATGACCCAGGGGTGGTGAATCGGAGCAGGACCCCACTCCACCGCGGCTTTCGCCCCGATTGGGCCGGGCTTCGCCCACTCACCGTCTGCTTGACGGGGGTTGGTTCGCGCCGTGAGGGCGGCTGGAATTCGCCGGTGGGTGGGGCGGCTGGGGTGGGGCGTCCGGGGTGGGCTGGGGTGGAGCGGCTGTCCGGTGGGGGTGCGGGGTGCCTGTCCGGGGGTGGTGCCGGGTGGTCACCTCGGTAGCGATGTTGGTTGCTTGGTTGCTCGCCTCGGCGTGGGTGCGGGGTGCGGGGTGCGGGGTGCGGGGTGGCGGGTACGGGGGTGCCTGTTCCGGGTCGGGGCCGGTGACTGCCGTGCCTGGTCTGGTGCCGGTCGCTCTGTCCCCGCCCACGGTGCGCTCCTGCCCCACGGTGCGCTCCTGCCCCACGAGGGTGCCGTTCCGTAGTCCGCTCTGTGCGGCGCCGGCGCCGGTACTGACCGCCTGCGTGGCTCCGGCGCCGGTCGCCCCCTGGTGGTGCCGGAGCCACGCCGCTCGTCCTGCCGACCCCGGTGCCAGGTGGGAGTCCCGGCGCCGGGGTCGGCCCGAAACAGGCGTCTGAGGGGTGCCTGTACGGGCTGTGTGCCGAGGAGAGTCCCCAAAGTCCCCAGTACCGCCCCGGCCACCCCCATGGGGCCTGGCGGCACTGCCCCGGCCGCGCTCGTGGCACGCGGCGCGTACGCAGAGCCCGGCCTGGGCCGGAACTGGGACGGTGGGCGGGAGTTCGGGCACCGTCCCGCCCACCACGGGCCCCGGCGTGAGCCCCAACACGGACCGGCTCCCCACGGGAAGAGGGCGCAAGTCCGGGCCCCTGCCCCGCCGGACCGCGGTACCCGGTGGGAGTCCGAGCACCGCCTCGCCCGCCACCACGCCCCGAGGGAAGTCCTGGCACGGTTCCTGCCGCCGGCGGTCAATCGAGGTAAGCCCCAGCACCGTTCCCGCGCCTGACGGTCACCCGGGGGAGTCTCGACGCAAGCCGACCCCAGGGGTCGTACCGGACGAGCGCCCCGGCACCGAACCTCACGGATACCCGGAGCAACCCCGATCCCGATCCCGATCCTGAACTCGATCCCGACCCCTGCCCGACCACCGACACCCGCCCGACCACCGGCACCCGGTGGGAGTCCGTACACCGCCCCGTCGGCCCCCCACCCCGAAACCTGCTCGGCACCGCGCCAACCTCGTCACGGCACCCGAAGCGAACCCGCCCCCACCTTCGCCCGCCCCCGGCACCCAGCCGAGCCCGGACACCCCCACCCCTCGCCCCGCCCGAGAGGAGAGAGCGCACCGGCAACGACCCCGCACCCGCCGGAGGGGAAAGAGGCAACCGGCAACGCCTCCCGCCCCCGGACCCCCGGGGCCCCCGCCCCTACTTCCCCTCAGGCGACCGAGGCGGACTCACCGTCGTCCGAGGCGGACGCCGCTGGGACGACGTCCGCACGATCAGCTCCGTCGGTATCACCTGCTCGATCGGCAGGTCGGATTCAACCCCCTCGATCGCGTCGATGAGGAGCTGCACCACCGCCGTACCGATCCGCCGCGGCTTCAGCGACAGCGTCGTGACCGGCGGCTCGGTGTTCGCGTACACCGTGGACTCGCTGCAGCACACGAGCAGCAGATCCTCCGGCACCCGCATCCCGTAACGACGGGCCGCCGCCAACAGATCCGTGCCGTTGGGATCGAACAGGCCGTAGACCGCGTCCGGCCGGTCGGGCCGGGCGAGCAACCGATCGGCGGCGACGGCCCCCGCGCACGGATCGTGCGCCGGATACGACTCGTACACCGGATCCTGGCCCACCCGCTCACACCAACGCAGGTATGCGGTCGTCGAGAGATGCGTGTACGTGTCCGTGCTCGTGCCCGTGAGCAGGCCGATCCGGCGGGCGCCGGCGTCGGCCAGGTGGTCCAGGATGCCCAGGACCGCGGCCTCGTGATCGTTGTCGACCCAGGCGGTCACCGGGAGCGAGCCGGCCGGGCGGCCGTCGGAGACGACCGGTAAACCCTGCCGGACCAGCTCGCTGACCACCGGGTCCTGGTCGGACGGGTCGATGACGACCGTGCCGTCCAGGGCGACGTTCGACCACACGTCGTGGCGCGAGGTCGCCGGGAGGATCACGAGGGCGTAGCCGCGGGCGAGCGCGGCCGAGGTGGCGGCGCGCGCCATCTCGGCGAAGTACGCGAACTCGGTGAAGGTGAAAGGTTCATCCCCGTACGTCGTCACGGTCAGGCCGATGAGGCCCGACTTGCCGGTACGGAGTGTGCGAGCCGCCGCTGAGGGCCGATAGCCCAGCCGGTCGGCGACTTCGCGGACATGGCGTCGGGTGGCGTCCGGGAGCCGGCCCTTGCCGTTGAGGGCGTCGGAGACGGTCGTGATGGAGACTCCGGCCGCGGCGGCCACGTCTCTGATTCCCGCCCGGCCCGGCCGGCTTCCTCGACGAGAGGTTTCCGCGCGGCTCACCTGGTGCTTCCCTGCTGCTGTCATGGCGAGCCGATAGTAGGGCTCATGCGGTGGGGTAGTGCGGACGCATATGCACGCGTTGACAGGCACGTTTCTGCAAGGTCAGAAGGGGTCAACTACCTTAGAAACAAAGTCAGTTAAACGATGCAATGGCATTACGTGACTTGTCGGCGCGCATGGGCCTGCCAAGCCCCCCATGTTTCGAAGAGGTCTCAACTCACCTGTACGAGGGATGCGCGCCACGGCGCGAGCTACCAGCGCATAGATATATGTACAGCGCGCCCCCGGTTCGTGCGCCTTCGTACGGTGTTGCCCCTGATGCGGATGTGACGCGTGGGGCGATCCCGACGGACTCCCGACAGACACCGGGCGACTGCTCACGCGGACGCCGGAAGCTGCTCACGCGGACACCCGAGGTTGTTCAGGCGCACGGGATCTGTACGCCCCGCCCCCGAATCCTCATAAGGTGAGCAGTATTGATAGCCGGTGGTGCCGGTGGTGGTCACAAGGAGGACTGCGGTGAGCGAGACGAGCCCGAAGCTGCGCGCCGAGCTGGAGGGTATCCCCACCTACAAGCCGGGCAAGCCTGCCTCGGCGGACGGTCCGGTGGCCTACAAGCTGTCCTCCAACGAGAACCCGTATCCCCCGCTCCCCGGCGTGATGGAGAGCGTCACCGCGGCGGCCCTGAACTTCAACCGGTACCCCGACATGGCGTGCACCGGCCTGATGAACGAGCTGGCGGAACGGTTCGGCGTCCCCGTCTCCCACCTGGCCACCGGCACCGGCTCGGTCGGCGTCGCCCAGCAGTTGATCCAGGCGACCGCCGGCCCCGGCGACGAGGTCATGTACGCCTGGCGCTCCTTCGAGGCGTACCCGATCATCACGCGGATCAGCGGTGCCACGCCGGTGCAGGTGCCGCTGACCCCGGGCGACGTGCATGACCTGGACGCGATGGCCGACGCCATCACCGACCGGACCCGGCTGATCTTCGTCTGCAACCCCAACAACCCCACGGGCACGGTCGTCCGCCGGGCCGAGCTGGAGCGCTTCCTGGACCGGGTGCCCGGCGATGTGCTCGTCGTCCTGGACGAGGCCTACCGCGAGTTCATCCGTGACATGGACGTGCCGGACGGCGTCCAGCTCTACCGCGACCGGCCGAACGTCTGCGTCCTGCGGACCTTCTCCAAGGCGTACGGCCTCGCCGGGCTGCGGGTCGGTTTCGCGATCGCCCACGAGCCGGTGGCGGCGGCGCTGCGTAAGACGGCGGTGCCCTTCGGTGTGAGCCAGCTCGCGCAGGACGCGGCGATCGCCTCGCTGCGCGCCGAGGACGAATTGCTGGGCCGCGTCGGCTCGTTGGTCGGCGAGCGTACCCGCGTGGCCGACACGCTGCGCGCCCAGGGCTGGACGGTCCCGGAGACCCAGGCCAACTTCGTGTGGCTACGGCTGGGGGAGCGCACGCTCGACTTCGCGGCGGCCTGCGACCAGGCGGGCGTGGTGGTGCGGCCGTTCGCGGGCGAGGGCGTGCGGATCACGATCGGGGAGACCGAGGGCAACGACATCTTCCTGAAGGTGGCGGAGGGGTTCCGCAAGGAGCTCTAGCCGTCGCCGCGGAGCTGCTCCGGCGTTCGCCATGAAGCTGCTCCGGCGTTCGCCGGCGGTGTGGTTCGTCACTCCCGCCGACGTGAGGGTTCGTAACGAGTGACGTCAGGGGGGTTGCCTCAGGGGGACCCCCCTCCGTAATGGGCTTCCGGACGGTACCCCCCTTCCGCTGCCGAAAATCCGTACGTCATAATAGCTTGTGAATGTGAACGCGTTCACAAGCGTGTCCCGGTTCGTCCCATGATGTGTGCGACAAAAGGGGCAAACTGCCGCTGTACCACGGCGACGTAAGGAGACTGACGACGTGGAATTGGCTCTGGCGCCGGAGACACTGGCGCGATGGCAGTTCGGCATCACCACCGTCTACCACTTCCTGTTCGTCCCCCTGACGATCTCGCTCGCCGCTCTCACGGCCGGCTTGCAGACCGCGTGGGTGCGCACGGAGAAGGAGAAGTACCTCAGGGCCACCAAGTTCTGGGGCAAGCTCTTCCTGATCAACATCGCCATGGGTGTCGTCACGGGCATCGTGCAGGAGTTCCAGTTCGGCATGAACTGGTCCGCCTACTCGCGGTTCGTCGGTGACATCTTCGGTGCCCCGCTCGCCTTCGAGGCGCTGATCGCGTTCTTCTTCGAGTCCACCTTCATCGGGCTGTGGATCTTCGGCTGGGACAAGCTGCCCAAGCGGATCCACCTGGCCTGCATCTGGATGGTCTCGATCGGCACGATCCTGTCGGCGTACTTCATCCTCGCGGCCAACTCGTGGATGCAGCACCCCGTCGGCTACCGGATCAACAAGGCGAAGGGCCGTGCCGAACTCACCGACTTCTGGCACGTGCTGACCCAGAACACCGCCCTCGCGCAGGCCTTCCACACGCTCTCCGCGTCCTTCCTGACCGGCGGCGCGTTCATGGTCGGCATCGCGGCCTTCCACCTGTTCCGCAAGAAGCACATCGCGGTGATGAAGAGCTCGCTGCGGCTGGGCCTGGTCACCGTCGCCATCGCCGGCCTGCTCACCGCGGTCAGCGGTGACACCCTCGGCAAGGTCATGTTCAAGCAGCAGCCCATGAAGATGGCCGCCGCCGAGGCGCTGTGGGACGGCCAGGACTCGGCGCCGTTCTCGATCTTCGCCTACGGCGACGTCAGCAAGGGCCACAACAGCGTCGAGCTGTCCATCCCCGGGATACTGTCCTTCCTCGCCGACGACGACTTCAGCTCGTACGTCCCCGGCATCAACGACACCAACAAGGCCGAGCAGGCCAAGTACGGTCCCGGCGACTACCGGCCCATCATCCCCGTCACCTTCTGGGCGTTCCGCTGGATGATCGGCTTCGGGATGGCGTCCTTCGCCATCGGCCTGGCCGGACTCTGGCTGACCCGCAAGAAGTTCATGCTGGCCCCGCACCTGCGGGTCGGTGACGACGAAGTGCCGAACGTCGTCCTCTTCAAGAACAAGACCCTCGGCCCGAAACTCACCAAGCTCTACTGGCTGGTGTCCATCTGGACCCTCGGCTTCCCCCTCATCGCCAACTCCTGGGGCTGGATCTTCACCGAGATGGGCCGCCAGCCCTGGGTCGTCTACGGCCTCTTCCAGACCCGCGACGCCGTCTCCCCCAGCGTCTCCCAGGGCGAGGTCCTCACCTCGATGATCGTCTTCACCTCGCTCTACGCCGTCCTCGCCGTCATCGAGGTCAAGCTGCTCGCGAAGTACGTCAAGGCCGGCCCGCCCGAACTCACCGAGGCCGACCTCAACCCGCCCACGAAGATCGGCGGCGACTCCCAGGACGCCGACAAGCCGATGGCCTTCTCGTACTAGGCCGAGGGAGCTGCAACTGTCATGGAACTGCACGACGTCTGGTTCGTCCTCATCGCCGTCCTGTGGACCGGCTACTTCTTCCTGGAGGGCTTCGACTTCGGGGTCGGCATCCTCACCAAGCTGCTCGCCCGGAACCGCACCGAGAAGCGGGTCCTGATCAACACGATCGGCCCGGTCTGGGACGGCAACGAGGTCTGGCTGCTCACCGCCGGCGGCGCGACCTTCGCCGCCTTCCCCGAGTGGTACGCCACCCTCTTCTCCGGCTTCTACCTCGCCCTGCTGATCATCCTGGTCTGCCTGATCGTCCGAGGCGTCGCCTTCGAGTACCGGGCCAAGCGGCCGGAGGAGAACTGGCAGCGCAACTGGGAGACGGCCATCTTCTGGACCTCGCTGCTCCCCGCCTTCTTGTGGGGTGTGGCCTTCGGCAACATCGTGCGGGGCGTGAAGATCGACAAGAACTTCGAGTACGTAGGCAACTTCTGGGACCTGCTCAACCCGTACGCCATCCTCGGCGGCCTGGTCACCTTGACCCTCTTCACCTTCCACGGCGCGGTGTTCACGGCGCTCAAGACGGTCGGGGACATCCGGGTGCGGGCGCGGAAGCTGGCCCTTCAAGTCGGGCTCGTCACCGCCCTGTTGGCGCTGGCGTTCCTGATCTGGACCCAGGTCGACAGCGGTGACGGCAAGAGTCTGGTCGCGTTGATCGTGGCCGTCGTCGCACTGGTCGCGGCGCTGGGGGCGATCCAACTCGGGCGTGAGGGCTGGTCGTTCGCGTTCTCGGGCGTCACCATCGTGGCCGCCGTCGCGATGCTCTTCCTGTCGCTCTTCCCGAACGTCATGCCGTCCTCGCTCAACCCGGACTGGAGCCTCACGGTCACCAACGCCTCGTCGAGCCCGTACACCCTGAGGATCATGACCTGGTGTGCGGGGATCGCCACGCCGATCGTGCTGCTCTACCAGGGCTGGACGTACTGGGTGTTCCGCAAGCGGATCGGCACGCAGCACATCGCCGAAGCGGCGCACTGAGTCTGAGCGCCGAGTCCGACTTGGGGCATGTTTCACGTGAAACATGCCCCCTTGGGCCCCGTTGAGAAGTCGGGACCTCCCGAGAAGAGGGTGTGTTTCACGTGAAACCAATCGACCCACGGCTACTCCGATACGCCCGTGCCACCCGGCTGTTCATGGTGGCGGTCGTCGGTCTGGGTGTCGTCGGGGCGCTGCTGGTCATCGCGCAGGCGATGCTCATCGCGGAGGTAGTGGTCGGTGCCTTCCAGCACCGGATGTCCGTCGGTGAACTCGGCACTCCCCTGCTGCTGTTGGCGTCGGTCGCCGTCGGCCGCGCCCTCGTCTCCTGGCTCACCGAACTCGCCGCTCACCGAGCCAGCGCCTCCGTGAAGTCGGAGCTACGGCGACGGCTGCTGGAGCGGTCCGTGGAGTTGGGCCCTGGCTGGCTGAGCGGGCAGCGGACGGGTTCGCTGGTCGCCCTCGCCACCCGGGGTGTCGACGCCCTCGACGACTACTTCTCGCGCTATCTCCCGCAGTTGGGCCTCGCGATCGTCGTCCCGGTGGCGGTGCTGGCCCGGATCGTCACCGAGGACTGGGTCTCGGCGGCGATCATTGTCGGCACGCTGCCGCTCATCCCGCTCTTCATGGTGATGATCGGCTGGGCCACGCAGTCCCGGATGGACCGGCAGTGGCAGTTGCTGTCGCGGCTCTCCGGGCACTTCCTGGACGTGGTCGCGGGACTGCCGACCCTGAAGGTGTTCGGCCGGGCCAAGGCACAGGCGGACTCGATCCGGCGCATCACCGGCGAGTACCGCCAGGCGACCATGCGGACCCTGCGGATCGCCTTCGTCTCCTCCTTCGCCCTGGAACTGCTCGCCACCCTCTCCGTGGCCCTGGTCGCCGTGACGATCGGCATGCGCCTCGTCCACGGCGACATGGACCTCTACATCGGTCTCGTCGTCCTCGTCCTGGCCCCCGAGGCGTACCTGCCGCTGCGTCAGGTGGGCGCGCAGTACCACGCGGCGGCGGAGGGCCTCGCGGCGGCCGAAGAGATTTTCTCGGTACTGGAGACACCGGTACCGGCTACAGGCACCGCCGAAGTCCCCTCCGACGCCCTGGCCTTCGAGGGCGTGACGGTCCGGTATCCCGGGCGGTCCGCAGACGCCGTGTCGGACGTCTCCTTCGCCGTGGACCCCGGCGAGACGGTCGCCCTCGTCGGACCGAGCGGCTCGGGCAAGTCCACTCTGCTGAACGCCCTGTTGGGATTCGTCCGGCCCGCTGAGGGCCGGGTGCGCGTCGGGGGAGTCGATCTCGCCGACGTCGACCTGGAGCGGTGGCGGTCGCGGATCGCCTGGGTACCGCAACGGCCGCAGTTGTACGCCGGGACGATCGCCGAGAACGTGCGGCTCGCCCGGCCCGACGCCGACGACACCGCAGTACGGCGGGCGTTGGCCGATGCGGGCGCCCTGGACTTCGTGGACGCGCTGCCCGAGGGCATCGGGAGCGTGCTCGGCGAGGACGGGGCCGGGCTGTCCGCCGGGCAGCGGCAGCGGCTCGCGCTCGCCCGGGCTTTCCTCGCCGACCGGCCGGTGCTGCTCCTCGACGAGCCGACAGCCGCGCTGGACGGAGCGACCGAGGCCGAAGTGGTCGAAGCGGTACGGCGGTTGGCGGTCGGGCGGACTGTGCTGCTCGTGGTGCACCGGCCGGCCCTGCTGGCGGTGGCCGACCGGGTGGTGCGGGTGACGGAGGGCGTGGCCGCGATGCACGCGGAGGCCACGCCTGCGCTCGCCGATCCGAGCCCGGCCTCGTCGGAGACGCCGGTGAGTTTCGTGGCTCCCGACGAACCCGAGACAAGGCTCGCGGCGCACGCGGGTGGTGTCCTCTCCCGGGTCCGTGCCATGTCCGGTGCCCGGCGCGGACGCCTCGCCCTGGCGCTGCTGCTCGGAAGTCTCGCGCTGGGCAGTGCTGTTGGGCTGATGGGCACCTCGGGATGGCTGATCTCGCGGGCCTCGCAGCAGCCGCCCGTGCTGTATCTGATGGTGGCGGTGACGGCGACCCGGGCCTTCGGGATCGGGCGGGCCGTGTTCCGGTACGCGGAGCGGCTCGTGTCGCACGACGCGGTGCTGCGGATGCTGGCCGACACCCGGGTCGCCGTCTACCGGCGCCTTGAACGGCTGGCGCCCGCCGGGCTGCGCGACACCCGGCGCGGTGACCTGCTCTCCCGGCTCGTCGCCGACGTGGACGCGCTCCAGGACTACTGGTTGCGCTGGCTGCTGCCCGCCGGGGTCGCGGTCACCGTCTCCGCGGCGACGGTCGGCTTCACCGCCTGGCTGCTGCCCGAGGCCGGTGCCGCCCTCGCGGTCGGTCTCCTCGCGGCCGGCGTCGGTGTCCCCCTCGTCACCGGCGCCGTGGCCCGCCGTGCCGAACGGCGGCTGGCCCCCGCCCGTGGGGTGCTCGCCACCCGCGTGACCGAACTACTCACCGGAACGGCCGAGTTGACGGTGGCCGGTGCGCTGCCCGCCCGTACGGCGGAGGCCAAGCGGGCCGACAGCGCACTCACCCGGATCGCCTCCCGCGCCGCCACCGCCACCGCGCTCGGCGACGGCCTCACCGCGCTGATCTCCGGCCTGACCGTCGCCGCCACCGCCCTCGTGGCCGCCCAGGCCGTCGCAGCGGGACGGCTCAGCGGTGTCCTGACGGCCGTCGTCGTCCTCACCCCGCTCGCCGCCTTCGAGGCCGTCCTCGGACTGCCCCTCGCCGTGCAGTACCGGCAGCGGGTCCGCAAGAGCGCCGAGCGCGTGTACGAGGTGCTGGACGCCCCCGAGCCCGTACGGGAACCGGTGCGGCCCCGCCAGGCGCCCGCGACACCCTTCCCGCTCGTCGTACAGGGACTGGCGGCCCGGCACTCCGGCCAGGACCGGGACGCGCTCACCGGGCTCGACCTGACGTTGGAGAAGGGCCGCCGGGTCGCCGTCGTCGGCACCTCCGGGTCCGGCAAGACGACGCTGGCGCAGGTGCTGCTGCGCTTCCTCGACGCGGACGCGGGTTCGTACACGCTGGCCGGTGTGGACGCGTACGCCCTGGACGGCGACGACGTACGACGGCTCGTCGGGCTCTGTGCCCAGGACGCGCACCTCTTCGACAGTTCGGTGCGGGAGAACCTGCTCCTCGCGAAGAAGGACGCGACCGAGGACGAACTGCGGGCCGCGTTGGGCCGGGCTCGGCTGCTCGACTGGGCCGGCGGGCTGCCCGAGGGCCTGGACACGCTGGTCGGTGAGCACGGGGCGCGGCTCTCCGGCGGTCAGCGGCAGCGGCTGGCGCTCGCCCGCGCGCTGCTCGCCGACTTCCCGGTCCTCGTGCTCGACGAGCCCGCCGAACACCTGGACCTGGCCACCGCCGACGCGCTCACCGCCGATCTGCTGGCCGCCACGGAAGGCCGTACGACACTGCTCATCACGCACCGGCTCGCGGGCCTGGAGGACGTGGACGAGGTGATCGTGCTGGACGAGGGACGGGTGGTGCAGCGGGGGCCGTACGCCGAACTGGCCTCGGTGGAGGGGCCGTTGCGGGGGATGGCGGAGCGGGAGGCGGAGTCGGAGTTGTTGGTGGCGGCCGGGTAGGGAGTCTGGCGGCCGAGCTTCTCGACTTTCCGTGACAAACGGGACTAATTAGGCTCGGTGTATGTCAGCCGCCGCGCGTCCCGGTCCCCCGCCGCCGCCCACTCCGGGACTCTCGGCCGAACTGGCCGTCCGTGTGCCGCAGTTGCTGGAGGCGATGCGGTCCGTGGGGAGCGGGCTCGAACTGCACTCCACGCTGGAGCGGATCTGTGAGGCGGCGGCCACGCTGACGGACGCCCGCTACGCGGGGATCGGTGTCGTGGACGAGGACGGCGACGCGCTCGCCGACTTCGTCTTCCACGGGGTCGACGCGGGTACCGCGCGCCGCATCGGGCGGTTTCCCGACGGGCACAAGGGGCTGCTCGGCGCGCTCATCCGGGAGTCGGAGCCGGTGCGGCTGGCGGATGTGACCGAGGACCCGCGGTCCTGTGGATTCCCCGAGCACCATCCGCGGATGCGTGGCTTTCTCGGAGTTCCCGTCCGCGTCTCGGGGGAGGTCTTCGGGAACCTCTATCTGGGCGAGAAACGCGGCGGGGACCCCTTTAACGACTACGACGTCAACATGGTCCGGGTGCTGGCGACCGAGGCGGGTATCGCCATCGGCAACGCCCGGTTGTACGAGGCCGCCAAGCAGCGCGAGCGGTGGATCGACGGGTCGGTGGCCGTCACGACCGCCCTGTTGTCCGGCGGGGACGCCGAGGACGCGCTGCAGGTCGTCGCGGAACGGGCCCGCCGGCTCTCCGGTTCGGCGGCCGGGATCGTGCTGCTGCCTGCCGCCGAGGGCGGCATGGAGATCGTCGCCGTGTCCTCGGAACAGCCGTCGGACCAGCTCGGCAGGGTCGTCGCGCCGGACAGCGAGATCGTGGCGCAACTCCTCGACGGACGCCCGGTGTTCGTGGCGGACGCGGCCACCGATCCCCGGATGCTCAGCGCCCTCGCGCGCGCGTACGGGCCGATCATGGCGCTGCCCCTGCAGAGCGGCGGGCGGGTCATGGGGGCCCTGGTCACACCCCGCGCGCGGGGCGAGCGGCCGTTCAGGGAGGACGAGCGCACGCTTGCGATCCAGTTCGCCTCGCAGGCAGCGCTCGCGCTGATGATGGCCGAGGCGCAGCGCGACCGGGAGCGGCTCGCGGTGTACGAGGACCGCGACCGGATCGCCCGTGACCTGCACGACCTGGTCATCCAGCGGCTGTTCGCCACCGGGATGCTGCTGGAGGGCGCCCAGCGCGGGTCGCTCGTCCCCGAGGTGCGGCGCGGTGTGGGCAACGCCGTCGACGAACTCGACGTCACCATCCAGGAGATCCGCACCGCGATCTTCGCGCTCCAGCAGGGTCCCGCCGAGGCGCCCTCCGGGCTGCGTACGCGAGTGCTGCGGGAGATCAACATGGCGGCCGTGCCGCTCGGTTTCAAGCCCGGGCACCGTTTCGTCGGCGTGGTCGACACGACGGTCGGCGACCTCACCGGCAAGAACCTCATCGCTGCCCTGCGCGAGGCCCTCTCCAACGCGTTCCGGCACGCGGCGGCGGCGCGCATCGAGGTCGTCGTCGACGCGACCGCGACCCTGCCGGACGGCCGGCCCGGCGTACGGCTCACCGTCGCGGACGACGGCGTCGGCATCCCGGCGGGCGGTCGGCGCAGCGGCCTGAAGAACCTCAAGCGCCGGGCCGAATCCCTGGGCGGCGACAGCTGGTACGGGCCGGGCATCGGCGCGGACGGCGGCGGTACGACGGTGGTGTGGCAGGCACCCCACTGAGCCCCACTGAACCGGTCAGCACGGCCCTCCGCTGAGCCGTTCGCAGCAGCGCGTCCCCCATGCGTACGACTTGAACAGGGCCTTCGTCCCGCGCGCGGGTCACGATCGCTGACATGCGCTCATCTCGCCGTCGTCCACTGCTCGTTCCGGTGTTGCTGTGCGCGCTCGCCGTTCTGGCGGCCCGCCCCGGTGACGACGATCAGCCCGCCGCGGGCATTAGCGCGCAGGTGGCGCGGCTGTACCAGGACGCGGCCCTGGCGACCCAGCGGTACGAGGCCGGGCGGCGGGAGGCCGACGCGCAACGGGCCCGCGCCCAGCAGGTCGAGGCCCAACTGGATGGCGAACGGCGGGAGATCGCACGGCTGCACGAGGACCTGGGCCGGATCGCCCGCGCCCAGTACCGCAGCGGCGGCGGTATCCCGATGGCGGCCCGGATCATCCTCGCGGACAGCCCCGAGGACCTGATGCGCGATCAGCATGTCTTCTCCCAGGCGGATCTGGCCGTCGGCAACGCGATCGGCAGGAGTCACCGGGCCGAGGTACGGCTCGCCGGTGACGAGGCGAAGGCCGCGTCGGCGTGGCGGACGCTGGAGAAGCGGAACGCCGAACTCGCCGAGCTGAAGCAGGGCATTCAGCGCAGACTCGACGAGGCGCGCGGCCAGTTGCAGGGCCAGGCGGACGCCTCGGTCGCGGCGGGCAGTTGCCGGGGCGCGGTCCGCCTCGACCAGCCGCCGGACCGGGTCACCGCCCCGTGGGTCGCGCCGGTGGAGCCCGTCGACCTGTCCGCGGGCTTCGGCAGCGGCGGCTCCCGCTGGGCGAACCGGCACACCGGCCAGGACTTCGCGGTGCCCATCGGCACGCCGGTGCGGGCGGCCGGGGCGGGCCGGGTGGTACGGGTGTCCTGCGGCGGCGCCTTCGGCATCGAGATCGTCATCGAGCACCCGGGCGGCTACTACACGCAGTACGCCCACCTCGCCGCCGTCACCGTCGACCAGGGGGACCGCGTGACCACCGGCCAGTGGATCGCCCAGTCCGGCACGACCGGCAACTCCACCGGCCCACACCTGCACTTCGAGGTACGGGTCACCCCGGACATGGGATCGGCGGTCGATCCGCTGCCTTGGCTTGCACAGCGGGGAGTCTCCGTCGGCTAGGGCACGTGCCGCTCGCGTAAGGGGCACGCGCCAGGCCGACGCCCGTTACCACCGGCCGCCGATGCTGCTGGCCGCCGTTACTGCCGCTCCGCCAACATCCGCTCGATCACGACCGCCACCCCGTCCTCGTTGTTGTCGACGGTCCGCCCGGAGGCCGCGGCGAGCACGTCGGGGTGCGCGTTGCCCATCGCGTACGACTGTCCCGCCCAGGTGAGCATCTCGACGTCGTTCGGCATGTCCCCGAAGGCGACGACCTCCTCGGGAGCGATACCGCGCTCCGCACAGCACAGGGCGAGCGTGCTGGCCTTGGAGACGCCGGGCCCGCTGATCTCCAGCAGGGCGCTGGGGCTGGAGCGTGTGACGTTCGCGTGGTCGCCGAGGGCGAGGCGGGCGACGTTCAGGAAGACGTCCGGGTCCAGCTCGGCGTGGAACGCGAGGATCTTCAGCACCGGCTCGTCGGCCCCCAGGGCGTCCGGCGCCAGGAGCTTCTCGGCGGGGGCGAGGGTGTCCGGTATCTCCATGTGCAGCTTCGGATACGCCGGCTCCTGGTAGAAGCCGTACGTCTGCTCGATCGCGTACACCGTCCCGGGCGCCGCCTCGCGCACCAGCCGTACGGCGTCGAGGGCGTTCTCCCGGGCCAGCTCGCGGACCTTCACGAAGCGGTGGGCGCCGGGGCCGCCGTGCAGGTCGACCACGGCGGCGCCGTTGCCGCAGATCGCCAGGCCGTGGCCGTGGACATGGTCGCTGACGACATCCATCCAGCGGGCGGGGCGGCCGGTGACGAAGAAGACCTCGATACCCGCCTCCTCGGCCGCGGCCAGGGCCGCCACCGTGCGGGGGGACACCGTTTTGTCGTCGCGCAGCAGAGTGCCGTCCAGGTCGGTGGCGATCAGCCGTGGCGGGACGGCGGCGGCCGGGGTCTCGGGCTGTCGAGTCGCTGAGGTCACCGGGCCATTCTCCCGCATATGCCTGCACGGCTGTGCGGGAGAGTGCACAGGTGAGTGGTTACCGCCTCTGCCAGGGCGGTGTGCTCCACGGTCCCGGCCGAGCCGCGGTGCCGATTCGGCCGAGCCGGGCGGACGCTTCCCTGGCGATCCGGGCAGGATCATGTTGACAGTTGCCATGTCCCTGCCGATCGCCGCGCAGGCTCCTCGACCTGCCCGCGAATGGCGTGAACCGACTGCTCAGGGGTGCCGTTCTCGAATGGTCCGGGTCGCTGGAGCCGACTTTTCTGTGCAATAGTAAACGGTCGCAAATGCTCCGGAGGCGGACCGGAGCCACCGGCACCTTCGGTGGCGCCGGACCTGCGGCGTTCGGTGAACTCGCCCTGAACGAACCGGACTCCGGTCTGTACCAGGGTGACGGGGTCGGCGCCGTCACCACCCGCCCGGTGCGATGCAAACTCAAAAATGCCTCAACTCCCTTTACTTTAGGTAACGTCCATCGTCTACTGACTCCTTCTCGCTGTGACGCGTCTCCGGGCGTGGGTGACGGACCTCGACGGCCGCCGCCCAAACGGCCCTTATCGGCCGTAGCGGAAGGGAGGTGCGCCCTGCGGGAAGTGCAGATCTGCGACACCGTCGACCCGACCGATCGGATCACGGTGCCACCACAACCGCCGCCCAGTACCGGAACTCCGGCATGCAAGCAGCGTAAGGAGGTTCAAGGGGACACCGGCTGAGGCGGTCACACAGAGATCAACGGGGAGAACATCGCTTTGACTTACCTCGCGAAGGACGATCAGGTACCGAGGCCACAAGGGGACTCGAGCTCCACCCCGGCCACTCCGTCAGCTCCAGGGGACCCTCATGCCATCCCCTCGCTCACCCCCCGAGAACGCCAAGTTCTCGTACTGCTCAGTCACGCCGCGGACAATCGCGAGATCAGCCGCCAACTGGGCATAGCCGAACGCACCGTCAAGGCACACCTGACCAACCTCATGGTCAAGATCAAAGTGACCGGCCGTACGGAGGCGGCCCTCTTTGCCTACGCCCATCACGGCAGCCTCGCCGAGGGGCTCTGAGGATCTCGGTCGCCCGCCCTGTCCGGGGGTTCTTCTCACGCGAGGCCGCGGGGGCCTCGCGTGCGGCGGTGAGGCGGTTGCCGCGGGCGCTCCGTTCTGACGGAGTCGTCCGCGCGGCACCCGCCTCGTCCGCCGCCACACCCCGGGCTTGACAGCGTGCATATCGCTTATCGATACTATCGATAAGCGATATGCACGCTGCGTGCGACAGGGGGAACCGTGGGTACGAAGTCCTGGTGGAACCGGACCGACAGCCGACTGCTGGAGGCGGCTCTGGGCCTGGCCGCTCTGCTCGACGCCGTCTTCGGGGTGCTGATCCCGGCTCTCGGGGTGGCCGGTCTCATCGATCCCGTGGACACCCGCGAGGTCACGCCCGAGACCGCGACCCGGGTACCGGGCACCGTGACCGACGCGGTGGCGGGCCACGGCATGACCCTCACCGGCACCCATCGGGCCGACCTCGTCCTCGCCCACCCCGACCTCGGCCAGCGCCTGTTGCTCGCGCTGCCGGATGTCGTCGGCAGTCTGCTGCTGCTTCTCGTCCTGATCCTCCTGCTCCAGATGACCAGGACGCTGCGGGACGGGGACGTCTTCGTACCGAAGAACGCCCGCCGGCTGAGCGTCATAGGGCTCACGGTGCTGGTGCAGGCCGTCCTCTCCCCGGTGCTGCCGTCGCTCACGACGGAAGCACTGGTGAGCGGCACTCCCATGGCCGATCAGGTCCCCTTCTCGGTCACCTTCACCGGTGAGTACGTCCTGCTCGCCTTCCTCATCCTGGCGCTGGGCGAGGTCTTCCGGCGGGGTACGAAGCTCCGCGCCGACACCGAAGGGCTGGTCTGATGCCGCCGGACGAGGAACACCGGGTCAAGGTCCACCTGGACCGGCTCCTGGCCGAGCGCGGCATGACCCTGTCCGAACTGGCGGCCAAGGTCGAGGTGACGGTGGTCAACCTCTCCGTCCTGAAGAACGACCGGGCGAAGGCGATCCGCTTCTCCACCCTCACCGCGATCTGCCGCGAACTGAACTGCCAGCCCGGCGACCTGCTCAGCGTCCGCGAGGACTGACCCAGGCCGACGAAGGCCCACAACTCCACCATCTAGACAAGGGATTACTCATGGGGATGACCTCTGTCCGGCGTCTGGCACAGATCGGTGTGATCACCGTGTGTGCCGCCGCTCTCGCGGCGTGCGGGACCTCCTCGCGTTCCTACAACGTGTCGGGAGCTCCGGGGGGCAACAGTGCCGGCTGCTCCGGTCTGGTGAGCAAGGCGCCGCAGAAACTGGCCGGCCACGGGCGCACCGACTCCGACCAGAAGGGCACGGCCGTGTGGGGGGACGGCGATGTGATTCTCCGCTGCGGGAACATCTCGGACGTCCCGGAGTCGGCCGCGTGCACGTCGGTGAAGGGGGTCGGCTGGGTCGTGAACGACAAGAAGACCCACGGCGGGGTGAAGACGGTTCTGTCGTACGGGCGCAGCCCCGCGGCCGAGGTCACCATGTCGGAGCGGATCAAGGACAAGGACGCCGTCATCGGTGAGATGTCCGGGATCGTGTCGGGGCTGGCCAAGCAGAAGGCGTGCGCGAAGCAGGGCTGACCTGCTGCTCCCGAGCTTCTGGGGCCGGTGTTCCGAGGCTGTTCGAAGGGGCCCTGAGGCAGCCCTGAAGGGCAGGATGCCCGAAGGTGCGATGGTGGCCGGTGGGGCCAGAGCCGTAGAAATCAGTGGAACGCGCGTACGGATGCCGTCTCAGGTACCGGACGGGACCGGACGCACGGTCAAGGAAGCGTTTCCACTTCTACGGGGAGAAACCATGCGTAATCTCTCGCGCTTCGCGTCTGGTGGTGCCGCTGCGATAGCCGCCGGGGCGCTGCTGTTCGCGGCAGCGCCGGCGCACGCCACGTCGTCTTCGGGTACCTGGGGCATCCCGGGTCACAAGATGCAGGTGAACGCCTGGCACTGCAGCTCGTACGCCACGGCCTGCGACTGGAAGGCGTCCACCAAGGTCTACAAGGGCACGAAGCACGACAGCGCTCAGTGGGTCCAGAACCGGGCCATCCTGACCGCTCACGGCGTCAGCGTCTCCATCAAGATCTCGAAGAACCCCGAGGCGTCGCTGAAGATGAACAGCAAGTCGCAGGGAACGGTCCGCTGGAAGAACTACGGCGGCCACAAGTGGATCGCGGACACCTACGGGCAGATGAGGCCCAGTCGGCTGACCGTGTACGTCTCGACGAAGTCCTGTGGCTCGGCCCAGATCACCAGCCGCATCAAGTTCACGGAGAAGTGCGTCACCGCGGGCGCCGCCTGATCCGCGCCTGATGTCGCGCACCACCTGAACGTCTCAGCCCCCGCCTCCTCGGCGGGGGCAGAGTTCTCTTACGGGGGAGAACGAGGATGTTTCACGCCAGGAGAGTCGCGAGAAAAGCGGCGTGGGCCGCCGCCGCGGCCTGCGTCTTGACGACGGCCGTGTCCTGCACCGCGCAGGGAAGCCGCCAGGAAAGCAGGGAACCGGCCTACTTCCAGAGCCTGGTCAGCCAGACCAACGGCCTCTACTACCACCCCTTCCTGAGGGAGGAGCGAGGCAGCACCGAAGCCCAGTCCTACGCCCTGCGCATCCTGGCGGAGACCGGCGCGCAGCCGAAGGTCACCGTGGGAGCCACCACAGCCGCGGCGCTGCGCTCCGATGCGCTCAAGACGTCCGCGCTGTGGGGGAGGTACTGGCTCGTCCCGCTGCGCGGGGCCGGGGTCGTGGCGGTGCTGGGGCGCCGCGACACACAGGATGTGGAGAAACTGCGCACCGTCGGCGGCTGGTACGAGGACCCCGCGCTCGGCGAGAAGAGCGACCAAGGGCGCCTCGGTGCCACCTGGGCCGCGCTGGAGGTGGAGGCAGCCACCGGAACTCTCGGGAAGCTTCCCGCCACCGACAAGGCGGCCACCGCCGACTGGCTGGACCGGCTGGCGGACGGCAGGCCGAAACTGGACGAGGCCGCGGTCCTGGCCCGCTGCCTGCATCTGCTCGGCAGGTCCGTCCCCATTTCCCTGACGTCGCCGGCCGCTCCGGACACGAGCCGGTTCACCGAGCGGCCGGACGAGGAACGCGCCGACCTGCTGGAGGACACGTACAACTACGTACTGCTCCAGGAGTCGGCCGGCAGAAAACCGCGGGTGGACCGGACGACATGGCGGCAGGTCCTGTCCCACGACGCCGGAAGCCTCGACTACGACCAGCTCTACAGCCTGGTGCACATCCTGCGCGCCACCGGGAGCTCCACGGGGGAGTTCTCGTCGGTCACCCGCCGTCTTGAGCAGGAGCGCATGCCGGACGGGACAGTGCGGGACCCGTCCTCCTACCTGGGCACGCCCGACGCGTCGCTGTTCGTGCAGCGACTGCGGAGTGTGGGCGGATGGACGGTGCGGGACGGACATCTCCTGGCCGCGGTCGAGGAGCAGGCCGACTCCCAGGACGCGCCCCGCGACGGGGCCGCGCGGCTGGACCTGGCCTCACTCAGGCACAGCGCCGGCGGCAAGTCCTTCTCCCGTCAGGAGGCCGCGCTGTGCCGGGATCCGGCGACTGTGCCGACCACGGTCACCGCGGACAACGTGGTGGCCTGGCAGCGCGCGACATGGGACTGCACGGAGTCCGGCGTACCGACACCGGTTCCCTCCGTCCCGCGCTGGAGCGTCGCCGACCTGGAGGGCGCGCAGTCGGCCGCCACGCTGGTCGTCGGCCTGCACCAGGCGGGCCAGGACGATCGGACACCTGGCTGGCTGACCGCGGACGTGCTCAGACGATGGGCGGCCGATCCGGGATCCCGCGCGAGCGTCTACGACCGCGCGCTGATCGTCCGCGCCTACCTGCTGCTCGGCGGCCGTGCCGACGCATCCCTGGTGCGACAACTCGCCGGTGAGTTCCGGGCGCACCGGGGCTGCCCAGGGCTTCCCGGCCTGTACCGACCCGATGACGAGCCGGGCTGCGACCTCAAGACGACGTGGGCGGTCTGGGAGCTGGACAAGGCACTGGACCGGAAGCTGGGAACTCTGCCCTCGCAGGGCCCCTGAGACAGAGAGTGAGCAGAACCTCCGTGAACACACTGCTGACAGCGAGTGGGGTAGGCAAGTCCTATACGCTGCGCGGCCGGCGGGTCGATGTCCTCAAGGGCATCGATCTCGCAGTCGCGCCGGGATGTGTCACCGCGCTCGTCGGACACTCGGGATCGGGTAAGTCCACCCTCCTGCACATCCTCGGGCTGCTGACGAAACCCGACACCGGCCGGGTGGAACTGGAGGGCCACGGCACCCACGGCCTGTCGGACAACGCACTCGCGGACCTGCGGCGCCGGCGTCTGGGGTTCGTCTTCCAGTCCTACAACCTGCTGCCGCAGCACAGCGCGCTGCGCAACGTCCTGCTTCCGTTCACCGGCAGGCGCCGGGACGCGGAGGCCCGGGCGCGCGGTCTGCTGGAGCGTGTGGGGCTGGGAGAGCGGTGCGAGCACCGGCCGAGCGAGCTGTCCGGGGGCGAACAACAGCGCGTGGCGCTGGCCCGGGCGCTGGTGAACGACCCGCCCCTGTTGCTGGCCGACGAACCCACCGGAAACCTGGACACCGAGAGCGAGGCCCTGTTGCTGGGCCTGTTCCGGGAGCTGGCGGACGACGGGCGGGGGGTGCTGGTCGTCACCCACGATCAAGCGGTCGCGGACGCGGCCGACGTCGTTCACCGACTGGGCCGGAGCGCCGCTCTTGAGGCACCGGACGAGACGAACGGCCGCTCCTGGGCCACCGCTCGGAGTTCACGGGAGGGCGAGCTGTGAACCTGCTCCAGGTCGCGTGGTGGAACGTGCGCACCCTGCGCAGGCGGCTGCTGGGGCTGGTGACGATGGTCGCGGTCGCCGGCGCGGTGTGTCTGAGCGCGATCGGGATCGCCTCCGACGCGCAGGGGACGACGACCAGTCAGGTCGGCGAGTCGACGGCGAACCGGTCGGTCACGGTGGACTCCCCCGACGGACGTGCCGACACTGCTCAGCTGACGGACGCGACGGTGAGGCGCCTGGCGAAGATCGCTCACGTGCAGTCGGTCCAGCATCGGCTCCAGGTGTCCATGCCGGTACGGGACAACCCCGAGGGGGCCGACCTGCTGTATGCGACGACCTACCGCAAGGCGCTGGCGCCCCCCGTGGTCAGGTCGGTGCGCAAGCAGCTGTTCCCGCTGCACCGCGGAGAGGTGGTCTTTCCCGCCACCACACATGGCGTGGACCTGTCCTCGATGGTGGGCAGGACGGTGACGGTGGACGCGCACCGCTATGTGCGGCCCGGCGTGGGGGACACGGTGAGCGATCGGGTGAAGGTCGTAGGCCTGTACGACCCCGGCTGGCAGTTCGACGGCCCGGACACCGCGTATGCGGACGATGCGACCGTGGTGAAGTGGGCGGCGGCCGCGGCCGGCAAGACGACCGACGACTATCTGCGCACGTCGGGGTGGGATCAGCTGACGGTGGTCGCCGACAGCGCCGCCCATGTACCGGGCGTGCTCAAGGCCGTGCAGCGGATGAACTACCCGGCCGTCTCCCTGCAGCAGCAGCTTGAGTCTCTTCCCGGAGTGCTCCAGCTGGTCAGGCTGACCGGGAACGTGCTGCTCGGCGTCCTGGGCGTGCTCGCCTTCGTCGGCGCGGTCACGGTGACGGGTGCGCTGGGGCGGCAGCGGGCCCAGGAGGTGGGCATCCTCAAGGCCGTCGGTTTCCGCAGCCGCTCGGTGACGGGAATGCTCGTCGCGGAGATGGCGATCGCCGGGGTGGTGGCCGCCGCGGCCGGAGTCGTGCTCGCGGTGGCCGCGTCCGGCGCGGCAGCTGCCGGTCTTCGGCGGATCGGCGACATCGCCCCGTACGTACGTGACACGGTGCCGCTTCCGGGGATGCCGACGCTGATCTCCCTGTCGGTCGCGACCGTTGTCGTCGTGGCTGCCGGCGCCGTCCTCCCGGCACGTCGTGCCGCGCGGATGTCCCCCACCGAAGCCATGAAGGACTGGTGATCCCTGTGAAGCGGCGCAAGACGTCGTACGCCGCGCTCGCGGTGTCCGCTGCCCTGCTGGCCTCCTGTTCCGGCTGTTTCGGATCCGACGAGGTGAAGTTGGGAACGGACTGGAAGGGCTCGCAGACCTTTGTGACCGCGAGCGTGTCCGGGCACACCGTGGTGGTGGGCATCGATCCCGCGGCCCACCACGCGCAGGCGCTGGCCGTGGTGCCGAAGAAGGACGGCGACGACGACGTGCTGGCTCCTCAGCTCGTGCGGTTGGCCGACGGGACGTGGTGGCTGTCGACGCCCCGCAAGGGGGAGCGTCCGGACCGGTTCTTCACGCTCGACACTGCCCGGCACGCCCTGGACGAGAAGGACGACACGGAGCGGCTGCGCGAACTGGTGCCGGGCAGGAGCCTGGTGGCGGCCGTACATGACTCCTCCGGAAGCGGTCGGCGCGCTGCCGCGGCGGACGGCGGAACCACCGGTGTGCTGGTACGCGACGCGAAGACGTGGAAGAAGGTCCGGGACGTGCGGGTTCCGGGGCCGGTCACGCTGGCGGCGTCCGATCCGTCCAGTGACACGGTGTGCCTGACCGCTGGACAGGGGTCCGACATGAAGGCGAGTGTGCTCGACCTGACCAACGGCCGGACCAGACAGGTCGGGAAGGCCGACGGTGTGCAGGTGCAGCAACTGGCATGTCCGGCGGGCACCCCGGTCCTGGCCGGTACCCCCACCCGGAACAGCCCGGGAACCACGGTGAAAGTGACCTTGAGGAACATGGACGGGGCAACGGTGGTGAGCGCGGCCGGCGGAAGGGTCGATGCCGTGCAGGCATCGAAGAACACCGTCGTGGTCGCGGTGAACACAGGGGAGGACAGCGATCTCATCGAGCTGGACCGCAGAAACGGCCGTGAACTGCGGCGCGTGACGGTCGACGGCATGGACAGCTCGTCCCTGCTACGGCACACGCGGGGCGGCTGGGTGATGGTCTCGGACAACACCGCGGCCGTGGTGGACCTCGCCAAGGGGACGTCCCGGACCTTCGACCTGCCGGGAACGCTGACGAGCTTCTGAACTCGCGCGAAAGGGGCCTCCGCGCATCCTCCGGCGACGGGCCGGGCTCAGGAGGGCGGAACCAGGGTGGCGCCGTAGGCTCTGAGGCATGAGTCTGCGTCTGAGCACCGTGATCCTTCCGTACCGTCGCTGGCACGAGGGCGGCGGTGCGGCCTGGCAGCGCGCAGAGGAACTCGGCTTCCACACCGCTTTCACCTACGACCATCTGTCCTGGCGCACCTTCCGGGACGGCCCTTGGTTCGGTGCCGTCCCGACCCTGACCGCCGCCGCGGCGACCACCCGGCACATGCGTCTGGGAACCCTCGTCACCTCGCCGAACTTCCGGCACCCGGTGACCCTCGCCAAGGAGCTCATCTCGCTCGACGACTTCTCCGACGGACGGGTCACCCTCGGCATCGGCGCGGGCGGCACCGGCTTCGACGCCACCGCGCTCGGGCAGGACCCGTGGACCCCGCGTGAGCGTGCCGACCGGTTCGGGGAGTTCGTTCCGCTGCTGGACCGGCTGCTCACCGAGGACTCGGTGTCGTACGAGGGCGACTTCTACTCGGCGCATGAGGCCCGCAACATCCCGGGGTGTGTGCAGCGGCCCCGGCTGCCGTTCGCGGTGGCGGCCACCGGTCCGCGTGGGTTGGGGCTCGCCGCCCGGTACGGACAGGCGTGGGTGACCACCGGCGACCCCAGACTGTTCGAGAACGGCACTCCTGAGCAGTCGGTTCACGCCCTTCGCGGGCAGGCCGAGAAGCTGGCCGACGCCTGCGCGGCGATCGGCCGGGACGTGGCGGGGATCGACAAGATCCTGCTCACCGGTTTCACTCCGGACCGCGGCCGTCCGCTGGAGTCCCTCGGCGCCTTCGTCGACTTCGCGGGCCGGCATCAGGAACTGGGCTTCACCGAGATCGTGATCCACTGGCCCGTCCCGGACTCCGTCTTCGCCACGGACGAGAAGGTCTTCGAGCAGATCGCCATGGAAGCGCCGGCTCAGCTGGCGTGACGAGGGTGCCGGGGGCGCTGTGCGGCGGCCCGTGTTTCACGTGAAACCGGCACCGTGTTTCACGTGAAACATCACCGTATGCGGCTGTTCAGCCATGGCGTGAGGACGATCATCGAGATCCACTCCTTGTGCGTCCGGTCCCCGGGCAACGGGACGACCAGGTTGCAACTGGGCGGGAAACGGCGGGCCTTGACGTAGGCGTGGCCGTCGAAGACCGAGCGGAGGAAGGCGGGGACGTCGTCGCGGTCGATGTCGGGGCAGTCGATGCCCTCGACCGTGATCAGCGCGTCGTCGTCGGGATAGAGCCGCACGCTCACCCGGGGCAGTCCGCCGAACTCGGCGAAGGCCTCGTGCGGGAGTGAACCGTCCGGGTCGGTGGTGACGCCGAAGCCCGCGGAGGTGCGGCGGGAGGTCTGGTCGGCGCCGATGTCATGGGTGACCTCGATCTCGCGCCCGTACTCGGACGCGATCGCGCGGAGGGCGGTGACGGCGGCCTCGGTGCTGTGGAAGTGGTCCATACCACTGATCATGCCGGAGGCGGTGCGGGCGAGGCCATACCGGGACGGCACGCATCAGGTCGTGCCAGGTCAGTGAGGCGCGGGGAACCGCAGATACCGCACGGGCACCGCCTCCGTGAGCCACACCCCGTTCTCGCTGACCCGGAACACCTGGCCGTCCTTGTGCATCGCGCCCGCGTCCACGGAGAGCACGACGGGCCGGCCGCGGCGGGCACCCACGCGGGTCGCGGTCTCCCGGTCGGCGGAGAGATGTACGGCGTGACGGTTCATGGGCCTGAGCCCCTCGGCCCGGATCGCGTCCAGGTTGCGTGCGACCGTGCCGTGGAAGAGGTACGGCGGCGGGGTGGCCGCGGGCAGTCCGAGGTCGACCTCGATGCTGTGGCCCTGGCTGGCGCGGATACGGGTGCCTTCGATCGCGAAGCGGCGTTTGTCGTTCGTGGCCACCACGTGGTCGAGCTCTTCGCGGTCGAACCGGAACCCGTGCGCGGCACAGGCGGCGATCAGCGTGTCGATCTCGACCCAGCCGGCCTCGTCGAGGGTGAGCCCGATCCGCTCGGGCTGGTGGCGCAGATGCTTGGAGAGGTACTTCGACACCTTCACGGTGCGTCTTTCATCCATCCGCTCAGCATGACGGGAGAGACGTGGATCACGCATTTTCTTTTATGGCCGATGTTTGATCCACAACCAACTGTAGTTATCCACAGGGGAATTGGCGTTTCTGTGGACAACTCCCTGACATGTCACACCTGTTCGTCAAGATCAGCTGGGGGCGCACTACTTGGCATGAGCGCATCCAACGCCCTTGCCCGCAGCTCCCGTTCGGCCGCCAACGCGATGAACTCGCCCGCCTTCTCCGGCCCAACCAACCCTTCCACAGCCCGCATTGTCGTCTCGGGCACGGCCACGGAACGTGACGATGACGCCGACTGCGAAGGTTCCACCGCGCCGAGGTGCCGGCGGAGCGACCGATTGGCGAACAGCCGCATCGCGCGGGCGAGTTCGGCGTCCACGGTCTGCTGCGCGAGGGGCCGCAGTCGTCGTACGAGCGAGGCCGCTTCGGTCGCGTCCGTGTCGGTCGGACGGTGTGATCCGTCGAGGTAGCGGGCGAAGACGTGCTCGGTGGTGAACTCCAGGAAACGGGAGGCGATGTGCTCGACCTGGACCCTCAACTCCCGTAGGTGGGACGAGATCGCGGGGAGCGGTACCCCCGATGCGTACAACTCGACGGCCACCGCCAGCTCTTGGGGGCTCGGCACGAGGAAGGAGTCGGGGTCTCCGGGTACCGGCTCCAGTACGCCGAGTTCGACGGCCTCGGCGATTGCCGCGTCGTCCGGGCTGCCGCCGAAGCGCTGCTCCAACTCGGCGCGCGAGATCCGGACCGCCTCCTCGTCGCTCCACGGCCCGTCCACCTCGGCGACCAGCCCGAGCACCCCGCCAAGGCCCCGGCCCGCGTCCCAGGCATCCAGCAACTCCTTGATGGAGGCCAGCCCGTAGCCGCGATCGAGAAGGTCCGCGATCTGCCGGAGCCGGGCGAGATGGACATCGGCGTAGACATTGGCCCGGCCCCGCCGCTCGGGGCGGGGGAGGAGGCCGCGGTCCTGGTAGGCACGGATGGTGCGGACGGTGGCGCCGGTGAGATGCGCGAGGTCTTCGATGCGGTAGGCAACCTGGCCGGAACCCGAACTCGAACCCGAACCCGAACTCGAACCCGAACCCGAACCCGAACCCGAACCCGAACCGGAGTTCATGCGGCCCCCGCCCGAGCCGCCGGTGACCTACTCAGGTACTCGACCGCCCTGCTCAACGACCCCTCCCGCGACGGATGGTACGAGCGCCGCAGGTAGCGGGGGACGGCCGCGCCGAGTGACCGCCAGGTGGGCAACAGGCCTTTTCGTACGGCCCTGTTGTGCTCGGTGAGCGAGTAGCGGACGTGGCCCGCGAGTTGGGGGTCGTGGCGTATCAAGTAGGCCGTGCCCCAGGCCCACAGGGAGAGCATCACGGGTGCGGTCACCGCCATGCCGGTGAGACGGCGGGCGTAGCGGGGGAGGCCGTGGCCGCCGCAGTGCTGGAACATGTCGAAGGCGACCGCGCGGTGTTCGACCTCCTCCGCGCCGTGCCAGCGCAGCAGGTCCAGCATGATCGCGTCGGCGCCGGCCCGGTCGAGGCCCTCCGCGGTCAGGATCCAGTCGCCCAGCACCGCCGTGAACTGCTCGATCGCCGCGACGACCGCCAGCCGGAACCGCAGCCACTCCCGCTCCGGCACCGGCGCGCCGAGCGGCGGGCGTTCGCCGAGGAGCCGTTCGAAGAGGAAGTCGACGTGCCGGGTGAAGTCCCCGGTGTCGAACCGCTGGGCCGTGAGCTGGTCCAGCACCTGCGCGTGCTGGACGCTGTGCGTGGCCTCCTGGCCCATGAACCCCTTGACGTCCGCGCGGAGTTGGGGGTCCTTGACCAGCGGAAGTCCCTCCTTGAGGACCTTGACGAACCACCGCTCCCCCGCCGGCAGCAGCAGATGCAGGACGTTGAGGACATGCGTGGCGGTCGGCTCGTCCGGTATCCAGTGCAGGGGCGTGTGCGACCAGTCGAAGGAGACCCGGCGCGGGGCGATCGTGTGGTGTTCGTGCGCGGAGGTCACAGCGGCGGCTCCAGCCGCGCCAGCGCCCGCAACGCGCGCGGGGCGAACCGGGACATCAGATGGGCGCCGCGCGCCTCCGGGGTGACGGGCACGACGGCCTGGTTGCGGACGACGGCCCGCAGGATCGCGTCGGCGACCTTCTCCGGCGGGTAGTTGCGCAGCCCGTAGAGCCGCGCCGACTTCTTCTGGCGCCGTTTCTCCTCGGCGGCGTCGACCCCGGCGAAGTGCGCGGTCGAGGTGATGTTGGTGTTGACGAGGCCCGGGCATATCGCCGAGACGCCGATCCCCTGGCCGGAGAGTTCCGCGCGCAGGCACTCGCTGAGCATCAGTACCGCCGCCTTGGAGGTGCTGTAGGCGGGCAGTGCCTTGGAGGGCTGGAACGCCGCCGCCGACGCCGTGTTGACGATGTGGCCGCCCTGGCCGCGGTCGGCCATCTGTTTCCCGAAGAGGCGGCAGCCGTGGATCACGCCCCACAGGTTGACGTCCAGGACCTTCTTCCAGTCCTCCGGGGTGGTGTCGAAGAAGGAACCGGAGAGTCCGATTCCGGCGTTGTTCACCAGGACGTCGACCACGCCGTACTCGGCGGCGACCTTCGCGGCGAGCTTCTCCATGGCCTGCTCGTCGGAGACGTCGACCGTCTCCGCCCAGGCCTCGGGGGCGCCGATCAGCCGGGCCAGTTCGGCGGTGCGGGCCGCGCTCTCCGGGTCCCGGTCGACGGCCACCACGCGCGCGCCGGACTCGGCGAACGCGAACGCCGTGGCCCGCCCGATGCCGCTGCCCGCGCCCGTGACCAGCACGAGCTGCCCGCCGAACCGCTGGACGTACTTGCCGGTCGCCGGTGTCGACCTGGGGCGCTCGCCCTCATGGGTGGTCACGAACTCCGTGATCCAGGACGCCAGTTGATCGGGTCGCGTACGGGGGATCCAGTGCTTGGCCTGGAGCGTGTGGCGCACCGCCCCCGGTGCCCACAGCTCCAGCTCGTCGTAGAGCCGCTCCGACAGAAACGCGTCCCCCAGGGGCGTGACGAGCTGCACGGGCGCGTGCGCGTAGGCATCCGGGCGTGGCCTGCGCAGCCTTGCCCGCACGTTGTCCCGGTACAGCCAGGCGCCGTTGGCCGCGTCCTGGGGCAGTGACGAGGTCGGATAGTCGCCGCGCGGGATCTTCTCGACGCGCTCCAGGATCTTCGGCCAGCGCTTGCCCAGGGGGCCGCGCCAGGCGAGTTCGGGCAGCACGGGCGTGTGCAGCAGGTACACGTACCAGGACTTGGCGCCCTGGCCGAGGAGTTGGCCGACGCGGCGCGGGGTGGGCCGGGTCAGGCGCTTGTTGATCCAGTGCCCGAAGTGGTCCAGGGACGGCCCGGACATCGACGTGAAGGAGGCGATCCGGCCCACCGTGCGCTCTACGGTGACGAACTCCCAGGACTGCACCGAGCCCCAGTCGTGCCCTACGAGGTGCACCGGCCGGTCCGGGCTGACCGCGTCCGCGACCGCCAGGAAGTCGTCCGTGAGCTTCTCCAGGGTGAACCCGCCCCGCAGCGGCTGCGGGGCCGTGGACCGGCCGTGGCCCCGGACGTCGTAGAGCACGACGTGGAAGCGGTCCGCGAGCCGGGACGCGACCTCGGACCACACCTCCTTGGTGTCGGGATAGCCGTGCACCAGGATGACCGTGGGGCGCGAGGGGTCCCCCAACTCGGCCACGCACAGCTCGACTCCACCCGTCCGCACCCAGCGCTCGCGCGCACCCTCAAGCGTCACTTGTCCTCCGCCCAGCGCCGCACGTGCGGCAGATCGTCGTCGAGCCAGAAGGCGCTCTGTTCGGGGTCCTTGGAGTCGGTGACGACGAGGATCTCCTCGAACTTGGCGCCCGTGCCCCGGAATCCGAGATGCGGTTCGACCGCCCACAGGCCCGGGTGCGGGGGATGGTCGGAGAAGCGGTACGGCGACCAGAGCGGGGACCAGCCGTCGCGGTGGCCGTGCAGCGCGTCGCTCGCGAGACCCTTCAGGGCCTGGGTGCCGAACCCGAACAGCCGCGGGGACCAAGGGCGTTCGGCGACCCGGTCGATCTTGTGCGCGATCACGCCGAAGGGGTACGCGCGGTGCCGGTTGGCGTAGCCCTGGCGGACCATGAGGCGGTCCACGTCCTCGTAGATCTCGCGCAGCGGGCGCCGCTCGCGCACCTCGCGCAGGAGCAGCGCGCGGTGCGCCTCCAGGTCGGCCATCAGCCGGTCCTGCACCGGATTGGCGCCCAGGGAGCCCGAGTAGCCGATGTCGGCCGTGAAGCCCTTGTACACCGGGGCCATGTCCAGGATGAACGGCATCCCGGGCTCCAGCCGGCGGCCCGTGGGGAAGAACTGGAGCGGCACCCGGAAGTCCGTGAACGCCGTGCGGTCGCCGAACCAGGCGAAGGGCAGATGGAACCAGTCCCGCACACCCCGCGCGCGCAGCCACGACCGCTGCATCCGCGCCGCGTCCCGCTCGGTCACCCCGGGCTCCAGCCGGGCCGCGACGGCTTCGGCGCATTCGTACGCCAGCCGCTGGACCTTCCTGAACCCCCGCAGTTCCGCGGAGAGTTCGCGTGTCACCGCCGTAGTCATGCCACCGCCCCACCTGTCCACACCGACTGCGGTACGTGCTCGTAACTTGACACTCGTGAATGTGACAGTTGTTAGAGGCTGCGTCAATAGGCGTGATCTCTACCTGTGGATAACCGCGAGGGCCGGTCGTGTAGCTCTCAAGTAGGGGCATCCCCTACGGACCCGTACGTCTGGAGTCTGACGCGAGGACAGCTCTGCGGGGTGACGACCGCAGTGGTCCGCGTCACTACCTTCGTAGACGTGACTGTGATCGCGACCGAAAGCCTGAGCAAGCGGTTCCCGCGGGTGACCGCGCTTGACCGGCTCTCCGTGGACGTCGGCCCCGGTGTGACGGGGCTCGTCGGTGCCAACGGAGCCGGCAAGTCGACCTTGATCAAGATCCTGCTGGGTCTGTCCCCCGCCTCCGAGGGCCGAGCCGAAGTGCTCGGCCTCGATGTCGCCACCAAGGGTGCCGACATCCGCGAGCGCGTCGGGTACATGCCGGAGCACGACTGTCTGCCGCCCGACGTCTCGGCCACCGAGTTCGTCGTCCACATGGCGCGCATGTCCGGCCTGCCGCCCACCGCGGCCCGCGAGCGCACCGCGGACACCCTGCGCCATGTCGGTCTGTACGAGGAGCGCTACCGCCCCATCGGCGGCTACTCGACGGGCATGAAGCAGCGCGTCAAGCTCGCGCAGGCCCTCGTCCACGACCCCCAACTGGTCTTCCTGGACGAGCCGACCAACGGCCTCGACCCGGTCGGCCGCGACGAGATGCTCGGCCTCATCCGCCGCATCCACACGGACTTCGGCATCTCGGTGCTGGTGACCTCGCACCTGCTGGGCGAGCTGGAGCGCACCTGCGACCACGTCATCGTGGTCGACGGCGGCAAGCTCCTGCGCTCCAGCTCCACCACGGACTTCACCCAGATCACGACCACCCTGGCCATCGAGGTCACCGACACCGACGACCACCCGGACGGCACCCGCGCGGTGCGCGACGCGCTCCACGCGCGCGGGGTGGACACCCACGACAGCAGCGGCCTCCCGGGCGCGGGCCATGTCCTCCTTCTGACGGCCACGGGCGAGGAGACGTACGACGTGATCCGGGACGTGATCGCGGACCTCGGCCTGGGACTGGTGCGCATGGAGCAGCGCAGGCACCACATCTCCGAGGTCTTCACCGACACCGACACCAGCACCAGCACCGGCAGCGACGCAGAGCGGAAGGAGGCCGTAGGCCATGGCAATTGACCAGCCCCTGGTCCCCCAGCCGGGCGACCAGACCCGTATCCACAACATCGGCTACCGCAACTACAACGGCCCCCGCCTGGGCCGCGCCTACGCCCGCCGCTCCCTCTACTCGATGTCCCTGCGCGGCTCCTACGGCCTCGGCCGTTCGGTGAAGTCCAAGGTCCTGCCGATGCTGCTGTTCGTGGTCATGTGCGTGCCCGCGGCCATCATGGTGGCCGTCGCGGTCGCCACGAAGGCCAAGGACCTGCCCGTCGACTACACGCGCTACGCGATCATCATGCAGGCCGTCATCGGCCTGTACGTCGCCTCGCAGGCACCCCAGTCGGTCTCGCGCGACCTGCGCTTCAAGACCGTACCGCTGTACTTCTCACGGCCGATCGAGACCGCCGACTACGTGCGGGCCAAGTTCGCGGCCCTGGCCTCGGCCATGCTCATCCTGACCGGGGCCCCGCTGATCGTGCTCTACGTAGGCGCCCTGTTGGCCAAGCTGGACTTCGCCGACCAGACCAAGGGCTTCGCCCAGGGACTCGTCTCCGTGACGCTCCTCTCGCTGCTCTTCGCCGGCATCGGCCTGGTCATCGCCGCCGTCACCCCGCGCCGCGGCTTCGGCATCGCCGCCATCATCGCCGTACTGACCATCTCCTCCGGCGCGGTCTCCACCCTCCAGGCGATCGCCGACGCGCAGAACTCCACGAACGCCATCCCCTGGATCGGCCTCTTCTCGCCCGTCACGCTCATCGACGGCCTGCAGTCGGCCTTCCTGGGCGCGAGTTCGGCGTTCCCCGGAGGCGTCGGCCCCAGCCACGCGGAAGGCGTCGTCTACATCCTCGCCGTCCTGGGCCTCATCGCCGCGACCTACGGCCTCCTGATCCGCCGCTACCGGAAGGTGGGCCTGTGACCACGCTCTCCATCGACCATGTCTCCCGCTGGTTCGGCAACGTGGTCGCCGTCAACGACATCACCATGAACGTCGGCCCCGGAGTCACCGGACTGCTCGGCCCCAACGGCGCCGGAAAGTCCACCCTCATCAACATGATGGGCGGCTTCCTCGCCCCCTCCACCGGCACCGTCACCCTCGACGGCCAGCAGGTCTGGCGCAACGAACAGATCTACAAGTACATCGGCATCGTCCCCGAGCGCGAGGCGATGTACGACTTCCTCACCGGACGCGAATTCGTCGTAGCCAACGCCGAGTTGCACGGCCTCGGCGCCAAGGCCGCCCAAAAAGCCCTGGCCACGGTCGAGATGGAGTACGCGCAGGACCGCAAGATCTCGACGTACTCCAAGGGCATGCGTCAGCGCGTGAAGATGGCGTCCGCCCTGGTCCACGATCCCTCGCTGCTTCTGCTCGACGAGCCCTTCAACGGCATGGACCCACGCCAGCGCATGCAACTCATGGACCTGCTGCGGCGGATGGGCGACGAGGGCCGCACGGTGCTGTTCTCGTCCCACATCCTCGAAGAGGTCGAGCAACTCGCCTGGCACATCGAGGTAGTTGTGGCCGGACGGCACGCGGCCAGCGGTGACTTCCGCAAGATCCGCCGCCTGATGACCGACCGCCCGCACCGCTACCTGGTCCGCTCCAGCGACGACCGTGCCCTCGCGGCCGCGCTGATCGCCGACCCGTCGACATCCGGCATCGAGGTCGACCTGGCCGAGGACGCGCTGCGCATCCAGGCCGTCGACTTCGGCCGGTTCACGGCCCTGCTGCCCCGGGTGGCCAAGGACCACGGCATCCGGCTGCTCACGGTCTCGCCGTCGGACGAGTCCCTCGAGTCCGTCTTCTCGTATCTCGTCGCGGCGTAGGAGGCCAAGAGATGTACGATCCCACAGTCGCCCGACTCACCTACCGGGCCCTGCTCGGCCGGCGCCGGGCCCTCATCCTGGGCGCCCTGCCCTTCCTGCTGATCGCGATCTCCGTGGTGGTACGCGGCCTCACCGGCGCCGACGACCAGACCGCGGTCGACGTCCTGGGCGGGCTCGGCCTCGCCACGATGGTGCCGATCATCGGCGTCATCGCCGGCACCGGCGCGATCGGGCCGGAGATCGACGACGGCTCCGTGGTGTACCTGCTGTCCAAGCCGCTGAAGCGGCCCACGATCATCTTCACCAAGCTGATCGTGGCGATCGCCGTCACCATGGTGTTCTCGGCGGTCCCCATGCTGATCGCCGGCTTCATCCTCAACGGCAACGGCCAGCAGATCGCCGTCGCCTACACGGTGGCCGCACTGGTCGCCTCCATCGCCTACGCGGCACTCTTCCTGCTGCTCGGCACGGTCTCCCGGCACGCGGTGGTCTTCGGACTCGTCTACGCCCTCGTCTGGGAAGCCCTGTTCGGCTCCCTGGTCGCCGGCGCCCGCACGCTGAGCGTCCAGCAGTGGTCCCTCGCCGTCGCCCACAAGGTCGCCGGCGGAGAGCTGGTCACCTCGGACGTCGGACTGACCACGGCCACGGTGTTCCTCGTCGCGGTCACCGCGGGAGCCACCTGGTTCGCCGGACAGAAGCTGCGCTCGCTGAAGCTCGCCGGCGAGGAATGACAGGTCCTGATCTTGACGGGGGCTTCATCTCTGTCCGGGCACACTGGGCAAACGGGACGGACGGCACGGACGGCTGGGAGGAACGGGGATGGCCGGAGAGGCGACGTACGGCGGCGGTCAGGCCGAGTCCGGGGACGGCTGGGACAAGCTGGTCCTGGACGACGACTTCATACGCTCCGCCGAGACGGCCGAGCCGTCCGCCCGGGCCCGGATGCTCGCGGCGCGCTGGCGCGCGGAGTCGCCGGAGCCGCAGCCGTGGCGCTCTGACGAGCCGCCCGCGGGGTGGTTCTTCAGCAAGGCGCGGCGGCGTAAGTGGCGGCGGCGGTAGGCGTCACGCGGCTGCCCTTTTATTCGGTGGCGCCCAACTCGGCGTACAGGCACAGTTGTTGTGTCGACGCCGGATCAGCCGGCGCCACTGACTGGGAGAGGAGCTGGACGATGTCGATGCACGACAGTACGTCCAACTCCCTTCAGGGCAGCCCGCGGCGGTCTCCGGAGTAGTTACCCTCCGTCGAGTCGCCCACCACGGGGAGCTGCCCGGGGCGGCCGCTTCGAGCACGCGACTCATTATCGCGTGGGCCGCCCTCCCGGAGGATTGGCCGAGTGGTAAGGCACTGGCTTGCTAAGCCATGGTCGGGCTGGAAAGCCCGCGCACGTTCGATCCGTGCATCCTCCGCAAGACGTTGTCACTGAGACTGGGCTGCAGATGAAGCCCACGGCGAGCATGCCCACCCAAGGGGCGCGAGGAACTGCGCGACCAGCCCCCACCGACCCGCAGCCACACGACAACCTCAACCCAGCAGTCGCTCCAACACCACCGCGATCCCGTCCTCCTCATTCGAAGACGTCACCTCGTCCGCAACAGTCTTGAGCTCCTCATGCGCGTTGGCCATCGCCACGCTGTGGGACGCCCAGGCGAACATCGCGATGTCGTTGGGCATGTCGCCGAAGGCGATCGTGTCGGCGGACTTCAGGCCCAGGCGGCGGGCGGCCAGGGACAGACCGGTCGCCTTGGTCAGGCCCAGCGGGAGCAGTTCGACGATGCCCTCACCCGCCATCGCGACCGAGACGAAACCGCCCGCGGCCAGCTGCGCCGCCTCGGCGAGCTGGTCGTCCGTGAGGGTCGGGTGCTGGATGTAGATCTTGTTCAGCGGCGCAGCCCACAGCTCGGACACGTCCGAGAGGGGCGTCGACGGCAGCGTGCCCGTGACCGCGTACCCGTCGCCGACCAGCACCTCACCGTCCAGGCCGTCCCGGCTCGCCGCCAGGAACAGCGGGCCGACCTCCGCCTCGATCTTGGCGAGTGCCACCCCGGCGAGTTGGCGGTCCAGGGTGACCGAGGTCAGCAGGCGGTGCTCGCCGGCGTCGTAGACCTGGGCGCCCTGGCCGCAGACCGCGAGGCCCTCGTAGCCGAGGTCGTCGAGGATGTGCCGGGTCCAGGGGACCGCGCGGCCGGTGACGACGATGTGCGCCGCACCCGCCGCGGTGGCCGCGGCGAGGGCGTCACGCGTGCGCGACGAGATCGACTCGTCGGAGCGCAGGAGCGTTCCGTCGAGGTCGGTCGCGATCAGTCGGTACGGGAACCCCCCAGAGGGAGGCGCAGTGGTCACTTGGCGACCGGCGTCAGGAACTCACGGCCGCCCAGGTACGGACGCAGTACGTCGGGCACACGCACGGAACCGTCGGGCAGCTGGTGGTTCTCCAGGATCGCCACGATCGTGCGCGGTACGGCGCACAGCGTGCCGTTGAGTGTGGCCAGCGGCTGCACCTTCTTGCCGTCGCGCAGGCGTACGGAGAGCCGTCGGGCCTGGAAGCTGTCGCAGTTGGAGGCCGAGGTCAGCTCGCGGTACTTGCCCTGGGTCGGGATCCACGCCTCGCAGTCGAACTTGCGGGACGCCGACGAGCCGAGGTCGCCCGAGGCCACGTCGATGACCTGGAAGGGCAGTTCGAGGGCGGTGAGCCACTGCTTCTCCCAGTCCAGGAGCCGCTGGTGCTCGTTCTCCGCGTCCTCGGGGAGGACGTACGAGAACATCTCGACCTTGTCGAACTGGTGCACGCGGAAGATGCCACGCGTGTCCTTGCCGTACGTGCCGGCCTCGCGGCGGAAGCACGGGGAGAAGCCCGCGTAGCGCAGCGGCAGCTTGTCCGCGTCGAGGATCTCGTCCATGTGGTACGCGGCGAGGGGGACCTCGGAGGTGCCGACCAGATAGAAGTCGTCCTTCTCCAGGTGGTACACGTTCTCCGCGGCCTGGCCGAGGAAGCCGGTGCCCTCCATGGCGCGCGGGCGGACCAGCGCCGGGGTCAGCATCGGGATGAAGCCGGCCTCCGTGGCCTGCGCGATCGCCGCGTTGACGAGCGCCAGCTCCAGGAGGGCGCCGACGCCGGTGAGGTAGTAGAAGCGCGAGCCGGAGACCTTGGCGCCGCGCTCGACGTCGATGGCGCCCAGCGCCTCGCCGAGTTCCAGGTGGTCCTTGGGCTCGAAGCCCTCGGCGGCGAAGTCGCGGATCGTGCCGTGCGTCTCCAGGACGACGAAGTCCTCCTCGCCGCCCACGGGCACATCGGGGTGCACGAGGTTGCCGAGCTGGAGCGCGAGGCGCTTGGTCTCCTCGTCCGCCTCGTGCTGCTCGGCGTCGGCCGCCTTGACGTCGGCGGCGAGCTGGCCCGTCTTCTTGAGCAGCTCGGCCTTCTCGTCGCCGGAGGCCTTGGGGATGAGCTTGCCGAGCGCCTTCTGCTCGGAACGCAGCTCGTCGAAGCGGACGCCGGACGACCTGCGCCGCTCGTCGGCGGACAGGAGAGCGTCGACGAGCGCGACGTCCTCTCCACGGGCGCGCTGGGACGCGCGCACACGGTCGGGGTCCTCACGAAGCAGGCGAAGGTCAATCACGCGGAACAGGCTACCGGTGCCGGGTTCCGGCTCACGACTCCGTATTTCAAACTGCGGCTTACATATAGTTATGGGGTATTTGCGAAGAGTGTTCCTGTGCGTCTGGACGTGTCAATGAAAAGGCGTCCCGCTCCCTGGATGGGGGCAGCCGCGAGGCGGCCTGTTGACTCGAATCCCTTGTGGGAAACGGGACTTGAGGCCGCGGTTGTCCACAGGAATCCACATCCCGGAAGAGTTATCCACAGGGTGTGCGAAAGATCTGTGGACACTGGAAATGATCATTTCCAAAAGGTTTCGCGAGCCGGGCGATTCCTGTCCCAAACGCGCTTCCTGCTCACTTTCGGGTGGAAATGCGTCGCTCCATAGGATTGCCCGAAGGAAACAGGTGGACGAAGAGTGACCTACGTGCCGGTGGACGCATCGATGGCCTGTAGGGAGATTTGTCGACTGGATCGCACTTCGTTGTCGACTTGTCCCCAGGTCGAGAAGCGGACCTGTGGATAACTTCTGTGGATAACGAAGATACGCAGGTAGTACCGGGACGCTACACAGGTACCACCGGTCAGAAACGGCCGTCCTGGCAGTGCGTGACCCAGTCGGCCGCCGCCAGGAACTCCTCGTCCGAGGTCCCCGGGAACAGCGGCCGCACCCCGTCCACGCGGACGTCCGCGCGCGGGTACGAACCCAGGAAGCGCACCTGCAGACAGATCCGCTTGAGCCCGCTCAGCGCCTCGGCGACCCGGCGGTCGGAGATGTGCCCCTCGGCGTCGATGCAGAAGCAGTAGTTGCCGATGCCGGCGCCGGTCGGGCGGGACTGCAGCAGCATCATGTTGATGCCCCGGGTGGCGAACTCGCCCAGCAGGTCGCGCAGTCCGCCGGGGTGGTCGTCGCGCTGCCAGATCACGACCGACGTCTTGTCCGCGCCGGTCGGGGCCGCCGGGCGGGCGGGCCTGCCCACCAGCACGAACCGGGTCTGCGCGTTCTCCGCGTCGTGGATCTCGGTCTCCAGCGCTTCGAGACCGTACCGGGCGGCGGCGAACTCACCGGCGAACGCGGCGTCGTACTGGCCTTCCTGGACCAGCCGGGCGGCGTCCGCGTTCGAGGCCGCCGACTCCCACAGGGCGTCCGGGAGGTTCGCCTTCATCCAGTTGCGGACCTGCGGCTGGGCGGCGGGGTGCGCGGAGACCGTCTTGATGTCGGAGATCTTCGTGCCAGGCCTGACCAGCAGCGCGAAGGTGATCGACAGCAGCACCTCGCGGTAGATCATCAGCGGGGCGCCCGCGACCAGCTCGTCCAGGGTGGTGGTGATGCCGCCCTCGACGGAGTTCTCGATCGGCACGAACGCGGCCTCGGCCTCGCCGGTGCGCACGGCGTCCAGGGCGGACTGCACCGACACGTACGGGATCAACTCCCGGGTGGCCGCCTCGGGAAGCGTCCGCAGGGCGACTTCGGTGAAGGTGCCCTCAGGGCCGAGATACGCGTAGCTGGCTGGCATGACCTCACCCTAATGGGCCTTGCGGAACCCGAAGCACGCTTCCTGGACCGGCCACTCCATAGGGCGACACGCTCACCCCTCCAGCAACCGCTGCCCCACGTACTCGCCCTCCGCCGCCCCGCCCGGCACCGCGAACAGACCGCTCGCCTCGTGGCGGATGTACGTCGACAGGGCATCACCGCGGTCGAGTTTCCGCTGCACGGTGACGAAGCCGCGCAACGGGTCCGCCTGCCAGCACACGAAGAGCAGCCCGGCGTCCGGGGTGCCGTCGGCGGCGATGCCGTCGTGGTACGAGAAGGGGCGCCGGAGCATCGCCGCGCCCCCGTTCTGGTCGGGCCGGGCGATCCGGGCGTGCGCGTTGATGGGGACGACCAGAGCGCCCTTCGCGTCGGTCTTCTCCAGGTCCATCGCGGTCG
Organism: Streptomyces prunicolor NBRC 13075; assembly: GCF_000367365.1. Classification (GTDB taxonomy): domain Bacteria; phylum Actinomycetota; class Actinomycetes; order Streptomycetales; family Streptomycetaceae; genus Streptomyces; species Streptomyces prunicolor. The sequence continues at coordinate 133,138 of NZ_BARF01000002.1, read as the reverse complement.
TCTCACCGCCCCCGGACAGGGCCGCGCCATTGGACTTGCGGCGCCCGACGACGTTCTCCTGGGCGCCGGTCGAGAGCTTCTCCCAGTCGTCGAGGAGCATGCGGATACGGCGTACGACGGCGTAGGAGCCGTTCGCCATCCACGCCGGGTCGCTCGAACCGGACGCCGGCACGAAGATCCGCTTGTCGAAGTCGGACTCGGTCGGCTTGGGGTTGCGGGTGCCGTCGAGCTGGCCCATCAGATTGCGGGCCGTCATCTTGTGGGCCGTGGCACCCGGCGTCCGGTTGAAGCCGTTCATCTGCCAGCGGACCTTGGCCGCGCTGCCCGCGTCCTTCTGGATCGTGCGCAGGGCGTGGAAGGCGACCAGCGCGTCATTGGCGCCGATCTGCACCCACAGGTCGCCGTTGCTGCGCGCCTTGTCGAGGTGGTCGGAGGAGAAGTCGGGGAGCGGGTCGAGGGAGGCGGGGCGCTGCTTCTCCAGTCCCGTACGGGAGAAGAAGGAGTTACCGAAGCCGAAGGTGATCGTCAGCGACGAGGGCCCCGCGTCCCGGGCGACCTCCGTGTCGTCCTGCGCCGCCGCCTCGCCCGCCATCAGCCGCTGGGCGGTCGTCGACCAGCGGCGCAGCAGGGCCGCCGCCTCCTTGCGGCTCGCGCCCGCCGCCAGGTCGAAGGCGACGAGATGGCCACGCGCCTGGAGGCCCTCGGTGATGCCCGGCTGATGTTTCCCGTGAAACATTGCCATGTCCTCGCCCAGCGAGGTCAGCGGTGTGGCCCCGGCGGGCGAGGACGCGTACCCCACGGCTCCGCCCGCCGCACCGAGCACGAGCCCGGTGGCACCGGCCGTACCGAGGAGTCGTCGGCGGGAAATGCCCTCCCCTGGGGAGGCGTTTTCGGAAACGGCCTCCCCGGGAGGTGCCTCTACGGTCCGGGCCTCGGGAATGGACTGGTCAGGCATGGCGTGGTTCAGCCGATCTGCGCGTTCTTGTCGACGGTCGTCTGGTCGATGTCGGAGGTCCGCACGGTCACCGAGATCTTCCAGTCGCCCGCCATGGGGATCTGGATTCCGTTCGCGGCCCAGTGCCCGGTGGCGATGCGGTCGGGCGTCACGGGCAGCGGGCCGATCTTCTTCGCGGCGAGGGTGAAGGCGACCTTCACCTCGGGGACGTCGAAGGCCCGGCCGTTGGGGCGCTGCACATAGACGTGCATCTCGTTGCCGCCCACACGCGCGGGGTCGAGGTCGAGCCTGATGACACCCTTGCCGTCCGTGCCTCCGGTGTCGAAGGACATGTCCAGGGTCAGCGCGCCGGAGGACGATGTGGCCGCGGACGAGGACGATGCCTTGGCCGCCTTGGCGTCCTCCTCCGTGCGGCCCGGTTCGGTGGTCGTCAGGGCCGTGGTGACGGCGAGGACGACGACGGCGACGGCGGCCTCGGCGAGCACCGAGCGGCGCAGTCCGAAGCGGATCGGGTCGGCGTCCCGCAGTCGCTTCTGCCGCGCGGTGTCCACGGCGGTCTGCTGGCGGGCGAGTTGGGTGGCGCGCTTGGAGTCGCCGGGCCCCTCGGAATCGGCGCCCTTGGTGGAGGCGGCCACCTCGGAGTCGGCCTCGGCAGACGCGGTGGCGTCGGCGACACCGGCCTTGGCGGCGGTCGTAGCGCTGGAGGCACTGGCCGCGGCGGACGTCGTAGCGTTGGAGTCGGCGGTCTTCGTGGACGCGCTGGCGTGCGCCTTCTCCTTCTCCGGCGCGCGCTCTTCGACGACTGTCGCGCTCGCCTCGGCCGTCTCCGCCAGCCGTGCCGTCCAGCGCCGCGAGATCGACGCGATGCCGACGAGCAGCGCCACGAGGCCGATCTTCACGAGCAGCAGCTGGCCGTAGCCGGTGTCGGTGAACGCCGACCAGGAGCCGAGCTGGCGCCAGGACTGGTAGATGCCGGTCGCGACGAGCGCGAGGACGCTGCCGAAGGCGATGCGCGAGAAGTTCTGTACGGCCGTCCGCCCGACCAGGTTGTCGGCGGGCGCCCGGTACAGCGCGACGAGGAGGGCGGACAGGCCGCCGAGCCAGATCGCGACGGCCAGCAGGTGGACGACGTCCACGGGCATCGCGATGCCCGGCTGGAGCCCGGTCGAGGCGTGCTCGGCCAGCGCCCAGCTCGCGGCGAGCCCCGAGGCGACCACACCGCCGCCGATCGCGAGACCGAAGGTGAGGTCCCGCTTCTCCTCGTCCTCGCTTGAATCAGGCAGTCGGCGCGAAGCGCCGTCAGGCAGGGTGGTGGTGGGAGACGGGCGGGCGTACGCGCCGAAGAGCACGGCGATGAACAGCGCGGCGGCGGCGAGCAGCAGCAGCCGGGAGACGAGCGCCGCGCCCGTCTTGGTCTGGAGGACCTGCCCGAGGAGGTTCAGGTCGAAGATGTCGCCGAACTTCCCGCTGGTCGTGTACGAGCCGCGCAGGAGCAGCAGCCACAGCGTGGCCGCGGTCAGCGAGAACCAGCCGGAGACGACCAGCCGCTGCAGCGCGCGCACCCCGGCGCCCCGCTGCCAGCACGCCAGGATGAAGGCGGCGCCGCCCACCATGACGATGAAACCGGCGTACGACATGTAGCGCCCGAAGCCGTACAGCCCGCCGACGAGCCCGCCGCCCACGTCCTGGTCGGAGACCGAGACGGTGGTCTTGGAGGGGGCGCCGACGGAGAAGGTGAAGGCGCCGGCGACCGGGTGGCTGTCGGCCGACACGACCTGCCAGGCCACCGTGTACGTGCCGTCGGGCAGGCCGCTGCGGACCTGGATGGCGTACGTCGTACCGCTGACGTTGGACGGTTTGCCGACGTCGACGCGTTTGCCCTTCGGGTCGAGCACGCGCAGCGAGTCGTTGTTCGTCGCCACCTTCTCGGAGAAGGTGAGCGAGATCTGCGTCGGAGCCTTGTCGACCACCACCCCCGAACTGGGGTCGCTGCCGGTCAGCGCGGCGTGCGCGGAGGCGGTACCCGCCCCGGCGAAGAGCATGCCGGTGACGGCCAGGAGCAGCAGCACCAGATTGCGGACGCGGGGGGTGATGGTCGTCTTCAAGGTGGGGTCCCTCCCTCAGTGCCCGGTCGTGGGGTTGTACGTCGCCGACTTCACGGGCATCTCAACCGTGAGAGGGCCGGACTTGGCAAAGTGCAGCTTCACGGTCACGCTGTCGCCCTGCTTCAGGGTGTGCTTCAGCTTGTCGAACATCAGGTGGTTGCCCCCGCTCTTGAACACGAGTTGACCGTGTGCGGGCACAGCGAGGGACTTCACCTCCTCCATCGCCTGGCCGACCGTCTCGTGCACGGAGACCGGGCCGAGGTCGCTGGTCACGGAGGTCAACTCGTCCTTCGCACCGCCCTTGTTGGCGATGTCCAGGAAGCCCGCCGCCATGTCCGAGACGGGCTGGGGCATATAGGCGGAGCTGACGGAGAGCTGGGCCTTGGCGTCGTCCGAGCCGCAGCCGGTGAGGACCAGCGCGCCGGTCAGCACCGCGACGGGTACGGCGAACTGCCTCACGGGTTCTCCCCCTTGATGATCTTGGGGAGGTCCTTGGTGTAGTCGTCGACGGTGGCGTCCTGGTCGTAGAGCAGGTAACCGCCGTTGGTCTTCGGGGAGAACGCGACGACCTGGGTGCCGTGGACGGAGACCAGCTTGCCGTTCTTGTCCTTCGTGGTCGGCTCGATGGAGATGCCCATGGTGCGGGCGCCGGCCTGGATGGTGGCGAAGTTGCCGGTCAGGCCGACGAACTGGGTGTCGATGCCCTTGAGCCACTTGCCGAGTTCCGACGGGGTGTCCCGCGCCGGGTCGGTGGTGACGAACACGACCAGCAGCTTGTCCTGCTCGGCCTTGGACAGCGACTTCTTGGCGACGGCGATGTTGTTCATCGTCAGCGGGCAGATGTCGGGGCAGTGGGTGTAGCCGAAGTAGATCAGCGTCGGCCGGTTCTTGGACTCCGCGCGGAGGTCGTACTTCTTGCCGTGCGTGTCCGTGAGGACCAGGTCCGGCTTCTCGAACGGGGTGTCGAGGACGGTGGCGGCCTTCGTCGCGGTGTCCTCGGAGACCACGGAGACGGGGCTCTGGCTGTCGTCGCCGCTCCCGCAGGCGGAGAGCGTCAGGGTGGCGGCGGCGAGCAGAACGGCCGCCGCGAACGTCTTCTTGCGCATAGAGAAATGTCCCAGTTGTGAGAGCTCCGGCGCGCACCGGGGTCGTACGCAAGAGTCGCACGGACCCCTGTGCGCGCCATGAGTGAACGGGCCTCAGACGGTCGTACGCCGTCGGCCGGCGAGAACGCCGTACGCCACGCCCGCCGCGCCGACGGCGATGCCGACCACGCCGAGGACGCGGGCGGTGGTGTCGGAAGAGTCGGCGGACGACGAGGTGGAGTCGGAAGCGGTGGTCTCGGTCTTGTCGGAGGCGTCCTCAGCGGTCGCGCCCGAGGCGGAGGCGGAAGTCAGGGTGAGCGTCGGAGCCGGGTTCTCGGGCTCCTCCTCGCCGTCCTTCTGCACCTCGATCCAGCGCACGACATCCTTGTCGGAGTACGTCTGCAGCGCCTTGAAGACGAGCTGGTCGGCGTCCGTGGGCAGCATGCCGACAGAGACCGGGAACTTCTGGAAGTAGCCCGGCTCGACGCCCTTGCCGGTCGCGGTCCAGGTGACCTTGGTGACGGCCTCGGTGATCGTCTCGCCGTGCATCTCGGCGGGCTTGGCCAGCTTCGACTTGGTGACCTTGACGGTCCAGCCGCTGATCGGCTCCGGCATCACGGAGGCCAGCGGGTGCTCGGTCGGGAAGGTGACTTCCAGCTTGGTGGTCGAGGCGTCGTCACGCTCGTTCGGGACCTTGAAGTCGACGACCGCGTAGCCGCCCTTGACGGCCGCGCCCTCCGGTTGCACGGAGACGTGCGCGAAGGCGGGCGAGGACAGGACGAGCACGGCCGAGCCGGCGACGGCAGCGGCGGCGGCGATACGAGAGGTCTTGATGGACGGCATGGTCTTCATGGAAAGGAGCACTCCACTTCGAGTTCGAGTGAGTTCCGGTGGTGAAGAGGGGCGCGTGGTGTCCCAGGTGCATCGGGGTTTCCCGGCGGGAGAACACAGGCACGCGCGTGTGCCGCACGACGGCGGCCTCTTCACGCACAGAAGGGAGTGCGGGTCGGTGGTCGCGTCGCGTCAGGCGGCGAGGGAGTGTGCGGCGGCGACCGGCGGGCCGCGGCGGATCACCGAGTGCTGGAGCGCGGCGGTGTGCGGCGCGGGCGGCGCGAAGACGGCGCTACGACGCGGACGCGGGCCCGCCTCGGGCGCCCCCGGCAGCCCGGCCCGCAGGGCGCGCACCAGGGCGAGGGCCCCGCGCAGGGACCGTACGAGCGCCCCTTCCGCGGCTCCATGCGCCGAGAGTTCCATCAGGCGCAGCAGCGTCAGGTCCCCGCGCCGCAGCAGCCAGCCCGCGGCGAGCGCCGCGAGGACGTGACCGAGCAGCATGGACAGGGACGGGAACAGCGACATTGAGGAGCCGGCGGAGGCGGACATGGAGTCCGCCGGGTGATGCATCGACCCCATGGAGCTCATCGAGCCGGTCGAACCCATCGCGCCCGAGGCCGGCAACAGCCGCGCGTCGGTGAGGATCTGGTGGGCCTGCGCCGGGCTGATCCCCGCGGCGGTGGTCCCGCACAGGAGATGTGCGGCGCGCGCGACGAGCGTGGCGTCGGAGGTCGACAAGGTGCCGGTGGCCGACGTACCCGTGCTCTGCCCGAGCCCGAACAGCGTGTGCAGCACGGTCTGTCCGACCGCGAGCGGCACCACGATCCCCGGCAGCGAGCGCGCCCGCCCGGCGAGCGGCGCCACGACGAGGAAGGTCGCGAGGAAGCCCGCGCCCACTGTCCACAGCGGAACGGTGGCGCAGGAGGCGATGGCGTGACCGGCCGCGGCCAGCACGACACAGACCGCGGCGAACACCGCGGCCCTCAGGACCCGGAGTTCACCTCCGGAGCGCGCCGTACATGGGTGGGGGGCAGTCATGGCGGGCTCATCATCGCACCGGCCTTATTGCCGCCATACGGCAGGTCCGCAACATCGGGACCATAGTGTGTCGTAGCTCACAAAGATCACTCTCCGGCGTGAGCTACCTCCGGATACACCAATTACGTTTGGGACGCATCGCCCATATGGGCGGCATCACGTCAACTCCGTGCTTACACAGGGGCACTGGCGGCAATAGGTATCACTATGTCGAGCCGCGGCCGGGAGGCTGGAGCATGAGCATCTGGTGGTCACTCCATCTGAGGCGCGAGGCCGCGAGCGTGCCACTCGCCCGGCGACTGTTCCTCGGCACGATGGAGACCGCGGGCGTCGACCCGGACATCTCCTACGACCTCTCCGTCGCCCTGAGCGAGGCGTGCGCCAACGCCGTCGAGCACGGCGGCGACACCGCGCACGGCGCGCCCACGGAGGCGTACCGGGTCACCGCGTACCTCGACGGCGAGAAGTGTCGTATCGAAGTCGCGGACTCGGGCCCCGGTTTCGCCCGCACGCAGTCCGTCCGCCCGGCCCCGAGCGAGGCCGAGAACGGCCGCGGCCTGTGCCTCATCCAGGAACTCGCCGACCACGTCCACATCGGCAACAAGCCGGGCGTGGGCGGCGCGGTGGTGAGCTTCGACAAGATCCTGAAGTGGCGGAAGGACGCGCCGTTGATGGCGGTGTAGCCGGGAGGTTCCCGCCGGCTTCAGCTTTCTGAGCATTCTTACCTTGCGCACAGCGCATGCTCATGCCCCTGACGGCTGCCGTCCATAGCTTCGTGATCATGACGGGAAACCACAAGGACAGAACCATCAGCCGGCGCCGCGCTCTCGCGGTGACCGGCGGGACGGTCGCGGCCGGCGGGCTGGTCGCCGCCGGGTTCCAGTCGGCGTTCGCCGACACCGCCGACACGACGACCGACGCGGACGCGACGGCCTCGGCCAGTTCGACCAGCAGTGAGTGCATGACGCTGATGACGAGCGTCACGGAGGGCCCCTACTACCTCGACGGTGCCTTGGTGCGCAAGGACATCACCGAGGGCAAGGCGGGCGTCCCGCTCACCCTGCGGCTGACGGTCGTCGACGCCACGGACGGCTGCACGCCGGTCAAGGGCGCGGCCGTGGAGATCTGGCACTGCGACGCCTGGGGCTACTACTCCGGCTACACCACCGCCAACCCCGGCGGCTCGGCCCCCGCGGAGAGCGAGGAGGGCGACTCCGCCAACGACCTCACCTACCTGCGGGGTTACCAGGTGGCCAACGCCAACGGGGTCGTCAAGTTCGAGACGATCTTCCCGGGCTGGTACACGCCCCGCACCTGCCACATCCACGTCAAGGTGCACACCGGCGGTGAGAAGGAGGACGGCACCTACGAGGGCGGCAAGGTCAACTACACCGGCCAACTGTTCTTCGCCGACGACGTAGCCGAGGAGATCTTCACCCTCGACCCGTATGCCAAGCACACGGGCTCGTACACCGTCCTCGCCGACGACATGGTCTACGACGGCGGTGGCGCCGCCAGCGGCCTGCTCACCCTCAAGGCCGTACACAAGAAGGACCCGTCCAAGGGCTACAAGGGCTCACTGACCCTCGGCGTCGACCCGGATGCCGAGAGCACGGGCGTCGGCAGCGGCGGAGGCGGTACGCCCCCGAGCGACGCCCCGACGGGCACTCCGCCCAGCGACAGCCCCTCCCCTTCGGCCTCCGCCTCCTCGTAAGGTACGACGATGCAGAGCCGCGAGGACGAGGCACTGGCGCGGGCCGCCGTGGACGCGCTCACCGGGCAACTGGCGCTGGCTCCCAAGCCGGGCCTGCCCGACCCGCGCGACCTGGCCGCCCGTACGACCCGCGTGGACCACTGCGCCCTGCGCTGGTCCGCCAAGGCGCTGACACCCGGCCTCGCGGCGATGGCGGCCGCCGCCCGCCGCACCGGCGAGCCAACTCCCGTGCTCCGCGCGGAACTCGGCGCGATCGGCCGCTGCACGGAGCACTCCGTGGCGCTCGCGGGCGGCGGCCACCGCGGCGCCCTGTGGGCGCTGGGCCTCCTGGTCGCGGCGGCCGCCCTGGACCCCCACGCGGGGGCCAAGGACGTCGCCGCGACCGCGAAGCGCATCGCCGCCCACCCCGACCGCCGCGCCCCGCGCAAGGCCTCGCGCGGCTCGTCGATCTCGGCGAAGTACGGCGCGGCCGGTGCGCGGGGCGAGGCGAAGGCCGGATTCCCGCACGTACGGCGGGCGCTGGACACCCTCGCCACGACCCGCGCGGCCGGGGCGACGGAGACACAGGCCCGCCTGGACGCCCTGCTCACGGTGATGTCCACCCTCCAGGACACCGAACTCCTGCACGCCGTGGGCCCGTTGGGCCTGCGGCACGTCCAGGCGGGGGCCCGGGGCGTCCTGGAGGCGGGCGGCACGGCGACGCCGGCGGGCGCGGAAGCCCTGATCGCCTTCGACAACGACCTCCACACGCGCGCGTGGAGCCCTCGCGGAAGTGCGGGGCTCCTGGCGGGCGCGCTGTTCCTGGACTCTCTACCGGTCAAGTCGCCGGCGTGGGCCGCCTGAACCTGAAGAGGACCGATACCGGTCAGTCACCGGCATAGGTGGCGTGATCGGACCCGTACTGGTCAACTCGCCAGTGCGGGCTGCCTGTTCGCCTCACCCGCATCGCCCGCCTCCTCGCCCGCCTCACGACCCGCACCCGCCGCCCTCCGCACCGCCGGCCCCATCGCGTACGACGCCACGACCGTCGCCCCGCCCAGCAGCAGCCACCTCGGCGTCCCCCACTCCAGGAGGAGGGACGTCAGCACCAGGGGACCCATCGTCCTGGCCACGGTGACACCGGTCCCGAAGAAGCCCTGGTACTCGCCCACCCGGTCAACAGGCGCCAGCTCGAAGGAGAGTTGCCAGGAACCCGCCGACTGCCCCATCTCGGCGGCCACTTGGAGCACCGCCCCGACCACCAGCGCCCCCACGGCCACCCACGGCGACGCGCCCGCCGACAGGGCGAACACCGCGCAGGCCGCCAGCATGATCCAGCCGGATCGCCGCACCGCGCGCGTGGCCGACGCGAGCCCCGTGATCCCGCGGGCCGTGCGCACCTGGAAGACCATCACCGCCCCGGTGTTGAGCACGAACAGCGCGGACACCAGCCAGGTCGGCGCGTCCGTCCTCCCCCACTGCCTAAAGGGCGTGGGAGGTGCCCCCACGCGATCCACAGCGGCAGCCCGAGGCTGAGCAACGGCATCCGCAGCAGCACGGTGTTGAGCAGCGTGACGACGACGTACGGCCGGTCCCGCAGCACGCCGAGCCCGCCCGCCTTCCGCACCTGGACGCCCCGCACCAACAGCCCCGCGCACACCAGGAAGCTCACCGCGTCCAGCGCGAACACCCCGAGGTACGCCGACCGCGTCCCCGCCCGCAGCGCGAGCCCGCCGAGACCCGCGCCCACCGCGAGACCGGCGTTCAGCGTCGACTGGAGGTGTGCCAGCAGCCCGGTCCGCTCCCCGGCGGACACCAGCCCCGCCAGCAACGCCTGCCGGGCCGCAGCGAGCCCCGACTGCGCGGACGCGTAGGCACACGCGGCGATCACGAACGGCACGAATCCCCGTACGACGAGGAAGGACGCCACCGCGAGCCCCGTGGCCAGCGCCAGCAGCACCGCCGTACCGCGCGGTCCACGCCGGTCGGCCAGCCGCCTGGGGGTCCCCCAGGCCCTTAAGGCACTGGGGGAGGCACCCCGACCAGCGAACCGACGGCCCACGCGAGGGTGAGCCCGAGGCCCACGCGCGCGGGGGCGAGCCCGACGACGTGGGTGAAGTACAGCGCCGAGGTCACGTAGTAGGCGCCGTCACCGACCGAGTTGGTCAACTGGGCGAGTGCGAGGGTGCGTTGCGGGCCCGCGGGCGGGACGAGTGCGTTCGTCATGTGTACGACGGTAGGACGAGGTTGGGCCCTTCAAGAGGCCCAATCACTCACTCTTTCAGTGGCCCAATCCAACACGCTCGCCCCGGACCGCCCAAGCCCAACCCCTAACCCCCACCCCCTTCTCACGCCCCTTCCAGCACCCGCCCCAACACCTCCAGCGCCTCCGGATACACCCGCTCCCTGGGTGTCCCGTACCCCACCACAAGCCCCTGAGGCCGCCCCTCGCCGCCTCCCGCCGCGTGCCAGTGCTCCCCGAGCCGCCCGACCGCGAGCCCCTCCTCCTCGGCCCGCGCGAGCGCCGCCTCCTCGTCGGCGACCTCCACCAGCGCGTGCAGCCCGGCCGCGATGCCGTAAACGTTTGCGTGCGCCCCCAGCCGGCCGAGGAGCTGGTCCCGGCGGCGCCGGTACCGCAACCGGCACGCGCGCACGTGCCGGTCGTAGGCATGGCTGTCGATCAGTTCGGCGAGCGCCAACTGGCCGATGGTCTCGGTGTGGTGGTCGCTGTGCAGCTTGGCGTCGGCGACCGCGTCGACCAGGTGCGGCGGCAGCACCATCCAGCCGAGCCGCAGTGCGGGTCCGAGCGTCTTGGACGCGGTCCCCAGGTACGCGACCTGGCCCGGTGCCATCCCCTGGAGCGCGCCCACGGGCTGGCGGTCGTAGCGGAACTCCCCGTCGTAGTCGTCCTCGACGATCAGGCCTCCGCGCGCGCGTGCCCAGTCGGTCAGCGCCCGTCGGCGCTCCGGGTGCAGCGTCAGGCCGGTCGGGTACTGGTGGGCCGGTGTCACCACCACGGCCGCCGCGTCCCCCAACTCCTCGGCGCGGGCGCCCCGTTCGTCGACCCGTACGGGCACCACGCGCCCGCCGTTGTGCCGCACCACCTCCCGGTGGAACGGCAGCCCCGGGTCCTCCATGGCCACCCTCGAACCGTCGAGCACGTGCGTGAGAAGCGCGAGCCCCTGCACATAGCCGGACGTGATCACGATCCGCTCCGGCGGCGCGATCACCCCGCGCGCCCGCCCCAGGTACCCCGACAGCGCGGTGCGCAGTTCGATACGGCCGCGCGGATCCCCGTAGTCGTACGCCAAGGAGGGTGCCGTCGCGATCGCGCGGCGCAGTGAGCGCAGCCAGGCCGCCGCCGGGAACGTGCCGACGTCGGGGCTGCCGGGCCGTAGGTCGAAACGGGGGACACGCGTGCGTGCCGCCGCGCCCGGTGCCTCCGCGTCGACGGAGGGCAGTCGCGCGACCTCGGTGCCCGAGCCCTGGCGCGCGGTCAGGTAGCCCTCGGCGACGAGCTGGTCGTAGGCCGCCTTCGCGGTGCCTCGGGAGACGCCCAGTTCGGTCGCGAGGCGGCGGGTGGCCGGGAGGCGGGTCCCCGGGGCGAGTCGGCCGTCTCGTACGGCGTCCCGGAGTGCGCGTTCGAGACCGACCCGGCGGCCGCCCTCCGAGTCGGGTTCCAGATGCAGGTCGACACCGACGCCGGACCAGAAGTCGTTCACGAAAAAGCCCTCCCCCTAGGCGCGTTCATGAAAAAAGCTTCCCCCTAGGCATGCGATCGGCACACGAATGGCCGGGCACCGCAGGTGTGCCCGGCCATCAGTCTTCTATCAGTTGGCAGTCGTCAGTCGTCAGCCCTTGAGGGACGCCATCCAGCTCTCGACCTCGGCCGAGGTGCGGGGCAGGCCGTCGGACAGGTTCCGGTTGCCGTCCTCGGTGACCAGGATGTCGTCCTCGATGCGGACGCCGATGCCGCGGTACTCCTCGGGGACGGTGAGATCGTCCGCCTGGAAGTACAGGCCGGGCTCCACCGTGAGGACCATGCCGGGCTCCAGGGTGCCCTCGACGTACGTCTCGGTCCGCGCGGCGGCGCAGTCATGGACGTCCATGCCCAGCATGTGACCCGTGCCGTGCAGCGTCCACCGGCGCTGGAGGCCCAGCTCCAGGACACGCTCCACAGGTCCCTCGACGAGACCCCACTCGACGACCTTCTCGGCCAGCACGCGCTGCGCCGCGTCGTGGAAGTCGCGGTACTTGCCGCCCGGCTGCACCGCCGCGATACCGGCCTCCTGGGCCTCGTAGACGGCGTCGTAGACCTGCTTCTGGATGTCGCTGAAGCGGCCGTTGATCGGCAGCGTGCGCGTGACGTCGGCGGTGTACAGGGTGTACGTCTCGACACCGGCGTCCAGGAGGAGCAGGTCGCCGGAGCGGACCGGGCCGTCGTTGCGCACCCAGTGCAGGGTGCACGCGTGCGGGCCCGCGGCGCAGATCGAGCTGTAGCCGATGTCGTTGCCCTCCACGCGCGCGCGGAGGAAGAACGTGCCCTCGATGTAGCGCTCGGTCCTGGCCTCGGGCTTGTCGAGGACCTTCACCACGTCCTCGAAGCCGCGGACCGTCGAGTCGACGGCCTTCTGCAGCTCGCGGATCTCGAACTCGTCCTTGATCAGGCGTGCTTCGGAGAGGAAGACCCGCAGTTCCTCGTCGCGCTCGGCGGTGACCTTGTCGGTCAGCGCGGCCTCGATGCCGGCGTCGTAGCCGCGCACGACGCGCACCGGGCCGGTGGCCTCGCGCAGGGCGGCGGGCAGTTCGCGGACGTCTGAGGCGGGGATGCCGTAGAGCTGCTCGGCCTCGGTGAGGGAGTGGCGGCGGCCGACCCACAGCTCGCCCTGGCCGGAGAGCCAGAACTCGCCGTTCTCGCGGTCGGAGCGCGGCAGGAGGTAGATCGTCGCCTTGTGGCCCTCGGCGGTGGGCTCCAGGACGAGGACGCCGTCCTCGGTGAGGTTGCCCGTCAGGTACGCGTACTCGACCGACGCCCGGAAGGGGTACTCGGTGTCGTTCGAGCGGATCTTCAGGTTGCCCGCGGGGATCACCAGGCGCTCGCCCGGGAAGCGCGCGGAGAGCGCGGCACGGCGGCGGGCGGTGTGCTCGGCCTGCTCGACGGGCCGCAGATCGTGCAGCTCGGTGTCGGCCCAGCCGGACTTCATGCTCTCGGCCAACTCGTCGGACACGCCCGGGTACAAGCCGTTCTTCCGCTTCTTGATGGGCTCTTCAGACTCATCTTCCGGGGTCTCCGGTGTGAGCTCGTCGGCCACGGTCATCCTCCTAGATACGGCACTGGACCCCGTCCATCGTACGGTCGTACGGAAGGGGGCCCAGGGCCGTATGGCCTGTTACACATGGCTTCCCGGCGACTACTCGAAGCGAGCCGCCAGGAGGACGACGTCCTCGTCGCTGTCGGCCGTGTCGAGGCCGTCCGGCAGGACGGTCCGCAGGACGTGCTCGGCGATCCGGGCCGGGTCGTCGCGCAGCGCCTTGGGGACGCTCGCCGCCGCCGCGTGCAGGCGGGCGAAGGCGCGGTCCATGGGGTCGCCGGTGCGGTGCAGCAGCCCGTCCGTGTAGAGCAGCACCGTCTCGCCGGGCTCCGCCTCCAGCTCCACGCTCGGCGCCTCCCAGCAGGCCAGCATGCCGAGCGGCGCGGACACGGAGGTCTCGACGAACTCCGTGCGCCGCTCGCCGACCAGGAGCGGCGGGCTGTGTCCGGCGCCGGCCAGGGTGATCTTGCGCAGCGCGGGCTCGCAGTAGGCGAACAGGGCGGTGGCCGAGCGGGCGGGTTCGGTGAGCCTGAGGAGCAGTTCGAGGTCGGACAGGACCGCGACCGGGTCCTCGCCCTCCATCACCGCGTACGCCCGCAGGGACGCGCGCAGCCGGCCCATCGCGGCGATCGCGCTCGGCCCGGAACCGGTCACCGAGCCGACGGCGAGGCCGAGCGCGGCATCGGGCAGCGGCAGCGCGTCGTACCAGTCGCCGCCGCCGCGCGGACCCGTGCGGTGCAGCGCGGCGAGCTGCACACCGGCCACGCGGGGGAGCCGGGACGGCAGCAGCTCCTCGGCGATGGTCGTCATGCACGCGCGCGTGCGCTCGACTTCGAGGACCCGGGCGAGGTGCTCGGTGGCGTACCGGGCGTACAGGCCGACGAGGTGGCGCTGCCGCTCGACCGGCTCGGCGGGCTCGTCGTACAGCCACACGGCCGCGCCCAACCGTCCGGCCGCGTCGGTCGCCAGGGGCAGCGCATAGCTGGCCGCATAGCCGAGGCGTACGGCGACCTCGCGGTGGCGCGGGTCGAGGGCGTCCTCGGCGAACAGGTCGGGGTGGACGATCTCGCCGCCCTCGCCCCCTGGAGCGCCGTCGAGAATCTGGCCGTAGGACATCGCCCCGCGCGGGACGGTTTCCATGTGGCCGAGGTCGGAGCGGGCGAGGCCGAGGCCGATGGTGGTGTCGGGGCCCAGGCCGTCGCCGGGTTCGAGGACGACGAGTCCGCGGCGGGCTCCCACCAGGGCGGCTCCGGCGCGCAGCAGCTCCTGGAGTGCTTCGTCGAGTGCGTCCGTGCGTGCCAGCCGCTCCGTGAGTTCATGGAGGGTCGTGAGATCGGACACCCAGCCGGCGAGCCGGTCCTGGAGCAGGGCACCTGGCGCGTTCGGTGCGGTTTCTGGCGTGTTCTGCGTGTTCGAGGAGGGGCTCGGCGGGGTATCGGTGGCGGCAGGCGCGGGCGCGACAGTGTGTGCGGGCGAGGGAACCGTTGAATCGATTCCAGCCACTTTCGAAGGGTGCGGGGCGTTCATGGCGTCCGGCTTTCCGACCGGTGCGTATTGCTCAAAAGCATCGCAAACCCCCATGTCATTCTGCGCCGCTGGCAGTGTCTCCACATGTACACGCACTCGTGAGGGGATGTCCAGCATTGTCCTGCTGGGATTCCTGGTGTCCATGGGTTTACCGGGGGTATTTCGCTCTCCTCTTGCGGATTGGCAAAGTTGGCTTAAAACTGCATCAGGGGACGGTCCATTGCGGTCGACTGGGTTTGCTCGACGGAGCGTCACAGCGGTCGTGATGGGTACGTACTCGGAGAAGGCCAGGGGTGGCTGGGGGCCACCCGGAACCTGGTGAAGGACCCGGGCGTCTTAACCACCGACGATCGTGACCCATCCTCCCGTGGCGGAGGCGGAGAGAACTACGCGGGACGGCAAAACGCCAGACTTCGCCACCCCCAATCGCCACGCTCTGCTTTTCAAGCACGCACGGGTTCCCCTTGCCGAAGGCAGGGGTGTGATGCGCCAACAGGTACGCACAGTGAAGTGATCGACACATGGTGTGATGTGGTCCTCGGTGTTGCCAGCGGTGCAACGGAAAGGAACGAGCGCTCATGCGCGAGATCCTCGGAAAGCGACGCAGGCTCCTGTCCAGGCGAGACAACAGGAGGTCTGAGATGCTCAGCGCGGCCCTGACCTTCGCGACAGAATGGCAATGGCCCGTCCTCCCGGGCGTGGCACCGGATCCCCAGGGACGAGCCCGCTGCGGCTGTCCGGACCCGGAGTGCACGGTCCCCGGCGCACACCCCTTCGACCCCGGCCTCCTCGCGGCCACCACCGACGCCCGGATGGTGCGCTGGTGGTGGGGCAACCGCCCCGCCGCGCCGATCGTCCTCGCCACCGGCGACAAGGCTCCCTGCGCGGTCAGCCTGCCCGCACCCGCGGCCTCCCGGGCCCTTGCCGCGCTCGACCGCCAGGGCATGCGCCTCGGTCCGGTCGTCGCCGCGCCGACTCGCTGGTCGCTGCTCGTCAAGCCGTACTCCCTGGAGCAGTTGGGCGAGCTGCTCTACGCCAAGGACCACGTCCCCGGCTCGCTCCGCTTCCACGGCGAGGGCGGCTACCTCGCCCTGCCCCCCTCCGAGACCGGCCAGGGCCAGATCCGCTGGGAGCGCGCACCACTGCCCGGCTCGTCCTCGCCCTGGGTACCCGATGTCGAGGCCGTGGTGGACGCCGTGGTCGAGGCCCTCACTCGTACGGGTGTGAGCGCCCCCGAGTTGTAGGGGTGTCGGGCGTGCGCGGGACATGGCGCCCGTAGTTGGTCGTTATCTTCCGCTCTATGAACCTTCGTCTGCTCGCCCTCGCGGGCGTCGCGGTGTGCGCGGTCGCGCTACCGCTGGCCGTGGCGTCCGCGGGACCCGTACGCGACGAGGGTCACGCGGTCGTACGGTCCCTTTCCCTCGGGTCCTCCGACGACGACCCCAAGGCGCCCTCCGCCGCGCCCTCTCCGGCCCGCTCCCCGCTGACGCTCGGCCTGGGTCTCGCGACGGCCGCGCGCTGCGGACCCGAACTCTCCTCCCCCGACGGCATCGAGGCGCAGACCTGCGTCATGACGCAGGGTGAGGACACCTGGGCGCGCACCTACTACCGCAACGCGACCGGCGACGACCTGGACGCGGTGCTGAGCCTCATGGGTCCGGCCGACCGCACCGTGCAGATGCACTGCGCCGTGGAGGCCGAGGACGAGCCCGCGCTGTGCGAGACACCCCGGGAGCGGACACGGGGCGATCTGGACGCCTACACGGCCGTGGCGGAGTTCGCGGGGCGGGGCGGGAGCGGGCCGTTGTTGCTGCGCTCGGGGAGCAACTCCTCGGCGCCTACGGCGAGTTGACGGACGACATCGTTCCGTACACGCGGGCCGGGCATGAAAAGACCCGGTTGCTGGCGACGGGGGATGCACCAGCAACCGGGCTACTCGAACGGTAACAAGAGATCGGCGGTTCGCAAATTCGATCTCGGCTATTCGGACACCGACTTCCCTTTCACAACGGGGAGTTGTGACAGGAGTCACCGGAGTGAACAGGCCTGTTGCGGCTGAACCGGCGGCCGGTCGAACCCTTGGCCCATTCCGGGTGTCAGCTCAGCGTGACCTGCCGGTTGGTGAGACCGCCCCGCGCGCGGCGCTCGTCCGCGGTGAGCGGCGCGTCCGTGGCCAGCGCGGCGGTGAGGCGCTCGGCGAACTCGGCGGCCGGCTTCTCGATGTCGTCCGCGCCGAGCCCGCTCGGCAGGTCCCAGACGGGGACGGTGAGACCGTGAGCACGGAAGGACCCCACGAGACGGGTGCCCTCGCCGAGACCGGAGCGGCCCGCGGCGTGCAACCGCGCGAGACCGTCCAGAAGTTGCTCCTCCGGGTACGGCATGACCCAGCGCAGATGGTTCTTGTCCGGGGTCTCGCACCAGTACGCGGCGTCCACGCCCTGGAGCTTGACGGTCGGGATGGCGGCGGCGTTGGCGCGCTCCAGGGAGGCGGTCACCTCCGGCGCCGCGCTCGAAGCTTCCGGGACCCAGAATTCGAAGCCCGGGTGCACAACTGGCTCGAACGTGCCTTCCGGGTCGAGCAGATCCTGCAGTCGCGGACCCTCGGCCGGGGCGCGGCGGGCCTGCACCGGAGTGCCCGGGTCGGCGGCCAGCGCGCGCTGGAGGGTGTCGGCGAGGTCGCGGCTGATGTCGCCGGAGGCCGTGTCGTTCTGCAGGCCGAGCAGCACCGAGCCGTCGTCCCGGCGCAGGGCCGGCCAGGCCATCGGCAGCACCGTGGCGAGCGTGACGGACGGAACCCCTTCGGGGAGACCGCCCTTGAGGGGCAGTGCGACCGTGGCCGCGGGCACCAGCTCGCGCAGCGCCACCCAGTCGCCCTCGCCGGGCAGTCCCTCGAAGGGGCGCTGCACCAGCTCGGTCACCGCGTGGGCGGCGGCCCGGCCGTGGCAGGCCTTGTAGCGGCGGCCGCTACCGCAGGGGCAGGGCTCGCGGGCACCGACGACCGGGACCTCCGCGTCGCTGAGCTGCGGCCGCTTGGCCGTGGTCTGGGGGCGCTTCTTGGCCATCGTGGGTGTCTCCCGGTTACGGCTCGTCTCGTACGGGCGGGAGCCTAGCCGTTCACGCCATGACCGACGGGTGCCTGTGGACAACCCGGCGGGTGTGGACGGCGGCCTGTGGACAACGCGGGTGACGTGGACAGGTACGGGCCGGCGGGTCAGTCCAGGTCGTCGAACGCGTCCGCGAACTCCAGCCGGGGGATCGCGGAGCCCTGGGAGACCGTGGGAGCCGTGACGCGCGTAGCGAAGTCGTCGCGCCGGTGCCCCGCATCCGGATCATCCACGTCGTCCTGCACGACGACCCACACCGTGACCTCGCCCCGGGTGTCGTCCCGGACACCCCAGTCGTCGGCCAGCGCGGTGATGATGTTCAGGCCGCGTCCGCCGCGCGCGGTCACCGACGGGGTGGCCGGAGCCGGGCGGGTCGGGCCGCCGCCGTCCGTCACCTCGACCGTGAGCCGGCCGCCCGTGTCCACGCGCCAGGCGCACCGGACGTCACCGTCACCGGCCAGGGCGTCGCCCAGGGGCCGGCCGTGCTTGCACGCGTTGCTCAGCAGTTCGGAGAGGATCAGTACGGCATCGTCGATGACCGCTTCCGACACACCGCCCGTACGCAACTGGTCGCGCATGCGATGTCTTGCTTCCCCCACGCCCGCAGGGCCATGGGATACGGCCATGCTCGACGACGTGGGCACCTCTTGTGCCACCACCAACGCCACCCCCGAGACCTCCTTCGCCCCACGCCACGGTGTGGATGCCCCATGGGCCTGTACCGGAAACCGGCCAATCCACGTTCAGTGACGCATTCGCAATGCTCGAACACGGACCGAACGCGCCGGAGCACTCCCTGTGATGGAGTGGCTTGTTTTCGGTGGTGTGGCCGAGTTCGGAGGATGGTGCAGGTGAGGTGCCCGGGTCAAGGGGTGTTTAGGGGTCTTTATGAGGTTCTTTAATCTCCGCGGCCGAGCTGGCTCAGAACGGCCCTCGGCCGGTTGGTGATGATGGCGTCAATGCCCAGGTCGACGCAGAGATCGACGTCCTCGGGCTCGTTGACCGTCCACACGTGCACCTGGTGACCGGCGTTTTTCAGCCGCTCGATGTACGCAGGGTGATTGCGCACGATCCGGATCGAGGGGCCTGCGATCCGGACACCGGCCGGAAGTCGACCGTCCCTCAGGCGTGGTGAGAGGAACTGCAACAGGTAGACGGTCGGCAGCGTGGGGGACGCGGCCCGCACCCGGTGCAGCGAGCGCGCCGAGAAGCTCATGACCCGTACCGGGGAGTCGGCGGCGGTGGCCGGGGCGTCCAGGCCGAAGCGCTTCAGGAGCACCAGCAGCCGTTCCTCGACCTGCCCGGCCCAGCGCGTCGGATGCTTCGTCTCGATGGCCAGCTCCACCCGCCGGCCCGCGTCCGCGACGAGTTCGAGCAGTCGCTCCAGGGTGAGGACGGAGGTGTCCTCCCGGTCCTCCGGGTCCTCGGGGAGGTGCTCCCAGTCGGGCTCCTCGTCCCGTGTCTTCCAGGAGTCGCGGTTGTCGCGGGCCTTCCAGGACCCGAAGTCGAGGGCGGCCAGGTCGGCGAGCTCCAGTGCCGAGACCGCCCCGCGCCCGTTCGACGTCCGGTTGACGCGGCGGTCGTGCACACAGACGAGGTGGCCGTCGGCGGTCAGCCGTACATCGCATTCGAGGGCGTCCGCACCGTCCTCGATCGCCTTCTTGTAGGCGGCCAGAGTGTGTTCGGGCGCCTCTTCGGAGGCTCCGCGGTGGGCGACGACTTGGATCCGGTGCTGCCGTGCGAGGGTCACCGCGTCATGGTGCCATCGCGACGGGGAAGGCGTGGAACCGAAGGGTCGTGGCAAGGGCCGTAGCAAGGCCCGTGGTACGGGTCCTGGAAGGCGCGTAGAGAGTATGTCTCGTTGGCCCGATAGATCCCTTATAAAGGTTCGCCATCAACCCACAGGCACCGCTTATGGTGCTCTGACGGCCGGTGGGAAAAGCTGACGGCATACAAAAGCACATGCACAGCTGTTTCGCGCCGGACCGATCGACAAGCGTGAAGAGTGTGACCGCATGCTTCCGAGAACAACAGCCGTGGACCGAGGAGAAGAGCTGTGAGCACCGAGAACGAGGGCACTGAGGTACCCCCGGCCCCGTCTGCACCTCCTGTGCCGGTGGAATCTCCCGCAGCTTCCCCGCAGGCGGCCGCGGCCGAGGGGGGCGCGCCCACGACGCAGCTCCCGCCGGTGCCTCCGGGCGCCCCGCAGGACACGCTGCACGCGGGCCCCGCTCCGGCGTACGCCGGAGCGCCCCCGCAGGGCACGGGATCCGCCCCCGACGCCTCCTGGCCGCCCCCGCCGCCCGCCACCCCGTCGTACGCCGACAGCGGCACGGGCGCGTACGGCGGCGAGGGCGTCGGCGGCTACGGCGGCGACGCGTACGGAGGTGACGGCGCCGGTGCGGGTGGCGGCTGGGGCACCCCGTACCAGCAGCAGCCCGCGCCCAAGAAGCCCGGTGGCGGACGCGGTGGCCTGATCGCCGCCGTACTGATCGCCGCGCTGGTGGCCGGCGGCCTGGGCGGTGGCCTCGGCTACACCCTGGCCAAGGACAACGACGACAACAGCAACTCCACCACCGTCTCCGCCGACACCGGCAGCAGCGCCTCCGTGAAGCGCGACCCGGGCACCATCGCGGGCGTCGCCGCCAAGTCGCTGCCCAGCACGGTCACCATCGAGGCCGAGAGCACCAGCGGCGAGGGCGGCACGGGCACGGGCTTCGTGTTCGACACCCAGGGCCACATCGTCACCAACAACCACGTCGTCGCCGACGCGGTCGACGGCGGCAAGCTCACGGCGACCTTCCCGGACGGCAAGAAGTACAACGCCGAGATCGTCGGCCACGCCCAGGGCTACGACGTCGCGGTGATCAAGCTCAAGGACGCCCCCAGCAACCTCAAGCCGCTCGCCCTCGGCGACTCGGACAAGGTGGCCGTCGGCGACGAGACGATCGCCATCGGCGCCCCCTTCGGCCTGTCCAACACGGTGACCACGGGCATCATCAGCGCCAAGAACCGCCCGGTGGCCTCCAGCGACGGCAGCTCCACCAGCAAGGCGTCGTACATGAGCGCCCTCCAGACCGACGCCTCGATCAACCCCGGCAACTCGGGCGGCCCGCTGCTCGACGCGCAGGGCTCGGTCATCGGCATCAACTCGGCGATCCAGTCGACCAGCAGCGGCGGCCTCGGCTCCACCAGCCAGTCCGGCTCGATCGGCCTGGGCTTCGCCATCCCGATCAACCAGGCGAAGTACGTCGCCCAGCAGCTGATCAAGACCGGCAAGCCGGTGTACGCCAAGATCGGCGCCTCCGTCTCCCTGGAGGACAGCGCCTCCGGCGCGACGATCACCGCCGAGGGCGTCAGCGGCGCCTCCTCGGTGGAGGCCGGCGGCCCCGCGGCCAAGGCGGGCCTCAAGGCCGGCGACGTCATCACCAAGCTCGACGACTCGGTGATCGACAGCGGCCCGACCCTGATCGGCGAGATCTGGACCCACAAGCCGGGCGACAAGGTCAAGATCACGTACAAGCGCGGCGGCACGGAGCACACGACCGACCTGACTCTGGGGTCGAGGGTCGGCGACAGCTGACGTAGCGCCAGACGAAGACGCTCAACCGGCGGGCCGGGCAAGGGTTTCCTTGCCCGGCCCGGTCGTTTTCCGGCCAGGCGTTTTCGTCCTCCACGCGTGCGTGCATGCGGCTGAATCCGACTCGGGGACCTCGACTCAGGGACCTCGACTAGGGAACTGGATTCCTCCCTGCGGCGAAGTACGGGTGAAAGCCCAATCTTCATCAGCGTGTTCGCATGGACGAGAGGAGCCCCGATGACCGTCGAACCAGGCATCAGAGTGGGGCAGGACAGTGACGCCTCGACGAGTGACGCCTCGGTGATCGAACGGTCGTGGGAGAAGCCCGAGGCATTCGCCGTGCTCTTCGACCGCCACGCCGACTCGGTGCACCGTTACGCGGCGCGCCGGCTCGGTACGGAGGTCGCCGAGGACCTGATGGCGGAGACGTTCACCACCGCGTTCCAACAGCGCTTCCGGTACAACACGGAACTGGCCGACGCCCGCCCGTGGTTGTTCGGCATCGCGACCAACCTCATAGGCCGGCACCGGCGCACCGAGGCCCGACGGCTGAAGGCGATCGGCCGGCTGCCGTCGGCCGCACCCGCCGACGGTTATGAGGACCCGGTCGCCGACCGGGTGGCCGCGCGGGTCAGCGCACAGGCCGTACGGGGCGAACTGGCCCTGGCGATGGCCCGGTTGCCCGCCAGGCACCGGGACGTGCTGCTGCTGGTCGCCTGGGCCGACCTCGGCTACGAGGAGGTCGCCCGCGCTCTGGAGGTACCGGTGGGGACGGTCCGGTCACGGCTGCACAGGGCTCGCAGAAAACTTCGCGACGCATTGGGCGGATCCGATCCGACAGCCTTCCCAGAGGAATCCGAGGAATCCGACGATGAATGAACTGATGCGTGGACTAGAGCCCTTGAGGGAGTGGGACGCGGACACGCCCCCGCTCACGGACGCCGCACGCGCGCGTGCGCTCTTCCGCCTCCACCAGACGATGCACGTCCCTGCCGCTTCCGATCCTGCCGCTGTGACCGTCGGGCGCCGTCCGATCCTGCGGATGGCGGTGGCGGGCGTCGCGGCGGCGGCGATCACCACGACCGTGCTGATCGCCAACGACTCCTCCCCCCGCACCCAAACGGTGAGCGCGACCACTGTGCTGCACGGCGCGGCGACCGAGGAACGTCGCCTGGAGAAGCCGATCGCCCCGCGCGACGACCAGTTCATCTACACCAAGGAGATCATCAAGGAGACCCCGACCAAGGGCGGCTCGACCCGCACCTACGTCGACGAGAGCTGGAACTCGGTCGACGGCTCCAAGAAGTCCTACGTCAGCGAACTGGGCCGCAAGCAGTGGGTCCCGGTGTTCGTTCCGGGCCAGGGCACCTGGCCGCCGACCAAGTGGACCGAGCTCGAGCAACTGCCCACCGATCCGCGCAAGTTGCTGATCACCCTGCGGGACATGGGCGGAAAGCCGGACTACAGCAAGCCGATGAGGGCCGCCGACTGGCCGATGACCCAGGTCTTCGTCTCCGGTCTGCTCCGCACCCCCGTCCTGCCGAAGGGCCTGCGCTCCGCGGCCTACGAGGCGCTCGCCAGTGTCCCCGGCATCAAGGTCCTGCCGCACCAGAAGGACGCCGACGGCCGCGAGGGCATCGGCATCCAGTACGTCGGCGCCCCCGGAACCCCCTGGGCGCATGGCGGCCCGATCATGGTGTTCGACGCGAAGACGTACCGGTACCTCGGCATGCGCGACCAGCGGACTGCGGGCGGGAAGACGTACCGACAGTGGTCGTACGTCGCCGTGAGCGCCGTGGTGGACCGGGTGATGCAGCGGCCGTAGGGATGTGAGGTGGGGTGAGGTGGGGTGGTGTGAGGTGCTGGTCGGCGGGTCAGCTGGGCATGTGTCGAGGGCCGTTGAGCGAACCACCGGTATACGTTGAGCGAACCACCGGTATACGCGGAGGCCTCGGGAAAACATGAACCATGCGACCGGACGACTGGCACCTCACCGCTGACGTCGAGGACTTCCTGGCCCGGGCCGGGGAGTTCCTGAGGTCACGCCCCACGCCACACACCCAGACACTGACGGCGACCGAGAAGCTACGAAGGCGGGGGCCGGAGGCACAACACGGCGCCGAGGCCCCGTGTTCGGACGGCTGGAACGAGCGGGCGAGGTCCACGCCACCTTCTACCGTCTCCCGTCCCGCGGCCTGGCCCCCACCGCCCTCACCCCCGAGCAGGCCGACACCCTGGCCGCCCACCTGGCGGACCGCGGGCACGCTCTGCCTTACGTCACCGCGGACCAGAGCACCGCGAGCGCGTTCGCGGAGGCATGGCAACGGCACACAGGCGCGACGCCGACACTCCGCGCTCGTCTCCACCTCTACCGACTCGGCACCCTTACCCCACCGCAGTTACTC
This sequence comes from Streptomyces prunicolor NBRC 13075, assembly GCF_000367365.1. GTDB lineage: Bacteria > Actinomycetota > Actinomycetes > Streptomycetales > Streptomycetaceae > Streptomyces > Streptomyces prunicolor. The sequence continues at coordinate 109,503 of NZ_BARF01000002.1, read as the reverse complement.
CCGGAGGGCAGGGGCAGGGGCAGGGTCGCGGGCGAGGAGGACCATACCCAAGTCGTCCACTGGTGCGGTGAGTTCGCCGCCGCAGTCGACGAAGTCCTCCCCACCTCCTGGGCCGACACCCGCTTCGCGGACAAACACTTCACGTTCTGGGAGACCCCGGACGGCACTCCGGTCTCCATCGCCGGCTCGACCTCGATGATCGGCGGCATGGTCCGGGTGGATCCCGTCTACACCCTGCCCCACCTCCGCGGTCGCGGCTACGCCGCCGCGGTGACGACCGAGGTGACCAGAGCGGCGCTGGCCACGGGCGCGACGGACGTCGTCCTGTTCACGGACCCGGACAACCCCACCAGCAACGCCCTTTACCAGCGCCTCGGTTATGTCCTGTTCACGGACTGGGCGGTGTACGACTTCTCGGGTGCCGCGGCGGGGCGGCCGCGGCACCCTAGCGACGACTACATGTCGAGCCCGAACCGACAGCTCAGGGTCTGACGGTAGGAGTGGCCGGCCTGGGTGTAGTCCGCCTCGCAGCCGGAGATCTTCTCGGTCACCTTCCAGGGAGCCGGAATCGGAGGGACAGGGCGCGTAGCTGCACGTATCCTCCGAGCCGTGACACCGATATATGTGCTGGACGGCACGCAGATCAGAACGCTGGAAGACTTCTGGCGAGTCATCGGCGAAGCGATCAACGGTCCCGGGGGCTATTTCGGTCGGAACCTCGACGCCTTCGCCGACTGCCTCAGCGGTGGCTTCGGAGCACCCGACGACGATGACTATGTGGTGGAGTGGCGCGACCACCAGGTGTCTCGCGAGCATCTCGGCTATCCGGAGACAGCTCGCCAGTTGGAGATCCGGTTGTCACGCTGTCACCCCACGAACCGCCCTTCGGTCAGCGTCGACCTTGCCGCAGCGAGACAAGAGCGCGGAACCACTGTCTTTGACTGGCTGGTCAAGATCTTTGAGGATCGCGCTCCTGGCGTTCTGCGCCTCGGGTGACGGGTGACGGGTCACGAGGGCGCCTTGTTCAGCACGCGGGGAGGCGGGCGTGCCAGTGCTCCCTGGGGAGCTGTGGGCCTGGGGTGGGCCATCGGGCACACAACCGCCTGGCGGCCGGTAGTCTGTACCCGCTCCGTCCCTGGTGGGCGTGTGCGCAGGTGGGTTGCCCGAGCGGCCTAAGGGAACGGTCTTGAAAACCGTCGTCGCAGCGATGTGACCGTGGGTTCAAATCCCACACCCACCGCGTGGATTGGCGGCCCCCGACCGGGAATTGCGGTCGGGGGCCGTCGTCGTACGCGGTGTCTTTCGGGGGCCGTCGTTGTACCCGGTGCGGTGCCGGACCGTGTTCGCAACGGCAGCGCGCCGGCTCGCGATGTCGCCGGAACGTCCTAGCTCTGCGCCTTCACCCAAGGCCGGACCCCGAGCTTCCCGGTGGTTCCGAGGTCGAGGTGGGGGGTCACCGTCACCGGGGCGGCACCGGCCTTCGCGCGTACCCGTACGTAGGGCACGTTCACCGCCGTGCCGAACTCGGTGGTGTTGCGCCACACCAGGCCCGCGGTCGCCGACTCGCCGGGCTTGAGGGTGATGGTCTGTGGCGGCTTGTCGGGTCCGTCGCCGGTGGTGATCTCCGTGCTGCCGTTGAGGATCTTGATGCCGTGGACGGGGTTGAAGTCGTCGTCCAGGAGTTCCAGCTTCGGGTAACCCTTGATCGTGTAGTCGCGCGTACCGCAGTTGTCGAGGTGCAGGCCCACGACGCGCAGCCCCATGGCCGCGTCGCCCCGGTCGGCGCTGACCCGGATGCCGGAGGCGGGGCAGGTGCCCGGCGCGGCCGGTGCCTCGTTCGCGGGCACCTTGGTCACTTCGAGGACCTTGGCTCCCGTCACCCGCGGTGTGGTGAGCGGCAGTCTTCCGGCGCGCACCGTACCGCGCACGGTCTTCCCGGGACCTACGTCGCGTACGGTCGCCGTCTGGTTGGACATGGCCCCGCCGTCGGCGCTCGTGAAGGTGAAGACGACCGTGTAGGTCAGGGTCTTGGTGCCCTTGTTGGTCACCTCGTAGGTGGCGGAGATGCCCGAGTCCATGGTGAGGGTCTCGGCGGTGACGGACGTGCTGCGAGTGGGCGACGGAGAGGCCGACGGGAGGGTCAGGGAGGTGATCCGTACGCCGTCCTTGCCCGGGTCGTCGACCTGTGTGCGGGACGACGGTTCGGCCGTGGCCGCGCCGGTGTTCCCGGAGCCCGCGCGATCTGTTCCGCAGGCTGTGAGCAGCAGGGCGGTCGCGGCGACAACTGGGAGAAGGCAAGCGGCTCTTGGCATTCGCTCACCTCATCAGGGCGCGGATCACGCGCGTGTGATGGAGGCCATAGTTCCGGCAACGGGAGTGTCACAAGTGGGGTGGGAGGGGGGGGAGTGTTGGGCCGCAATCAGCCGCCAAATCAGGCGTCGGACCAGCCGCCGGACAACCAGCCGCCGGACAACCAGCCGTCGGACCGGCGGCCGGACGACCCGCCGTCCGACCAGTCGCCGAGACAGCTGACGGTACGTCAAGCGGTGCCGCTGCTCAGCGAGTTCCCAGTCACGCACCCCGGGTCCGTGACGCCCACACCCCGCCCGGGTCTCACGGCCGCCGCCCCGTCATCCGCGCCGCCGAAGCGATAGTCGCCCGCGCCTCCCTCTCTGACAGCCCCGTGCCCAGCGCCGCCTCGACCAGGGGGTCGACGAGCGCGGGCCCGATGTCGTTCTCGTAGGCGCGGCAGGCCGCCCAGAAGAGGCGGGTGTTGCGTTGGCCTTCGTGGGCGGCGAGGACGAACTGGACCAGGCCCTGGCCGTGTTGGCCGGTCGAGGTGGGCGTGGGGTGGTTCGTGCGGGGTGGGGGGAGTAGTAGGCGCAGGAGGGACGGTGGGCAGGGCGCGGGGGCCAGGTGGGCGGTGGCGGGGGCGGCGCCGTAGAGGCCGTGGTCGGTGCGGGAGCCGGGGCCGACGAGGTAGCCGCCGGCGCCGCGGATGTCGATGCCGGGGGCGAGGCGGCTCGCGGAGTTGGGGACGACGACGTCCGGCGGGCCGGTGAGCCAGAGGTGGCGGCCGCCGCTGGGGGTCAGGACGACGACGGTCTCGGGGATCGTGAACAGGTGGCGGAGGGCGAGTTCGCGCAGCGCGGACGAGGAGTCCGTGCCGGACTTGGTGTCGAGGTCGATGCCGATCAGGTGGTGCGGCGGCAGTCCGCACGCGATGCCGTAGCCGGTGGCCCAGGGCGCGGCGGCGAACAGTTCGCGGATGCGCGTCGGGTCGGACGAGGCGTCGTACACCCCGTGGCCGAGGCGTCCGCACTCGCCGTGGCAGCGCGGGCCCGTCGAGGTCACCGCGCCTGCCTCGCCCGTCGTGCTCAGCAGGTCGTCGCGGTGTGGGGAGCGCAGGGCCGGGAGTTTGGTGCGGGACAGGGGGATCACGGCCAGTCCGCGCTCGGCGGCTGACAGGGCGTGTGCGAGGGCCAGCGTCGTGGCCTGCCGGTCGGTGGTGGCCATGCCTCCATGTTCGTACGAGTGTTCGAAAAAAGGAAGAGGGGGAGGCGGCGACTCGCCGGGGCGGGCGGATTGGCCGGAAATCTGGCGGAACGCTTCGCCCCTTGGGGCGCCTGGGGTGAGCTGTCCGTACTGCCCTGAACTGCGGCTTCAAGGTGGGTGAGGGGGTTTATCGACTTGTCATCACGCTTCAGGGGGAATAACCGCTTCCGGTCTGGTTCGCCGGGGATTCGGTGGGCAACTCTGGTTCCGCGACGTTGTGCACCACACCGAGGCGGTCGGCCAACCGCCTTGGCAGAAGCAGTACTTGAAGCCGTAGTTCATGTGCGTTCGGCTACGGAGCCGGTACGCACCCTGTTCTGGAGGAACAACATGGCAAGCATCCGTACCGCCCGCGTCATCGCCGCCGTCTCCGCCCTCCCGCTGGCAGCCGCCCTCTTCACCGGCGTCGCGGCGGCGGACAACGGCGCCATCGCGGGCAACGGATCGAACGCGGGTGTGGCGACCGTCAGCGGCAGCGGGGTCGGGCACGACAACAAGGGCAACTCGTCCACCACACAGCAGCAGGCGGTCGGCTCGGGGGCCTCGAACCAGAGCAACACCGCCCAGGTAAACGGTTCCGCGTTCACCGCCATCAACCAGGGAAACGAGAACGTCGCCGTCAACTTCGCCAACTTCTGGTAGCCGCGCCCGACTTCCGCGCGGGGATGCGCGGGGGTGTGTGAGGTGCGAGAGGTGTGCTCTCTGGGGTTGTGACGCGTCTGCGCGGTGGTGCTTCGGTGCCGCCGCGCAGGCGTTTTTCGTGCGCCACGCGTGCGTGCCCGGACGGTTGGACCTCTGTGCCGTAACGACCTTGACAGTGCACGTCATCTGACGGACAGTCAGAAACCCCCGTCCGTACGGCGTCTACGTGACCGACGACGCCTACGACACCTACGACGCCTACGTGACCGATGACGCCCACGTCGCCCCGGAGGTCCGCCGCCGTGCACCTCGCCCCGACCCCCCGCCAACGGCGACTGCGCGCCGAACTCCGCGCATACTTCGCCGAGTTGATGCCGGACGGCCCACCCGGCGCGGACGACCCCCAGGGCCAGCGGTCCCTGCTGCGCCGTATCGGCGGCGACGGCTGGCTCGGGCTCGGCTGGCCCGTCGAGTACGGCGGTCAAGGGCGCGGCGCCGACGAGCAGTTCGTGTTCTTCGACGAGGCCTACCGGGCGAACGCACCCGTCTCGATGGTCACCCTGAACACCGTCGGACCGACCCTCATGAAGTACGGCAGCGAGGAACAGAAGGCCGCCCTCCTGCCGGGCATCCTGCGCGGCGAACTCGTCTTCGCGATCGGCTACAGCGAACCCTCGGCCGGCACGGACCTCGCGTCCCTGCGCACGCGCGCGGTACGGCGACGAACGGGGGGCGAAGCGGGTGGGGACGGGGATGGAGACGCGGGTGGCTGGCTGATCGACGGGCAGAAGATCTTCACCTCCAACGCCCACAACGCCGACTGGATCTGGCTCGCCTGCCGCACCGACCCCGAGGCCCCCAAGCACCGCGGCATCTCGATCGTCCTGGTCCCGACCGACGCGCCCGGATTCTCGTGGACGCCGATCGACACGGTGGGCGGGCAGCGGACGACGGCCACGTACTACGACGGGGTCCGCGTCCCGGCCGGCAACCTCGTCGGCGCGGAGAACGAGGGCTGGTCCCTCATCACCAACCAGCTCAACCACGAGCGGGTCGCCCTCGCCGCGACCGGAATGCAGGCCGAGGACTTCTACACGGCCGTGCTGACCGCCGCCCGCACGCCCGATCCGGTGACGGGACGGCGCCGGGTTGACGAGCCGTGGGTGCGCTCACAGCTGGCCGAGGCACATGCCCGGCTGGCGGCGACGCGCCTGCTCAACTGGCGTTTGGTGGGTGACGTCGGGGCGGGCCGGCTGGCGCCCGGCGACGCGAGCGGCGTGAAAGTCGTGGGAACCGAATCGACGGTCGCGGTGTACCAGATATGTCAGCACGTCGCCGGGACGGACGGGCCGCAGGGACCGGACGGGTCGACGGGGCTGGCAGGACTGGTGCGTTCGGGCTCGCCGGGTGTCTTCGGGGACGGCGAGCTGGAGCGGTTGAACAGGGCGGCGCAGATCAACACGTTCGGGGGCGGGGTGAGCGAGGTGCAGCGGGAGATCGTCGCGACGATGCGGCTCGGGATGACGAGGGGGCGGAGGTGAGCACGGTGGTCGATGAGCTGGGGGCGCGACTCAAGACGTACGAGGGACGTGCGGCGGCCGTCGCGGGCAGGGGCAAGGACCCCGTCAACGAGCCGATGATCCGGCACTGGTGCGAGGCGATGGGCGACACGAATCCGGCGTACGCGGGGCCGGACGCCGTCGCCCCGCCCACCATGCTCCAGGCGTGGACCATGGGCGGCCTCTCCGGATACACGGGCCGCACGGGCCGCACGGGGGCCTACGACGAGCTGTTCGACCTCCTCGACGAGGCGGGCTGTACCTCAGTGGTCGCCACCGACTGCGAGCAGGAGTATCTACGGCCCCTGCGGCCGGGCGACGAGGTCACGTTCGACGCGGTCATCGAGTCGGTGTCCGACCGCAAGACGACGAAGCTGGGCACGGGGTACTTCGTCACCACACGCATGGACGTCCGGGTCGGACCGGACCTCGTCGGCACCCACCGCTTCCGCATCCTCAAGTACGCCCCCGCACACAAAAAGGGGAACGGGAAGGAGAGGCGCGAGGGGAAACGGGAGGGGGTCCGCGCCCGCCGCCCCCGCCTCGTCGTCAACCGGGACAACGCCGGCTTCTGGGAGGGCGTACAGCGGCACCAACTCCTCATCCAGCGCTGCACGGACTGCGGAACCCTGCGCCATCCCTGGCTCCCGGGCTGCAACGCCTGCGGCGGCCCGGACTGGGACACGGTCGAGGCGAGCGGCGAGGGCACGGTCTACTCGTACGTGGTGATGCACCACCCGCCCTTCCCTGCCTTCGATCCCCCTTACGCGGTCGGGTTGATCGAGCTGGCGGAAGGCGTGCGGATCGTGAGCAACGTGGTGGGCGTGCCGTACGACAAGGTCCGCATGGGGTTGCCGGTACGGCTCGAATTCCAGCGGTACGACGATGAAGACGGGCCACTGGTGCTCCCCGTCTTCCGGGCGCAGGAAGACCGAGAGGGCGGGGCGGGCTGACATGGACTTCACGCCGACCGAGGACCAGGCGGCGGCCCGTGACCTGGCCGCCCGTATCTTCGGCGACCTCTCGACACCGGAGCGGCTCACGGCGGCCGGGACGGGCAGCGACCCCGAGCTGTGGAAGGCCCTGTGCGCGGCCGGACTGGTGGGCGCCGTCGAGGAGTTGGGCCTGCTCGGGCTTGTACTCCTCCTGGAGGAACAGGGGCGGACGACCGCGCAGGTGCCCTTCGCGTCGACCTGTGTGTACGGGTTGCTGGCAGTCGCTGCCCACGGCACCCCCGAGCAGCGGGAGCGGTTGTTGCCGGGGATCGGGGACGGGTCGGTGGTGGTGTGCGGGGCGTTTCCGGCGCAGGGGGGTGTACGAGGGACAGTGACAGGTGGTGAACAGGATTCCACGCAGGGCGAGTTGACCGGCACCGTCCCCGTCGTCCCCTGGTTGCGCGACGCCACGCATGTCCTGGTCGCCGACGACCGGCGCGAGTTGTGGCTGACCCCGGTCACGGAGGCAGCGCGCGTCGAGCCGGTCGAGCTGATGGCACCCTGGTCGGCGGGGCGACTGACGCTGGACGGGGCATCGGCGGAACGGCTCGGTGCGGCGGGCGTCCACCCCCGTGCTCAAGTCCAGCACCTTCCGTCCCATCCCCCAACTCCCTCCCCCTACACCGACGTCCTGGCCACGGCCCGTACCGCCTTCGCCGGGCTACAGGCCGGGGTGTGTGCCGGTTCGCTCGCCCGGGCTGTGGCGCACGTCAACACGCGGGAGCAGTTCGGGCGTCCGTTGGCGACGCGGCAGGCGGTTCAACTCCGGGCGGCCGACGCGCACATGGACGTCGAGGCGATCCGCGTGACGGCGTACGAGGCGGCCTGGCGGCGGGACGCGGGGTTGCCGTACGCCACGCACGCGCTGACCGCCGCCTGGTGGGCGTCCGAGGCGGGCCTGCGTGTCGTCCACACGGGTCAGCATCTGCACGGCGGGGCGGGAGCCGACCTGGACCATCCGGTGCACCGGCACTTCCTCTGGGGCCGGCAGCTGGACGCGTACCTGGGCTGCGGGGGCGAAGTGCTCCAGGAACTGGGGGAGTTGATCGTGAGCGAAGGCGAAGAGGCGGAGGCGGGCAAGGAATGACAGCCGAAGCACCGGTGCGAGTGAAGGCGGGTGACGAGTTGCCCCCGCTGGAGATCGAGATCACCCGCACCCTGATCGTCGCCGGAGCCGTCGCCTCCCGTGACTACCAGGACGTGCACCACGACGCGGAGGCGGCACGGCAGAAGGGCTCTCCCGACATCTTCATGAACATCCTGACGACGAACGGCCTGGTCGGCCGCTACATCACGGACCACTTCGGACCGGGGGCCACCCTGCGCAAGGTGGCCATACGGCTCGGCGCCCCCAACTACCCGGGCGACACGATGGTGTTGACGGGGCGAATCGAGGAGACGGACGGTGACACCGCGACCGTACGGGTGCTCGGGGCGAACGGCATCGGCAGACATGTGACCGGCACGGTCACGGTTACCGTGCCGACCGGGCACGAGGTCACCGCATCCACGAGCGAGGCCGGGGAATGAGCGCCCGCACCCGCGACACCCTCGGCGGACGCGCCGCGATCGTCGGGATCGGGGCGACCGAGTTCTCCAAGGACTCGGGACGCAGTGAGCTGCGGCTGGCCGTGGAGGCGGTGCGGGCCGCGCTGGACGACGCGGGGCTGACACCGGCGGACGTGGACGGGATGGTCACGTTCACGATGGACACCAACCCGGAGATCACCGTCGCCCAGGCCTGCGGGATCGGTGAGCTGTCCTTCTTCTCCCGGGTCCACTACGGCGGCGGCGCGGCCTGCGCGACCGTGCAGCAGGCGGCGCTGGCCGTGGCGGCGGGGGTCGCGGAGGTGGTGGTCTGCTACCGCGCCTTCAACGAGCGGTCGGGGCGCAGATTCGGCTCGGGGGTGACACACCGGGAGCCGTCGGCGGAGGGCGCGGCGCTCGGCTGGGCGCTGCCGTTCGGGCTGCTCACCCCGGCGTCGTGGGTGGCGATGGCGGCGCAGCGGTATCTGCACACGTACAGCCTGGCACCGGAGGTGTTCGGGCAGGTGGCGGTGGTGGACCGTAAGTACGCGGCGACGAACCCGGCGGCGTACTTCCACGGCAGGCCGATCACGCTCGCCGAGCACGCGGCCTCGCGGTGGATCGTGGAGCCGCTCAGGCTGCTGGACTGCTGCCAGGAGACGGACGGCGCCCAGGCGATCGTCGTCACGTCGGTGGAGCGGGCCCGCGACCTGGCGTGTCCACCGGCGGTGATAGCGGCGGCGGCGCAGGGTGCCGGGCGGGCGCAGGAGCAGATGACCAGCTTCTACCGCGACGATCTGGCCGGCCTGCCGGAGATGGGCGTGGTCGCGCGCCAACTGTGGCGGACGGCGGGGATGGGCCCGGAGGACATGGACGTGGCGATCCTGTACGACCACTTCACGCCGTTCGTGCTGATGCAGCTGGAGGAGTTCGGGTTCTGCGGGAAGGGGGAGGCGGCGGACTTCGTGGCCGAGGAGCGGTTGCCCATCAACACGCACGGGGGACAGCTCGGGGAGGCGTACCTGCACGGGATGAACGGCATCGCGGAAGGCGTCCGACAGGTGCGCGGCACGGCCGTGAACCAGATACCGGGGGCGGGGCGGGTCCTGGTGACGGCGGGGACGGGGGTACCGACCTCCGGGCTGATCCTCACCGTGCCGGGTGCGCGGGGCTGATCCTCACCGCCGTTGGCACGCAGGGCTGATGGCTGATCCTCACCGCCGCTGGTACGTAGGGATTAGCCCCCAGGGGTAAACCCGCAGTACATGTCACCCCCTCCTCCACCTTCAGGAGGTGTAGCCGGCCCCACCCCTACAACCTGAGGCGGACCCTGCTTCGGGACCTGCGGGCGATCCGCGGGAGTGGGGGTCGCTCATAGCGTGGAGCCATGACCACAGCAGTCTGCACCAGCGCGTCGGACGCCACCGCACGGGCCGCCACCCGGCCCGCACTACGGGGTACGCAGACCCTCACGTACCCGTCGTTCTCGTCGTACATGAGGGCCAGGCAACCGGTGCTGCTGCGCACCGCACGCTCGCTGACCGCGAATCCGTGCGACGCGGAGGACCTGTTGCAGACCGCGCTGACCAAGACGTATGTCGCCTGGGAGCGGATCGAGGACCACCGGGCGCTGGACGGCTATGTCCGCCGGGCGCTGCTGAACACGCGGACCTCGCAGTGGCGCAAGCGCAAGGTCGACGAGTTCGCGTGCGACGAGCTGCCCGAGCCGGAGGCGGTCGGCGGCGCGGAGGACCCGGCCGAGCAGCAGGCCATGCACGACGCGATGTGGCGGGCGATCGCGAAGCTGCCGGACCGGCAGCGGGCGATGGTCGTCCTCAGGTACTACGAGGATCTCAGCGAGGTCCAGACGGCAGAGGTGCTCGGGGTGTCGGTGGGCACGGTGAAGTCGGCGGTGTCGCGGGCGCTGGGCAAGCTGCGGGAGGACCCGGAGCTGGTTCTCGCCCGCTAGGGCCTGTCTGACAGTTCCCGTCTGCCTCGCGACGCCATGCACGCTCCCCCACTGCCTTAAGGGCGTGGGAGGGGCCCCCACTCGCCGCACCGGGCGCAGACCCAAGTACGTCCAGTACGAGGGTCTACGCCCGGCACTCCCCCAGCCTCCGGCCGGGGGGACCCCCAGAGCACGCACCTGACGCCGCGAGGCCGCCCTCCGGGCGACGACGGGAATTGTCAGACAGGCCCTAGCCGGGGCGACGTGATGTGATCGATCACCCAGCCCTAGTGACATACCGTGCGGTATGTGAGCAGAATCAGCGCGACCCTTACTACCGCGTAGGCAATGTCGCCCCGGGAGGACGCCGTGCTGAGCACCATGCAGGACGTACCGCTGCTGATCTCCAGGATCCTGACCCACGGGTCGACGGTCCATGGAACATCGCAGGTGATCAGCTGGACCGGTGAGGGGGAGCCGGAGCGCCGTTCCTTCGCGGAGATCGGTGCGCGCTCGGCCCAACTGGCGCACGCCCTGCGCGAGGACCTGGGCGTGACGGACGGCGAGCGCGCCGCGACCTTCATGTGGAACAACTCGGTCCATGTCGAGGCATACTTCGCGATTCCCGCCATGGGTGCGGTGCTGCACACGCTCAACCTCCGTCTTCCGCCGGAGCAGTTGGCGTGGATCGTCAACCACGCGGCGGACCGGGTGGTGATCGTCAACGGTTCGCTGATCCCGCTGCTCGCCCCGTTGCTGGCCAAGCTGCCGACGGTCGAGCACATCGTCGTCTCCGGCCCCGGCGACCGCACGCCCCTCGAAGGCGCCCACGCGCGCGTGCACGAGTACGAGGACCTCATCGCCGGCAAGCCGACCACGTACGACTGGCCCGAGCTGGACGAACGCCAGGCCGCCGCGATGTGTTACACCTCCGGCACCACGGGCGACCCCAAGGGCGTGGTGTTCAGCCACCGTTCGATCTACCTGCACTCCATGCAGGTCAACATGACCCAGTCGATGGGCCTCACGGACCAGGACACGTCACTGGTCGTAGTGCCCCAATTCCACGTCAGTGCGCGCAAAGGGGGAGGGAGGCGGCGAGGCCGTTTGGCCTGCTCACCACCCCCGCCGACCGCTCGGCGTTCTTCCGTGGCGCACCGCGCCGCCTGCGGTAAGAGTGGTGCCGGTCGCGTGATCGCTGGAGGTCGCCATGTTTAGCACCATGCAGGACGCCCCGCTGCTCGTGAGCCGCATCCTGCGGCACGGCGTACGGGTCCACGGTTCATCGACGGTCATCACCTGGACCGGGGCCGGGGAAGCGCAGCGGCGCACGTTCGCCGAGGTGGGCGCGCGTGCCGCGCAGCTTGCTCACGGACTCCGTGAGTTGGGTGTCGGCGAGGGGGACGTGACGGGAACCCTGATGTGGAACAACGCCGAGCACGTCGAGGCGTACTTTGCTGTCCCGTCCATGGGGGCGGTGCTCCACACGCTGAATCTGCGGTTGCCGACAGAGCAGTTGAGTTACATTGCGCGCCACGCCGGCGACAAAGTGATCTTGGTCAACGGCTCGTTGGTTGGGTTGCTGCTGCCGCTTCTTGGGAACCTGCCGCGGCTTGAGCACGTGGTCGTTTCCGGCGCGGCGGCGGACGACGCCGGAGCAGCGTTGGCCGCGGTTTCCGGTGTGCAGGTTCACGAGTACGAGGAACTGCTCGCGGGGCGTCCCACGGTCTACGACTGGCCGGAGCTGGACGAGCGGCGGGCGGCCTCGCTCTGCTACACGTCCGGGACCACCGGGGAACCCAAGGGGGTCGCGTATTCGCATCGGTCCATCTATCTGCACTCCATGCAAGTCAACATGGCCGAGTCGATGGGGATCACGGATGCGGACCTGTCGCTTGTGATCGTGCCTCAATTTCATTGCAACTCTTGGGGCTTGCCGCACGCAGCGTTCATGACCGGCGTGAACCTGCTCATGCCGGACCGATTCTTGCAGCCTGGTCCGATCGCCGAAATGATCGAGCGTGAGCGACCGACGCATGCCGCGGCTGTGCCTACGATTTGGCAAGGCCTGCTTGCCGAGTTGACCGCGAAACCGCGCGACGTCAGCAGCCTGACACAGGTAACGATCGGCGGCTCGGCCTGTCCTCCCGCCCTGATGAAGGCATTCGACGAACTTGGAATGCGGGTCTTCCACGCTTGGGGCATGACGGAGACGTCGCCGCTGGGCACGGTGGCGAGGCCGCCAGCCAAGGTGGCGCCGGGTTCCGACGAGGAGTTCGCCTATCGGCTCACGCAGGGACGGTTCCCGGCGGGCGTCGAGGGGCGGCTCATCGGTCCGGGCGGCGAAGAACTTCCGTGGGACGGTACGTCGGCCGGTGAACTGGAGGTGCGCGGGCCCTGGATCGCCGGCGCATACTTCGGCGGGGTCGAGGGGGAGCCCACGCGACCGGCGGACAAGTTCAGCGAGGACGGTTGGCTGAAGACGGGAGACGTCGGGACGATCAGCCCAGACGGTTACCTGACCCTCACCGACCGGGCAAAGGACGTCATCAAGTCGGGCGGCGAGTGGATTTCGTCGGTCGAGCTGGAAAACGCCCTCATGTCCCACCCCGACGTTGCCGAGGCCGCCGTCGTGGCCGTCCCCGATGAGAAGTGGGGGGAACGGCCGTTGGCTACCGTCGTGCTCCGGGAGGGTGCCGCGGCTGACTTCGTCGCCCTCCAAGCGCACCTTGCCTCTAACGGGATCGCGCGGTGGCAGTTGCCGGAGCGGTGGGCCGTGATCGCTGAGGTCCCGAAGACGAGTGTGGGGAAGTTCGACAAAAAGGTGCTGCGGGGACGCTTCGCGGAGGGGGCGTTGAAGGTCGAGCGGGTCTGAGATTTGGCAGCCCCGCCCATCCGCCTCGGGGGAACGACGGACGGGCGGGGCGCCCCTCCTCAAAGGCGCGCGCCCGATGGCCGCCTAAGAGGGTCTTGCAACCCCTGCCGGTCACTCACCCCGCTAAGGGGTGAGGGGTGACCAGAAGGGGCGTCTAGGCCCGACCGGTGGAGCTAGGCTCCCGTTCATGGCCGAGGCTTTTGTCAGTGGCGACGTGCTGCACCTTGCCTGCGGTATCTGTCCGTCGCGCCGCTTCCCTGTCGGAGGGTTCGACGTCGTCGAGAGGCCGAGTGCGGAATGCCCCTTCAATCCGGTGGACGGGCATCGGTATGCGGCTGATGGAACGCCCGTATGCGTTCACCCGGACAAGGTGGGGTTGCCGGTCGGTCGGTACAAGAGCCAAGGCGAACAGGTGACCGTGCGGCTTGCCCTGCCTGCCGATGAAGCGGAGTTGATTCCGTACCTTCGCGACCTGCTGTACGGTGCAGCGCCGATGTTGCTTGAGGATCTGATCGAGCAAGCATCTGCCGAGATTCCGCGTGCCTTTCCCGGTGTCGACGTGCTCGCGACGCTGCGCCGCGCCCTCAGCTAGCCGCTATGCGGCGGCAAAATTGATCGTGTGTTCCTTGCCCGACCGGTGGAATCCCGCCGCGGCGTACTTGTCGTCGAGGATGAGCAGCCGACGCCTGGCCTCCTCGTGGCCGATCCAGTAACGGGGGTCCGGCACACCCCACGCGAGGGTGTACGCGGTGTCGGTGTAGTCGCCGACCGAGTAGTCGTGGTGCTCCTTGTCCGTCTGGTGGATCACGGAGATTCCGATGCGGTCCGCGATCCTCGCGAGCAACTGGGGCTGCGCGATCATGGCGTGCATCATCTCGTCGACGGGAACGGCGACGGGGATCTCGGTCATGTCCTCGTCCTGGCCGCCGAGTTCGTACACGGCGGCTTTGAGGGACAGGGCGCGCAGTCCCTCGGTGAGCAGCGGGCGCTTGTCGGTGTCGAGGTTCCACTCGCTGATGACGGGGAAGCCGGTGAAGCAGGTCCATGCCTCGTCGTACGCCAGGGCGGCGGCGCTGAAGGCGGGGAACTCCGGGTCGCTCTCGATCGCCGACATGATCTGTCGGGCGCGCTCCGCCACCTGCTTGGGGGCGGGGCGGGAAACGGTTGCGCTCACTCTGCACTCTCCTTTGTTGGTTGCGTGCACGTGCTGACCTTGCCGACCGCCCCACCTGCTTTCGGTCTTCCGGTTCCTAAGCAGGTGGGGCGGAGTCTTTGACCCGTTACGCTCGGCCTCAGCGGGTCGGCCCGGGGTCCAATCCACCTCGGGGCGGCCCGTCCTTCTGTGTTGTGCTGCTCACACGTGGTAGGTCGTGCCCCAGCGCATCGCGCCGCGTGCGTGGCATTCGCGTACGTGCTCGGCGATTGCTGTTTGGCCGGCGCTCGCGGTGAGGGGGTCGAACAGGACCAGGATTCGCACCGGTCCGCCGGCCTCGACCACGTTCACCCACGACCGCGCGGCGGGCAGGCCGAGCCGTTTCTCGCCGTCGCCGTAATCGAGCCACGGCGTGCCCTGCCGTATGCGGATGCGGTGCCCGATGTGCGGCGGGGGGCCGTCGTGTGGGCCGAGGTACAGCGCTTCGGCGAACGCCCGCATGCCGTCGCTGATGCTGTTGACACTCTCGTTGTCGAGGCGCGGCGGCGCGTGGTAGGCGAGCACTTGGGCGACGGGAAACAGGAACTGCTGATGCACGCCGGTCACCAGGCGGATACCGGCGACGAACCCGGGGCCGGGTGGCGCCTTCGCTTCGGGCACAGTCACGATGTCTTCACCTCCGCCCACACGATTTTTCCGAATGGGCGGTCGCCTACGCCCCAACTGCCGGGGCATAGGGCGTCGAGGATGATCAAGCCTCTTCCGCGGTCGCGGTGGTCGGATGCTGGGCGGGGGTGAGGGCGTCGTCGAACAGGGTCGTGTACCTCGACGCGTGTTCGGGTGTCGTCGGTGTCTAGTTCGATACGTAGAGAGTCGCCGGGCCGGGTGCCGTATCGAATCGAGTTGGTGACCAGCTCGCAGGCCACCAAGACGACCGTCTCGACGTGGTCCTCGGACGCGTCCGGAAAGTTGTGCTTGACGTACTGACGTACGAACTCGCGTGCAAATCCTGCTGACTTGGCTTCGCCTGCCAGTAAGAGAACTGGCGGTGGGCCGACTTGGGCTGCATGGGTGGCGGGCATGGCGTCCCGCCGTCGTTCAGTCATGGTGTCCCCTCACGGGCAAGTCCCAACACGAGCATGGCATTTCGTCTCACGCGTGTGGGCACAATCGCATTTCTCTCCCCCAGAGTGCTCCTCGAACCATGTGTATCGCAAGGGCGCGCATACTCGTGTAGAAAATTGCATATGACACCAGGAGGAAGGGGTGAGATGGCAAGTCAGCAGGTGACAGGCGATGAGGGGGCACGGCAGACTGATGGACCAGACACCGAACAGGAGGGGGGAACCGTGAGTGCGCCAACTGTGCGCCGGCGGCGACTTGG
The DNA here is from genome assembly GCF_000367365.1 of Streptomyces prunicolor NBRC 13075. Taxonomy (GTDB): domain Bacteria; phylum Actinomycetota; class Actinomycetes; order Streptomycetales; family Streptomycetaceae; genus Streptomyces; species Streptomyces prunicolor. Next base: position 93,865 of record NZ_BARF01000002.1, on the reverse strand, counting down.
TGCGAAATTGCGCGCCCTGCGCGGCGACCTCACCCTCGATGAGGTCGCGGACAGCTCCGAGGGGACGTTCATCTCTTCGAAGCTGTCAAGGATGGAAACGGCCAAGAGTGCGGCCAAGGCGAAGGACGTCGAGGATCTGCTCGACCTGTACGTACGGCTTGACCGAGAGGTCAGCGACGAACTGCGCGCGGCCCTGGTCAAGCTCACAAAAGAGGGCGGACAGCGCGGTTGGTGGCACTCGTACCGGGGCGTCCTCACGCCGGTGTACGAGGATCTGATCAGCCTTGAGGCCGAGGCCGAATCAGTCTCGACGTGGCAACTGGGCTTGATTCCTGGCCTTCTCCAGACTGCCGAGTACGCGCGCGAGATCATCCGCGCGACGGCGATGTCCGAAGCGATCGAGGCCCGTGTCGACGCGCTGGTCGAGGTGCGCCTCGCGCGTCAGGCCGTGCTTACGCGCGAGGAACCGCTCGCACTGTGGGCGATCATCGCGGAGCAGGCCCTACGTTCGACCTCCGATGACGCGAGCCTGATGCATGAGCAGTTGGGACGGCTGCTCTCCATGGGGAAGCGTCCGAACGTCAACATTCAGGTACTGCGGTCGGACGCACCATTGCACGTCGGACTGACGGGAACGTTCACCATCTTGGGGTTTGGTCCACACCCTGACCTGGACGTCGTCCACGCCGAATCGCTGACGTCGGCCCTCTACATCGAGGACCGCGACAAGGTCGCCACACACCGCGATGCGTGGCAACGCCTTACGTCTGCCGCTGAGTCGGTCGAGGCATCGGCGGAACTGATCACCGAGATAAGGAAGAGCACATGAGCCATGTTGGCGACGCTTCGACTCTGCCAGTGACGTGGTGGAAGTCTTCGGCGTCTGCGGCACAGTCTGACTGTGTCGAGTGCGGAATAGTCGACGCCGAGACGATCGCCGTTCGGGACAGCAAGAACCCGCACGGGCCCGCGCTGCTGTTTACCCGCGAGCAGATGACCACCTTCGTCACTGCTGCGGTCTCGGGACGGTTCGGCGGTCTTGAGTAGGGAGCCGTACCAAGAGCGACGGCCCGCCCCCGCGCGATTCGGGGGCGGGCCGTCTGCTTGCGGGCCGGTGTGAGCCTATGGCGAACAGGCGGCGTGGGAAAACAACACAACGCCCCCCACACACGGCCACGAACGGCCGCGTGTGGGGGGCGTTTGGCTGGGTGCCTACGGTTCGAGGATGGTGCGGGTGCGGTCGGCGGCTCTCACTGGCGGGCGAACTGCCACAGGGACACGGCGAGGCCGAGAACAGCAACCAGGGCGGCGAGCGACGGCAGGGGCCACCGGGCGCGTTCGAGGGCGTCGAGGCGCTGGTCGTGGTCGGCGATCTGCCGGTCGGTCTGGTCGCCGCGCTGTACGAGCAGGGCGAGGGAACCATCGACTCGGGCGAATCCCTCGGCCATGGTGCCGCGTAGCTTCTCCAGTTCGACGGCGACCGACTGCTCGGGCGGGGGTGGCAGGGTCACGCGCTACCGCCCTGGTCGTCGTCGACCAGGCCGAGGCCGACGCGGTCGAGGAACTGCTCGACGGCGGGCAGGGCCATGACGCGGGCGAGGCCGGCGGCGACGGCGAGGGCGCCGGCGACCCACGGCAGGGACTCGGGGATGCCGGACGCGGTCACGACGGCGGGGAGGGCGACGGCGAACATGACGACGCCCTGAATGACGGTGCGAATGGTGCGCTTGTTGGCGGGGTTCATGAGGGGTTCCTCGTTTCTGAGAGTGCGGGTACAGGGGCCCGCCCCGGCGCGGTGCCGGGGCGGGCAGGGGTGGCTACTTGCCGTAGGCGAGACGGAACAGGGCGGCCCAACCCTTCGGGCCGATCTTCACGTCGTGGGTGGTGCCCTTGGCGCGGTAAGTCGGGTGCGCGTTGTGGAACTTGGCCACGGCTGCCTGAGTCGCCGGTCCGTAGTTCGGGGACTCCTTGACGGTCTTGGCCATGTAGCCGGCGGCCTTGAGCGCGCGCTGAAGCGTGACGGCCGACGGCGCGGCCTTGTTCGGGGCGAGGCCGGTCGGGAACTTCGGCGGGGTGTACGTCGCCGGCTCGTCGCCGGCGTCGCCCTTTGCCCACTCGCGCAGTGCTGCGGGGGACATGTAGGCGATGTTCCGGTCGAGGGGGGTCGACGTGAACTGCCAGATCGTCACCGTGCGGTTGGACGGCTTGGGGCGGGCGGCGGCCTCGGCGCGGGCGTAGGTCGCGGCGCCCCACGGGTAAGCGGGGTACCACAGGGGAACGCCCGACGGGACGTGCCCGGCTGTGATGTCCGAGGCGGACGTGTAGATGCCGACGACCTGCCCGGGGAACGCCTTCTTGACCGCGGCGATCCACGCCGAGGCGTACGCCTTGATCTGCGCGGCCGACTGGCCCTTGTAGTTCCGGCCGTCGCTGTAGCGCTCAAGGTCGAGCCAGTGCAGGAACCCGGCGCCGGCGTACGGCTTCACGGCGGCGATGTAGTTCGCGGCCTCCTTCGCCGCGGACTGGTTCGGCCACGCGAAGTGGTACGCGCCGACGACCAGGCCGGCGCCCTTGATGCCCTTGATGTGGGTCGCGAACCGGGCGTCGCGGCTGTTCTCGCCCTCGGTCGCCTTGGCGAACGCGAAAGTCAGGCCGTCGGCCTTGAGTGCGGTCCAGTTCTGTGCGGACTGGTACGCGGACACGTCGAGGCCGCGCGAGGTGCTGGTCATACGGGGTGCCTCCTGGGCATGAAAAAACGCCCGGCGCGGTGCGCTCGGGCGTACGTGGTGAACGGGTTGGGCAGACGTAACTTGGACAGACTCAAGATCGTTGGCGCGGCATGAACAACACGAAGCGCGTAGTCGTTGGGCTCGCCCTTGCCGGGGCCGCTCTCGCCCTATCCGGAACCAACGCTGTGGCGGACCCTCAACCCCCCGGAGGGGGACTCCTCAGCGCGCTGGGCATTCTTGGAAATGGCAACGCCAATGAGGACAACAGCGAGAACCACAACGTTTCCGCAGGTAACAACCAGCAGTTCTCAGGTGATGGGAACTCGAACACCGTGACGTCCACTAATGCCGGGCAGTCCGTAGACCAGAGCATCCACGGCTAACCAGCGGACGAGGGACAGCGCTCAGTCCTGAATGAAGGTGATGTGCAGACGCAGGTTTCTGCCGCTGCCGGCGGTGGTCGCCTCGCCGACGATCGGTTCGCCGTTGGTGGTGCGCAGGGTGCAGATTCCGTCGGTGCCGACGACGAACCCGCCCTCGGCGGTGCCGTCGTCCCAATTCCCGTTGATGGTGCCGCTGGTGGGCCGCCACCCGGACGGGACGGTGCAGCACGCCGTGTCGGCGAGGTTGCCGGCGCCCGAGACGGCGATCGTCGCCCCGGACCGGAACAGGTACATGTTCAACTCGACGTTGTGGCCGGTGCGGTAGCCGCGGAAGTCGCTGACCGTGAACCCGGTCGCGGCCACAAGTCCCGTTGCGGTGGTGAGAGTTGGCGGTCCGTCGTTGAGCCGGTCGTCGGTGATCCGCATTCCGGGCTGCCACAGAGTCACGCGGGGGATGCCTCCTTACAGGGCGACAATGGCGGGGTACGCGAGCCGCACGTCGGCGCCCGCGGCCTGCGCCTTGACGATGTTGTTGCGGCTGCGGCCGACCGTGAACACCTGCGGGTTGATCACGTCGACGTTGTCGTACCGGATCTGCACGGTGGCCGCGTTGGTGTTGCTGGCGGTACGGATCGAGCGGGTACCGATCTGGTTCGCCGCGCTGATCGCTGCGTCGGTGGCCTCGATACGCCAGTCGCTCGGCTCCGCGCTCGACGCGAGCCACCCTTTGACGCGCAGCGTCGTCCCGCGGCCCTGGAACCGCACCCTGACGAACTGTCCGGCAACGTGCGTGACGGGCACGGTGTAGGTGCCGAGTTCCGTACCGACGTCGGCGACGAGCTTGCGCAGGGACAGCACGACCGTGTTGGTCGTGCTGAACTGCACCCGGACCATGTACATGGTCGAGGAGTCCAGCATCCGGGCCGTGACCGCGCCGTACAGGCTGTCGCCGGTGGCCAGGGCCGACGTCGTGATGTCGGCGTAGATATCGAAGTCGGCGTGCGCCGCGGTGACCGCGGTACGGCGCGAGGTCTCGGTCGTCGACAGGGTGTGCACCCCGTAGCCGGATCCAACCGAGTAGTCCGACGCCGAGCCGCCCCCGACGGTGGACCAGGACGGGCCCGAGTCGGACACGCCCCAACTCCCGGTGACGGTGCGGCCGAAACTGTCGAGCAGCCATGACGCCTTGGGCTGCGTGAGGCGGACACCCCACACGTACCAGATGTCGCCGGTGGTCGGGGTCGCTCCGTGGCGGGCGCGGACGCTCGCCCGTGAGGCGGTGGCGGGAGCCGTCAACGACTGCTGTACGAACGTCCATTGCCCGACGGGCACGGCGACCGCGCTTCCAAGTCCCGTGCTCAGGAACGTGTTTGTGGCGTCATACCAGTCGATGACCGGCCGGACGTCGCTCCACCCCTTGGGGGAGTACGCCCACATGGACGCAACGTAGGTCGCGCCGGGAACGATCGCGCCCGTATCGCTGCGGGCGGCGACCGCGCCGCCGGACGTACCGACCCCGTCGGGGGTGATCAGCAGGGAACCGGCGGCCTGCGGGTGCAGAACCGCGGTCGAGCGGCCGACCGCGGCGGCCTGCCCGCTCCAGCCGCTTGCGTCCGACTCGAAGAACGGGTTGCCGTTCAACAGCCGGCCCGGCGCGGCGACGGTCATCACCTCCCCGCCGACCCGCACATCCCATGGGTAGTCGTACGCGTTGCTCGTCCAGGTCTGCCCGGCGGTGGTGAGCACGTTCACCGTGGCGGCGGTGTCCGTCGCCGCGGTGGCGAGCTGGGCGCCGCTGGTGTCGCACCACCGGAGCGGGATCTCGTCGACCACGCCCACCGACCAGGGGCCGGCGGGCGAGCAGGTGAACGTAATCGTCCACGTGCGGGGGAGGACGGTTTCCGTCCAGCCGTCGACCAGCAGCTCGACGACGCCCGACCCGGTGAACCGCTTGGGCAGGTTGACGATGCGGATCTTGTCGCCCTCGCTGAGCGCGAGGACGGACGGGATGAGTTCGGGGAACTTGTGCAACAGCAGAGTGACCGACGGATACCGGTTCTCGTCCCAAGTGGACAGGTGGAGAAGCCAGTTCGCTACCGGGTCGGTCTGCTCGTCGGCGGCCAGGTTCAGCGTCTTGGAGTCGTCGACCAGGCCGATACCGTCCGGCGGGTCCTGGACGGACAGGGGGCCGTCGTCGAGGACCGCGGTACCGGTCGATCCTCCCTTGCGTTGCACGGCCCATTCGTTGCGTACCGTGTCGTCCTCGATCGGCTCGAACGGTGGCGCGAGGTGACCGGCGGCGTAGTCGAGGACGAGGGCCGGCTGTTGGTTGTAGAGGGCGGCGCGGGTGCGGTACTTCAGCTCGCGTCCGGCCATGGTCTCGCCGAAGATCCCGCCGTCGGCCTCGGCGCACTCGCGCAGCAGGTCGAGCAGCGGGGCCGGACTCTGCGCCCCCACGGGAACCGTGTCGTCCGGGTCCCCCACGATGGTGAGCAAGACCCCTTCCTCTTGGGAGAGTCGGCGCATGCGGGCGCCGGCGGTCTCGCCCGCCCACGCGTCAACTGCGTTGACGTACGCGGCTGTTGAGTCCGTGGGCCAGACCGAGAGGTGACCGAGGGCCAGGCCGTTCAAGGCCGAGGCGTAGCCGTCCGCCGGGGAGGCAACGGCGGTCGGCCGGCCGATGGCGCCGGGAGTCGTGAAGTAGACGCCTCCGGGGTCGCCGCCGACGTCGGTCCACACGATGCCGAACTTCACGTTGGCGCCTTGCTGGGCGACGGTGAAGTTGACGCGCTGCCACCGGTTGAAGATGTCGGCCCCGGTGGCAATGTCCTGCGTGGACAGGGTGTTGCCGTCGTCGTCCTTGGCGATGATCCGGCTACTGAGCCCGTTGGTTGTCGAACCGAACTGGATCAACCACTCGCGCACGGTGCCGGTGCTCAGTACGCGCATGAACGTCCACCGGGTGGTGGGCAGCGTGTCGAGCCGGTACATCCACTGCACGGACCACGACGTAAGCGCGGTGCTCGGCGCCGGAACGCGGCCCATCATCACGGGCAACTGTCCGGCGCCGGCGGCGAGGACCGGCAACGGGCCGGACGAGGCAAGGGTGTTGGCCTGCGCCCACGTCACATTCGACAGGCGCAGCGGGCCCACGCCGGCGATCGGCGAGGACGCCTGAGCCGAACTCGCGCCTTCCTCCATCGGCCAGTACGCGAGCGGCTTGTAGGACGGGATACGGCGGCGCAGCGCGGACGCGAGCGGCTTCGCGCCCTGGCCGAGGCGGCGCAGGATGCCCGCGGCCGTGATCGGCGTCCACGCGTCCTTTTCCGAGGTGGACCACTTCGGCGGCCACTCGGGCACCTCGCCCTCGAACCGCACGATGCGATCCGTGATCGCGGAGCCTGCGGCCAGCGTCCACGCGCGGCCGGCCGAGTCCGTGAATGAGGTGGTGCCGACCGGCTGTGCGGTGAAGTCCGGTGCGGCAACGACCGTGCCGTCGATGCCGCTGCGCACCTCGGCCCGGTAGACGGTGCCGGTGACCGCGCGGCGCGGCGGGGTGACGTCGGTCTGTTCCGGCGCGATCGACAGCGGCGCCGTGCCGCTGAAGATGGTGACCGGCGCCGTACTGGTCAGGTCGCCGCTGAACTGCGTCCACGGGCCGGCGAGGGTCGGTGCCCAGTACAGGCGCAGGGTGAACCCGCCGGCGCCGTTGTCGACGTCGAGCGTGCCTCGTACCGCAGCGTGGCGCGGCAGAGCGGCGGGCAGTGTCGCGAACCCGCCCCCGTCGACGGTGGTCCCTCCGCTGGTGGTGTTCAGGTACAACACCCCTGCTCGCACGATCAGGTAGTACGAGCGGTTACCGGCCGCACCCCACTTGCCGATCAGGAACTGAGTCTCGGACGAGAACCAGTTCGCCTCGCCCTCCCACCGGATATCAAGATCCCCGGTGATGTCGAGGGCGGCCACATCGGGTGTGGTGGCGCGGTCGGCGGTGCCGGGCATTTCCAGGTGGACGGGGCCGCCGGGGAGCGTGTAGCGGAAGGGGGTGTTGCGGTTGAACAGGCCGTAGTACGGGCCTTCGGGGTTGCGGGGTGTGTACGTTCCGTCGAGGTTGCGGATGGTGGCCGCGCAGGCGGCGGGATCGGTGGCGTTCGACTTGTAGGGGCGCCCGCGGGTGTGGGTGATCGGATCGCGTGTGTAGAGGTCGCCGGTGATGTCCTGCCATGCGGAGCCCATGCGCAACTCGCCTTTGAGGCCGAGCGGCTGGTCGGGGAAGGCCACGGTTACGCACTCCTTCCGGTGACGGCGAATTGGACGTTGCCGCCGCGGACGTTGACCGCGTCCCGGAACACCGAGAGCAGGAAGTCGCCGACTCGGCTGCCGTCCGAGGTGAACGTGACGACCGGCTGTGTGCCTCCGCCACTCGTGGCGCTTGCGGTCTGTGCGGCGACATTCGCCGCGGTCGCCTGTCCGGCTGTGGGCACGGACACGAGATTGGACATGGCCCGGTCGACCGCGCCGGAGCCGGATTCGATTCCGTCGACGACGCCGGCGGGAATCCACCGACCGACCTCACGCGCCATGACCTTGGACGGCGATGCAATACCGAGTGCCTTTGCGACCGGCCCCGGAATGACTTCCTTGGCCCAACCGGTGATCTTGTTTCTGAGCCAACTGCCCATGGAAACGATGCCGTTCCACAGGCCCTGAACGATGTTCTTTCCCTTGCCGACGAGCAACTCGGACAGATTGTTTCCGATGGCCTGCGAGAGGCGCCCTGGGAGTCCGCGAATCCAGTCGACCATTTCGGTTGCCTTGCCGACGGTCGCGTTTTTGATCGCGGTCCAGTTTTTGACGATCAGACCGAGCAGTGTCCAGTTAAGGAACAGGTTGTACAGGCGCCCGGGGATTCCCTTGACCCAACCAACGATCCCGTTCCACCACGACACGGCGGTATCCCGGATCGAGGACCAATGGCTGATCAGCAGACCGATCAGGGTGAAGTTCATGAACGCCTGAACCATCATGTCCTTGGCCCAGATCAGTTTTCCGACGATCCAGTCCCAGACAGCGAGCGTCCACCCCTTGATCTCGTCCCAATAGGTGATGACGAGCACGACCAGGGCGGCGATAGCCATACCGACCCAACCGACCGGGCCGAGGCCGGCGATCCAGGCGGCGGCCATCTCCGCGCCGGCGATCGTCGCCGCGACACCGATCGCGGCGAACGCCGCACCAATGACCACTGCGGCGGCGGTGAACTCGGCTCGGTGTTTGCCGACGAATCCGAAGAACGTGGTCAGGACCGGGACGACGTTGTCGCCGAGGAATTCGACAAGGTTCTGCTGCATCGAATTCTTGAAAGCGGTCAGTTGTGCCCCGGCATTGTCGCGCAGGTTGTTGCCGAGCTTGTCGGCTGCGCCGCCGACCTCGCCGAGACCCTTCGCGGCGGTACTCGGGTCCATCGCATAAAGCGCTTTTCCGAGGTCTTCGGCCTGAGTTCCAAAAAGTGCGGTCGCGGCTTGCGACTGCTTGATCGGGTCCTTTATCGCGCGGAGCCGATCGAGGGTGGTGTCGAGCGCGGCCGTCGCCGAGGTGCCGCCCTTGCCGAACTTGGCGGCCATGTCGTCGGCATTCAGGCCGAGAGCCTGAAAACCTGCCGCTGTGCTCGCCGAGCCGTTAACAGCCCGGAGACCGAATTCCTTGATGGCGTCCGCGGCGATATCGGAATCTCGGGCGCCTGCCTGAATGGCCTGGTTCATCAGGCCAACGGCCGTGGCGCCGTCCAATCCCGCCTGACGGAATTGCGTGCCGTATTCGTTGAAGGTATCGACCAGGTCGTCGGCTTTATTCGCGGACGACTGGAATCCCTTGGTGAGGACGTCGAACGCCTCGTCGGCCGAGGAGACGAGACCGGTCCGCAGCATCTGCGAGACCGCGTTCGTGACCCCGCCGAGGTCCTGGTCGAAGGTGCTGGAGAGGTCGGCGACCTTCGTCGAGATGGATTCGATCTGCGCGTTCGTCGCGTCTGGCGGGAGCAGGCCGGCGCCCATGGTCGCCTTGATCGCCTCGGCGGCACCCTGAAAGTCTTCGGTGACCGCGGACGAGTACAACTCGCCGGCGACCTCGCCGTACCGCTTCGCCTCGGCCGGTGTCGCGCCGAGCTGCGCGCCGAGCTTGGCCGTGATCTGCCCTTGGCCGATGGCCTCGGACAGGCCGGCCATGAGGGCGGCGCCGAGCGCGCCCCCGATCACGCCCATGGCAAGCCCCTTGAGCTTGCCCGTGAGGGTGTCGCCGGCTTCCTCGGCGCCGTCGCCGGCGGCTTCGTCGAGGCCGTCGCCGAGCGCGCTGCCGGCGTCCTCGCCGCCGGCGCGGGCGCGCTGGGTGATGCGGGCGAGGGCGGCCCGTAGCCGGTTTTGGAAGCTGTCGAGGCCCTGCTCGCCTCGCTGTCGTCGACGGTGATCGTCGCGGCGAGTTCTCCCACTGTCAGGGCCATGCGCGGGCCTCCTCACAGGGGGCCGCGCACGCGGGGCGCGGTACTCAGTTACGCCGGGGCTTCTTCGGCTCCGGTGGGGGGTTGAACAGGCGTTGAATGCGGGAGTCGGCGGAGAGCAGGCCGAAGATGCGCACGCGCAGCCATCGCCACGACCGCTCGTCGAGCAGGCCGGGCGCGCCGACGTCGACGCCGTAGAACTCGTGTAGGTCGGCCTCGACGAGCGGCCACTCGTCGAGGAGTTGCGCCCACGTCACTTGTGGGCTGCGCCGCTGCTGCCCTTTCCTCCGCGCCGGTTGGCCGGGCGGTGCCTCGTACCACTCGAAGAGCCCCGAGACCGGGTCTTGTTCGCCGCGCCCGATGTACTGCGGCGCTGCTCCCGGTTCGGGGCCAGTTGAGAAGGGTCGCCGCCGGTGTTCCAGTACGCCTCTGCGCGGTCCTTGCTTTGGATGATCCACACCATGGCGGTCACGGCGGCGTGCTTGAGCATCGGCCACTCGACGCCGTCGGCGACCATCTCGGCGTGCGCGGTGCCCAGCACGTCGGCGTACATGTCGCGCTCGGCCGCATCGGCGAGGACTTCGCGGTCGGCCTGTCCGCCGTCGGCGGCCGTGGCGGCGGCCTGCATGATGGCCTGCACCCGGAGACCGGTCGCCGCGGACGGCGCGGGAACCCGGTACACCTTGCCCTTGATGGGCAGGGGCAGGGAGTCATCGAGCAGGTTCCCCAGTTCGTTGAAGGCCATTACGAACCACTCCCCGCAAGTGGGTTGGTGATCGCCGTCTTCGCGCCCTTGCCGGTGAGCGTGACCCCGACGGAGTCGAGGTCGTCGGTTGCTCCTCCGTCGGGGTCCCACGTGACCAGGGCGCGGCCCTCGTAGGCGTCGGCGCGGCCTTCGCGGTCGTACCACCGCACGTGGACGGTCGCGCCGCTGCCGAAGCTCTCGGCCGCGAGCCTCAGCTTTTCCTGAGCCGCGTTGAACGCCTTCGTCGTCGGGTGGTAGCGGTGCAGCATTGTCAGCTCGACGGACCACGCGAGTTGCGTCACGGTGCTGTCGGCCCAACCGCCGTCCTCGTAGGTGGTGGAATCCTGCTGCGTGGGGTCGACCGCCGGGTCGAACTCCTGGATGCCGGGCATCATCACCCACGAGGGGGTGCTCGTCGAACTCGTGTCGAGTTCGAGGCGGTAGCGGCGTGCGAGTGCGGTCTCGGTCTCGGCCGGCTGTACGGGGGTGGACAAGGGACGGTCCTCCTACTCAAGTCGGGGGTGCGGCCGGTGAGCGCGCAACGCGTAGTTGCTGGTCCGCTCGAACCTGCCGAGGCTGTCGGCGCCGAGCGGCGCGGCGGACTGACGGGTGATCAGCACGACGCGGGCCGTGCCGAACAGGAACGGGCCGGAGTTGTGCAGCACCTCGAACACGGCGTCGTCGAGGGCGGCCACCTCGCGCGGATCGGGTCCGGCGCGGGTACGGGCCTGCACGAACACGGTGGTGTCGGTGAGGTGCTGCGAGTTGGCCGTGTCGTAGGCAGTGAGCACGACGGCGCGGTCCGGACTGTCCGGCATGACGGTGTCCGTGATCGCTGTCTCGCCCGTCTCGTACACACCGTCGGGCCGGTAGGTGGCCACCTCGGCGGCGTCGAGCAGGCGGGCGAGGCCGTCGACGATCTCGACAAGGAAGCTCACCGCAGCGACCGCCGAACCTGCGCGGCGATGATCTCCGTAATCGTGCCGTTCTCCTCGTGCAACGGCCCTTCCAAAAACTTCGCCGTACGGCCGTGGTCGTGGCGGTAGGTCAGTTCCTCGTGCTGGCGCACGGCATACGGAGCGTCGTAGGACACGGCGGCTGTCACGGACTGCTCGTCGACGGAGACGACGCCGGAGCGTTCCAACGTGCCTTCCTCGATCGGCACGCGCTGTCGGGAGACTTCCAACAGGTGTTCCGCGCCCAACCGAGCCCCGCGCACGGCGCCTTGACGCATCGCGGCGAGGGCGGCGTTCCCGTTCCATCTGATCCGGGCGCGCTGGGTCACTCGCACATCACCTCCGTGGACGCGGGCACGGGCAGACCGGGCGCGGTGTGGTGGGCGACGTTGATCGCGGTGGTGGTGCGGCCGGTGGGCAGGGTGACCCGTGATCCGGTCGGGCAGTTGAGGTCTGGGCCGGCGTAGATCTGCGCGGTCGAGACGACTTCGGCGCCGGTCGCGTCGCGTACGCGCTTGATGGCTTCGGCGACCAGGGCGGGCACGTCCTCGGTGGGTGGGCCGTACTTCGGTCCGTACGCGCTGGTGCCGAGGTACGGCTCGATGGTGATCCGGTGGACGAGCAGCCACTCGGGGACGTTCACCAGATCACCCCCGGCAGCAGTCCGGCGCGCGTGAGGGCGCGGTGCGCGCGGGGCGCGAGGTCGACGTCGCCCGCCGCGGCGGGGACGTCCTTACGGCCGGACAGGGACACGGGGCCGATAGAGACGCTGTCCCACCGGCCAGCCGCGCCCGTTCCGTCGTCGCCGGTCGCGGCCCAATACTCGATCTGATCGCCCACGGCCTCGGCGAGGGCGGTCACGACCTTCGGATCGGTAGGCATGCCCGCGCTGTCGGTGCGGTAGACGGCCGTCAACAGGGCATCGTCGATGTCCTCGGACGCCCGCGCGAGCAGCCGGTCGGCGTCCGCCGGGGGCTGGCCGGTCCACACCTGCTCGGGGGTGGCGTAGACACGGCCCACCGGTCACCCCTTGGAACGGGGACGGCCCGCGGGCTTGGTCGCCTGCGGGCCGTCGGCGCTGGTCGTGCCGGGATCGCCAGGCGGTTCGCCGTCGGCCGACTTATCGTCCACCGGGGTCACGGTGTAGCCGTGGCGCCGGAAGTAGGCGACCGCGCCCTCGCTGTCGGTGGTGGCCTCGCCGTCGACGAACCACACCCCCGCAACGCATCCGTTGAACTCCGCTACGGGAGTCGTCACTTCGTACATGGGTCACCTGACCTTGATGTTGCGGAACACGGACGCCGACTTGGTCGCCTTGAGGACGACGCCGACCGGCCCCATCTCGACCTCGCCGGTCTTCACCGCGCCGGCGCTGGAGAAGTCGGGGAGCCACGTGTTCACGATCTGGCCGCCCACGGTGGCCACGGCGTGGAACCCGTCGAGGCCGATCCGCACCGCGTAGAGGTCGGTGAGGCCGGTCGCGGCGGTGCCGCCCACGGTGCGGTTCTCGATGGGGATGATCGGCGCGGAAGTGCCGGGCTTCTCCCCGGGGTCGACGAACGTGATCCCGCCGTAGCTCTCGCGCACGATCGGGCGGCCGTTGGCGCCGATCAGGCCGTCGACCGGGTCACGGGTGTACTGCCCGGCGCGGCGGGCCAGGGCGCGCACACGCGCAAGGGCGGTGCTGTTGCCGATCACCAGCGACGGGGCGCCGTCGAGCTGGGACAGCCACTCGTCGAGGACGTCGAGGGCCTTCTGTTCGGCGCGCGGGTCGGTGTCGAAGTCGGTCCAGTCGGTCACCTGCGCGAGGCGGAACTCGGTCGAGCTGCCGGACAGGGCCTTGTCGAGGCCGTCGAAGGAATCCTCGTCCTCCGCGCTGTCGCCGTTGATCACGGCGTCCTGGAACTTGGTCCGGGTCGCCTTGATCTTCTGCTGCATGTTGAGCGTGACGGCGTTGGACGCTGCCGGACCGATACGGGAGATGACGCGGTCGACCTGGAAGCTACCGCCGAGGACGGCGAGATCGACGCTGAACCGCTGCGTCTTGACCTCGCTCGGCGCGTACTCGGTGTTGATCTTGCGGAAGTCCGCTGTGGGCTGGGTGATCAGCCGACGGTACGAGTAGCTGAGGGTGTCGCCCCCGCCGGCGGGGTTGACGACGTCGTTGAAGACGAGCGAGTCGAGCAGAACGGATTCCTTGCGGAACTCGTCGATGACCTGAACGTCGACGTCGTCGGTCGCGTTCTGCTTGGCCTCGTCGAGGGTCACGGGCATGGGGGTTGCTCCTGTCTGGGGTTAGCTGCTGAAGCGGGCGGCGATGGCGTCGGCGAGGGTGGCCGGGCGCTTGTCGCCGGTCGGCGGCCCGTTGAACTCGGCGCCGCCGCGGGCCGGTCCGGTCGCCGGGGTGCCGAGTCGGGGGTTCGCGGTGACGGCGGCGGTGATGGCGGCGGTCAGTGCGGCGGTGTCGTTCGGATCGATCGCCTCGACCGTGGCGCGGAAAGAAACGGAGTCGAGCAGGGCGAGCGGGTCGGCGCCCGCGGCGGGCGCGGTCTGGAGAACGGCGCTCTGTACGGCGGCGGTGCGGGCTACGGTCTGGCTGTCCGTGATGGCGCGCTGCGCCCACTGCGGCAGACGGCTGATGTCGCCCTCGACCGGCGGCGCGACCTGGGCGGCCGGCGGGACCGGTGCCGGCTGCGGGGGCTGCGGCTGCTCGGCGGGGACCGGCGCGGGCGCGGCCGGCGCGGGCGGGGTGACGGGTGCCGGCTGCGGTGTCGGCGCGGGGGCGGGCGGCTGCTGCGGTACGGCGGCGGGAGTTGGCGGCGCGGTCGGGGAGGGCGCGGGTGCGCCGGTCGGCTGTCCGCTCGGCTGGGTGCTGGGGTCGCCCTGCGGCTGTCCGCTCGGCGTGGTCGAGGACGGGGCCGGAGTGGTCATGGGTGCCTCCTGATGCGATCGGGCCCGCTCCTGCGGGAGTTTGCGGGCAGGCGTGAAGAACCGCCCGTTGACGACGGTCGGTTGGGGTTCTATATAGATGAGTAGGTGCCTAGCGACGCAGCCCCGGCTTTTCTGAACACTTCGGCGCTGAGGGCCACCACTCCGGGAAAAAAAACGCCATTGACCGGAGTGGACATGACAATTGCATTCGCCGCTAGGTGGTCGCTGATCGCCGCACGAATGCTTCCCCTGCTGGTGATTGTGGGGCTCTCGGCCCCGGCGTGGATCTCTTGGCCGTTTCTCTCCGCCGCACGTCAACAGGTCGTGCTTGAAATGGTGAGGACGCTGGCCGAGTGGTCTACCGCTTCAACACAGGAGCATGGGGAAGCGGACATGCGCAGAGAGAAAAAGTAGTGACGGGCAGTAGCGGGATTCCTCTCGCTGCTGCCCGTTTCACTGCTCAGCCGTGCGCCGGGCGCCGGCGTAGCCCTTGATCCATGCCGTACGGAGTAGGGAGTCACCGGGGTACGGGCACGTCCGCGCGTCGTCGCCGTTGCGTCCGGCCTCGGCTCCCTGCTGTACGGCCTTGACGATGTTTTCGCGCGTTCCCATGGCGGGCCCCCTTACCGCTTGTTCTGCTGGTCGCTTTCGTTCTTGCGTGCGCCGGACGCCCAGCGCTGTTCGCGGCCGGTCACTTGCTCGATGAACTCGGCCTGAGTCAGACGTCCGTGCTCGGCCCACCACTCTTTCAGTTCGTCGCTCGCCCGCGCGTACGCGATTCGAGCCGGACCGGTGAACAGTTCAGCCGGATTGACCCCGGCGGCCTGGGCCTTCTTGTTGAGAAGGTAGCCGTTGGTCGCGTCCTCGGCGGCGAGTAGCTGCCGGTATGCGTACTCCTCGTACAGGGCGCGGGCCTCGGCGCGGGTGACCCGGCGGGCGGTCTCCTCGCTCACGCCCTTGGCCGCGTCCGACACGACGGCGGCGGCCAACTCCTCGGCGAACGTGGTGTCGTCAGCGAGGGCACCCCACGTCTCCGGGTCCGGGGCGGGGTCCATCGCTTCGGCGAGGGCGTCGCGGTCGGCGAGCAGGTCGTCGACGGCGTTGCCGGTCGCGGCGGGCGGCGGCAGCTCGACGGCGTCGCGGCGGTCCATCTCGGCGGCGATGCGGAGCAGTTCGTCGTTGGTGGCGTACTGCATGCACCAGGCGAGGGCGTCGTCGCCCACGTCCGCGAGATCCCCGGCGAGCTGTCCACTGGGGAAGTACGTGGCGAGCAGGTCGCGGCGGCGGGCCTCGGCGTCTAGGGCGGCGCGCTCGTCGGGGCCGGCGGTGCGGGCGCGGGCGGCGAGGTCGTGGTCGGACAGGCCGACCAAGTCGCGCCGCACACCCGGCAGCCGGCTCGCGACGTCGCGGCGGTCCATCTCCGCGATGACGCGCAGCGCGTCGCCGTCGTCGAGGTGGGGGAACGCGCGGGCGAGGTCGTTGTCGCCGAACGCGAGCAGGTCGTCGGCGAGGGTGCCGCCGGGGCGAACGCGGTCGAGCAGGTCGTCGAGGTCGCGGCGGTCGGCCTCGGCCTCGATCCGCGCGCGGGCGCGGTCGTCGAGCAGACGGGACCCCTCGGCGGCGGCGAGTTGGTCGTCGTGCATCTCCCGTAGCGAGCGGTCATCCCCCGACCACACGCGTGCGGCGTCGAGTTGGGCCGGCGTCGCCTCGGTGCGCGGGGCGGGGAGGTTGGACGCGCCCGGCTGCTCGCGGTGCCGCAGCCGGCGTAGGTCGGGGTGGGCGGCGAGGTGGTCGCGCATGGCGCCCTGCCACTGCCGCACCTTCGCGCGGGCGGCGCGCTGCGCCTCGGGGGTGACGGCGGCGGCCTCGCGGTTCTTCCATCGCCGGATGTTCCGCTCGATCTTCCGCTGTCGCTGCCCTGCCTCGTAGCTGGCGGGGTCGCTGGCCGCGTTCTCCACGGGCGTGATGCCGGGGGTGTACGCGGACACGCTGTGACGGCAGTTCGGGTGCTGGAGACCGGCGCGGCGCGCTTCGTCGAGCGAACCGGCGACGCTCACCCGGACCGTGCGGCCGTCCTCGGTCGCGTGCTCGGCCTCGACCGTGCGCTCGCCGTCCGGCCCGCCCACGGTCAACACCTGGCGTTCCCACGGGCGGCAGAGCGGGCACTCGCGCGGGGAGTCGGACACGATCACCAGGTCGACGCCGGCCTCGCCGAGCGTGCGCATGTGCGCCTCGGTCGCGGCGCGGCCGACGGACGTCCGTACGGCCATCTCCGCGTACGAGGTGAGCTGCCAACGGCGCCCGGCTCGGTCGGTGAACGACGCGATGCCGCGGTCGGCGAACCGGCGCATGGCGTCCTGCGTCGCCTGCCGGCGGGTGCCGGTGCCGAGCAGGGGCGTTGCGGTGACCTCGGCGACGACCGTCCGGTACTGGTCGTCGACCGCCCGGAGAATCGAACGGTGCGTCGCCGTGAGCCGGTCGACGGTTTCCTGCGCGAGGCGGTCGACGGCTTGCGCGTTCGGGGCGACCTCGTCGACCAGGCGGCGGGAGTCGTCGGACAGGGCGCCGAGTTCGGCGACCGCGGCGCGGTGCCCGGTGTTGTACGCCTCGGCGACTGCGTCGAACACGTCGAGGGACATCGCCTTGCCGAGTTCGTCGACAACACCCTGTGCCGCGCGGCGCACGGCCTGTACGGCGGCGAGCTTGCGCTCGACCCAACCCGGGGCGTCGAGGCCGTCGGCGAGCTGCCGGGCGATGATGCCCAACAGCCGTTCCTCGGCCTGTTCGTAGTGGTCGCGGGTGCCTGCGGCAAGAATTTCGACCATGCCGGGGTGGATAGCCACAGCTCCCCCCGATCTTCACCCGTCACAAATCTGTAACGGGGTAGCGGCTCGCTGGCCAGGGGGGTGGGCGCGTCGAGGCGGTCGCCAAAGGCTAGCCGTTACTCCGAACAGGGGATTGCGCCAGTGGCTGAAACGTCTTTCTCCCACAGCGAACGCCTGATGTGCTCGAAGCGCGCCGTCAACTCAAATATCGAATCTCGGGGAATTTCGTCGGAAGAGGCACGGAAAGGTTAAGGGGCCCGCCTGAACGTGATCGATTCTGATTCGAAAATGTCGAATTCAGAATATGAAAATAGTCAATATGGCGAACCGGTTGCTGATAGTTAAACTATGGCCAATGGGTCTTCTTCTGGGTGTAGCGAAGTTGTGCGACCCCCCGCTCGAGAGGTCACGCCAGACGCATATGATGGGACTCGACTACAGCGGATGACTCCTCATTGGTCTTCATCGGCACTGCCGATGAGGTCCCTGTTTTAAGGGGAATCCGGAGCTATCTGCTGGAGGTCCGAAGATGTGGCGTGGACAACGCGGTATGCGGTTGCCGAAGCGGTGGTTCGAGCACTGGTGCAAGTACTGGCTTAAGTGTTGGGAGCTGCGGAGGCACTGGCTTCCCACAGTTCTCCGACTCATCATCGAGTGGTTGTTGCACCAGGTTTAGCGCGAACGCGTGAATTGGGACGGCTGTACAGTCCGAGGCTCACCAGAGAGTCCGGCTGAGAGTTAGACAGCCGGACTCCCTGGCTGCACACCGGCGCTAGGGCTCGACTTCCGGCTGTCATCCGGTTGTCGGGTCCTTCGTCGCTTCCGGACTAAGTCCGGCCGGTGTTTCACGTGAAACAGTACCTCCGTGATGTGCTCAACGTCCAAACTTCCCTACAGCTGACTGGATTAATTGTCGGATCTACAGACAGTACGTCGTCAGATAGGGAAAGATGCGACGGGGTCCGGCGCGGCGGCGCCGGTCTCGGCGAGGATCGCCCGCACTTCGGCTTGTACGGCGGCGTCGTCCCATGTCGGATTGAGGATCTTCACCTTCGTCGCCGTGCTGATTGCCCCCGCGCGGTTGAGCAGGTCGAGCGTGGCCGCTGTCTGCTCGGCCGACTCCGCGACGCCATCGCCGAACTCCACGCGCGGCCGGTCGGGCGTGATGCTGCTGCCGAACAGCTTCGCGTCGAGCAGCAGCAGAACGTGACACATGTCGGCGACGGCGTGCCGCCAATAGCCGGCCTTCTTGCGGCGGGTGACCATGCTCCGGGCGTCGCGGGCGTCGACCTCGGTCGCGGTGACCGGCGCTCCGTCGCCGTCGAGGCCGAACGACTGCGGGCTGTAGCCGGCCGACTGGGCGGCCTCCCGTGTGATCGCCTCGGTGGTGCTGCGGTGCTCCTCGACCCTGATGTCGAACTGATTCAGGGTGATGCCGGCACCCTCGTTCGGCGGCATCCGGAGGGAGTGCCAGACCTCGCGGTCGTCGTCGAACGACGCGCCCTTGCCCGCGCCCTCATTGCGCATGTACCCGTCGGGGACGATCAGGCGGGCGCGGGCGAGGCGGATGTCGCGCATCCACGATGTCCACGTTTCGTCGAGGCTGTCGAACAGGTCGTAGATCGGTGCCGCGTAGTCCGAGCGTCCGATCGGTGAGCCGCGGTGCAGCCGGTTGGGCAGCACGTTGGGGACGTATGCGGCGGTGAGTTGCTGAATGCCGGTCGTGATTGTGTCGCCGTCGGCGTCGAGGCTGTCGACCAGGTCGGCCGTGTCGGGGTGCTCGGTGAGCGGCACCGTGCGGCCGACGTACTCGGCGGTGCCCTCGTACAGCGCGTGCACGATGCGGCCGGGCTCGTGCCGTTCGAAGTGCCGCCACACGGTCGAGGTGGTCGAACCGCCCAGCTCGCGCCAGAAGTTGACGGCGCGCAGCAGGCCGAAGCGCCATTCGGGGATCGCGCCGTCGGGCTGCATGACGGTGAGCAGGGGGCGCGGTACTAGGTCGCGGTCCCACGTCACCCGCAGGAACACCCCACTGAGGGCAGCGGCCTGCTCGGCGGCGCCGAGGAACACCTGTTGGGCGCGGCCCTCGTCGAGCAGTTGGTCGAGGCGGGCCTGTGTCGGGGTGTCCTCGACGGCGATCGTCGGCATGTCGGAGAAGAGCAGGGCGGCCGAGGTCGCGGCGATGTCGCCGGCGAGGGGGACGTGTAGGCGGTGGTCGCGCCGGTCGAGGCGGTGCTCGAACGACCGGCGCCCCCACAGCCGACGGCGCTCGGTGTGCCGCGGGTGGTTGGTGTAGACGCGGGCGAGGCGCTTCCGGTCGCCGCTGTACCACGCGTCGTCGACGCGCATCGCCTCGTAGTGCGCGGCCCACGCTGGCGGCGGCCACGCTGCGCCGTTATCAGGGAGCGCCATCGTCGCCCCCTTCCTGCTCGGCGTTCTCGAACGCCTCGGC
The DNA here is from genome assembly GCF_000367365.1 of Streptomyces prunicolor NBRC 13075. GTDB lineage: Bacteria > Actinomycetota > Actinomycetes > Streptomycetales > Streptomycetaceae > Streptomyces > Streptomyces prunicolor. Next base: position 74,351 of record NZ_BARF01000002.1, on the reverse strand, counting down.
GGCGCGGTGGAACAGGGCGGCGAGGGCGGGGCGTACCTCTTCGCCGGGGGCGAGGGACAGTTCCCCTACCTCGACGGTGTGCTCGCCGACGGTGAGGGTTACGGGCAGGGTGAGCGTGGGCTCGGCCATGGCGGGGCCTCCTTCATGCGGCGAGGGTGAGCAGGTGCCGCCACTCGTGGGCGGTGGAGTGCACGGCGTAGCGCAGTGCGTCGCACGAGTGGTCGGCGAGCTTGACGGGCTTGTCCTCGCCCTTGTCGGCGGCGGCCGTGTCCCATACGTAGCCGGGCAGTTCGTCGAGCAGTCCCTCGCACGACCGGTGTATCCGCAGCAGACCGGCGCCGAGCAGGCTCGCCACGGACCGGATGCCGTCGACGACCTCGTTCGAGGCGCGGGCAACGCCCTCGTAGGAGTCGGCCCACAACTGCGTGATGAACGATGCCGCGCTCGGGTCGACGAACGTCCACTCGGCCGCGATGCCGAGGTCGGCAACCCACATGCGCAGTGCGGCGGAGTACTGGGCGTCGGTCATCTGCCGGTGCGCGGTGCGGGAGTCGTGGCGCCACTCGGCGCACGCGTACAGCCGGCCGTCGACGCCCTCGCCGAGCAGGATCGCCGAGGTGGCGTTCACGGTGCCGTAGTCGATGCCGATCCAGTACCGGCGCATCGCGGGCAGGGTGTCGACGACGTGCTCGGACTCGTCGAACATGTCGTAGATCGCGCCCTCGGCCTGAATCCATAGGCCGAGGACGTTCCGCTTGTAGAACAGACCGGTGTGCGTGGACTTGATCCGGGCTTTGTACTCGGCGTCGAGCCCCGGGTTGTCGTCCAACTGGAAGTGCCACGACTTGAGTCGGGCCTCTTCCGGCCTGAGCAGGTAGTCGCGGCGTAGCCAGTGATTCGGGTTGTCGGGGTTCGTGGTCGCGAAGATCTTCGACCCGGGCACGCTGCACCGGGCGGTGAGCTGGTCAAAGAAGCTCTTGGGCAGGGTCGTTGCCTCGTCGACGTAGGCGCCGGAGCAGGTGAGGCCGCGTACCTTCGGCTCGGCCTGGGCGTCGTTGGCGCCGAGGGCGTGCACGGTGCGGCCGAGGACGCTCGCTGTCGGGGCGCCGGCGGTGTACTGGACGTCTTGGGCGACCTCGCCGAAGACGTCCGGGTTCATCAGAGGGCCGAACACGTTCCGGGCGAGGCTGTCGCGGGTGCGCCCGATCATGACCAACTCGCCGCCGGTCGGCGGGTCGGCGACGTACCCCAACCACCGGAGCAGGCTCGCGATCGTCTTTCCGCTCCGAACGCTGCCTTCCCAGAGGTTGAGGAACGCGGCGGCCTCGACGATCGAATCGACCTGCTTCGGCGACAGACCGAGGTCACTGTTCATCGTCGCCGTCCGGTGAACTGCCGTGCCGCTCGGCGTAGTTGCGGGCGAGTCCTTCCATGAGGCGCCCGATCACGGAGCGGGAGCGCTCGTCGGCCTCGTCGCGCGGCGGGGTGAGCTTGAGGGAGCGGTCAAGGGCGGCGCCGGCGGTGGCCATCATGGTGCGCCGGTCGGCGGGGGTCGGCTCGTCCTGCCACTTCTGGGCGTAGGTGTGGTCCTTCCCGCCCCACTCGAAGTAGAGGTGCGGCTCGGTCATCCGGCCGATTTCGCGTTCGGCGACGTCGTGCAGGGTGAGCGCGAGTTCGGCGCGGCGCGCGGCGAGGTCGGCACGGCGTACGCGGGTGGCGGTCTCGACCTCGGCGGCGCGGTCGAACGTGAGCGGTGGGTCGCACGCTGCGGCGATCTTCGACACGGTCGAGGGCGAGCGGTTGATCGTTCGGGCGATCTCATTGCGGCTCTTGCCCTCGGTGTGCAGTCGGCGGACCGCGGTGCGGTCGGCGTTGCCGATGCGGGCGGCGGCCATTGGCGGTCACCTCCCTGACGCGTGAGAGCGAGCTGTTTGACGTACGCCATCCGGACAGCTCTCGGCCCCTAACGAGCGTGTAGCGACCCTCTGGGGGTGGGTAATAAATTATTTGACTTATTTGTCGTTTTTATTGCCAAATCTCCTCCCCTCAGGGTCCTGAAAAAGCAGGAATGTCATGTCAAGAAACGCTGGGGTGTGAGGGCTGGCCTGGGCACACTCGATGTAGGCAAGGGGTGGCCGCTCTTGTTGACCAACGCGACGACAATCCGTGCAACAAGGGAGATTTCATGAGCCGTAAAACGGGGCAAAGTCAGGCAAGCGCCCTCCGTCGAGTCGACAAGGGCCCGTCTCGCGTGCATCCGCTTGCAGATCACATTCCCGCTGTGCTGATCACTGTCATCGTCATCGTGCTGTCGGTTCGGCCGACAGCTGACCAGCAGACAGCGGCGCTCGTTGGTACGGGGATCGCCGCTTTGGCGGCAGCGGTAGGACGGCGGCGACTTGCCCGCAATGAGTGACCCGATACGGAACGCCCCGCCATTTTTCGCAGATGGCGGGGCGTTCCGCGTTTGTCCCGGACTGCTACGCGGTCTTACAGAAAGTCGTCAACGCGGTGTTGATCTGCTTTGCCTCGGCATCGCTCACCTCGTGCGAGCTGGTGCCGAATCGCTGTTGCGCGGACCAATCGACCTTGGCTGACTTGCCGTTGATGGCGGAGCACTGGTTGCGGCTGTTGTCGACGGCCTTGTCTTCGTCCGCGACCAGAGTGGGACTGACCTCGCGCAGTGCGGCAAGCAGGGCGGTGCGCGCCTGCCCGGTCGGCTTCGCCGGAATGCCGGCGTTGTGCATCGCGTCGGCGGCGTCGCTGGCGCTCACGGACTCGATGACGGCCGAAGGCGTCGACTTCTTCGACGCGTCGTCGCTGCCGCTGCACGCGGTGAGCGATGCGAGGGCGGCGACGGTGGCGAGGGCTAAGGCAATGGCGCGGTGCTTCACGGGTTGTCCCCCCACGGGTTGGTAAGCGATACGTAAGAGGGACGTGTGCCGGGTGGGGATGGTTGCAGGGCGCATACGAACGCCCCGCCGCTGGGGGGAGCGGCGGGGCGTTCGAGGTGGGGCGTCCGTGTGCGGGCACGCCGAAGACGCGGCCAACAATAGGTCACGGAAAGGTAACGGCGCAACTCTTCGGGCCCAGCGGCGTTCACCCGGTTGGACGGTGGCACGACTGCCACTGCGTGATCTCGCGAAATGGATGCGCATGAGTACTTCCGTAACGCTGCCGAAGGTTGTCGTCGTCGTTGAACGCGTGGCCGTCGGCACGCACCGATTCCTTGATCAGGTCATTCCCCTGGTCGAGAAGGTCGAGACAGCTATCTGTGCTGCGCGTGGGCTCCGCGACACGGTGAAGGCGAAGTGACACGCGCGCGCGTGGCCGGGCTCGCGACCAGTCGGCGCGGCTGCTGACGACGGCGCCCCGTCTGCCGACGGTTCGGCGGACGGGCGCGCTGCTGCTGCTCGCATGTCGGCTATGGGCGGACGGGCGGTCGGCCGGTCTGCTGACGGTACAGCTGCCGTGTTGGCTGCTGCTGACGGACGTCATCAGTGCTGGTCGGCCTGCTGCTGGGCGTCCACACGGGGCCCTCGTGCGTGACCCACGGGAGGGACGGCGGGCCGACGACGGGCGGCTTCTCGACGAACTTGTATGCGGCGAGCGTCGGCGCGGTGCCGACGGGAACGATCCGGTGGTGCCATGCGGTCCGATAGAGGTTGGCCACGATGCCGACGGCCGCCCGCATGGCTGTCGTCAGGTCCTCGCCGGTCTCCATGACCACGGCGAGGTCTCGCGCGAACTGCTCGTCGAGTCGAACGCTGGGCCGGGTTCCCGCGACGGGGAGCGCGCGGCGCTGGGTACGCTGCTGGGTAGCCATAAGGGGTTGGGTCGCTTTCCTTCTCTGTGTGGTGAGGGCCCGCCCATACGGTTTGTGAGGAACCGGGCGGGCCCGCCTTGTCGGTGGGCCTACTGCTGGTCGTCGCTACGTGTGCTGATCTTCTACTCGCCGACCGGGAACTCGGGCTCGGGCAGAGTGGCCGGTTCGCGCTCGTGGACATACAGGGCGTCGTTCTCGTCCCCCTCGGGGCCTTCCCAGACCAGCGCGCGGGCGCGGTGCTGGGCGACTTCCTCGTCTTCCGCGTCGGCCTCGGCGAGCACTTCCTCGGCGAGGTTCACCTCGGCGTTCGGCGGTCCGGCAAGGTGGCCGCTCTCGTATGTCTGCCACCCCTCGCCCTCCGGGCCATCGAACAGTTCAAAGCGGTAGTTGTAGAGCGTCAGCCCTCCGGGCACGTGGGCGCGTCGGGCCTCGTATGTCTCCTGATCGGCCCGTCCCGCAGCCTCGGCGAGGAACCTCTCGACCGCGGCTGCGTCCTCGTCGGGCGTTTTGCGCAGGACGGCGTACACGTGCGAATCGGTGACCTTGAGCAGGCGCGCGATGTCAGCTGGCTTCATGCCCTGAGCCTTGGCTCGCCGGATCAGGCCCGGGGTCACCTCGACGGCCTTCTCACCGGCCTTGCGGGTGTCGTCGAGCTGCGCGAGGGCGAACGCCGTCGGGTGCAGTTCGACCGGGAAATCGGCCTCGATCATGGCGGCCCGCGCGGTGAGCGTCTCGGCGCGTCGCCCTCGGCGGAGCGTGCGCACGATCTCGAACGACGACATGGGGCGGCCGTCAGTGACGACCGTTCCGGAGTCGACGGCGGCCGTCACCAGGCTGAGAGCGAGGGCGGCGAGCTGCGGGCGGCTGTCGAGCAGCGCGTCGAGGGCGGCACGGGCCTGCTCCGGGTCGGGCGCCGGCGGCATCTCGTACCCACGGGCGCCGAGGGCGTGCAGTACGGCGGCCCGCTGTTCCTCGGACGTCTTGGGCGGCTGCTTCCTGGTGCTCATACCGGGTGCTCCTGTCGGCGTGGTCGAGCCCGCCCTCGGGCGAGGGCGGGTGGGGCGGTCAGGCGGCGAACAGCGCGACCTGTTCGGGCGCGTGCGGTACGCCGTCGAGGGCAAGCTGTTGGGGGCGGCGCGGTCGCCACGGCGAGGGGATCACGAGCATGCCCGAGGGTGCGGCGACCTCGACCTCGCTCCGCCCTTGGACGGCGACGGCCTCGGCCTCGGCGCGTACGCACCGCTTGCACAGGCGCCACCCGCGCACGGCGGCGAAGACGCCGTTGCGTCCGCCCGCGGGGCGTCCGCAGTACAGGTCTCGCGTTCCGGGGCGGCGGTAGTGCCCGGTGATCTTCAGGGCGGCGCCGCGCACGGCGTGGGTCTCGGGATGCATCGGCGAGTTCCTCGGCTACGGGTGTCCGCAACCTGCGGGGCAGGTCACCAGGTTCGGGCAGTTGCAGGAGGGGGCGAACTCGTTCTCGGAACAGCCGCAGTTCTCGCACCGCTCCTCGCTGTTCTCAGGGTGGTCGACCTTGAGTACGGCGCGGCGGGTCTGCTGGGGCTTCGGCATGGCTGGTACTCCTCGCGTCGGGGCGGGCCCGCCCTCGGAGGGGCGGGCCCTGGGGCGCTCAGGCGGGAACGATCAGGACAAGGTCAGTCGCGGGCCACGGGTCGCAGACGTCCCACGGGTTGTCGTCGCCGAGGTTCACGACGGCTTCCGTGCAGTCCGCGAGGTTGGCGCACGACCCACACCCGCACGTGCGGTCGTAGGGCATCGGGTGCGCCTGGTACTGGTCGTTCATGTAGTCCGAGCGGGGCAGGCGGCCGAGGTTCCCGTAGGCGGTGAGCTGCTCCCGAAGGGCGTCGCCGTGGTGGTGGTCGGGGAACGACGCGAGGATCGTGTCTCCCTCGGCGACCTCGGCGGCGCGCACGATGCGGGCGGCAGCGGGGTCGAGCAGTAGCGGGGCGTGGTCCTCGTCGGCGGGGATGTCCGTCACGACCACAGGGAAGAACTCAAGGCACGTGGAACGGCCCTGCTCGTCGGCCTCGGTGAGCTTCGGCTCGGTGGCCTCGCGGTGGTGGGTACCGTCGCACTCCTCGCCGCGCTCGTCGCAGTCGCACGGGCACCCGCAGTCGGTCACGGGGCGCATGAAGAACACGAACGCATCGACGACGTGCTCGCCGACCAGCTCGGCGACGGTCTCGCACTTGGCGAGGCGGGCGTACAGCTCGTCGAACGGGGTGTCGTCCTCGACGTCCTCGGCAACACCAGAGATGTCCCCTTCGAGCCAAGCGAAGATCTCGGCGACGTCCTCGCCGATGCACTCGACCCGGTACTCGGAGTCGAGGCCGATCTCGTGAAAGCCCACGTGGTAGCGCGTCCGGTTGGTGTTCATCAGGGGGTCGCTCCCTCTGGTCGGTGGTGGTGGCGGGTGAGGACCGCCGTTGGCGTGACCACTGTAGGCACTTCTGAAGTCGCTACACAAGTCACTTCAGAAGTCAGTTCAGAAAGTTGGTGGGCGGCCAACTTCCGGGCTTACCTGGGGAGTTGGCCGGTCCCTCGTCCCCGGCTACGCGGCCGGTCGCTGCCGGTCGGCGGTGAGGGCGGCCCACAGGGCGACCAGGTCGGCCCCCCGCCATTCGCCCCGGCGGCGGCCGTCCTCGACGGGCGCGGTGCACGCTGCGCCGGTCGAACAGGTGACGACCGGCTCGCCGCCCGCACGGGTGCGGCCGGTGAGGCGCCCGCCGCAGCATGGGCACGGCTCGCCGAGGGCGGTCGACCGGCCGTCGCGGCCGAGGGCGCGTTCGACGGCGCGGCGAGCGCCGGCGGCCGTCGCGGTGAGGTGGTCGAGCAGCAGGGCGGGGACCGGCGCGAACAGGTCGCCGTACTCCTCGCCGAGGGCCCGTCCTTCCAGCCACACGGCGGCCCAGTGCAGCCCGTACGCCCGCGAACCGGCCGAGTCGGGCGTCTGGTAGTGCCATCGTGAGGGGTCGGCGGCGTCGGCCTGGTCGGTGAGGAACCGGCCGCTCGCGTCGCGCGCGGGTCGTATGGGGCGCTGTACCTGCTCGGCGACGGCGTCGGCGAGGTCGAACAGCTCGCGCTCGACCTCGGTCGCGGCGTCGAGGGCGTCGAGGTTGAGCGGGGCCGGGTGCTCGCGCAGCAGCAGGGGGAGCCGGCCGACGACCGGCTCGGCCGGCTGCTCGCCGTCCTCGGTGCGGTCGGCGGCGGCGAGCTGGTCGAGGAACCCGCCGCGGGTCTCGCGCGGCGGCCACTCTGCGGCCGGTCGGCGTCCGACGGCTGCGAGCAGGTCGCCCCACTGCTCGCGTACGGCGGCAAGGTCGACGGCGGCGCGGCGGGCGACCGGCGGCGCGGCATGGTCGAGAGGGGGTGTCATGGTGGCTGCTCCTGGGCTCACTGCTGGTCGAGGGCGTCACGGACGGCGTCGTACACGTCGTACTGGCCGTTCGTGTACGCGAGGTCGTTGGGCAGTCCGAGGTGCGGGCGTGGCCGGGCGGGCAGCAGGGCCCGTACGGCGGCGACCTGCTGACCGGCGCGGCCGTCGGCACGGGCGTCCCCCTGCCAGAGGGTGACCGTGCGCGAGCGGCGGGCGAGGTTGGCGCGGTGCGCCTGGTCCTGCTCGGCGAGCTGTTCCTCGGCGTCGGCGGCGCGCTGCTCGGTCTCGCGTATCGCGTCCTCGGCGGCGAGGGTGCGGCGCTGCTCGCGCCGTACGGCGGCCTGCTGTCCGCCGGCCTCGGCGCGGAAGCGGTCGGACGCGTCGACCTCGGCCTCGACGTGCGCGCGCAACAGGCTGGCCTCGGCGCCGGTGAGGGCGCCTCGCTGGGCGCGGGCGAGCAGGATGAACAGGGACTCGCGCCGGGCGTCGCGCTCGGCGTCGCGCCGGTCTCGGCGCGTTCGGATTCGGCGGCTCATCTGTCGTTCTCCTGGGTTCGTTCGGTGAGTACTCGGCAGGTGAGGCACCTGCGGGGACACCGGTCCTCGCCCTTGGCGAGGCGCAACAGGGCACGGTCGGCGCCGCGGGCTCGGCGGCCGGCGAGGGGGCCAGGGTGGCGCCGGCATGCCCACCGGCCGAGGGGCACGCCGGCCGTGAGGACGATCGCCACGGTGGTGAGGGCGGCGGCGGTGGTGCTCACCGCTGCGCCTGCTCGTCGAGGCTGTCGGCGTGGTGGTCGAGCCGTTTCCGGACGCTGTCCATGCCGGTGAGCAGGCCGCGCGAGCTGTGGTTCACGCCGAACCGCTCGCGGGCTTCGGTGGAGTGCTGCCGGGCGAGGGCGGAGAGTTCGCGGGTGTGGACGGCGAGCAGGACGTACGCGGTCGCGAGGGCGGCGGCCGGGCTGCGCTCCTCGGTGTCGAGCAGCAGATCGCGCAGCGAGGCGAGGACCGGCGACGGCTCCGCGGTGTTGAACGCGAGGCACTGCCGAACCTCGTCGAGGGCGCGCTCGCCGGGTGCGGGCATCGCCTCGGGCGGCGAGGCGGGCGCGTCGTGCAGCGGGCACGGCCGGCTGGTCGCGCGGGCGGTCGCGCACTGGCCGGCAGGGTCGTCGAGGCTCGCGGCGAGCTGGCGCAGGATGTCGGCGGCCACCGGCCGGGGGAGGTTGCACGCGACGTCGGCCGGTCCGCTGTTCGGCACGGTGACGATCAGGCGGTGAGTGTCGAGGGAGGCGACGGCGACGGCGTCGGGAATGCGGGTCATGGTGCGTTGCTCCTGTCTCGGGGGGAGGGGAACGACGCGGTATTCACGGTGTTGACGGTGAATACAGCGTTGTTCGCGCGCGCGGGCGGCTCCGCGTCCGGACGCGAGGCCGGTCACGCGGCCCGTTCGAGGGCGCGGGCGGGGCGGGGTCGGATGGGGTGGACCGTGGCGAGGCGGGGCGCGCGCTTGGCGGCGCGGGCGGCGCGGGCCTGGGCGTTCTTGCACGCCCGGCACTTGCGTGTGCCGTTCCTCGCCCGGATCGTGTTCGCCTGGTCGTAGCGGTGTCCGGCGGGGCACTGCGTCACGGCGGCGCGCATCGCGACGTGGTTCGCCGAGCGCAGGATGTTGACGCGGTGGGTGACGGCGTCGAGGTGGCCGGGGGCGACGCACGCGCGGCGGCGGCACCGGTGGTCGACCTCAAGACCGGCGGGTATCGGGCCGTTGGCCTGCTCGTAGGCGTAGCGGTGGGCCTTGACCGTGCGGCCGTCGGCCCAAAAGGTGCCGTAGCCCTTCTCGTTGGTGCTCCCGTCCCACAGACGGCAGGGGCCGGGGCAGTGCCGGCGGAGTGACCAGGGGCCGGCGGCGTTCACCTTGTCGGCGAACCGCTCGGCCGGGGTGGGCCGGTCCACGGACGTACCTCCTCGCGGGATGCAAGTCGTTCCCGATGTTCTTTCCATGGATGGAAACGTTCCTTCCATGGAAGGAACATAGTGCACGGGGGGCGGCCTCGGCCGTTCCGATTCCCGCCCCCCGGGCGGTAGTTATGCGGCTTGCCGGCCGTCGTCGGGTGGGGCGAGGGCGATCGTCCACCCCATGGCGAGCAGTTCCTCGACGACCTGCTCGGCCACGTCCTCGGCGGTGTCGAGGCCGTTCCCGCGGGCGTTCTCGACGCCCGCGCGCACGACGGCGAGGGCGGCGGCGGGGATCATCGCTGTGCCCCGGTGACGTGTCGTGCCTCGCGGCGTCCGCACTGCTCGCGGACGACCGGCGGGCGAGTCATGAGGCGGGCGAGGCCGGCGCGCTCGCGCTCGGACCGCTCGGCGGCGGTCCGGCGGGCGGCCTCGGTCTCGGCGGCGGCGCGCTGTTGCTCCTCGATGCGGCGGCGCTCCTCTGCGGCGGCGCGGCGGCGCCCGGCGAGCAGGGCGGGCCCGTCGACCTCGAACCAGGTCGCCCACTGGCCGTGTCCGGCGTGCTGCTCGACGATCACGTACGCGCCCTGCTCGGCCATCCCGCGCGCGATGCGGCGCACGGCCTTGCGGTCCTGGGTCGCCTTCACCCACGGCCGGTCGGGGCGCCGGTCCCAACTCCCGGTGATCCGGAACGACTTGCTGTTCTTCGTGCGGTCGCCGGCACTCGCGCGGCGGCGGTGCGGGGCGCGGTCGGGGTGCTTGCTGTTGCGGTTCATGCGGCCGGCTCCTGGGCGTAGTGGCGGGAGGTGGCGAGGTCGAGGCGCGAGGGGTGCGCCGAACTGCGCGGGTGGCGGCGGTAGTTGACGCACGGATCACCGGAGCGGGCGCGGCACTGCTCGTAGGGGCACACCACGTCGAGCGCGTCGGGCAGTCCCTCGACGGCGCGGCGTTCGCGCTCGGCGCGGCGGCGCCGGTACGGGGCGAGGGCGTCGGCGACGCTGCGCGGGACGTAGCCGCCGAGGGCGGCGAGGCGTTCGGCGGCGAACTCCTCGCGCTCCTCGCGGGTGCCGCCGGTCAGTTCCCGGTACGTCGCAGCGGTCACGGTGCCGGTCGCGACGGCGTGCCGGGTGCCGAGCAGTTCCGCGCGGTACGCCTCGGGGTTGTCGGGGTCGGCGGCGGGAACGGGGTCGTGGTGGCGGTCGACGACATCGCGGCGGAAGCTGTGCCACGGGCGCGAGACGTCGCTCGGTTTGATCGGGTACGGGCTGGTCGCGATGTGGTGGCGTACGACCTGCGCGGCGTCCCAGTGGCGGCCGTTGGGGTGCGGGGCGGCCGTGGCGACGTCGGCGAGCAGGTCGGCCCACTGGTCGAGGACTTCGGCGGCGGCGGCCTGGTCGTCGGGCGCGGTGCGCGGGTCGAGGCGCACGGCGTAGGCGAGCAGGGCGGCGACCTCTTCGCGGGTCATCTGGCGTGCTCCTGGGGCGAGTTGAGGGCGGCGGCGAACAGGTCGGCGGCGCGCTGTACGCGGCCGGGACGGGCGGCATCGAGGGGGATCACGTCGGCGCCGGGGGCGGTCGGGGCGCCGGCGGGAACGGGCGGAAGCGCACTCCAGCCGGGCAGGAAGTACCGGACCGAGCGCGGCCGGCTCCGGGCACGGCGCCACTGCTCGCGGGCGTGGTCGACCAGGGCGGCGGGCGCGGTGCGCTTCACGATCGCCTCAAGCCGGAACCACTCGGCCTCGGCGAGCGACCACTCGACAACGACGCCGGCGGCGGTGAGCGCGTCGCGCAACGGCCGAAGGTTCACCGGCACGGCGGGGGCCGGGCCGTAGCTAGCTGGCTGTACCTCCGAAGGAGGTACAGCAGGACGGGACGGGTCGGGTCGGGGGGACCGTGACGGGTCCGTACCGTCACGCTGTGACGCATCCCCCTGACCTGCTATTTCGTCCGGGAACTCGATCTGATTCGCGGGCGGTTCACGATTTCCGGGCGGCGGATCATCGTCGATTCGCTCGTCATTCGCCGACGGATCGGGCGGATTACGCTCCTGCGTCCGCTGCCCGGCGGCACGCTCGCGGGCCCGCTGCTGCCGCTCCGCAGACCTCGCCCGCTCGTCCTCGACCCGGGCGCGGGTCGGGTTGTAGATCAGGAAGTCGTGCATGTAGTAGTCGCCGGGGGCCGGCTGCTTGCATCTCGGGTGCGGGCACGTGTGGCCGTGCTCGTGCCACAGACCGGCCGCGACCAGCTTCCGGGCCTGCGGCGCGGTGCCGTACAACTGCGCGACGACGCCCGGAACCACGCCCTCGGTGAGGTGCTGCGCGGCGTAGGCACCGGCCTTGGCCCACAGACCGACGGCCGCGTTACCGGCCTTGAGCGTCTTGGGGTGCCCGTAAAAGGTGTCGTCGACTTTGAACCAGGTCACGGGGGCTGTGCTCCTCGGATGGGGCACCCGGGGCGAGGGGCTCGGCGGCCAGTCCTCGCCCCGGGGCGGTCATGCGGCGGCGGTGACGAACGGGCGGGTGCGGGCTGGCTGGTGCTCCTCGCACCGTGGCCCGCACGGGTAGGGCCGTACCTCGGAGTCGTGGCACGTCGGGTTGCCGTGCTCGCAACTCGGCTTGCTGGAAAGCCGGTTGCACTCCGCGCAGTACTGCCGGCCGTCGTCGCGGTGGCGGCCGTGTACGGCCTGGTCGTGCTTGCACTTGCGCGGCCGGTGCCGCATGCCCTTCACGCCGGCGAGGGCGGCACGCTCGCGCTCGCGGGTCTCCTGGTCGTCGACATGAGCGGGCGAGCAGCACGTCGCCACCTCGCACGACGGCGAGACGCTGCCGACCGGGGCCCGCCCGTGCCACAGGATGAACGCGGCCTGAAACGCGGTGAACGACGCGCCCTTGTGCTGGAACCGGCCCCCGCCCTTGGCGGGGGTGCCGGTCCACTCGCGGTGTCCGCCCTCGGTCTCGCGGGTGCGCTTGAGGAACGCGAGGGCGAGGTCGACGGAAACGCCCTGTACGGACGTGACGGCGCTCATGCGGCCAGTCCGAACCGTGCGGCGATCCCGGCGCGGTGCAACAGGAAGTGCAGCGCGTGCGCGGCCTGTTGCGGGACGACGCCGTTGCCCAACGCCTTGAGCTGGGCGGGGCGGGACAGGCCCGGCACACCCGTGATGTGGCCGAGGGGCAACCCCATCATCCACTCGACGAACGCCGGGGTCAGGCGGCCTCGATCGTCAGTTGGCCGGGGTGCCGGTCGCCCCGTGATCGCTTCCCACTGCGCAACGGCGTGACCGTAGGGGCCCCAATCGACGCTGCCGCGCTCGCCAGCGTCGGCGTCCCGTCCCCGTACTTCTGATTCGGGCTCCCCTTCGTGCCGTCGCTCGCCCTCGGCGTCGGTAGCAGGTGCTCGACCTCGTCGGCGAGCGTCGGGCCGTGCCCGCCCCCCTTCCTCTTCTCCGGGTGCTGCGACCCCCCGCTCATCCCGAGCGATGCCGTCGGGGTCTTCAGCAGCCGTACGACGGCCGGTAGGCCGTCGTCGTGCCCCCTGCCCCGGCTGTCCCTCGCGAGGGGCGTCGGAAGGTGCGCGATGCGGGCCCGCAACGTGTCGTTGCGGTTCCCGTCCGGCGTCCCCGGTCCGTTCCACTCGCTCGTGGTCGGGGTCGGCAGCAGGCCACGCGATGATGAAAACGCGCTCACGCTGGTGAGGCGCCCCGACATCGGATGCGCGCTGCACGTGCCATTCCGCAGAGAACCCGAGGTCGGCCAAGTCGCCGAGTACGGCGCCGATAGCTCGAAGAGTGTCGGCGTCTCCGCCGTCCTCATCCACAGGCGGGCTGTCGGGTCCCACACCGCGAACGGCCTTGGCCGAGAGAAGCCCGCGGACATTTTCGATCACCACCAACCGGGGTCGCAGTACGGATATGGCGCGGGCGACGTGGAACCACAGACCGGACCGGTTCCCCCTGATCACCCGCTCGGGCGGCGGGCCCGCCGGGTCGGCGAGGTCGCGGGCGTTGAGTTCGGCGACCGCGGCGGCGGCCTCCATGCCGGCCAGGCGCGCGGGCACGGCGCCGGACGGCGAGGCCGCTTCACACGTCGCGAGGTCGTGCTCGCCCCACCGGCAGTTCCCGCACAGCAGGACGCCCGCGGGTACGACGGTGTCGCCGATCACGCCCGCGCGCTTTCCCGCAAGGCTCACGTCCTGGCATGGAAAACCTGCGGTCAGGACGTCGACCGGCTCGACCTCCGACCAGTCAACGGCCGTGACATCGCCATGATTTGGGACGGTCGGCCAGTGGTGCGCGAGGATGCGCGCGGCGTACTGGTGCCTGTCGTCGGGGTCGTACTGGCAGTGCCACGCCACGGACGCGCCGAGCAGACCGGCGACGGCCATGTCGAGCCCGCCGTACCCGGAACACAGGGAACCGATCCGGGGGCCGTCCGGGATGGCGAGCTGTCCAGGCACCATCTCGACGGCGCGCTCGGCGAGCAGTTGCGCGGCGCGTTCAAGGGTCAGGGTCACGGGTGCGTCCTCCTGTCCGGTGCGAGGCGTATCCGGGCGGCGAACCGGGTGATGCGGCCGGCGAGGGTGATCGCGTCGTCGGGGCCGAGCAGCGGGTCGAGGCCGTCGGCGCTCGGCGCCTCGGCGAGCAGGGCCTCACGACTCGCGTCGGCCTGCGCGGCACGGATGTTGCGCTCGAACTCGGGCATGTCCTCGCTCACGACGGCGTGATCGAGGCGGACGACATGCGCGGCGTGCAGCGCGAGCAGGCGGCCGACGTCCTCGGGTCCCTCGGCGTAGGCGAGGGCGAGTTCGTCGAGGACGCGCGCCGTGCGGTGGGCGACCGGCAGACGGACGGCGAGGCCGTCGGCGGTGAGTTGAGGGATCATCGCAGCGGCTCCGGGGCGCCTTCGAAGCCGAGGGCGGCGGGCGCGGCGGGCTCGTCGAGGCGGAGGTCGCCCGTACGGGCGTCGTAGGCGAGGGCGCGCGACCAGTCGGCGCCGGGAAACATGCGGACGAGCAGGCCGCGGGCGGCGCGGTGCCCGGTGCGGTCGGCCTTGACCGGCAGTCCGAGGACGTCGTCGAGGACGACCCACGTCGCGGCGCGCTGCTCGCCGTCGCGGTCGGTCTGCACAGGCACGGTCCGCACGTGGACCGTGCCGGGTGCGATGGCGTCCAGCTGCCGGGCGATCACTTCCCTACGGGCGAGGCGTCTCCGCGCGCGGTGGGCTCCCAGTACGGCGAGGGCGGCGCGGGGCGCGCGGTGGATAGGCTTGGAGGTGTTCACGGTCGGTACCTCTCGGGGTTCGGTCGGGAGGGCCGTCCGGGTCGCATCCGGGCGGCCCTCCGTGTTCTCAGGCGGCGGCGCGGTGCTCGACGGCGGGCGCCTGCTGGCGCTGCTGGCGTTCGAGACGGCGCAAGACGAGTTCGGCCTCGGGGGCGAGGCGGCCGGCGGCGCGGTCGCGGTCGCGGCGCCTACGGGCGGCGTCGAGGACCCGGCGAGCGCTGGCGATGGCCTGCTCGCGGGGGATCACGTCGCCGGTCAAGCGGCGTCCCGCGTGATCAACTGCCCGGCGGAAACGCCATAGTGCGTTTCAACTGCCGCCGCTACGTTGGCACTTGGGGCGGAGCGTCCGTTCCGCAAGCGCCGTGCGGTGGTCCGGGCAACCTTCAATCGTCGTGCTGTGTCTGACGGAATGCGGGCCCCCGTTTGTCGAGCGGCGGCGATCAAGGCGGCGCGGTCACACATGAGCACCTTCCTTCCACGGAAGGATTGTTTCCTTCCGTGGAAGGAACGTTAACATGCTGGTGTGACCAGACGAGTCGAACGTCTGTGCGGAAGGTGCTTGCCGAATGACATTGACACTAGGCATATGCCCGACAACAATCAGTCACCTGTTCGAGTGCATCGCCGCAGTTCATTGGGGGTGAACCGTGTCAAACATGCATGTTCCGGGCGCGTTTGGGTGGTCGCCTGGTGGCTACGTTCCGTGGAAGGTATGTTCCGTCCATGGAAGATACGAACTCGGGCGAGAACGATCGCGCGACGCCGGAGCAGTTCGGCACCTGGCTCAGGAGCCAGATTGATCAACGCGGCTATGACCTGGCACCCAAGGGGGGCGGCCAAAGCAGGTTCGCCGAAGCCGCCGGCCTCAGCAACAGCACCGTCAGCCGCATTCTGCGGGGCCAGGCCGTCACGGAGACACGCACACTTCAGGCGATCGCCACCGCCCTTCGCCTGCCCCTCGCCGAGGTGCTCGTCGCCGCCGGCGTGCTCAGCGCACGCGAACTGCACGATGTCCGCAATCCCACCAGCACCAACCCACTGACACCCGAAACCGCTGCCGACGAACTAGGCATCACCGACCCGCAGTCACGCCGCCTGTTCGTCAACATGACCGCCACCCTGCGAGAGCAGCGCGCCGAGAACGGCGAGGGACGCATCGCCGAGAACTAACCGCACGGAGAGGTAGCACAGTGACCCACCGATACATGCCCGTATTCGCCTTCACCCTGCTCGCGGTAGGGCTTAGCGCGGGCGCTGTCGGCTTACTCGGCAACAACGACGACCTGTTCGGGACCGGCCTGTTCGTCGTCCTCACCGCCGTTCCTCTGACCATCATCCGCACTGTGCAGAACTCCCAGCGCGCCACCGACGACCAACTCGCCGACGCCGACCGCGCCGGATACAACCGCGCCCTCGACCACGTCGCCCGCGGCCTGCTCGACGCACCCACCCCGCCCGAACCGGGCAACCGGGAGGACCGCACCGAGCAGGGCGCGGGCAACGTGATCACACTGCGCCCGAACCTTGTCCGACGAGTCGAACGGAAAGCTCAGTGAGCACTCTGTACTTACCGCCCCAGTACCAGGGGTCGCAGGACACCGACGACCTATGGCTCGGGTACATCCGAGTCAGCACGTGGAAAGAGGAGAAGATAAGCCCGGAACTGCAAGAGTCAGCAATCAGGCAGTGGGCGGCCCGCACCGGGCGCTGCCTGCTCGAACCGATGATCGTCGACCTGGACGAGTCCGGTCGCCACTTCAAACGCAAGATCATGGGCGCCATCGAGCGCGTGGAACGCCGAGAGGCACGCGGCATCGCCGTATGGCGGTTCTCCCGGTTCGGCCGCAACCGGACCGGCAACGCCGCCAACCTCGCCCGCCTTGAGGCCGTCGGCGGCGAACTGGAGTCAGCCACGGAACCGGTCGATGCCCGGACCGCCGTCGGTGAGTTGCAACGAGAAATGATCTTCGCCTTCGGCAACTTCGAATCCAACCGAGCTGGCGAGCAGTGGCGGGAAACACACGAATACCGGCTTCAGCACCAGCTACCCGCGACCGGGCGGCGCCGGTTCGGGTACGTGTGGCACCCCCGACGCGTCCCCGACATGGACGCCGCCGGCGGGTGGCGCCTCCAAGACGAGCGGTACGTCTTCCACCCCGATCACGCCTCGATCCTTCAGGAGATGTACGAGCGCAAGCTCGCGAAACCAGTTCCCCAGGGACTCAACACCATCGCCCATTGGCTCAACGAAGAGGTGCAGGTCCGTACGCTGCGCGGCGCCCTGTGGAGCACGAGTTCGATCGCCCGGTACATGGACTCAGGCTTTGCGGCCGGATGGCTCCGCACTCACGACCGCGAGTGCCGCTGTGGGTACAGCAACGACCCGTCCATCAGCAAGTGCCCGTACAACCGGATGCTCTTTCTCCCCGGAGCACAGCCCAAGATCATCGAGTCAGAGGAATGGGAGGAGTACCAGGCACACCGGAAGCTAACCAAGAACATCGCGCCGCGCGCTCGCAAGGCGACGTACACCCTTTCGGGCATGCTCGCCCACGGCCGGTGCCGCCACCACATAAGCCACGCCTCGGACACCCGCAAGACGGGACAGGTCAACGGGTATTGGCTGGTGTGCACCCGGAACAAGCATGTATCCAAGAGCGCCTGTGCGAAGGGGATCAACGTCAAGCGCGAGCAGGTCGAAAACGAAGTTTTCGACTGGCTCGGCCGTGAGGGGATCGCCGCCGACATCGACGCCGCGCCAGCGACCCCCGGCGAGGACACCGCGCCGAAGGTAGACCCGAAGCAGGTTGCCCAGCGTCAGCGCGCCAACCTCACTCGCGAGTTGAAGACGATCGACGCCGCTATCGACCGGCTCGTCGAAGAGAACGCGCTCAACCCGAATAAGTACCCGGGCGATTCGTTTGAGCGGGTGAAGAACAAGTTCCTTGGCAGCAAAGGGAAGTTGCTCAAGCAGTTGGGCGATCTTGGCGAGGCCGTAGTGACGCCTGTCCGTGAGGACTTCCAAGAGCTGATCGTCGGCCTGCTCGCGGAGTGGGAATCCTTCAAGCCGATCGAGAAGAACGCGATGCTCCTACAGATCGTGCGGCGGGTGGTCTGCTACGACATCCGCGACGCCGAAGGCAAGCTGTTGTCTGTCCGGACCGAGATTCACCCCGTGTGGGAACCGGACCCGTGGGCGCCGAAGAAGGTATGCCGCGGACTGTTCGGCACGCGTGCTGACTGGTCGCCCGCTGAGCTGTGGATCAGGCCCGGCCTGATCGAGGCCGAGGTCGAGGCCGCCCTCGCGGGTGAGATCGAGGCGTAGCCACCGAGCCGCTTCTCTCCCCCTTTAAATGCACTGTTCCACGTGAATGCCTGGGGTTTGCCCCACGCTACCTTCATGACCGGCGTCAACATGCTGATGCCGGACCGCTTCCTCCAACCCGCCCCGCTCGCCGAGATGATCGAGAGCCAGCGCCCGACGCACGCGGCGGCCGTGCCCACCATCTGGCAGGGCCTGCTCGCCGAACTCACCGCCAAGCCCCGCGATGTCTCCTCGCTCACCCAGGTCACCATCGGCGGTTCGGCCTGCCCGCCCGCGCTCATGGCGGCCTTCGACGAGCTGGGCATGCGGGTCTGCCACGCCTGGGGCATGACGGAGACCTCCCCGCTGGGCACGGTCTCCCGCCCGCCGGCCGAAGCGGTCGGCACGGAGCGGGAGTTCGAGTACCGGCTGACCCAGGGCCGTTTCCCGACGAGCGTCGAGGCCCGCCTCACCGGCCCCGGCGGCGAACGGCTGCCCTGGGACGGCGAGTCGGCGGGCGAGCTGGAGGTGCGCGGCCCGTGGATCGCCGGCGCCTACTACAACGGCCAGGACGCCGAACCCCTGCGCCCCGCCGACAAGTTCAGCGAGGACGGCTGGCTCAAGACGGGTGATGTCGGCACCATCTCCCCCGACGGTTTCCTCACCCTCACCGACCGCGCCAAGGACGTCATCAAGTCCGGCGGCGAGTGGATCTCCTCCGTCGACCTGGAGAACGCCCTGATGTCCCACCCGGACGTCACCGAGGCCGCCGTGGTCGCCGTACCGGACGAGAAGTGGGGCGAACGCCCGCTCGCCACGGTCGTGTTGAAGGAGGGTTCCACCGCGGACTTCACCTCCCTGCGCGCCTTCCTCGCCGACGAGGGCAAGATCGCCAAGTGGCAGCTCCCGGAGCGCTGGACGATCATCGAGTCGGTCCCGAAGACGAGCGTCGGCAAGTTCGACAAGAAGGTGCTGCGCAGGCGGTACGCCGAGGGTGACCTGGACGTCACCAAGCTCTGACCGCCCATCCGTTCAGGCCGGTCCGCCGGGCAGGGCGCCCCACAGCCCCTGCCCGGCGTACGGCCACGTCATCGTCGTAGGAGAAGAACTCACCGCCGCCGCGCGCCCGTGGCCGTCGACACCCACCCGATCACCAGCCACACCCCCGCCACCACACACACCCCGCCCCAGCCCCAGTGGCTGAACGCCGGTCCCGCGAGGGACGAGGCGAGCGCGCCGCCCGTGAAGCCGGCGACGACGTAGGCGGTGTTGGCGGTCGCCGGGGTGGAGGTGGTGGTGAGGGCGAGGGTCTGGTTGGCGACGTGGGCGGCGACCAGGGCCGCGTGGACGGCGATCGCGGCCACGAACAGCGCCCACAGCACGTGCCCGCCCAGCCAGAACAGCGGCACGGAGACGGCCGCGAGCGCATACGCGGACCGTACGACCTTGCCCGCGCCGAACCGGTCGACGAACCCGCCCGCGAGCGGAGCCACCGCGCTGGCCGCCAGCCCGAAGAGCCCGAAGAGCCCGGCGGTCGCGGTCGAGAAGCCGTAGGAACCACCGGTGAGCAGCAGGGCGAGGGTCGTCCACAGGGCGCTCCACGCGCCGAACATCCCCGCCTGGCGCAGGCACGCGCGCCACAGGTCGGGCGAGCTGCGGACCAGGCCGGGCAGGGCCGCGAGGCCCGCGAAGAGCGGGCCGGAGCCGCGGCGCTTCTCGGACGGGAGGACGTACGCGGTGGCGAGGCCGAGGACGAGGGTGAGGGCGGCCGAGCCGATGAAGACGACCCGCCAGCCGTAGGCCTGGCCGACCAGGCTGCCCACCACGCGCGCGGCCACGATGCCGGTGAACAGGCCCGCTATGACGGCCGCGACATGGCGGGCGCGGTGGTGGGCGGGGGCGCGTTCGGCGACCAGTGGGACGAGGAGTTGCGGTACGACGGTCGCGGCGGCGGCGACGAACACGGCGACCGCGAGGGCGGCGGTGCCGGGGGCCGCGGCACCGGCGAGCAGGGCCGCCGTGGTGGCCACCGAGAGGGCGGCGACCAGGGGGCGCCGGTTCACGCGGTCCCCGAGCGGGGCGAAGAAGAGGAGACCGGTGGCGTAGCCGAACTGCGCGACCGAGGCGATCCAGGCCACCGCCGACGGGGTCGAGCCGAAGTCGTGGGCGATGAGGGGGAGCAGCGGGCCCGCGAGATAGATGTTGGCGGCCGTCACCGCGGTGCAGACGGCGATGAGGACGAGGAAGAGCCGGTCGGCGGCCGTGGGGACCGGCGCTCCCGTCGGGACCTGCACCGGATGCACCGGCTGAGCTGTGGTTGCGGAGGACATGAGCGGTAGGACTCCTTCGAGCCAGCTCTAGCAACTAACTGGTTGGTTGGAAGCTGGAACAGCATGCGGCACCCCGGAATTCCCTGTCAACCAAATAGTTGGTTACCGTCGCCCGCCGAGTACCCTGGCCCCATGGGAGTCAGAGACCCCGAGGCCACCAAGGCCCGGATCTTCGAGGCGGCGGTCGCCGAGTTCGCGCGGCACGGCATCGCGGGCGCCCGTATCGACCGCATCGCGTCCGAGGCGAAGGCCAACAAGCAGCTGATCTACGCCTACTTCGGCAACAAGGCGGAGCTGTTCACGCAGGTCCTCGGCAGGTCCATGCTCGACCTGGCCGTGCAGCTCCCCGTCGACCCCGACGACATCGAGGGCTGGATCGACCGCCTCATGGACTACCACGAGGCCCACCCCGAAGTGCTCCGCCTCCTCTTCTGGGAGGGCCTGGAGTACGGCACCGCCGAACTCCCCGACGAGGTCGAGCGCCAGCAGCACTACGCGTTCAAGGTCGCCGCCCTCCAGGACGGCCAGGACCGGGGTGTCGTGACCGACGCGATCCCGGCCCGCGACCTCCTCTTCCTGCTGGTCGCGATGGCTAACTGGGGTGTCGTCGTACCGCAGATGCGCCGCGTCCTGGTGGGCGCGGACGACCCGGACCGCGACCGCCTCCGCGAGTCGATCAAGGAGGCGGCACGGCGACTGGTCGCCAAGTAGCCCCGCCCGACGGCCAGTTGGCGGTCGTCACCAACTGAACCGTGCCGTGGGCTAGTTGGTACCGATCCGGGCGAGCAGATCGACGATCCGCGACTGGACCTCGGTGCTCGTCGACCGCTCGGCGAGGAAGAGCACGGTCTCACCGGAGGCGAGCCGAGGCAGGTCGGCCTGGTCCACCGCGGCGGTGTACACGACGAGCGGGGTGCGGTTGAGTTGCCCGTTCGCCCGCAGCCAGTCGACGATCCCGGCCCGCCGCTTGTGCACCTGCAACAGGTCCATGACGACGAGGTTCGGCCTCAGCTGCCCGGCCAGAGTCACCGCATCGGCGTCACTCGCGGCCCGCGCCACCTGCATCCCACGCCGCTCCAGCGTCGCGGTCAGCGCCAGCGCGATCTCCGCGTGCTCCTCGATCAGCAGCACCCGCGGCGGATGCTGCTCACTGTCCCGCGGCGCGAGCGCCTTCAACAGGACGGCGGGATCGGCACCGTAGGCCGCCTCACGCGTGGCCTGCCCGAGCCCGGCGGTGACAAGCACGGGCACCTCGGCGGCGACGGCCGCCTGCCGCAAGGACTGAAGCGCGGTCCGCGTGATCGGCCCGGTCAACGGGTCCACGAACAGCGCCGCCGGGAACGCGGCGATCTGCGCGTCGACCTCCTCGCGCGAGTGCACGATGACGGGCCGGTACCCGCGGTCGCTCAGCGCCTGCGTGGTCGTCACGTCCGGCGCGGGCCACACCAGCAGCCGACGCGGATTGTCGAGCGGCTCCGGGGGCAGCTCGTCGTCGAGCGGCTGCGGCCTGGGCGTGTCCGCGATCTCGACAGCCCCACCGGGCCCGTCCAACGGCTCCGGCCCCTCGGCGGCATTTTCGTCCGGTGCCCCTATGGCATACGACCGTCCGGCGCCCTCGGTCATCTGCGCGAGCCGCGACTGCCCGGCCATGGAGGGCTGCGGCTGCTCACCCTGCGGATGTTGCCGCGCCGCCCCGGGGGCACCGGTATCGGGCCGCGTCCCCAACTTCCGCCGCCGCCCGCCCGGTTGATGCGGCGGAGGCGTAGCGGTCGGCTGTTGCACCTGAGCGGCCTGCCGCGTGAACGGCACCCCCTGCCCCAACGTCCGCACACTGATCGCCCGCCCCTGAGTGGAGTTGGGGTCGACGGCAGCGGCGGCGGCCTCGGCGGGCAAGGGCTGCGCGGCCCGCGCGGCGACCGGGGTCCCGGGCGCGGGCGTATTCGGGTTGGCGTTCGGCTGCGGGTTCGGTGCCGGGTTCGGCGCTACGGCGGGTTCGGCGCCGGTCGCCGGTACGGGCGCCGGAGCCGCGCCGGGCGTACCCGCGGCCGGGTTCGGCTGCGCGGCGGGCAGTGCCTGCGGCGGCACCGGCCCACCGGACTGGCCCTGCACCGGGGCGACTTGACCGGGAATGCCGTGCGGCGAGACGGGCTGCCCCTGAGCGGGCGCGGCCTGACCGGGAATGCCCTGGGGCGGAATCGGCTGACCCGGAACACCGGGTGCTCCTTGGCCCTGGATTCCCTGCCCCGGGATTCCCTGAGGTGAGACCGGCTGGCCGGGAAGTCCCTGCCCCTGCACTCCCTGCCCCTGGATGCCTTGCGGCGAAACCGGCTGACCAGGGCCGCCCTGCCCGGGGTTGCCCTGCGCCGGGATCCCCTGACCGGGAACCGCCTCGGCCGGCAACGGCTGCCCCGCCGGGATCTGCCCCGGAGCGGGAAGACTCTGCGCGGGAGCAAGCTGCATGGCGGTACCGGGCTGCCCCCCGACCACCTGACCAGCGCCCGGTTGCCCAACTCCCACCTGTCCTACGCCCTGTTGCTGCCCCGCACCGACCTGCGCCGGAATCCCCTGCTGCCCCTGCCCGGCCGTACCCTGCGCCGGAACCACCGCACCGGGCTGCCCCTGTCCCTGCACCTCGACGCCGGCCTGAACCGGGGCGCCGGCCTGTACCGGCACCGACTCCGCGCCCTGCGCCTGAGGATGCGGCTGCGGCTGAGCAACAGCCCGACGCCGCCGCCCAGTCGGCGCGCTCGCGGGATGCGGCTGAGGCGGAGTGTGATCCTCGGACTGATCAACCGGAACGGCATCGTGCCGCCCGTCGTCACCGGGATGACCACTGGGAACCCCACCAGGAACCTGCCCAGGCACAACCGGAACCCCAGGCGCGACGGCAACCCCGGGCCCAACCGGAACCCCGGGAGCCTGCGCAGCCGTGGTCCCAGCCGTAGCCCCAGAGACCTCCGGCGTCCGATCGGCCTCGGCCGGCGGCAACGCGAACACCGTCCGCGCCCCCGCCTCCTGCGCCGCGGCCCGCTCGGCCGCAGCGGCCAGGGCCCGCCGCCGACGCCCGGTCGGCTGCCCGTCCTCGCCACCGGAGTCGGAGTCGTCGCCGGCATCGGCGGAGCCGCTCGCGGGCAACGCGGCCGGCAGCGCCTGCCGTTCACCGCCCACGGGCACGCCTCGCGGCGACACGGTGCCACCAAGTCCCGTACCTGAAGCGGCAGTTCCAGCGGCATGCTCCGCCGCCGTCATCACAGCGCCCTCGGAGACACCCCCGGACACACCTGGGGAACCGTCCGCGGAATCACCGTCGGCCGCCCGTCCACGCCGCCGCCCGGTACCGCTGGACGCACCTTCGCCCCCCGCTTCACCGGCCACCGCGACCGCCGCGGACTCATCGCCCGCCCGCCTCCTGCGCCGCCCAGTAGGCACCGCGGCCTCGCCACCGGAGCCGTCGGAGCCACCGGTGTCATCGGACCCCGGCACCTCGCTCTCCAGGAACGCGTCCACGGAGGACCGCCGGGCGCGCCGGCGTCCGTTGCTGGCCGAGGCGGGCTCGGGCAGGGCGAGTTCGGCGCCGCCACCGGTCGCGGCCGGAGCGGCTACGGCGCCGGCCCCGCCCCCGATGGGCACCTCCAGGACATACGCGCTGCCGCTCATGCCCGGCACGTCGTGCGTCTGGAGGACACCGCCGTGCGCCCGCACGATCCCGCGCACGATCGGCTCGTGCACCGGGTCTCCCCCGGCGTACGGCCCGCGCACCTCGATCCGTACGACCTCACCGCGCTGCGCCGCCGCCACGACGACCGTGTTGTCCATGTAACCGCCCGCCGACACAGGCGAGTTGCCGGTCGCGTCGACGCCCGCGACATCCGCGACGAGATGCGCGAGCGCGGTCGCGAGGAGAACGGGGTCGACCTCGGCCTCGATGGGCGGCGCGTGCACGGCGAACTGCACCCGCCCGGGCCCGATCAGTTCCACGGCCCCGTCGACACCGGCCGCCACGACGGCGTCCAGCATCACCTTCGTACGGGTGATGTGGTCGGCGCCGGTCTCCAGCCGCTGGTAACCGAGCACGTTGTCGATGAGTTGCGTGATGCGCGAGTACCCCGCCGAGAGGTGATGGAGCACCTGGTTGGCCTCGGGCCACAGCTGGCCCGCGTCATCGGCGGCCAACGCGGCCAGTTCCCGGCGCAGTTCGTCCAGGGGCCCGCGCAACGACCGCCCGAGCAGCGTGAGGAGTTGCTCGTGCCGTCCGGCCAGTTCGTCGAACCGGTCCTTCTCCCGCTCCCCGAGCGCGGCGTACCGCTCCTCGTTCGCGGCGAGTTCCTCCTCGTGCTGCTCCTGGAGTTCCTCGATCTCGGTGATGTGCTTCTGGCGCAGCGAGGTCAGCTCGGAGGCGTGCTCCTCGTCGAGGCGCTCCAGCTGGTCGCGGTGCTCCTTGTCGGCCGCGTCCTTCTCCTCGGCGAGCGAGTCGTAGGGCCGCCGGTCGGTGAAGGTCATCACGGCGCCGACGAGTTGGTCGCCGTCGCGCACGGGCGCGGTGGTGAGGTCGACGGAGACCCGGTCCCCGTTCTTGGCGAACAGCACCTGCCCGCGCACCCGGTGCTTGCGCCCGGAGCGCAGGGTGTCGGCGAGCGGCGACTCCGCGTACGGGAAGGGGGAGCCGTCCGCACGCGAGTGCAGGATGAGGGTGTGCAGTTCCTTGCCGCCGAGGTCGCTGGCGCGGTACCCGAGGATCTGGGCGGCGGCCGGATTGACGAGCACGACCCGCCCGTCCGTGTCCGTCCCTACGACGCCCTCGGCCGCCGCGCGCAGGATCATCTCGGTCTGCCGCTGCGAACGGGCCAGCTCGGCCTCGGTGTCCACGGTCCCGGAGAGGTCGCGCACGACGAGCATCAGGAGTTCGTCGGAGGTGTAGCCGTAGCCGTCGTAGGCCTGCTGGCCGTCCTCGAGGTTGGCGCTGGTGACCTCGACGGGGAACTCGGAGCCGTCGGTGCGGCGGGCGGTCATGCGGGTCGGCTTGGTCCGGCCGCGCGGGTCCATCGAGTCGGGGCGGCGCATGGAACCCGGGATGAGCCGGGAGTCGAACTCCGGCAGCAGGTCCAGCAGTCCGCGCCCGACGAGCGCGGTGCCCGGGGCCTCGAAGGCTTCGAGCGCGATGGTGTTCGCGTTGACGACGGTCCCGTTGGCGTTGACCAGTACCAACGCGTCCGGGAGCGCGTCGAGTATGGCTGCGAGGCGAGCAGCGCCTCGGGATGGCCTGCTGCTCACGAGACGCTTCCTCCCTGTTACCGCACCTTGCCGACCGCGTAGGCCATCTTGCCAACCGGCCCGCGACGTGTCACGCGAGGGAGTCTAAGGGCACTCCTTGTGCTCGCGGAGTGAGATGAGAGGGAGGTCGCACGCCGAAGTGACGTAGAACGTGTGACCGAGCACCCATACCTGCCGTCTTCAGTGGTTACGGCAGAGATCCTCCAGCGACCTCGGCCGGGATCCTTCAGCGGCCACGGCCGAGATCGGGCAGCAGCGGGACCATCCCGTTCCAGCGGGAGATCTCGCAGCCGTTGCTCCGGTCGTACGTGGTGTCGACGGGGCGTCCGGCCCAGGTGCCGGTGACATGGGCGGTGGCGGGGCCGCCGTAGAGCATCGTGCAGATGCTGTCCGGGGGCACCGGTGCGAAGGGGTCCTTCCCCCACTGGGTGTTGCGGCCGACGGCCGCGCAGGCGCCGGTCACGTCCGGGTGGGTGCCGCCGCCGGGGTGGCAGTACAGCTCGTGCGTCCCGTCGGCCGAGCCGCCCGCGTGCCGGACGGTGACGGTGAGGTGGTCGCCGCCGGACCGGTCCTCGTCGCGGACGGGCGGTGGCGCGAGGGTGTGGAGGGTGCCGGGGGACGCGGTGGCGGGCACCGCGGCCAGCGAGCCGACACCGGCGGCGGACGCGGCGGCGACCAGGAGGAGACGGAGCGGACGGAGCGGGCGGTGGAGACGGCTGACCTGGGACATGACCTGACTAACGCCCACCGCCCCCGGACGTTGCGGACACGGCGGCCGGCGACAACGGCTTTGCCCTGCGGCCCGCCCGCCTAGTACCGTGGGAGGCGATTGGTGACACCGCGCTCATCTGTGTCATCATCTGCACGCACCTTCCGCGCTCGCGCGGGTGGTTGTGCTGGAGGCGTCGCCTAGTCCGGTCTATGGCGCCGCACTGCTAATGCGGTTTGGGACGCAAATCCCATCGAGGGTTCAAATCCCTCCGCCTCCGCACCTTGACCAGGGAGTTCGGCCCGAAACGGCCGGGCTCCCTGAGTCGTCTTCAGAGCCATTTTCAACCCCCTGATGGCACGCTGATGGCACCAACCGCTGAAAGGCGTTTCTGGCGCGGAATGAAGGCGGCAATCCGGCGTGTGGCGTCGGCCTCCATCTCCTCGGCGACCACCGCGTACACGTCCTTCGTGAAGCTGACGGACGAGTGGCCGAGCACCTCCGAGACGAACTTGTCGTCGACCCCGGCGGCGATCAGCATCGTGGCCGCACCGTGACGCAGATCATGGAAGCGGATGGGTGGCAGCGTCAGCCTGAGGGCCACCTCGACCGCGGCCTCGGTCGTCCGGAACTTGAGGGCGATCCGCTTGAGCGACCACCCTTCCTTGCCCTTCGCGCGGATGTTGGCGTGCCGCTCAAGCAGGATCCGGAAGCGGCTCGACAGGTACTCGGCCTTCAGTGCTGTGCCGTCCTCGTAGCAGTAGACGCGCCCCGAGTCCTTGTACGCCTCGCCCCACTTCAGCCGCTCTTCGAGCTTCCGCTTGTGCCACGCCTTGTGGACGCGGACGGTCTCGTCGTCGAGCGGGATCTGCCGGTAGCCGGCCTCGGTCTTGGTGTCGTCGAGTTCGTCGTCCGACTGCGCCTGAAGGACGTGCAGGCGCTTCCGTTCGAGGCTCAGGTCCTGCTCCTCGGCGCCGACCAACTCGCCACGACGCGGCCCGTAGTGGGCATCCAGGTGGAACGCGGGATACAGCCGCTCCTCGGAGGCGTCGGCGAAGTCGAGGAAGTTGCCGCACTGGTCGGACGACCACACCATGACCTTCGCCGGGATGACCCCGGTCTTCTCCCACTGCTCGACCCGCTCGGCCGTCCACAGCAGGGGCTTCGCGCGGCCCTGCTTGCGCTTCCCGCCCTTCGACCGCCAGACCCCGTCAGACGGGTTGTCCGTCCGGATCTTCGACAGCTTCGACGCGTCCGCGAGCACCCCGTGCAGCACGGCGTGAACGCGGCGGATGCGGGACTCGGAGATGGGACGGCTGTGCAGCCGCTTGCCGTGGCGGGTCGCCCGGACCTCTTGCAGCCGGCGCAGGATCTCCGTGCGCTCGTCGCCCTCGTCGGGCCGGTTGATCTTCCGCATCGCGGCGTACAGCTCGCGGATGTGCTCGTCGTCCAGGTCGACGACCTTGATGTGGCCGAGGCCCGGGTTCAGGTAGAGGTCAATGGCCTCACGCTCGGCGTCCAGCGTGGACTTCTTCAGCCCCTCGCCTGTCTCTGCCTCCGACGTCCGCCACGTGTACCGGCGTTCGAGGTACTGGCCGAGCGTGGTCTTCCGCTCGTCGTGCGCTTTCGGGTTGGCGGACGTACCGAGCGCCTTCCCGAGCGCTTCCTTGCACGCCTTCTCGGTGTCGTACGGGCCGATGCGGGGCTGGCGACGATTCCCGCCCGCGGACTTCGGCGCCTCGTACCGGGCGTACCAGCCGCCGTGACCCTTCTTGCTGATGTTCGGGCACTGCTTGCCGAGGAGCCGTTTCGTCTCCGGGTCCCGGCATGAGCACGCCTTATAGGGCTTCACGTCTGATCGTCTCCCCCCTGCTCGGGCTCAAGCGGCTCCATCGGGATGCTTTCCATCAGCCACTGCAACACCTGATCGCTGCGCCCCCGGGCCATCCAACGGACCATGCCGTTCGGGTCGGCTTCCCACGCCGTGGGTGCCGGTAGACCGAAGGGGTCCCGCGGGTCCCCGAGGTGATCCGGGATGTAGGCGTCACCGCGAATCCATGCGCGGGCTGGCCCGGCATAGGTGTGCACCTCAGGCGTAACGCTGTACGAGTCGTTGCTGACCAAGTCGCCAGGTACCAGCAGATCGACGGGCGGCACGCCGAGCGCGTAGGCGAGCGCGAACAAGTCGTCGACGTCCACACGCCGTTCCCCGCGCTCAACGCGCCGGAGGCCCAACACGGGAATCGGCCGGCCGATGCTCTCCAGGCGTTCGGACAACTCCACGTACGTGATGCGCTGCCCTTCTCGGATGCGCTTGATGTTCTGTCTCAGGGTCTCCCCGGCCGGTCCGAGGGAGCTCTTCTGCTTCTCTGCCACCGTCGCAGCGTCGCATCAAAATGATGCCTGCACAAGATGCACTCGATGCCCTTGACGCACATTCCAGCCAAGGTGCAGGATGTATCTCGTGAAGCATCATTCTGATCGCTTGGTCGATCCGACCTGTGCCGTGCGAGCGCAGATCCCGGATCCCGACGAGTATCCGACGATTTCCGTGCCGCTCGCGGCGCGCATCGCTGGCGTCGCTCGCCGCACTGGGTACGCCGCGGCGCAGCGGGGGGAGTGGCCCGTCGTTCGCACGGGTCGTGCGGTGCGGGTTCGCACCCGCCAGTTCCTCGCTCAATGCGGGTTCGCTGAGGAGTCGGTATGACCGGCTCCTGGACTCGCGAGGCAGTCGAGGCGCTCGGTCCGACGACGGACGTCCCCACGGTGGCGTCGATCTTCGACGTCAACAAGGACACCGTGTACGCGCAGATCCGCCGAGGCGAGTGGACCGCGACGCGTGTACTCACGCTCGGCCGGAAGATCAAG
Source organism: Streptomyces prunicolor NBRC 13075 (assembly GCF_000367365.1). Classification (GTDB taxonomy): domain Bacteria; phylum Actinomycetota; class Actinomycetes; order Streptomycetales; family Streptomycetaceae; genus Streptomyces; species Streptomyces prunicolor. The sequence continues at coordinate 45,426 of NZ_BARF01000002.1, read as the reverse complement.
ATTCCGACTCGGGACCTGCTCACCCTCCTCTACGCCCCGGATTCCCCGCGTGACGAGAGCGAGCAGCAATGTGCATCGGGGCCGCATAACCACAGTTCGGACGCCATGGCATCGCAGTCTCAATGCGGTTGCAGGGTTGGGGAATCGGCCGTGATCCGCCCCCTCAGTGGCGCATGAGACGGCCCGGTCGTCGGTGTCATCACCACCAGCGACCGGGCCTGTACGTCTACCCAACTGACAAGGCCCCCGGCAAATCGCTCGGCAGCGACCGGAGGCCCGTCATTGATCGAAATGGAGTTGGACGCATGTCCACTTTGACACATCGCCTCGACACCGCGCTGTACGACCGCCTGACCGGCATCGGGCAGGGACTGGTCGCGCCGCTGACCGCGCACGTCCACGCCGTCCAACAGGGCCTCGCTGCTGCGGTGGTCGAGTCCGCGCGCCGTATGGTCGCCGACACCTTCGCCTCGAAGCAGGCCGAGCTCGACCAGTTGCTCGGCAACATGAAGCGGCGCGAGACCCCCGGCGACGAGCTGCCGGCGGTGCTCGTCGTCCACCTCATCGTGAGGCCCGAATGACCACGCGCACCGGCAACGGTCGTACCCGCCTTGTTGCTTCGGCGGCCGGGCGGGGGCCCGGCCCGGCCGTACACGCGCTGTGCCGGACGAGGGTCCTGGTTGATGAACACGGCTGGGTGACGATCCGTTCGCGGGATGACAAGCACGGATTCATGAACACCTACAAGCCCGGCTCGGTCGTCGAACTCGACCTCGGCAACGGCAAGGTGCTCACCGACTACGACGCTCTGACCATCGCCGAGACTCTCGTCGACTGCTCGGTCGTCTACCTGATCAGCACCGCGGCGACCGGAGGCCGGCCGGTCATCGAGAACGGCACCGCGTACAACGCCGACGGCGTCCTGCACCTCATGCGGCTGGCCATCGACCGGCTCGCGGCGGACAGAGCCGCGGCCGAGTGCTGAACCCCTTTGACTTCCCCTGCTCCCGCCACCGTGCGGGAGCTGCGGCACAGCCCACGGAGCGCGACGAGTGAACGACGAGCAGCAGCCGCTCACCGCAGACCCTGAGGTCGTGCGGGGCTGGCTGACGCACCTGTACGGCGGGTGCCCCGGGCTCCTCAGCATCTGCTCGGACAAAGACGGATGGGTGGGCCGGCGGTTCGCCACCGACGGACCCGGCATTGAGGCGGCGGTCCAGTACGTCTCAGAGCGGGACCGGCGGAAGGCAAAGGGCGTCTACGCACAGAGCACCACACTCCGCGAGCACCCGCCCGTGGGCCCCGACGGAAAGAAGGGTCGAGGCGGCGAGGACTTGGCCTTCGGCCTCACCCACCTTTGGGCGGATGGCGACTACGGCACCATCGGCCACAAGCCCGGCCCCGACGACCTCCCCGCTCCGCCGGATGCGGACTCCGTGGCGAAGGTCGTTGCCGAGTCGGGCCTGCCGACTCCTTCGGGCTGGGTGAACACCGGAGGCGGCTACAACCCGGTGTGGCTGCTCGCCGAGAACTACCTGATTCAGAACGCCGAGGACAGTGCTCGGGTGAAGGCAGTCACCACGGGCGTTCAGGCGATCCTGGCGGCCGAGGCCTACCGGCATGGCTGGTCATGGGACGTCGAGGTTGGCAACTTGGACCGGCTCATGAAGGTGCCCGGCCCCCCGAATCGCAAGGAGGGGCTGGAGCGGCCTACCTCGGTCGGGCCGGGGACGGGCGAGGTCTTCGAGTGGACGGACCTTGCCGCCACCGTCTCCGAGCTGGCTCCCGCAGCGCGGGAGTTGCTGGGACAGGCGGGCCGCGAAAAGCAGGAACGCAAGGCGCAGCGCACGGGCGTCCCGACCGCGTCCCCGCAGCGCGCGCGTCCCTCTGGACTGCACAGCGGCGACGGCCCCCTCGACGTCCTCGCCGACATGCTGACGTTCAAGGACATCCTCGAACCCGAGGGCTGGACCTACGTCGGGCAGACCGGCGGCCGAGAGAAGTGGCTGCGCCCCACCGCCGGAGGCGACGGCCCAAGCAGCGCGTACAGCCTGCTGTGCGACGACCACGTCGCCGTCAACTGGTCCGAACGCTCAGACCTCCCCGTCGGGGCGCAACCCCCGGGGCAGAAGCTCACCGTCGGCACGCTGTACGCGCACCTCCACTACGCCGGGAACACCTCGGAGGCCGCGAGCGACATCATGCGCGCGGCGGCCGGCAGGCCCGCGAGAGGCGCGGCCGGACGCCTGGCGCCCGCCGTCCTCACCGAGGTGAAGCGGCGGTGCATGAAGGACCGCGAGCGCAACCATGACGACGCCGACGACTTCCGGGCCTCGCTCGCCGACGACCCCTGGGACGGCGTACAGGACGAGCCACCCGAGGACTCCGGCGAGGCGCCCGACCAACCAGCGGACCGAATTCCCGACACCTTCTGGAACGCCACGGCCGTACTCCAGCAGATTCGGCAGATGGCCCGGGCGCGACGCGCCTCGCCCGACGGCGTCCTTCACGCCGTCCTCGCCCGCACCGCCGCCATGGCGGACCCCACGGTCCGCGTCGACAGCGGCATCCACCAACCCGCAACCCTCGGTTGGTACTGCGGACTGTTCGGCCCGTCCGGCAGCGGCAAGGGCAACGCCGAGAACACCGCCGAGGAACTCACCCCTTTCCCTGCCGTCGACCTCGCATACATCGACATCTCCACCGGACAAGGCCTGATCGCCGCCTACCTCGACCTCGCCATCGACCCCGACGACGAAGACGGGAAGAAGAAGATCCTCGTACAGAAGAGGAACCGCGGCTATGCCCTCGCCACTGAGGGCAGCGTCCTCGACGCCATGGCGCAGATGTCCGCAGCCGCCACCCTCAACGGTGTTCTCTGCAAGGCGTGGATGAGCGAGCGACAGGGCACATCCAACGCCGAGGTCGAGCGGCGGCGGGCGCTGCCCAAGGGCCGCTACACGCTGTCCATGTCGCTCGGCGTACAGGAAGAACCAGCGGCGAAGCTGCTGGAGATGGGCTCCATCGGACTGCCGCAGCGCCTCGCGTGGGCGCACGCCACTCTCGGACCCGACACCCCGGATAAACGGCCAACCACGACCAGGCCGGTCATGGTCACAAAGCAGGACGGCGAGGACGTCCCCGTCACGACATGGGTGTCCGGGCTCCGCGGCACCACCATTCCGGTGCCTGGGCACGTCACCGATGAGCTCGACCAGTTGGCCCTTGAGATCTCCTTCGGTCGCGGCGCTGACGCCCCGTTGGATACGCACGAGCCGCTGTGGCGGCTGAAGTGTGCGGCGTTGCTCGCTCTCCTGCATGGGCGCACCTCGGTCAAGGCCGAGGACTGGGACAGGGCCACCGTGATGTGGGAGACGTCCAGGAAGGTACGCGACCGCGTCCAGGACGCGGCCAGGCGGCGCACGCAGGCTGAGCTGGACGCGCGCCGAGCTGAGGCCGTCCGGACGGCCGCAGAGTCTCAGGCCGCGGTGTACGAGGTCGTCAACGGCGTGCACCCGTCCGTCGAGAACGTCGCCAAGCGCGCGCACCGCTACGTCACCCGTCACGGCGGCGAGATCCCGGTGCGCGACGTGAACCGGAACTGCATCAAGAAGCCCGACCGCGACAAGTACCGGGCGTCCGGAGCGACGGACTCGCTGTGGTCTGCGGCGCTCCAGTACGGCAGTGAGCAGGGCTGGCTGGTGCTGTTGGCCGGTGGCCTGCTGGCTGCCGGGTCAGTGGCTCCGGAGTAGCTGTGGTTACGGCGAGTGCTGTCGGACCTGTCGGACCTGTCGGACCCAAAGGTCCGACAGCCTCTCTCTCCAATAGCAGGCATAACTAGACAAAACACTTCAGATGAGAGTCACGCAACACCCGAAGCCCCAGGTCATCCCGAGAACCACTGTCGGACCTCCGTGGTCCGACACCCACGGGTCCGACACCGCAGAGAGCCAACGGAGCCCCGATGAACACTCCCCAACACACCGACTACGTCATCGGCGACATCGACCCCGTCACCCTTGCCACCAACTACCAGTGCGGCCACTGCTGTAGCGAAACCGCGCTCGGCACCGACCCAGACACCGGCGGCCCGCGGCTGGAGATCCGTCACGACGACGGCTGCCCGGTCCTGTCCGGCGTGTTGTCCGCGCTCCCCGACGCCGTGCGCGCCGTCTCGGTCCCCGCCACCTTCCGGCCCTGAACAGAGGCACCCCATGGTCGACAACCCCGGTATCCCGAAGCTCGTGCCGTGCCCCGCCTGCAAGTCCCCCTCGGTCTACGTCCGCTCCCTCGACCGGTACGTGCACGAGGACGGCGGCGACAACCGGGCGTGCTGGCTGGCCATCAGCCGCGGCGAGACCAACCGCTCGTAGATCCACCGACCGTCACTCGGCGGTCGGCCAACCTGAAGGAGGACCTGATGACCGTTGAGGAGCCCGAGCGGCAGGCGGCCGGCCGTCCCCTGGCCAAATCTGTTTCATCTTCTCCGTTGGGTTGGAGTGCGCGGCGTGGTGGCCCGTATCCGCACCTTCGCCTTGATCTCGGTATCAAGGCCACGGAGGGGTTGGCTGTGGCTGAGTTGGTGCTTGGCCGGCACTGGACGTTCCGTCGGGCGGCGGCGTCGCTGGGGATGAGTCCGACGACTGCGTGGCGGCGTTACTGGTGGTTGATGGACTGGATGCTGCCGCAGCAGTACGGCCTTCAGGCGAGGCGGCTTCCGCCGATGCGTGGTACTCGGGCGTGTGCTCGTGGCCGGCCGTACATCCATGAACTCGACGGGCCGGGCGGCCCGCTTCACCGAGGAGAGATCTGATGTCCCGTGTTGATCCTGCGAAGCGTGTGGACGCGATTCTGCCGCTTGTGGCTGGTCAGTCGCAGCGTGCTGTTGCGGAGAGTGTGGGTGTGCATCCGAGCACGATCCGGGCGTGGTTGAAGGACCCGGTGTTCGTGCGGGAGTTGGACCTCGTCAGGGAGTTGGCGGCGCGGAAGCCGCTCGACGCTGAGGCGATTCTCGTGGCGATGGATGAGGTGCAGGCGCGGCTGTGCGGCTCCGGGCCGGTGACGGTGGTGATTCCGCCGGGTGCGTCTCCTCGTCGGCGCCGGAAGCTGCTGGCCGGCGGTATTGCCCAGGCGCTGGAGCGTGCCGAGGGAGGCGCGCGGTGAACGGGTGGGCGTTCGGGGCGGTCGTCGTCGTGTGTCTGACGGTGGCGGTCGTGGCGGTGGCGTGGGCCCTGGTGCGGTCAGGGTCACGGACTGATGGGTCGGTCAGTACAGACCGGGGGGAGTTGTCGGCGGATGAGGAGTTCGAGGCGGTGCAGGCGCACAACAGGGCGGGGCAGGCGGCGCTTCGGGAGCAGATCGCGGCGGCGACGGAGCGCGCGCGGCGTGAGCGGGAGGGCGGCTTCTGATGGGGCGGCTGCGGAGGGTGCGGGAAGTGCTGTCGGGGGCCCGGTCGGATCTGCTGGACGGGGTGGGGCTCGGGCTGCTGGCGGTGGCGGTGTTCCTGGTGTCGGTGCCGGGCGGGTTCGCGGCGGCGGGTGGGGCGGTGCTGGTCCTGAACTGGCGGATGAGTGAGGGCGATCGGTGAGCGGGGCGCCTGGTGCGAGGCCTGGCCTGTTGGTGCTGGGGGTTCCGGGGTTCGTGTTCGAGCCGGGGCCGGCGGCGCCGTGCCGGGCTGATCCGGAGGCGTATTTCGTGAGCGGGCTTCGCTCTGCGCAGGCCGCGAGGCTGTGCGCGGGTTGCGGTTACCGGGACGACTACGGGGCGTACGCGCTGGAGCGGCCGGGGCTTCACGGGGTGTGGGGCGGGATGACGAGGGGCGGGCGGGTCACGGTGAGGCGCCGCCGGTTGGAGCCGGAGCGGGGGCCGCCGAGGGGGATGCCGGCGGTGTAGTGCGGGGCGGTGGGCCCCTGACGTGGAGCGGCCCGGGCGGCAGTGTGCCCACCGGGTTACCAGTAGATGCGATCAAGGAGTAACGGAATGCAGATCACAGCCGAGATGGTGACCGAGGCAGAGACCGAAGTCGCCGAGGCGGAGCAGGCGCGTACAGCGGCCGAGGAAGCGCTGATGGAGTCGCCGAACAGCACGGTGAAGGCGGCCGAGTTGACGGCGGTGCTGAAGCGGGTGGCGCAGTGCCGTATGAACGCCCGGGAGTTGCGCGAGGTGTTCGATGCGCGGGTGGCGGCGGAGCGGGCGGCGGCGACGCGGGAGAAGCGGGAGCAGGCGGCCGGGGTGCAGATCGCGGCGGCCGGCAAGGAGATGAAGGCGGCCCGCTCGAAGCTGGAGGACGCGGCCGAGGTGGCGCAGCGTGCGCTCGTGGCTCTGATGGTGGCTGCTGAGGCGTACGACGGGCAGGTGGTTCGGCACGCGGGCGCGTTGGAGGCGGTGGGGCTCGGCCTGGATGGGGCGACCGGTGGCGGCAGTGGGCTGTTCACGACCACGGTTCGGGTGCGGGGAGTGGCGTACGAGTCGCTGGCTCCGTCGGGGGCGCTGCTGTGGGTGGCGGATCGGGTGGCGCAGGCGAGGCTGGCGCCCATGCATCCGGCGCGGGCGTCGTTGGCGGGCCTGCTTGGTTATCGGGTGTGGGAGCAGCGAGGGGACGATCTGATGTCGGGGGTGTCGGAGCTGGCGGTTGTGCAGTATCCCCAGCCGCCGCGGGTCGTGAACGCGTTCCAGGCGATGCAGGCGTCGAAGTGACCGCTCAGGCGGTCGAGTCCGTGAGGAGGAACGGCATGGGCGTCACACCGGCGAGGGGCCGCTGAGCGGTCGTTGTAGGGCGTAGCGCCCGGTTCTCCCTGAGGGGGAGTCGGGCGCTTCTCTCTGTGTAGGAAACCTCCAAAGTTGTTCGGTCGTATCTGTGTGAATACCTGCATTCGGCCGTACGGTCTTTGTAGGAGGTGGACAACATTGGACGGTGTTGGACACGGGGACATGCCCCCTCGGGTACGAGCCGCGGTACTGCTCGCGATGGGGCGCCCAACGGAGGAGATCGGCCCGGAGATCGGCGTGTCCGGTCGGACAGTGCGGCGCTGGCGGGCGCGGCCTGAGTTCCGGTCGGACGTACAACGGGTGCGGCTGAGGCTGCTGGACGGGGCCGTGAGCGCGCTGGCGGGCGGTGGGGTCCGGTGAGTCGACACAAGAACCGCAAGCGCCGCCAGAAGCCCGTACGGGCGGCATCCCTGGGCCAGGCGCACGCGAAGTGCACGAACATCACGATCGTCGAGGGCGAACACAAGGGGATGTTCTTCACGCTCTACGGTCTCGACGACCAGGACGTCGCCGAAGCCCGTGCCGCGTGCGCTGAGGGCCGCATCAACGAGGGGGCGTTCCTCGTGGTGTACGGCCTGTTCCAGGTCCTCGGGCTGGACTTCACGGTTCCCGAGTGGCCGATGGACGAGGTCTTGGACCTGTTCGCCATGGTCGGGCTGCCGGTCGGGGTGTGGCCGTGTGACATGGATGCCGAGTTGGCGCGGCTGCTGAGTGAGGTGGCCTCGTGAGCGATGACGTGACGATCACAGTCTCGGTCAACAACCGGACTGCGGCCGGGTTCCGGGATATCAACGGCCAGCTGCGCACGCTGGACGGCCGGTTCGCCGCCACGGGCAACAACGTGCGCCGCTCCTCGTCGATGATGGAACGCGGCATGGTCGACCTGAAGGCGTCGCTGCTGTCGCTGGCGCCGGCCGCTGTCCCTGTGGCGGCGTCGTTGGCTCCGATCGCCGTGCATGCGGGCGGTGCCGGTCTGGCGGTCGCCGCGTTCGGGGCTGCGCTGAAGCCGCAGATCACCAATCTGAGCGAGGCCGCGAAGGCGCAGACGAAGTACTCGGACGCGGTCGCCAAGTACGGGCAGCACTCCAGCCAGGCCGCGGCGGCGCAGGTCGAGGCGGCGCAGGCACTGAAGGGGATGCCGGCGGCGACGCAGCAGGCAGCGGCTGGCTACTCGAACTTGCAGGACAAGTTCACCTCGTTCTCGGACTCGACGGCGCGCTTCACGATGGCGCCGGTCGAGCACTCCTTCGCGGTGCTCGGCGCGATCGTCCCGAAGCTGACGCCGATGGTGGCGGCGTCGTCGACGCAGTTGGACCGGCTGATGAAGGTGGCCGGCGGGGCGGTCAACTCGTCGGGCTTCGACTCGCTGTCGAACAAGGTGGACGACTACGCGAACAAGTCGTTGAAGGGCGCCGTCGACGGGACGATCCATTTCATCCGGGTCTTGTCGGAGGGTGATGCGCACGGGCCGATCGCCGAGTTCATGGACTACGCCCGCACGCAGGGTCCGGCGGTCAAGGAGCTGCTGTCGAACCTGATGCAGGCGCTCGGCAACATCGCGCAGGGCGCGGCGGACGCTGGGCCGGGGCTGCTCACTATCGTCAACGCGTTCGCGAAGCTGGTTGCTGCGGTGCCGCCGGAGTTGATCGGCAACCTGATGCAGGTGTACGCCGCGTTCAAGCTGATCAAGCTGGCGGGTGCCGGGATCGGTGCGGCGGCGGGCGGCATTCAGGCTCTGGGTGTGAAGATCGCTGCCTTGCGGACGGCGTCAGTGGCGGCTGGCGGCGGACTCGCTGGGCTGAAGGCGGCGTTTCTGTCGCTGGGTGTGGCGGCACGGGCTTCGGTCATCGTGGCGGGGATCGCGGCGCTGGTGCTGGTGGTGTCGAAGCTGTCCAACATCGGCAAGTCGGCGCCGCCGGACGTCGACAAGCTCACCTCGTCGCTGGCCCGGCTCGGCGCCACGGGGCAAGTCACCGGTGAAGCGGCGAGCAAGTTCGGCACGCACTTCGAAAAGCTGAAGTCCCAGATGGACAAGGTGCTCAATCCCGCTGTGTCGGAGAGCGTCAACAACTGGGGACACAGCATCTCGGGGGGCCTGCTCAAGGGCGGCGATGCCACGGAGGCGCTGACCGGTTCCTTCAAGGCGATCGATGAGTCGCTGGCTGGCCTGGTCAAGGGCGATAAGGCCAAGCTGGCTGCGGTGGCGCTCAAGGACATGCTCAAGACCATGGACCCTGCGCAGGTCAAGAAGCTGCAAGGGAGCCTCGGCGAGTACAAGTCCGCGCTGGCGGACCAGGCGTCGGAGGCGAGGCTTACTGCTCAGTCGCAGGGCCTGTTCGGGCAGGCGGCGCAGGACACGGCCGCGAAGCTGGACGCGCAGAAGTCCAGCGCGGACGGCCTGCGCGGTGCGATCCAGGCGTTGAACGACGTCAACAGGGCAGGGCTCGGCGGGATGATCGGCTTCGAGGCTGCGATCGACAGCGCGGCGAAGGCCGCGAAGGACAACGCGGGCTCCCTGTCCATGAACAACGGTGTCCTCGACACGAACTCGGCGAAGGCGCAGGCAGCGGCGACCGCGCTACAGGATCTCGCCGACAAGACCGACGCGGCCGGTACCAGTCAGCGCGCGGCGAACGCGAGCTGGGACACGGTCAACGGGATCTACGACCGGGGCCGCGCGGCGCTCATCAAGAACGGCGAAGCGATGGGCCTGACGACGGAGCAGGCGAAGGCTCTCGCCAGACAGCTTCTGACGATCCCGACGGACACCACACCCAAGATCCAGATGGACACCGAGGACGCGAAGCGGGACATCACTGCGTTCAACGCGGCCGTGAAGAAGACGCCGGACACGAAGTCGGTGACGCTGAAGGCGTTGTCGAAGAGCGGCGAGCAGGTCCTCGAAAGCTTCGGTCTGAAGGTGCAGCGGCTGCCTGATGGGTCGGTGAAGGTCACCACGAAGGGGAGCGCTCTCTCCTCGATCAAGAACATTGCGGCTGCGCTGAGGGCGTTGAACGGGAAGGCCGCCACAACGTGGACGTACAACAACAAGGTCAATACCACCTACTCGGTCGCGAAGAGCGTCTCTGGCGGCAAGAGCGTCCACGACATGGTCGGCGCGACCGGCGGCCTCTACACCGGGAAGGGCAGCGGGTTCCGGTACGCCGACGGCGGCCCGGTCCGCGGCCCTGGGACCGGCACATCCGATGATGTGCCGGCGCCGTGGCTCAGCAACGGCGAGTTCGTCGTCAAGAAAGCCGCGGTCGACAAGTACGGCGAGCACTTCCTCCAGCGGATCAACGACGGCCAGTTCGAGGGACCGCGGTTCGCCAAGGGCGGCAAGGTGTCGCAGGCGGAGAAGGACGCCCGCTCGTCGCTGCGGGGCTCGTTCGGGATCAGTAGCTTCGGCCGTACGGCGGGCTACGTCCGCACACCGTTCGAGCACGGTCTCGCGGCGCCGACGGACATCAACTCGCTGGTGTCGTCGCTGAACGATGCGGCCGGAAAGATCAAGGGGGCGTTCTCGGGGAAGACCGAGTCGAACCTGCTGAAGCACCTCAGCTCGGTGGGTAAGGCGTTGATCGGCCAGGAGAAGGCCCTCACGAAGGTGACGGCATCGCTGGCCACGGCGAAGTCCAAGTTGGACGACCTGAAGAATTCCGCCTCGCAGATGGCCGACGGCGTGAAGAGCGGGCTCATGTCGTCGGCGAACATCACGCAGGGCGCGTCGGGGAGCACCGTCACGGTCGCCTCGATCATGGGCGGCCTCACCGCCAGCCGCGACAAGACGACCGCGTTCGACGACGCGCTGAAGGACCTGAAGTCGAAAGGCCTGGACAAGGGACTGATCCAGCAGATCGCCGAGGCCGGGGTGGGTGGCGGCGGGCTGGAGACGGCGGGCGCGCTGCTCGGCGCGTCCGGCTCGGAGATCTCGTCGATGAACCAGCTTCAGGCGCAGATCGCCACGGCCGCCACCAGCGCGGGGAAGACGACGGCGGACGCGTACTACGGGGCGGCGATCAAGGCGCAGGACAAGCTGGTCAAGTCGCTGACCTCGCAGCAGTCGAAGCTGGAAAAGTCGATGAACTCCCTGGCCAAGACGATGGAGAAGTTCATCACCAAGGCGCTGAAGGGCAAGGCCGCCGGCGGGATCGTCGGGGCTGCGGCGTCGGGCGGTATCCGGAGCGGGCTGACGCTGGTGGGCGAGCAGGGGATGGAGCTGGCAGATCTGCCGGTGGGGTCCCGTGTGTGGTCGAACCCGGACACGCGCAGGAAGCTGGCGGCGGCTCAGGCGCCATGGGCGTCGATGCTCAACACCCCCCGCCGCGGGCCGGCCGCAGCCACTGCGCCGATCGGCGCGAGCGGCGGCACAGACCGGCCGATCGTCATTCAACTCGCGATCGGCAAGCAGCAGTTCGGTGAGGTGTGGGTTGACGTGGGCCGCGAGCAGGTTCGTGCCCGGGGTTCGATCGAAGCCACGCTGAAGCCGCCGCGCGGGCGCTGACGCGTACGGAGGGGCTCGGCCTGTGCCGGGCCCCTCCGTCGTGCTCAGGTACCAACGACCCCGGGCCTGGCGGTGGAGACGCGTACACCGCCGGGCCGTGACCCGCCCGCCCCAACAGGCACGGGGTACGGGGCGGGCGGGAGATTCAGGCGCTGCCGATCCCGGCGGCCACCTCGTCGATGACTTCCAGCACCGAGTCGAGCCGGTGCCGCATGCGCTCGACGAGGAGGATCAGGCTCGCGGCTTCTATCGACCCGAGGTCCGAAGAGCGCGCGGTCGCCAGGTCGCGGCGGGCGAAGTCGACGATGGACTGTTGCGTGGGTGTGAGCGGTTCGTTCAAGGCGGTTCCTGTGGGGGGTGTACGGCGGCCGCCCCGCCCGGGGGAGGTGAAGACGGCCGCCCTTCCTGCTACCGCCAGTCTCCGCCGGCAGCAGGGGTTACGGGGCAGTCAGTCGCCCGACTGCATGGCCTTGGAGATCATGACGCGGGCCAGGACGCGGACCAGTGAGGTATCCGGCTCGATGAGGTCGGCGTGGTCGCGGTGTGCCCACACGTCCCTGCCCGGGCCGGACATCGACTCTTGATGCCAGACGAGGATCGCGTCGTCGGGGTCGGTGATCGGCTCGTCGCAGGCCCGGCAGACGCGCACGGTCATGAGATGGCCGCCTGATGGCTGCGCAACTCCACGTTGACATCTGCCACCTTCGAGAAGTCCCCGGCCGCCCGAGCGTCCGCACGCTGCCGCGCGAGCGCCGCACACACACCGCAGTTCGGGTTGACCGCCGGCGCTTCGAGCGGAAGCCCGAGTACGGGGGGCGCGTCCATGTCCGTCTTCATCGAGCAGCCTCCGAGAGTTGTCCGCCCGGGCCGAACGCGGCACCCAGCAGTACGGGATCGGTCAACCGGCCGGTACCGTCCGGCCGTTCCAGCCACATGCGTCCGTCCACCGCGTACAGCACCGGCGGGCAGTCGAGGACCCAGCCGGAACACCGGACGGTGAGCTGCCGTACGTCGTCCAGCTGGTCGCCCACATCGGGCGGGAGCAGCCACCACGTCAACTCGGCCTCGACATCGGCGAGGACCGGACCGAGACGCTTCGAGCCGATCCGCTGCATCGCGTGCATCGACGGCAGGAGCGGCGCCTCGACGACCCGCCAGTGGATGGCGGTGGGGAAGGGGGCGAGTTCCTCGCGGTCCCATCGACGGCGCGCACCGGTGGGGTCAGTAGTGCAGGACAGCAACCATTTCTGGCCTTGCTGCCGGAGCGACAGGGCGGGCTTTGTGGCCATGACCAGGACGTTAGGAACCGGCGCCACGGACGCGCGCGCCGATTGCGCGCGATTGCGGACCTGCTACCGGGGTTGGGGCGGATTGCTCACGCGAGGTCCAGGGCGGCCCGCGCGCGGCCGATCAGCCGGTGCGCCTGGGGACCGTAGACGGCGCCCTCGTCGAGGCGGTCCCACACCCGTCCGTACAGGGCAACGTCCTCGGCGGATTCGAGGGTGAACTCCGTGTTGATCGTCTCGACGATGACGCGTTCCTCATCGAAGATCCAGAACCCGTGCTTCGGGCTGAGCTTCAACTGCACCCCGAACGGCACGACGCCGAGCGCCACGGTGTTCAGGCCGATCAGCCCGACGAGCCGGTCGAGTTGGCCAGCCATCGTCTCGTGCGGGCATACGAGGGCATGGAGAGCGCCCTCCCAGATCAGGACGCGGAAGGCCTTGTCTGCCTCGTACAGCACCTCTTGGCGCTTCATGCGGGCGCGTACGGCGTCCTCGGTATCGCGCGGCGACTGCATCAACTCCGCGTTGTGGAGCAGCAGATGCCGGGCGTAGTCCGGGGTCTGGAACAACCCGGGGATGACGGTCGCCTCATAGCCGCGCACGGTGGACGTACGCCGGTACTCGGCGACGTACCGCTCCTGCACCCCGCGGTGTCCGGTGGAGAGCTGTCGGCGCCACGACCGGGCTTGGGACTCCAGGCCCCGCAGGCGGCTCTTCAGGTCGCCGGCTTCGTTCGGGACGCCGAGGGTCTGCGCCCACGCGTCGAGGTCCTCGGCGGTCGCGGTCTGCTTCCCCAGCTCCAGCCGTGACACCTTCGACCGCTGCCAGCCCAGCCGCTCCGCAAGGTCCTTGCCCTGAAGGCCAGCCTCGGTGCGCAGCTCGCGTAGCCGCACACCGAGGGCCTCGCGGCCGGACTGGAAATCGGTGCTCACCCGGCTGACGGTACCTGCGCCTGGAACTGGCTGGTAGGTACCGCGAAGTGCAGGGCAGCGTCCCGGGCCTGGCAGGCGCGTACGACGCTCTCGGCGTCTTCGAGGATCTGTACGCCGAGGGTCACGCCCTGGTCGTCGATGACGAACTTCACGAGGGTGCGGGAGTCGAAGAGCCAGAAGTCATAGTCCGGCAGTCCGATCCGTACGGCGTCCGCGCGGTAGAGGTTGCGGATGTCCTCGCCAGCCGCCACGTTGCCCAGGCCGGTGGCGAGGAGGAACCGCTGTCCCTCGGTCGGCGGATCGTCGACCAGGCGCACACGTCCGTACCGCTTGCCGGCCTCGGTCTGCTCGCGCACACCCACATGCCAGGGGCTGGCCGGGTCGTAGTCGAAGGTTTCCCCTCGCTGGAAGCGCGGCCAGTTGGGGCTGACGCGGTCGGTCGCGTAGCCGCGCTGGGTCTCCAGACGCCAGGCGGTGTGCTCGAAGTCGGTGAACAGGTGGGTGATCTCGTCGAACGGGATCAGGTCCGGCACGCGTTCTACTCCTTGGTCTGCGGCTCGGCGGTCGACTCAGTGTCCCGTGGGGCGAAGCGGGTGAGCAGCTCGCGCGGGATCCGTACGAACGTCTCGGAGTCCTTCACGTCCCGGAGTTGGGCGAGATGCTCGGGGTCGGTCTCGCGCTCGCCCTGGACGAGGATCTCGCCGGTCTCGACGACCTCGTACAGCGTGGGGCAGTTGCCGTGCTCCGATGTGGTGCCGATGAACCTGAGCGTCATGTCGCCCTCCATCTGCGCTGGTTGGAAGTCCAGCATGCGCAGGATCGGCAGAGCCGCGCCCGGGGATTGCGGCAGATTGCCCATATGCGCGAGGGGTGCTGTGATTGCGCGCAAGCAGCGGCAGGAGCCCCCGCATGACGATGGCCCCGCCCCGGACCAACCGGAGCGGGGCCGCGCTACGACGACAGCCGCGCTAGCTGCCCAGGCTGTCCGCCATCTTGAGCTTGTCGAACTTCCCACCCTCATCCGTCCAGCCCAGACCGTCGATCGACTTGGCCATGAGCAACGTGGTGTAGTCGTCCTCCGAGAGCGGCTTGCACGCTCCCGGTCGGCTCTTCCCGCCCGCCTTGGTCTTCTGCTCTAGAGCGTCGGCCGCCTGCTTGGCTACGGTCTCGTACCCCGAACGAACCATGCCTGCGAGCGTCTTGTCGAGCGCGTCAACCCGCTCCTTCGCTTCGTTGACGGTCGGCGTGTCCGCGGGCTTACCTCCGGTCCGTGCGGTGAGCGCGGTGGCGCAGTCCTTGGCAGTCTCGTCGCCGGACTTCGAGCAGCCGACCGCCCCGGCAGTGAGCGCGGCGGTGAGCAGCAAGACGGTGGTGGTACGGCGCATGGTCCCCCCAGGATCGTGCGTATCAAGGTGGGCATCATGCTCGACACGGGGTGAGCGCGTGGGCGGTGTGTCCGTCTTGTGACCGCGCACGGGTGAACCTGCCAACCGCATAGAGCCTGCGGTGTGTTGGCTTTGACCTGCGGGTTCTCTGGCAGATGGCACGTACTTGGCACGCCTCTCGTCGGCCGGCTGGAGCGTCCCAGCCACAGCCGGGCGACGGGTAAGGGCACCGCTCCGTGTCCCTCGCCTCTGATTCGGAGCCGTTGCCCACGCGGATGGGTCCCGTCCTCCCCGTCACGGGCGTGGCCCGGACCGGGCATTCACATCTGGCCTTCCGTAGTCTCGTTCGCCGGTCGCGACCGCGGGGCCTCGCCGCCGGGGTTGGTCATGATCCGGCGGAGTTCCTCGACGAGTTCGTCGCTGGGCTCCGGGGCGAGCGCGACGCGGGCGCGGATCTTCGCGACGGTCTCGGGGCCGAGGATCGCGAGCCGCTCCTCGCGGGTCACCTGGAGGTTACGGGGCGGGCGGACGCGAACAGCCTCCGGAGGAACTCGCGCTGCTCCGGCCGAAGCGGAGGAGCAGCAGCCGCGTTCCGGCGAGACGCAGCGACAGCGGCCGGCCCGAGACGGCGCTCGGCTTCTTCCCGGTCGAACAGCGGGCCCGCGCTCATACAGCGCCGGGTTCCTGATCTTTACTCTCTGGGTTGTTCATGTCGGGAGGCTGCCCTCGTTAGCCTCGCGCGGCTCCGCCTGATCGCGGGGAGTACCCGGGCAGATGGCTCAGCTCGCGGCCGGTGGCGGGGCGCGACAGGCTGACGGTATGGCTTCCGCGCTGCCCGTGGTCGTGTACCCGCCCGACGAGGACGGCGGCCGCCGCGTGCGCGTCGACAGCGAGATCCTCGGCCGCGCGTACGGGCTCCGGGACATCGCCGAGTTCCTGCGCCGTGCTGGGATCGAGGATGTCGACGAGGCGTACGTCGAGCAGTCCGGGCTGATCGAGTGGCGGGGCGGCGGACCGGACGTGTGGGAGCGCTGATCTACCGAAGAGGAGGCAGCTATGGACACAGTCACGCGCGTCCGAACAAGCGTCTCGCCGGACCGGCTCGACGAAGCTCTCAGCACCTTGCGGAGCATCGCTCCCGAAGTCGTAGAGGGCCTTGTCGAGCGGCCGGGCTCTGATGGCCATATCGGGGTAGGGATCGCGATCGTCGGTGATGTGCGCGATGCCGTGCGAGAGCGGCTCGATTCGCTCGGCCTTGAGTATCAGGTCGACGTCGGGGAGCTGGGAGCGCCCTGAACCACGTATGCGAACGGCCCCGCCTTGCTGGGCGGGGGCCGAGTGGTGCCTGCGATGGTCGAACCGCAGGCGTAGCTTCTGAACGAGGGTGGCGTGGTTCAGAAAGCGGCAAAGCCGCCGGGCTTCCGGCGCCCGGTGTCAGGGTCCAGCTCGCGTGCAGCAGTCCGGGCATCGTCCATCAGATGCCGCTCGCTGGTCGTTCCAACCGGGTTGACCCCAGTGGCCTCCAGCGCGTCTGCGAGGTCTCGCAGCAGGCGCGCCAGGCGCTTCGGGTCTTCGGCGTACGTCATTCTGGCCCCTCCCTTGGGTGTGAGGATTCGGTCTATCACGCGCCGTCCACCGATTCCTCAGGGCCATCGACGCCCTGTACTGACCCTGGGAACGCGGAAGGCCCCCTGTACGGCCGTGATGACCGTGCAGGGGGCCAAAGCCCTCACGCTACCGGGCGGCTCTGACAACGGGCAGGGGCTGGCTGCCGGTTTCGGATCACCAGCCACGGCAGACCCCTCGCACACCCCGGTTTCCGGGTGATCGGCGAACACCCCGAAACCCGAAACATCCCAGCTCAGCCCCGATATCAGGGGCGAAACCGGTTTCGGGTCGGGGTGAAACCACAGCCCCACCCGAAACCAGCCCGAGCGGTCCTACTCACCGTCCTCGGCGGCCGGCAGATCCACCCACCGCACGCCCTTCGCGCCGCCGCAGCACTCCCGGATCGTGAGCTGCCGAGTGGTCACCTTGAACGGCTTCAGCGCGGTGCTCAGCGCCGTCGACGCTGCCGCCGGATCCATCTCCAGCCACGGCCGGTACAGGTCGGGACGGTAGGCGGCGAGGGCGTCGACGAGGCGGTGCGAGTGCACGCTCTCGATGCCGTCCGGCCAGATCGCGCGGACGTGGTCGACGACCGTCTCGACGTCGAGCACCTCGACCTGCGCCCCGACAGCCTGCCCGGTGAGGGTGCCGGCCGCGGTCCGCATGGCCAGCGCCCGCTTGCCGATGTCCTCGGCCTCCGTCTGCTTGATGAACGCCGCGCGCACGGTGATGCCTTCACGGCCGCGGGCGAGGATCCCGGTTCCTGCCTCGTCGATGCTGATGTCGGTGGCGCGCAGGCCCCGGTCGTAGGCGCCGGTACCGAGGACGTTGTTGTTGGCCCGCCAGTCCATGACCGCGAGGCAGAGGCGGGTGCCGACCGACGAGGAGACGCCGGTGGGCAGAGACGGGGCATCCGGGTTCTGGGTGAGGAGGATGAGGATGATGCCGTAGGCGCGCCCTTTCTTGATCAGGCGGGTCGCGAGGGCGGCGGCCTCTTCCTTGTACTCGGCGTGCGTGAACAGCTCCTGCACCTCGTCGACGACGATGACGCGCGGTCCGAGGTTCTGCTCCGGGTACTTCTCCGCCAGGGCGCGGGTGACCTTGCGGCCCTCGGGGACCTCGGAGGCGGGCAGGGACTTGATGAACTTGGCGCGGCGCTGGTACTCGGCGATCCCGGACCGCATGCCGCCGAGCGCGGCCTCAAGGTCTTCGTCCTCGTCGCCACTGACGTACCGGTGGCAGACGGGGCGGACCGAGTCGAGGTCTCCGGATCCCTTCAACTCGAAGATCCACAGTTCGGCAGTCGGGTCGAGGGCGACACCCAGCACGATAGCGAGCGCGCACGACGTCTTACCGGACCCGGGGATGCCTCCGACCAGCAGGTTGGAGTACATGAGGGTGATCTCGACGAGGTTGCCGCGCGGGTCGAAGCCGTAGGGCAGGGGCTGGTACACGTCGGCGCGGCCCTCTCGCATGAGGGGCCACAGCTTGCGGGCGGCCTTCGCCGGGTCGCGCTGCGCCACCCACAGCACCAGGCGCCCGGGGTGCGCGGTGCGGTCGCCCTCGGGCCACACGGTGCTGATGGGTCGGCGCATGGCGGCGGCGAGGGCGGAGCGCTTCTCCAGTACGGCGGTGGCCTCGATGCCGGGCGGGAGGTCGACCTCGGCGCGCCAGCCGGGCCCGTCGCGCATGACCTCGGCGGCGAACTCGACACCGCGGCGCCCCTTCCGGCCCTCGATGCCGATCGCGGCGAGGGCCTCGAACACCTCGGTCGAGTCCAGCTTGCGCAGGATGTTGGTGGCCACGTAGCGGGTGATGAGCGCCTTGCTGCCCTTCGTGCCGTTGAGGCCGGCCAGTGCGGCGGCGGTGAGCGCTGCGGTGAGCGTCCAGCCGGGGACCATGAACGAGCTGACCAGGGCGGTGATGCCGGTCGCCGTCGCCACGGCGAGGGAGGCGATACGGCGCGGCCGTACCCGGCGGGACTTCTCGCGGGACAGAGACAGCCACGCCTCGATGTCCGCGGACGCCGCGGCCTTCGCCTCGACCGGGCGGGCTTCGGTGTCCGCGACCCACTTGCCCCACCGGACGATGAGCCGGCCGGTGCCGCGCGGGGAGCGCAGCAGCAGACGGGCGAGGTAGACGGGCGCCCGGAAGGTGTGGAACGCGGTGACGTGGGCGTAGTAGGACACCGTCCACTTGGTTGCCTCTTTGAACTCGCTGGCCTTCCGAAGCCACGAGGGCACTACGGCGGGCGCTTCGGCGAGGTAGGCCTGCCGCTCAGCGATCCACGTTCCGGCAGAGGCGGTCTGGTCGGGAGGGTCGACGGGGCGGGGTTCGGCGTTGGCGACGACGTCGATGATGGTTTCGGTGAGGGTGTCGCGGGTGTCCTCGGGCGGGTCCTTGTGGAGCTGTACGACGTTGTCGGTCATGCTGGCTTTTCCTGCCTCTTGCTGGGGTACGGAGGCCCGGGGGCAGCGGTCTGCTTGGCGGTGGACGCCGTCCCCGGGCGCGGTTACTGGTAGGTGCGGAGTTCGCGTTCGAGGCGGCGGGCAGCGCCCTCACGCTCGTACATCGTCCGGCGGGCGGCGGCACGGTCCGGGCCCTTGCTGGTCCGCATCGTGACCTTCGCGGCAGCGGCCTCCCGGCGGGCCTTCGCCAACTGCCCCTGTAGGGCGTTGAACTCGGCCTTTCCGCGTTCGGCGGCCCGCTCCTGGATTTGGTCGACCTTCCGCTTCAGGCGCGGGTCGATGGTGTCGACGTTGCGGTCACCGGCCATGGACTGCTTTGCGGCCTTGGCGACGAGCCAGGCCAGGCGCAGCTTCTCGCCGCGCGTGTACGAGCTGCGCATGGTCAGTACTCCGTCGGTTCGGTGGTGGGCAGTTCGGGCAGTGGCTCGGGCAGCACGGCCGCAATGGCGGCGTACGACTGCGCGACCTCGGCCCACAGGCGGCCGGCGGCGGCGAGGGGCTCGACCTTGTGCCGGAAGTCCTCGTCGCGGGCGTACCGCTCGGCGTCGCGGGCCAGCTGCTCGGCCTTGGCGGTGGCGTTCCACGCGAGGCGGACGTACTGGTCTTGGGTGGACTTGTTCACGGGTTCTCCCTGGTCGTGGGCCGGACGGTCCGGCCCCACCGCGCCCCCGCAACCGTGACCCAGACGGACATGGTTGCCGAGGGCGGAAGGGCAGGTCAGCGGCCCTTGCGCTTACCGGTCGGGCGGAGCTTGGAGGCGGCCCACCCGGCGGCGAGGATCACACCGACCAGGGAGACGCCGATCATTGGGAGGTTCGCGGAGACGGCGCCGATGATCCCGATCAGCGTTCCGCCGACCAGGACCACGACCGCGCACACCGCAGCGGTGCAGACGACGACCACGGCCAGGATCAGGAACGTGACGATGATCAGCCGTTGCAGGGCGGGGTCCATGCCCTGCTGGATCGGGGCCTGCACGATGACCGGCGGCGGGGGCTGGCCGATCGTAAAGTGGACCGGCCGGCCGTGCTGGTCGTAGAGGACGTTCGGCGGCCGGTGGTGTGCGGCCTGCTCGATGTATCTGCGGTACGCCTTGGGCAGGTTGGACGGGTCGGGCTCGGTCACGGCGTCCACCCTCTGACTCGGCGGGTGACGGCCGGCCGGGCGGCGAGACCGACACCGAACGCGATGACGACCGGCTTGCCGAGCACCGCCACCAGGACGGCGACGACGACCGCGAGGAGCGACGGGTACAGGAGCAGCACCCCGAGCACTCCGCCGAGGAGAATCCACTTCACGACCGCACCTCCTGCCTGTCGTCGGCGGCGAACCGGGCGTGCATGCGCCGTCGGATTCCCTCGGCAGCAACGTGGATTGCGAACTTTGCGACGTCCTCCCGCTGCGCCTTGTACGAGTCGGCGAGGAGGTTGAGGTCCTGCCGGAGTTGCGTGCTCTCGGGGAGCAGCAGGCCGGGCGCAGGCGGTGCCGCATCCTCGGGCTCGGCGGCGGGTGCCGGCGGGGTCCACTCGCGGATGTCCCTGCGGACCGTGTCGTCGGAAACGCCCAGCTCAGCGGCGATCTCCGCCGGGGTCATGCCGCGGTCGGTGAGGTGGGCGACGATGATGCGGCGGGTGCCGCGAGAGATGGTGCTCACTGGTCCTCCCATTCGAGGCCGGCGGCACGTACGACGCGGTGCGCGGCCAGGGTGGTGCCCTCGCGGTCGCCGCGCGCGTTCGCGTCGAGCAGCGCGGCCATGAGGGCGGGCACGGGCGGGAGCGGCCGGGCCGACCGGCACGCCGCACGGATCGCGGCGTGTTCGGTCGGGCGGCGTACGAGAGAAGCGCTCACCGGTCTTCTCCCGCGAGGATCTCGGCGAGCTGGCGGCCGAGTACGCGCAGCTGTGCGGCGGCCTCGATGAGGTCGTCGGCGAACTGGTCCACCTCGTCGGGCGTGCACGTGCGCGGCTCAAGGTCGGCCTCGATGTACAGGCCGATGCTGCGGTCCGTGCTGGCGAACGGGGCCTGCGTGAGGAGCGCCTTGAACAGGTCCCGCCCGCCGGGGGCGATGGTCTGCTCGGGCCCGTCGTGACTGATGTCGACCTTGTAGCCAGCCCGGTTGTCGGGGTGGCCGGCACACCAGGTGGGTTCGTCGATCTCCAGAGGCTTCGTGACGAAGACGTTCACGATCGCGGTGCGGGGTTCGATGCTCATCGGCCTTCGCCCCGCAGGCGGTTCTCGTCGTGGCTGAGCTGGGACGGCAGGACGCGCGGGGCGTCCGTCAGCCACGCGAACGGGCGAAGGGCGGCGGCGGCCTTGAAGACGCGGATCGCTGCGGACTCGGGGGCCGTGCCGAGGGCGTACACGCGCCCGCCTTCCAGCGAGGCGAGGAGTCGGGCGGCGTGGTGCTCACACCCGTGGGTGCCGGCGTTCGTCGCGTCGAGGACGGTGACCGCGACCAGGCCGACGCACGGGGTGGGGTCCTCGGGGTGAGCAGCCGGGCAACGGGGCGCGGTCTCCTGTTGCCCACTCGTCTTCTCAGGAAGACCACTGGACTCGGCGCCGAGGGCGCGCAGGAGGATGCGGAGGGCTTCGGCGAGGGCGCCGTGGGCCTGGACGTAGGCGTAGATGTCGCGGCCGTCGGTGTCGCCGTAGATGGCGAGCATCTGCTGACCGACGCTGATGGCGACGTCGAGGTCGTCCGGGTCGATGGGCCCGGGCAGGGCGCCCACCACGAGGGTGGACGCCTGCTCTGCCGGGGTGGCGCTCACGCGCTGGCCTCAGCGTTTTCACGGAGCCGCCGGGGCACGTCGAGCGCGGTCTTCCGGGTGATGTCCGGGTCGACACCGTTCTTCAGGCCGTCGACGAGCAGATCGAAGACGTAGCCGTAGCCGTCACCGGCCTCGACGCGGGCGTGCTCGATCGCAGCGAACGCCCACAGGGGGGCCACGGTCGCGACCCGCAGACCTTCGGCGAACTCGGCACTGGCCTTGCTGTTGATGACCTTGGCGAGGTCCGGTGCGATCTCGTGGACCGCGTCACACATGTTGTCCAACGTGGCGGCGGGGTTCGGCCTGCGGAGTGCTTCGTCGTACGCGCACGTGGCGGCGTAGAGGCCGGCGGCGGCGAGGGTGATGCGGTCGTCGGTGTGCTCGGTGTGCTCGCGGGCGTCCGTGGTGGTGTCGGCCGGGTGGGCGGCGGCCTGGACGGCGTAGGGCAGGTGGCCGGTCGTGGTGGTGTCGACGGCGGGGACGTGGTTCTGGATGCGGTTGCTCATGGTGTTCATCCCCGGCTCAGGCGGCGTTGGTGGTGAAGGCAGCGATCAGGGCGACGGCGGCGACGTACTCCGCCTTGCGGGGCTTGTACGAGCCGAGGAGCGTGCAGACCTGGCCGAGGGTGTAGTGCGCGACGGTGCGGGTCTTACGGGCGCGGCCACCGGTGACGGTGCGGCGGGTCCGGGCGGTCTCGGCGGGGACGATCCCGCAGCGCTTGGCGACCGTACGGAGGCCGTTGGCGCAGCCGGATGCGGTGGTCTTGTCGACGCCGGCGGCGATGGCGACCGTAGCCAGCGAACGCGGGCGGCGGTGACACGAGGCGGCCAGGCGGGTACCGGCGGCGCGGCGGCGCAGGGTGGCTCGAAGCGAACGGCGCGTCGTGCGGCGCTCGCGGCGGATGGAAGGATGCGACATAGCGGGGCTCCTGTTCGTAGCAGGTGGTCCGTCAGGCCCCGACTCAGTGTTCGTAGCACCGAGCCGGGGCCGTTCCGTTTCCGGAGTGGCTAACCTTGCAACTACACAGTATCCGGAAACCTTGTAGATGCACAAGCCTCGTGCGAAGATTCCCTGCAACTACAAGCGAGGGAGTGCAGTGACCGAGGAACCGGTGACCGAGCCACCCCGGCACACCAGGACCCGCCCCATCCGGGTGCCGGGTCCTCTGTGGGATGCGTACGGACGGATCTGCGACCGGCTCGATACGGACCGCACGAACGACCTGCTCGACCACATGCGCGACCGCGTCCGCGAGCACGGCGACGACCAGGACCGCGACGACCTCGCCAAGGCGGAAGAGGAGTTGGCGGAGCGACGCGCACGGAGGGGCGGCCGGCCGAAGAAGGCCGACGGCGCGGGCTGACTCCGATGGCACGGCGATGGCACCAAGTGGCACGGTCGCTGTTCGATGGGACCCATCACGATCGGATGACGCTTCTGGGTTGACCTGCGTAGGAGCGTCTCGGCCAATCGAGGCGCGTCACCGTCATACGACAGGCAACACACTGCTAATGCGGTTTGGGACGCAAATCCCATCGAGGGTTCAAATCCCTCCGCCTCCGCACCTCACCGAAGCCCTGGTCCGCGCGACCGGGGCTTCGGCCGTTCCCGGAACCCCTCCGTAGGGCCGTTTTCGCAGCTCACAAGGGGTATGGCTAACGGATTTCACATGGCGGCGGCAGTCATGTAATGTTCTTCCTGTCGCCGCGAGCGGCCCGGAAGGGCAGGGAACGGCGAAGGAAAACAAGAGAAAACAAGCACTCGTAGCTTAACGGATAGAGCATCTGACTACGGATCAGAAGGTTGCAGGTTCGAATCCTGCCGAGTGCACATCTGACGAGAGGCCCCGGAGTGATCCGGGGCCTCTCGCGTGTGCCCCGGCGTCCGTTGTTTCGAAGCCTGTGTTTCGAAGGCCGGCGGCGGTTCCGGGGTTGGCCCGGGAACGGCCAGGTCAGGGGCGTGAGGGGTACGTCCGGGGCGGCGAAGTGGTTCCCGGTTGCTCGATCTGTGATGAACAAGCGATGTGGACGGCCTCAGCGAGTGGCGTGTCTAGGCCCATACTGGAGTCAATGACAAAGCCAGCTGCACCGAAGCGCTATTTGCCCACCAGTCCCTTCAAGGCCCCGGCCGCGGCGGCACCCAAGCAGTTCGCCGTGGGCGACCAGGTCACACACGACATGTACGGCCTCGGCCGGGTCATCGGCATCGAGGACGGAATCGCGGTGCTCGTCGACTTCGGGTCGGTTCAGGAGCGCATCCTGAGTCCGTACGCCAAGATGAGCAAGCTGTAGGACCGCCGTGCCCGGTCACGGCACACCAGGTCCCAGCGGCCTGTAACGAACGGGAGACCTCTCATCGAACTGACCTCGTTGTTCTCCGCCCCGGAAGGGGCGACCCGCCAGTCCAACGCGGGATCGCCCCCTCCGGCGACGAACCCCTTCCAGGCCCCGGACTTCGGGGAGGACGAGACGCTGCCGTTCGACGACGGACAGTCCTTCTCGGACATGGACGAGGCTTACCGCAGGGCGGGCTAGTCAGGGCGGGCTGGGCTTCCACGGGCACCGTCCGGCGAAGCCCGTCAACCATGTGCCGGCGCCGGTGCCAGTTCCTCGGCGGTTCCTCCGCCATGTCTTCAGCACCCTCCGCACCTTCAGTACCTCAGCTAGTACCTGAGCCAGTACCTCAGTACCTTCAGCGGTTCTCAGTGCTCCTTCGCCGGCCATCCGACGGCCCGGAAGACGGCGACGGGGTCCAAGTAGTCCCGCCAGTGCGTCACTTCGCGGTTCCTGACGGTGATCACGGAGACGAAGTGGTTGTCGTAGGCACGCCCGGTGTGGACGGCCCGTCCGTGCACCGCGTACTCGAGTACGACCACTGACGTCCCGGAGTCCCGGTGGACGGCCAGTCCGTCCGCGCCGTGCAGGACCATGACGTCGCCGTAGCCGCGGTACAGGTCGGCCACCGCCGCGCGTCCCTGGACACGGCGTGGGTAGCCGGGCACGGAGACGACGTACTCGAAGACCACGTCCTCGGCCAGGAGCTCGAAGAAGTGATCGCCGTCGACGAGGCCGGCCAGCCCCTCCTGGACGATCCGGAAGAACGGATCGAGCGCCGCGAAGTCACCGATGTCCCCAACGTCCTTCACCGGCATGGTCACTTCACCGCCGGTACCGGTGCGGCCCAGGCACCGGCGTTGCGCCGCGCGAACTCGTCGAAGGTGGTCGCCGGTCGGCCGGTGACCTTCTCGATGTCGCCGTTGGGCGTGGAACCGTCGCCGGAGACGATGGCGCCGGTCAGCCAGCGGAGCATCACCGCGTAGTCGGCGGGCACGAGCCCGGCCGCGACCGCGCCGCCGATCCACGCCTCGGGGTCGATGTCCTGGTGCGCGACCGGGCGGCCGGACACCGCGGCGATGATGTCGGCGACCTCGGCGACGGTGAGGGCCCGCGGTCCGGTGGGCGCGTACTCCGCCCCGGCGTGGGCCTCGGGCGCGAGCAGGGTCTCCACCGCGATGGCGGCGATGTCGGCCGCGTCGACGAAGGCTTCTGTACCGCCGCCGGTCGGCACCGTGATCACTCCGTCGACGACCGGCAGATGCGCGTCGCTGAAGTTCTGCATCACCCAGGACGGGCGCAGGATCGTGTGCGTGAGGGTGTCCCGGGCGGCGAGATCGTCCTCCACGGCCCTGATGTCGACGTCCGGGGGCGCCAGTTGGCCGCCGTAGGTGCTGAGGTAGGTGACGTGACGTACCCCCGCGGCCACGGCGAGGTCGAGGAAGGCGGCGACCTGGTCGGCGTAGGAGATCCGCAGGACGGGGGTGACGAGGTAGAGGCGGTCGACGCCGGCGAGGGCGGCGGGGTGGGTGGTCGGGTCGTCCCAGTCGAAGCGGACGTCGGCGCCGTGGCGGGCGGCGGTGCGGGCGGGCAGTCCTTGTTCGGGGAGCTGCCGCGCCACGAGGGAGCCGGTGCGGCCGGTGCCGCCGAGGACGAGGGCGGTGGGTGGTGATCCAGTCATGGCTCCATCGTGGGAGCGCGATGCGAGCGGATCAATGCGTGAATCGCTCGATTCATTGCGTCAGACGCTCGAAGGAACCCTCATCGGGGCCGCCCGGCGGATACTGATCGGGTGGACATACTGCACGATCGCCTCGCGCGGGCCCGCGCTTCCGGTGCCGTCTTCGCGCGGACGGTGGCCGAGCCGCCGTGGGGACTGCGGCTGGCCGGGTCGATCCAGCTGGCCGTGCACACCGTCGTACGGGGCCGGGGCTGGCTGTGGCTGGGCGACCCCGCCGACGCGGTGGAACTCGTACCCGGTGAGGTGACGCTCGTCCGGGGCGGCCCCGATCACCACATCGGTCACGCGCCGGGCGCGGACTGCCTCGAACCGGAGGAGTTCCGGAACAGGCATGCCCCGGGCCGGAGTTCGGAGGAGTCCCGGAACGGGCAAGTCCCGGGCGGGAGTTCGGAGGATCCGCGGGCGACGGTGTTCCTGTGCGGTGCCTACCGGTTCTCGGGGGACATCGGTGCCGGGCTGCTGGAGGCGCTGCCGCAGGTGCTGACGCTGTCGGCGGCGGTCGGGGACCCGTTGCGGGACGTGATCGGGCTGCTCTCCCACGAGTTGGCCACACCGGCGCCCGGCGAACCGGGCGGGCCCACGGTCCTGGACCGCCTCCTCGACGTCCTCCTCGTGCTCGCCATCCGCAACGACTTCCGGCGCAGCCCCAACGCGCCCCGCTGGTACCGGGCTTGCGCGGACCCCCGCCTCAACGCCGCGCTCCAGGCCGTCCACGAGAACGCCGGCCACCCCTGGACGGTCCCCGAACTCGCCGCGATCAGCGGCCTGTCGAGGGCCGCCTTCGCCCGCACCTTCCGCGAGGCCCTCGGCCAGACCCCGATGCAGTACCTGACCGACTGGCGGATGGCCCTGGCCCGCGACCACCTCCGCACCGGCGACCTCACCCTCACCGCCATCTCCCGCACGGTCGGCTACGGCTCCCCCTACGCCTTCGCCGCAGCCTTCACCCGCCACCACGGCGAACCCCCGGGCAGCTGGCGCCAACGCGAGTCCCACCTCGCGAACGACCCTGACCCGTACGGCCATTGACATCCCGAGGGGCTCCGCTCAAGCCATGGTCACCCACCGCCAAGAACACACCGCCCGCTGGATCCAGTACTTCGCCGACCGCGGTCACGGAGACGCCCGGCCGCTCGCCGCAGGTGTCGAGGGCGCCGTGTACCGCCTCGGGGACGGGATCGTCGGCAAGGTGTGGAGCGGGCGGCGGCCGGTCGGGGTGGAGCTCATGCGGCGGGTCTACGAGGACATCGCGCGGGCGGCGGAGTCGTTGCCCTTCGCCACGCCGGAGATCCTCGGCGTCGAGGAGCGCGAGGGCGTACTGGTCACCTATGAACGGGAGTTGGGCGGAGTCCCGCTGCGGGCCGACTCGGCGGTCGTGGCGCCGGGGCGGGAGTTGGCCGGGCGGGAGACCGGTGCCCTGCTGACGGTGTTGCGCGGGCTGGCCGCCGTGCCCGGTACCGAGGCCATGCGGCGGCTCGTCGTGCAAGGTGACGACCGGCCGCTCTGGGAAGGGCACGCCCGCTTTCCCGACGCGCTCGCCGCCCTCGTCCGGCGTGCCGTCCATCGCCATGGTGACCTGCTCGCCGCTCACGTCCCCGACCTCGCGGGCATCGCGCGCCGGACAGTGGACTCCCTGCGGGCACTGCCGGAGGGCGGCCCGGTCAGCGTCGTGCACGGTGACCTCGTGCCGCCCAACATCCACGTCGACGACACCGGCGCCCCTACGGCCGTACTCGACTTCGGGTTCTTCACCACCACCGGTGACCCGGCCTTCGAGGCCGCCGTGACAGCCGCCGTGTGGGACATGTACGGGCCGTACGCGGAGCCGCACACCGTCGCCCTCACCCGGCTGTTCGCGGCGGAGTTCGGGTACGCGCCGGACACGCTCGTCCTCTATCAGCGTGCCTATGCGCTGGCGACCTACGACCTGTTCGCCTCGGGCTCGGACGGCGGTGACGGACATTTCCGTTGGTGCGCAGGGCTGTTGAGGCGTGGGGCGCTCACGCCGCCGCGCTGAACGCGGGCGCTGCCACCGTCGGCCGTACCGCGATCGCGACCGGAGCCGAGGCGCCGCGGTCGGCGAAGACGAACAGGCGGAGGACCAGGAAGCGGCCGATGCCGGCGAGGCCGGAGGCGCTGAGGTAGACGAGCTGTTCGGTGAGCATCGTGGGGGAGGACTGGACGGTGTGGAGGATCAGGATCGCCGCGGACGTCGCCGCGTAGGCCGCCGTGGCCGAACCCGCCGACTGCCAGTGCTCGCGCAGGCCGGGACGGCGGCCGGTGCTGAAGGTGAACAGGGCGTGCAGCTCGGTGCAGAGGACGGTCGAGGCGACCGTGATCAGCGCGTTCGCCGCCGCCCACGGCATCAGCGCGGCCAGCAGCGGTACCGCCGCGCTGGACAGCACCCCGACCCCGCCGCCGCACACCACGAACCTGACGAACGATGCGAACGCGCCGGGCTTCATGGAATTTCCCTCCGTACGGCGGCCGTTGGGCCTGCGCCGGGTCTCTGTCCCCGGCTGTGGTCAACGATGTCGTCGTACGGCTCCGGGCACGATGGAGTGGTCTCCCGGATGGTTGGTGGAGTGGGCTGTACCTACGGGGTCGGGTTTACCCCCGTCCCCTGTTCCCCGTTTCCCGTCCCCTGTTCCCCGTCCCCTGTTCCCCGTCCCGCGCCCGGAGTTCCTCCATGTAGCCCTGCGCCAGCGTCGACGTCCGCGTGAACCAGTCGTTCAGTACGGCGATCTCGGCGGGGGAGTAGTCGGCGAACTGGGCGTTGAGGCGGTCGTAGTAGGGGCCGTAGAGGGCGACCACGCGGGCCACCGCCGCCGGTACCGGGGCCACGCGGACGCGGCGGCGGTCGGTCGGGTCGGGGACGCGGGTGATGAAACCGGCGCGCTCCAGGCGGTTGAGGATGCCGGTCACCGCGCCCGTCGTGACGTGGACGTGTGCGGCGAGGTCGCCCGCGGTGAGGAGGTGCTCGCCGGACCTGATGACGTAGGCGAAACAGACGAGATCGGTGACGTTCAGACCCAGCCGCTCGGCCATTTCCTGCTGACCGAGCTGGGCGGTGGCGATGAGGGAGTCCATCGCGTCCAGCGCCTGGGCCGGGGTGGCGGCGGGGCGAGGCTTGGCGTGCATGGTTATTGCCTTAGCTAGTGAGAGGTTTCTATTCTAAACTTCTTAGCGAGTGAGGTACCTGTTGTCTGTCTGGGCTTCGAGGGAGGCCGCACGTGAGCGCACATCAGTATGACGAGGGACATACGGTCGCGGGCTGGACCGGATTCGGTATCGCGACCCTCGGGACGACCGTCGCCGGGGTGGGGATGTGCGTGGTCTCCGCCCCGCTGATCGGCGGCGGGCTGGGGATCGTCGCGGTGAGCGTCCTGGTCACCTGGGCGCTCCATCTCACCGGGTGGGGCAAGCCGCCCGGGCGACGGGACCGGGCGCAGTGGGGGATGCGGGTGCGGGACCCGTTGGCGCGGGCGGGGCATGCCGGGTGTGTCGGGTGCCGGTTGGCGGGGCGGGGGCGGGCGGCGGCGGAGTACACGGCCGAGGAGCGCGCGGTCGCGTACCGGGAGTCGGCTCCGGTCGGTGAAACCGCGGGCTGACGGCATTGTCAGTGGCGCCGTCTAATCTCGTGAGCGATGGCACAGACAGCACGGGGATCGCAGGCACCGAAGGCATCGCAGGCATGGAAGTGCTCGGGGCTGCGGTGGGCGGCGGGCGGTCCCGAGCTGAAGTGGGACGGCGGGCGCGGGAGCCCGTTGCCCCGGGGGAAGCGGGTGGCCTTCGAGGTCGCGGAAGGGGGCGGGCGGACATGCGTGGGGGCGCGGGGGAACGCCTGTCCGGTGCGGGCGGCCGTGCCGGAGCGGAGTACGGGGGCGCGGTGCGAGGAGTGCGCGCGGCTGGACCGGGCGCACTCGGTGGCCGCCGACACGATCGCGGACGACCCGCGGCCGTACCACGTATATCTGGCCTGGTTCGGTCCCGGCCTGCTCAAGGTCGGCATCACCGCCGAAGAGCGCGGCTCGGCGCGACTGCTTGAGCAGGGTGCCGTCTGCTTCAGCTGGCTCGGCCTCGGCCCGTTGATGGCGGCGCGGCGCACGGAGGAGTTGCTGCGCGCCGCCCTCCGGGTGCCGGACCGGATTCCCTACGGCGAGAAGCGCGCCGTACGGTCCGCGTTGCCGGGGTCCGCCGAGGAGCGGGCCGCCGAGATCGCCGAGCTGCACGGATGGGCCCTCGCGCTGCGCGAATGGCCGGAGTCGCTCCACCGCGAGCCGTACCGACCCGTGGACCACGTCGACGTCTTCGGCCTCGCGGGACTCCCGGCCGCGGTCGGCGAGGTGAGCGGGCTGGTCGCGGGCGGGGTGGTGAGCGGGGAGGTCGTCGCGGTGGCGGGACCGGACCTCCACCTCGCGACCGGGCGGGGGGTGGTCGTGCTGGACACGCGGCTGATGACGGGGTGGGAGCTGATCCCGGCCGGTTCCTCCGGGGGTGACAGGGGTGACAGGGGTGAGACGGGTGGATTCACCGTGCCGGTACGGGAGTTCAGGCGGGAGGCGCCGGGGGTGCAGGAGGGGTTGTTCTGAGGCCGGTTCTGGCAGCGTGGCCGAAGTGACTGTCGTCATCGGGCAGGGAGGATCAGACGTGGACGCTGAGAAGACCGAAGCAGCCGAAGTGGCCGAAGCAGGCGAAGCATCTGAAGTGGCCGAAGTCCGGGCGTTCTGGCGGCGGCTCGGGCTCCCCGGGCTCGTCGACGTGCACACCCACTTCATGCCCGAGCGGGTGCTGCGCAAGGTCTGGGACTACTTCGACGCGCTCGGGCCGGCGACCGGTGGAGCACTGGAGTGGCCGATCACGTACCGGAAGGAGGAGGCGGAACGGGTCGCGCTGATAAGGGAGTTCGGAGTACGCGCTTTCACCGCCATGCTCTATCCGCACAAGCCCGGGATGGCCGAGTGGCTCAACGGCTGGGCCGTCGACTTCGCCGCGCGCACACCCGACTGTCTGCACACCTCGACCCTCTTCCCGGAGCCGGGAGTCGAGGACTACGTGCGGCGAGCCCTCGATGCCGGCGCGCGGGTGTTCAAGGCGCATGTGCAGGTGGGTGCGTACGACCCGGCCGATGAACTCCTGGACCCGGCTTGGGGGTTGCTCGCCGAGAGCGGGACGCCCGTCGTCATCCACTGCGGGTCGGGTCCCGCACCCGGCAAGCACACCGGACCCGAGCCGATCGCACGGGTGCTGGCCCGGCACCCCCGGCTGCGACTCGTCCTCGCGCACATGGGGATGCCGGAGTACGAGGACTTCCTGGACCTGGCCGAACGGTACGGGGAGGTGCGGCTGGACACGACGATGGCGTTCACCGACTTCAGTGAGCGCTTCGCGCCCTTCCCGCCCCGCGCACTCCCCCGGCTGGCCGCGCTCGGCGACCGGGTGCTCCTGGGCAGCGACTTCCCGAACATTCCGTATCCGTACGTTCACCAGCTGCACGCCCTGGAGCGGCTGGACCTGGGCGAGGATTGGCTGCGGGCGGTCTGCCATGACAACGGGGCGCGGCTGTTCGGACCGTGAGCGGGAGCTGAGAGTACGGCCGGTATGGGGAATGCGGGGAGAGTGTGCAGATGGAGGGGAGGGAGGGGCGGGTGTGTAAGGCGCGCACGGCTTCATGACCGTCGGATGAGCGTTGGGCAAGCGGTTTCAAGGTGTTCCCTGAGTGGTGCCTGTGAGTTTCTCAGGAAAATCACAGACTCTGGAAAGCGTGCTCTTAGGGGACCCCGACAAGGTGTCCACTATGACCACGACCTCGCCCCAGGGGCGCACCGAACTGCTGAGGCCGGACGGGAGCCCCGTCCGAGTGCTTGTGGTGGACGACGAGCTGTCGATCACCGAGCTGCTGTCCATGGCCCTCCGATACGAGGGCTGGCAGATCAGAAGCGCGGGTGACGGAACCGGCGCGATCCAGACCGCGCGTGAGTTCCGGCCCGACGCCGTCGTCCTCGACATGATGCTGCCGGACATGGACGGCCTGACCGTTCTCGGTCGGATGCGCAGAGAACTGCCGGACGTCCCGGTGCTGTTCCTGACGGCGAAGGACGCCGTCGAGGACCGTATCGCCGGGCTCACCGCCGGTGGCGACGACTACGTCACCAAGCCCTTCAGCCTCGAAGAGGTCGTCGCCCGGCTGCGCGGACTGATCCGCCGCTCCGGTGCCGCCGACCGCCGCTCGGACTCCGTGCTGGTCGTGGGTGACCTCACCCTCGACGAGGACAGCCACGAGGTGTCGCGGGCCGGTGAGGGCATCCACCTCACCGCGACCGAGTTTGAGCTGTTG
Organism: Streptomyces prunicolor NBRC 13075; assembly: GCF_000367365.1. Lineage (GTDB taxonomy): Bacteria > Actinomycetota > Actinomycetes > Streptomycetales > Streptomycetaceae > Streptomyces > Streptomyces prunicolor. The sequence continues at coordinate 13,297 of NZ_BARF01000002.1, read as the reverse complement.
CGCTTCCTCATGCGTAATCCCCGGCGTGTACTCAGCAAAGCGCAGATCCTCGACCGTGTGTGGTCGTACGACTTCGGTGGGCAGGCCAATGTGGTCGAGCTCTACATCTCGTACCTCCGCCGGAAGATCGACGCGGGACGTGAGCCGATGATCCACACCCGGCGCGGTGCCGGTTACCTGATCAAGCCCGCGGCCTCATGAGCGGGCGACGACGGCCGCGTGCGCAGAAGAAACGAGCGGGTAAGCCGCGCACCCTGCGGACCCGGCTCGTCGTCGCGTCCGTGACGCTGATCGCGGTGGTGTGTGCGGTGATCGGGACGGTGACGACTGTCGCTTTGCAGTCGCACCTGTACGACCAGCTCAAGGGCAAGGTCACGGAGACGGCCATCCGTGCGGTGGGCCGCCCTCAGGGCAGCCCGGAGGACGGACCGGGTGGTCCGGCGAACCCGAACGGCAAGGCCTCCACTTCCACGACCCCTTCGACCTCGTCCACCTCTTCCGGGAGCGACGATTCCGTTCCCGTCCAGACGCCGGCCGGCAGGGTCAACAAGCTCCTCACCAACGGTCCGACGCAGGAGAAGACCGTTGCCGCCTACGTGAAGAAGGGCGCGATCGCCAGCGCGTCCTACAGCCAGCAGGTGACCGACAGCAGCGGCGCGTTCAAGAAGATGAACGCCGTCGGTCTCAACACGGCGCAGAAGCAGGCCCTCGCGTCCGTGTCGAAGGACGGCAACACGCACGCAGTGACCATTCCGGGGCTCGGTGACTACCTGGTCAAGTACGCCAAGAGCCCCGACACCACCAACGAGGGTTACTACGTCGCCCTGCCGACCGCAGACGTCGACAACACCGTCAACACCCTCATCCTCGTCGAGCTCAGCGTCACCGCCGCCGGCCTGGTCGCCGCCGGGATCGCCGGCTACGTACTGGTCGGCATCGCCACCCGCCCCCTCCGCCGCGTGGCCTCCACCGCCACCCGCGTCTCCGAACTCCCCCTCCACACCGGCGAAGTCACTCTCAACGAACGTGTCCCCGAGTCCGAGACCGACCCGCACACCGAGGTCGGCCAGGTCGGAGCTGCGCTCAACAGGATGCTCGACCACGTCCACGGTGCCCTGCACGCCAGACAGCAGAGCGAGATGCGGGTACGGCAGTTCGTGGCCGACGCCAGTCATGAGCTGCGTACGCCCCTCGCCTCCATCCGCGGCTACGCGGAGCTGACCCGGCGCGGACGCGAACAGACCGGGCCCGACACCAAGCACGCCCTCGGGAGAATCGAGTCCGAAGCCGGGCGCATGACCCTCCTCGTGGAGGATCTGCTGCTCCTCGCCCGGCTCGACGCGGGCAGACCGCTCCAGTTCGACCAGACCGACCTCATCCCGCTCGTCGTGGACACCATCAGCGACTCGCGCGCGGCCGGCATGGACCACAACTGGCGCCTCGACCTGCCCGACGAACCGGCCCTCGTGTCGGCGGACGCGGCCCGTATCCAGCAGGTGCTCATCAACCTGCTGGGCAACGCCCGCAAGCACACCCCACCGGGTACGACGATCACCGCACGCGTACAGCGACGCGGCCCGTGGATGTGCGTGGACGTCGAGGACAACGGCCAGGGCATCCCGCCCGATTTGCTGCCGCATGTCTTCGAGCGGTTCGCGCGCGGCGACTCGGCGCGTTCCCGCTCCACGGGATCGACGGGTCTGGGCCTCGCCATCGTGCAGGCGGTCGCGACCGCACACGGCGGCGCGGTCACCGTGGACAGCGTTCCCGGACGCACTGTGTTCACCGTGCATCTTCCCGCGCTCGCACCGGCTGTGCCCGCGCCCGCCCCCGAAACAAATTGGCAATCGCACTCACAGGCACAGCACAGTGCCACCACATGGGTGCAACAGGGCGCTTGAGGAGAGTCGGTTCCATGCGAACCGACACTTCTCCCGGCACCCTGCCGGCGCGGGAGCACCTCCCGGCCGGAGACGCCGGTACGCCTGTCCTGGACGTAGTGATCCCCGTCTACAACGAGGAGAAGGACCTCCAGCCATGTGTGCTCAGACTGCACGAGCACCTCAAGCGCACGTTCCCGTACGCGTTCCGCATCACCATCGCGGACAACGCGTCGATCGACACCACTCCTCAGGTGGCAGCGCGGCTGGAGTCGGACATCCCGGAGGTCAAATCGTTCCGGCTGGAGCAGAAGGGGCGCGGTCGAGCACTGCGCACCGTCTGGTCCGCCTCGGACGCCCCGATCCTCGCCTACATGGACGTCGACCTCTCCACCGACCTCAACGCGCTGCTCCCCCTGGTGGCGCCGCTGATCTCCGGTCACTCCGACCTGGCGATCGGTTCCCGGCTGGCCCGCTCGTCGCGTGTCGTGCGTGGCGCCAAGCGCGAGTTCATCAGCCGGACCTACAACCTGATCCTGCGCGGCTCGCTCCAGGCCCGCTTCTCGGACGCCCAGTGCGGATTCAAGGCGATCCGGCGTGATGTGGCCCAGGCGCTGCTGCCGCTCGTCGAGGACACCGGCTGGTTCTTCGACACCGAGATGCTGGTGCTGGCCGAACGTGCCGGACTCCGTATCCACGAGGTGCCGGTCGACTGGGTCGACGACCCGAACTCGACCGTCCACATCGTCAGGACGGCGACCGAGGACCTGAAGGGAGTGTGGCGCGTGGGCAAGGCCCTGGCCTCCGGTTCGCTGCCGCTCGACCGCGTCACGCGGCCCTTCGGCGACGATCCGCGCGACCGCGACATCCAGGACGTGCCCAAGGGGCTGGCCCGCCAGCTCGTCGGGTTCTGCGTGGTCGGCGGTCTCTCCACCCTCTTCTACCTCGTCCTCTACAGCCTCTTCCGGCAGTTCGGCGGCTCACAGGTCGCCAACGCGCTCGCCCTGCTGGTCTCGGCGGTCGCCAACACCGCCGCCAACCGCAGGCTGACCTTCGGGGTCCGCGGCCGGGGCGGCGCCGTCCGCCACCAGGCGCAGGGCCTCGTCGTCTTCGCCATCGGCCTCGCGCTGACCAGTGGTTCGCTCGCCGCCCTGAACGCGGCCAGCAGCAACCCGGCGCACTCCACCGAACTCGCGGTCCTGGTGGCCGCCAACCTCGCCGCGACCGTCCTCCGCTTCCTGCTCTTCCGTGCCTGGGTGTTCCCGGACCGCGGCGACAGCGCCGAGGAGTCGACGGTCGTAGCCCTCAACACCCCTTCGTCGCCCACCTATTCGACGGCGACGCAGTACCCGCACAACCCCCAGAACCCGCAGTACCCCGGTTCGTACGCCCCGCTGCCCCAGCGGCAGCAGCCCCAGGCCCACCAGGGGTCGTACGACACCACCACCCAGTTCCGCGCCGGTGAAGCCGCGGACGGCACCTGGAGGGACGCGACGATGCAGTTGCAGCCGGTGCGTCCCCACGACACCGATCCGAGGGACCCCCGATGACCACCGACACCGATCAGACGACCTACCCGGGAGGAGGCAGCCCCTCGTCCTGGGGGCCGCCTACCGGTGACAGCGACACCGGCAGAGATACGGCCGTGCACGAGCCGGTGGCGCCCGCGGACACCGACACCTTGGCCCCCCAGGCCGGTGAGCCCAAGCAGCCGCTCGGGCGCCGCCTGTGGCGCGGCCGGCCCGAGGACCCGCGCTGGGCGCGCCCCGCGTTCTGGGGCATGCTGCTGGCGACGGCGCTGCTCTACCTCTACAACCTGAGCGCGTCCGGCTACTCCAACTCCTTCTACTCGGCGGCCGTTCAGGCCGGCAGCAAGAGCTGGAAGGCGTTCCTGTTCGGCTCGCTCGACGCGGGCAACGCGATCACCGTCGACAAGCCCTCGGCCTTCCTGTGGCCGATGGAGATCTCGGTCCGCATCTTCGGCCTCAACTCGTGGGCGATCCTGGTCCCCGAGGTCCTCATGGGCGTCGGCACGGTCGCGGTCGTCTACGCGGCGGTACGCCGTCGGCACAGCCCCCAGGCCGGTCTGATCGCGGGCGCCGTGCTGGCGCTCACCCCGGTCGCCGCGCTGATGTTCCGCTTCAACAACCCTGACGCCGCACTGGCGTTGCTCATGGCGCTCGCCTGCTACCTCGTCGTCCGGGCCCTGGAGGACGGCCGTACGAAGTGGCTGGTGTGGGCCGGAGTCGCGATCGGCTTCGCGTTCCTGTCGAAGACCCTGCAAGCTTTCCTGATCCTGCCGCCGCTGGCCATCGTCTACGCGGTCTGCGCGCCGGTGAGCGTGAAGAAGAGGTTCGCCCAACTGGGCCTGGCCACCGGCGCGTTGGTCGTCGCGGCCGGCTGGTGGGTGGCGCTCGTCGAACTGTGGCCGGCCTCCTCGCGCCCCTACATCGGCGGCTCGCAGAACAACAGCTTCCTTGAACTGACCTTCGGCTACAACGGGTTCGGCCGCCTCAGCGGCGACGAGACCGGCAGCGTCGGCGGCGGAGGCGGCGGCACCGGCACGGGCATGTGGGGCGCCACCGGCTGGAACCGCATGTTCAACGACGAGATCGGCAGCCAGATCTCCTGGCTGCTCCCCACCGCCCTGATCCTCCTCGTCGCGGGCCTGGTGGCCACGCGCAAGCTCAACCGCACCTCCGTCAGGCGCAGTTCGATGCTGGTGTGGGGCGGCTCGCTGGTGACGACCCTGGTCGTCTTCAGCTACATGGCCGGCATCTTCCACCAGTACTACACGATCGCGCTGGCCCCCTACATGGCCGCGGTGATCGGCATCGGCGCCGGCTCCCTCTGGGAGAAGCGCGGCGAGATCTGGGCGTCAATCACCCTCGCGGCAGCGGTAGTTGCGGCCGGCGTCTGGGGCTACGTCCTCCTCAACCGGACCTCCGACTACCTGCCCTGGCTGAAGTGGCTGGTCCTCCTCGGCTCCCTGGCGGGCGCGCTCGGCCTGATCTTCGTAGCGAAGATCGGCCGCCAACTCGCGCTCGCGGCAGTCGGCTTGAGCATTGTGGCGGGCCTCGCGGGCCCGGCGGCGTACACCCTCTCCACGGTCAACTCCGCACACACCGGCTCCATCCCGACGGCCGGTCCGGCCGGCGCGAGCATGATGGGCGGCGGCGGTCCGGGCGGCGGTGGCCGAGGCGGCTTCGGCGGCGGCAACCGCACCGGCGGCACGGGCACCATGCCCGGCCAGCAGGGCGGCAACGGCGGCACCACCCAGAACCAGGGCGGCGGCTTCCCCGGCGGCGGCACGGGCACAGCTCCTGGCGGCGGTACCGGCACCACCCCCGGTGGCGGCGGCACCACGCAGAACCAGGGCGGCGGCTTCGGCGGTCAGACGGGCGGCGACGGAGGCATGGGCGGCGGCGGTGGCGTCGGCGGCCTGCTCAACGGCGCGACGGTCACCTCGGCGGCCAAGAAGCTCCTCCAGACGGACGCAGGCAAGTACACCTGGGTCGCCGCGTCCATCGGCTCCCAGAACGCCGCGAGCTACCAACTCGCCACCGGCGACCCGGTGATGGCGATCGGCGGCTTCAACGGCACCGACCCGTCGCCGACGCTGGCCCAGTTCAAGAAGTACGTGGCGGACGGCAAGATCCACTACTTCATCTCGGGCAGCACCGGAATGGGCGGCAGCAGCACGGGCAGCTCCTCGCAGATCTCCTCGTGGGTCGAGAAGAACTACAAGAAGGTGACGGTCGGTTCGGCCACCTTCTACGACCTGACGCAGAAGACGAGCAGCTGACACCCGGCTGACGGTTCTCCACTGAGCAGGGGCGGTGACCACACGGTCACCGCCCCTCTTCGTGTCCGCCGAATCTCTGTTGTACGCCGTATAGGAACTGTTCTACGGTGTACAACATGCCGACTTCCCCAGGCCCCCAAACCCTCCAGGGCCACCCCAAGCGCTGGATCGTCCTCGGAGTCATCTGCCTCGCGCAGCTCACCGTGCTGCTCGACAACACCGTCCTGAACGTCGCGATCCCCTCGCTCACCCGCGAACTCGACGCGAGCACCGCGGACATCCAATGGATGATCAACGCGTACTCCCTCGTACAGTCCGGACTCCTCCTCACCGCAGGCAGCGCGGCCGACCGCTACGGCCGCAAGAAGATGCTGATCGCGGGCCTGGTGCTGTTCGGCGCGGGTTCACTGGTGGCCGGACTCGCCCAGTCCACAGGGCAGTTGATCGCCGCGAGGGCCGGTATGGGGGTCGGCGGGGCGCTGCTCATCACGACCACCCTGGCCGTAGTGATGCAGATCTTCACCCCCGAGGAACAGCCGAGGGCGATCGGCATCTGGGCCGCGGTCAACGCGCTCGGCTTCGCGACGGGCCCGCTCCTCGGCGGCTTCATGCTGAACCACTTCTGGTGGGGCGCGATCTTCCTGATCAACATCCCGGTGGCGGCGCTGGCGCTGGTCGCGGCGGTGGCCCTCGTCCCCGAGTCGAAGAACCCTCGGGGTGACCGCCCCGACCTCCTCGGCGCGCTGCTCTCGACCATCGGCATGGCCACGCTGGTCTACGCGATCATCTCCGGCCCGGCACACGGCTGGACGTCCGGCCGGGTGCTCCTGACGGTGGCGGTGGCGGTCGTAGTCCTCGCGGCCTTCGCGTACTGGGAGAACCGCGTCCCCTACCCCATGCTCGACCTGGACTTCTTCCGCGACCGCCGCTTCACGGGCGCGGTCACCGGGGTCGTCCTGATCACCTTCGGCATGGCCGGCTCCCTCTTCCTCCTTACCCAGCACCTCCAATTCGTCCTGGGCTACGGCCCGTTGGAGGCGGGTGTCCGTACGGCGCCGCTCGCTCTGGTGATCGTCGCGCTCAACTTCTCGGGGTTGGCGGCGAAGTGGACGGCGCGGCTCGGCGCTCCGCGGGCCATCGCGCTGGGGATGGTGTCGATGTCGGCGGGGCTGGTGTCGATCGCGTCGCTCGCGTCCGGTGGGTATGCGGGGACGTTGGTGGGGCTGGTGCTGATCGGGGCGGGGGCGGCGATCGCCAATCCGGCGATGGCTCACGCGATCATGAGTGCGATTCCGCCGGAGAAGGCGGGGGTCGGTGCGGGCATCAACGGCACGTTGGGGGAGTTCGGGAACGGGTTGGGGGTCGCGGTTCTCGGTGCGGTGCTGAGTTCTCGGTTCGCGGCGGTGTCCCTGCCGGTCGGCTTGGCGGAGGCGTCTTCGGCTGCGGAGAGGAGGAGGGTGACCGATTCCTTCGCTGCGGGGCTGGAGGTCAGTCAGTTGGTGGGGGCGGTCGCTGTCTTGACCGGGGGGTTGCTTGCGGCGGCGTTGTTGTGGCGGGCGGAGCGGGCAGACTCGGGGGTGGTGGTCGCTCGGTAGTGTCTGCGGGTGCGTTGTGGCTGGTCGCGCCCAGGCGGCGGAGCCGCACATGTCACAGCCCCGCGCCCCTGATTACAGTGATCCGGGATCTGGATCTTGAGGAAGGTGCGTCATGGCCAGGACAAGCCCGCCGTCAGGGCGTTCCGCGCGTAGCAGCGTCTGGCTCGAGACGAAGACGCGTCGGGGCGGGCGCGGCGGCGGGCAGCCCTCCGGCCTCGATCGCACGCGCATCACCGAAGTCACCGTGCGGTTGCTGGACGCCGAAGGCCTGGCCAAGTTCTCCATGCGAAGGCTCGCCGCCGAACTGAACGTGACCGCGATGTCCGTCTACTGGTACGTCGACACCAAGGACGATCTCCTCGAACTCGCCCTGGACGCCGTCTTCGGGGAGCTGCGGTTGCCCGATCCGGGGGCCGAGGGAGAGGAGTGGCGGGACCAACTCCGCATGCTGGCAACGGAGTACAGGTCCCTGCTCGTCCGCCACCCCTGGCTGTCGCCGCTCGCCGGTACCTTCCTCAACATCGGGCCGAAGTCGCTGGCCTTCTCCCGTGTCGTACAGCGCGTGATCCGGCGCACGGGACTGCCGGAGCACGGGCTGACCGGGGCGATCTCGGCGGTCTTCCAGTTCGTGTACGGCTACGGCACGATCGAGGGCCACTTCTTCGCCCGGGTCGCCGACACCGGCATGACCCCCGACGACTACTTCCGGCACGCCATGACGACGCTGGACGGAGCCCCGACGACCGCCGAGGTCGTGGAGGAGTCCAAGCAACTCATGGCGGCCCGGGGCGGCGACACGGTCGCGGAGATGATGGACCGCGACTTCACCTTCGCCCTGGACCTGCTGGTGGCGGGCATCGAGGCGATGGTGAAGAGGGCTGGAGACCAAGACCCAGGTCGGCAATGACCAGCCCGTCTGGGGGTCCCCCCTCTGGGGGAGTTTGAGGACGAGGCCCCTTCAGGGCCGAAGGGGGGTCTGGGGGCGGAGCCCCCAGCACCACCTCAGCCTTCGACGAGCCGCGCCGGAAAACCGCCGGTGGCAACAGGCCCCCACCGCTCCGGAGTAACCCGCACAATCGACTTCCCCTGCTTCACCATCGCCGCGCGGTACTCGTCCCAGTCCGGATGCTCCCCCGAGATGTTCCGGAAGTACTCGACAAGCGGCTCCACCGACTCCGGTGAGTCGATGACCTCGGCCGTGCCGTCGATCTGGACCCACGGCCCGTCCCACTCGTCGCTCAGGATGATCACGCTGACCCGCGAATCCCGCTTGGCGTTACGGGTCTTGGCCCGCTCGGGGTACGTGGAGACGACGATCCGCCCCGAGTCGTCGACCCCACAGGTCAGCGGCGACCCCTGCGGGCTCCCGTCCGCCCGCCGGGTCAGCAGGATCGCCCGGTGCCGGGGCCGTACGAAGTCCAGCAGCTCGTCCAGGGACACAGAGGTGTTGCTCGCGATGTTCGAAGCCATACGGCCAGCCTAGGCGCAGCCCACCCCACTACGCCTGCGGCAACGCGTCCCCCTGCACCGCCTGGATGTCCAACTCCACCTTGAGCGTCGTACCGATCGCCGCGATCCCCGCCTGCACGACCTGGTTGTAGTTCATCGCGAAGTCCTCGCGGTGCAGTTCCGTGGTCGCCCGGAACGCCGCCCGCGTGCCACCCCAGGGGTCGGCCCCGGTGCCGAGGTAGGCGAGGTCGAGGTCGACGGGCCGTACGACACCGTGGAGGGTCAGCTCGCCGGAGACGGTCCAGCGGTCGGAACCGGCCGGGGTGAGGGCAGTCGAGCGGTACGTGATCTCGGGGTAGCGGGCCACGTCCAGGAAGTCGGCCGAGCGCAGATGGTCGTCGCGCATCCCGTTGCCGGTGTCGATGGACGCGGCCCGGATCACCGCCTCCACCCGGGACTTGGCGATGTCATCGGGCGCGATCTCGACCGACGCCGTGAAGTCGGTGAAACGGCCGCGCACGCTGGAGATCCCCAGATGCTGCGCGACCGCGCCGACCGTGGAGTGCGCGGGGTCGACCGTCCAGGGCCCGGGCGGCGGCAGCTCCGTACCGCCCTGCCGCGCCAGCGTCACCGTGCCGACCTCGGCCCGCCCGCTCGCGGTGACGATCGCGGTGGCGGCGGCGGGCGCGTACCCGACGGCCGTGACGATCACGGTGTACGGCCCGGGCGCCAGCGGGTTCACGTCCCGCACCGCCCCCTCCACGTCCGCCTCGGCCCGCAGCACCTGCGCCCCGGTCATGTCGGTCACCGTGACGACCGCGTGCGACACGGCCCATCCGTCGCGGGTACGGATCTTCGCGGTCAGTCCCATGTCCCTCTAACTCCTTGCCGTACAGCCGAGATTCGGCAGAAATGAGACCGGTCCGCGGAACACGCCTCCGCTCGGGACGAGTTCCGCGGACCGGGGTATCAACTACTCACCGGGGTGGGCGAGTTCGATGTCGTGCCCGTCGGCTCCGCGGCCGTTCACCGTGAGGGCGGTCGCGACCGGCGGGTAGCCCGTCGCGATCACCGTGTACTCGCCGCCGCTCAGGTCGGTGAAGGCGTACGCCCCGTCCGAACCGGTCGTGGCGGTGCCGACCACGTTGCCCGCCGCGTCCACGAGGGTCACGCGGGCGTCGGCCAACGGGCCGTGCGGGGCGCGGACCACGCCCAGGACCTGCGCGCCGGAGTCGAGGTCGATCTCGACCCGGGTGACCCCGGTGCCGCCGACCTCGACGGGCAGCGCGCGCGGCCGGTACCCGGCGGCGTTCACCGCGACGGTCACGGCCCCCGGCACCAGCTCGGCGAACGCGAACTCGCCCTGCTCACCGGTGGTTCCGGTGGACAGCAGATCGCCGCGCACGTCCGTCACGATGACCATCGCGTCCTTGACGGGCAGCCCCGTCTCCGCCGCCCGGACGATCCCGTTCAGACCGCTGGTACCGCTCAACAGCACGTCGTACGACACCGGTTCGTGGCCGTTGACGACGACCGTCGACGCCTGCGGCTGGAAGCCGTCGGCGGAGGCGATCAGGACGTACGACCCGACGCTCGGCGCGGCCAGCGCGTAGGAGCCGTCCGACTGCGTGACCGAGCGGCCCAACTGCCGTCCCCCGAGGGAGATCAGGGTGACGGCGGCCTGCGGGACGGGCGCGCTCTCGGCGCCCCGGACGAAGCCGCGGACGGGAATCCCACCCGAGAGGGGTGTGGAGTCGGATGCGGTCACGGGTGCGGTCTCCTCCCCCACCACCGTTGCCACGGCGGCGAGTTGCTGCTCGGTACCTTCGGCCGCCCAGCTGGGGACCTTCTGCTCGGCGGGCGCGGGGATCTCCGCCGCGTCCAGCACACCCACGGCCTCCTCGGCCGCCTGCGCCAGCCCGCCGGAGGTCCGCAGCGGAACCTCCTTGATGAACATCACCACGATGAAGGAGATGAGCGCGAAGGGCGCCGCGTACAGGAAGACGTCGGCGATTCCGTGGCCGTAGGCGCCCTCCAGCCAGGTGCGGACCGTGCTGGGCAGGGCGTCCATGTCGGGGAGCGCGCTGCTGCCGACGGCCTTGGCGGCGGCGGCCTGCGACTGCGGGTCGAGGGAGGCGACGGTGTCCTTGGCGTAGTGCGTGATCCGGCCGGACATGACCGAGCCGAGCACACCGACGCCGACCGCGCCGCCCAGCGAGCGGAAGAAGCTCACCGTGGAGGAGGCGGCGCCGAGGTCCTTCGGGGTGACCTGGTTCTGCGTGGAGAGGACCAGGTTCTGCATCATCGTGCCGACGCCGATGCCCAACAGGGCCATGTAGATGGACAGTTCCCAGTACGGGGTGTCGTAGCGCATCAGGCCGAGCAGGCCCAGGCCCGCGGTGAGGAAGAGACCGCCGGCGACCAGCCAGCCCTTCCAGCGGCCGGTCTTGGTGATGAAGCGGCCGGAGACCATCGACGCGACGAACAGGCCGCCGATCATCGGGATCGTCATGACCCCGGACATCGTCGGGGACTTGTCGCGGGCCAGCTGGAAGTACTGGGAGAAGAAGACCGTGCCCGCGTACATGCCGACGCCGACGAACAGCGAGGCCAGCGAGGCGAGCGAGACGGTGCGGTTGCGGAACAGGCGCAGCGGGATGATCGGCTCGGCGGCCCGGGTCTCGGTGAACACGAACAGCAGCGCGAGCACGAACGTGCCGCCCACCATCGTGTACGTCTGCCAGGACAGCCAGTCGTACTTGTCGTTGGCGAAGGTCACCCAGACCAGCAGCAGCGAGGCGGCCGCGGTGATGAAGAAGGCGCCGGTCCAGTCGACCTTGACCTTCCGCTTGGCGACCGGGAGGTTCAACGTCTTCTGCAGGACGACCAGCGCGATCAGCGCGAAGGGGATCCCGACGAAGAGGCAGTAACGCCAGCCGAGCCACGAGGTGTCGGTGATCACGCCGCCGAGCAGCGGACCGCCGACGGTCGCGACCGCGAAGGTGGCGCCGGTGTAGCCGGAGTACCTGCCGCGCTCGCGCGGGGCGATCATCGCGGCCATCACGACCTGGACGAGGGCGGAGAGACCGCCGGCCCCGAGGCCCTGGATGACACGGGCGCCGATCAGCATCGCCGGGTTCTGCGCGAGGCCGGCGACGACCGAGCCGATGATGTAGATGACCAGGGATATCTGGACCAGGGCCTTCTTGCTGACCAGGTCGGCCATCTTGCCCCACAGCGGCACCGAGGCCGTCATGGAGAGCAGGGCCGCGGTGACGACCCAGGTGTAGGCCTCCTGGCCGCCGCCCAGACTGCCGATGATGGTCGGCAGGGCGTTGGTGACGATCGTCGACGAGATGATCGCGGCGAACAGGCCGAGCAGCAGCCCGGAGAGCGCCTCCATGATCTGCCGGTGCGTCATCGGAGCGCCGTCGGGGGCCGCGGGGGAGGCCCCTCCGTGCTTGGCGTGAGCCCGCACACCGGCTGGTGTGGTCGTTGCCATGGGCTTCCTTTTCTTCCGTGCTTATGCGGGTGTACGGGTGGTGTGTTCGAGTTCGGGGGTGTGGGGGGTCCCGGCTACGACGGGCGGGGACGGGGATGAGGGCGCCGCGGCTCGACAGTCGCCGAAGCTCGCCCGGAGCCGGGTCATCAGCCGGATCAGCTGGCCGACCTCCTCGTCGCTCCAGTCGCCCAGCCGGTCGGCGAGCAACTGGGCGGTCCGCCGGGACAGTTCGTCCACCTGGGCCCGGCCGCCGGGGGTGAGGCGCAGGATGCGGGAGCGTTTGTCGGCGGGGTCGGGGGACCGTTCGATCCAGCCCCGGTCGACGACGTGCGTGACATGGCGGCTGGTCACGGACATGTCGACGGAGAGCAGCTCCGCGAGCTTGCTCATCCGCATGTCGCCGTACCGGTCGAGCAGGGTCAGTACGGCCGCGGAGCCGCCGGGACAGTCGGACGGCATGATCCGCCCCAACTCCCTGCGTACGGCGCCGAAGGCACTGAACTGACGCATCAGCTCTTCGTACTGCGTCCGCTCGGCCATCTCACCTCCCATGCTCGTGCCGCGTTCGTGCCATGTTCGTTGCTTAGGGCAACCATAAGAGACTAAGAGATGTTGGTTGCTACAGGCAAATAAAACGGGTAGGCGTGGCATAAAAAGTTGGCAAAGGCAAGCATTACGGTATGTAAACCCGCAGGTGGGAAAGGACATTCGAGGCCCCGCACTTGGGTGTCCCCCGGGGATTCGCTAGTGTCTCGGCCCATGGCAAACACCCAGGGCCCCGAGGGCAACTACGACCCCGCCGGCAGCACCCAGATGTTCCGCGCCTTCGTCGACGAGACCCCCCAGGGCGGCGGCCCCCAGGCCGCACCCACGGCTTCGGCCGGCCCCCGCGTCGGCCTGATCGTCGGCGTCGTCGTCGCGGTGCTGGTCGTGGCGGCGGTGGCGTACCTGGCCTTCATGTAACACCGACCGCGTTGCTGCTCACCGCGGGGGTCTACCGGGCCGGTTCCAAGGGGAACGGTCCGGGCCCCGGCGTCCCGGGCGATCTGCAGCGCCTTAAAGGGGC
>NZ_BARF01000003.1 GCF_000367365.1 Streptomyces prunicolor NBRC 13075 | reverse complement strand
GCTCAGGGGCAGGAACGTTTCCGGAACCAAGTCGTCCGACCTGTTTTTTGCAGGGCAAACGCCGGGGGAGGACAAGCGACGGGCACACCCGGGGACGGGCGAGGTCGGTCTTGGGCGAGCTTGGTGTCAGGTGGGGTCGGTCTCAGGCGATGCTGGTCTCAAGCGAGGTCGGTCCAGGTGAGGTCGGCCTCAGGCGATCTGGGTCCGCAGGGCCGGGTCGGCAGCGGGTACGGCGGGCAGTACGGCCACGGCATCTGTGTCGATGTGCGGCACGGTCGGCAGTTCCGGCCACACCAGGGCCGCCGAGCCCCAGGTGAGTCCGGCGCCGAATGCGGTCAGCAACAGCCGCTCCCCCGCCCGGAGTTCACCCCGCGCGGCGGCGTCGGCCAGGGCCAACGGGATGGACGCGGCGCCGGTGTTGCCGACGCGCGCGATGTTGGTGACATGCCGTTCGCCGGGGAGCGGGATGCGGTCGCCGACGGCGGACAGGATGCGGGCGTTCGCCTGATGGGCGCAGAACCTGTCCACATCCTCGGCCGCCCAGTCCGCGCGCTTGAGCACGGTGTGGGCGGACTGGGTCATACGGGTCACCGCATGCTGGAACACCTCATGCCCCCGCATACGGAAGTAACGGTCGCCCGGCCCGAATTCACCGGGCCGGGAGCGCTCCTGCGCACCACCACCGGCCACCTGGATCAGCTGGTCACCCGAGCCATCACTGCCAAGATCCAGCGCCAGCACTCCGCCCAACTCCGCCCGCTCACCGCGCCGTAGCACCACCGCGGCGGCGCCGTCCCCGAACACGATTCCGGCGGAACGATCCTGCGGGTCGAGCAGCGTCGAGTACACCTCGGCCGCGACCAGCAGGACCCGGTCGGCACACCCCGAGGTCAGGGTGCCGAGGGCGGCGGCGAGGCCGTAGACGAAACCGCTGCACGCGGCGGAGACGTCCCACGCGGCGATCTCGCCGAGGCCGAGGCGGGTGGCCAGGCGGGGTGCCATGGCGGGCATCGGCCGGTCGGGGGTGGAGGTGGCGACGATCACGGCGTCGACGAGGGGTCGGCCGGCGACCGCGAGTGCCCGGCCTGCCGCTTCAACCGCGAGGTCGCCGGTGGTCACGCCCGGTGCCGCGCGGCGGCGTTCGCCGATGCCGGTGCGTCTGCGGACCCAGGCGTCGTCGACGTCCCACGCGGCGGGCAGGGCGTGGTTCGGCACGGCGTCCGGGGGGACGAAACCGGCGATGCCCTCGAGGACGGCCGTCTGCGGCGTTCTCAAGAGCGGGGCTGCGCTGGGCAGTCGGAAGGTCACACACGCCTCGATGGGGAAGTGATCTTGGACGAGCGTGCACGACTGTAGATCGGATCAAGATCGGGGCGGGGGCGTGACGCGATTCGAACACGTGAGCAGTTCGGGCCCGTTTTCGACAAAAGCGCAGCTCAGGGAGCGAAGTGAGGAAACGTTACGTCTGTTATGTCGCTCCTAGATCACCCGAATGGGGCGGTTGGAGGCGGCCGTTCGACGCACAACCGCCCCCGGTGTCATGTCAGTTCGGGGCGGACGGGCGAACCCGGCGCGCTGCGGAGTGAGTTCAGGGCGTGAGCTGCTGCTGCCCTATGACGGAGAGGAGTTCGAGCTTGCCCTGGCTCTCCGTGCCGGGGCGGGCGATCATGACCACCAGGGTCTGCGCGCGGTTCTCGGTGAACAGGACCTGGGCGTCCACGTCGATTCGGCCGAGGGCGGGATGGAGGATCGTCTTGCTCTCGCCGTAGCGCTGGGCGACCTCCTCGCGGCGCAGCCCCCGCGTACGCCGACGAGGGGGTCGCTCGTCTCCAGGCCACCTGGGTGGACCTGGTCCGCCGGGTGACCCACGACGGAACCGAGCCGACGGCGACTGTGAGAATGGGGCCATGAGCATCGTCAAGATCAACGTACTCACCGTTCCCGAGGAGCAGCGCGAGACGCTGGAGAAGCGGTTCGCGAACCGGGCCGGGACGGTGGACGGTTCGGACGGTTTCGAGTGGTTCGAGCTGCTCCGGCCCGTCGAGGGCACCGACACCTACCTCGTCTACACGCGCTGGCGCGCCGAGGAGGACTTCCAGAACTGGATGTCCGGGATGGGGCAGGCCGCGCACCGGGGAGCGCCTCAGGAGGGCGGCGCGCAGGGTTCCCCGCAGGGTGAGCGGCCGAGGCCTGCCGCGACGGACTCGACGCTGTGGACGTTCGAGGTGGTGCAGCAGGCGGGGCCCAAGGAGAGCTAGACGAGTAGTAACCGGCGAGGCAGCCGCCGCCCGCCAAGACGCTCGCCAGTCCCTTCGTGGGTTCTTCCACCGCCAGACTTCTGACTACGACTTGCTCTCCCGAAAGGCCCCTGGCCTCGGGCTGAACCGTCCTCGGTGCAAGTGGTGAATCGGGAGTGCAGCTCGTTCGTTCGTGGAACAGTCAGTGGCTGGCCCGAATCATCACGGTAAGGACTGGCGAGGCCGGTGACGGCTGACTCTGCCCAATGTCCTCGTATCCCCACGACTCGTAGAGCGCGTGGACTTTTCCGTCCCCAGCCGCCGAGTTGACCATGAGCGTGACGTACGGCTCCTCGCGTGCGGTGAGGAAGGCGTCATGGATACGACGGGCCGTGCCGGTCTTCCGCCAGGCCGGCCGAACGCCGATCTCCTTCAGGGCCACAGCAGGACACTCGGTGTACTTCTCCGCCGGCGCCGGACTGGTGCGCTGCCAGTACCGGTCGCCGTGCTCGATGGTGTTGCCGTAGGCGTAGCCGACCGGATGCCCGTCCGCGTACCCGAGGACGGTTACGAACCCCGGCTCGGTGCCGTGTCGGTCCAGGCGTTCGCCGAATGCGGTGACCGCGTAGTTCGGCAGGTGCAGGAACGGGGCGCGCACACCAGCCCGCACGTCGAGGAGATCGCGCGGGAGGGTGTCGAGGGTGGTGAACGTGCGCTGCTTGATGAGGGGCGCCCTGGTTATGCGGTGGTCCTCCAGGTTGCGGTGTGCTCGGCCCAGGCCTTTGCGGTGGAGTTGCCCGGCGCGGTGGTGCGCAGCGCAGCCCCGAACTGTTGCAGTGTGCGTCCCACCCGGGCGTGCTGGGCAGCAATGTCGGAGGGGACCTTCATCGCCGTGGCGACGGCTGGTTCGATATCGCCTTGCCCAAGTTGGGCGGCAGCGAGCCGGGCGGTGTTGATGGCACGGTCACGCCGCATCTGGGGGTGGAGCAGGGCCAGGCTTCGGTGGGCATGCGTTTCGGCCTGTTCGAAGTTCCCGAGGCGGAAGTGCGCGGCGAGAGCCAGCGTTTCGAGCTCTGCTCCGTTGCGGACCGCAGTCATCCATACCGGTCGAGCGAGATCCGGATCGGCGCGTTCGAGTGCGTCCTGAGCACAACCAAGGGCATGCCGGACGGCAGCGGTGTCGCCGGTGAGGCCGAGGGTGGCAGCCTGGCGGGCATGCCCCAGGCAAGCGAACAGGGGGTCACGGCGCGTGATGTGCAGATTGCGGGCGACGTCGTTGGAGGCAAGGGCGTCGGCGGGTCGGCCCATGTGCCGGTACAGGGTTCCCGCGTGACTCCAGATGCGGAACTTGATCGCCTGATCGCCGGACATTTCAGCGAGCGACTGGGCCTCACGCATGTGCGCCTTCGCGAGGTCGTAGCGTCGGCCGTCGATGGCGGCCCACATTGCCGAGGAACGGAACGCCGCCGCGGAGGCGTAGAGGCTGCTGCGTACACGCTGGGTTGCACTGCCGACGTTCTGGAGGTGCAGCGCCTCGTCGGCTAGCGCGGCGGCCCGCTGCTCGATGCCGAGTTGCCCACCGTGGCGCTGGTCGCTGGCGATGATCTCGGCGAAGCGCTTGTTCAGGCGGTTGACGTCGCCCATGCCGATGCGACGAGGGGAGGCGGTGCCGGGCGCGGCTGCCGCTGCGGCAGCCGCCGCGATGCCGCCGACGAGGGTGCGGCGCTTCATGTCGGTGTCCTCCTGCTGCGGTGGGGCTGGGGTGGGCCGAGCCCGGCCCCCTGGCACGAACCCCAGAGCGACGGTGGGCAGACCGCTGACGTCCTCAAGTGCCTTACGGGTAGCCGACTTTGGCCACTTGACCCGGCCCGCCTTCCAGGCCCGGACCGATGATCCGTCGAGGCCGCCGGGTCTCCCGGTCAGTCGCTCTAAAGCCCTGTTCACCGTGTCGGCAAGGCTGTTGGAGCTGTAGCCGTGTTCGGCCATCCACGCCTCCAGGGCGGTGTTGCGCGTGGTGTCCATGTCCGCACGGTAGCTCTCACGAACCCGCACCCGCCAGGTAAACGGCAGGTCAAATCGCCCTAGGCGGCTGCGCCGGGAGACTGGCTGATCGCCCTAACCAACCCACCGTAGACGGGAGTTGTCTGGTTGCTGGCTGCCCGTCACCCATGTGCGGGCGGCTGTTGACCGGCCCGGGCCGCCCCTGACACCTGCTGAGGGGGCAAGCCGGGCGCCGAGACAACACGAAGGCCCCACGCCCAATGACGAGTCTCAGTACGTCAGTTCAGGCCGCCCCCACCGGCCACCCCGCCTACAGCCAGACCTTCCCCTGCGAGCCGTCCACGGCCGAGATCGGCCGCAAGCTCGTTCGGGACGCTCTCGGCGTATGGCACCTCGACAACCTCGCCGACCGTGCCGCGCTGATCATCTCGGAACTGATCGCGAACGCCGTCAGGCACACCTCGTGCCACTCGATCCGCCTGATGGTCGGGCGGCCGAGCGCGGAACGGATACGGGTCGGGGTGGTGGACCGGGCACCTTCGCGCCTGCCGGTTCTTGGTCCGCCTGATGACGACGACGAGTCAGGGCGTGGCCTGTTCCTCATCGACGCCGTCGCCGACCGCTGGGGCTATGACCTGCGCGGCTCGGGCAGACGCCCGTGGGGCAAAGAGGTCTGGGCCGAACTCCTCATCGAGGGCGACGAGTGAGCACCGCGGCCACGTTGACCCAGCCTCTCCCGGACACCGCACACCTCAGGCCCCGCCAGCAGATGGCCATGGACTGTGCCTTCTGCGCCAGGCGGTTGGGCGCCAGCGGCCGGGTGCTGGGCGACGTGTGCCACCGAGGCTTCCTGTTCCGGCTCTGGGTCTGCACACCCGACTGCCAGGCGGTGTCATCCTCACCACCCTCCGTGGGTGGATGCGCTCCCTGGGCCTGGTCAAGCTCACCGTCAGCGGGGACAGCGCGAGCGGCTGGTTCAGCGAGGACGACCCGAGCTTCATGATCGCCCGCCAGCAGGACGCGCCGGAGAGCCTCGGCGTGATCCCGGGGCCCGACGACGGAACGAAGCGGAAAGCCACGTACGGGCCAGACGTTCTTACGACCTCCGGCCCGGCCTTCATGGCACAACTCGCGGCGCCGGACGCCCGGTTCTTCTCCTTGCCGGACGACGGCGGTCCGGCCGCCACGTTCGTGCTGGACAGCGTCACCGATTCCTTCGCCGTCCTCACTGCCACGGACAACGGCTGGCAGGTCCGCCAGGGCGGCCCGCGCCATCTCTGGGACGCGGTCGAGTCGGCGGTCGCCATCTGGGAGAAATACGGCTCACCGAACCGCGCCGAGTTCGGCGTCACGGTCTCCCACGACGAACAGGTGGTCTGGCTCGGCAACCCGAACGGCCCCCAGTGGCCGCTACCCTCCTGAGACAGCCACCACCGACGCGAGGAACGCCAGGATGGACGACGAACCGCTGAAGGACTGGGCGGAACGCCGTGACGCGAAGATCGGTCGGTTTCGGACCGTGCCCGGCGAGCAACGCGCCACCGGCCTGCTGACCCGCACCGCGCGCGTTCGCCGAACTCTGACCGACCAGCGCTTCCGCCGAACGCCCCTCGCCAATGAGATCGGCGACCGCCTGGAGCACTTCAGCCGACTGGCCGCCCAACACCAACTCGGCGCGAGAGCAGGAGCATTGGCCGCCATGGAGGGATAAGGCGATTCAGGAATCGGAGGCCAGGGCAGCGAGGATCCTGGCCTCCTTCCCTGCGGCCAACCCGTGCTCCGCCCAGCGGGGATGATCTACGGGGCGGCCATCGGCGTGCAGCCAGGCCCAGGTGTCCGCGACCGTCTCGATCAGCGGGCGGCACCGAAGCCCGGCCGCCACCGCCCGACCGGCGTCCACCGACCACACGCCCGTGTGGGTACGCCACAGGGGCAGCTCGGTCCACTGCCGGACCCCATGCTCGACGAGCACGTCCGGCTCCACCCACACCGGGCGGCCGTCCGTCTCGGTGACGGCGAGGCAGGCGAGTAGGAAGTCACCGAAACTGATCCCCTCGGGGTGGGCCACATTGAAGGCACCCGCGGAGGACTCGGCTGCCTGGTCCACGGCGAAGGCCGCGACGTCACGCACGTCGACCGGCTGGATACGCCGGTCGGCCGGAGCCGGCGCCAGAACTGATCCGCCACGGGCGGCCCGGCTCAACCACCAAGGCAGCCGCCCCACGTACTCACCGGGGCCGAGGATGACCCCGGGCCGAAGGAACACCGCCCGCTCGCCGAAGGCTTCGGTGACGGCCCGCTCCCCGCCGGCCTTCTGGAATCCGTACTTGGTGGGCGAACCGTCCGCACCGGTGTAGCCGAAGGACGCGTCCGCGTCCGAAGGGCACTCCAGCACCTCGGACGCTTCGGTCAACGTCTGGTGCGGCCACCCCGCGTACACCGACACCGTCGAGACATGCACCCACCGGGATGCCGCATCACGCAGGGCCTGCGCGGCCAGCCGCACGTCACGTGGCGGAAGCTCGGAACTGGACGTGTCGATCACGGCGTCCCAAGGCCCCTGTGCAGCAAGCCGGTTGAGGTCTGCCTCTTCGGTGCGGTCGCCGTGGAGTGCGCGGACCCCAGGCACGTCCTGCCCGGACCGGCCGCGGTTGAACGTCGTCACATCCCAGTCGCGCTGAAGAGCTTCCTCCACGATGCTCTTGCCCAGGAACCACGTACCGCCCATGACCAGAATCCTCATGGTCAAGATCCTGCCCTCCTCCCGGAGTCAAGAGAAGAGGCTCCGCCCGGCGGTGGGAGGGAACCCCATGGCCCCTGCGTCCGCCGACCCGACACAAAGAACACTCGTCTACGACTGCTCGTGCACAGCCGTCCCCAACTCCCGCAGCACCACCGCCAAGTCGTCCGGCGCCGCCGCGAGCCTCACCAGCCGCCCCCCGTCGTCCAGTTCGGCGACATGCCACCCGCTGGGCACGGTGTCGCCGTCCTCGCCGCGCACCCGTCGTACCGTCCGGACGGTGAGCCGTTCCGCCGGGATCCGGTGTGCCGCGAAGCGGCCCGGGCCCGGGGTCACCGCGGGCGGGCCGTCGCCGAGGGCGATGTGGGTGCCGAAGCCGTGCGGGTTGTAGTCGGTGTGCTCCAGGAAGCGGGCCGACAGGAACACCTCCCCGTCCAACTCGGGGAGTTCCGCGGGCACTTCGGCCGGTCGGGGTGCGCGGACGCGGGTGGCCCGCCAGGCCCGGCCGAAGAGCGCGGCCGTACCGAGTGTGCCCGCCGCCGCCCACGCGATCGTCGGGGCGGAGGCGAACAGGGTCGTGGGGTGGAAGTAGCACAGGGGCAGCAGCCACACGGCCGTACCGGCGAGGACGAGCGTGAACGGCAGGGCGGAGGGCAGGACTTCGTCGCCGGGGAGGCGGCGGCCGCGCAGGCTCACCAGCAGCCGGGCGCCGGAGTAGCCCGCGGCGAGGACGGCGAGGGCCGCGATGGCGGCCAGGTCTCCGGCGGACTGGACATGCTCGCGCCAGACGTACCGCGGTCCGGTGATCGCCATCAGGTCGTTGCGCCAGAAGGTCAGTCGGACCTTGTCCCCGGCGTGAAAACCGTCGGCCGCCTCGCGCGAGACCATGGTGCGCTCGAAGGGCCGGTTGTCGGCGAAGTACACCCAGCCGATCTTCTTGGACCGGTTGGAGTCGGTCCGCGCGATCACCGCCGGCACGTAGGTCAGACACTCCCCGAGCTCCGCGTCGGGCGTCGCGGCGGTGCACGGGACGGCCGCCGCCCACGCCCGCTGGTCCGCCGCGACGCCCGACACGGGCACCGCCAGCACGGCCGCCCCGATGAGCAGCGTCACGCACCAGCCCGCCGCCGCGACCGGGAAGCGCCCGGCCGTACGGTCCGAGATGACGCGGACGCTCGCCGAAGCCGACTCCGGGACGTCGGTTCCGTAGCGGTGGTGCAGCGCGCGGAGGGCGTCCAACTGGTCGTGGAAGTCCAGGATTTTGGCGGACGAGCTCGTCGGCAGCGGCAGGGTCCGTCTGCGTCCGTTCCGCAGCAGCACGCTGACGCGACGGCTCTGGGCGCCCCGCGAATGGCTCTTCAGCCATAGCTGGAGATCGGCGACCTCGTGCCACGGCACGCTCCAGCGGCGCAGCAGCGTCCGGGACCGCAGACCGTACGCGTCGGCGTCCACCCGGGCGGTGACCAGGTGGAGCGCCACGAGACCGACGAAGGCGAGCGCCGCGCCGGGGACCAGCAGCCACAGCGCGTCCGGTCCGCGGTACACCGTCCACACCACCGCGGCGACCACCCCCGCCGCCGCGAACGCGACGCAGAACCACAGGGCGCGGGGCGAGCGGGGACGGCAGATCACTTCGGGGACGTCGGTCATGGTCCGAACTCTGCCTCGGCCGGCGCGGCAGGCGCTTGTGCGATCTCCGGCAGTGTTCCGGCAGGCCAGGCTGCTCAGAGGAGGCAAGGAGGGGAACTGAAGAGGGCCCGAGGAGGGCGAGAAGTGGGGGAGGAGTGGGGAGGCATAGGGAAGGAGTAGGGGAGAAGTGGGCGAGAAATGGGTGAGAAAAGAGTGGCGCGCGGGATGTTTGAACCGCCGTGAAGCGGTGAGGCGAGCCGAATGCGTGCTTCTCCCAACGCCTCCGCCGAGCCCCCCGGCGCCACCCAGGCCCACGGTCACACCGGACCGTCCCCCAGCCCCACCGCCCCCACGGCGGAGCCCACCGCGTCGGAGCGCACCCCCGGAAAGCAACGCGACCCCTTCTTCGACAACGCCAAATACCTGGCGATCGTGCTGGTGGCGATCGGCCACTCCTGGGAGCCGCTGCGGTCGAGCAGCCGTAGCGTCACCGCGCTCTACACGCTTGTCTACGCCGTGCACATGCCGGCGTTCATCGTGATCTCCGGGTACTTCTCGCGGAGTTTCCGGGCGACCCCGCCGCAGATCAGGCGGCTGCTGGGGGGAGTTGTCGTGCCGTACGTCGTGTTCGAGACGGCGTACACGCTCTACACACGCTGGACCGACCACCAACCCGGCCGCGCCATCAGCCTGTTGGACCCGCTGTATCTGACGTGGTTCCTGGCGGCGCTGTTCGTCTGGCGGCTGACCACGCCGATCTGGAAGCACGTACGCCAACCGCTGCCCCTCGCGCTGGTCATCGCGATGCTGGCGACGCTCTCCCCCTCCATCGGCAACGACCTCGATCTGCAACGGGTGTTGCAGTTCCTGCCGTACTTCGTGCTCGGTCTGTGTCTGAAGCCGGAGCACTTCCAGCTCGTACGGCGGCCGGAGGTACGGCAGTTGGCGGTACCGGTGTTCGGGTGCGCGCTCGTCGTGGCGTACTGGTCGGTCCCGCGCTTCGACTACGCCTGGCTCTTCCACAACGGGAGCGCGGAGCAACTCGGCGTGCCCGCCTGGGAAGGGCCCCTGATGACGCTGGCCCTGTTCGCCTGCTCGACGCTGCTGGTCGCCTGCTTCCTCGCCTGGGTACCGCGCCGCCGCACCTGGTTCACCGCCCTGGGCGCGGGCACGCTCTACGGCTATCTGCTGCACGGGTTCGTCGCGCAGGGCGCCAAGTCCTGGGGCTGGTACGACACTTCGTGGATGCGGGGTCCGCTCGGCGAGATCACGGTGACCGTGGTCGCCGCCGTCGTCGTGACCGCGCTGTGCACCCCGCCGATCCGACGGCTCTTCCGCTTCGCCATGGAACCGGAGTTGCGGTGGGCGTTCCGTCGTGACGCGGACGAACTGGCCCGTACCCCTTACGACTCCTGACCACTCGTACCCCTTACGACTCCTGACGAAATGTGTTTCGCGAGTCAGCGGTGGTCGACGTAGGCGACGATCCCGCCGATGGTCAGGCCCAGCGCGCATCCGCGGCGGAAGGACTCGTGGCGCATGCCCGGGGTGTGCTGGGCGTCGGTCATCGCGTACAGTCCGCGAATCCCCAGTTCCACGCCGCACAGGCACACGACGTAGCCGTGACGCAGGGCGGCGGCTGTCCACTCGGGGTCGTGCGGGACCCAGGTCCGGGAGTAGATCTCGCCGTCGGGCGTCCGCAGTTCCAGCCGGGAGTAGGTGTATCCGTAGCTCTGCGCCAGTTTTGGCTGTTCATCGGGTATCTCGTGCAGCTCCCATCCGGGGATCGAGGGCAGTTCGCAGTAGACGTCGGGCGGTAGGCGCCTCATGCCGAACAGGATGGCGCCTTCGAGCTGCGGTTCCTCGGGTATCTCGTCGAGCGAGGCTCCCTTCGGCGCGACGTACCCGAAGTAGCCCACGCCCACGGCATGCCTGAACTCGAAGAGAGCAGTGGGCATGCGGGGTGTCTGTGCGGGATGGATGGTGATTGTGCCTTCCGCGGTCTCCAGGCCCCCCAGCACGCACTCGAGCTGCAGCGCGGGGTCGTCGCAGAACAGGATCCGCCCGAGGTCGTCGACCTGTTCGAACTGATACGAGCTCATCTCCTGCAGCCCTCCGGTTGGTTGCCGTTCCACGTCCGCGAAGCAGACGACTCAGTGTTGAACCAGCATATTGAAGGATCGTTCAACAATCCATACGTTGGAACGCGCGCACCACCAGGCCCGACCAGGCCAAGCCCAGCACTTTTGTCAGGTGTCCTTAGTGAGGGTTGGAGTGAATCTGCGGGCCAGTTCATGAATTCGCGCTGAATCACGGCTGACACTTCACCGGGATACGGCACCCGTGCGAAAGGACGCACAACCAAGGACGCGGAGGGACGGTCAGACGCTGTGCCGGAATCCGGATCCACCGGTTTCCGTCACCTCGATTTCCCCCAACTCCCCTTATTTTCCACGGAGGTTGTGCGATGTCCTCTCGTTCTTCCCGTCGCCGTACGACGCGTTCCGCTTCGGCGCTGACGCTCGCTCTCGGCACCGCGCTGATCGCCCCGCTGTTCCTCGCCGGGACGGCGGGCGCGGCCACGGCGCCGGCCACCGCCGGGCTCAACTCCGGTGGCCAGGAGGTCATTTACACGGCCGCCGCGGGCCAGGCCAACAAGGTGGTCGTCACCGCGACGCACGTGACCGGCACCGAGAAGATCACGTACGTCATCGACGACGTGGTCACCGTCAAGGCGGGCACGGGCTGTTCGTACCCCAGCGCCTCGGACCACACCAAGGTCAGCTGCACGGTCACCACCCTGGACAGTCAAGACCCGTACCCCACCCTGCAGTTGACGCTCGGCAACGGCAACGACACGCTCGCGTACCACAACAAGACCAACCAGACGTACAACTTCGCCTCGGTCGACCTGGGCGCCGGCAACGACAAGGCCACCGAGGACGGCAGCGTCGACGGCAACTACGTCTCGGGCGGCACCGGCAACGACACCCTCACCCTGGGCAAGTACTCGGTGGGCTGGGGCGACGACGGCAACGACACCCTCAAGGCCGCCGCCGGCACCATCGCCCAGGGCGGCAACGGCAACGACACCATCTCGACCACCGGCGACGCGGCCGACGGCGGGGCCGGCAACGACGTCATCACCGGTGGCGCGGGCGCCCAGAGCCTGACCGGCGGCACCGGAAACGACAGGATCCACGGCGGCGCCGGGAACGACTTCATCTACGGCGGCACGGGCAACGACGTCCTCTACGGCGATGCCGGCGCCGACACGATCTACGGCAACTCCGGCAACGACACGCTGTGGGGCGGCACGGGCACGGACACCCTGTCCGGCGGGCCGGGCCGCAACGTCGTCCACCAGAACTGACGCACGCCGACATCGGGGGACCGGCTCAGGGCGTGGTGTAGCCGACCACGACCCGGGCCGGGAAGCGGAACGCGCCGGGGACGAGCGTGGACTGCTCGACGGTGACGGCGACGCCGGTGCCGTTGGCGGCGGTGGAGTGATACGCCCAGGCGGCCTCGCGCAGCGACGAACCGCACAGGCCGTCCGGCAGCGCGAGCTCGTCGTCGTCGACCGCGGGCTCCCCGTACTTCTTGTCGAACAGTTCCTTCCCCTCCGGAACGATGCCCGCGCGGCGCAGGTAGTCCGCTACCAGCCCGCTCGTGAAGGTGACTTGAGCGCTGCCGTTGTGTGTGTAGTAGTGAACGTCGCGCGCGTCGGTGGGGATCGTCGCGCCCCCGGCGGTGATCACGCCCGGCAGCCTCAGGTCGCTCCCGGCGCACGCCCGGGCGTCCCCGAACGGATGCTCGTCCCGCAGCAGCCAGGCACTCCCGCCGCCCACCGCCGCGAGCACGACCACACCGATCCCCAGCCACACCGGCACCCGCCGCCGCCCGACCGCAGCACTCATCAACGCCCCCTCGTCATGGCGAGCGAGAGCCTCCCAAACAACGCGCGTACACGGCAACCCCGCATCCCCTCTCCCCAGATCCTCAACTCCTCTCCCCGAACCCTCAACTCCTCTCCCCAACCTCTTAACC
Source organism: Streptomyces prunicolor NBRC 13075 (assembly GCF_000367365.1). Classification (GTDB taxonomy): domain Bacteria; phylum Actinomycetota; class Actinomycetes; order Streptomycetales; family Streptomycetaceae; genus Streptomyces; species Streptomyces prunicolor. The sequence goes on along the minus strand of NZ_BARF01000003.1, from coordinate 136,869 downwards.
CCTTTCCCACATGTCACAGCCATGTCATACGCTGCTCTCAGCAGCCGCGCCCCGCGCGTCACCGCGTCTCTCATCCGCGGTCACGTCCGGGTGTTGCGCGGCGCTCTCAACTCCCGGTCCCCGGACCGGTTTTCCTTGTGGGGGGAACAGCACGTGCGGATGCGCAGCATCTCGACCGCGACAGCGCTCGCGGTCCTTTTCGGCTCGGCGGCGCTCAGCGTCGTAGCGACGGGTACGGCCTCGGCCGCGACCGCCAACGTGGCCGCGCCCGGCGGTCTCGTCGCGGACGGCGCCCTCAAGCGGGTGTTCGTCGGCGACCGTTCGGCCGGGACGGTCGCGGCCACGGACTACTCGGGCAACGTCCTCGCCTCGGTCGGCGGGATCGGCGGGGTCTCCGACCTGGTCCTGTCCGACGACGAAAGCACCCTGTACGCGGCGGCCCAGGGCACGCACGAGATCGTGGCGCTCGACCCGGCCACCCTCGATGTGAAGGCCCGCTATCCGGTGGCCACCGACACCGGCCCGCGCTACCTCGCCTTCACCGCGGGCAGGCTCTGGTTCACCTACGGCGACCAGTGGGACGGCGACCTGGGTTCCGTGGATCCCTCGGTGGACCCGGCGAGCGGCACCGACCCGGTGACGCTGACGCAGTTCCCGACCGAGGGCACCTCGGTGGGTCTCTGGGGCCCGGCGCTGCTGGACACCGACCCGCTGCGGCCCGGTGTCCTGGCCATCGGCCAGACCGGCGGCGACTCCACGGACTCGATGGCCGTGGTCGACGTGTCGAGCGGCACGCCCGCGCTCACCGCCTGGTACTTCGGCGACTACACGCTCAACAGCGGCATCGCCGACCTCGACCTCGTCGCCGGCGCGGACCAGGTACTGGTCAACGGCCACGTGGTGGACGCCTACGCGGGCGGCACGTTCACCCAGGCGACCAGCCCCTTCCCGGCCGCCGAGCGGGCCGACGTCGCCCGGGACGGATTCGTCGCGCAGGCGAGCGGCAACACGGTCACGACGTACCGTCCGAGCGGCACGAAGCCCGTCCACACGTACAGCGTCGGCTCCTACGGCACGGCCGACCTGACCTGGGCTCCCGACGCGTCCCGCGTCTTCGTGCTGGCCCAGACGTCCACCGGCGGCTACACCCTCAAGGCGCTGACCGACCCCGAGAAGAACGTCCCGACCCTCACGGTCAACGCCCCCTCCTCCGCCGCCCGCGCCAAGAAGCTCACCGTCACCGGCAAGCTCTCGGCGACGTTCGCGCTGCCCGCCGGAGCCAAGCTCCAGGTCACGCGCACCGACCTGGAGTCCACGAAGGGCAAGGCGCTGCCCGCCGTCACGGTGAAGTCGAACGGCACCTACTCCTTCACGGACACCCCGCCGGCCGGCGGCACGGTCACGTACAAGGTGAGCTACGCGGGCGACTCCGGGCACGCGGCGGTCAGCGCCTCCGACAAGGTCGCCGTCTCCCGCTCGGCGACGAGCCTGAGCCTGAACAACAACGGCAAGCTGTACGCGTACGGCGCCGACGTGAAGTTCACCGCGCACCTCGGCAAGACGTACAAGAACCGCACGGTCGCGATCTACTCGGACCCCTTCGGCGCCGACAAGCCGAAGAAGCTGGTCAAGACCGGCAAGGTCAACTCCAGCGGCAACATCACGGTGACCGTGGACATGACCCGCGACACCGCCGTCAGCGCGGTCTTCGCCGGTGACGCCCGCAACGCGTCCAAGACGGTGAAGGCCACGGCGTACGCCAAGGTCAAGGTCTCCACCGCGATCACCAAGCACTACAAGAAGGCGAAGATCGGCTCGACCTCGTACTACTGGTTCCACAAGAACTCCGCGCCGATCATCACGACGACGATGACCTACTACAAGAACCGCCAGGAGCGGCTCGACCTGCAGGTCTACTACCAGGGCCAGTGGTACTCCTCCGACTCGGAGTACTTCGGCCTGGGCACGAACGGCAAGGCCGCCGTGAACCTCGGCGCCCCCGGCGAGTCCGGCATCAAGGCCCGCATCCGGGCCGCGTACATCAACGGTTCGTCCGGTGACAGCGTCAACTCGACGACGTACAGCGACTGGAAGTACCTGTACTTCTCCAACTAGTACCTGTTTCCCCAGGCGTTGGGGTTCACCGGGTGCGGGGCAGCCCCGCTTCGAGGACCATGTGTCCTCGGGGCGGGGCTGTTCGCGTGGGCGCCGGCTACTCCCCGTCCAGCCCCGTCATGAGCTGCCCGTACGCCCCCTCCGCGGCCGCGACCGCGTCGTCGTACGCCTCGTCGGCGGTCCGTCCCGACGTGATCGTCCGCCAGTTCTCCTGCCCCAACTCCTGCTGTACGGCGATCAGATGGGCCGCGGCCAGGCGTCTGACGATCGGTGGCGTACCGCCGGAGCCGGAGCCGCCGCCGGCCGGCAGGGCGTCCGCGAGCGCGTCGATGTCCTGGCTGGTGTACCGCTGTCTCATGCCGGTGTGGAGGCTGGGCGTGCGGTAGATGAGGTCCTGGAAGGACAGCACCTCGGGGTGGTCGTTCAGGCCGGTGATCGGGTTCCGGGCGGCGAGTCCGGCCAGGAAGTGGTCGCGCAGGGCCGCGGTCGGGGTCAGACCGGCCGGGCGCTCCCGCACCACCCGGGCCGCCTCGCCGAGGTGGTCGGCGAAGCGGTGCAGGACCAGGTCCTCCTTGGTCGGGAAGTACCGGAACAGCGTGGCCTTGGAGACCTCGGCCGCCGCCGCGATCTCGACGACGGACACCTCGTCGAAACCCTGGGCGCGAAAGAGACGCAGGGCTTCCTGAGCGATGAGGTTCCGCGTGCGTTCCTTCTTGCGCTCGCGCAGACCGGTGGGTTCGTCCATGCCGCACAGCTTACACGAGAGATGAGGCTCGGACTCGAATGAGACCGGAGAACTTTTGAGTCCGAGAAACTTCTGAGACCTGGTTGCATTTTCTCGTCGGGCGATGTTCCATGGATACACGACGACGAGAGGGGCCGCCATGACCGACGGCGCTGTACCGAGCGAGGGTGTACTGATCGTGGGCGCCGGACCCACCGGCCTCACCCTTGCCATCGAGCTGGCCCGGCGCGGTGCGGAGGTGCGGATCGTGGACGCGGCCCCGGCCCCGCACCGGGAATCCCGGGGCAAGGGCCTCCAGCCGCGCACGCTGGAGGTCCTGGAGGACGTCGGTGTCACCGAGCGCGTCCTCGCCACCGGGACGACCCGACTGCCGTTCCGCAAGTATTTCGACGGCGCGCAGGTGAACGACACCGACCCCTTCGCGGACACCCGCCCCACACCCGCCGCGCCGTACGAGCGGGGGGTCCTCATAGGGCAGTGGCAGGTGGAGGAACTCCTGCGCGAACGGCTCGCCGAGTTCGGGGTCCGCGTCGAAGGCGGCACGGAGGTCACCGGGTTCGAGCAGGACGAGGACGGTGTCACCGCCGTCCTCGTCGACGGCGAGCGCATCAGGTCCGGCCATCTCGTCGGCTGCGACGGCGGGCGCAGCCGGGTGCGCAAGGCGATGGGGGTGCGTTTCGACGGTACGACGGACGAGACCCAGTCGATGGTCGTCGGTGACGTCGAGGCCGAGGGGATCAGCCGAGACGTCTGGCATCAGTGGTTCGCGTCGGACGGGAGCGGAGTGATGCTCTGCCCCATGCCCGGCACGAACTCCTTCCAGTTCCAGGCCGGCCCCGAACTAAACGCGGGCGGCGCCCCATTGCCGCCGTCGCTGGAGGGTTTCCAGCGGATCTTCGACCGGTACGCACAGGTACCCGGCATCACGCTGACCGACCCGACCTGGCTCTCCCTCTGGCGGGTCAACGTCCGCATGGTCGACCGGATGCGCGTCGGCCGGGTCTTCCTGGCCGGGGACGCCGCCCACATCCACCCGATCGCCGGCGGACTCGGCATGAACACCGGCATCCAGGACGCCTACAACCTGGGCTGGAAACTGGCCCTCGCGACCGCCGGGCAGGCAGGCCCCGGGCTCCTGGACACCTACGAGGAGGAGCGCCTCCCGGTGGCCGCCTGGACCCTGGGCATCACCAGCGACCTGTACGCCCAGGTACGCGAAGCGGTCAAGGAACCCGGCACCGGCGTGGAGGCAGCGGCCCCGCCCCCGATGGGCACGGGCTACCGCTGGAGCTCCCTCGCCGCTCCCGCCACCACCGGCGACCCCGCCGTCCTGCGCCCCGGCGACCGCGCCCCCGACGCCCCCTGCCTGGACGCCTCCGGCCGGCCGATCCGGCTCTTCCAGGTGTACGCGGACCCACGCTTCACCCTGCTCGGCTTCGGCACCGAAGTCGCGGACGCGGTCGGCAAGTTGGCGGGCGGGCGCGATGACCTGCTCCAGGCGTTCACGGTGGACGGCGGCGACGGCAATGGCGACCTGCACGACCACGAGGGGCACGCCCGACACGCGTACGGCATCGAGACCTCCGCCCCCGCCCTCGTCCTGATTCGCCCCGACAACCACATAGCGCTGTTCACCCGGGACCTGGCGGACGTCACGAACTATCTGTCTCAGATCACCACATTCACCCCGAACGAGTGATACTCGGAGTATGAGCATGGCAACGTACGAACTGCTGGCCGCGTCGCACAACACGCTCGACGTGGGCGCCGCCTTTCTCGGTGGCCTGCTGATCGTGGGCGCGCTGGTCTGGGCCATCCATTTCGGCATGAAGGTCCGGGACCAGGAACTTCCACGGCCGCTCCCCGAGGAGCAGCCCCACCTCCCCGCGGGCGGCGCCGTCCACGAGATGCGCGAGATGCGGGAGCCCGACGAGATGCCCGTCGCCTCGGAGGAGAAGGAGCGGTTGATGCCGTACCAGCTCCACCACTCCGGGACCAGAACGGGCAAGGACCAGAGCCGGCTGCGGTGGCTGCCGGGGAGGAGTGGTTCCTTCGGGGGCGGCGGCATAGGCCACGTGTGACCTCGCGGCCCGTGACCTCGTGACCTGACCCAGGGGTTCACCCCGCAGGTCCGCCCTGGGTCGGTCGGCTCACACCTCCGCCGCGGGCAGCGTCACCTCGAACCGGCAGCCGCCCGACACATTCCGTACGGCGGCCCGTCCCTGGTGCGCCTCGACGATCCCGCGCACGATCGCGAGCCCCAGCCCGGCCCCGGCGGGCGGGGTACGGGCGTGCGTGCCACGCCACCCGGTGTCGAAGACACGCGGGAGATCGTCCTCGGGGATGCCACCGCAGCCGTCCGTCACGGACAGGACGACACCCTCGGCGGTCCGCTCGGCGGCGACGGCCACCGTGCCGTCGGTCGGCGTCCGGCGAATCGCGTTGACCAGCAGATTCCCCAGCACCCTGCTCATCTCCTTGCCGTCCACCTCGACCGGCACCGGTTCGATCCGGTCGCCGACCAGCCGTACGCCGTACTCGCGCGCGAGCGGGTCCGCGCCGGCGAGGGCGTCGCCGATCAGGTCGTAGAGGGACATGCGGGAGCGGGTGAGGGCGAGGGAGCCGGCGTGGATGCGGGAGAGTTCGAAGAGGTCGCCGACCATGTCGTTGAGGCGTTCCACCTCGGTGCGGATCTGGCGGAGGTAGCGGGCGGGGTCGGCGGCGACGCCGTCCTCCAGGGCCTCGGACATCGCGCGGAGACCGGCCAGCGGGGTGCGCAGATCGTGCGAGATCCAGGCGACGAGTTCCCGGCGCGAGGACTCCAACGCGCGCTCGCGGTCCCGGGATTCGGCGAGCTTGGCGCTGGTGGCGGCCAACTCCCGGCTGACGTCGGCGAGTTCGGCGGTGGCGGGACGTGCGGGGGCGGAGTAGTCGCCGCCGTCGCCGAAGTCCCGGGCGGCGAGGGCGAGTTCACGGCTGCGGGCGACGACCCAGCGGCCGAGCAGCAGGGCGGTGAGGAGGGAGACGACGGCGGCCATCGCGACCACGGTGGTGACCACGGACAGATCGTGCCGGGACAGGAACATCGCCTGTGCCACGGCGAGCGTCCCGGCGAGCATCGCGGTCACCGCGACCGCGGCGACGACGGACACGGAAGCGGTGAGCGACCGTCGCCGCAGCAGCCACAGGGCACCGGCACCGAGCACTCCGGCGGCAGCGGCTCCGAGAAAGGCGAACAGGGCGATGAGGAAGGCGTCACGCATGACCGGTCAGGCCTCCTCGGTGCCGGTGGGATCGAAGCGGTACCCGATCCCCCACACCGTCTGGATGAACCGCGGCCGCCCCGGATCGTCCTCGACCTTTCCGCGCAGCCGCCGTACATGCACGGTGACGGTCGACAGATCGCCGAAGTCCCACCCCCACACCTCGCGCATCAGGTCCTCGCGCCCGTACACCCGCCCCGGATGGCGGAGAAAGAAGGTGAGCAGGTCGAACTCCCGGTGGGTGAGGGTGAGTTCGGTGCCGTCCTTGCTGGCCCGGCGGGCGGCGGGATCGACCGCCAGTCCCCCGGCGCTCAGCGGTGCGGCGGATCCGACCGGCGATCGGGAGCGCCGCAGCACCGACTCGACCCGCAGCACCAGTTCGCGCGGGCTGAAGGGCTTGGTGACGTAGTCGTCGGCCCCGACCTCCAGGCCCAGGATCCGGTCGTCCTCGTCGCCCCGGGCGGTCAGCATGATCACCGGCACGGGCCCGCGCCCGCGCATCCGCCGGCAGACCTCCAGCCCGTCCATCCCCGGCAGCATCAGATCGAGCACCACCAGGTCGGGCCAGTGGGCGTCCGCCCGGGCCAGCGCCTCCGGCCCGTCCGCGGCCCGCTCCACGACATACCCGGCCCGGTCGAGATACCCGGAGACGACCTCGGCGACGGTCGGATCGTCGTCGACGACCAGCACCCGGGCACCGACCGCCCCGTCGACCTTCCCGGCCTTCTCGTACGACTGCTGCATGGGGCCAGCCTCGCACCCCACCCCCCGCCGATGCCGCCCCGCACCGGCTCCGGGCGCCGGACGTCCTTGTTTCGTAAGAACCCCGGCGCCCGAACTGGCCTACCTCTGTCCCGCCGCCGCCCTACTGCCGCGCGCCGTCCCGCGCCGGGCTGTACACCGCCAGTGCCCAGATCACGAACACGTCGACCGCGATCATGATGACCGACCAGACCGGCGCGTACGGGAGGAACATGAACTGGAGGATCGCGCTGAGGCTCGCGAGGACGATGCCGCAGACGCGGGCCCAGCCCATGCCGCTGAGGATGCCCCAGCCGGTGAGCACGCCCACGGCGCCGAGGCAGATCAGGATGACGCCCCAGCCGGTGAGGTTGATGCTGTAGATGTAGTCGCCGACGCGGGCGTACACGTCGTCCTTGGCCAGCGCGGAGATGCCCTGGAGGATGGCGATGACGCCGTTCATCAGCATCAGGACACCGGCGAAGACCGCGCCGCCGGCCGCGAGACCGCCGCCGGACGACGACGGGCCGTAGCCCCGGGTGCCGGGGGCCTGGCCGGGACGTCCGCCGGAGTCGTTCCAGGCCGGGGGCTTCTCCTCGCCGCCTGCGGACGGCGAGTGCGGCTGCTGCGTCGAGTGCGGCTGCTGGGTCATGGCCGTACCCCACCTCTCTGTGGTGTGTGGTGCTTCGACCATCCGGCCGGGGCGCTGCCTCCACCAGGGGGATTACGCCGTACGGGTGACACCCGAAGCGCCCCCCGGCCCGGGCCCCGGCCCCTCCTCCGGTTCCGCCGCCAGGAACTCCACCACCGCCAGCGCGAACAGCACCGCCAGCCCCAGTCCGACGACCACCCACCCCGTCGGACGCGACCACAGCAGATACGCCAGCAGCGCCGCGCCCACCAGCACCCAGCCGATCCACACCCGGAACCGGCGCACGAACGGCCCCACCGGCCCCGTCCGCAACCCCGCCCCGTCGGCCACCGCCCGCACCGCCCCGATCCCGGACGTCCACAGCCTCTGTACGAGACCGGCCCGGCGCCCGGGACCGGTCAGCCAGGCGCCCAGCGCGACCACCACGCCCAGCGCCACGACCATCCGCACGGTCGTGAAGAGAAACCGGGTCAGCGCGTCGTACACCGCGGCCGCGGCGGCCGGTGACACTCCCGCCGGGAGCGCGTCGAGGTAGACGGCGCGGAAGACCCGTAGCGCGATGCCGAGCAGGGCGGTCGCGGCGGCCACGCCCAGCGCGCCGGTCACCAGCGCGCGCCGTCTCCGTGCCGCCAGCAGGACGCCCGCCGCGACCAGCACCACCGCGACGAACGGCAGCCAGGTACCGGCGAGTTGGAGGATCCGGAAGTACGTCTTGTACGTGTCGAGGTCGTCGCTCTTGAGGAGCGTGATCGACGTGTGGAGCTCGGGGATCTTCCCGGCGACCGTCATCCCCTCATCGACCAGCCGCTGTTTCACCTGGTCCACCACGGGGCCCACGTCGAGCGTCACCGCGCCGTCGTCGAGTCGTACCGCACCACCGCCACTGCCGGTCAGGGCTTTCTCCACAGTGCTGTGGACACGGCGGTTGGCGTCCTTCCAGATCGTGGCGAAGGCGCGCGACGCGGCGACCGCCTGCGCCTTGTCGTGGACGAAGGCGCGGACCGAGTCCTCCAGCGAACCGCCCAGCGCGCCCAACGCCTTTTCCAGCAGCGGGCGTTGGTCGGGCGCCGCACCGGACAGCAGGGCGGTGAGGTCGAGGTGGTCCATCACGGCCGAGGTCACCCGGTTCGCGACGGCGTTCCGGATGTCCGGGTCGGAGGCGAGCGGCGCGACCGTCTTCACATAGCGGTCCGTGTCCCCCACCGTGTCCGCTGTCCACGCGGCCACCACTCCCAACGGCGCGAGCACGCACCCCACGACCACCAGGACCACGGCGACCAGCGAACGCACCCGGTGCCGCGGCCGCCGCTCCGCCTCCAGTACGGCCACCCGCGCCCGCAGCCGCTCCAACTCCCCGGCGCCGCTCTCCACCACCCGCTCCTCCTCCGCCGACGCCGTGAATGCCAGGGCATCCCCAGTCGCCCGCGTCCGCGAGCAGTGCCACGCCGTTCGGGTGACGCCGGCCGGTGCCCTACCGCACCTCCCGCGCGCCCGGCCCGGAAACCCGCGAACCGGCCTCTCGGTGCGGGGCCCGCCCGGCAGCATGCCGCGTCCCGTCGTCCATCACCGGAGCCGCCGATGTCGTACCGGCCCCCGCCCCTCGATGTGCAGCCGGTCGCCGAGCTCTGCTCACAGCTCTCCGGAGTGCTGGCCGGATTCGCGCTCACGGCCGTGTTCATCGTCGTCGCCCACTTCCTCGGCGATGAACTCCCCTTCCGGGTCCGTCAGTTGCGGCAGTCGTTCATCAGCTCCGCGCCCTCGCGAACTCCCGGAGAAACAGCGCCTCTACGCGCGCCATGTACTCAGGCCATCCAGAAGAAGACGGCGGTCATCCGCTTCTCCTCCAGCGTGCTGCCGTGGTAACCGGTCGCGCTGTGCACGAGGTTGGCGTTGTAGAGCAGCAGGCTGTTGTACTTGTGCGGTACGCGCACGTCCTCTTCGAAGGCGTCCGGCGCGACGAAGCGCGTCCCGAGGGCATCGACGAGGTTGTTGTGCGGAGCCTGCACGACATTGCCGCCGAGGCGCCCGCCCGGCAGATGCTGCCGGTAGAAACTGGTCCCGCAGTCCTTCGGCACGGAGGGGTTGAGATACAGCACGGCGGCGTACCGGCACAGGGCGCGGGAGTCGGTGTGCGGCCGGGGCTCGCTTTCCCCCTCTCCCACCACCTGGATGCAGTTGTGGTTGAGGGTCCCGCCCCCGGGCGCCTTCTGCACCCACAACTCCTTGGCCCCGGTGGCCTGTTTGACCAGCCGCTCGATCCGCCCCATCTCGGCCGGCTCAAGCCCCGGCATCGTCCGCAGCCCCGGCCAGGTCTCCGACGTGTACGGATACCCCTTGACCCAGTCGTCCTTCGCGAGACACCGCTCCCGTACGGCATCCACGTCCGGAAGCACGTCGTTCAGCACCCAGTAGTCGCGTCCCTTGGTGGGCTTGCGGTACGGGAGGACGGGGAGGGGGGCCTGCTGCCGGGCCCGTTGCTGGGGGTGTGGGGGGAGTGGGGGCATGGGGCAGAACGTAAGCGGGGGTTCGCCAATGCTGTGCCATACACCGGTCAACATTCCGTCAATGACGGGGTGTTGGGGGCAGGATCGAGCGGCGGAGTCGGACTCAGAAGGTGGCGTCCTGCGAGCCCGCCGCTGAGGCATCCGCGCCATCCACACCGTCCGCCTCTACGCCGAACAGGTCCTCGGAGGCCGTGACCGTCAGGGCCCGGTCGAACCAGGTCGTGAGGGTGTGGAGATCGGCACAGGACGTGATGCGTTCCCGGGTGTCCTCGGAGACAAGGATTCCGCGCTTCTCCAGCAGCCGCAGGATCAACGCGGCCTCGCCCGCGGCTTTGCCCTCGGCCTGGCCTTCGAGATAGGCCCGCTCCATGAGGTGGCCCCGGCCGGGGAAGTAGTTGACGAAACCCATGATGCTCCTCCATTTGTCGCCGGCGGGGGTCTCCCCGAGGGTGACGTCCAGGAATTGGTAGATGTAGTCGGAGGCGTCTGCGGCCATGCCCGTGAGGGCCTGGTCCAGTGCGTCCAGTATGGCGTCGCAGTCGCGGTTGTTGGCGTGTGTCAGGGCGGAGAACGCGGCCAGCGCGGGATTTCTGGCTGCCGTCCTCGCGTCCGTGATCATCGGGAGGTTGTCCGGCCCGACAACGAGGGGCCACGTTCGCTGGACGGTCCAGCCGCGGGTGCCGCAGTCGAACGGACCGGCCGCCCACTTGGCCGTGGCCCGGTCTCGGCAGAGCACGAGCAGCAGGACCGGCAGCTTGTACTTCGACTGGAGGTAGGCGACGTAGTACGGCCAGCTCGCCTCCTTCCTGTCGTCCCGCCGTTCCTGCGACTCGACGGCGAGCAGGAAGTCCTCCCCGTCCGACGGACAGATCCGCAACGCGGTGTCGATGTGCCGTGCGATCGGCCGGGTCTCCGTCACGTCGGAGGTGATCGCGTACACCGCCGCCTTCTCGGGTAACGCGATGCCGAGTACGCCGAATACAGGCGTGAGGATCTCGGGCCGCTCCTGGAAGATGCGGTGCATGCCCTCCGAGGCTCAACTGGAGCACTTTCGAAAGCTCTTCCGTAAAGTGAAGGGCGAGTCGCTAGACCCAGCGCAGTCACGTGACCTCATTCACCAGTTGGCCAAGGATCTGTGAGGACGAGCCATGATCACCCCCGCTCAGTGGCAGAAGTCATCCTTCTCCGGCGGCGGTGAAGGCAACGACTGCGTCGAACTCGCCGCAACCCCCACCACGATCCACCTCCGCGAATCCGACACCCCCACCACTCACCTCACGACCACCCCCACCCCTCTCACCCACCTACTGCAAGCGATACGCACCGGCACCCTCGCCCAGCACCCCTGACACCGACGCCGACAATCCCCTCACCCCATCCCGGGAAGAACAACCCCGTTCAGATCAGCGACGATGTGCGCGCAGCCCGGTGAGGAGTACCTGCTGGGTGATCCCGCGTTGCCGCGCGTCCGAGGTCGAGTCGGCCATGCGCATGAACGCCGCCACGTCCTCGGCGGTCACATCCCGGCGCAGCAGACCGCTGTTCCTGACCCGGTCCGTGACCGGCGTGATCAGCGAGACCGTGATCAGCCGACCCTGTTCGGCCGCCCGCGCGCTGGTCCGGCACAGGGCGTCGAACAGTCGTAGTTCCGCCTCGTCGAGCGCGCAGCCCCGGGTGAACACCGTACGGAAGGCGTCCCAGTCGTCCACGGTGTCCGCGGCCTCCGCCGCGACTCGGCGGGCCCCGTCCGCCAGGTCGTCGAGCAGGTGGAGAACGAGTTCGTCCTTGGTCGGGAAGTGCCGGTAGAACGTGGTCGCGCCCACGCCCGCGGACCGGGCGATGGCCTCGATGCTGAGGTCGGGCCCGTGCTCGGCGAAGGCCAGCCGGGCGGCGTCGAGCAGTCGTCGGCGGTTGCGCACCTGGTCCTTGCGCGGTGCGCGCTGTCCTGCAGCCGTCAAAACGAGCCCCCGGTCACCACAGCCACCCGAGCGGTGGCGATCGCACGCTCCGGCAGGGCGGGCGGTACGACTCATCCGATTCGATTCGATTGATTCGATCAGATTGATTCGGCAGCGATGCTACCGCTTCTTACGGAGAGGCGGGGAAGGGCGGTCTCAGGCCGGGTTCTCCAGGCCGAAGACCTCCTGCGTGCCCAGCATCACGAAGAGCGGTTCACTGAACCGGCTGAAGCGCCATCCGCCCCCGGTGCGCGTGCGCACGGCCTCGACCTCGAAGGCGGCCAGCGACTCCTCGAACAGGCCCGCCTTGTCCCCGGCGCCCTCGTGGTACGCCCGCACCCGGACGGCGGCCCGCGCGGTGTCTCCGGTGAAGGAGACCCGGAAGTTGCCGATCATGTGATGGGTCCGGCCCACCTTCCCGACCAGGTCGCGGGCGAAGCCCACCACCTGCTCACGTCCGTCGACCCGATGCACGCCGAACCACTCCGACGCGACGCCCTCGGTGAACAGGTCGTCCAGGTCGGCCCAGCGCTTGAAGTCCAGCGCGTCGGCGTAGCGGTGGAACAGGTCGAGGATCTCCAGCCGGTCCTCGATGCGGACGGCGTCTGTCATGACCGCTCCCTTGATCCGGCAGTGGCACTACCGGATTGTGCGCTACCTTGATACGGCAGTGAAACTACCGTTTCGAAGAAAGGTGCCGCCATGCGCGCGCTCCTCCCCACCGGCGACCCGCAGACCCTCACCGAGCCGGGCGAGGTCGACGCCCCGGCCCCGCGAGCCGACGAGGCGCTGATCAAGGTGACCGACTTCTCGCTCAACCGGGCGGACTTCCTGCTGCTGAACAGCCCCTCCAGCACGTACCGCCCCGGCATCGACGCGGCCGGCGTCGTCGAGGAAGCCGCGTCCGACGGCAGCGGGCCGGCGGCGGGCAGCCGGGTGGTCCTGCACCTGCCCGAGGGCGGCGCGGGCGCCGAGTACGTGGCCGCAGCGGCGGACCGCCTCGCCGCCATCCCGGACGGCGTGGACTCGGCCACCGCGTCCACGCTGCCCCTGGCCGGCCTCGTCGCCCGCCGGATGCTCGCCCTCACCGGGCCCCTCCAGGGACGCCGGATTCTGGCCACGGGCGTGGGAGGCGGCGTCGGACAGCTCCTCATCCAGCTCGCCGTCGCCGAAGGGGCGAAGATCACCGCCGTCGCCGCGGAGGGCCAACCGACCGCGCACATGGCCGCGTTGGGCGCCGAGATCGCCCTCGACATCGAGACCGTCGGCGGCGAGCCCTTCGACCTCGTGCTGGAGTCCGTGGGCGGCGAACTGGGATCGAAGGCGGCCTACGCACTGCGCCCCGGCGGGCAGTACGTCTGGTTCGGCCAGGCCAGCGGCGACCCCATCAGCCTGGACTTCTTCCGGCTGCTCCAGGGCGGCACCTCTCTCACCCTGCGCCACTTCGTCTACAGCGACGGCGACAGCGACGGAAGCCGCGACGCCGCGGACATGGCGGCACTGCTCGCCCTGGCGTCACGCGGAAAACTCCGGGTCGAGATCGGCCACCGCGGTGACTTCAGCAGCGCCGGGCCGATGCTGAAGGAGATGTCGGCGGGCCGTCTGCGGGGCAAGGCGGTTGTCAGCATCGACTGACCGCGTCCGGGCACCGGGACGGCAGAACGGCACCGACTCCGAAACCCTCCTGCCGTTCTCGTGCCGGAGAGACCCAGGTCACATCCAGGCCTGTCACATTCCCGCCGGGTCGTTCCGTCAGAGCTGTGTAACCAACAGCCACGACAGGACAAAGGAGCCCACCATGGGTGCCCGACTGAACCCCTTCGCCAGCCCCGTCGCCGGCAGGGCCCTGAAGCACTTCATCGCCGCCGGCAAGGTCATCGACGACTCGCCGCTGCCCGCCGCCACACAGGAACTGGTGAAGCTGCGCGCGAGCCAGATCAACGGGTGCGCGTTCTGCACCGACATGCACAGCAAGGACGCCGCCGCCGCGGGCGAGACCTCGGTACGGCTCAACCTCGTCGCCGCGTGGCGTGAGGCGACCGTGTTCACCGACGCCGAGCGCGCGGCGCTGGAGCTGGCCGAGGAAGGGACCCGGATCGCGGACGCGGCCGGCGGGGTCCCGGACGAGGTGTGGCAGAACGCGGCCAAGCACTACGACGAGGAGCAGCTCATGGCCCTCGTCTCGCTGATCGCCCTCATCAACAGCTTCAACCGGATGAACGTCATGCTCACGATGCCCGCCGGCGACTATCAGCCCGGCCAGTTCGCCTGACGCGAGCATCACCGCGGGCCGTCGCAGCCGGCCGAAGGCGCCACACCCGAAGCCGGCTCACCGCCACCCTCACCTCCAACCCAACCCACGCGAAGTCACCAACCACCCCCCGAAGTTGACCCCCACCAACCGGACCCACCCCCCACCACTTGTGACGCGCCCCACTCCGGCTTTACCAAAACAAAAGACTCCGCGCGCTCCTCCGATCCGTATTCCCCACTGTCCGTACCGCCGACGGGCGGTCCACGACACAGGAGGTACGGTGCGCTTTTCGCGGAACGCGACGGGAACCATGGTTGTGGGGGGTGCCCTCAGCCTGACCCTCGTCGCACTGGCCTATCCGGCAATGCTGGGCGTGACCACGGTCTCCAGCGCTCCCGCACGCGTGATCGCCAACACGCAGTGGGGGCCGCTGACCGAGGCGGACCGCGACTTCGTGGTCAAGGTGCGCGCGGCGGGGCTGTGGGAGTACCCCGTCGGTCAGATAGGCCTGAAGAAGGGGGCGAGCCCGGCGGTCATCACCGCGAGCAAGCACCTGATCGACGGGCACGCGGCGCTGGACACCACCGTCCGCAAGATCGCGCCCATGCTCAACATCACGATCCCGAACCAGCCCAGCCCGCAGCAGCAGGGCTTCATCAACACGCTGAACGGGGACAGTGGCAAGCAGTTCGACACGGACTTCGCCAACATCCTGCGCGTCACGCACGGTTCGATCTTCAACACGATCGCGAAGATCCGCTCCACGACGGAGAACACCCTCGTGCGGATCCTCGCCAACCAGGCCAACGCGACGGTCCTGGACCACATCACGGTGATGGAGGAGACCGGACTGGTCAACTTCAGCCAGGTCCTCTTCCAGGAGACGACCCCGCCGAAGCTGCCTGCCGTGGACCTGACCCCGCCGCCCCCGGCCGCGGGCCAGCCGGAGGTGGTGCTCACCCCGCCGGTGAACAGCACCACCCAACCGCCGGTCCTGCCGGGCGAGTCGGCCAGCGGCAGCGCGGCCAACCCGACCGGCACCCCGACCGTGGGATGAGCCCGCTAGGCCCCCAGCCACACGGTCGTGTCCGGTGCCAACAGCCCGGATGGTCCCAACTCCCCGTCGCCCGCCGCCGGTCGGCTGCTCAGCAGCACCTCCCCCGGCGGCCGGGCGACCGGTACGGCCGACAGGTTGGTGACACACCGCCAGCCGTCGGAGCGCGCGAAGTGCAGCACCCCGGGCGGGCTGTCCGCAGCCCAGGTCAGCTCCTCCCCGTCGAGCAGCTTGCGGCGCAGCCGGAGGGCCGTGCGGTAGAGCTCCAGGGTCGAGCCCTCGATCCCGTCCTGCGCCTCGACGGCGTACGACGCGAAGCTCGCCGGCTGCGGCAGCCACGCGGGCCCCGGCCCGAAGCCGTACGACGGACCGGCCGAGGTCCACGGCAGGGGGACCCGGCAGCCGTCGCGGCCCTTGTGGGTGTGGCCCTGTTGTTCCCAGACGGGGTCCTGGAGGACCTCGACGGGCAGGTCGGCGACCTCGGGCAGTCCGAGTTCCTCGCCCTGGTAGACGTACGACGAACCGGGCAGCGCCAGCATCAGCAACGTCGCGGCGCGGGCCCTGCGCAGGCCGGCTGCCGTGTCGACCGGTGGAGTGTGCCCGTTGGACAGGAGCCAGGTGTTCGGGTCGGTGCCCGGGGGCAGCATCAGGCGCGAGGCGTGTCGTACGACGTCGTGGTTGGACAGGACCCAGGTGGCCGAGGCGCCTGCCGCGCGGGCCGTCGCGAGCGAAGCGGTGATCACCTCGCGGAGTTCGTCCGCGTCCCAACCCGCCTCCAGGTACTCGAAGTTGAAGGCCTGGCCGAGTTCTTCCGGGCGGGCGTACAGGGCGCGGCGGGCGGCCGGTACCCAGGCCTCGGCGACCGCCATGCGGGGCGGGGTGTAGGTGTCGAGGACGGTGCGCCGCCAGTCGCGGTAGATCTCGTGGACCTCGTCGCGGTCGTAGTAGGGGTGGCTGCCGGGCGGGATCGAGTCGAGGACGTCCTCGGCGTTCGCCGCGATGGGGCCCACGTCGCGGAGCGGCCCGGCGAGGTCCTTGGCGAGCGCGTGCGCGACGTCGACGCGGAAGCCGTCGACCCCTCGGTCGGACCAGAAGCGCAGGGTGGTGCGGAAGTCGGCCCGGACCTCCTCGTTCGCCCAGTTGAGGTCGGGCTGTTCGGGTGTGAAGAGGTGCAAGTACCACTGTCCGTCGGGGAGTTGCCGCCACGCGCTGCCGCCGAAGACCGACGGCCAGTCGGTGGGCGGGAGTTGACCGTCCGCACCGCGCCCCTCCCTGAACACGTACCGGTCACGGGCGGCGGAGCCGGGCGGGGCGGCCAGCGCCTCCCGGAACCAACTGTGCTGCCGCGAGGTGTGGTTGGGCACGATGTCGACCATGACCTTCAGGCCAAGACGGTGGGCCTCGGCGACCATCGCGTCGAAGTCGTCGAGGGTGCCCAGGCGTGGGTCCACGTCGCGGTAGTCGGCGACGTCGTAGCCGCCGTCGGCGAGTTCGGACGGGTAGAAGGGGCTGAGCCACACGGCGTCGACGCCCAGGGCGGCGAGGTGACCGAGGCGCTGGGTGATGCCCTTGAGGTCTCCCAGTCCGTCACCGTCGGCGTCGGCGAAACTGCGCGGATAGATCTGGTAGACGACGGCCTGACGCCACCAGTTCGGGTCACGGGAGGACAGGTCGGACACATGGTCTCCTTATGAATTCCCTTTACACCAAGGCAAGTTGACAGTCATCTTCCGGTGGACCCACGATGTGCACACGCTGTGGCGCATGTGACCAATGGGCCCGGTGTTTGCTGCGCCTCTTCGCCTCTTCGCTCCGCCACCCTCCACTCCTTGCACCGCCAGATGGGATCAGTATGTCCATAGCGAGTCGTGTCACTGTGCGTCGCCTGCTGGGGACGGGCGCCGCCTCCCTCGCCCTCGCCGCGGCCTCCGTCGGCGCCGCCTCCGGCGCCTGGGCCACCAGCGGCCACGACGGCGGTGACGGCTGGAAGTCCGGCGGCCACTACCGGCCCGGCTCGGGCGCCGGTACGGTCACCGAGACCGAGGGCTGCCAGTTCTCGCTGGACGGCGCGGCCTTCTTCCCCTCCGTCAAGGTCGACGACCAGAACCTGAAGCCCACCGACGACGGCAAGATCCACATCAAGGTCCGCACCGCCGGAGACGCCGGCAGCTGCACCGCCTCGCTCGCCTCGTACATCGCCCACGGCCCGACCTTCGCCACCTCCGGGCAGCAGGTCTTCGTCGACTTCGACACGGTGACCGTGAAGAAGGGCCAGACCGACTCGCTCGACATCGCGGTGCCGGACGAGGGCTGCTTCGCGCAGATCGACCTCTACCGGGGTGCGGTCAAGTTCGACGGCAACCCCGCCGCCGGTGACGGCCTCGTCCACGGCGACCTGCCCAAGGGCCCCGACCACACGGTCATCAAGGACAAGCTGATCGCGGCCTGGAACGGCGGCACGAAGGACTGCACGACCACCGAGTCGCAGCCCCCGTCGCCGTCCGCCCCCGCGTCGGTTCCGCCGTCGGTCCCGGAGTCCACCCCGCCCGCCTCCGAGTCCTCGACCCCGACGCCGAGCGCCTCCGAGTCGACCCCGGAGTCCTCCACCCCGACCCCGGCCGACTCCGAGTCGACCACTCCCGCGGCGGCACCCTCGCCCAACGGCGGTGGCGGCGACCTCGCGGAGACCGGCGGCGGCAGCAACAGCGGCGTACTGGTCGGCGGGGCCGCGGTGCTGCTGGCGGGCGGCGCGGCGATCGTGGTGGCCACGCGGCGCAGGCGGGCCTCGCAGTCGTAATCCCAGGTCGAGCGAGTAGCGCGTAGCAGGTAAGGCGCAGGACGCCGGGCCGGGACAGGATCCCGGCCCGGCGTCCCGCTTCCCTCTACCGCCCTACCGCCCTACCCCTCGACCGTCTCCAGCCACAGCTTCACGTACCGCTCCACATCCACGTCCAACCCCACGTCCACCAGGGCCTGTTCGCGGGCTCCGTCATGGATCTCGGACTCGCCGTGCCGCGGGCGCCGGTCGACGATCGTCTGGCCGCGCCCCGGCCCGGGGGCGAGGGAGACCTCGACCGGCAGGAGGCGGGTGGTGAGGCCGCCCGGGTCGGCGACCGCGCAGACCGCGCCCGCGTCGCCGAGGCCGCCGGTGGGGGTGGGATCGCCGGAGGCGGCCGGGTCGCGGTGGGCCAGCAGGTCGCCGGCCAGCTTCAGCCGGGGCTCCGCACTGTCCCGCAACCGCCGCACGTCGGCGGCGGGAACCTGGACCCGTTCGAACACATCCAGCCCGTACATCGTGATCGGCACCCCGGCGGTGAGCAGTATCGCGGCCGCCTCCGGGTCGTGCCACACGTTGAACTCCGCGACCGGCGTCGCGTTCCCGACCGCCACCGCGCCGCCCATGAACACGATCCGCTCGATGTTGCGGGTGACCTCCGGGAACGTACGCAGCAGCAGCGCGATGTTCGTCAGCGGCGCGGTCGGGATGAGCGTGACCGCGCTCGGCGAGGCGAGGATCTCGCGCCGCAGCAGGGTCACCGCGTCCACGTCGACGGGCGTACGGGTGGAGTCGGGCAGCCCCATGTCGCCCATGCCGTCCTGCCCGTGGACGTGCGCGGCGGAACGGGCGGGCTCGATCAGCGGCCGGGCCGCACCGCGCGCGACCGGGATGTCACCGGCACCGGCGTGGTCCAGGACGATCAGCGTGTTCCGTACGACCTGGTCCACGTCCGTGTTCCCCGCGACACAGGTGACCGCGCGCAGGTCGAGGCCCGGGTGCCGGACGGCGAACAGCAGCGCCAGCGCGTCGTCGACCCCCGTGTCGCAGTCGATGATCACGGGGATGGGCTGACCGGTCACGGCCGGCTCCTCTCGGAAAAGATCAGAAACGATCAGAAACGATTCGGCGGATCAAGGCCGACCTTACGCATCCGCCCACAGCTCGGCACCGCGCGCCCGGACCCGGGCGCCGATGTGGTGCAGGAGTTCGGCGGGCGCCAGCGGCTCGACCCGACGGCCGTCCCGCAGTCGTACGGCGACCAGGCCGGCGGCGGCCTCCCGTTCGCCGATCACCGCCTGGTACGGGACGAGTCGCGCCGCCCGGACGCGGGCACCGAGGCTGCCCTCGGCAACCACCTCGACGCGCAGCCCCTGGGCGAGGGCCCGCTCCGCGAGGTCGTACGCCTGCGCCGCCTGGGCCTCCGACACCGGCAGCACCGCCAGCTGCACCGGCGCCAGCCACGCCGGGAACGCGCCCCCGTGCTCCTCCACCAGCTGCGCCACCGCCCGTTCCACACTCCCGATGACGCTGCGGTGCACCATCACCGGCCGGTGTTTCGCGCCGTCGGCGCCGATGTAGTGCAGGTCGAAGCGTTCGGGCTGGTGGAAGTCGATCTGGACGGTGGAGAGGGTGGCCTCGCGACCGGCTCCGTCCACGATCTGGACGTCGATCTTCGGGCCGTAGAAGGCGGCCTCACCCTCGGCGGACTCGTAGTCGACCCCGGAGGTGTCGAGAACCTCCTTCAGCATCGCGGTGGCCCGCCGCCAGAGGGCAGGATCCGCAACGTACTTCCCGCCCCCTTCCCCTTGCCCCGGCAGCGAAAGCCGATAGCGGGAGGCGCGGATGCCGAGGTCGGCGTAGGCGCGGGCGATGAGGTTCAGGGCGGTGCGGGCCTCCTCGACGGCCTGGTCCAGGGTGCAGAAGATATGGGCGTCGTTGAGCTGGATGGCACGGACGCGGGTCAGTCCGCCGAGGACGCCGGAGAGTTCGGAGCGGTACATGCCGCCCAACTCGGCGATACGGAGGGGGAGTTCGCGGTAACTGTGGGAGCGGGAACGGTAGATCAGAGCGTGGTGGGGACAGAGGCTGGGCCGCAGCACGACTTCCTCCGCGCCCAGTTCCATCGGCGGGAACATGTCCTCGCTGTAGTGCGACCAGTGCCCGGAGATCTCGTACAGCTCCCGCTTGCCGAGCACGGGCGAGTACACGTGCCGGTACCCGGCGGCACACTCCAACTCCCGTACATACTCCTCCAGTTCGTGCCGCACGGTCGCGCCGTCGGGGAGCCAGTACGGCAGGCCGGCGCCCATCAGGGGGTCGGTGTCGAAGAGGTCGAGTTCGCGGCCGAGACGGCGGTGGTCGTGGTCGTACATGGTGAACTCCTCGCGGAACAAAGGGCCGAGAGACGAGCACCACACGACGAAGCCCCGGGGCACTCGCCCCGGGGCTTCGACTTGGGTCAGCAGTCAGCGCGCCGGGACACTCTCCGGCGTCGTCGTCCAGGAGGACGGGAACGGCACGAACGGCTTGGCGCGCTTCATGCGGCGGACGGTAGCAGTCCTACGACTGCCCCCGCGACGGGATTTACGCGCGACGGGATGCGTCGCGACGGTCGGTGTCAGTCGGGGAGCCGGTCGATCAGCCAGGCGCCGAGTTCTTCGGTGACGGCCGTGTGCGCGGTGGTCTCGGACGAGCAGAGGAATTCGTCCAACTCGGTTTCGTCCGGCGCGAGTTCGCCGATGTTCACGTACAGGTCGTCCTGGGTCTCGATGTCGCGGATCGCGACCGCGCTGACCGAGGGCACGAAGCACACCTCCTCGTGCCGCAGGTCCGTCGTGCCGCCGAGTTTCTTCATCGCGTCGGCGAGGATCCTGTAGGTGTGCAGGGTGCCGCCGGGCGCGCCGTCCAGTTCCGGGAAGCCGCTGGTCGTGACGGTCTGCTCGGCCTTCGGGAAGCGCCGGTTGAGGTAGGCGGCCGTCACCTCGTCGCCCTGGGCCTGGGTGTAGAAGGTGGTGCCCGGATAGATCCGGTCGATCCGCAGCGCGACCTCTCCGGGCGCCACGTCCGGCAGGCCCACCCCGTCTGCGCGGCCGTTGGCCACACCGATCAGCTTCGGGATCCGCGGCCAGTTGCCGACCCGTTCCAGGGCGGCCAGGAACTCCGTGCGCTCCGGGGCGACCCCGATCTTGCCGGTGTCCTTGTCGTAGTGCCGCCACAGCATCTGGCGCGCGGCCGGGCTGTTCATCTGCTTCGCGAAGTCGTTCGGGAACGGGATGAAGTACGAGAACGCCTGCACGCCGACCGGGATGGAGGCGCCGCGGTGCGGGCTGTCGTAGGAGAAGTACAGCGCGGTCCGGTGGTCCATCCGCTGCCGCTCCAGCTTGGCGAGCGCGTAGCGGGTGACGATGCCGCCCATGCTGAATCCGCCGACGACCAGGCGGGTGTTGCCCACCTGCTCGGCGCTGGTGCGCAGGATGGCCGCCGTGGCCGCCTCCGCGTTCTCCAGGATCGACGCGCTGCGTTCCTCGAAGCCGAGCAGGATCACGTCCCGGCCGCGCCGGCGCAGTTCGCTGATGAACGGGTAGTCGCCGCCCTCCAGCCCCTGATAGAGCCAATCGAGCCTGCTACGGCCGAGGTTGAAGCCGTCGGCCATGATGACGGGCCGACGGAGACCGTCGTGGTTGCCCTCGCCGGGGAAGACCCAGGCGAAGCCGTGCGGCAGGGCCCATTCCTGGTGCTCCGGTACCTCGATCGGTTCGGCGGGCTCGGCGGAGAGCGGATCGCCGAGGGTGAACATGCCGGCGTTGGGCTCTTCGGTCGTCGCGGACATGGTCGTACTCCTTCGCTGAGGGGACGGGGAGACGACGTCAGCATGGGGGACGATCCGGGCGTACAACCCTGCTGAGCTGGGGTGTTCACCACTTCGGATGGAGTGTGCACGGAAATTGTTTGATGCGGATGGCATGTGCCGCTGGCCTGATCTCTTCGCTCACCCGTTCCACGGGCAAGGGGGAGGGGGAGGGGGTGCCGGGGCAGGTAGGTCGTCGTCTGCGGCGCCGCCTCGGCTGGTCGCGGCCACCGGGCCCGCACCCGAAGCACTGCCCCTCACCCGGACGGCCCGGCGCGCTGGTGAGCAGGCGCAGGCGGTGGTGCCGTTGGGGGACGCACCCCGTGCACGGCACCCGTCCCAGGAGGGACCCTCGATGACCCATACCCCGGCCCGTGTCCTCCTCGCCGCGACACTCGCCGCGGGCACCCCGCTGACCGCCGTCGGCTGCGCGAACGAGGCCATCCTGCACAAGGTGACGACCGCGCCCTCCCCCTCGGCCGTGCGGACGCCCCCCGCCGCCCACGCGTCCCCGGCCGCCGCCCCCGTCCTCACCCCCGCCCAGGCACAGGCCGCGCTGATCACGGAGGCCGACCTGGGCGCCCCCTGGACCCCGACCCAGGGCACGGCGACATGGCGGGACACGCTACTGAAGGCGAAGACGGCCACCCCCGACTGCCAACGCCTCCTGGACGCCCTCTACGCCGACGAACTCCTCGGCACCCCCGCCACCACCCAGGCGGTGACCACCGTGGACGACCCCGACGACGAGGCCCAACTCCGGTATCAGGTGGCCGCGTTCGCCCCCTCGGACGTGGACCGCTCCCTGGCCTGGCTGAAGACACTCCCGCAGAAGTGCGCGAACTTCACGGCGACGACAGCCCGCTCCGGCACCCAGACCGTGACCGTCACGGAGGCCACCCTCCCCACCGCCGGCGACGCCCGCCAGGGCCTCCACCTCACCCTCACCGGCACCACCCCCGAGGGCGACCGGTCCACGCTCACCGTCGACACCGCCGCCGTCCGCGTCGGCGCCGACACCATCACCGTCACGAACGGCGGGCTGGGGAACGTGCCGGTGGACGCGATGCAGCAGGCACTGGAGGTCGGGGCACAACGACTCACGGATGTGCAGAAGCAGGGGCGGGTGCAGATCTAGGGCCTTTCAGCCCCCCGGTGCGACGCGGATACGGTTCCCGTCCGGATCGGCCGCGAGGAAGGTCGGCCCGAACCCCACGTCCTGTGGCGCGCGCAGGATCGTGACCCCCTTGGCCTGCCACTGCTTGAAGATCGCGTCGAGCTCGTCGGGTCCACCGTCGATGGCCACGCACACCTCACTGGTGCGCGGGACGTCCGGTGACAGATCCTCGAACTGGCCGGACCACAGCCCGAGGTCAGCGCCCGGCCCGAGGTCGAAGGTGATGTATCCCGAAGTCTCGAACGAGGGACTCATGCCGAGGAGGTCGCCGTAGAAACGAGCTGCGGCGGGAGCGTCGTTCACGTAGACGATGGACACGACGGATGTGGTGGTCATGGTTGTTCCTTCTCGCAGGCTCGCAGGTAGTACGTGGTAGGTGGTAGGTACGCAGCCACCAGCCTGGCCGGGATATGCGCCGCATCCTGTCGCAATTCCTGAAAAAATCGGTGGGTGACCCCGGACCGCTTCTTCTCCCTGATGGTGCTCCTCGCATCGAGGGATGCCGCGACCACACAGGAACTCGCCTCGGCGCTCGGGGTGTCCCTTCGCACCATCACCCGGGACCTGAACTGGCTCCGCGACGCCGGTCTGCCGGTGACCGCGCAGCGGGGCCGCCTCGGAGGCGTCACCATGCTGCCCGGGTCCGGGCCCGACCTCACGCGGCTCACACCGGGCGAGCGTGATCAGCTGTCGCTCACCGGGCTGGACGAGAAGCAACGTGCCGAGCTCGACGCATCGGTCGAGACCCGGCGCGCGCTCTCCAAGCTCGCCGCCGCACAGCCACGTCGGGTTCACGAGGAGATCCTGCCGCTCACCGACGTCGTGCACGTGGACAGCCGCCCCTGGCGTCGGGCACGGGCTTCCGGCCCGACTCCGGCTTCGCTGATCGGCGCGGTGCGGCGCGGTCGCCGGCTACGGATCGAGTACGACAGCCCGCGCGAGTCAGGCCCACGCGACCTGGTCGTGGATCCCTACGGACTGTTCGCCAAGGCCGGCATCTGGTACCTCGTCGCCGACCGTGCCCGCGTGCCACGGATGTACCGACTCGAACGGATCACGACGTGGCAAGAAGTCGACCGGCCACGACGGATCCGCGAGAGCCAGACCCTGGCCACCGTCGCCGCAGCGCTCGTCGATCAGTGGGAGCACGACCACGCGATAGAGGTCAGCGCCACCATCGACCGGACCCAGATCGAGCGAGCACAACGGATCTTCGGCCTACGACTCGTCCCGGACGGCCATGACCACGGCCATGACCAGGACCATGACCATGAAGAATCCGCCACCGGCCGCAAGGTGACGATCCGCTTCCCGCATCTGGAGGACGTGCGAGCACTCCTGCCGTTCGGGAGCGCCATCACCGTGCACGGCCCCACCGAGGCCAGGGCTCACCTCCGCGACCTCGCCACCGACCTGGCCCAGCACTATGCGCCGTCGCCAACGCCCTGACCCGCAACACCTACGCGTCGACGGGTCGACGGGCCCGTGCCGACCGCCCCTCCAGATGCACCACCACACTCGCGTGGAAACGGTCCACGGACTCGTCGACGCTGCGGATGAAGCCCGATTCAGCCGTCCCCCGGGTGTTGCCCATGCCCCTGAAGAGGGAGAGCCGGAAGCCGGTGATCTGGGCTCCGTTCTTGGGGAGGATGTCGGCCGGTTCGGGGCGCAGGCGTTCCAGCGTGCCGCGCGGCCCGCCCGTCTGTTCCTCCAGGAGGGTCTCGACGTGCAGGTCGGCCGGTGCCTCGGCGAGCCGGCGGACCAGCCGCTTGGCCCAGGTGAGGGGGTAGCCCTGGTCGGGCGCGGCGATCTCGATGGACGTGCGCAGCTTGCCGGTGCGCAGGTCCGCGCAGAGGGCGAGGACACCGGGCGTGCCCTCGATACGGAGTTCGGCGTCGAGGCGCCCGTCGACACAGAGCCGGTCGGCCAACGCGGCCCGTCGCGATGCCGGATCGGTACCGCGCTTGGCGCGCTGTACCGGCAGCACCTTCTCCCCCAGCTCACCACCGAGCCGTAGACACACCTGCCGGACCAGCCGTTCCCAGCTCTCTACGACCTCCACCGCGCGCGGGTCGCCCTGGCACAGGGTCTCCGCGTCGATCGCGTTGCGCACCGGGACCCAGGAGCGGCCCATGTTCTGGAAGCCGTGGCAGCCGGAGTTCTCGTGCTGGAGGTAGTGGAGGAGTTCCTGGAGCAGCCAGGCGTGCGCCGCGTTGCCGACGCCCTCGTGGCGGATCAACAGCTGTGCCTGGTGGGCGACTTCGGCCCAGGACAGATGCCAGAGCGCCACCTTGTGCTTGCGCCGCCCGTCGAGCTTGACCTCCACCAGCGGGCTGCCCTCCAGCTCCACGTCGTTGGAGAGGGTGATGACGGCCTCGTATCCGCGCCGGGCCGCTATGTCGGCGTAGGCCTGCACCTGGTCCGGCTTGAGCGGGTTGCCGTTCGTCTTGGTCTCGACGAGCGCGGTCCACAGCTTGCCCGCGCGCTCGACCCGGATCACCCCGTCGGGCCGCCTAGGCGACTCGCCGTTGGGCAGCGTGACCTCGGTGAACGTCTCCATCCGCCCGACCGGCGCACCGAACGCGGCCGTCAACCGCCGCCCGAACTCCGGCACTTGGGCCATCACCGACAGCAGCACGGAGGTCGCCCGGGTCTCCCGCTCGTGGTCGCTCTTGAGCGCGGACGCCGGGAAGAGCCGGGCACCCCGCCAGGAGTCGTTCTCCGCGAGGGACTTCTTGGCCACCTTCGGCAGGGTGACCTTCTTCTTCGCCGTACGAGGACGGGCGGGACGCGGCGCGGCCTCAACCCCGGCCCCGGGTACCGACTCGACCGCCGGGCTCGACGGCTGCGCGGGAATCACGGAGACGGCTTCGGACGTACGGACCGGGGATTCCGACTCCGGCCCGGCGTCGGCATCGGAAGCGCCCTCTACTTCGTCTACGTCTTCGTCCACGTCCGTGCCCGCGTCGTCGTCGATGTCGACGCCGAAGTCCGTTGCCACGCCCGCCAGTCCGGACTCGTAGCCCTGTCCGATCGCCCGGAACTTCCAGTCGCCGCCCCGCCGGTAGAACTCGCCGAAGAGCAGCGCGCTGACCTCGCCGGGATCGTCGATCGCGAAGCGCAGCAGGCTTTCGCCGGAGCCGTCGGCCAACGTCAGCCGCAGGTCCTGGAGTTCGGAGAAACGGGCGCTCTCATAGCGGCTCGCCGCCACCACGATCTGGTCAACTCCCGCCGGAATAGCGGTCAGATCGAACGTGATCCGGTCCTCGCTGCCGTCCGCCGTCGGTGCCTTGCCGAGCAGTTGGACGCTTCCGTCGGCGGCGACGGGGTTGTTGTAGAAGTAGAAGTCCCCGTCGCTGCGCACTTTTCCGTCCGCGGTGAGCAGCAGGACGGAGACGTCCGCGTCGCCCTCTCCCGTCGGACTGCCCCAGCTCAGGCTCATCATCACCGAGCCGACGTCCTCGCTCAGCGACGCCAGACCGACGTTCCCACCCTTGACCATCTCGTGCATGAGGCCCCCCAGATGCACGGCCGCACAGCAGTCCCGGCGGCCCTGTTTCGTAGCGATGTGTGACGCGCTCCACACCCAGCGCATCAGAGGCACCATAACGCCCTTACTGCGCGGGAATCACCGGAAGCATCAGAACAAGTCACCGCTTGTCGTACGGATCCGCCGGTTCCTTGACCTGCTCGACCTGAGCCGCCTTGAGTACCGGCGGCCACGCCCCGTCCGTACCGAGCCTGCCCTTGGGGACCCACGTGCCGGTGACCGTGACCCAACTGTCCGTCTGGGGAGCGCCGTCGGCTTCGTCGCCCCGGATCTCGACCTTGCTGATCGTCGCGTCGGCCGCGCAGCAGGTGACCAGGAGGCGGGTGACGTACCAGGTGCCGTCGGAGCCGTGGGTCACGAAGCCGGTCATGCGGAGGGTGCGGCCCTTGAGGGAGTGGCCGGTGTCGTAGATCGCCCGCGAGCTGTACTGGGCCACCGAGATGTCCAGCACCTTCCCGGCGGGGAGGGCGGAGAAGGTGCCCACGCCTTGCGCCGCCCGCTGCGCCTCCTCGCGCGACGCGCTGTACGAGCCGAGTGCCGGGGGCGGGAAGAGGAGCAGGGCGAGGGCGGGAAGGGTCAACAGCCAGGCGATGCGGGGGCCGCCGTGGGAGTGGGAGTGCCCATGGTCGTGCTCCGCTTCCTCCCCCTCTTCCTCTTCCCCGTGCTCCCCGTGCTCCTCGTGGTCGTCGTGCTCCTCGTGGTCCCGCTGCCGCATGCCCCTGACCGCCGCCACCAGGCCCAGCAGGATCAACAGCGAACCCGATATCACCAGATACGGCCGCAACGCCGCCTGCACGTACCGCAGATACAGCTCGCTGAAGAGCGAGATCCGCAGCACCGCCCCGCCCACCAACAACAGCAGGACCGCCGAGCCGTAGCGCCTCACAACAACCACCAACCCACCAGCGTGCTGCTGACCACCGCCACCAGCCATGTCGCCGAAGAGAAGCGGAACGCGAAGGCGCGGCCGAACGTGCCCGCCTGCAAGGCGATCAGCTTCAGGTCGACCATCGGGCCCACCACCATGAACGCCAGCTTCGCCGCCGGCGAGAAGCCGCTCAGCGAAGCCGCGACGAACGCGTCCGCCTCGCTGCACACGCACAGCACCACCGCCAGGAAGGCCAGCAGCAGGAGCGACAGCCAGGACGAACCCGTGAAGATGTCCAGGATCGAGCGCGGTACGGCGATGTTGAAGGTCGCCGCCGCTGCCGCGCCCAGCACCAGGAAGCCGCCCGCGTGCAGGAAGTCGTGCTGCAACCCGGCGACGAAGGCCTTCACGCCCGTGGGCGAGGACGCGGCGGTGTGTGTGCGCTTCGGGAGGCGTAGCCACTCCTCGCGGCCGAATCTCGCCCAGAGCCAGCCCATCACCACGGCCGTCGCGAGGGACGCGATCAGGCGGCCCAGCACCATCTTCGGCTGACCCGGGAACGCGATCGAAGTCGCCACCAGGACAACCGGGTTGATCGCCGGGGCCGACAGGAGGAAGGCGAGGGCCGCCGCCGGAGCGACCCCCCGCCGCATCAGGCTGCTGGCCACCGGTACCGACGCGCATTCACAGCCGGGGAGGACCACTCCCGCCGCGCCCGCGATGGGGACCGCGAGGGCCTGGTTGCGAGGGAGGAGCTTGGTGAACACCCGCTCGGGGACGAACGCGCCGATCGCCGCCGACACCACCGTGCCCAACAGCAGGAACGGCACGCCCTGCACCGCCACCGCCGTGAAGACGGTCCACCAGGCGGCCACGGCCGGGGTGTAGAGGTCGAGCGCGAGCATCGGGCCGAGGACGGAGACGACCGTGGCGATGGCCAGGAGCGCCGCGCCGCCAACGACCGCGTAGACCATGGCGCGTACGGCCAGGCGCAGGCCGTCGACCACGGTCCGTTCGTTCTGCACGCGCACGCGCCTGTCTCATCCCGTTTCGCACTACTACGCCTCGGCTCTTCCGTCGCACGGTAACCGTCGGCGCTGTGCGGTATCCCCGATTTGTCAAAGAGGAGGCTGTGCGGGGGCCGGGCCCAGGGTCGTCGTGCCGGGGGCGGTGCGGTGGCCGAGGCCGGTGCGGTAGGCGTCCAGGGCCGCTTCCACCCGGCCGGTGCGGCGGAGCAGGTCGCCGAGCATGCGGCACAGGTCGGCCAGGTCGCCGGCCGCGCCCGCGCGTTCCAGCAGGCTGAGGGCGCGGACGTAGTGCTCCTCGGCCGCGTCGGTGTCGCGGGCGTCCTCGGCGATGATGCCGAGGAGGCGGTGCGCGGCGGCGGAGTGCAGGGCGCCGCGTTCGGAGCTGAGGTCGCTGAGGACGTCGTGGAGGAGGGCGGCGGCCTCGTCGGACTTGCCGCGTTTGTGCAGTACGTCGGCGAGTTCGACGGCGACCTGGCTGCTGTAGAGGGCCGCGCGCTTCGCCGTCAGCATGGCCAGCGCCTGTCTCAACTCGACCTCGGCGCGCTCCAGTTCGCCGTCCTGGGCGTAGACGTAGCCGCGCATCCAGTGGCAGTTGGCGAGTTCGGTGCGGAACTGGAGCTGCCGGTACAGATCGGCGGCCTTCACGAGCGAGGCGTCCGCCTCCGCGACCTTGCCCTCGGCGATCAGCGTACGCGCCACCGAGCGGTGCATCCGCGCGAGCAGCGCCGGGTCCGCGACCTGCGGCGCGAGGGCCAGCGCCAACTCGGCTGCCTGGGCCGCCCTCGCGTGCGCGCCCATGTCCATGTACGGCCCTATCGCGCTCGCGTAGAGGAGGAGCAGGGCGTCGGGGTCGTGCAGGCCGCCGCGGTTCAGTTCGTCGAGGGTGGACTCCAACAGGTAGACGGCATAACGGAGTTCACCGGTGAGGTAGTGGGCGACCGCACGGCCCCGGATGGCGGGCACGCGGGAGGGGAGCGGCTCGTCGGCCAGGCGTTGCTCGGCGCGCTCGAAGTGCAGGCGGGCGGCGGTGAGGTCACCGGTGTCGAGGCCGCACTCGCCGAGCCCGAGCAGTGCCACGGCCTCCTCGTCGGCCAGCCCGAGCGACTCCGCTTCCGCAAGGAGATCGGCGTACTGCTCGGCGGCCTCCTCCGACTCCCCTGTGGCCAGGGTGCGTTGGGCCTCGGTCAGGCGCAGCCGCAGTTCGGTGGCGAGATGGGCGGGGCGGCCGGTCGCCAACTCGTCGTAGGCGACGCCGAGTCGGTCGGCGAGGTGCCGCAGCGCGTCGTCGGAGGGGCGGACCCGGCCGGCCTCCAGCGTGGAGATGTACGCGGGTGTGTAGGCGGGCTCGGCCAACTGCCGCTGGGTTAGCCCGCGTTCGTGCCGCAACTGCTGGACCCTGCGCCCGATGACTTCCGGGTCGTCCCGTCTCACCATGCGATTAATCATGCCAGTAAGCCGAGTTACGGACTGGCCGGTAACTCAGTTACACGGGAAGTGAGTTGATGAAGGTCCGCGATCAGGTCGTACGACTCCTCCACCGGGAGGGCGTCGGCCTGCAGGCGGGCGTATTTGACCGAACGCTCCCTGATGACCTCGGGGTCGGCGGTCATGTGCGCCCGGTCGTAGCTCTCGGAGTAGTAGATGTCGGGGTCGGCGTCGAAGCGTAAGAGGTTGAAGGAGCCGACCATCCCGGTGTGGACGCCCGCGGTGAACGGCAGCACCTGGATGTTCACCCAGGGGTGGTCCCGGTAGGTCAGCAGCCGGGCGAGCTGGCCGCGCATGACCTCACGGCCGCCGACCTCGCGGAGCAGCACGGCCTCGTCGAGGATCACCCACACCGCGGGCGGCCGGGTCCGCTCCAGGATGCGCTGGCGCTCCATGCGCGCCGCGACCAGTTCCTCGACCTTGTCCGGGTGGTCGACGGCCACCAGCGCCGCCGCGTACTCCGGGGTCTGGAGCAGGCCGTAGACCACCTGGCACTGGTATGTGGAGATGAAGGCGGCCTTCGCCTCCATCTCGGCGTAGGGCTGGAACCAGTTCGGCAGCTGGCTGCGCAGCACCAGGCCGAGCAGGCGGCTGAAGAAGCCGTCCGTCATGAACGCCGCGTCGAGGGCCTCGGCGAAGACCCGGCTCGGGACCTTCGAGGCCGTCTCGACCTGTCCGATCAGCGAGCCCGTGCAATAGATCACCTTGCCGAGCTGCTCCAGCGTCATCCCCGCCGCCTCGCGCAGGCGGCGCGCCTCGAAGCCGAAGTAGTCCAACGGGGACGCGCTCGGGTCGAGTTGGCGAACGTGGACCATGCGACAGCCACCTCCGAGTAGTTACGGCCTGTCGCCGAGCGTAATCACTCCGTGGTATTCCGGTGACTGGAATCACGTAACCCACCCGCACCCGCCTGCCGTACGGTGAAGAAATGTCCCCTTTGGCCAAGATCAGCAGCGCGTACGGGCCCCGCTTCGCGGAGTTCGCCTTCGAGCCTGCCTTCACGGCCGCGGTGGACCAGCACGTGGCTGAACTGCGCGAACGCCTGTCGGCGGCCGGCCCCGACCTCGTACCGCCGCCCCCGGACCACGCCGACCTCACGGACTACGCGCTCGGCTTCCTGGACGCGCTCGCAGAGCTGGACTGGCGGGAGCCGGTCGGGCACGACTACGCGGTGTGCAGACTGACCGCCATCAGCTGGCTGATCCACCGGCACGGCCTGCTGCCGGAGCAGCGCCGGGGTGACTGAAAAAGGGTTTCCGATGGCTCAACTCCCCTTGAAACCCTTCCCGTTGCCCACTCCCACCCTCTAAGTTAGGCACGCATTAAGCGTGCTTAACTCGTTGCTGTCACCGTTGCTCTCACTGTCGCTGTCACTGTCGTTGCGAGGTTGGTATGTCCGCGCGTTACGTCAGAGGATTCTGCGCCGCCGTCATCGCTGTCGCCGCCCTGATCGGAGCGGCCGCCGCGAGCCCGGCCAAAGCGGCCGAGACCCGTCCGGCCCACCAGGCCACGCGGGTGCTGCATCTCCACGTGGCCCGGTAGAGCTACCCGCTCCGGTCACATGCCCGACGACCCCGGCATGTCCCGTCGTCCGTCGGTCCCCATGTCCGTGCCCATGTCCGTCCGCTCGCGCACCGGCTGGTTGGCCATCGCGTCGTCGCGGCCCGCCTGGTAGGCCGTGAGGCTGCCCTTGGCGTTGGTGGTCTCGCGTTCCGCCGCCGTCAGCATGCGTTCCATGCGCTGGCGCATCGGGCCGATCATGCCGCCGCCGACGCCGACGATCAGGATGCCGGCCGCGGTCGCGAGGGCCGCGTAGAGCACCGGCTGGGTGACCGAGGTCGCGATGCCCGCCTGGCCGAGGGCCGCGATCACACCGAGCGCCACGATGCAGGCCCAGACGAGGGTCGCGAGCATCCTGCCGTACGCCATCGAGGAGAGGGCGCTGCCGACGATCCCGCGGACCGCGTTGGCGATGGCCATCGCGACGACGACCAGGACGACCGCGACGATGCCGCGCGGGAGCCAGGCGACGATGCCGTTGATCATCGTGCTGACCGGGTTGGCGCCGAAGACGCCGAGCGCGAGCTGCAAGGTGATCAGCATCAGCGCGTAGTACACGATCTTGCAGACGATGCCGGTCATGTCGTACTTGGAGTCCCGCAACATCCGTGCCGTACCGGCCCGTTCGGAGAGTTTCTCCGAGCCGACCTTGCGCAGCACCCGGTCCAGGACGCGGGCGATCATCTTCGACACGAACCAGCCGATGGCCAGGACGACCAGGAAACCGACGAGTTTGGGCACGAACTGCGCGACCTTCGACCAGGCGTCGTTCAGTCCCTGGGTGAAGTTGATGGCCAGGTTGGATGCAGGGACAGCCATGAGCGGCACTTCCTTCGGTGGGTCCTAGTGGGTCTACCGGCCCCCTTTGTTGTTCATCAGTGGATCAGCGGCGTGGCGGAGCGGCCGCGTGGACTGGGCCGTACGGGTGAGAAGCATCCTGAGGAGAGGCATCCGGCTCGGCAGACGCGGCGGTACGGCGCGTCCGGCGCGTCCGGCACGTACGTCCGCTGGAGCGGGACATGGGCGCTGCCCGCGTACACCGTGCTGCCGCCCGGGCTGAAGGCCAGCGAGGTGATCGCCTTGCCCGGGGTCGTCAACGGGGCGCTGCTGAGCGGCTGTTGGGTGGCCACGGCCCAGAGCTGCAGGCTGTCGCCCGCACCGCCGACCGCGAGGGTGGAGCCGTCGGCGCCGAAGGCGAGCGCGCCGATCTGGCCGCCCTGCACCAGGTCGTGCCCGGTGGACCGGCCCGAGGGCAGCGCGGCCACCCGCCCCTCGCCGACCAGCAGCCCCCGTCCGGGCGGACGGCGAGGTGGCTGCCGGTGACGCCGTTGACGCCGGTGAGGACCGCGGTCCGGTGCCCGCGCGCGAAGTCCCAGGTCTCGTCGGCGAGTTCGCCGAGGGCGGTGGTGCGGACGGCGTGGAGGGCGTGTCCGCCGTCCGGCCCGAGCGTGACCGCGACGACCGCTCAGCCGGGCAGGTCGAGCGCAGCCAGGGCCCGCCGGTGCGTCACGTCCCACACCCCGAACGGCTGCGCCACCACGCTGCGGCCCGGCGCCGAGACGCCGTACGGGAACCGGGTGCCGGCCGGGCCGAACGCCATCAGGGGCAGGGTGTCGGCGGGGACGGTCGGTCGGGCGAGGTCGGCGGTGAAGTGGATGTCACCGGGGTCGTGCGGGGTGGAGCCGGCGGTCCAGCGCCGGGTGGCCGTGTTCCACAGCCGCAGCGCGCCGTCGTCCTCGGTGACTTCGAGGACGTGCGCGGAGGGGTCGGCGTCGGTGACCGTGCCACCGGGTGCCCGGGTGCCCGGGTGCCCGTGCCACCGGGCACCCGGCCCGAGCCGATGGCGCGGTGGGTGGTCACGTCCCAGGTACGCCAGGTACGGCCGGACGCGCCGAGCAGCGTGCGGCCGCCGTCGGCGAGCACCCGCCGGGGGTTGCCCCGAGATGAAGGATGGGTGACGCCGAACGGCTCCCCCGCCCCATTCGGGATCGATCGCCCTGGTCAGAAGGGTGTACCGAGCAGTACTCCGGTCTCACGTCCCGGTCGTGGCATCTCCCACACCGGACGACTGGAACCCGATCGTGAGCGGTCCCGTCCCCGCACCACGCCCCCGGCCGCCCGGGCTCCTTCACACCCGCCCCGCATACGCTGCCCCCGTGACCTCATCCCCCGCCGCGCGCACCGCACTTGACCTCACCGCCGACCTCCCGGTCCCCGACCTGGAGGACTTCTACCGGGACCTGCACCGCCACCCCGAGCTGTCCGGTGGCGAACACCGCACCGCCGCGAAGCTCGCCGAGCGCCTCGCCAAGGCGGGCTACGACACCGTCGAGGGCATCGGCGGCACCGGCGTCGCCGGAGTGCTGCGCAACGGCGACGGCCCGACCGTGCTGCTGCGCGCCGACATGGACGCGCTGCCGGTGCGGGAGGAGACCGGGCTGTCGTACTCCTCCTCGGTCCCCGGTGTGATGCACGCCTGCGGGCACGACCTGCACGTGACCTGGCTGACCGGTGCCGCGCAGGCGCTGGCCGCCGGGCGGGACACCTGGTCGGGGACGCTGGTGCTGGTGGGCCAGCCCGCGGAGGAGACGGGTTCGGGCGCGGCGGCGATGGTGGCCGACGGCCTGTACGAGCGCGTCCCGCGCCCGGACGTGCTGCTCGCCCAGCACGCGGCGCCGGGTCCCGCCGGGTTCTACCCGCACGTGCCCGGCCTGATCATGTCGGCCTCGACGGACATCGACATCGTCGTCCACGGCCTCGGCGGCCACGGTTCCCGCCCCGAGGCGACGGTCGACCCGGTCGTCACCGCCGCGTACCTGGTCACCCGCCTTCAGACGGTCGTCTCCCGGGAGATCGCCGCCCGTGACTCCGCGGTCCTGACCGTGGGCCGTATCGAGGCGGGCACCCGGCACAACATCATCCCGACCGAGGCCCGGATCTCCCTCAACCTGCGCACCCAGTCCGACGACGTGCGGGAGCGGATGATCGCCGCGATCCGCCGTATCGCGTCCGGCGAGTGCCTCGCCGCGGGCTGCCCGCGCGAGCCCGAGGTGACCATCGGCACCAGCCTGCCCACGATGGTCAACGACGCGGACACCGACCGCCGGATCGGCGCCGTGCACACCGAGGTCCTCGGCGCGGGCACGGTCTTCGACCCCGGCCCGGCGACGGGCAGCGAGGACTTCCCCCGCCTCGTCCCGGACGGGGTGCCGTACTCCTACTGGTTCGTGACGAGCACCCCGGCGGAGGTGTGGGACGCGGCGCCCGGCACGGACCTGATGGAGAAGTTCCACGCGGTCCCCAGCAACCACAGCCCCAACTTCGCACCCGACCTGGTGACGGTCGTACCGGGGGTACGGACCCTGGTGTCGGGCGCGTTGGAGATCCTGACGGTGAACTAGCCGGAGTGGTGAACCAGCCAGAGTCCAGAGTCCGCCGGGGTGGCTCCGCGTCAGGCGATGACCGCGTAGCCGTCGACCTCTATGAGCCATTCCGGCAGGCCGAGCGCCTCGACGCCGAGGTACGTGCTGGCCGGGAGCGGCCACTCGCCGTCGAAGGCCTTGCTGCCGGCCGTGAAGACCGTGTCGATCATCTCGGGGCGGTGGCCCACGACATGGATCGTCATCTTGATCAGGTCCGCCGGGGTGGCGCCGGCCGCTTCGAGGGCGGCCCTGAGGTTGCGGAAGACCTGTTCGGCCTGGGCCGCGAAGTCGCCGGGGCCGACGAGCTGCCCCTCGGTGTCGATGGCGACCTGCCCGGCGATGGCCACGAACCGGGTGCCGGTCGCGGCGACGACCTGCGTGTAGAGGTTCATCACGGGCGGGGCGAGCGTCGGGGGGTTGATCATTTCCGCGGACATGTGTACTCCCAAGGGCGTTGAGGAGAGGGCGAGTTGAGCCGGTGCGGTCGGGACCGTCGGTGGTCGCGACCGCTGGTGGTCGGGACCATTAGCAGTCGGCGCCGGTGAGCGCGGCCCGGTCGAGGGCCCCGCGGGTGACGGCCGCGAGCTTTCCGGGGTCGTCCTCCTCGGTCGCCCAGGCCACATGCCCGTCGGGGCGGATGAGCGCGGCGCTGACGTGCGCCCATGGGGCGTGGTCCCCGGTGAGCGTGCCGGTGCGGGTGACGAAGGGACCGGCCAAGGAGCCGACCAAGGTGCCGTCCTCGGCGGTGGCCAGGGACGTTCCCCGGTCGTCGCGGTCGTCGCGGAGGCCGCGC
This sequence comes from Streptomyces prunicolor NBRC 13075, assembly GCF_000367365.1. Classification (GTDB taxonomy): domain Bacteria; phylum Actinomycetota; class Actinomycetes; order Streptomycetales; family Streptomycetaceae; genus Streptomyces; species Streptomyces prunicolor. Next base: position 101,074 of record NZ_BARF01000003.1, on the reverse strand, counting down.
AGGTCGAGCAGGACGTAGCGACCGGTCCGCAGCAGGGCGAACACGGTGTCGCCGCCGTCGGTGAAGGTGAGGTTCGGCGCCCGTCGGCCGGTGAGCGGGTGGGCGTCGGCGGTGGGGGCGTCGTAGGCGACGTGCAGCCCGGACAGGCGCTCGCCCAGGGTCCGACTCAGCTCCGGCTGCTCGGCGACGAGTTTGCTGAGCAGTGAACGCAGTCGCTGGCCGTCGGGGGTGAACGCGGAGAGCAGGGCCGTCTGGGCGGCGGTGTGTTCCAGCAGGTCGGCGCCGACCGGGTGGCGCTCGTCGTGGTACGTGTCGAGCAGGCCGGCCGGCGCCCGGCCCTGGATGGTGGCCGCGAGTTTCCAGCCGAGGTTGGTGGCGTCCTGGACGCCGACGTTGAGCCCCACCCCGCCCGCGGGCATGTGCTGGTGGGCGGCGTCACCGGCGAGCACCACCCGGCCCTTGACGTAACTCTCCGCCTGGCGGCTGGTGTTGCTGTAGCGGGACAGCCAGGTAGGCGAGTGCAGACCGAAGTCGGTACCGGTGACCTGCCGGACGTTCGCCCGCAGTTCCTCCAGGGTGAGGTCGCCGGGCCAGTCGGTGCGGACGTCGGAGGGCACGGTGCCCACGATGCGGTGCAGGCCGCCCGGCAGCGCGACGATCATCAGGAGGCCGTCGATGCCGGTCCTGCTGAACGCCACACCGGGCGGGGGCTCGTCCAGGACGACGTCACCGAGGAAGCCCAGCACGGTGAAGTCATCGCCCGGGTACGGGATTTGGGCGCTCGTGCGGACCGTGCTGCGGGTGCCGTCGCAGCCGGCGACGTAGAGCGCTTCCTCGTCGTACGGGCCGTCGGGGCCCTCGATGTGCACGGTGACCGAGTCGGGGGTCTCGGTCAGACCGGTGACGCGGTGGCCGCGGCGGATGTCCGCGCCGGCCGCCCGGGCCTGGATCTCGAACAGTTCCTCGGTACGGCTCTGGAGCAGCGCCAGGGTGAACGGGAAGTCGGTCTCCAGCAGGCCGAAGTCGAGCCGGCTGTCGAGGACCGCGAAGTGCCCGCTGGGGATGTGCAGGCCCTCTTCGAGGAAGGGCTGCTCCAGGCCGCGGGAGGCGAGCAGCTCGATGGTGCGGGGGTGGACGGTGAGCGCCTTGGAGTTCGGATCGCGCTCCGGGCGCGGCTCCAGGACGGTGACCGTGATGCCGGCGAGCCGCAGCTCCGCGGCCAGCCAGAGCCCGACGGGCCCTGCTCCCGCGATGACGACCTGCTGATTCATCGTCATCGTGACGCTCCGATCCCGTGGGCGAACGCGGAAGTCCAGGCCGCTACGGCCCGGCGGCTGGCGCGGATGCCCGGGGCCAGGACGTCGAACATGTGCGGTACGCCGGGTACGAGGTGGAGTTCGACGGAGTTGCCGGCCGCGCTCAGCCGGGCGGCGAACTCCAGCGCCTCGTCCCGTGCCGGATCGACCCCGTCGACCAGGATGTAGCTGGCCGGCAGATCCCTCAGGTCCTTCGCCCGGCCCGGCACGGCGTAACCGGCCTCCGGATCGCTCCCCTGGAGGTAGAACTCCCAACCGGCCGCCGCCCCTTGCCGGTTGAAGAGTTTCGGATCGGTGACGGCCCGGGCCGATTCGGTCTCCAGACGGTCGTCGAGAACCGGATATCCGAGGTGGAGGTACCTGATGCGCGGCCCCTGCCGATCACGGGCGGCAAGCGCCACAGCCGCCACCAGGGCGGCACCGGCGGAGTGCCCGCCCAATGCCAGCCTCGCTACGTCGACTCCCAGGGCGTCCGCTTCGTCGACGACCCAGCGCAGCGCGGCGTAGCAGTCGTCGAACGCGGCGGGGTAGGGATGCTCCGGGGCGAGCCGGTAGTCCGGGGCGACGATGGCGATACCCAGCTCCGCGACCAGCCGCCGACAGGTGGCGTCCTCCGCGTTGGGCCCGCCGAGGACGAACCCGCCCCCGTGGATCCAGACCGCGACGGGCAGCGGGGCGTCGCTCCTGGAAACGGGGGTGTAGACCCGCAGGCCCAGCGTGTGCCCCTCCGCGCCCTCCGCGCCCTCCACGCCCTCCACGACGACCTCACGGTCCTCGACGTTCACCTCGCCGTCCGACTTGCCATCACCGCTGGCCGCGAGCAGCGCCACGCGGGCCCCCGGCACATCGGCGAAAACGTCCATCTCCGGCAGGGACTCATAAACAGGAAGAAACTCAGGATCCAGGAACACAGCCCACTCCTCACCTCTCGGGCACTGAACGGTATCGCCCACTTGTCCAGTGGACAAGAGCGTTCGCCGATATTGTTGGCCACCGGACAAGAGCAGTCACGGAGGATGGAGGAAGGCACCATGGGCATCAGCCGTGCGGAGGTCGTCGATGCGGCAGTCGACGTGCTCGACGAGCAGGGCCTGGACAAGGTGACCATGCGGGCCGTCGCGGACCGGCTGGGCGTGCAGCACAACACCGTCCGATGGCACGTGGAGAACAAGCAGCGACTGCTCGTCCTCATGTCGGACGCCATCCTCGCGGGACTGGACGTCACCGACCTCCCCACGCAGTGGGACGACCGCTTCCGCGCCCTCGCCCACTGGAGCCGGCGAGCCCTCCTGGCCCACCGCGACGGAGCACGCCTGCTCTCAGGAATCGCGACCACGGAGATCAACACGTACCGCCTGGGCGACACGATGATCCAGACCCTGCTGGACGCGGGTTTCCCACCCCGGACAGCGGCCTGGGCGAACTGGACCGTGTTCTACCTGATCCTGGGCATCACCCAGGAACAGCAGGCCCAGTCCGCCGACGCCCCCGACCCCGTACTGGCCTTCGACGACGACGCGTTCCCGGCCCTGCGCAAGGCCTCCGCCTACGTCATCGCCGGCACCTTCGACGAACGCTTCGAGTTCGCACTGGACATGCAAATGACGGCCCTGCGGGTGGAGTTGGCCCGAACGGACACCGAGTGAGCGCTGCCAGGCGGTAGATGGGCCCAGCCCTACGACTGAAGTTCGAGCAGCTGCTTCCGCACATGATCCAGCGCACCCGCCCGCGCGAGTCCCCGGTGAGCGTTGGCCAGGCGGTAGATGGGCCCAGCCCTACGACTGAAGTTCGAGCAGCTGCTTCCGTACATGATCCAGCGCACCCGCACGGCGACCTGGCACCCGGCTCCTCAACTCGGCGAGTGTGAGGCCGAGTTCACGGGCGGGAGCGGGGTCGTGGATCTGCCCCCACTGATGATGAGCCCGGTCCACAGCCGCCTCGACGGCCGCCGTACCCGGCGCCTGCCCCACCGCCAGCCGCGCGACCGCCACCGCGAGCCAGGCCCGGCAACTGCGCACCGGATCCCCGGCCAACATCGCCAGATCGGCCCGCACTTCGATCCAGTGCAGCGCTTCTTCGGAACCCCGCCCGTGCGCCCGTACGGCGGCCTGCTCGTGCTCGGCGGCAAGGGCATCGGCATCGAGATGACGCCCGGCTTGCGCGGCGGAGGCGACGGCGATGTGCGGGTCGTTGTCGGGGTTTGGCGGGGCGCTGTCGGGGTTTGGCGGGGCGCTGTCGGGGTTTGGCGCGGCATTGTCGTGGCTTGTGGGGGCGTTGTGGGGTTTTGACGGGGCGCCATATTGGCTTGTCGGGGCGTTGTCGGCGCTCGGCGGGGCGCCATATTGGCTTCGCCGCGCACCTACCTGGGTTGGTGGCGCACCTTCCTGGCTTGGCGCTGCGTCCTCCTGGCCTGGCGCCGCGCTGTTCCGGCTTCGCCCTGCACCCTCCGGGGCTTGCGGCACGCCGTCTTGGCTTCGCCGTGCATCCTCCGGGCCCCGCGGCGCACTGCCCTGGCTCCGCAGCTCACTGACCTCGCCCTGAGCGGCACTTTTCCCACTCAGGCCCGCACCCTCCTGCCCTCGCGGCACGCTCTTTCCACTCACGCCGGCAAAATCCAGCCCGTCCGGCGTTTGAGGACGAGGCCCCTTCAGGGCCGATGGGGGTCTGGGGGCGGAGCCCCCAGGGACGCCCGCACCAACACCCGGCGCGGCAAAAGCCGGTACGGCAACACCCGACGCACCAACGCCCGACGCACCCACACCCGGTACGGCAACACCCAGCGCACCAACACCCGGCACACCGACACCCTGTACGGCAACAACTGGCGCGGCACCCCCCGGCGCGGACAACAGCACATCCGCGTACCCCTCCGCCCCCAGCCGCCCCAACGCCTGCTGATGCAACTCCTCAACCGGCGGACGCCACCCGCTGCGCAGAATCGTCGCGACCGCCTTCATGTACGACGGCACAGCCACCCCCCGCCGAGCAGGCGGCGGTGCGATGCGACCGTAAACCGCGTTCGTGCGGCCCGAGTCGAGTGGATGGACGCGCAGCCACTGCCAGGTCTCCGCGTCGGCATGGAGGTCGAGCAGCAACGTCGTCGTCCCCGGTGCCCGCAACCGCAACTCCTCCCGGACCCAGGCCCACGGAAACCCGGTGTACCGGACGGTCGCCGGAGTCGTACGCGCCAGCGCCAGGTGCGGAAGGTGCTGTTTCCGGTCGAGTTGGAGTTGCCCGGTGATGAACACGGTCAACGGACCCGGCGCTGTCGCGGCGGCCCGCAGCCGGGTCAGGACAGCCTGCGGCTCCAACGGGTCGGCGAGTTCGACAACGTTGGCGGTCTCCGTGCCGGACAGCACACCGGGGGCGACGGCCGCGAGGACGGGCAGCACGGACGCCGCGTCCACCAGGCGCCCCCTGCCCACCGGCGAGGCCGCGAGCAGCAGCACCGTTCCAGGCATACGCCCTCCCCCGAACCGTCGAACACAGCGAACACAACAACCACGTCATTCACTTCATACCTGAGCACCGTAACCTCTGCTCAACCTCTGCTGCTGCAAAGGGTGATGTCACATCCGCCGTACCGCGAAGATCGTGGTGTCGTCGGCGAGATGTCCGCCGCTGTGGCGCAGCGTGCCGTCGCGGACGTAGGCGACGAGGCGGGACGGTTCGGCGAGCCGCGGATCGGCCGAAACGCCTTCCGTCACGCGGGACTTGAGCGGGTAGAAGACGCCCGCCCCGTCCCGCGCCTCCGTCACGCCGTCCGTGACGACGAGGAGGGTCTCACCGGGCGCGAGCGTGATCCGGAGTGTCGGCGGCGGCCCGTCCATGTGGGCCAACTCGCCCAGCCCGAGCGGAAGTCCGTGCCCGGGCGGCAGCGACCGTACGCCGAACGGACCGACCACCAACGGGGGTTCGTGACCGAAGTTGACGACCTCGACGGTGTCCGGTTCGGCGGTGGGGAAGCTCAACAGGACGGCGGTCGCGAACCGGTCGATACGGTCGTCGTCCTCGGGGTCGAGGGCCGCGAGATGCAGCCCGTGCCGGTGGATCCGGGTCTCCAGCCGCGCGGCGACCGTCGCGAGCTCCCGCTCGTGGTACCCCGCCTCACGGAACGTACCGAGCAGCGCGGCCGCCGCCTCCACCGCGCCGAGCCCCTTGCCCTGGACGTCACCGACGAGGGCGCGGGTGCCGTGCGGGCCGGGCTGGATGTCGTAGAAGTCGCCGCCGACACGGGCCACGGCGTCCGCGGCAAGGTAGACGGCCGCGTGGTCGAGGCCGCCCCAGCCCGGCGGCAGCGGGCGCAGCAGCGTGCGCCGGGTGGTCTCGGCGACATCCCGCATGTGCAGCATGCGACGCTCGCCGCGCACCCGGACCGCGCAGGCCAGCACGGCGAGCGCGCCGCCGACCCCGACGAGGATGAAGTCGGGCAGCCCGGTCTGGTACTGGCGCGGCCAGGCGTGGTCGGCGAGGACGTAGGTCGCCAGTCCCAGCACCGCGAACACGGCTGTGCCGCGCACCCCGCAGATCGCCGCGGCGATCCCGGGCACGAGCACGATCCACGAGACGGTCCGGAACTCACCGCCGGTGTACCAGTCGACGAGCAGGATGCTGACGAGCACCAGCAGCGGCGGCACCCAGGCGACGCTGCGCCCGCGCACCCGCAGGAGGTGCTGACGGCGGATCGCGTCGGAGTCCCCGGCGCGCGGCAGCCCGGCGCCGAGCGGGGAGCGCCCGAGGTCGCCATGGCGCACCGGTCTGTGTCCGCGGCCGCTCACAGCCGTCAGTCTGCGCCGGACATCAGTACGCGACCGACATCCGGGCGCGCGGGTGGGCGTCCTGCTCCAGTTCGTCGACGAACGCGACCGCGTAGTCCTCGGCGCTGATGAGGCTGCGGCCCTGGTCATCGGTCATGAACTGGTCCCCGCCCACGCGGAAGCGGCCGGTACGGGTGCCCGGGGCGATCTCGGCGGCGGGGGAGACGTAGGTCCAGTCGAGGAGGTCGAGGGTGCGGTAGTAGGCGAGGACGTCGCGGTGCGCGTGGGCTTCCGGGAGGTAGGCCTCGGGGAAACCGGGCTGGTCGCTGAGGGCCTGCCCTGGGGCGACCTCCAGACCGCCGGCGCCGCCCACGACCAGCAGCCGCCCGACACCGGCCGCACGGACACCCGCCACGAGCGCCTCGTTCAGGGCGAGGAACGGTCCGCGCGGATCGCTGCCGTCGCGCGGCGGTACGCACGCCGAGGCCACCGCGTCGGCGCCGCGCGCCAGCTGGGCCACCTTCTCCGGGTCCGTCGCGTCGGCCGCCGTGGCGGTGACCCCGGGGACCGGCGACTGGCCGGAGCGGCTGACCGCCAGGACCTGGTGGCCGCGGGCCGACGCCTCCGTCGCGATCCGGCTGCCGACCATGCCGGTGGCGCCGAAGAGTACGAGCTTCATGCGCCCCAGCGAAACACGGGGCAACCCGGGCCGCACGCCGACTTGCCACCGCCTCCGCCGGGGTGTGCATTGGTAGTACGGGGAGAGAGAGGAGTGCTCTCATGGCTCATGCGGCACCCACGCCCGGCGGAATGACCGGCCCGGGCAACACCACCGGCCGGGGCGGATTCACCAGCAATCTGCCCGACATCTTCGACGCCCGCGTCCACCGCGTGGCGAAGGTCGGCATCCCGGTCGTCCTGGGACTCGTCTACGGCTACTGGGCGGCGGCCAACCGTCGCGGCGGCGGCCCCATCACCGGCTGGAACCTCCTGTTCGGCTTCGTCACGGCGCTCGCGTTCATCGTGCTGTGCCTGGCGGTGGCGCGGTTCGCCCCGCTGCTGAAGCGCGAACTGCACTCGCTGGTCAAGTCCGGCTTCGCGGGCGCGGCACTCGGCTTCCTCTACAGCCAGACCGGCGAGAGCGTGCTGCGCTCCGCGGCCCTCGGTCTCGCGACCACGGCGGCCGTCTTCCTCGTCTTCTTCTACCGCTACTACACACGCGAGGACGGAGAGGGCAACCGCATCCGCTGACCAGACACGGACAGCAACACGTGGGCCCCGGCACCGAGTTGGTGCCGGGGCCCACGCCGTTCCCCACGATCCCTTCGCTACGACCGCTCTACGGCGCCCAGTTCCAGATGCCGCCGCCGCTCGACGAACCGGAGGAGCTCCAGCTCCACGAGCCCGAGGCGCTCCACGACCCGGAGGCCGAGGTGCTCCACGAGGAGTTGTTGTCGTTCCAGTTCGGGTCGTTGTTCCAGTTGGAGTTGCCCGAGTTGTTGCCGCCGCCGTCGCGCCACCCCGGACACGGGTCCGAGCAGGACGGCACGCCCTGGCCGCCGGTGTCGACGAACGCGGCGCTGGCCCAGGCCTGCGCGCCGACGAGCCAGTACCAGTCGGGATTTCCGTTGACGCTCTGTCCCCTGACCACGCATTGGACGCGGTCCTGACTGCCCGGTGAGAGCGAGTCGACGACAGGGGAACGGGTGGTGGGCGACTCCCGCACGTTCAGATCCGTGCGGGACACGATGGTGCCCCAGATCGGACTGCCGCCACCGCCGCCACCGCCATGTCCTTCGGCGTACGTAGACGGTGCGGCCGGTGCTGACGGTGCTGCCACCGCCGTGGTGCCCGCCGCCGCGACGGCGAGGGTGCCACCGGTGAACAGGGCCGCGGCCAGAGTCCGCAGGGCCGGAGTGGTGCGCATGTTCGGCCTCCTTCTCCCCAGCTCCAGGAAACACCCGTTCGGGTGAAGCCTCCACCGGAGAGCGGACTCCCCGGTTCCGCCAAGGGTTCCGGGACCACCCCCACCCATCAGGTTTGACATTTGACCCATATGCAGTCAAAAAACCTCGACCCGCTCGCATACGACGCCCCCCGGCCGTGTCCTGAGGAGGTGCCCCCACGTCTCCGGAGCGCCCTGTCGGCCGTACTCGTCGCCCTCTCCTGCTTCCTCACGCCCTTCGGCGCGCTGGCGGCCTGGGCGGCGTACGGCCTGACCGACTCCGGCCGCTACGTCACGACGATGGCGCCCCTCGCCGCGAACCCGGACGTACGGAACGTGATCGCGGACACCGTCGGCGCGGGCATCCTGCGCGAGATCCAGGTGGGCGGGGTCCAGATCGGCGGGGCCAGGGTCGGCGGGGTCCGGATGAGCGCGACCCAGGGCGTGATGGCGCCGTTCGTACACGACGCGGTCCGCTCGTTCACCAAGACCGAGGCCTTCCGCGTGGCCTGGGACGAGGGCAACCGGGTCACCCACGAAGCCGTCCTGCACGCCCTCCAGGACGAGGGACAGCCCGGCACGGTCACCGTCGACCTCGCCCCCGTCACCGCCAGCGTCAAACACCAACTCGCCCACGAGAACGTCTCGTTGGCGAACAACATCCCCGTCCAGCACACCCGGGTCGAGCTTCTCCCGGCCGGTGAACTGGGCCCGCTCCGGAGGGAGTTCCACGTGCTCGAGGTCGCCGGTTTCTGGCTTCCCGTGGCCGCCGCCGTCTTCGCCGTCACCGGTATCGCCGTCGCCGTGCGCCGCCGCCGCGCGATCACCGCGACCGCGCTCGGCACGGCCCTCGGCGGCGCGCTGCTCGGCCTCGCGCTCGCGATCGGCCGCCACTTCACCGTCGCCGACCTGCCGGCCGAGCTCTCCGGCGCGGCGGGCGGCGCGATCTACGACGCCCTGACCGCGACCCTGCGCAAGGTCGCCTGGCTCCTGCTGGGCGTGGGCCTCACCGTGGCCGCGCTGGCCTGGCTCACCCGATACGCCCGCCCCGTACGGGAGTTCCTGCTCCTACGCCTCCTGCGAGAGAGGCGAGCGTCCGCAACGCCCGCCGCAGATCGGGCACAGCAGCCGACGCGAGCCCAAGTCTGACCGCGTCCGGGGTCACCTTCGGATCGACGCTGAAGGCGGTTCCCGGCGTGACGGCGATCCCGTGCGCCGCCGCGGCGGCCGTGAAGGTGTCGGCCCGCCAGGGCGCGGGCAACTCCCACCAGGCGTAGTAGGTGAGCGGATCGGCCCGTACGGAGAAACCGCCCAACTCCTCACCCACCAGCCGCTGTCGGGCCGCCGCGTCCGCCCGCTTGGCGGCGACCAGCCGCCCCACGGTCCCGTCCCCCATCCACCGCACCCCCGCCTCCAACGCGAACCGCCCCGCACTCCACCCACCCGACCGGACGGCAGCCCCCACGGCCTCGACCCGCCCCTCCGGCACGACGAGAAACCCGACGGTGAGCCCCGGCGCGACCCGCTTCGACAGCCCGTCGACGACATGCACGAGACCGGGCGCATAGGCGGCGAGCGGCGCGGGGGAGTCCGGATGAAGGAAGGACCAGATCCGGTCCTCGACGACGGGCAGCCCCAACTCCCGCACCACATCGGCGATTTCCCGCTTCCGCGCCTCACTCGTCGTCACGGAGGTCGGATTGTGGAGCGTCGGCTGGAGATAGAGCGCGGAGAGGGGAGCGGTGCGATGCGCGGCCCGCACCGACTCCGGACGCAGCCCGCCCCCGTCCGCCGCCAACGCGACCAGCGTCACCCCGAGCCGCCCCGCGATCTCCCTGACCAGCGGATACGTCAACGGCTCGACCCCGACCCGCCCGCCCGGCCGGACGAGGGAGGCGAGGGTCGCGGCGATGGCCTGCCGGGCATTGCCGCTGAAGAGGATGCGCTCGGGGTGGGGACGCCAGGCGGGCGTGGCCAGCAGCTCGGCCACCGCTTCCCGAGCGACCGCCGTACCCGTCGCCGGGGCCGGCCGCAGCGCCTCGGCCAGCACATCGGGACGGAGCAGCGGCGCGAGAGCCGGGGCCAGCAACTCCGACTGACCCGGCGCGGAAGGGTAGTTGAGCTCCAGGTTCACCGGCGCCGAGGTCGCCGCCTCGACGATCGCCTGCCCGTACGGCCCCGCCGCCGCGGCCCGCACGAAGGTCCCGCGCCCGACCTCCCCCACCACCAGCCCCCGGCGCACGAGTTCGGCGTAGACCCGCCCGGCGGTCGACCCGGCGATCCCGCGCTGCCGGGCGAACACCCGCTGCGGGGGCAGCTGTTGACCAGGCCGGAGCCGTCCCGAGGCGATATCACCCGCGACACGGTCGGCGATGCGCCGATAGTCGCCCACTCACCCTCCCCCTCTCCACATTGCACCGAGGGCAAAGATCTTATTGCACCGAGGAGTTGAGCGGATCTAGGGTCGATCACATGCCACCCCATACGCCCTCCAATACACCCCTTGCCCCTCTTGTTCTGATCCACGGCCACCCCTTCGACCACACGATGTGGGCCCCGCAGATCGAGGCGTTCTCCCCCGCCCGCCGGGTCCTCGCCCCCGACCTGCGCGGCTACGGCGGCTCCCCCTCGACCCCCGGTGTCACCGGCTTCTCGGACTTCGCCACCGACATCGAGGCCCTGCTGGACAAGGAGCGGGTGGAGACGTTCGTGCTGGCCGGCCTGTCGATGGGCGGCCAGATCGCGATGGACTGCTACGCCCGGTTCCCCGACCGCGTCCGGGGTCTGGTCCTCGCCGACACCTTCCCGGCGGCGGACACTCCGGAGGCCGCCCGCACCCGGAACACGACGGCCGACCGCCTCCTGCGGGAGGGCATGCGCGGCTACGCCGACGAGGTCCTGGAGCGGATGGTGGCGCCGTACGCGGACCCTCGGGTCAAGGCGCATGTCCACCGCATGATGACGGACACGCGCCCCGAGGGCGCGGCGGCGGCCCTGCGCGCCCGTGCCCAACGCCCCGACCACCGTGACCTGTTGACCCGGGTGACGGTCCCGGCCCTGGTGGTCGTGGGCGCCGACGACACCTACACCCCGGTCTCCGACGCGGAGGCGATGCACGCGGCGCTCCCCGACTCCACGCTCCGTGTGATCGAGGGCGCGGCCCATCTGCCGAACCTCGAACGCCCCGAGGAGTTCAACGAGATCCTGGGGGAGTTCCTGGCACACGTGGGATGATTCGGGCATCTGCGTCCACCGGCGGAAGGTAACCCCTTGGGCACCGCGACCACCGAGTGGACCGCCGCCGACTTCGTACCCGAGCGCCACCGCGCGCGCCGTTTCTGGCGATGGTGCGCGGGGCTCCTCTTCACCGCGGTGAGCGTGGTCGTAGGCTGCCGCACGGCGGACACGGACGCCATCACTCCCGTCCCCCAACTCCTCGCGTTCTTCCCCTGGTTGCTGGCCCCGACCGGCATCGGACTGCTCCTCTCCCTCGCCACCCGCTGGCGGCTGGGCCTGGTGTGGGGCGTCGCGCTGCTGGGCCTGCTGGCGTGGTTCATCGAGCCGTACGGGAAGAGCGGGGACCCGAGCGGCCCGGTGATCGCCGAGTTCCGCGTGCTGACCTCGAACGTGGAGTTCGGGCGGGGGACGGGCTCCCTGGTGCCGGTGATCCGGCGGGAGCGGCCGGACGTGGTGTTCGTGGAGGAGTGCGAGTACACCTGCCAGGCCACGCTGCGACGGGACTTCGGCACCGAGTTCCCGTACCGGCAGGCGGTGGCGGCGGCCGGTTCGCACGGGTCGGTCATCCTGAGCCGCTTCCCGCTCAAGGGCACGAAGGGCGTCACGGGCACGATGGGCATGCCGGGCGCGGTGGCCGACGTGGACGGCCACGCCGTACGGCTCCAACTGGCGCACCCCATGCCCCCGTTGCCGAACCAGGTCGGTCTCTGGCGCCGCGAACTGGGCAGGCTCCGAACCTTCGCCGCCGCGGATTCGACCACCCCCACGATCCTGGCCGGAGACTTCAACTCCTCCCAGGACCACGCGGCCTTCCGCCACATCCTGGACACCGGCGTGCGCGACGCGGCCCGCATGGCCGGTCACCCTCGCACTCCCAGCTGGCCCGAGCGGTTCGCCCCCACCTTCGGCACCCAGATCGACCACGTCCTCCTCTCCCCGGACTTCACCGCGAACAGCGCCCGCTTCCTCGACCTGGCCGACACCGACCACCGCGCGCTACTGGTCGACGTCACGCTCCACCAGCACGAATAACCCGGGGGCTGCCCATAATGGGCGCATGTCCCGCGAGTTCCCCATCGGCCTCACACCCCCCGACTGGCTGGTGAGGAACCTCCAACCCCAGCAGGCCCCCCTCAACCGCCCGGCCATCGCCCGCGCCGCCGTGGCGATGGCCCTCCCCCTCGCCATCGGCCTGGCCACCGGGCACACGGCCTACGGCGCCCTCGCCTCCATGGGCGCCCTCTCCGGCGTCATCGGCGACACCGCCGACGCCTACCGCATGCGGATCCTGAACATCGCGATCCCCCAGTTCTTCGGCGCCGTCGGTGTCACGCTCGGCGCGGCGGTCTACGGCCACGGCTGGTACGCCGTCGCCACGCTCACCGGCATCGCGCTGGTCTCCGGGATGATCTCGACGATCGGCGCGGTGGCCTCCGTATCGGGCCTGCTGCTGCTCCTCAACTCGGTGATCGGCGCGGGACTCCCACTCCCCGGCGCATGGTGGCTGGCCCCCCTGCTGATGTCGGGCGGCGGCCTCCTGGTCCTCCTCCTCGCCCTCCTCGCCTGGCCGTTGCGCTCCGGAATCCCGGAACGATCGGCGGTCGCGAAGACCTACCGCACCGTCGCCGACCTCCTCGCGACCTGCGGCGACGACCCGACTGCGGCCTACGACGCGGCCCGCCAGGCAGTCACCCAGTCCCTGAACCAGTCGTACGACCTGGTCCTGGCCCGCCGAGCCCGCCACCACGGCCGCAGCCCCGAACTCACCCGCCTGCTGGCCCAGTTGAACGCGATCACCCCGGTGGTGGAGGCAGCCCCGGCCGTCCACCAGTCCGGCCAACCGCTACCGCCCCAGATCCGCGAGACGGTCCGCCACCTCGCCCAGGCCGTGGAAACCGGCTACACCGGCCCGATAGGCCTCGCCCTCCCCGCCCCCACCGGCGAGACGACCCGCGCGATCGACCACGCCCTGCGCCACGCGGCGGAGGTGGTCACGGCCCCGGACCTGGACCCGAGGGGCATCGACGACCGCCTGGGCCGCCCGGCGGCACTCCGCATCAGGGCGGCGAGAGCGGCGCGCAACGTCCTCCTCTCCTCCGGTTCCTGGCGCTACGGCCTACGCCTGGCGGTCTGCATCGGCCTGGCGCAGATCCTGGTCTCGACGGTCCCCGTAGCGCGCTCGTACTGGGTCGCGCTGACGATCACCTTCGTCCTGAAGCCCGACTTCGGCTCGGTCTTCTCCCGGGCACTGCTGCGCGCGCTGGGCACGGTGGCGGGGCTGGTGATCGCGGCGGCGGTGCTGTCGGCGGTCCCGAGGGGCTGGTGGGACGTCCTGGTCCTGCTCCTCCTGGCCCCCCTGATCCCGGCCCTCACCCCCCGCGGCTACGGCTACCAGACCATGGCGATCACCCCGGTGATCCTGCTCCTCTCCGACGTCCTGAACCACCAGGGCACGGCACTGCTGCTCCCCCGCCTGGTGGACTCGCTGATCGGCTGCGGGATCGCGCTGGTGGCCGGTTATCTCCTCTGGCCGGAGAGCTGGCACACGAGGGTGGGGGACCGGTTGGCGGAGGCGGTGGCGGACACGGCGACGTATGTGGAGTCGGCGTTCGGTAGGTCGGACGCTGGCACTGTCGCTGTCGGTGCTGGTGCTGGTGCTGGTGCGGAGGTGGACCCGGCGGCCCGTGCCCGCATGCGCCGCCGCCTCTACCGCGACCTGTCCGTCATCCGTACGGAGTTCCAGCGCGCCCTCACCGAACCCCCGCCCACCGGCCGCCTCGCCGCCGGCTGGCTCCCGCTCGTCGTGGCCGTGGAACGCATCGTCGACGCGACGACGGCGGCGAGGGTACGCGTGAAACACGGAGCACCCTCACCATCACCGGCCGAGGTGACCCAAGTGGCACTCCAACTGCGGGAGTTGTCGAAGGGCGTACGCGAGTCGGAGGTGCTGGTCGAGGTCCGTACGGATCTCACGGGCCCGGCGGAGAGTGTGCTGGAGCCGCTGCGGCAGGAGGTGGCGGCGGCCCGGGCGATCGCGTCACCGCACTGAGATCACATCGTGGCGTCCACCACGAACGGGCAGGTGAACGGGTGAGCGAAGTGGTGGCTGAAACAGGGGGTGTTGACGAGACGCGTCTCATGCGCCTTGCCCATGCCTAAGATCGCCGTCCGAGGCCGCTAACCTTACGTGTCCGTCCTGGCCAGGGATTGACGGCTTCAACTCACGCGAAGGGTTGCGCACATGGGCATTCTCACTCTCCTGCGGAATGCGTTCGGCAGGTCACGCAAGGAGCGTGCCGCCGAGACAGAGAGTGCGGAACGCACTCCTTCGCAAGAGCAGCCGACCACGGCAGTGACGGTGGAACCGGACGCGAAGGTCCCGTCCCCCTCCACAGAACCCGACCTCACCTCGACCCCGAAGCCGTCACCCTCGGCAACGGCCACGGTCCCGGAGCCCCGCCCGTCCTCCACCCTGGAGGACGACGAGCACGATCTCGTGGCGTTGGCCTTCGACAACGTGACGGTCCCGAAGCCGGCGACGTCGGTGGAGGGGGCGGAGGGCACGGGGGCTGCGGCCGAGCGGGAGCCGGCGCCGGTGGCTGCCGCCGAGGTGACTGCCGAGGCGGTTGCCGAGCCGACGACTGAGGCTGTTGCTGAGCCGGTTGTTGAGGCGAAGACGGAGGCAGAGCCTGAGCCTGCGGCCGAGGTGACGCCGGAGGCCGAGGCGGAGCCGGTCGCGGAAGCCGAGCCTGTTGCCGAGGCAGAGGCGGAAGTCGCGCCTACGGCTGACGTAACGCCGGAGGCTGACGCCAAGCCGGTCGCTGAGCCTGAGGCAGAAGCCGAGCCTGCCGCTGAGGTGACGCCGGAAGCGGAAGCTGAGCCCGTCGCGGAGATCGAGCCCGAGGTGGAGCCGGTCACGGAAGCGGCCCCGGAGGAAGAGCCGGCCGCCGAGGCAACGCCGGAGACCGAGCCGGAAGCGGTCGTCGAGCCCGTCGCGGAAGCTGAGCCTGAGGCCGAGGTGACGCCGGAGGCGGAGGCTGAGCCCGTCGCGGAGATCGAGCCCGAGGTGGAGCCGGTCGCCGAGGTCACCCCCGAGCCGCAGCCAGTGACTGCCGAGGCAGCGGAGCCGTCGGCTCCCGAGGCGGCTGAGCCGGTGGCCGAAGAAGCCACCGCCCCCGAGCCCACTCCCGAACCTGTCCTCGCAGCCGCAGCGGCAGCCACCACAGGCTCAGCCGCAGGCACAGCCACAACCGTGGCCGCAGCCGCCGACGGCGAGGACGCCCCACAGGGGCCACCCGCACCCGACGACGAAAGCATCGCGGGCGGTGCGGGTGGGGAAACCATCGGGGCCGAGGGCGTAGCCGAGGCCGTAGGGACCGGTTCCGCCGCGCTCGCCCTCGCCAAGGCCAACCTCACCGGTACCCGAGCGAAGCTCTACCTCGTCCTCGACCGCTCCGCGAGCATGCGCCCGTACTACAAGGACGGCTCCGCTCAAGCCCTCGCCGACCAGGCCCTCGCCCTCGCGACCCACCTGGACCCCGAACCCACCCCCACCGTCCACGTCGTCTTCTTCTCCACGGAGGTCGACGGCACCACCGACCTCACCAACACCTCCCCCGAGAACGCCGTCGACGAGGCCCACGCCGGCCTCGGCCGCATGGGCCGCACCAGCTACCACGCCGCCGTAGAAGCCGTACTCACGCACTACGACAAGAACGCCACCCCCGGCACCCCCGCCCTCGTCGTCTTCCAGACGGACGGCGCCCCGGACGCGAAGACCCCGGCCACCCAGTCCCTCACGGACGCCGCGAAGTCCCACGCCTCCGTGTTCTTCTCGTTCGTCGCGTTCGGCGACCACGAGAACAAGGCCTTCGACTACCTCCGCAAGCTGAAGACCGACAACACGGCCTTCTTCCACGCAGGCCCGACCCCCTTGGAGCTCACGGACGCGGAGCTCTACGACGGCGTACTGATCGACTGGCGCCCGTAACCACAGAGCAGTAGCCACGGAGCAGTACCCGCAGGACCATGTGCCGCCCGCTTCCACCCCGTAAAACGGGAGGCGGGCGGCACACCCGTGTCGGCTACGATTTCAAGGTTCGCAAGACGCGTTCGCAAGACCCGGAACGCACCAGCCAGACCGACCTGGGAGCAGCCCCCCGATGGCTCGACACCTCATCACCAGCGCCCTTCCGTACATCAACGGAATCAAGCACCTGGGCAACATGGTGGGGTCCATGCTCCCGGCGGACGTGTACTCCCGCTACCTCCGCCAGCGCGGCCACGACGTCCTCTACATCTGCGCGACGGACGAACACGGCACCCCGGCCGAGCTGGCCGCGAAGGAGCAGGGCCTCCCCGTAGCGGAGTTCTGCGCCCAGGCGCACGACGCGCAGAAGGCGGTCTACGACGGCTTCGCGCTCGCCTTCGACTACTTCGGCCGCAGCTCCTCCCCCCAGAACAGGGAGATCACCCAGCACTTCGCCCGCCGCCTGAACGAGAACGGCTTCATCGAAGAGCGCGCCATCCGCCAGGTGTACTCGCCCACCGACGGCCGCTTCCTCCCGGACCGCTACGTCGAGGGCACCTGCCCCCACTGCGGCTACGACAAGGCCCGCGGCGACCAGTGCGAGAACTGCACCCGAGTCCTGGACCCCACGGACCTCATCAACCCCAGGTCCGCGATCTCGGGATCCACGGACCTGGAGGTCAGGGAGACCAAGCACCTCTTCCTCCTCCAGTCGAAGCTCCAGCACGAGGTCGAGGAGTGGGTCGCCGCCCACGAGGAGGAGTGGCCGCAGCTCGCCTCCTCCATCGCCCGCAAGTGGCTGACCGAGGGCCTGCACGACCGCGCGATCACCCGCGACCTGGACTGGGGCATCCCGGTCCCCGCCGACACCTGGCCGGAGCTGGCCGCGGAGGGCAAGGTCTTCTACGTCTGGTTCGACGCCCCGATCGAGTACATCGGCGCGACAAAGGAATGGTCGGACGCGGACCCGGAGAACAGGAACTGGAAGTCCTGGTGGTACGAGTCGGACCTCGGCGAAAACCCCGTCCGCTACACGGAGTTCATGGCGAAGGACAACGTCCCGTTCCACACGGTGATGTTCCCGGCCACACAACTCGGCATCCGCGAGCCCTGGAAGAAGGTCGACTACGTCAAGGCCTTCAACTGGCTGACGTACTACGGCGGTAAGTTCTCCACGTCCCAGAAGCGCGGCGTCTTCACCGACCAGGCCCTGGACATCCTCCCGGCGGACTACTGGCGCTACTTCCTGATCGCCAACGCCCCCGAGTCGGACGACTCGTCCTTCACCTGGGAGCACTTCACCGCCACGGTGAACAAGGACCTGGCCGACACCCTGGGCAACTTCGTCAACCGCGTCCTCTCCTTCTCGAAGAAGCGCTTCGGCGACGAGGTCCCGGCAGGCAAGGCGGCGGGCGCCCCGGAGACGAAGCTGGGCGAGGAGATCGCGGGACTCCTCGCCGAGTACGAGACCCAGATGGAGTCCCTCCAGTTCCGCAAGGCCGCGGCGGCGCTGCGCGCCCTGTGGTCGGCGGGCAACTCCTACCTGGAGGAGAAGGCCCCCTGGCTGGAGATCAAGACCGACCCGGAGGCCGCGGCCCTCACCCTGCGCACCGCGATGAACCTGATCCACCTCTACGCGGTGGTCTCGGAACCCTTCATCCCGTCGTCGGCCGCGGCCATGCGCGCCGCCTTCTCTCTTACGTCCGACACGGCGACCTGGGTCTCCGCCGACGAGGCCCGCGCCCTGACCGCCGTCCCCGCCGGCACCCCCTTCACCGTCCCCCCGGTCCTCTTCGCGAAGCTCACGGACGAGGACCTGGAGACGTACAAGGAGCGCTTCGGCGGAGACCAGGCCTGACCCGATGGCAAAAGGGGCGCCGCCGCGCAGACCGGAGATGACCCGATGACGTACTACTACGTCACCACCCCCATCTACTACGTCAACGACGCCCCCCACCTGGGCCACGCCTACACCACCGTCGCCGCCGACGTCCTCGCCCGCTGGCACCGCCGGCGCGGTGAGGAGGTCTGGTTCCTCACCGGCACGGACGAGCACGGCCAGAAGATCCTGCGCACGGCGGAGGCGAACGGCGTGCCCCCGCAGGAGTGGGCGGACCGCCTGGTCGAGGAGTCCTGGAAACCCCTCTGGGCCCATCTCGCCATCTCCCACGACGACTTCATCCGCACCACCGAGCGCCGCCACACCGACCGCGTCCAGGAGTTCGTGCAGGACCTGTACGACAAGGGCGAGATCTACAAGGGCGGTTACGAGGGCCCGTACTGCGTGTACTGCGAGGAGTACAAACTCCCGGGCGAGCTGATCGAGGCGGAGGACGGCAGCGGGACCCCGCTGTGCGCCATCCACCGACGCCCGGTGGAACTCCTCAAGGAGGAGAACTACTTCTTCAAGCTGAGCGAGTACGGCGACCGTCTCCTCGCCCACTACGACGCCCACCCCGACTTCATCCAGCCCGCCTCGGCCCGCAACGAGGTCGTGAACTTCGTCCGCCAGGGCCTCCAGGACCTGTCGATCTCCCGCTCGACCTTCGACTGGGGCGTCAAGGTCCCCTGGGACACCTCGCATGTCATCTACGTCTGGGTCGACGCGCTTCTCAACTACGCGACCGCCGTGGGCTACAACGAGAACCCCGAGAAGTTCGAGGCGACCTTCCCCGCCGACGTCCACCTGGTCGGCAAGGACATTCTCCGCTTCCATGCCGTCATCTGGCCGGCGATGCTCATGGCCAACGGCCTGCCGCTGCCGGGCCGGATCGCCGCCAACGGCTGGCTGTTGGTCGGCGGCGAGAAGATGTCCAAGTCGAACCTGACCGGCATCAGCCCCGAGACCCTCACCGCGCACTTCGGCGTCGACGCCTACCGCTGGTACTTCCTGCGCGCGATCGCCTTCGGCCAGGACGGTTCCTTCTCCTGGGAGGACTTCACCGCCCGCTACACCAGCGAACTCGCCAACGGCTACGGCAACTTGGCCTCCCGGGTGACCGCGATGACGGCCAGGTACTTCGAGGGCTGCCTGCCCGCGCCGGGGGAGGAGACCGAGGCCGAGCGCTCACTCAAGTCAGCCCTTCTCAGGGCGGCTTCGGAGGCGGACCACCGTATCGGCGACCAACTCGACTTCCAGGGCGGCATCCTGGCCGTCTTCGACTTCGTCCGGCAGGTCAACGGCTATCTGACCGACCAGGAACCCTGGAAGGTCGCCAAGTCGGACTCCCCCGAGGCCCGCACCCGCCTGGCGACGATCCTCTACACGGCCGCGGACTCCCTCCGCGCGATCGCGATCCTCCTGGAACCGGTCATGCCGGAGACGTCGCACCGTCTGTGGGACTCCCTCGGCGCCTCGACGTCCCTGGGCCCGCTGCGGGACCAGCGGGTCCGGGACGCCTCCGCGTGGGGTGCGCTTCCGCCCGGCTCCCCGGTGACGAAGGGCGCGGTGCTCTTCCCGCGCCTCGACGACCGTACGGACTCCTAACCGACTCCTGGCCGACTCCTAGCCGAGCACGCTGAACGTGTCCTCCGCCCGGTCCCGCCGTGCCACCAACTCCCAGGCGCCGTCGGCGATTTCGTCCGGGTCGAGGGTCCGGTCGCCGACGTTCCCGAACTGCCCGGGGTTCGACGTGATCAGCTGGTGGATGTCACCCCGCTCGATGAGTCCGCCGATGACCAGGTTGCCGGCGTAGACCCCGGTGTCTGCCAGCGCGGCGTTGAGGGTCAGGGCGTAGTTGCGCAGGGCGGCCGACGAGACGGCGAGCGCGCCGAGCGTGGGCATCGGCACCACGGCACTGAGCCCGCCCGCGAACACGAACGCGCCGCCACCGCGCTCGACCATGCCGGGCAGCACCCTGCCCACCACGTCGACGGCGGGATACATCCAGCTCATCGCCTCCTGGACGCCGGCGGAGTCGGTCTCGGTGATCGACTTGGGGCGGCTCTCGTCGAGGTCGAGGGCGCCCGGGCCGTAGTAGACGAGGTCGATACGGCCGTACCGCTCGGCGACGGTGTCGAGTACCGAGCCGAGCTGCTTGGTGTCGCGCACATCGGCGACGTAGGACACGGCCTCGACGCCCGCCGCGGCGAGTGACGCGACGTAGTCGGTGTGCCGGGTGTCGCTGCGGGACACCACGGCCACCGTGTATCCCTCGCGGCCGAAGCGGTGGGCGACGGACATGCCGAGGCCGGGGCCTACCCCGAGGACGACGGCGATCTTGGGCTGCTGCGCTGCGGGCATGACGGAGCCTTCCGGGGCGGTTTCACGGACACGGCTGACCTGAGGCATTGACCTGAGGCGTTAAATTGAGGCATGCCTCAACTTACTTCTCCGACCGTAGCACGGAACCTGAGGCCCATCTCAAGTTCCGTATGATGACGTCATGCACCAGCCCGATCCCCCGCCCGCTCCCAAACCCCTGCGGGCCGACGCCGCGCGCAACCGCGCCAAACTGCTCGCCGCCGCAACGGAGTTGTTCGGTGAGCGCGGTCTGGACGCGCCGCTGGAGGAGATCGCCCGGCGGGCCGGGGTCAGCATCGGCACGCTGTACAACCACTTCCCGAGCCGGGAGGCGTTCTGGGAGGCGATCTTCCCGGCGCGGCTGGCGGCGTTGGAGCAGCTCACCGAGACGGCGCTGGCGGCCCCGGACGCCTGGGACGGTTTCGTCGCGTACCTGGAGGGGCTGTTCGCGCTCCAGGCCGAGGACCAGGGTCTCAACGACGCGGTGGCGCAACGGTTCCGGGCGGCGGGTGAGGTCGAACAGGCCTGCAACCGGGGTTTCCGGCACGCGGAGCTGCTCATCCAACGGGCCCGGGACAGCGGGCAGTTGCGCCCCGATTTCGAGGCGGCGGACCTCGTCACCCTGAGCTGGGCGATGTCCCAGGTGATCCGGGAGTCGATGGAGACCGCGCCCGACGCCTGGCGCCGCTGCCTGGCGTTCTTCCTCGACGGACTGCGGACCGGCGCCGCCCACCCGATCGAGGTGCCACCCTTGCCTCAGGGGCAACCCGGCGAGGTCACGCGGTCTCGCTGACCGACCCCGTCGTAGACGTGTTCGCGCCAACCCGTAAGGTTCCGCCATGGCAGTCCCCGAGGTCATTCCGATCGCCTACGAGCCGAATCAACGCAGCGGCGCCGTCGGCCGCTACGCGGACGGCCAGTTCCTGGCGTCGGTCACCTACGCGTTCCCCCAAGGCTTCCGTCCCGACGACGGCTGGGAAGAGCAGAAACGTCTCTACACGGTGCTGCACACCTTCGATGCCGCGGGCCGCTACCGCGACTCGGAGATCTGGTGCGCCGGCACCTGGGCCGAGCAGCAACGCGCCCCGCACGGCGACGGTTCGGTCCTCTCGCAGGCCCGCATCCACCTGGCGAAACTGCTCCGCGCCCTCCCCCGCCGCAGCTACACCGACATCGCGATCCGCCCCTTCCAACGCACCGTCGACGGCGTCCTGTTCGGCCTGCTGATCGAGCAGGACGAGGACGGCAGCTGGGCGGAGCTGTACCCGGACCGGCACGCTTTCGGCCCGCCGTGGGACGGCACGTACGACAGCTGAGCACCTGCTCCTGAGTACCTACCGTTGAGTGTCCAACTCCCGCACAGCCAGGGCCTTTACACTGCGCGTCAGTTGTCGGCGCACAGGGGATGCGCCCGGGGTGGGAGGGGACTCGCATGCTCAAGTCACGGACGTCCAGGGGCAGATGGAGAGCCGTCGCGACGGTGGCCGCGGTGCTGGCCGGCGGCTCGCTGCTGCCCGCGGCGCCCGCGTTCGCGGTCCACGGAGCGGTGCCTGGCGACTTCAACGGCGACGGGTACCGCGACGCCGTCCTGCCCGCGCCCGGCGCGAACGTGGCCGGCAAGGAAGGGGCGGGCGCGGTCGTCGTCCTGTACGGCTCGAAGTCGGGGATCTCGGCCGCCCACCGCAAGACGATCACCCAGAACACCGCCGGAGTACCGGGCACCGCCGAGGCGGGTGACGGGTTCGGCTCCGCCACCGCGACGGCCGACCTCAACCGGGACGGCTACGCGGACCTCGTGGTCTCCGCACCGTACGAGGACACGACCCGCGGCACGGACGCGGGCCTGGTCACCGTGTTGTGGGGCGGCAGGAGCGGGCTGACGACGGGCACCGACCTGCCGGCGCCGTCGGACTACCTGGAGCGGTACGGCACCGACCTGGCCGCTCTGAGCATCGGCGCGGGCAGCAGGACGCAGGTCGCGGTCGCCGGATCGGACTCCCTGGTCTTCAAGGGACCGTTCAGCCGCACCGGCACCTACGGTTCGGCCGTACCCGACCAGAACACCGCCTCTCCGGCGAGCGTCGCGCTCGGCGACTTCGACGGCGACACCGTGCTCGACCTGGCCGTCGCCACCCAGGGCCTCAGCGACCTGAGCGGTGGCGAGGTCTACGTCGACCCGGCCACCACCGTCATGAAGCCGAAGCGGGGCAACGGTCTCATCGCCGCCTCGGGCGACGTCAACGGCGACGGGTACGCCGACCTCGTCGTCGGCGACCCCTGGGAGCCCGATGTCGCAGGTGTGGACGGCGCGTTGGGCGGACGCGTCCTGGTCTACTACGGCACGGCGAAGGGCATCGCGGCGAGCACCGAGCCCGTACAAGTCACCCAGGACACCGCCGGGGTGCCCGGCGCGAGCGAGAAGGAGGACGAGTTCGGCGGTGCCCTGGCCGTGGCGGACCTCAACCGGGACGGGCTCGCCGACATCGTCGTAGGCGCCCCCTCCGAAAGTCTCGCCGGCAAGAGCCGGGCCGGAAACGTGACGGTGATCCCGGGCCGTCGCACGGGCGCCCTCGGCAGCGGCTCGTACTCCTTCTCCCAGGACACGGCCGGCGTCCCCGGCGCCTCCGAGACCGACGACTTCTTCGGTACGACGGTCTCGGTCGGGGACGTCGACAAGGACGGAAAGCCCGAGCTGTTCGTGAGCGCGGCCTACGAGAACAACGCCACCGGCGCCGTCTGGGTCTTCCCCGGCGGCACCTCCCGTCCGACGGCCACGGGCACCAAGCTGTTCACCGGACCTGCGGTCGGCCTCACCCAGAAGAGCGACACGGCCCTGGGCGGGGACGGGCTGCTCTGGCTGATCTGAGGCAACTTCCGTTCGCCTCGGGCTAGTTGAGCACCCCGCCCCCGGTCGTGGTGGCGAGTTCCGTCGGCAGGTTCTTGGCGGAGGTCTCCAGACCGGCCGTGAGGGTCGGGGTCCAGTTCACGGTGGTCTTCAGCTTCTTGGAGTTGGCGGCGTTGTAGGCGGCGACGAGGTCGGTGGCGGTGCCGTTGACGAGGTTGCCGCCGCCGGCGATGGACCCGGTCCCGTCACCGCTGAACAGCTTGCCGAGCTTCTGGCTCGCGGACACCTTCCAGTAGTTGTTCTGGACGACGACCTGGGCCTTGGCACGGGAGTTGACGCTGTAGAGGAGCGTGTAACCGTTGAGGGCGGTCGTGTCGTAGTAGTTGTTGTAGATGTGAATCTGCCCGATCCGGGCCAGCGGAGCCCGCTGCACGATGCCCTTCCACACGTTGTGGTGGATGGAGACGCGCAGCTTGCCGACGCTGTCGGTGTCGCTGCTGCCGATGAGCATCGTCTTGTCGTGGTTGGTGAACTGGTTGCGCTCGACGGTCACCAGGTCCGAGCCCCTGGTGATGTCTAGGTCGCCGTCGTGGATCTGGTACTGGCGCCCGTAGTAGGTCGGGTCGGAGGTGTCGAGGCCGGGCGCGTCGGTGAACGTGTTGTGGTCCGCCCAGACATGCGTGGCACCGCGCAGGGTCACGGCGTCGTACTGCGAGTTCCAGTTGCCGCTGTCCCCGTCCGTCGGGTCCCACTGCGGGAAGCAGTCCTGGGTGGCGGCGAAGGTCAGGTTCCGCACGATGACGTTGTCCACGCCCTGCACCTGGAGCATGCCGCCGGTGATCCCGGCCTTGGTGCCGGGCACGCCCACGACGGTCGTGTTGGCCGGCACCTTGAACACGATGTTCTTCGCCTGCTTGACCTGCGCGGCGGCCCGCGCCTTCTCCTGTGTACCGGAGGGCAGCTTGGAGCGGCCGTAGGTGGAGGGGCCGAAGGCCTTGAGGTACGCGGCCAGCGAATACCCGGTCCCCGCCGAGTAGTCGGCGCAGGTCAGCTTCTTCCCCGAGTCATCGGTGTTGGCGTCGATCGTGCCCTTGATCTTGACGATCCGCGGGGTGGTGTCACTGGCGGACCCGAGCGCCTTCACGAGCTGGGCGCGGGTGCTGACGGTGAAGGTGTGCGCGGCATCGGCCTTCGCGCCGCCGGTGGTACCGGTCCCGGAGGACGCCCAACCGTCCTTGGCGGCAAGCGCCTGGTGGTACAGGTCGACGGTCGCGGTGGTACTGGCGGCGTTCGCGTTCAGCACGAGAAAGCCCGCACCGACGCCCGCGGCGGCTACGGCGGCCGTGACGACGATCGTGCGGCGCTTGCGGAGGGAGCGGCGGTGGGAGGGGACGGGGGCAGGTGAAGCGGTGGCGGCCACGGGGGAGTCCTTCGGTGCGATGAGGGGGTTACGACTCCTCAGTGGCCGTCAGGATCAAGAAGGTTGCCGCGAGCCGCCAACTTTCTTGATCCTGCGCACAGTTACTGCCTACGGCCGATCGCTCACGAGGACGCGGATGCCGACGCCGACGCGCTCGGCTGGGTGTCCGTGCTGTCGTTGGTCTCGTCCGGGGCGACGCCCATCGTCAGGTGGGCGCGAACCCCCTTGGCGATGCGCTTCTTGTCGTACTCGATGTAGAGCAGGCCGCCTTCGTGGCCGTTCTGCGGGTAGATCGTGTCCTCGGTGAGGGTGGTGCGGGTGGTGGTGTTGGTGGAGTACGGCTCGACCGTCGCCGACGCGAGCACGGACTTCTCGTCGAAGAAGAGCTGGCCCGTGTGGCAGGTATGGCCGCCCTCGTAACCCGCGTCCGTCCACTCTCCGTCCACGTGCACCTTGACGTGGATGTGGACGCAACGGCCCTGGTACCACCCCGGGAACACCGTCTTGAAGGTGACGTAGCCGCGCTTGTCGGTCTTCCAGGTGCCGCGCAGATACCGCTCGTCGTCGGTCGGTTCGGAGTGACCACCACCGGTTCCGCCGGAGGGGGCGCCGGACGGAGGTTCGCCGGTGGGGGTGCCGGACGGTGTGTCGGTCGGCGTGCCCGAGGGCGCGTCGGTGGGAGCGCCGCCGCCTCCGGCCCCGCCGCTGCCCATCGCCTCGTAGCCGGAGTAGATGCCGAGCGCGCTGCAGTGCCAGATGTCGACGGCCGCGTTCCTGAGCGGCTTGCAGGTCTCCGCGTCGATCACCTTGAGGGTGAGGGTCATGGGAATGCCCTCCTCGTCCTCGGTGATGTCCTGCCGGATCTTGTCGGCGTCGATGTAGTACGGCCCCTCGGTGGTCTCCGAGGTGAGCGTGTAACACGCCTCGCCGGCACTCGCCGTGCTCTTCCCGGCCACGGTGGGGGTCGCCCCGTCCGCGAACGCACTCGCGGCGAGCCCTCCGCCCACACCCACCGCGGCGACGGCGGCTCCACCCGCGACGACGACCTTGCGCCGGGTCAAGTCCCGTTTGTGCGCGGGGGATTGGCTACGCGGTTGTTCCGGCGACTCGTTGGTTGTTTCGTTTCCCGTCATGCCCGGACGGTAGGTAAGAGGCCTGTAAGAAGCATGGGTGTGGACTGTGGGTTCCCATGAATTCTGAAGTCGCCGTCCGTCTGGGCGGTCGCCGGTCAGAGGGTGCGCTGCTCGCGTATGCGGTGGAGTAGGGCGGCGAGGGTGGTGGGGGTGAGGGGGAGTGTTCGGGTGGGGGCCTCGCTTTCCCGGAGGAGCAACTCGGTTCGCGTGCAGGCGAGTTCGATGCAGTTGGCTCCGTCGTTCCCGTTGGAGAAGCCGGATTTCTGCCACTGGACCACGGCGCAAAGCTCCTTCCGCTACCGCGGGTTGGCTCCGAGATGACGCAGAAGTCCGGCAAGCCCGATGGAGGTCACGGGGAGTATCCGGGCAGGGTCGTCACTCTCCCTGAGAAGCAACTCACCTTCACTGTGGGCAAGTTCCACACACTCGTTGCCCGCCGCGCCACCGGAATATGTGGACTTCTGCCACTGGATCACGTCTACAGCTCCTTCGACAGACGGTGGATGAAGTCCCGCGATCTGATGGGGTCAAGGGACGCTTCTTCAACCTTACGGAAGAGCGTTCGCATGTCGTGGAGCTGGGCGGCGGCATCCAGGAAGGCGGAGCCATACGGGGTGTCCCGCTGCACAGTGTCCAACATCGGCACCCGGCCACCCGCATACACCAACGACGAGCTTGCCCCGGCGAAGCCGTCTACATCAAAGGGAATCACCCTCACCGAGACACTGGGACGCTCCGACTGACGTACCAACTCGTCGAGTTGGGCGCGAGCCACCCGCCGGTCCGCGACACGAGTACGCAGTACGGACTCATGTAGCACCGCCTCGTACGGAACCGCGCTGTCTCGCGAGAGGAGCTGTTGGCGACGCATGCGATACGCGACCCAAAGCTCCAGCTCGCTGTCCGGGAGCGGCGGAACCCAGTACCCGAACACAGCTCGTGCGTACTCTTCGGTCTGCAGCAGCCCCGGCACATGGGCGGTCGCGATCACCTGGATGAAACGCGCGTGGTTCTCCAGCTCCGCCAGATCGAGGAACTCGGGCGGGAGTACGTCCCGGTACTCCTCCCACCAGCCACGCGTACGATCCGTCGCCATCTCCACCAGCGCTTCGATCAGCGCCTCGTCTCCACATCCGTAGATTGCCGCGAGCCTGCGTAGACGCTCTTCGCTGACTCCCGACAGGCCGGCCTCCACCTGGCTCATCTGCGCCGAGGTCGACGACAGGATCCCCACCACCTCGCGGGCCGACATCCCTGCGGAGACCCGCAACTTGCGCAGCTCAGTCCCCAGTCGCACCTGTCGAGCGGTGGGCTGACTTCTCGGCGCCATCCTGCTCATCCCCTCAACCGCACTGCTCACAGGCCCTGTTGGAGCCCTCGTTCGGGTGCCAGGTTACGCGAACAGCTTGCGTGAGGAGAAAACTCTCCTCTACCGTCAGTGACGCGACGCACACCCTGCGGAACACCGGGACCCCGGAAGCGCACCGCCCCGCCCTGCCATGCCGGCCGCGACAAGCCACCGCCCGCCAACCCGCAGCACACGCCAACTCCCCCTCCCTGACCAGGAGTCACGCATGCCCGAAACCGAAAAACAGCCGCCCCGGCCACCCCCTGGGAATACACCCTCACCATCCCCCACGACCTCCGCGCCGTCACTGTCTGCCGCCGCACCCTCCGCCTGATCCTGACGATGCACGGACTGATCGGCCTCGTCGACACCGCCGAACTCCTCGCAACGGAGCTGGTGGGCAACGCCGTACGCCACACGAAAGGCCCCGTGATCCTGCGGGTCTCCTGGAAACCCGGCACCCTCCGCATCGGAGCCTGGGACGCGAACCCCGAACCCCCGGAACCCCCAAGGGAGTTGGCCAAGCACCTGGACCTGGAGGAGGGCCGAGGTCTGGGCCTGGTCAGGGCCTGCGCGGATCTGTGGGGCTGGCAGCCGCTGTCCAGAAACGGCAGCAAGGGCAAGTACGTCTGGTGCGAACTGACCACGGCCGCCTGAATGTTCACACGCCGAACGTCCCCGAACCAGCCGGAAATCCGGAGTGGAATCATGGAGAAGGCCTACCTCGAAGGCCACGCCGAGGGCAGAATCGAGAATCGCGCCGCGTTCACCCTGCGTGTGCTGGAGAAGCGCGGCATCGACGTCCCCGACGACATCCGGGAACGCGTCACCTCCTGCACCGACCTCGACACCCTCACCCTCTGGTTCGACCGTTCCCTGACCGCCTCCACGGCGGAAGACCTGTTCGTCGAGAGCCCCGAGGCACCCCAGCCCCAGTCCGGCACCGACCAGGCCTGACGCCTCAAGGCCGACCGGGCGGGCCGTACGTAAGACACCGCTGGTGGCAGCGCCGTAGCAACTCGCTGGACTCTTACGCCGCTACGGCGGCCACGCCCAGCGCCGCCCGCGCCGTAGCGATATGGGCGAGGCCCTCCTTGGCCACCCGGGTCGCCTCGGCGTACTCGTCCGCCGTGTGGGCCGCGGCGAGCTGAGCGCCGGCCGCGCGGTGGCACTCGGCGGCATCCGTCAGCGCTCGGGTCGCCGTTTCGCCGGCCCCCGCCCAGATCCTCGCCTCGGGGACCGACAGGCTCGCGCCGAGTCGCAGTACCCAGCCGCTGGCCTCGACCTCCGCGTCCAGGTCGGACAGGTCGGACTGGCCCCGCGCCCCCTGCGAGCGCCGCAGGAGGGCGACGGCGAACGCCGCCCCGACGATCAACAGCAGTGCGAGCACGATGTATCCCATCGCTTCCTCCCGGCGTTCCCATGGTCCACGGGGCCGGGCGGTCCGACCTCGTACGTCCATGACACGCCCTGCCTCTGTGCAGGCACATCGATATTCCTGTGTGTCCGCTGCGAGGTTTCCATGGCGGGGGGCCGGTGGGACGTACGAGGTCGGCGCGAGTCGGTGTCAGTCAGTGTCAATCCGAGCGCGTCGGTGCGTCCGTCAGCTTGCCGTCGCCGACGGCGAAGCCGAAGCCGACGGGCCCGGACCGCCCCCGCCCTCCCCGTCGTTCGTCTCGTCCGGCGCCACCCCCAGCGTCAGATGCCCGTGCACGCCCCGCCCGATGTGCCGCCGGTCGTACTTGAGGTAGAGCAGGCCGCCCTCGTGGCCGTTCTGGGGGTAGATACCGTCCTCGGTGAGCGTCGTGCGGGTCGCCGTGTTGGAGACGTACGGCTCCAGGACCGCCGACGCCAGGACCGACTTCTCGTCGAAGAACAGCTGGCCCGTGAAGCAGGTGTGGCCGCCCTCGTAGCCCGCGTCCGTCCACTCGCCGTCGACGTGGACCTTGACGTGGATGTGGACACAACGGCCCTGGTACCAGCCGGGGAAGACCGTCTTGAAGGTGACGTGGCCGCGTCGGTCGGTGTGCCAGGTGCCGCGCAGGAAGCGGTCGTCGTCGGTCGGTCCCTGGTGGCCTCCGCCGCCTCCGGGCGGGCCGTCCGTCGGGGTGCCGGTCGGGGTGCCTGACGGCGGCGGGCCCGTGGGGGCCGGGCCGCCACCGCCTCCGCCGCTCGACTCGTAGCCCGAGTAGATACCCGCCGCGTTGCAGTGCCAGATGTCCACGGCCGCGTTGCGCAGCGGTCTGCAGGTGTCCGCGTCGATCACCTTGAGGTCGAGGGTGAGCGGGATGCCCTCCTGGTCCTCGGTCACATCGCGGCGGATCTTGTCGGCGTCGATGTAGTACGGGCCCTCGGTCAGCTCCGAGGTGAGCGTGTAGCACGCCTCCCCCGAG
Organism: Streptomyces prunicolor NBRC 13075; assembly: GCF_000367365.1. Lineage (GTDB taxonomy): Bacteria > Actinomycetota > Actinomycetes > Streptomycetales > Streptomycetaceae > Streptomyces > Streptomyces prunicolor. The sequence continues at coordinate 71,408 of NZ_BARF01000003.1, read as the reverse complement.
GCGGTCGGTTTCGGCGGGTGCGGACGCGGAGCGTTCTCCTGCGCCGAGGCGCTCGCCGACAGCGCTCCGGCGACGCCCACCGCCGTCACGGCGACACCGCCGGCCACCAGGACCGTACGGCGTGCCAACTGTCCCTTGTCCTCGGGGACTTCGGAGTCCGTGGGGGGCTGAGAATCCATGGGGGGCTGAGAATCCATGGGGGGTACTCGGGAATCCGTCATGCCCGGGACGCTAGGGGCGCTCAACGTGACATGAACATGAGAATGCGCTGTGAATCCTGTGCGCGTACGAAAGGGGCTCGAAACCGTCGTCGGTTTCGAGCCCCTTCCACAGGAAAACCTGCGGCCGGAACAGAACGAACTACTTCGGCTGCGGCTTCCGCACCGACAGGTGCAGCTCGCGCAGCCGCGTCTCGTCCAGCTCCGTCGGCGCGCCCATCATCAGGTCCTGCGCGTTGCCGTTGAGCGGGAACGCGATCGTCTCGCGGATGTTCGGCTCCTCCGCGAGCAGCATGACGATGCGGTCGACGCCGGGGGCGATCCCCCCGTGCGGCGGGGCGCCGAAGCGGAACGCGCGCAGCATGCCCGCGAACTGCTCCTCGACGGTGTCACGGTCGTAGCCCGCGATCTCGAAGGCCTTGAGCATGATCTCGGGCTCGTGGTTCCGGATCGCGCCGGAGGACAGCTCGACGCCGTTGCAGACGATGTCGTACTGCCAGCCCAGGATGTCCAGCGGGTCCTGGGTCTCCAGGGCCTCCAGACCGCCCTGCGGCATCGAGAACGGGTTGTGCGAGAAGTCGATCTTCCCGGTCTCCTCGTCCTTCTCGTACATCGGGAAGTCGACGATCCAGCAGAAGCGGAAGACGCCCTCTTCGAAGTGGCCTGCGCGCTTCGCGGCTTCCACCCGCACCGCGCCCATGATCTTCGAGACCTCTTCGAACTCGCCCGCGCCGAAGAACACCGCGTGACCGGGCGCCAGCGACAGGCGCTTGGTCAGCTCCGCGATGTTCTCCTCGGTGAGGAACTTCGCGATCGGGCCCGTCAGCGAGCCGTCCTCGGTCACGCGGACCCAGGCCAGGCCCTTCGCGCCGAGGGTGACCGCGAAGTCGCCGAGCTGGTCGAAGAACTTGCGGGACTGCCCCGCCACGTCCGGCACCGGCAGCGCGCGCACGTGCTGGCCGGCGAACGCCTTGAACTCCGAGCCCTCGAACACGTCGGTGATGTCGGTGAGTTCGAGCTTGGCGCGCAGGTCCGGCTTGTCGGAGCCGTACTTCACCATCGACTCGCGGAACGGGATGCGGGGGAACGGGGAGGTGACCGGCTGGCCGCCGCCGAACTCCTCGAACAGCTCCGTCATCAGCTTCTCGATCGGCTGGAAGACGTCTTCCTGCTCCACGAAGCTCATCTCGACGTCGAGCTGGTAGAACTCGCCCGGCGAGCGGTCCGCGCGGGCGTCCTCGTCGCGGAAGCAGGGCGCGATCTGGAAGTAGCGGTCGAAGCCGGAGATCATCAGCAGCTGCTTGAACTGCTGCGGCGCCTGCGGCAGGGCGTAGAACTTGCCCGGGTTCAGGCGGGACGGCACCACGAAGTCGCGCGCGCCCTCGGGGGAGGTCGCGGAGAGGATCGGGGTGGCCATCTCGTTGAAGCCGAGGGCGACCATCTTCGAGCGGATCGAGGCGATCACCGAGGACCGCAGCATGATGTTGCGGTGCATGCGCTCGCGGCGCAGGTCCAGGAAGCGGTACTCCAGGCGCCGCTCCTCGTTGACCCCGTCCTCGGTGTTGATCGTGAAGGGCAGCGGGGCGGCGGCACCGAGCAGCTCGACCTCGCCGACCTCGACCTCGACCTCGCCGGTCGGCAGATCCGGGTTCACGTTGTCCGTGCCGCGGGAGACGACCTTGCCGTCGACACGGACCGTCGACTCCTTGGTCACCTTGTCGAGGGCCTCGTACGCGGGCGTGCCGGGGCGGGCGACGAGCTGCGTGATGCCGTAGTGATCGCGCAGATCGATGAAGAGGATGCCGCCCAGGTCTCGGCGATTGTGCAGCCAGCCGCTCAGCCGGACGTCGGTGCCGACGTCAGAGGCGCGGAGCTCGCCGCAGGTGTGGGACCTGTACCGATGCATCGTCGTTCATCCAGCCTTCGCGGATCGGGGAGTGTTTCACGTGAAACGTCCGGGGCCGGAGCCCGGACGTCCCAAGGGTACCGGCCACCCATAGATCGCCTCCCCACCATTAACTCCGGGCTCCCTCGGTGGCAGGTTTCGATCTCCTCTTCTTAGAGTGGGTCAATGCGCACTGGTGAGCCCCTGCCCGCCGTGGGGGAGGTACTCGCCGCCCTCGCGACCGGTCTGTGGCACTGGGACACCGCCTCGGGACTGGTCACAGTGGACGCCGAGGCCGCACGGCTGCTCGGGCTGCCCCCCGAACAGACCACCATCACGGAGGCCCAGACCCGGGCCCGGCTCCACCCCGTGGACTGGAACGAGATCACGGGGGTCATCGGGCTGGCCGTCGCCGAGGGCACCCTCGCCGAGGTCCGCATCCGGATCATGGACGAGCGCGGCCGGGTGATCCGCGTCGTCCGCAGCCGCTCCAAGCCGTCCTACGACGCCGAGAAGCGGTCGTTCGAGCTGATCGGCACCCTCCAGGAGGTCGCCGAACCCACGCCGGGCACACCGGCCGGGCGAACGGCGGTCACCGGTGACTGGCGGCGCTCCCGCGAGGCGTTCCTGCTGGACGCGGGCCGGGCGCTCGCGGAGGCGCGGTCCACGGCGGAGGTGCTGCGGGTCGCGGCGGGCCTGTCGATGCCGGGCTTCTCACCGGACGGCCTCGCCGTGTTCGGCGTATCGGGCGACCGTCTGACGATCGTCGGCCACCACGGGCACCAGCCGGGCGACGAGGACCCGTTCTCGCACATGTCGATGGTGACCGACTATCCGGCGGCCGAGGTCGTACGGACGGGCCGTGCCGTCTATCTGTCCACGCCCGAGCAGTACAAGGAGCGCTACCCGGTCACCTGGCCGCTGGCCCAGCACTTCCACCGGCAGTCGTGGGCGTTCCTGCCGCTGACGGTCGCCGGGCGGACGATGGGCGCCTGGATGGCCGCCTTCACCTACCCGGTCGCCTTCACACCGGACGAGCGGTCCGTCCTCACCACAGTCGCCCGGATGCTCGCGCAGGCCCTGTCCCGCGCCGGTGTCGCCGAGTCCGAGCGTGAGCTGACCGACGGGCTCCAGCGCTCCATGCTGCCCACGCTGGGCCCGGAGATCCCGGGCATGAGCGTCGCCGCCCGCTACATCCCGACCGGCGGCGGGCTCCAGGTCGGCGGCGACTGGTACGACATGATCCCGCTGCCTGGGGGCACCCCCTCGGGGGGAGGCCGTATCGCCCTCGTCATCGGTGACGTACAGGGCCATGACGTGCGCGCCGCCGGGCTGATGGGCCAGCTCCGCATCGCCCTGCGCGCCTACGCCTCCGAGGGCCACCGGCCGGACGCCGTCCTCTCCCGCGCCTCCCGTTTCCTGCACGGCATCACCAACGGCGATGCGGAGAAGGCCGACCCGCGCTTCGCGACCTGCCTGTACGTCGAGGCCGACCCGGCGACCGGCGTCCTGGAGATCGCCCGGGCCGGCCATCCCGACCCGGCGATACGCATGGCGGACGGGACGGTGCTGATGCGGCCCACGGCGGGCGGACTGCCGCTCGGCATCGACCCGGACGCCGACTACCCGACGACCACCCTCGCCCTGGAGCCCGGCGAGACCATGCTGATGTGCACCGACGGGCTGATCGAGACCGGCGGCCACGACCTGGAGACGGGCTGGCAGCGGATCCGGACGATCCTGGAGGCACACAAGGGCGACCTGGAGGAACTCGCCGACGCGCTCGTCCAGGCCGTCCACGGCCCTTCCTCGCACCACACCACCGGCCCGCTCGCGGACCGCCGTGAGGACGACATAGCCGTACTCCTGCTGTCCCGCGAGGGCGAGGCCTGCGGCTGCGGCGACACGACGACCGTCCCGCCGAAGATCCGCCGTACGGTGCTCACGGTCGCGCAGGCCGAACCCGAGCGGATCGCGGTGGCCCGGCAGCAGCTGCGCGAACTCCTCCACGACTGGACCGGCGCCGACCAGGTCGACTCGGCGGTGCTGCTCGTCTCCGAGATGCTCACCAACGTCCTCGTCCACACCGACGCCGACGCCCTGCTGACCGCCGAGGTGACCGGCGACGCGGGTGAGCGGCGGATGCGGGTCGAGGTGACGGACGCCGGCGACGACCTCCCGCACAAACGGCACCCCGGTGAACTGGCGTCCTCCGGGCGGGGGTTGCTCCTCATCGAACTCCTCGCCGAGACCTGGGGCGTGGACCCGAGGGGCGAGGGCAAGAGCATCTGGTTCGAGCTCTACGAGTCCGACGGCGCCGGGGACACGGCCGGTGACGACCCGGGCGGCGTCACGGAGTTCGGGTCCTGGGACGCGTAACGCTCCCGCAGTTCGTGGACGACCCCGAAGGCGGCGGCGGTCAACGGCACCGCGAGCAGCATGCCGAGGATCCCGGCCACGGAGGCTCCCGCGGTGATCGCGATCATCACCACCGCTGGGTGCATCTGCACGGTCCGGCTCTGGATCATCGGCTGGAGGACGTGTCCCTCCAACACCTGCACGGCGAGTACGACCCCGAGGGCCCACAGCCCGATGACGACACCCCGGTCGGCGAGCGCGACCAGCACGGCGACGGCACCGGAGAGGAAGGCGCCGAGGTAGGGGATGTAGGCGCCGACGAAGACGAGCGCGGCCAGCCCGAACGCCCCCGGCACGTCCAGCACGAGCAGCCCGATGCCGATGCAGAGGGCGTCGATGAGCGCGATGACGGTGGTCCCCCGCATGAAGCCCTCGACGCCCTCGAAGGCACGGCGGGCCATGGCCTCGACGAGATCGGCGTTGCCGTGCGGGGAGAGCGAGCGCAGCAGTCCCGTGGCCAGGTGGGAGTCGCGCAGGAAGAAGAAGACGAGCAGCAGCGCCAGTACGGCCATGGCGATGGACTCGCCGACGACACTGACCCCGCTGATGACGTTGGACGCGGCCGTCCCGCCGAACTTGGTGAGCAGTTCCTTGGCGTTGGAGGCGAGGTCGTCCAGCGAGGTGCCGGCGGCCCCGAAGTGGTCGGAGAGGGAGTTCGCCGCGTCCTTGAGCGAGGACACGATCTGGTCCCCGGTGTCGATCAGCGCGGCCACGACGATGTACACCGCCCCGCCGACCACGGCGACGACCGCGACACAGGTGATCCCGGCGGCCACCGACCGGTTCACGTGCGCCTTCACCAGCCGCCGGTACAACGGCCCGAGCAGCGCGGTGCCGAGCAGCGCGAGCAGCACGGGCGTCACGGCGGTCCGCAACTCGGAGCAGAGTCGGATCCCGACGTAGCCGACCCCTGACACGAGCAGCAGGACGGCACACCAGGCGGCGAGCCGCCGTACCGGAACGGGGAGTAGCTGCACGGTCCCAGCCGATCACGCATCGGGCGGGCCGTCCTGTGGGGACGGCCCGCCCGAGTGACGGAAGGTCAGTACGTCAGCAGGTGGGGCCCACCGCGTCGATCCTCTTGCCGAAGTTGGTGTCGTAGGCCTTGGCGTAGTCGCCGGAGACGACCGGCCGCTTCTCCTGCGGGCTCCAGTCGATGAAGCAGGCGTTGGCGTTGGCCTTGAAGGAGTACACGTGGTCGTGCAGGTTCGACGGCATGTCGCGGTACCCGGAGGCGGGGCTCCACCGCCAGGGGGTGCCCAAGTAGTTCCGGTCGTGCCAGAAGCAGATCTCCCCCGCCCCGCAGTTCTCGTCCGCGCGCTGCAGCGCTGTGCTCGCGGCCTGTTCGGTGGAGGTGGAGGTGGAGGTCGAGGTGCCGGGGGTACGGGCCTGGGAGGGGCTGGCCGCGCCGGTCAGGGCGAGACAGGTGGCTGCCATGGCGACGGCCAGACTCATGCGGATACGCACGGGTGACTTCCTTGCGGTCGGTGTCCACTTTCAGCCGGTCTCTTTCCGTGCGCGGGGCCTTCATGCCCCGGCCGGTCCCAGGTCACCCGGACGAAGGACCCACTATGTCCGCTGCCGCGGTCCGTCCATGCCCGCGCGGTAGGTGCCGGGAGTGATGCCCGCCGTCTGGGCGAAGGTCTGGACGAAGGCGCTGGTCGTCGCCCAGCCGCAGGCGTGGGCGGTGTCGGTGACGGTGGCGCCCTCGGCGAGCATGGCCATCGCGGTGAAGATCCGGACCCGGGTGCGCCACTGCGGGAAGGTCAGGCCGAACTCGTCGCGGTAGAGGCGGGAGAGGGTGCGCTCGCTGGTGTGCACGCGGGCGGCGAGCTGGGCGAGGGTGCACGGCTGGTGCAGATCCCCTTCTACGAGGCGGCAGGCGTCGGCCAGTCGTCGGTCGCGGGCGGCGGGCAGGGCGACGGGCTCGGCCGTCACGCGGCGCAGCCGGTCGCGCAGCACCGCCTCGATGTGCCGGGTCTCGGTCCCCGTGAGGGCGGTGCCGGTGCGGGTGGTGCCGGTGAGCGCGATGAGCAGTTCGCGCACCAGAGGGTCCACGGCGACGACCGTGGGACGTTCGGCGTCGAGCAGGGGCGTCCTGCCGGAGGCGGGGAAGCCGACGGTGTGGAAGTGACTCCGGCCGTAGAAGCGGTGCTCGTGCCAGGTGTGCGCCGGGATCCACACGGCGCGGTCGTTCGAGGCGATCCAGGAGCCGTGTTCCGTGGTGATGGCGAGCACGCCCGAGCTGACGTAGATCAGCTGGTGGTCGTCGTGGCGGTGCCGGTCGATGGTCTCGCCGCCGCCGAGGAACCGGGTGGTGGTCGGCGCGACGGACTCATGGCGGATCTGCGACATGGATAGGCAGAATACGGGAAGCGCGCCCGGGTTGTTCCCGCCCATCGTGGAGTGCGTGACAACCATCCAGGAACAGGAAACAGACACGCCCCGTGAGGCGGGTGGTCCGCCCGGACCCTGGCGTCGGATGCGGATCTGGGCGAGCGCCCACGCCGTCGACGACTTCTACCAGGGCCTCGTACCCGCCGCGGTCCCCTACTTCGTGCTCCAGCGCGACTTCAGTTACGTGCAGGCTTCGGGGCTGGCCCTGGCGGCGACGCTCGGCAGCGCGCTGCCGCAGGTGCCGATCGGACTGCTCGCCGACCGGTTCCGGCTGCACTGGATGTCGCCGCTCGGGGTCAGCCTGGCGGGTCTCGGGGCGGGCCTGTCCGGACTGACGCCCTCCTACCCACTCGTCTTCGCCCTCCTGCTGATGGCGGGCGTCGGTGTCGCGATGTTCCACCCGCCCGCCGGCCGCGACGCGCGCCGTGCGGCCGGGGGCAGCGCCACCGCGATGAGCTACTTCGCCGCGGGCGGCAGCGTCGGCTTCTTCATCGCCCCGGCACTGGTCACCCCGGCCCTGGACACCCTCGGGATGAGCGCCACGGCCCTCTTCATCCCACCCGCCGTCCTCATGGGCTTCGTCCTGCTGCGCCACCACAACCGCACATCCGATACGGCGGTCACGAGGGTCCGGCGCCAGGGCAGGGACCGGCCGGGCCGGTTCGCGGCCCTGACCGCGGTCGAGATCGTCCGGTCCACCATCTCGACCGGACTGAACACCTTCATCGCGCTGTACTGGATCCGCCACCTGGACGCGAGCAGCAGCCTCGGCGGGCTCGCCCTGACCCTCGAACTCGGCGGCGGTGTGGCCGGCACGCTGCTCGGCGGACGGCTGGCGGACCGCATCGGCATGGTGCGCACCGTCCAGATCGGCAACGCGGCGATGCTGCCCGCCCTGTGGCTCATGCTGATCTGCGACGACAAATACGCCGCGCTGCCCCTCGCGCTGCTGGTCGGCCTGATCTCGAACATCCCGTTCGCCGTCCTCATCAAACTCGGCCAGGACTACCTGCCCAGCCGCCCCGGCACCGCCGCCGGCGTCACCCTCGGCCTCGCGATGAGCGCGGGCGGACTGTTCATGCCGCTGCTGGGCCTCATCGCGACGCACTACGGTCCCCGAGGCGCCCTCGCGGTACTGGCCACGGTGCCGGTGCTCGCGATCCTGCTCTCCACGTTCCTGCGCGAACCGGTCCAGGAGGAAGTGGCGCCCGCGGAGGACACGTCCCTCGCCACTTGACGTTCCGATCAGACGCGTGAGCCTCACCCCAGTTGCTCGGCCAGGCCGACGATGATGCCCTCCGGGCCGCGGACGTAGCAGAGCAGATAGCTGTCCTCGAACCGGGCGATCCCGCCGAGGAGTTCGGCGCCGTGCGGGCGCAGGCGGGCGACTGTGTCCTCGATGTCGTCGACGGCGAACATGACGCGGTGGGTGCCCAGGATGTTGTGCGGCCGGTCGCGCGGCCCGGCGCCGGTCGCCTCGGGGCTGCGGTACTTCGCCAGTTCCAGGCGGCTGTGGCCGTCCGGCGTCCGGACCATCGCGATGTCGCACCGGACGCCGTCGAGTCCGGTGCACCGGTCGGCGACGAGGCCCTCGACCTGCGCCCTGCCCTCCAGTTCCATACCGAGCTCCACGAAGAACGCGACGGCGGCGTCCAGGTCGTCGACGACGATGCCCACGTTGTCCATCCGCTGAATCGCCATGGTGATCTCTCCTTCTTCCCCGTACGGCTTCCCGTACGGCCGGTGGTGGCCGCCGATGCCCCTGGGACGGAGCCGGTGGGACGTTCTCGACAACCGGCGACCTGCGCCTGAGGCAAGTCCCTGGCTGGCAGCCCCCGTTGGCGACGCGAGACCACTCCGTGCGCGAACGCCCCCTGCCCGCACCGGCGAACCGAGTTGGGACACCGCCGAGGAACACCTGGCGTTCTACACCGAGGGCCCGCCGTCCAGTGGCAGAAGGCGTCCGCCGGCGAGCGGGCCGCCTACGCCGCCGACGTCAACCGCCGGACGTCTGCGGAGCGAGCTTGATCTAGCGCAGGGCGATGAGCCCTGCGTCCGTCGGTCTGAAGCCGCACGCTCCAAAGTAGAAGGGACGCAGATGCTCTTCAAAGTCAACGTGGAGCCATTCACAGTCCGCTGCCCGGGCGCCTTGCGCCGCGGTCGTCACGAGTTCGCTCCCGACACCGGTCTTGCGCATGTCCTGAGCGACCATCGTGTCGAGAACGAAGGCATGGACGCCACCGTCCCAGGCGACGTTGACAAACCCTACGAGCCTGCCGTCTTCTCGGGCACAGACCCAGCCGAGGCTGTGACGGTGCACTTGTGTCTGCCAATCGATGGGCAGCTGGGCGTGACCGAACGCCTCCGCGTGGAGCGCGTTGACGACGGCGTTGTCGAAGTCGCCGCGCCACTCATACGTGATGGTCATGGGCCGCATCGTAGGTCGGGAGACGTCCGGCTCAGCCCTCTTTTTCCGGGGCCCATGCCCTTTTCGGCCAGGGGCATTCCGGGAGTTGAGAGCCGACCCACCACGCACGAAGCCCCGTCCACACAAGGACGGGGCTTCGGACTTACCGCTCTACTGCTCTACAGGGCGCTACGGCTTACAGCCCGCCCTCACCCATCCCGTGCACCGCCGGAATCGTCCCCAGCCGCCCCTTCTGGAAGTCCTCGAACGCCTGCTGCAGCTCCTCGCGGGTGTTCATGACGAACGGGCCGTAGTGCGCCATCGGCTCGCGGATCGGCTGGCCGCCGAGGATCGCGACCTCCAGGTCCGGGGTGTTCCCGTCCTGCTGCTCGTCCGCGCGGACCGTCAGGGACGAACCCGCGCCGAAGACCGCGGTCTGGCCCATGTGGATCGCGCGCCGCTCCGCACCGACGGAGCCCTTGCCCGCCAGGACGTACGCGACACCGTTGAAGTCCTCACGCCAGGGCAGCGTGACCTCCGCACCCGGCGCCACCGTCGCGTGGATCATCGTGATCGGCGTGTGCGTGATACCGGGACCCTGGTGACCGTCCAGCTCACCGGCGATGACCCGCAGGAGCGCGCCGCCGTCGGGGGTGGTGAGCAGCTGGACCTGGCCACCGCGGATGTCCTGGTAGCGCGGGGGCATCATCTTGTCCTTGGCCGGGAGGTTCACCCACAGCTGGAGGCCGTGGAAGAGCCCGCCGGACACGACCAGCGACTCCGGCGGCGCCTCGATGTGCAGCAGGCCCGCGCCCGCCGTCATCCACTGGGTGTCGCCGTTGGTGATGGTGCCGCCACCGCCGTTGGAGTCCTGGTGGTCGAAGACGCCGTCGATGATGTAGGTGACGGTCTCGAAGCCGCGGTGCGGGTGCCAGGGGGTGCCCTTGGGCTCTCCCGGCGCGTACTCCACCTCGCCCATCTGGTCCATCATGATGAACGGGTCGAGGTGGCGGTAGTTGATCCCGGCGAACGCGCGGCGCACCGGGAAGCCCTCACCCTCGAAACCGCTCGGCGCGGTCGAGACGGCGAGCACGGGACGTGCCACGGCGTCGGCCGGCGCGGCCACGCGGGGCAGGGTCAGCGGGTTCTCTACGGTCACTGCAGGCATGTCGGGACCTCCTTGTGCGTCGAGTTTAGTTGAGCGTTGAACTTTCTGCTACCCCACAACAGAAGAAGCCCGGAGGGCATTCCCTCCGGGCGTTCCGTGACACAGGGTGATGGACGTCAGCCGTACATAGTGAGTGCTCGGCCGTACACAGTGAGTGCTCAGCCGTACATCGCGAGTGTTCAGCCGTACATCCTCCGCATCGCGAACTCCACCATCTGCTCGACCGCCTTCGCGTCGAACACCATCCGGTGCTCGCCCTCCATGTCGACGACGAAGCCGTAGCCCGTCGGCAGCAGGTCGATGACCTCGGCGCCGGTGATCACGAAGTACTTGGACTCCTTGCCGGCGTAACGGCGCAGTTCCTTGAGCGAGGTGAACATCGGGATCACCGGCTGCTGGGTGTTGTGGAGCGCGAGAAAGCCCGGGTTGTCGCCGCGCGGGCAGTACACCTTGGAGGTCGCGAAGACCTGCTGGAAGTCCTCGGCCGCCATCTGCCCGGTGGTGAACGCGCGCACCGCGTCCGCGAGCGAGGGCGGGGACGGCTCGGGGTAGAGCGGTGGCTGCTGGCCGTAGCCGCCCACGCCACCGGCTGCCTGCTGCTGGGGCGGGACGTACCCCTGCTGAGCGCCCACGTTCTGGTCGTAGCCGTACATGCCCGCAAGAGTAACGAGTCACAGATGGACGGCTTGGGGTTGCGTCTTATTACCGGCGGGTAGCATCATCGTAGCTACTGCTTAGTACACGTCTCGTCGTAACAAGTCTCGTCCAAGTCTCGTCGTACATATCTCTCTACGGATCTTTCTACGGAGTCGTCGCCATGGGGCACTACAAGTCGAATCTCCGCGACATCGAGTTCAACCTCTTCGAGGTCCTCGGGCGCGACAAGCTGTACGGAACGGGTCCGTTCGCGGAGATGGACACGGACACCGCGAAGAGCGTCCTGGAGGAGCTGACCCGGCTCGCGGAGAACGAGCTGGCGGAGTCCTTCGCCGACGCCGACCGCAACCCGCCGGTCTTCGACCCGGAGACGAACACCGCGCCCGTGCCGGCGTCCTTCAAGAAGAGCTACAAGGCCTTCATGGACTCCGAGTACTGGCGGCTGGGGGTTCCCGAGGCCATCGGCGGTACGACGGCTCCCCCGTCGCTGATCTGGTCGTGCGCGGAGATGGTCCTCGGCGCCAACCCGGCCGTGTGGATGTACTGCTCCGGTCCGGCCTTCGCCGGGATCCTCTACGAAGAGGGCAACGACGCACAGAAGAAGATCGCGCAGCTCGCGGTGGACCGGACCTGGGGGTCCACCATGGTGCTGACCGAGCCCGACGCGGGTTCCGATGTCGGCGCGGGCCGTACCAAGGCGATCCAGCAGGACGACGGCTCCTGGCACATCGAGGGCGTCAAGCGCTTCATCACCTCCGGTGAGCACGACATGGAGGAGAACATCCTTCACTACGTGCTCGCGCGGCCGGAGGGCCACGGGCCGGGCACCAAGGGGCTCTCCCTCTTCCTCGTGCCGAAGTTCCTCTTCGACGTCGAGACCGGCGAGCTGGGCGAGCGCAACGGCGTCTACGCCACGAACGTCGAGCACAAGATGGGCCTCAAGGCGTCCAACACCTGCGAGATGACCTTCGGCGACCGGCACCCGGCCAAGGGCTGGCTGATCGGTGACAAGCACGACGGCATCCGGCAGATGTTCCGGATCATCGAGTTCGCTCGCATGATGGTCGGCACGAAGGCCATCTCGACGCTGTCGACGGGCTACCTCAACGCCCTCGAGTATGCCAAGGAGCGCGTCCAGGGTTCCGACCTCGCGGCCTTCGGCGACAAGGCCGCGCCCAAGGTCACCATCACGCACCACCCGGACGTGCGCCGCTCGCTGATGACGCAGAAGGCGTATGCCGAGGGCATGCGCGCCCTGGTGCTGTACACCGCGTCGATCCAGGACGCGATCGCCGTCAAGGAGGCCGAGGGCGAGGACACGGCCACCGAGCACGCGCTCAACGACCTGCTCCTGCCGATCGTCAAGGGCTACGGCTCCGAGAAGGGCTACGAGCAGCTCGCGCAGTCGCTGCAGACCTTCGGCGGCTCCGGGTTCCTCCAGGAGTACCCGATCGAGCAGTACATCCGGGACGCCAAGATCGACACCCTGTACGAGGGCACCACGGCGATCCAGGGCCAGGACTTCTTCTTCCGGAAGATCGTCCGCAACCAGGGCGCGGCCCTCAACTCCCTCGCCGAGGACATCAAGAAGTTCCTCGCGCTGGGCACCGGCGGCGAGGACCTGGCGGGCGCCCGCGAGCACCTCGCCAAGGCGGCCGTCGAGCTGGAGGCCATCGTCGGTCTGATGCTCACCGACCTCGCGGCGACCGAGCAGGACGTCAAGAACATCTACAAGGTGGGCCTCAACACCACCCGCCTGCTGCTCGCCTCCGGTGACGTGGTCGTCGGCTACCTGCTCCTCAAGGGCGCCGCGATCGCCACCGAGAAGCTGGAGACCGCTTCGGCGAAGGACAAGGCCTTCTACACGGGCAAGATCGCGGCGGCGAAGTTCTTCGCGGCCAACGTTCTGCCGGGCCTCACCCTGGCCCGCAAGGTCGCCGAGGGCGTAGAACTGGACCTGATGGAGCTGGACGAGGCAGCCTTCTAGCCGACCGCGGAACGCCTTCCGGCCGACCGCGGACGCCTGCGGGGCAGCCGCGGAACACGTTCCAGGACAACACCGGTACAGCTTCGCGAAACCCCACATCGCCCTTGTGAGGGCCCGTTCCCGACGTCGGGAACGGGCCCTCGTACGTCGTTAAGGTGAACCCCATGAGCGAACCCTCCCGCTTCGACCGCGGCCACACCGACGACCTGTTGTCCTTCCTGGCGGCGAGTCCCACGCCGTACCACGCCGTGGCGAACACCGCCGAGCGGCTGGAGAAGGCAGGCTTCAGGCAGGTCGCCGAGACGGACGCCTGGGACGGGACGAGTGGCGGCAAGTACGTGCTGCGCGGTGGCGCGATCGTGGCCTGGTTCGTCCCCGAAGGTGCGGACCCCCACACGCCCTTCCGCATCGTCGGCGCGCACACCGACTCCCCGAACCTGCGGGTCAAGCCGCGCCCCGACACCGGCGGGCACGGCTTCCGCCAGGTCGCCGTCGAGATCTACGGCGGGCCGCTGCTCAACTCCTGGCTGGACCGCGATCTCGGTCTCGCCGGCCGGCTGACCCTGCGGGACGGTTCGACCCGCCTGGTGAACGTGGACCGGCCGCTGCTGAGGGTGCCCCAACTCGCCATCCACCTGGACCGTTCCGTGTCGGCGGACGGACTCAAGCTCGACAAGCAGCGCCACCTCCAGCCGATCTGGGGCCTCGGCGACGACGTCCGCGACGGCGACCTGATCGCCTTCCTGGAGGAGGAGTCGGGGCTCGCCCCGGGCGGGGTCACCGGCTGGGACCTGATGACCCACTCCGTGGAGGCGCCCTCCTACCTGGGCCGTGACCAGGAGCTGGTCGCCGGTCCGCGCATGGACAACCTGCTGTCGGTGCACGCCGGCCTCGCGGCCCTCACCCTGGCCGCCGCCCGCGAGAACCTGCCGTACATCCCCGTGCTCGCCGGTTTCGACCACGAGGAGAACGGCTCGCAGTCCGACACGGGCGCGGACGGGCCGCTGCTCGGCGGGGTCCTGGAGCGCTCGGTGTTCGCGCGCGGCGGGTCGTACGAGGACCGGGCGCGGGCCTTCGCCGGGACCGTCTGCCTGTCCTCCGACACGGGCCACGCGGTGCACCCGAACTACGCGGAGCGGCACGACCCGACGCACCACCCGCGGGTCAACGGAGGGCCGATCCTCAAGGTCAACGTCAACAACCGCTACGCCACGGACGGTTCGGGCCGCGCGGTGTTCGCCGCCTCCTGCGAGAAGGCCGGCGTGCCCTTCCAGACCTTCGTCTCCAACAACTCCATGCCCTGCGGCACGACCATCGGCCCGATCACCGCGGCCCGGCACGGCATCAAGACCGTCGACATCGGCGTGGCCATCCTCTCGATGCACAGCGCCCGCGAACTCTGCGGCGACCGCGACCCGTACCTGCTGGCCAACGCGCTGGCGGCGTTCCTGGAAGGCTAGTCAACCCGCCTGTGGCGCATGGGTGTTGCCGTCCCGGGTACCCGGAGGCGGACCGGGCCGACCGGACCGGACAGGGAGGCGACACTCATGGGCCTGGGCGGATGCATCATCCTGATAGCCGTCGGCGCGATCCTCACGTTCGCGACCGACTGGCACATGCAGGGGGTCAATCTCGACCTGGTCGGCGTCATTCTCATGGCCGTCGGACTGATCGGGGTCGTGACGTTCAGCAGCATCGCGCGGCGTCGACGGGTCCTGCTACCGGGTCAGTCGACGGTCGTCGAGGACGACGAGACGCGCGGCTACCGCGGTGGCTACGGCGCCTGAGCCGAGGCAGATTCAGGGCGTAGTCCACACTCGGGCCGAATCGCCCGCACAGGACATACACAGCCAACCGTGAGCAATCCGTGACGCGGTGCGCATTGTGCGATTGTGTGAACCTCGTGAAGACTCTGTGCAGTTGAGGGCCCGGGGAGAGGCAGCCCCGGGCCCGTCTCACGATCTTCACGGGGGAGGCCGCTGCCGTGCTCGAACCACGGCTGGTGGTCCTGATCCCGGCCCACAACGAAGCGGACCGCATCGGCGCCGCGATCGAGGGCCTGTGGCGCCAGACCCGCAAGCCCGACCTGATCGTCGTCGTCACGGACAACTGCACCGACGACACCGCCGCCGTAGCCGCATCGCACGGAGCGGAAGTCTTCGCCACGCAGGGCAACCTGCACAAAAAGGCCGGCGCCCTCAACCAGGCCATCGACTGGGTCCTGCCCCACCTCGACGAACGCGACCTCCTCCTCGTCCAGGACGCGGACACCGTCCTCAACCCCTGGTTCAGCGAGACCGCGACGGCCACCTTCAACCGCAAGGTCGGCGCCGTCGGCGGAGTCTTCTACGGCGAACAGGGCGGCGGACTCCTCGGCCTGCTCCAGCGCATGGAGTTCCAGCGCTACGCCTGGGAGCTGGACCGCACCGGCGGCAAGGCCCAGGTCCTCACCGGCACCGGCACGATGTTCCGCGCCCGCGTCCTGCGCGAGGTGCGGCAGGCCCGCCACGACGGTCTCATCGGCGGCGGCGACGGCTACTACAGCCTCGCCTCCCTCACCGAGGACGACGAGATGACCAAGGCGGTCAAGACCCTCGGCTACCGCGCCATGTCCCCGGCGGGCTGCGCGGTCACCACCGAGGTCATGACCAGCCTCCCCAAACTCTGGCACCAACGCCTCCGCTGGCAACGCGGCGCCCTGGAGAACCTCCGCGACTACGGCTGGACCAAGGTCACCGCCCGCTACTTCCTCCAGCAGTTCCTGATGGGCTTCGGCGCCCTGTCCTTCCTGGTCTACCTGACCTTCATGGCCACCTACACGACGATCTACGGCTTCCCGGGCATCTCCCCGTTCTGGACCGCGATCGGCCTGATCTTCGTGGTCGAGAAAACCGTCTCCGTCCGCCGCGCAGGCCCCCTCGCCGTCCTGGTCGCCGCGCTGATGATCCCCGAGATGCTCTACGACCTCTTCCAGCACGCCGTCTACTTCACCTCCCTGTGGGGCCTGGCCCGCCGCAGCGAGGAGAAGTGGGTGGCGACCTAGCCCACCCCCCGCACACCGGAACGCTTCACCGGAGCCCTTCGGCTCTGTCGGAACCCTTTAGGAGAAACGTTTATGTACGGAAGAGTTGTCGGCGCCGGCACGACCGGCGCCGGTGGGGCCACGCTGGCCGCGACGGGCCTGTGGCTGAACAGCATGGCGATGATGGTGGCGGCGACGACGCTGGTGGCGGCGGGGATGGCGCTCTACAAGCTGGCACCGCGAGCGCGTCGGCGATAGGTCGTTGCCGGTGGTCCCCCGTTTCAGGCGTCCTGGTCGTCTCGGCCGTCTCGGTCGTCCATGCCGGCCAGGACGAGGGGGAGACGGTCCGCCCCGCCGCTGGTGAGGCGGACCGGGACACCCCAGTCCTGCTGGTGGACATGGCAGGCCGGGTATTCGTTGGCCGGGTCGTCGTCACAGGAGGCCGCCATGGCCGACACGTGCAACACGCCTTCCGCCACGGCCGAGTTGAGGGTCAGGGCGCGGTTCAGGTCCGTGCCCGCGCCCTCGCCGCCGACGAGCAGCTCGGGTGGGGTGGCGGAGACGAGCAGTCGGGTCGAGGGGCCGTAGCGCGTGTCGAGCTTCTGCCCGGCCGGGGCCTGGAAGATGACGTCCAACTTCAGCTCGCCGGGGGCGACTTCGGTGGCCGCGCGCTGGGTGCGATGGGCGACGGACTCGACCCGCACGGCCTCTTCCGGCAGGCGCAGCCGGGTCAGCCGGTGCCGCGCCGACTCGACGACCAGGATCTCGTCACCGACCAGCACGGCGTCGCTCGGCTCCCTCAAGTCCGTGGCCAGCGTGGTGACTTGACCGGTCGCGGGGTCGTAACGGCGCAGGGCGTGGTTGTACGTGTCGCTGATCGCGACCGAGCCGTCCGGGAGCGCGGTGACACCCAACGGGTGCTGGAGCAACGCCTGTTCGGCCGCTCCGTCACGGTGCCCGAAGTCGAAGAGTCCGGTGCCTACGGCGGTGTGGACGGCCCCGTCGAGGTCCACCCAGCGCAGGGCGGACGTCTCGGAGTCGGCCACCCAGAGCCGGTCGGCGGTCGCGGCGAGCCCGGAGGGCTGGGCGAACCAGGCCTCGGGACCGGGTCCGTCGACGAGGCCCTCGTTGGTGGTGCCGGCGGTGACGGCGACGGTGTTGTCGTTCGGGTCGTAGGCCCAGAGCTGGTGCACGCCGGCCATGGCGATCCAGAGCTTGCCGTTCCACCAGGCCACGTCCCAGGGGGACGAGAGGCTGACCTCGCGGGCGGTGCCCGAGGTGGGTTCGCCCTGCATCCACTGGTGTCCGGTGCCGGCGAGGGTCGTGAACCGGCCCGTCTCCGGGTCGAAGCGCCGGATCATGTGGTTCACGGTGTCGGCGACGGCCACGGAGCCGTCCGGCAGCAGCGCCAGGCCCTGCGGCTCGTTGAACCGCGAGCGGACCCAGGTGCTGTCGGTGTGCCCGCGATCGCCCTGACCGATCCGCCGTACGACCGTCTCCCCGTCCGCCGCCAGCTCGACCAGTTGGTGCCGGGTGGTGTCGCTGACCAGGAAGTTCCCGGATGGCAGGGCGATCGCCCTGCCGGGGAACCGCAGGACAGTCGGCTCCGGCTCCGGTGCCACATACGGACCGTCCCCGCGCCGAAGCGTCCCCTTCGCGGCATGCTCGGTCTCCAGCTCCTCCACCAGCCGCTCGATGGCGTGCGCGTGCCCCTCGCCCGCGTGCTGCGCGACGACGTACCCCTCCGGGTCGATGACGACGAGCGTCGGCCACGCGCGCACGGCGTACTGCTTCCAGGTCGCCAACTCCGGGTCGTCGAGCACCGGATGCTCCACGCCGTACCGCTCGACCGCGTCCGCGACCGCCTGGTGCTCGGCCTCGTGCACGAACTTCGGCGAGTGCACGCCGATGATCACCACCGTGTCCCGGTGCTTCCGCTCCAACTCCCGCAGCTCGTCCAGAACATGCAGGCAGTTGATGCAGCAGAAGGTCCAGAAATCCAGGATGACGATGCGTCCCCGCAGGTCGGCGAGGGTGTACTGCTTGTCACCCGTGTTCAGCCAGCCGCCCTTGCCGGTGAGCTGGGGGGCGCGGACGCGGGCGCGTCGGGAGGTGCGGGGCGAGGATGCGTCGGTCATGGATCAAGAGTGCCACCGGCCACTGACAGTCACGCCAGCGCGTGCCCCGTCGTAGCGTCCACATGGTCCGGTACGGCCTCGTGGTGGTCGCCGACCGTGAGGGTGCCGGTCGGTTCGAGGACGAGGATCTCCGTGGGGACGGGGGCGTACGGCTTGTGTTCCGTGCCGCGCGGGACCGTGAAGACGGAGCCCTTGGGGAGAACGACCGTGCGCTCCCCCGAACCCGAGCCCGCCGACTCCCGTAGGGCGATGTGCAGTTCGCCGTCCAGGACCAGGAAGAACTCGTCGGTGTGGTCGTGGGTGTGCCAGAGATGTTCGCCCTCGACCTTCGCGACGCGTACGTCGTAGTCGTTGACGGTGGTGACGATGCGGGGGCTCCAGCGGTCGGTGAAGGAGGCGAGGGCGGCGGGGAGGGAGATGGGTTCGGTGGTGGTCATGCCAGTCATCGTCGGGGGTGGTCGGGCCGCCGTACGAGTGCTAGGAATCGCACATGCCGCAAGGATCCTCGCAGCGCCCTCCGTCGCAGCCCCACCGTGTCGCCGTCATCGTCGACGAGGGCACCAACCCCTTCGAGGTCGGCGTCGCCACCGAACTGTTCGGGCTGCCCCGGCCCGAACTCGGGCTGTCCGGGCCGCTGTACGAGGTGCTGGTGTGCGCGCCCGCGCCTGAGGTGCGGATGAACCACGGGTTCTTCACCCTCACCGGGGCGCACGGTCTCGACGCGGTGGACTCGGCGGACACCCTCGTCGTGCCGGGGCGGCCCGACAACGTCGTACCGCGCGGTGGTGACGTCCTCGACGCCATCCGGCGCACCCACGCGCGCGGGGCCCGTGTCATGAGCCTGTGCACCGGGAGCTTCGCGCTCGCCGAGGCCGGACTGCTGGACGGCCGCCGGGCGACCACGCACTGGATGTGGGCCGACCGTTTCCGCGCCCTGCACCCGCGCGTGCGGCTCGAACCGGACGTTCTCTTCGTGGACGACGGGGACATCCTCACCGCCTCCGGCAGCGCCGCCGCGCTCGACCTCGGGCTGCATGTCGTACGGCGGGACCATGGCGCCGAGATCGCCAACGCGGTGTCCAGGAGGCTGGTCTTCGCGGCCCATCGGGACGGCGGGCAACGGCAGTTCGTGGAGCGGCCGTTGCCCGATGTGCCCGACGAGTCGCTCGCGCCGCTGCTCGCGTGGGCGCAGGAGCGGCTGGGGGAGCCGTTGACGGTGGCCGAACTTGCCGCCCGCGCGGCCGTCTCCCCCGCGACCCTGCACCGGCGCTTCCGGGCGCAGCTCGGGACGACGCCGTTGGCATGGCTGACCGGGGAGCGGGTGGCGCTGGCGTGCCGGCTGATCGAACGCGGGGAGGAACGGCTCGACGTGGTCGCCGCGCGGTGTGGTCTCGGGACCGGGGCGAACCTCCGAGTACGGCTGCGGAAGGAGACCGGATTGAGCCCGTCGGCCTATCGGCGGCGTTTCGGACCGGCTGCCGGGGAAGCCGTAATGTCATGAGATTCCTCGTACGCGATCGGATCCTCGGCTTCGGTGAGGATTACTGGATCGAGGACCAGAACGGCAACAAGGTGTTCCTGGTCGACGGCAAGGCCATGCGCATCAGGGACACGTTCGAGCTGAAGGACACGCACGGGCGCGTGCTCATCGACATCCACAAGAAGATGCTCGCCCTGCGCGACACGATGGTCATCGAACGGGACGGTGAGCCCCTGGCGACCATCAGGCGGAAGCGCTTCTCCCTGCTGCGCAACCACTACAAGGTGTCCCTGGTCGACGGCACCGAACTCGACGTCAGCGGCAAGATCCTGGACCGCGAGTTCGGCGTCGACTACGACGGCGAGCTGCTCGCGCAGATCTCCCGGCGCTGGCTGCACATCCGGGAGACGTACGGCGTCGACATCGTCCGGGAGGACGCGGACGCGGCACTGCTGATCGCGGTGGCGGTGTGCGTGATCCACCTGGCGGAGAAGGAGCGGGAGGACTAACGCACTTCCTGGTCGGCGGCCGTACGGGCACGAGCGCGTGCCCGGCGGCGCTCCTTCAGGCGGTCCCCGAGGTAGCCGCCTACGACGAACAGCGCGCCGAAAACCGCGCTGGCCGTCCAGCTGGGAGGGTCGTCGGCCATCCTGCCCACGAGCCAGACGAACACCGTCACGGGGCCCCACTCGACGAGCATGGTGGCCAGTACGGTGCGGGGGCGGGCGGCCGACCAGGAATCGCGTGGCGCGGTGTCGTAGCGGTCCGGGGCCTGGAAGGCGCGTCCGAGTGCGGCCAGAGGCCGCCCGGCTCTGCCGCTCAACTCGCGCCCCGCGGACGCTCCAGCCCCAGCACCCGGTCCTTCAGCGCCGGGAACTGTTCCCTCGTCACCGCCACCTTCGCCGGGTCGAACTCCACCGTGAGGATCTCCTCGCCCGCGCCCGCCTCCGCGAGGACCTCGCCCCAGGGATCGACCACGATCGAGTGACCCGCCTGGGGAACTCCGGCGTGCGTACCGGCCGTTCCACAGGCGAGGACGAAGGACTGGTTCTCGACGGCGCGGGCCTGGGCCAGCAGGGTCCAGTGGGAGCGGCGGCGCTCGGGCCAGCCCGCGGGGAGGACGAGGGTCTCGGCGCCGGCGTCGACGAGGCCGCGGAAGAGTTCGGGGAAACGGAGGTCGTAGCAGGTGGCAAGACCGAGGGTCGTCTCGGGCAGCCGGACCGTCACCAGCTCGCTGCCCGCGCCCATCAGCACGGCCTCGCCCTTGTCGAAGCCGAAGCGGTGGATCTTGCGGTAGGCGGCGGCCAGTTCACCGGAGGGGGAGAAGACGAGAGACGTGTTGTAGAGGGGGCCGTCTGGGTCCCGTTCAGGGATCGAGCCCGCGTGCAGCCACACGCCCGCGTCGCTCGCCGCCTTGGCCATCGCCTCGTAGGTCGGGCCTTCCAACGGCTCCGCCTCCTCGGCGAACCGCTCGTAGGCGAACGCACCCGTCGTCCACAACTCCGGCAGGACGACGAGGTCGGTACCGGCCTGCTCGCGGACGAGGGACGCCACTCGAACCCGGCGAGATTCGACCGATTCGCCCTCGTCTACGGCGATTTGGAGGAGAGAGGCGCGCACACTACCACCGTCCTGGCATTCGAGCCGTTCACACGGGCCTACGATCGTCACACGAAAGCACTGCCGGGGTGCCTCACAGCAGCGTAACTTAGCGTTTCAAGACACCCGCCGACAGCCACCTCCCGCTGGCAACGCCGCCCGCCACCCGACCTGTACCGACCGCCGAGGGGTCCCGTTCCGTGAGTCTGCATCCCACTCTCCAGCCCTACGCCGACGCCTGGACCCACTCCATCGACGCGATATCCGAGCTGGTGACCCCGCTCGCGGAGGGAGAGTGGAACCGGCGAACGCCGTGCCCGGGCTGGTCGGTGCGTGACGTGGTCTCGCACGTCATCGGGCTGGACAACGAGATGCTCGGCGACCCGCGCCCCATCCACACCCTCCCGCGCGACCTCTACCACGTCACCAACGAGCACCAGCGGTACATGGAGATGCAGGTCGACGTACGCCGCCACCACACGGCGCCGGAGATGACGTCGGAGCTGGAGTACACGATCATCCGCCGCAACAGGCAGCTGCGGAACGAGTCGCGGGATCCCGGCACGAAGGTGCGCGGCCACGTCAGCACCGAGGTCACGCTCGAACAGTCCATGCGGAACCACGCGTTCAACGTGTGGGTGCACGAGCAGGACCTGCGCGCCGCCCTCGGCCGCCCCGGCAACCTCGACTCACCCGGGGCGCACATCGCCCGTGACGTGCTGCTCGACGCACTCCCGAAGGTGGTCGCCGACGACTCGGGCGCCCCGCGCAGTTCGGCGGTCGTCTTCGACGTGCACGGCCCGATCGAGTTCCTCCGTACGATCCGCGTCGACATCCAGGGCCGCGGCACCCTGGAGACGGCGCCCGCGCTCGGCCCCGCCGCGACCCTGATCCTCGACTGGGAGACGTACGTCCGGCTGGCCTGCGGACGGGTCACCGTCGACTCGGCGTCGGACAAGGTCAAGGCGGACGGCGACCCGGAGCTGTCGGCGTCGATACTGCGGAACTTCACGGTCACCAAGTAACCGTCACCAAGCAACCTCCATCGAGCAACGGTCACCAAGTAGCAGCGGCGGCGCGGAAATTCGTTGTCGCCGGTCGACCGTCTGTCGTTAGCCTCCGCCGCATGTCTGACATGACGTCCGAAACCGAGAAGACCCAGAAGACCGAGCCTGACGACGGGCCTCCCCGGCTCACCCGGCTCGCCTTTCACAGCCCGCTCTCCGAGGCGCGCGCCGACGGGATCGTGCGGCGACTGGCCGGTGCGGGGCCGCGCACGGTGCTCGACCTCGGCTGCGGCTGGGGCGAGTTGATGCTCCGGGTCCTGACCGCCGTACCGGAAGCGCGGGGTGTCGGGGTCGATGTGAACGCGCGGGATCTGGCGCGTGGGCGGCGCGATGCCGAGGCGCTGGGGCTCGCGGCGCGGGTCGAGTTCGTCGAGGAGTCGGCCGTGGGGACGGTGCGCGGGCCGGCCGATCTCGTGCTGTGTGTGGGATCGAGCCATGTCCTCAGTACCGAGGAACCTCCCCGGCACACCGCTGAAGCCCTGCGGGAGTTGCGGCGGCTCGTCGCCGACGGCGGACGCGTGCTGTTGGGCGAGGGGTTCTGGCAACGCCCGCCCACGACGGCCGAGTTGGCCGGGATGTGGCCGGAGGCGCGTGCCGACGAGCACTACGACCTGGGGGCGCTCCTCGACCTCGCCGTGGCGGCCGGGTTCCGGCCCGAGTGGACCGAGACGGCGAACGCGGACGAGTGGGAGGAGTTCGAGTCCGGGTACCAGGCGGACGCGGAGGTGTGGCTCGCCGGGCACGGTGACCATCCCCTGGCCGCCGAGACGCGTGAACGTCTCGACCGGCACCGGGCCCAATGGATGAGCTACCGGGGCGTGTTGGGGCTCGCCTATCTCACGCTCGTCCCCATCGCCCCCTTCGTACCGGCGTAAGAAGGTCGTGTGAGAGCGGTGTGAGAAAGCGTGGGGCTACGCCGGCACGTGCACCGTCTCCACCCGGCTCGCCACGAGCCGTTCGCGCTCGCGGCGGGCCGCCCGGCTGCGCAGCCGGAGGATCTGGCTGATGCCGATCGCCTGGAGCACGAAGATCACCGAGAAGGCGATCGAGTAGTTGTCGTCGGTCGCGTCGAGGAGCACGCCGACCGCGAACAGGGTCGTCATCGAGGCCACGAAACCACCCATGTTGGTGATTCCGGAGGCGGTGCCCTGACGCTCCGGCGGGTTGGCCGGGCGGGCGAAGTCGAAGCCCAGCATCGAGGCGGGCCCGCACGAGCCGAGCACCGTGCACAGCACGATCAGCAGCCACATCGGCGCGTGCTCACCGGGGTAGACGAGCACGACCGCCCAGGTGAACGCCGTGACACCGACCGTGCCGAGCGCCAGCGGCAGCCGCGCGGTGTGGTGCCGGGCGACGATCTGGCCGTAGATCAGGCCGACCAGCATGTTCGACAGGACGACGAGGGTGAGGAGTTCGCCGGCGGTGGCCCGGGACAGTCCCTGCGCCTGGACCAGGAACGGCAGGCCCCACAGGAGCAGGAACACCATCGCCGGGAACTGGGTGGTGAAGTGCACCCAGAGGCCGAGGCGGGTGCCCGGTTCGCGCCAGGACGCGGCGATCTGACGGCGGACGTAGGCGGCGCCGCGGTGCGGGAAGGGGGCCGGTTCGTGGCCCTCCGGGTGGTCCTTCAGGAACAGAAGGAGCAGGACGAGGACCACGACGCCCGCGAGCGCGCTGCCCGCGAAGGCGGCCGTCCAGCCGATGCCGTGCAGCAGGCGGGCGATCACCAGGGTGGAGACGAGATTTCCGGCCATTCCCGCGAGGCCCGCGAGTTGGGCGACCATCGGGCCGCGCCGCGCCGGGAACCAGCGGGTGCCGAGCCGCAGCACGCTGATGAAGGTCATCGCGTCACCGCAGCCGAGCAGCGCGCGGGAGGCGAGGGCGGTGCCGTAGGAGGGGGAGAAGGCGAAGCCGAGTTGCCCGGCGGTGAAGAGAACCACCCCGATGGTCAGCACCTTCTTGGTGCCGAGGCTGTCGACGAGGAGGCCGACGGGTATCTGCATGCCCGCGTAGACGAGCAGTTGGAGGATCGAGAAGGTGGAGAGGGCCGAGGCGTTGACGTGGAAACGCTCGGCGGCGTCGAGCCCGGCGACACCGAGGGACGTACGGAAGATGACGGCGACGAAGTACACGGAGACGCCGATGCCCCACACGGCGAGGGCGCGGCGGCCACCGGGCGGATCACCGGGCAGGGACATCGAAGAAGCGGAACTCGAACTGCTACTGCTGCTCATCGGACCTCGCCCCGGGCCAGGTGGGAGAACCAGTCGACGTGCTGGTGGACGATCCCGGCGGCCGCCTCGGCGTCGCCGGTGCGCAGGGCGTCGAGGATCGCCGCGTGCTCGGTGAGCGTCTTGGCGATGCGGTCGGGGTGCGAGTGCATGATGGCGACGCCCATCCGCAGCTGCCGGTCGCGAAGTTGGTCGTAGAGGCGGGAGAGGATCTCGTTGCCGCCGCTGCGGACGATCTCGGCGTGGAAGCAGCGGTCGGTGACGGCGGCGCCGGCCAGGTCGCCCGCGGCGGCCTGCTCCTTCTGCCGGTCGAGGAGTTCTTCGAGCCGCGCGATGAGGGTCGGCGACGCCGGTACGACCTTGCGGACCGCGTGCTGCTCGACCAGCATCCGGGTCTCCACCACGTCCGCGATCTCCTGCGAGGAGACGGGCAGGACCAGGGCGCCCTTCTTCGGATAGAGCCTGATCAGCCCCTCGACCTCCAGCCGCAGCAGCGCCTCCCGCACGGGTGTCCGTGACACTCCGACGGCCTCGGCCAACTCGCCCTCGGTGAGCAGGGTTCCGCCTTCGTAACGCCGGTCCAGGACACCCTGTTTGACGTGGGTGTAGACGCGGTCGGCGGCGGGGGGTTGCTTGACGGCGGGTGGTGAGGCGACGGACGGAGCGGGGGACAGGGACGGCATGGGGACAGCATAGATACAACACGTACGCATGAGGATGGGCGTCCAGGATGCGGACGGAACCAAGGGGAGCCGGGCTCGCGTCTACGGGGATGCGTGTACGGCGTGAGTTTCCGTAGTTTCCGCGGCCGGTTCTCGGGGGCGTTTCACACATTCGGGGAACCCGGCGCAGCAACCGCACAACCTTCTGTGCTACTTACGTGTCACACACGTGCGGCCCTTTCTTTCCCCCCTCCAACTGGGCCGCTCCTCAGGGGCATTCAACGTATTCGGGGTACCTCAGTTGATTACTGCCATTACCGGCATCAAGGGCAGCCGTTTCCGCAGAGCCGCCGCGGTCACCGTGACCGCAGGCGCCGTGCTCGCGACCGGCGCCCTGACCGCGGCACCCGCGCAGGCTGTTACGACGCCCACCATCACCGCCAAGGGCGGGTTCCTGATGAACAGCGCGAACGGCAAGACCCTCTTCGCCAAGGCGGCCGACACCAAGCGGCTCACGGCCTCCACCACGAAGGTCATGACGGCGAAGGTCGTGCTCTCCCAGTCGAGCCTGAACCTGAACGCCAAGGTCACGATCAAGAAGGCGTACAGCGACTACATCGTTGCCAAGGGCGCCTCGTCCGCGCACCTGATCGTCGGTGACAAGGTCACTGTCCGTCAGCTGCTGTACGGGATGATGTTGGAGTCCGGCTGCGACGCCGCGATGGCCCTGGCCGACAAGTACGGCTCCGGTTCGACGGTCTCCGCCCGCACCAAGAACTTCATCGCCAAGATGAACACCACGGCCAAGAGCCTGGGCATGACGAAGACGCACTTCGACTCGTTCGACGGCAACAGCAACGGCAACAACTACTCGACGCCGCGCGACCTGACGAAGGTCGCGGTCAGCGCGATGAAGCTCTCCACCTTCAAGACCGTCGTGAAGACCAAGTCGTACACGGCGAAGACGACCACCAAGACCGGTTCGACCCGGAGCACGACCTGGGCCAACACCAACACGCTGCTCGGCTGGAACGGCACCCTCGGCGTCAAGACCGGCTCGGGCACCCAGGCCAAGTACTGCCTCATCTTCGCCGCCACGAAGAACGGCGAATCGATGATCGGCGCTGTCATGACCGCCGCCAACGCGACCAACCGCACGGCGGACGTGAAGAAGCTCATCAACTACGGCTACGCGAAGATCAGCTGACGTTCAGATCCACATTGGGGCCTGCCGCATGTCAGCGGCGGGTCCCTTTGTCGTACGGCGGCTCGCGTACGACATTCCAATACGGCTTCTCGTACGACCGTCCCGTGAGGAGTTGAGTCGGCGATGTCGGCGAACGACCGAGAACTGGCCCAGTACTTCGCTCTCGAGGGCGCCCGAACTCTGCTCAGCCAGTACAGGGACTACGGCAATCCCGTCCCCGACGACGCCGAGGCGTGGCGGCGGGACCTGTTCCCGGTGATCCGGGGACTGTGGAACGCGGGGGAGGACGGCGGCCGGAACCTGTACGAGATCGCGGCGCAACTCCGCCTGGCGGCCGACCTGTTCGCGCACGACCCGGCCGGCGGACACCCCTCCCTCACGAACTTCCCGGGGGCCGAGTCGGCGGCCCGCACACCCGAGGTCTACCGGGAGGTGGCCGCGTATGTGGAGCGCTGGAAGGCACCGTTCGACCGGGAAACGCTCTTCGGAACACCCCTGGCCACCCGTGAACTCGCCCTGCGTTTCCCCCGGTTGAACCAGTTCCTGGTGAGCTACTTCGGCCAGGACGGACTCGCCGTCGACGACGACATGCAGGACGCCACGTTGGAGGAGGGCCTCCACCTGGTCATCTCGGACACCCACCCGTGGTGCCCCTGGCAACTGCCGGGCCTGATCGCCGAGTGCGCGGAGGCACGCGCGGTGTTCCACACCGAGGAGCAGTTGGACGCGTTCTTCGGCGGGGGCGGGATGGGAGGGGGGTCGGCGGGCGAACGGTTCACCGACTTCTTCCCGATCGTCGTCGACGCGTTCACGGAGCACCTGCGGGAAGCGCACTCGCCGATGTGGGAGCGGGGCTAGACGACACCCACGACCACCACCTGGGGACACCCCTCACCGTCGGCAAGACCGTCTGGGCGGAGTTGGACATCCCGAAAAAACCAACGGAGCTCGCCCCACGCCGAATTGAAGGCTTCCGAAATCCCGGTCGACCGTAGGATCATTGCAACCGCAAGTGCCATGTGATGCCGACGTGACAGGGACGGGGACGGGGGTACGGCATGACAGTGCCTGGAATCGGGGCGGGCGGAGGTGGGGGCCGAGGTGGAGGCGGCAGCCCCGACCTGCACGTCACCTCCACCGACCTCACCAAACTCGCCGGCGACCTCGACGACATGCAGGACCACCTCGACAAGCAGATCAAGCGGATGGACGCGATCGTCGACCGCATCGAAGCCGGCTGGCACGGCCCCGCGGCGACGGCGTACCGCGAGTTCCACCGCGCTGCGACCGAGGACGCCGTACGCATCCGCGAAGTGATGAAGCTGCTGGAACAGGCCGTACGGATGAGCCGCGACGGCTTCTCCTCGAACGACATCGAGGTGCTGGAGCACATGCGGACGATCCAGGTCGACATCGGCAGCGAGGTCGACAAGCTGTCCACGCCGAACGCGGAGGCGACAGGAGATACGCCGACGCCGCCGCCACCGACCCGCAGCAGCCTCGACTCCTTCTGATCCTTCCGACCCTTCCGACCCTTCCGACCCTTCCGACCGCGAGCCTTCAAGTGCCCGTCGCCCAGCCGTAGTTATCGACCGATATCCAGGGGGATCATGTCGACCGGGGCTTCCGCCGACGACGATCACATAGCCGTCTCCTTCGCCACACTCCACGACCTCGCCGCCGAGCTGGAGGACATCCTCAAGCAGCTCAACGGCAGAATCGACGACCTTTACGACCGTGCCGAACCGGTCGTCCTGTCATGGAAGGGCGAGGCCCGCGAGGTCTTCGTCCAGAAGCTCGACGAGTGGGACCACTCCGCGCAGGATCTGCAGGCCGCGCAGAAGTGGCTGCACGCGTACGTCACGACGGGGCACGCGAACTACTCGGCCGCTCATCGGGCGGTGCTGCGCGGCTGGGGAGCGGCCTGATGGCGGACCGGCCCAGCGACGCGGAACGCCAGGCGGAACGGGACCAGTTGAGAACGGCCGCGCCCGACGCGGGTGGTGGGTTCGACGTGCGGCCCGCGCACCTGTACTACACGTCGACGGTCGTACGGGACGGGCAGTTCGACTACGACAAGGGCGCGACCACACTCGTCGACGCCCTCAACGCGTACAGCCAGTCGGCGGGCACCGGGTGGGGCCCGGACTCCTTCGCCAACGTCTATATGCAGATCGCCGAGAAGTTCACCAAGGTCTGGGCGGCCAGCGTGGTGAGCGTCGGCGGTGTCGCGGTCGGTCTGACCATGACCGCCAACAACTACCAGGCGGCGGACTGGTCCTCGCGCGGAATGTACGGCCCGTCGCCCCGCCGCACCCCACCCGTCGTCATCGACAGAGTGCCCGACTACGGGAAGATCAACGACGTCAAGTGGAGCGGAACCGGCGAGGACGCCGACTCGTGGGCGATCTCCGGCGCGCTCGGCGAGATCCCCGACTTCCTCGCGGAGGTCATGAAACCCGCCATCGAGTACGGGCTCAACCTCGGCAAGACCACCGAGATCACACCGGGCGCCCGCGACGACGATCTCAAGGGAATGGCCACCGCGTGGCGGGCGGCGGCGAGCGCCGCGTCGAAAGCCGGGGACAACTTCACGTCCGCGATCACCTACATGACGGACCCTCAGGGCAACAGCGACTGGCAGAAGGCGATGAAGGCGTTCTGCCAGTCGATCTGGGGGACCACCGCCTGGGGCCGCAGCCGGAACGCGCAGGGGCAGATCGCACAGCAGGGCGCCCGCGCCTGGAAGACGTCGGGCAACGTGGCGCCCGCGCAGCGCCAACCGATCCTTCAGGTGCTGCACAACACCGCCGACACCCTCCAGAAGACCTGCGACGAGCTGGCCCAGGTCGTGAAGACCTGTCGGGACACCACCAGCGACCTCGCCAAGCAGGCGGCCAAGGGGATGGTGCAGGACCTGACGACCGGGCTCGACCTCATGGACCTGCTCGAACTCGCCGCCACCGACATGTTCGGCAAGCTGGTCATGAGCTTCCGCGAGCACATGGACCGGGAGGCCGCGGACAGGGCCGTCGACATCTACCAGCAGGCGTTCAGCGATGCCGCCTCCACACTTCTCCAACTGGACTGGGAACTGGACGAAGCGCTCCGGAGCGCACCCACGTTCATCGCGGAGGAGGCCAGGGCCGAGGCCTTCGGCGGCCGGTCGTTGAACGAGTTCAAGAAGGAGCACAAGCTGCTGAACGGGGAGAACCCGATCCCCTACAAGTACACGATCGACCTGGCGATGGAGGAGGACCTCGGCGGCGGCCACACCATCGACAAGCACGTCGGCAAGACCGACGCCCAGCTCCTGCAGCGGCTGCGCGACCAGGCCAACGCCTCCGGCGCCCCCTCGATCCCGGCGGCCTCCACCTTCACGGACCTGGCCTCGGCGCAGAAGTACACCCAGGACTGCATCCGGCAGAAGAGCGGCGACATCGACAGGTGGCTGCAGACCGGGCCCCCGCCCCAACCGTCCAGCCCGGTCTTCGAGGTCACCTCGGTGAGTTCCGACCCCAACAACCCGCTGGCCGTCAGCCCGGTGACCGGGCGCACCTCAAGGGTCGTCAACGGCCAGGCGACCCCGGTGACCGACGCGCACGGCGTCGCCACCCGCCTCAAATACGATCCCAACCTCGACCCGCCCTTCGTCGTGGTCACCTCCATGCCCAAATAGGCTGAACCCTTCCCTCACAGAACACGACCACAGAACACGACCACAGAACACGACCGTCAAAGGAGCCACGATGTCGACGCCGGACGCCGAGACCTGGGCCGAGGCGCTCACCATGTTCGAGTGGCGGTATTCGTACATCCTCGTGGGGGCCCGCACACACCAGGACTGGGTGCGGGATGTGGCGGCGATCATGCGCCGGGGGACGGCGGATCCCCGGTCCTGGGAATGGATCGACTCCGACGAAGGCGGGGAGGAACGTCTGGAGGACCCGAACTTCCCCTTCGTCCTGCCGCCTTCCGACCCCGAAGGCGCGGCGGCATGGCGGGCCGCACTGTGGGAGGTGCCCCGGACGTCGGTGGAAAGGCTGCTCGTCATGCTGGCCACCACATGGCTGGACGTCCCCAGCGAACGCGCCCGCAATCACTTCGACACCCGCCGACCAGAACTCGAACGCAGGGCCCGGGTGATCCTCTCCCGCTTCCCGGAGGGGACGTCCTTCTACACGAACAGCGGCTACCCGGGCTCGCACGGCGTCCGCGGCGGCGACCCCGACGCCCCGGACTTCTATGAGGCGACCACTGGCTGCACCCCCTTCTCCCAGTACGACTGGGATCTCGGCCTGATCGCGGTGTCCGAGGCCGAAGTCGGCATCTTCTGGTCCTTCGACGCCACCTGAGTGCACGACTTCTTCATTCGATTTCTTCATTCGATGCCATCGGAAGGGACTCCATGAACAACATCGGCAACACCGCCGACAGCGCCGCTTCCGGTCCCGAACCCCCTGCGCTCACGGCCACCCGCAGCGCCACCTACCCCGACCGCGAAACCGCCCAATGGGCCACCCAACAGACCGTCACCGCCAACGAGCAGCTCATCCACCGCTGGCTGGCCCGGTCCACCCGCCCCCGCCTGACCATCGAGGCGTCCTGGCCCTCCCGCCCCGAACCGGTCGGCCGGGTCCTGCTCCAGGCGATGATGCTGGCCGGGCGAGACCCGGTGGACGTCCGTGCGGCCCGCGTGATCCTGAAGCGGGACGCGTCCCGACCGCACGGCTTCGCCGTCCACGCCACGTTTCCGATGTACCTGTGACGACGACCCGTAGAGGCTGATCCCGTGCCCCTGAGCCCCCTCGAACACGACCGCCGCTACGGCGAGTTGGACCAGGTGATCCGCGCCTACGCCGGACAGCCGGCCGACGACACCCCGGACAAGCCGAGCGAGGCACTGGTCGCCTACCTGCGCCACACCTGGCACAGCCGGCCGTGGGCCCTCGCTGTCGCGGAGCGGCAGCTACGGGAGTACGCCGACAATCCCCCGGGCCGACTCCGCCTGCGCCTCGGCGAGTTCTACGCGATCCCGGACGTGGGACTCCCCGAGGGCGAGATCCAGCAGTGGCTGTACTGCCTCGCGGACCACATCAAACACAGCGTCGAGGAGGGCGAGGTCCCACCCCCGGCCACCCCCGCCACCCACTGGGAATGGCACGCCCGCTTCCCGGAGTTGGGCCAGTTCCTCGGCGGCTGGTTCTCCCAGGACATGCCGGACGAGTTCGACGACCACGACGCGGCGACCGACGACTACCGGACCTCGACCGACCCACACCTCGTCGCCCGCCTCACCGGCGAGCTGCACGAACTCCTCGCCCTGGACCTCGACGAGTCCGACTACGCCCTCGCCGTCGCCGAGTTGGGCATGGAGGTCGACCCGCCGCCACCGCACTCACCGAGCGGCTGGCTCACCCTCGTCGCCGACCGGTTGACCGTGCCGCGCGCCGACTACGGGCCCCCGTCGGGCAGCGCCGCGAAGTGACCCAGTGGGCCGATGAGTTGACGCTTTACACGCTTCGGCGGTCCCGTGCAGTGGATTCGGGTGATCTTCCCCCGCAATCATGAACATCCTTGTAACAGCTGGCATATTCATTCGCCTCCGCCTTACGTTCCCCGGCGGAGGTGGTTCACATGAACGAACCCAGCAAACAACCCGACTCGACCGAGCAGCACGAGGCGATCGACGTCAACGACTTCGTCTACGCGGCTACCGGGGCCCGCGTCCGTAGGCTGACCATGCCGGACGGAAGCCACTGGTTTCCGGCGGTGGACGTCTGCAAGGAGTTGGGGTACACCACGCCCCGGAAGGCGCTGATCGACCACGTTCCGGAGGAGCACCGAGACAATCTCGAGACAGTGACTGGAAGTCACTGTCTCAGCATTCCCGCAGGTAGGACCTGGCGCCGAGACTTGCAGCTCATCGATCTCCAAGGCCTGATCCTGCTCGTCAACGCCTGTACGAAACCCGCCTGCGCTCCCTTCAAGCAGTGGGTCGCCGAGGTGATCGAGACGGTTCAGCGGGAGGGGTCCTACACCTTGGAGGAGGCGGAGGTTCAGCCCGTCGACCCCGGAGCCCCCATCGCGTACGCGATGCCCGAGCAGGTCGCCGAGGCCATCGTCCGGCTGGAGGCGCACAACCTTCAGGTGGACGGGGAGCTTGCGGTCGCGCAGCGTGAATCGCTGGCGTTGCAAAGGGAGATGCTCGCCGCCCAGCGTGCGACGCTCGTCGCGCAGGAGGCCATCGCCCAGGCCATGGGACGCATCGCGGACCGGCTCGATGTGCTCACTCTCGACCGTCCTGCGGGCGTCGACGCCCCCACCCTCCAGCCCACCACGGAATCCGTACTGGCCGACTGGCGGCAACGGCTGTCCGTCACGGAGGACGTGTGGACGGTGGCCGTGGTGATCGCACCGGTGCTGGTCGAGGAGGGGGAACTGCGTGAGCCGCTCGAATCGATCGCGTCGCGTACGGGGCTGACCGTACGCCGCGTCAACGAGTGTCTCCGCCTGCTGCGCCAGCACGCCTGCATCCGCTCGCGCGGCGGAGCGGAGGACGGGGCGCCGGTGTACGTGCTCAACGGGTCCTGAGACCGGCCTGAACACTCCGGAACAGCGGAGGGGGCGGTCGCAAATCCAAGTTGCGGCCGTCCCCTCCAGACGTCCTAGGCTACCGAATGGGCGGACGTCACGCCCAGGTGATCAGTCGCTTCGGCTGCTCAAGGATCGCCGCCACGTCCGCCAGCACCTTCGACCCCAACTCCCCGTCCACCAACCGGTGATCGAAGGACAACGCCAGGGTGGTGACCTGGCGGGGCTTCACCTTGCCCTTGTGGACCCAGGGTTGGAGCTTGATGGTGCCGACCGCGAGGATCGCGGACTCGCCGGGGTTGAGGATCGGTGTGCCGGTGTCGATGCCGAAGACGCCGACGTTGGTGATGGTGACCGTGCCGCCCTGCATCGCCGCCGGGGACGTCTTGCCGTCCCGCGCCGTGGACACCAACTCGCCCAGCGACTGGGCCAGTTGGGGCAGTGTCTTCGCGTGGGCGTCCTTGATGTTCGGCACGATCAGGCCCCGCGGGGTCGCCGCCGCGATACCGAGGTTGACGTAGTGCTTGAGGACGATCTCCTGCGCCGCCTCGTCCCAGGACGCGTTGATGTCCGGGTTGCGCTTGATGGCGACCAGCAGCGCCTTGGCGATCAGCAGGAGCGGGTTGACCCGTAGGCCCTCCATGTCCTTGGCCTGCTTGAGCTCCTCCACCAGCTTCATCGTCCGGGTCACGTCCACCGTCACGAACTCCGTGACATGCGGTGCCGTGAACGCCGAACCGACCATCGCCGCCGCCGTCGCCTTGCGCACACCCTTCACCGGGATGCGGGTCTCCCGGGCCGTGTCGTACGTCGCCGGGGCGCTGGGCGCGGCCACCTGGACCTGAGCCTGCGGCGCCGCCACCGGCACGGGCACTGCCGCCGGTGCCGTTGCCACCGCCGCGTGCACGTCCTCGCGCGTGATGACGCCGTCCGGGCCCGACGGCGTCACCGTCGCCAGGTCGACACCCAGGTCCTTCGCCAGCTTCCGCACCGGCGGCTTCGCCAGCGGGCGGGATTCCACAACCGCGGCGGTCGCGTGGCCGTTCAGCTCCGCCTGGACCGCCACCGCCGCCGACACCGCCTCCTGGGCCGGGATCTCCACGCCCTTGCGGGGACGGCGCTTCGTCGCGGACGTGGAGACGCCGTAGCCCACCAGCACCGGTGTGCGGGCCGGAGCCGCCGGCTTCGCCTCCTGCGCCGGGGGTTCGACAGCAGCCTCAGTCACAGCCTCGACCGGGGTCTCCGCAGGAGCGGCACCGCCGCCCGACACGTCCACCGCGATGATGGACGTACCCACGTCCACCGTCGTGCCCTCGGGGAAGCGGAGTTCGCGCACCACCCCGTCGTACGGGATGGGCAGTTCCACCGCCGCCTTCGCCGTCTCCACCTCACAGACGACCTGCCCGTCGGTGACGGTGTCGCCGACCTGGACATACCACTTGAGGATCTCCGCCTCGGTGAGACCCTCGCCCACGTCCGGCATCTTGAACTCGCGTACGGACGCCTCAACTTCAGTCATCGTCGTCACGACCCCTCTCCTCAATACGCCAGAGCGCGATCGACGGCATCGAGCACCCGGTCCAGACCCGGCAGGTACTCCTCCTCCAGACGCGCCGGCGGATACGGCGCGTGATAGCCGCCCACACGCAGCACCGGGGCCTCCAGGTGGTAGAAGCAACGCTCCGTGATGCGCGCCGCGATCTCGGCGCCGGAGCCGAAGAACACCGGCGCCTCGTGGACCACGACCAGGCGGCGGGTCCTCTCCACCGAGGTCTGGATCGCGTCGAAGTCCAGCGGGGACACCGAGCGCAGGTCCAGGATCTCCAGCGACCTGCCCTCCTCGGCGGCCGCGTCGGCGACCTCCTGGCAGAGCTTCACCATCGGGCCGTAGGCGGCGAGGGTGAGGTCCGTGCCCTCGCGGACCACGCGGGCCTTGTGAAGGGGGTCGGGGATCGACTCCGTGTTGACCTCGCCCTTGTCCCAGTAGCGGCGTTTCGGCTCGAAGAAGATCACCGGGTCGTCGCTCTGGATGGCCTGCCGCATCATCCAGTAGGCGTCCGACGAGTTCGACGGGCTGACGATCTTCAGGCCCGGCACGTGCGCGAACAGGGCCTCGGGAGACTCCGAGTGATGTTCCACCGCACCGATGCCGCCGCCGTACGGGATACGGACGACGACCGGGAGCTTGACCTTGCCCAGGGAGCGCGCATGCATCTTGGCCAGCTGGGTGACGATCTGGTCGTAGGCCGGGAAGACGAAACCGTCGAACTGGATCTCCACCACCGGACGGTAGCCACGGAGAGCCAGACCGATGGCCGTGCCCACGATGCCCGACTCCGCGAGCGGGGTGTCCACCACCCGGCGCTCGCCGAAATCCTTCTGGAGGCCGTCCGTGACACGGAAGACACCGCCGAGCTTGCCGACGTCCTCCCCCATGATCAGAACCTTGGGGTCGGACTCCAAGGCAGCACGCAACGATTCGTTGATCGCCTTGGCCAACGGCAGGTTCTTGAACGTCGTGGTCTGTGCCGCAGTCTGTCCCGCCATGTCACTTACCCCCCTCTTCATCCGCGAACGACGCCTGATAGGCGGCGAACTGGGCCCTCTCCTCGTCGACGAGCGCATGCCCGTCCGCGTACACATGCTCGAAGATGGCGAACCGGTCCGGGTCCGGCATGGCACGGACCGCTTCGCGCACTCGCCTGCCCAACGCTTCGCTCTCCGTCTCCAGTTCCGCGAAAAATCCCTCATCCGCGTGGTTTGCGGCTTCCAGATACCGGCGCAGGCGCAGGATCGGGTCCTTCGCCTCCCACGACTCGCGCTCCTCGTCGGCCCGGTACTTGGTCGGGTCGTCGGAGGTGGTGTGGGCGCCCATGCGGTAGGTGTACGCCTCCACGAGCGTCGGGCCCTCGCCGTTGCGGGCCCGCTCCAGCGCCCACTTGGTGACCGCGAGGCAGGCCAGGACGTCGTTGCCGTCGACGCGGACGCCCGGGAAGCCGTAGCCCTGTGCGCGCTGGTAGAGCGGGACGCGGGTCTGCTTCTCGGTGGGCTCGGAGATGGCCCACTGGTTGTTCTGGCAGAAGAACACCACCGGCGCGTTGTAGACCGCGGAGAAGGTGAAGGACTCGGCGACGTCGCCCTGGCTGGAGGCGCCGTCCCCGAAGTACGCGATCACGGCGCTGTCGGCGCCGTCCATGGTCACGCCCATCGCGTACCCGGTGGCGTGCAGGGTCTGCGAGCCGATGACGATCGTGTACAGGTGGAAGTTGTTCGTGTTCGGGTCCCAGCCGCCGTGGTTGACGCCCCGGAACATGCCCAGCAGGTTGGTCGGGTCGACCCCGCGGCACCAGGCGACGCCGTGCTCACGGTAGGTCGGGAAGACGTAGTCGTCCTCGCGGGTGGCCCGCCCGGAGCCGATCTGGGCGGCCTCCTGGCCGAGCAGCGAGGCCCACAGGCCCAGTTCGCCCTGGCGCTGCAGGGCGGTGGCCTCGGCGTCGAAGCGGCGGGTGAGCACCATGTCGCGGTACAGGCCGCGGAGCTCTTCGGGGGTGATGCCGGCGACGTACTTGTCGTACGGGGCGGTCTTGCTGTTCTTGACTCGCTTGCCCTCGGGCGTCAGCAGCTGGACGAGGTCCGGGTCGGCGCCCTTGGCCTTGCTTCCGGCGCTGCGTCGCGGCTTGCGCGGGGCAGTGCTCTCCACGGTCACGTGTGCTCCTCCGTCGGTCCGGCTCCCCGGGTTCGCCGGGTGCCAGTGCGGCTCACCTGCGCCCCACGGACGCACAGGGTGGGTGCGGTTCGTCGGGAACAGGCGTGACAGGTGCCCCGGCGAGCGCCCTGCAACAGGCACGTTACCCAGTGCTCCACAATTCTGTGAAACCCCTCCTGACCTGCGATTTTGCTTGGATTTCCAAGTAAATCGCGAAAGTCGGGAACAAGTCCTGGTCACAGCCTTGCAGGGGGCCGGAACAACGGCACGTTATCCCGCTCACCTCGGGCACGGGAAGAGCCCGTATGTGAGACTTACCGCGTGCCCGGAGACGGAAAAATCAGCGTATTTCTCCTCGACGACCATGAAGTGGTCCGGCGTGGCGTCCACGAGATGCTCTCGGTCGAGGACGACATCGAGGTGGTCGGCGAGGCCGGTACGGCGGCCGAGGCACTGGTGCGGATCCCGGCCACGCACCCCGACGTGGCGATCCTCGACGTACGGCTCCCGGACGGCAGCGGGGTCGAGGTGTGCCGTGAGATCCGCGCCCTGGACGACTCCGTGAAGTGCCTGATGCTGACCTCCTTCTCGGACGACGAGGCTCTCTTCGACGCGATCATGGCGGGTGCCTCCGGGTACGTCCTGAAGGCCATCCGGGGCACCGAACTGCTGTCCGCCGTACGGGACGTGGCCGCCGGCAAGTCGCTGCTCGACCCGGTGGCGACCGCCCGGGTGCTGGAGCGGCTGCGCAACGGCGGCCCGCAACAGGACGAGAAGTTCGACTCCCTCACCGACCAGGAGCGCAGGATCCTCGATCTGATCGGGGAGGGGCTCACCAACCGGGCGATCGGCGAGCGGCTGCACCTCGCGGAGAAGACCATCAAGAACTACGTGTCGAGTCTGCTTTCCAAACTCGGTATGGAGCGGCGCTCCCAGGCGGCGGCCTATGTGGCGCGGAAACAAGCACAGAAACAGGCACAGAGACAGGTCGAGCAGCAGCGTTATTAGGGACCAAAGACCCCTCCCCTGGGCATGCGGTCCGGCCGACAGTGTTCCTATGCCCCTCGACGCACAGCCCGGCGACGAACAACTCGCCGTCGATCTGCTCGCGCGTACCGACCACGGCCGGGTCGCCACCACCCTCCGGGCGCTGCCCTTCCTGGCCTTCGCCAGCCACATCGTCCAGGACGGTCGGCTGCTGCTGCGCATGCCCCGGAGCCACGGCTACCACCACGCGTGCGTGGGCAGCGTCGTCGCCTACGGGGCCGACAATCTGGGCTCGGCCGGGCCGGGCGAGGGACTGTGGTCCGTGCAGGTCGTGGGCGCGTGCGAGAGCTACGATCCGACGGCCGACCAGGTCGAACGTTTCGGCCCCGCTCCGGGCACAGTGGACGATGAGCCGTACGAGCCGGTCTATCTGCGCATCGAGCCGCAGTTGAGCACCGTGCACACGACGGACGGCGGCCTGGAACGCCACTTCGGGCCCACCCTGTGACCGAAAGCGACCATCACAGACCGATCGGTGACTTTCTGTGACAAACCGCAGCTCACGGGCCCATCCCGTGCCCTAGCATCGGCCGCGTGCCGCCCTTACGTGTACCACCCCCCGTGCCCCACGCGCCCCCGCTGGGCGCCCTCCTCCGCCAGTACGCCGCCGGGTCCGCCGTCACCTGCGAACCCGTCGAGCAGGGCCTGCTGAACCGCGGCTACCGGCTCCGCACGACCCAGGGCCGCTACTTCCTCAAGCACCACTTCGACCCCGAGACCGCGGACCCGGCGGCGATCGCCCGCCAGCACACCGCGACCCGGCGGCTGGCCGACCTCGGCGTCCCCGTGGCACCCCCGCTGCCCGCCCGAGACGGCCGTACGGTCGCCGTCGTCGGCGGTCACGCCTACGCCCTGCACCCCTGGATCGACGGCAGGCACCGCCACGGCGGCCAGTTGACCACCGTCCAGTGCGGGCGCCTCGGCGCGCTCCTGGGGGTCGTCCACGCGAGC
Organism: Streptomyces prunicolor NBRC 13075; assembly: GCF_000367365.1. Lineage (GTDB taxonomy): Bacteria > Actinomycetota > Actinomycetes > Streptomycetales > Streptomycetaceae > Streptomyces > Streptomyces prunicolor. The sequence continues at coordinate 32,567 of NZ_BARF01000003.1, read as the reverse complement.
CTGGAGCGGGTCATGCCGGGGCGCCGGGAGGAGTGCGCGCCAGGGGCCGACCCCGCCGACACCTTCGCCCTCATCGACGACCTCCTCGGGCACGTCCGCCGGCACCGGCCCGCCGACGCCTTCGACGAGCTGGCCCGCCACCGGCTGCTGGAACGCCGGGAGTTGCTGGAACGGCACGCGGACCGACGGCCGCCGCGCGGTGCCTCCGTGGGGTGGACGCACGGGGACTTCCACCCGTTCAACCTGCTCTACAAGGGCGACGCCCCCGCCGCGATCGTCGACTGGGACCGGCTCGGCGTACAGCCCCGCGCGGAGGAGGCCGTACGCGCCGCCGCGATCTTCTTCGTACGGCCGGACGGGGCCCTGGACCTGCCGAAGGTGCGGGCGTACGCGCACGCGTACCGGCGTTCCGCGGGCGCCGGCCCCTCCGAACTCGCCGCCGCCGTGCACCGGGTGTGGTGGGAGCGGCTCAACGACTTCTGGATGCTGCGCTGGCACTACGAACGCGGCGACACCCGCGCGGACCCCCAGTTCCCGGCCGCGTCGGCACTCGCCGTGTGGTGGACGCGGGAGTACGACGCGGTGCGCGAGGCGTTCGCGGAGGGCGCCCCCTAGAGACACCGGGACACCGATAAACGGCACGCGCGCGTCGACCCCTGTTTACGGGGTGCACGCGCGCGTGAGCGCTTCGGTGCCTGCCGGTGATCCGGGCCGGGTCAGCCGCTGCCCAAGGCGCCCGCGACGGTGCCGCCGTCGTCGCCACCGTCGTCACCGGTGTCGCCCGTGCCCGTCGGGTCCGCCGAGGTCGTCGCGGTCGGGGTGTCCGACGGCTCCTCGGAGGCCGTCGCGGACGGGGTGCTCGAAGGCTTCTCCGAGGCCGTCTCCGACGGGGTGTACGAAGGCGTGTACGACGGCGTGTAGTCCGAACCGGAGCTCGTGCCGCTGTCGTCCGTGTTCGTGTCGGACGGCGACGCGGTCGTGTCGTCGCTCGGCGTCTCGGTGGCCGTGTCGTCGGTCGCGGTCTGCGAGGTGGTCGGCGACTGGGTGGTGCCCGAACCGCCGCTGCCGTTGCCGGTGGTGTTCAACGCCAGCGCGACGCCCGCCGCGATGGCGATCACCGCGAGCACGGCGAGGATCCACAGCTTGCCGCGGCCGTTGCCGTGGTTGCCGTGCCCCTCGAAGCCGCCGTCGTCGCCGTTGCCGTAACCGCCGGGCAGGATCGGCTGCGGGATCTGCGTGGTGCCGGAGGCGTCCTGATGCATCACGGTCGTGCCGGCGAAGCCCCCGGGCGGGGTCCCCTGCCCGTTGGCCACCGTCACCGGCCCGGTGTTCCAGGTGCCGGTGTGGCCGCCCTGGTCGTAGAGCATCTGGAGCCCGTACTGGACGAGCCCGCGCATCTCCTCGGCCGTCTGGAAACGGTCGTCCGGGTCCTTCGCGAGGGAGCGCATGACGAGGCCGTCGAGCTCGGGCGGGCAGACGCCGTTCGAGGTGTGGGACGGCGGGACCGGGATGTCCTGGACGTGCTGGTAGACCACCGACAGCGGCGTCTCGCCGGTGAACGGGGGCCGCAGCGCGAGGAGTTCGTAGAGGAGGCAGCCCGTCGCGTACAGGTCGGAGCGGTGGTCGACGGCCTTGCCGAGCGCCTGCTCCGGGGAGAGGTACTGGGGCGTGCCCATGACCATGCCGGTCTGCGTCATCGTCGTGGAGGCCCCGTGCAGGGCGCGCGCGATGCCGAAGTCCATGACCTTGACCGCGCCGTTGTGCGTGATGATCACGTTCGCGGGCTTGATGTCGCGGTGCACGATGCCGTGCTGGTGCGAGTAGGCGAGCGCCTCCAGGACACCGGAGACGATGATCAGGGCCTGCTCGGGCCCGGGCGCCTCGGCGTTGAGGAGGAGGTCGCGGATCGTGCGGCCCTCGACGATCTCCATGACGATGTACGGCACCGACATGCCGCCCACGTAGTCCTCGCCGGAGTCGTACACGGCGACGATCGAGTGGTGGTTGAGCCCGGCCACCGACTGGGCCTCGCGTGTGAAGCGGGCCTTCGAGGTCGGGTCCTCGGCCAGGTCGGAGCGGAGCAGCTTGACGGCGACCGTGCGCCCGAGCCGTACGTCCTCGGCCGCGAAAACCTCGGCCATGCCGCCCCGGCCCAGTCTGTGGGTGAGCCGGTACCGGCCGTCGCCGACCAGTCCGCCGTTACCCCACAGCTCCGGTGCGTCCGACATTCCGCCGCCAGCCGCCTCGGGGTCGGACGGGCCCTGAGCGTGCTGCTGTGCCATCAGTCCTCGCCGTCGTTTCTGCCCGCGGTGCGCGCGGTGTTGTTACGGTCTCCGTCGGCCACGCTACAGGCTCGGCGCAAGCCGCCGTTCCGGGATCAGTGCCGGAATCGTCCGTAGACGGACCGGCCATCAAATCGGTATCACGGGCCGTCGTGCAAATTCTGTGTACCGCCGGTACAGCACCTGTAACGCTTCCACGACTCTTCTTTCGCGTACGGTCACGGATCGGGCACCGCGCTTGACGTGTCAGTGCCCTCCGGCAGACTTGGCCGGGAATGACGCATTCGATCACTGAGCCGGCGCCGATGGGGGACACGGGACATGAGCCAGGACGGCGCACAGGGCCGGTATGCGGGGCGCGCGCTCGCAGGTGGCCGCTACCAACTGCGCGACCTGCTCGGCGAGGGCGGCATGGCCTCGGTGCACCTGGCGTACGACTCGGTGCTCGACCGTCAGGTCGCGATCAAGACACTGCACACCGAACTCGGCCGGGAACAGGCCTTCCGCGAGCGCTTCCGCCGCGAGGCCCAGGCCGTGGCCAAGCTCACCCACACCAACATCGTCTCGGTCTTCGACACCGGCGAGGACGCTCTCGACGGCACGACGATGCCGTACATCGTCATGGAGTACGTCGAGGGCCGCCCGCTCGGCTCCGTGCTCGACGAGGACGTACGGCAGTTCGGCGCGATGCCCGCCGACAAGGCGCTGAAGATCACCGCGGACGTGCTGGCCGCCCTCGACATCAGCCACGAGATGGGCCTGGTCCATCGGGACATCAAGCCGGGCAACGTGATGATGACCAAGCGCGCGGTCGTCAAGGTCATGGACTTCGGCATCGCCCGCGCCATGCAGTCCGGTGTCACCTCGATGACGCAGACCGGCATGGTCGTCGGCACCCCGCAGTACCTCTCGCCGGAGCAGGCGCTCGGCCGGGGCGTGGACGCCCGCTCCGACCTGTACTCGGTCGGCATCATGCTGTTCCAACTGGTCACCGGGCGGCTGCCGTTCGACGCGGACTCGCCGCTGGCCATCGCGTACGCGCATGTGCAGGAGGAGCCGGTCGCGGCCTCCTCGATCAACCGTTCCCTGCCGCCGGCCGTGGACGCGCTGATCGCCCGCGCGCTGAAGAAGAACCCGAACGAGCGTTTTCCCAGCGCCGAGACCATGCGCGACGAGTGCCTGCGGGTCGCGGCCTCGCTGCACGCGGCGGCCCCGAGCATCGTGCCGGGCACGCCCTCGCAGAGCGGCGCGGGCGTCGGCTCCGCGGTCTTCCCGCCGGTCGACCAGGCGACCCCGGCCCCCACCGGCCCCGTACACACGCCGTACCAGCCGAACCCCTACGGCGGCACGCCCGCGCCCGCCCCGGCCTACGGCTATCCGCAGCAGGCGGGCTACCAGCCGCAGCACTCGGTCGGGTTCGGGCAGCAGGGCATCTCGACCCCACCGCCGTACAACCTGACCCCGCAGCATCCGACGCCGGCTTCCGGGGGAGGCGGCGGGAAGAACAACAAGCCGGTGATCATCGGCTCCGTGGTCGTCGCCGTCGTCGCGGTCGGCGCGCTGATCGTCGCCCTGTCGATGAACAACGGCGGCGATGACGACGCGAAGGGCAGCGACAGCAGCGCGAGCGCGAGCACCTCGGTGACCGCGGTCGAGGGGCACCGCGACGGCGACCAGACGAAGACCGTCGAGACGACCGCGTGCAAGGAGCCCCAGGAGTCGTACAACGACCCCGCCAAGATCCAGATCCCGGACTTCCAGTTCAAGTACATCAGCTCGGTCAAGGCCTGCCTGCAGGCCGCGGGCTGGAAGGTGAAGGTCAGGTCCGAGGACGAGAACACCTACGGGCAGGGCACGGTCATGGAGCAGTTCCCGGCGGCCGGCACGGACGTGGACCCCAAGAACATGCCCCAGATCCAGCTGAACGTGTCGACGGGCAACCCGTCCTGACGCCGGAGAGCACTCCCTGGTGATGTGGAAGGGCCCGGCAGCATCGGCTGCCGGGCCCCTTTGTCGTGTCGGTACGGACTCGTGTGCGGGTCGGGGTTCCTACAGGTACGGGCCGCCCACGCGCCCGCCGCCCGGCTGACCCTCCTCGGCGCCGTCGCCGACGCCCGGCGGCAGGGCCCGGCGCATCTGCTCCAGCTGCGCCCGCGCGGCCATCTGCTGGGCGAACAGCGTGGTCTGGATCCCGTGGAAGAGCCCCTCCAGCCAGCCCACCAACTGGGCCTGCGAGATGCGCAGTTCCGCGTCGCTCGGCGTCACGTCGTCCGTGAACGGCAGCGACAGCCGCTCCAGCTCCTCCACCAGCTCGGGCGCAAGACCGTCCTCCAGCTCCTTCACGGAGCTGCGGTGGATCTGCTTGAGCCGAGCCCGGCTGGCTTCGTCGAGGGGAGCCGCACGCACCTCCTCGAGAAGCTGCTTGATCATGCTGCCGATCCGCATGACCTTGGCCGGCTGTTCCACCATCTCCGTCACCGGGATCTCGCGGGAGTCCTCGTCCCCGGTGCCACCGAGCGCCATTCCGTCCTGTCCCACGACCAGGATCTGAGGCTTCTCCGGTGACCTTTCGTTCCTCGGCATCTCCATGCCGCCATTCTCTCGCACTCGTACACCTCACCACCCGGGTGCCCCCCTCGAAGGGTGATCCACCGTTTCCGGTTGGCCGAACCCGGAGTGCCGGAGCGTCCACCCGGTGTGACGCTGAGTACGTCGATCTTGCCGCCTCGGCTCGGGAGGGGGTCACGGACGTGACTCCATGGCTGCGTACAACCGGACTGCTGCTTGTGCTGGGCACGGGCACGGTGGTGAATCCGTGCGGGGGTGTTCCGGCGTACGGGGCTGTTCCGGCGCACGGGGTGGAGGCGGGGAGCGGTGCGGGCGCCGGTGGTGCCGGGGGTGGTCGGGTCGCGGTCGCAGGGCCCGCATCCCCATCCGCCTCGGCTACGGCCTCCGCTTCCGACTCCGCCTCCGCGTCCGCGTCCGCCTTGAGACCTGCCGCGGGCCCCGACGCCGCCCATGCCTCCCCCGATCCCTCCAGGGCCGGAAACCTCGCGGGCGAAGGGCGGGAACGGCCGGGACGTACCGCGGAGCCGACCACCGACGAGGACGAGAGCGGAGGTGCGGGCGAGGGCGATGACACAGCCGGGCCGACAGCGGACGGTGACGACGACGGGAGCCGGTCGGATAGCCCCGCCAGCCCTACGCCCGCCGACTCCCCGTCCTCCCAGGAGGCCGCCCCCGTGCCGACCTCCTCGCCCCTCCGCCCCCTCCACCACACCGTCACCCACGCCGAGGACCCCACCGAGCCCGTGCTGCGGATTCTGCCGCTGGGCAGCGGCCTGATCCTCATCGGGCTCGGCCTGGGCCTCGCCTTCATCGCACTCCGGGTACGCCGTAGCTGACCGACGTCGGGCCTACGGCGCGACGAGCAGCACCTTTCCGATGTGCCCGCTGTCCTCCAGCACCTGGTGCGCGGTGCCGGCCTCACTCATCGGCAGTTCCCGGTCGACGACCGGCCGGATGCGACCGCCCTCGATCAGCGGCCACACGTGTTCGCGTACGGCGGCGACGATGGCCGCCTTCTCACCGAGCGGACGGGCCCGGAGCGAGGTCGCGCTGATCGCGGCCCGCTTGCCGAGAAGCGCGGCGATGTTGAGCTCGGCCTTGATGCCGCCCTGCATGCCGATGATCGCGAGCCGCCCGTTGACGGCGAGGGCCTGGACGTTGCGGTCCAGGTACTTGGCGCCCATGTTGTCGAGGATGACGTCGGCACCCGCGCCGTCAGTGGCCCGCTCGATCTCCGCGACGAAGTCCTGCTCGCGGTAGTTGATGAGGATGTCGGCGCCCAACTCGGCGCAGTAGTCCAGCTTTCCCTTCGTGCCTGCCGTGACGGCGACCTTCGCGCCGACGGCCTTGGCGAGCTGGATCGCCATGGTGCCGATGCCGCTGGAACCGCCGTGCACGAGGAGCGTCTCGGTGGGGCGGAGGTGGGCGACCATGAAGACGTTCGACCAGACCGTGCAGACCACCTCGGGCAGCGCGGCGGCCTGCTTCAGGTCGAGGCCGGCGGGCACCGGCAGCAGCTGCCCGGCCGGAACGGCGACCTTCTCGGCGTAACCGCCACCCGCGAGCAGCGCGCACGCCTCGTCGCCGACCGACCAGCCGGAGACCCCGGGGCCGATCTCGGTGATCCGGCCGGAGCATTCGAGGCCGGGGTAGGGGGAGGCGCCGGGCGGCGGGTTGTAGAAGCCCTGGCGCTGCATGATGTCGGCCCGGTTGACCGCGCTGGCCACCACCTCGACCAGTACCTCGCCCTCACCGGCGATCGGATCGGGGACCTCGTCCCACACCAGCACCTCGGGCCCACCAGGTTCGGAAATCGTGATCGCATGCATGAGCCCGACGCTACTCCTCGTCATACGACCGACCGCCGAGGTGGGTCACTGCGACAACGCGAGAAGGTCGGTCACTCCAGCAGCGGTCGACGGTGCGTCACTGCGGCAACGGCCGGGTGTCCGGCGCGACCTGCGAGCCCGGCGACACCCGCACGATCGTGATGAGCCGGTCCGTCAGCTGAAGCGTCCCGATGGCCGGATCGTCGTAGCCGAGCACCCGGTGTCCGCGGACGACGCTCACCACCAGGTCGTCCGTGTCGCGCGGCGACTTGCCGACCTCGGCCTTTATGACCGGGCGTTCGGTCATGTCGAGCCCGCTGCCCTGCTGGATGAGGTCCTCCATGACCATGCCTGCGGCGGGGCTGAGCACGGACAGGCCGAGGAGGCGGCCGGCCGCGCTGGCGCTGGTGATGACCGCGTCGGCGCCGGACTGTTTGAGCAGCGGCGCGTTCTCCTCCTCGCGGACCGCGGCGACGATCTTCGCGCCCCGGTTGAGCTGCCGGGCCGTGAGGGTCACCAGCACGGCCGTGTCGTCGCGCTGGGTGGCGATGATGATCTGCCGGGCCTTGTGCACCTCGGCGCGCTTCAGGACCTCGCTGCGGGTGGCGTCCCCGACGACACCGACGTATCCCTCGCTGCTCGCCGCCTCGATCGCCTTCCCGCTGGGGTCGACCACGACGACCTGTTCCTTCTTCAGCCCGGTCGCGCACACGGTCTGGATCGCGGACCGCCCCTTCGTCCCGAAGCCGATGACGACGGTGTGATCCCGCAAGGTGGACCTCCAGCGGTTCAAGCGCCATTCCTCCCGGGTGCGTTCGGTGAGGACCTCAAGGGTGGTGCCGACGAGGACGATCAGGAAGAACACGCGCAGGGGCGTGACGACGAGGATGTTGGTGAGCCGGGCGCCGTCGCTGACCGGGGTGATGTCGCCGTAGCCGGTGGTCGAGAGGGTGACCGTCGCGTAGTAGAAGGCGTCGAGGAAGTCGACCGAGCCGTCCGAGTTGTCGTTGTAGCCCTCGCGATCGGCATAGACGATCAACGCGGTCGCGACAAGCAGGAACAGTGCGATGGAGAGCCGTTTCGCGACCTGCTGGAAGGGGTGCTCGACCACTTTCTTCGGGAGTTCCACCCGATGGGTCACGAGATGTTCGTCCGCCTGGCGGGCGATCGCATCATGGCCCGATTGTTTCACGTGAAACACACCCCGATCCCGGCGGCCGCCCAGGGCAGATCGATGAGTTCCGCCTGCTGCCCCTGCCGCGCACCACCCGGCGGTACGACCGCGAGCGCGTCGGCGCCCGCGATCCCGCGCAGCATGGCCGGGCCGTTGTAGTGCAGCGGCACGGCAGAGTCGCCGCGCAGCACGGCGGGGATGAGCCGGGTGTCATACGGATGCCCGTGCACCGCGTCCTGGAGGGGCAGCGCGTACGGCTCCGGGGCGGGGTGTTCCGACAGGGTCCGCAGCAGCGGTTCGGCAAGGGTGAGCAGGCCGGAGATCGCTGCGAGGGGGTTGCCGGGCAGACCGACGAGGTGCTGGTCGTCCTTGATACGGGCCAGCAGCATGGGGTGGCCGGGGCGGACCTTGACGCCGTCCACGAGGAGTTCGGCGCCGATACGGCGCAGGGTGGGGTGGACGTGGTCGACCGGGCCGGAGGCGGTGCCGCCGGTGGTGACGATGAGGTCGGCGGTGCTGCCCGTGATGGCCTTGTGCAGCGCCTTCTCGTCGTCCCGGAGTCGGCGGACGGCGGTGACTTCGGCGCCGAGCGCGCGCAGCCAGGACGGCAGCATCGGCCCGAGCGCGTCCCGGAGGAACCCGTCCCGGGGCAGCCCCTCGGTGAGCAACTCGTCGCCCAGGATGAGGACTTCGACCCGGGGGCGGGGCACGACGGTGAGTGTGTCGTACCCGGCGGCCGCGGCGAGGCCGAGCACCGCCGGGGTCACCAGCGTGCCGCCGGGCAACAGCTGGTCGCCGCTGCGGCACTCCTGGCCGCGCGGGCGGATGTCCTGGCCGTGCCCGACGTCCCGGGCCGCGTGGAGGCGGCCCTTGTCGTCGCTACGGCCGTGCTCGCTGCGGATGACGGCGGTGGCGTCGGCGGGGACCCGGGCACCGGTCGCGATCCGCACGGCCTCGCCGTCGCTGAGCGGCTCCGACTCCGCGTGCCCGGCGAGCACCCCGTCCTCCCGTACGGCCCAGGGGCCGGGGCCCGCGACCGCCCAGCCGTCCATCGCCGAGGTGTCGAACGAGGGCAGGTCGCTCAGCGCGACGAGCGGCGCGGCCAGGACCAGGCCGAGCGCGGAGTCGAGGGTCACGGAGACGGGGGCGCGGCGGGGGCCGGTGCGGGCGGCTCGGCCGGCGATGGCGCGGGCCTCGGGCCAGGGGGTGGCCTTGTGCTGGTCGGTGTCGGGCTTGCGGGGGTTGCCCTGCGGTGCGTGTGAGGGGGAGGCCGAGGGTGAGGGCACGGCGGGGTCGCCGGAGCCGGTGCTGCCTTCGTTCACGAGGGCGAGCACCTCCTCGACGTCGAGATCCTCGGCGTCGTGGGCGTGCTCGCCGGCGTGAATACCGCGCGCGGTCATCCGGCGGTGTCCGGACCCGGGGCGGACGCGGGGGCGTCGGCATCGGCCTTGGCAGTGGCCTTGGCAGTGGCCTTGGCATCGGATGCGGCGTCGGACGGGGCATCGGCCTTTGTGTCGCCCTTGGCGTCGGACCCGGCTTCCGGGGTGTCCTCGTCCGCCCAGCGCAGCGCGAGGGCCACCGCCTTGCGGGCCGCCTCGGCAACCGCCTCCGGGCCGCCCTTGCCCTGCGCCGCCGCGTAACCGACCAGGAAGGTGGTCAGCGGTGCGGCGGGCCTGGCCACCCCGTGGGCGGCATCACGGGCGAGGTCGAGCAGGATGCCGGTGTCGACGTCCAGGTCGATGCCCAGTTCGTCCTTGACTGCGGAAATCCATTCATCCAACACGTGCCCATGCTCCCTGATGCGTGCCCTGGCGGTGGCGAGGTCGTCCCAGGTGTCGCAGTCGAAGGACGCGACGGGGTCGGGGACGCGGGTGAGTTCGAGCGCGGCGGTCAGCCGGCGCAGGGGCAGCCCGGTGAGGCCGCCGTGCTCTTTGGTGAGTGCGGTCAGCTCTCGGCGGAGCGCCGAGGTGCGGTACGCGGCCACGAGCGGCTGGTCGCGTCCGTCGGCGTCGGTGAGCAGCACCCCTTCGGCGCCGCTGCTCCACAGGGCGGTCAACAGCCGCCGCACGGTGGCCACTTCGAGGAACGGGAGGTCGGCGGAGAGGACCACGACGACCTCGGCGGTGGTGTGCAGCAGGCCTGCGTCGAGCGCGGCGACCGGACCAGCCCCGGGCGGTTCCTCACGGGCCCAGCGCACCGGCCGGGCGGTGGGCCTCGGGTCGGCCACGACGACCGTGGTCCCGGCGTCGGCACAGGCGCCGAGCACCCGGTCGAGCAGGGCGCGACCGCCCACTCGTAGGCCGGGCTTGTCGGCACCGCCGAGCCGCCGCGCGGCGCCTCCGGCGAGGACGATGGCGTCGTGGGGGATGTCGGGGGAGGTCCCGGGCGGGATGTGGGGGTCGGTACCGGGCAGCGCGTCGGCGTCGGCACTGGGTGCGGCGCCGAGGTCGGCTTCGGGCAGCGTGTCGAGGTCGGCGTTGGGTGCGACGTCGGGGGCGGCGCTGGGCAGCGTGTCGGCGTCGGCACTGGGTGCGGCGCCAAGGTCGGCTTCGGGCGCAACGTCGAGGCCGGCACCCGGCAGCGTGTCGGGGTCGATGCTGGGTGTGGCGCCAGGGTGGGCCCCGGACGGGACGTCGAGGCCGGCACCCGGCAGCGCGTCAGGGTCGGCTCCGGACGGGACGTCGAGGCCGGCGCTGGGTGCGACGCCAGGGTCGGCTCCGGACAGGACGGCGAGGCCGGCACCGGGCTGGGCGGCTGGCGCCGCGTCGGGCAGCGCGCTTTGTGCGGACCCGGAAACGGCGTCCGGCACGGCGGTGGGCAGGGCATCAAGTGCGGCGCCGGGCAAGCCGTCGGCGGCAGTCTCGGGCAGAGCGGGCGGCACCACGCCGAGCAGGACGGCGGGCGTGACCGCGGGCGGGGCTTCCCGTACCGCGTCGGCCAGGCCTACATGGGCTACCGAAGGCGTGGCTTCCCGCACCGTGCCGGGCAGGGCGACATGGGTGACCGAAGGCATGGCTTCCGGCATAGTGCCGGGCATCTCACCGGGTACGGCATCGGCGGCACCCGGCGCGAAGCCGGTGACACTCGCCTCGCCCACACCACCACCGAGCACGGCCACGGCGGCGTCCGAGGCGGAGCCGCCGGCACCCCGCGCGGAGCCGGTGGCAGCGCCGGGGGCGTCGGGGGGCTCGTACGCGGTCACCCCCCGAGTATGCGTCCCGCCCTGATCACAGGGAACTTGTCCGCGCCGCCGTGATCACAGGTTGCGCAGCAGCACCGCCGGCTGTTCCACGCAGTCCGCCACATACCGCAGGAAACCGCCCGCCGTACCGCCGTCGCACACCCGGTGGTCGAAGGTGAGCGAGAGCTGCACGACCTGGCGCACCGCCAACTCGCCCTCGTGCACCCAGGGTTTGGGCACGATACGGCCGACGCCGAGCATGGCCGCCTCGGGGTGGTTGATGATCGGCGTGGAACCGTCGACGCCGAACACCCCGTAGTTGTTGAGCGTGAAGGTGCCGCCGGTGAGATCGGCGGGCGTGAGTGCCCCGGTTCGGGCAGCCTCGGTGAGCCGGGCGAACTCCGCGCTCAGCGCTTCCGTGTTGCGCACGTGCGCGTCCCTCACGACGGGCACGACCAGCCCGCGCTCGGTCTGCGCGGCGAAGCCGAGGTGGACCCGGTCGAACCGGACGACCTCCCTCGCGTCCATGTCCACACTGGAGTTGAGCTCGGGGAACCGGGTCAGCGCGGCCGTGCAGATCCTGGCGAGGAGCGCCAGTACGGAGATCTTGGGGCCACCGGCGGCGTTCATGGCCGCGCGGGTGCGCATCAGCTCCGTCGCGTCGGCGTCCACCCAGCAGGTCGCGTCGGGGATCTCCCGGCGACTGCGCGAGAGCTTGTCGGCCACGGCGCCGCGGATGCCGCGGAGGGGGGTGCGGGTGACTCCGTCGATGTCAGTCGTGGTCGTGGTCGTGGGGAACGTGGCCGGGGGAAGGAGGGTCGCTTCCTGTGTGGTCGCCTCCAGGGTCGCCGCCGCGCGGAGCGCCTGCTCGACGTCCGCCCGCAGGATCAGGCCGTCCCGTCCGGAACCCGTCAACTCCCGCAGTTCCAGGCCGTTCTCGCGCGCGAGCCGTCGTACGAGGGGTGAGATCACGGGTACGGGACCGTCGTCGCGACCGCGGGTCTCAGCGGCGGGGGCAGGAGCCGGGGCAGGAGCAGCGGCGGGGGCGTCCGCCACCGACGTCACGACATCGGCTGCCATCCGCCGTACTCTCCGCCGCCGTGCCGGAGGCGCCCCCGTGCCGTAGCCCACCAGCACGTTCCCCGAGCCCTCGGTCTCGGCGCCGGTGTCGGCGGTGGGTGAGCCCACCGCGACCGTCAACAGCGGGGAGCCCACGGGCAGTTCCGTGCCCTCCTCACCGAAGCGGGCGGTGACGACACCGCCGTAGGGGCACGGCACCTCGACCATCGCCTTGGCCGTCTCGACCTCGACGACCGGCTGGTCGATGGCGACGACATCGCCGACCTCGACCAGCCAGCGCACGATCTCCGCCTCGGTGAGGCCCTCGCCGAGGTCGGGGAGCTTGAACTCCAGTACCTGAGCCATCAGTTGTCCGCCTCCCACTGGAGCCGGCCCACGGCGTCCAGGATCCGGTCGACGCCCGGCAGATGGTGCCGCTCCAGCATCGGCGGCGGATACGGGATGTCGAACCCGGCGACGCGCAGCACCGGCGCCTCCAGGTGGTGGAAGCAGCGCTCGGTGACGCGGGCCGCGATCTCGCCGCCCGGGCCGCCGTAGCCGCCCGACTCGTGCACGACGAGGGCGCGGCCGGTGCGCCGTACGGACGCGCAGACCGTCTCGTCGTCGAACGGGACGAGGGAGCGCAGGTCGACGACTTCGAGGTCCCAGCCCTCGGCCTGGGCCGCCTCGGCGGCTTCGAGGCAGACGGGCAGGGACGGGCCGTAGGTGATGAGCGTGGCGCTGCGGCCCGGGCGGCGGACGACCGCGCGGCCGATCGGGTCGACGGGGGTGGGCTCGTCGGGGTTCCAGGTGTCCTTCGACCAGTACAGGCGCTTGGGCTCCAGGAAGACGACGGGGTCGTCGGAGGCGATGGAGGCGCGCAGCAGGCCGTAGGCGTCGGCGACCGTCGCGGGGGTGACGACGTGCAGGCCCGGGGTCGCCATGTAGTACGCCTCGGAGGAGTCGCTGTGGTGCTCGACGCCGCCGATGCCGCCGCCGTAGGGGACGCGGATGGTGATCGGGAGGGGCATGGCGCCGCGGGTGCGGTTGCGCATGCGGGAGACGTGGCTGATCAGTTGCTCGAACGCCGGGTAGGCGAAGGCGTCGAACTGCATCTCCACGACCGGGCGCAGGCCGTACATCGCCATGCCGACGGCAGAGCCGAGGATGCCGGCCTCGGCGAGGGGGGTGTCCGTGCAGCGGTCCTCGCCGAACTCCTTGGCGAGGCCGTCGGTGATCCGGAAGACTCCGCCCAGGGTGCCGACGTCCTCGCCCATGACGTGCACCGCGGGGTCGGCGGCCATGGCGTCGCGCAACGCGCGCGTGAGGGCCTGCGCCATGGTGGCGGGCTTGAGGGCGACGGTGGTCATCAGTGCGTCCCCTCCCGCTCGGCCGCCAGCTCCGCCGCCAACTGTTCGCGCTGTTCGCGCAGTTGGGGGGTGGGCTCGGCGTACACGTCGGCGAACAGGTCCATGGGGTCGAGCACCGGGTCCTGGTTCATGTGCGCGCGCAGCTCGGCGGCCATGGTCTCGGCGGCGTCGCGCGCGGCCTGGATGCCGTCCTCGTCGATGAGTCCGCGCTCGGTGAGTTCGTGCTCCAGGAGGGCGATCGGGTCGTGGGCGCGCCAGGCCTCGACCTCGGCGTCGCCCCGGTAGCGGGTCGCGTCGTCGGCGTTGGTGTGGGCGTCGATGCGGTAGGTGATGGCCTCGACGAGCGTGGGACCGCCGCCCTCGCGCGCGTGCCGTACGGCGTCGGCGAGGACCTCGTGCACGGCGACCGCGTCGTTGCCGTCGACCAGCCGGCCGGGCATGCCGTAGCCGACGGCCTTGTGGGCCAGGGAGGGTGCCGCGGTCTGCTTGGCGAGGGGGACGGAGATCGCGAAGCCGTTGTTCTGGACGAGGAAGACGACCGGGGCCTGCCAGACGGCGGCGAAGTTCAGCGCCTCGTGGAAGTCGCCCTCGCTGGTGCCGCCGTCGCCGACCAGGGCGAGCGCGACCACGTCGTCGCCCTTGAGGCGAGCCGCGTGGGCGAGGCCGACGGCGTGCGGGAGTTGGGTGGCGAGGGGGGTGGTGAGCGGGGCGATGCGGTGCTCGCGCGGGTCGTAGCCGGTGTGCCAGTCGCCGCGCAGCAGGGTGAGGGCCTGCACGGGGTCGAGGCCGCGGGCGACGGCGGCGAGCGTGTCGCGGTAACTGGGGAAGAGCCAGTCCTGCTCCTGGAGGACCAGCGCGGCGGCGACCTCGCAGGCCTCCTGACCGGTGGTGGAGGGATACACGGCGAGCCGGCCCTGCTTGGTGAGGGCGGTGGCCTGCGCGTTGAACCGGCGCCCCCGCACCAGCTCGGCGTACAGCCGGCGCAGCAGCACGGGGTCGGCCTGCGCGGCCGCCTCGGTGCCGAGCACGCGATACGGCGCGGCGTCGGGCAGCAGCGGCGCGGGGTCCGTGCGCGGCTGCCAGGCGGGCGGCGGTGTGGGCCGGTACGCGCCCCGCTGCTCCATGACCGTCATGACGGCACCTCCTCGTCGGAGTGGCTCGGAGAGGCGCGTCGGACGTGCCGCACCTCCCTACCGATTGTTCGGTCGTCGGCACATTTTGGCTACAGGCACCTCCAGGCTGTGGACAAACGGTTCTCCACAACCTGAAATGAACGCAGTACGTCCATGGTAGGGAGGCGGGGGGACATGGCACCTGAACAAATGGCCGAAGGCCCGGAGGCGGGCAACACCCTGCCGCCCCCGCGCCCGCTCGACGCCATCGATCAGGACATCCTGCGGATGCTCCAGGCGGACGGCCGCGCGTCGATAAGGTCGGTCGCCGAACGGGTGCACGTCTCGCGCGCCAACGCCTACGCGCGTATCAACCGGCTCATCGAGGACGGCGTCATCCGCGGCTTCGGCGCCCGGGTCGACCACGAACGCGCGGGTCAGGGCACGTCGGCGTACATCACCCTGAAGATCGTGCAGAACTCCTGGCGCACGGTCCGCGAACAGCTGCGACTGCTCCCGGGGGCCTCGCACATCGCACAGGTGGGCGGGGACTTCGACGTCCTGCTGCTGGTGCACACCCTGGACAACCGGTCGCTGCGCGAGCTGGTCCTCGACCGGCTCCAGGCGATCCCCGAGGTGCTCAGCACGCGCACCCTGCTGGTCTTCGAGGAGGAGGACCTGGAGCCCCAGAGCTGACCCGCCAGGTCGGGTCCGCGGCCTAGGCCTGGTTGCGCAGTCCGGAGAAGACCAACTGGGCCACCGCGTCGGTCACTTCGCGCTCGCCCATGCCCCGCCCGTCGGGCCGGTACCACTCCACGATGGAGTTGATCATCCCGAAGACGAGCCGGGTCGCGAGCCGTACCTCCACGTCACCGCGCAGATCGCCGTCGGCCGCCGCGGCCTTCAGCAGATCGGCCACCCGGTGGTCGAAGTCACGCCGCCGCTCCAGGGCCCACCGCTCGGCATCGGTGTTGCCCCGCACCCGCAGCAGCAGCGTCACGTACGGCAGCTCGGAGGTCAGCACCTCGACCATCCGCCGCACGACGTACTCCAGCCGCTCGACGGCACGCCCCACGCGCGCGTGCTCCTCGTCGAGGATCCCGAAGAGGCCGTCCAGGGCGCGGCTGACCGCACGGCGGAGCAGTTCCTCCTTGCCGGTGACGTGGTGGTAGATCGACGACTTGGAGATACCGGCCGCCTTGGCGAGGTGCTCCATGGAGGTGCCGTCGTAGCCGCGCTCGATGAAGACCTGGACGGCTACGGAGAGCAGGGTCTCCGGGGTGTACGTGTCGCGCTTGGCGGTGGTCATGGGGTGCCCTCCCGCTTCTCGGTGGCGTACGCGTGGCGGTAGAGCGCCAGGGACGGCGCGTACCGTCCCGACGGATCACGCAGGTGCAGGTCGTCCAGGAGGTCGTAGGCCCAGCTGCGGCCGAGCCTGCGGCTCCATTCGAACGGACCCAGAGGGTAGTTGACACCCAGGCGCATCGCGGTGTCGATGTCCTCCTCGGTGGCGACGCCCTTGGCGACGGCGTCGTGCGCCAGGTCGACGATCCGGGCCACCGTGCGGGCGACGATCATCCCGGGGGCGTCTCCTACGACGCTGACGTTCTTGCCGAGCGCCTGGAAGAGGCCGGTCGCCTCGGAGAGGGTCCCCGACGCGGTGTCCTGGGAGACGGACAGGGCGATGCGGCCGGCCCTGCGGTAGTCGAGAGCGAGGTCGAAGTAGACGACGTCCCGGAACTCCACGGAGGTCTGTCCGTCGGCGAGCGCCAACTGGCCGCCGCCGGGCAGCACCATGCGCGTGCCGTGGTCCTCTTCCTCCTCGCGGACGACGATGCCCGCCTCGCGGATCAGCGCGACCAGCTCGGCCGCGGGGCCCAGATCGCCCTCCACGACGACGTACGCGGGCGCCTGGGCCGGTTCCGCGGTGTGCGGCTCGGGCAGCTCGGCGTCGTCCCCGTGGTCGTACCAGCCCTGCCCGGTCTTGCGGCCGAGGCGGCCGGACTCGACCAGGCGGCGCTGGGCCAGCGAGGGCGTGAAGCGCACGTCCTGGAAGAAGGACTGCCACACGGAGTGGGTGACCGACTCGTTGACGTCCTGCCCGATGAGGTCGGTCAGTTCGAAGGCGCCCATCTTGAAGCCGCCGGACTCGCGCAGGACGGCGTCGATGGTGGCCGGATCGGCGGCCTGCGCCTCGTAGACCGCGAAGGCCTCGGCGTAGAAGGGCCGAGCGATGCGGTTGACGATGAAGCCGGGAGTGTCGGCGCAGGCGACGGGTGTCTTGCCCCAGGCGCGGGACATCTCGTACGCGCGCGTGGCCGACGTGACGTCGGTGGCGAACCCGGAGACGACCTCGACGAGCGGCAGCAGCGGGGCCGGGTTGAAGAAGTGCAGGCCCACGAAGCGGCCCGGGTTGCGCAGGGCGGCGCCGATGGCCGTCACCGACAGGGACGAGGTGTTGGTGGCGAGCAGACAGTCCTCGCCGACGATGTCCTCCAGGTCGCGCATCAGCTGCTGCTTGACGTCCAGCCGCTCCAGGACGGCCTCGACGACCAGGGTGCAGTCCGCGAGGTCGGTCAGCGCCTCGGCGGGCAGGAGACGGGCGCGTGCGGCGTCCCGGTCGGCGGCGGTGAGCCGGTTCTTCTCGACGAGCCGGTCGAGCCGGGCGCCGATCGCGTCGGTCGCTTCCCGGGCCCGTCCCGGGACGGCGTCGTACAGCCGTACGACATGGCCCGCGGTCAGCGCGACCTGGGCGATGCCCTGACCCATGGTGCCGGTGCCGACGACGGCCACGGGGGTGCTGAGGTCGAGTGCTGTCATGTGCGCGATCCTCCCGCACGGGGTTTTCCACAGATGCGGCGGACCCCCTTGTCCCGACCGATCGTTCGGTTACTCTAACTCTGACCGCCTGTTTCCGCCCCTGATCCTTTCCCTGTTCCCGCCCAGGTCATGAGCTCGCAGACGAGTTCTTGAAACGAGGAGTTGGTCCCGCATGGCCGCCGAACCGTCCGCGCACGAGCTGATCGCCCGGCACCGGCCCACACTCGACCAGGCGCTCGAAGCGATCCGCACGCGCGCGTACTGGTCCCCCCACCCCGAACACCCGAAGGCCTACGGCGAGCACGGCAGCCTGGACGCGGCGGCGGGCAAGGCCGCCTTCGACGCCCTCCTGGGCACCCGCCTCGCCCTCGGCCAGCCCGGCACGGACGACTGGGTGGGCGGCGAAGTGTCGCCGTACGGCGTCGAGTTGGGCGTGACGTACCCGCACGCGGACCTCGACGTCCTGCTGCCGGCCATGCGCGCCGGGCAGCGGGCGTGGCGGGACGCTGGCGCGGAGACGCGTGCCGTGGTCTCCATCGAGATCCTCAAGCGGATCAGCGACCGGACGCACGAGTTCGCGCACGCGGTCATGCACACCAGCGGCCAGGCCTTCATGATGGCGTTCCAGGCGGGCGGCCCGCACGCCCAGGACCGCGGCCTGGAGGCGGTGGCGTACGCGTACGCCGAGCAGGTCCGCACCCCCGCCGTCGCGGAGTGGACCAAGCCCCAGGGCAAGCGCGATCCCCTGGTGATGAACAAGGAGTTCACGCCGGTGCCGCGCGGGACCGCCCTGGTCATCGGCTGCAACACCTTCCCTACGTGGAACGGCTATCCGGGCCTGTTCGCCTCCCTCGCCACCGGCAACGCGGTCCTGGTGAAGCCCCACCCGCGCGCGGTGCTGCCGCTCGCGCTCACCGTGCAGATCGCGCGCGAGGTGCTCACCGAGGCGGGCTTCGACCCGAACCTGGTGGCGCTGGCCGCCGAGCGTCCCGGTGAGGGCATCGCCAAGACGCTCGCCACCCGCCCCGAGATCCGGATCATCGACTACACGGGCTCGACGGGCTTCGGCGACTGGCTGGAGACCAACGCCCGCCAGGCGCAGGTCTACACGGAGAAGGCCGGCGTCAACACGGTCGTCGTCGAGTCCACCGACGACTACAAGGGGATGCTGTCCAACCTGGCGTTCTCGCTGTCCCTGTACAGCGGGCAGATGTGCACGACCCCGCAGAACCTGCTGATCCCCCGGGACGGCATCACCACCGACCAGGGCCCCAAGTCCTACGACGAGGTCGTCGCCGACCTCGCGCGGTCCGTGGACGGTCTCCTCGGTGACGACGCGCGCGCGAACGGTCTGCTGGGCGCGCTGGTCAACCCGGACGTGAAGGCTCGCCTCGAAGCTGCGGCCGGCCTGGGTGAAGTCGCCCTCGCCTCACGGGAGATCAGCAACCCGGAGTTCCCGGACGCGGTCGTCCGTACGCCGGTCATCGTGAAGCTGGACGGGGCCAAGCCGGACGACGAGGCCGCCTACATGAGCGAGTGCTTCGGGCCGGTTTCCTTCGCCGTCGCGGTCGACTCGGCGTCCGACGCGGTGGAGTTGCTGCGGCGGACGGTGCGGGAGAAGGGGGCGATGACGGTTGGGGCGTACACGACTGACGCCGGGGTTGAAGCTGCGGTTGAGGAGGTCTGCCTGGAGGAGGCGGCGCAGTTGTCGCTGAACCTGACGGGTGGGGTGTTCGTCAATCAGACCGCCGCGTTCTCTGACTTCCACGGGTCTGGTGGCAACCCGGCTGCCAACGCTGCTCTGTGTGATGGGGCGTTTGTCGCCAACCGGTTCCGGGTTGTTGAGGTTCGTCGGGACGCCTAGGAGCTCGGGAGGTTCGGTATCTGCGCGACTGGCGGTCCGATGTGGCTTGTCGCGCAGTTCCTCGCGCCCCTAAAGGGGCGCTGCTGTGGACGTGCTCCAGTGGTACAGGGTCATCGCCACGCTCGTCGCCAGGTTGTAGCTGGAGACCTGGGGGCGCATCGGCAAGGACACCAAGTGGTCGGTGCGGGCGCGCAGTTCGGTGGACAGGCCGCTGCGCTCGGAGCCGAAGGCGAGGACGGCGTCGTCCGGGAGCTTCAGACCCCGGATGTCGTCGCCCTCCGGGTCGAGGGCGAATACCGGGCCGGACGGCAGCTCGTCGATCGTCAGGCGCTCCACGGCGGTCGCGTAGTGCAGGCCCGCCCCGGCGCGCACGACCGTCGGATGCCAGGGGTCCAGCGTCCCGGTGGTGACCACACCGGTCGCCCCGAAACCGGCGGCGAGGCGGATCACGGCGCCCGCGTTGCCCAGGTTGCGCGGGTTGTCGAGGACGATCACGGGTGCGCTGCGGGGCGTGTGCGCGAGCTTCCGGAGATTGGCCTCGCGCGCGGGGCGTACGGCCAGGGCGGCCACCGCCGTGGGGTGGGGGCGCGGCACGAAGGACCGGTACGTGTCGTCCGGGACCTCTGTCAGGAGCGCGTCCAGGGTGTCCCGTACGTCGGGGGCCAGTTCGGTGGCGAGGGCGAGGGCCGCCTCCCGGTCCGTGGTGACCGCCAGCGGGACCTCGGCCCCGAAGCGCAGCGCGTGCTTGAGGGCGTGGAATCCGTCGAGCAGCACGGAGGTCTCGGCGAGCCGGTGCCAGGCGGCTGCGGCGGGGTCGGTCATGCCGGGAAGCCTACGTGGCTGTGCTCGGGGTTCTCCGGGGCGCGCGGCTCCCCCGGATCCCCGTCCGGCACCGTAGGGCCGCCCCGCGCGAACAGCCGCCCACGCGCGCGTGCCACCCACCCGCCCAGCCTCCGCAGGAACGACGTCGGCAGGAAGACCGCGTCCGTCGCGATCATCGCCAGGGAGAAGAACGGCAGCCCCAGGAGCACGGCGATCACGGCGTGCTCGGTCATCATCAGGGCCAGCAGGACGTTCTTGACGCGCCGGTTGAAGAGCGTGAACGGGAAGGCGACCTGCACGATCACGGTCCCGTAGGTCACGAGCATCACCATCGTGCCGCTGCCGGCCAGCAGGTCGGCGAGGGCGGGCCAGGGGGAGAAGTAGTCGAGGTGGAGCGGGTAGTAGACGGCGGTGCCGTCCTGCCAGCGGGAGCCCTGGATCTTGTACCAGCCGGCCGTCGCGTAGATCAGACAGGCCTCGCTCGCGATCACGAACAGCGCGCCGTTGTGGATCACGTTCGCGACGATGTCGAGGAGCACCCGGGGCTCGTACGACTTCGCGTACCGCCCGATCACCCACCACAGGGCCTGCGTCAGCCAGACGCCCCACAGGAGCGCGGGCACGAACCAGTCGCTGTCGAACCGGTCCCCCGCAGTCACCGCGACGAGCGCCGCGCCGAGCACGGCCCACAGGACGGGCCCGGCCCGGTCGGGAATCCGCTCCCCACGCGCGCGTGCGTCCCGTGTACGGGCGGCCCGGCGCGCGTCGAGGGACCAGACCTGGCCGCAACGGGTGAACACCAGGTACAGGGACATCAGGTGCAGGACGTTGTCGCCGCCGTCGCCCATGAAGACGCTGCGGTTCTGCAGCGAGAGCACGCCGACCATGAAGAGCACGGACATCGTGCGGGTGCGCCAGCCCAGCAGCAGCAGGACGCTCGCCAGCACGGCCAGCGCGTACACCGTCTCGAACCAGAACTGCCCGTCCCACCACATCAGGGCGGTGAACGCGCCGTTGTCCGCGATCAGTTGGCGGGCCAGGCCCCAGCTCCACGGTCCGTCGGGGCCGTAGAGCTCCTGGCGGTGGGGCAGTTCGCGGAGCAGGAACAGCAGCCAGGTGCCGGCGAAGCCGATGCGGATGACGGCGCTCTGGTACGGGCCGAGGGCCGACTCGGTGACGCGGGCGATGCCTCGGGAGACCGAGGCTCCGAAATCGTTCACCGGACGCCTCCCGCGGCCTCGTCCGCCGGGACCGGCCACCAGGGCAGCAGACGGTACTGAGGGGTGGTCGACACCTGCTCGTCACTCCACTCGGGCGGGGGCACGTTGGTCGTACGGGAGCGGACCTGGACGCGCTGGACGACGCCGCCCTGTCCGCCCGCCGCGTCGTCCCGGTCCAGGCGCAGCACGACGATGCGCCGCAGATACGTCTCCGCGAGCGTGCCGCGCAGACCGATCGGGCGGTTGGAGCTGTCGTGCGTGGCGGTGAGGAAGTCCCAGGCCCGGCGCAGCTCGTTCTGCTCGGTGTGGCTCGGCAGCAGATTGCCGTCGATGGCGGCGCCGTCCTCGGCCGACAGGTCGTACCAGCCGGTCGTACGGGTCGTGCCGTCCGCGGTGCGGACATCGGCGCGCACCTGGACCTCGATGTTCTGCTGCAACGGGTTCGGCGCGAACAGCTTCCAGTTCTGCTCGAACTCCGGGTAGATCCACTCGTCGATCGCCTTGCCGTGCTGCTTCGTCACCGTGTTCGACGGCGCGACGTGCAGGAACACCATCCCGAGATGGACGAGCGCGGCCACCGCTACGACGGCGACCGCCAGCGCGGCGCCGACCTGATAGCGCAGGGACAGCGCGCCGACTCCGATACGGGCGTCGGGGTGCGCAGGGTCGGCGGTGGGCGCGTCCGCGGGATCGTAGGGCGGCTGCGGCTGCGGCTGCGGTGGTGCCTGCGGCTCGGGCGGAGGCGGGGGTGGGGACAGCTGCGGGGGCTGCTGGGCGGGCACGTGCGGCCCCTCGGGGGCGGCAGGCTCCCGCGGCCTCTCCTCGGAGGCGTTCGAGCGTCCGTCGTTCGCGTCCATTCCTCCCCGTTCCCGCTTCCCGTCCGGCTTCGGCCGCCCCGCGTCGCACGGAACGGTACTCAGGCACACGCCCTCGGCACAGTCCTGTGCCGCACCGCCACGCATGTTGTCCACAACGGCTGCTCGCAGGTTATCCACAGCCGTTGACGTCCCGCCTCGGTGCATATCACCATCAAGCAGGCAGACGGAACGATCAGTGGGCAGGGAGCGGCCGACCGACCGTTCCCTTCTTCTAGAACCTGTTCTATCTTGACGCTCCGTCAGATCAGATCAGGTCGTGCGGGTGCGGGGAGGGCAGGGACCGTGGACTTCACCTTCAGCGAGGAGCAGCAGGCGGCGGCCGAGGCCGCGGCGGGGGTGTTCGCCGATGTCGCGCCGGACGGTGTGCCCAGTCCGGCCGACACCACGGGCGCCGTGGCCGACGACTTCGACCGCGCGCTGTGGGCCAGGCTCGCCGAGGCGGACCTGCTGAGCCTGCTGCTCGACGAGGCGTACGGCGGCGCGGGGCTGGACGCGATCGCCCTGTGCCTGGTGCTGCGGGAGTCCGCGAAGGTGCTGGCCAGGGTGCCACTCCTGGAGAGCAGCGCGGCCGCGGCGACCGTACAGGCCTACGGCGGCGAGGAGTTGAGGTCCGCCCTGCTCACCCGGGCCGGCCGCGGCGACCTCGTGCTGACCGTCGCCGCGCACGGCCGCACCGGTCACGACCCGGCCGAACTCGCCGTGACGGCACGGCGGGACGGTGACCGCTGGGTGCTGGACGGGGTGCAGACCGCGGTGCCGTGGGCGCACAACGCGGACCTGGTCGTCGTACCGGCGCACACGGACGCCGACCGGACCGTCCTCGCGCTGGTCGCCCCGGACCGCGAAGGGGTCGTCCTCGCCGAGCAGATATCCACCACGGGCGAGCGGCTCGCCGAACTGCGCCTGGATTCCGTGCCGATCGCGCGGGTCGACGTCATCGACGCCGACGGAGCCTGGGAGTGGCTGCGCGATCTGCTGACCGCCGGCACCTGCGCGCTGGCCCTCGGACTCGGCACCGCCGTCCTGCGCATGACCAGCGAATACACCGGCAAGCGCGAGCAGTTCGGATTCCCCGTCGCGACCTTCCAGGCCGTCGCCGTGCAGACCGCCGACCGCTACATCGACCTGCGCGCGATGGAGGCTACCCTGTGGCAGGCCGCGTGGCGGATCTCCTCGGGAGCATCGGGCACCCTGCCCGCCGCCGCGGACCTGGCCGTGGCCAAGATCTGGGCCTCGGAGGGGGTACGACGCGTCGTGCAGACCGCGCAGCATCTGCACGGTGGGTTCGGCGCCGACACCGAATACCCCCTGCACCGGTACCACGCCTGGGCCAAACACCTGGAACTGTCGCTGGGCCCGGCGGCGGCCCACGAGGAGGCGTTGGGGGATCTGCTGGCGGCCCATCCGCTGAGCTAGATCCCGCTGACTACAAGTACGGCTACAGCACGAAGCCCGGCTGGCCCTCGTCCGTGACGACAGGGCGGCCCGCCGCCGCCCATACCTGCATGCCGCCGTCGACGTTCACGGCGTCGATACCCTGCTGGGCCAGGTACGTCGTGACCTGGGCCGAACGCCCGCCGGAGCGGCAGATCACATGGACCCTGCCGTCCTGCGGCGCCGCCTCGGTCAACTCGCCGTACCGGGCCACGAATTCACTGATGGGGATGTGCAACGCCCCCGTGGCGTGACCCGCCTGCCACTCGTCGTCCTCGCGGACGTCCAGCAGGAAGTCGCCGTCCTTGAGGTCGCCGACCTCGACCGTGGGCACACCAGCTCCGAAACTCATGCCCCGACGCTACCCGACGGGCCTTCCGACGCGTGCGGCTGCGAGAGCAGGTTCGCCAGCTCCGCCTCCCGCTCGGCGACCTGGGCGAGCAACTGCTCGGCGATCTCGTCGAGCAGGCGGTCGGGGTCGTCCGGGGCCATCCGGAGCATGGAGCCGATGGCGCCCTCCTCCAACTCCCGGGCGACGAGCGTGAGGAGCTCCTTGCGGTGGGCGAGCCATTCGAGGCGGGCGTAGAGCTCCTCGCTGGGGCTCGGGCCGCGCTCCGCCGGGGCCGGTCCGGCGGCCCACTCCTCGGCCAGCTCGCGCAGCAGCGGGGCGTCGCCGCGGCTGTAGGCGGCGTTGACCCGGGTGATGAACTCCTCACGCCGCTTGCGCTCGTCGTCGTCCTGCGCCAGGTCGGGGTGGGCCTTGCGGGCCAGCTCGCGGTAGAGCTTGCGGGCCTCGTCGCTGGGGCGCACCCGCTGCGGCGGCCGGACCGGCTGGTCCGTGAGCATCGCCTCGGCCTCCGGGAACAGGCCGCTGCCGTCCATCCAGCCGTGGAACAGTTCCTCGACCGCGGGCATCGGCATCACCCGGGCCCGCGCCTCGTCCGCCTTGCGGATGTCCTCAGGGTTGCCGGTGCGTGCGGCCAGGGCCTCGGCGATCTGCGCGTCCAGCTCGTCGAGGCGGGTGTACATCGGGCCGAGTTTCTGGTGGTGCAGCCGGGAGAAGTTCTCGACCTCGATGCGGAAGGTGTCCACCGCGATCTCGTACTCGATCAACGCCTGCTCGGCAGCCCGTACGGCCCGGTCCAACCGCTCCTCGGGCCGGGGCGCGGCACCGTCCGCCGGGTGGGAGTCGGCCGCGCTGTCCGCCGGGTGAGAGTCGGCCGCACCTCCACCGATGATGCCCTCGGGTCCGGGGGCGCTGGCGTCCGCACCCTCGCCGGTGCCCTCGCTCGCGGAAGTGTCACCCGCCGCGGCTCCGGCGGCGGACGGCACCTCGGCACCCGCCTGCTCCGGCGCCGGTTCACCAACGGGCACGGACTGGGACTGCTCAGCTTCCGGGGTCGTCACCCGACCAGCGTAGGCCACGGCCCGACGGGCTACGGGGCATCGGTTGGGCTGGGACCTTGTGGACCACGGGTGACCTCGCCGACGGTGGAGCATCGGCTGTGCCGGCAGTGCCTTATGAACTGCGGGTCATGTCGCCGCCGGTGCCGTTCACGCCCTGCGGACGGGCGGTTCGGGGGCCTCGGTCGGCGGAGGGCACCTGTCTTACCCCGGAGAACCCGCCCCGGGCGCCGATCGACAACCCTCCTCGGAGGTCTCCGGAGGATCGCCGGAGAAACCCCCGAGCGCCTACACCCCCATCTCCGCCGCGATCCGCCCCGCCCGCACCGCCCCCACCAACTCCGCGTGGTCCGCCTCGGTCCGGTCGGCGTAGGCCACGGCGAACGTCGCTATCGCCTCGTCCAGTTCGTCCTTCTTGCCGCAATAACCGGCGACCAGGCGCGGGTCGGCGCTGTGGGCGTGGGCGCGGGCCAGGAGGGCGCCGGTCATCCGGCCGTAGTCGTCGATCTGGTCGGCGGCGAGGGCGGCCGGGTCGACGCTGCCCTTGCGGTTGCGGAACTGCCGTACCTGGAACGGCAGTCCGTCGACCGTCGTCCAGCCCAGCAGGATGTCGCTGACGACCTGCATCCGCTTCTGCCCGAGCACCACGCGCCGGCCCTCGTGCGCGACGGACGGCGCGTCGAACCCGGCACTCTGCAGATGCGGCACCAGCGCCGAGGCGCGGGCCTCCTTCACCTGGAGGACGAGCGGTTCGCCGCGATGGTCCAGGAGCAGCACGACGTACGACCGCGTACCCACGCTGCCCGTGCCGACGACGCGGAAGGCGACGTCGTGCACCGTGTGCCGGGCGAGCAGCGGGAGGCGGTCCTCGGAGAGCGTGCCGAGATACTCCTCCAGCGACGCCGCCACCGCCGCGGCCTCCGCGTCCGGGATCCGCCGCAGCACCGGCGAGGCGTCGACGAAACGGCGCCCGCCGTCCTCCGCGAGCTCGGTCGACTTGGCCGCGAACCGCCCGCTGGTGTTGCCCCGCGCCTTCTCGGAGACCCGCTCCAGCGTGCCGAGCAGGTCACGGGCGTCGGCGTGGGAGACCAACTCCTCGTCCGCGATGGCGTTCCACGCGTCCAGCACCGGGAGCTTGGCCAGCAGTCGCATGGTGCGGCGGTAGGAACCCACCGCGCCGTGCGCCGCCGTACGGCAGGTGTCCTCGTCGGCGCCGGCCTCCCGGCCCGCGAGCACCAGCGAGGCGGCGAGCCGCTTGAGGTCCCACTCCCAGGGGCCGTGCACGGTCTCGTCGAAGTCGTTGAGGTCGATGACCAGGCCGCCGCGGGCGTCGCCGTACAGGCCGAAGTTGGCCGCGTGGGCGTCACCGCAGATCTGGGCGCCGATCCCGGTCATGGGGGTGCGGGCGAGGTCGTAGGCCATGAGTCCTGCCGAACCGCGCAGGAACGCGAACGGCGTGGCCGCCATCCTGCCCACCCGTATCGGCGTGAGCCCGGGGATACGGCCGCGACCGGACTCCTCGACGGCGGTCACCGCGTCGGGCCGGGAACCGTCCAGGTCGAAAGCGGCGTGCGCGCTGCGCGGGACGCTCTCCCGCAGCGCCTTCCCCTCTTCCTTGGGCGACCCCTCCACGGGCCACGTGGCGAAGCCCCGCACTCCGGGCAGCCTGCGCCCCGCACCGATACCGGCCTCGGTCATACCGACCGCCTCCCCCGTACACACCCACGCTCACACGTGCGTTCGTCCGAACATCAACTCGCGACGACCGTACAGCCGGTGGCGAAAACACGTCAGGCCCTGTGGACAACTCCGCGGCTGTGGAAAACCGGTACTGATCGAAGCCTCACCGGCGCCGAACGATGCCTCACCGACGCTGAACGATGCCTCACCGGCGCCGATCCAGGCCTCACCGATGCCGTCGAAGCCTCAGCGATCGGCACGCGTGCCCAACCCGACAGCCCGACCCGGCGGCAACCCGACCTACCCCAACCCGACTTACCTACCCCGACCTACCTACCTCGGCCTAGCACGGGCCCGACTGCCACCCCTCGCGCAGATGCACCTGGGCCCACGCGCCGAGTTCCCGAAGTGCCGGTCCCAGCGCCTTCCCCGACTCCGTCAGCCGGTACGAGACGCGCAGCGGCGGGCCTTCGTCGACCTCGCGGACGAGCAGCCCGGCGGCGCCGAGTTCGGTGAGCCGGTCGGAGAGCATGCGTTCGCTGATGCCCGGGATCGCCCGGCGCAGGTCGGCGAAGTGGACGGGCTGCGCCATCAGGACGGCCACGATCGGCCCGGTCCAGCGCTTTCCGAACAGCTGGAAGACACGGGTGATGCCGTCGTCCACCTTCTTGCACGCATCCGTGCCGTGACTCTGTTCGACCGCCATGCCCCCAGGGTACTGCCCTCCCGTATGGGGATGAAAAAAAGTAAGTACCTGTGTTATTCATAGTCGAGTACGAAAACATAGCTACTGAACAACGCGACGGGACTGTTGCGCCAGGACCCGCTCGACCCCTCGTTCAACACCTCGATCGGCACCTCACTCGACACCTCTTGGAGACCCCCATGGCCACGCTCCTGCACATCGACTCGTCCGTGTTCCCCGCCGGCGCCAGCGCCTCCCGTGCCGTAGCCGACGCGTTCCGCACGTCCTGGGAGGAACAGCACCCGGAGGGCACGGTGATCCACCGCGACCTCGCCGCGAACCCCGTTCCGCACATCACCGTCGACGCCCACACCGCCGGCTTCGCCGACCCGGCCACGCACACGCCCGCGCAGGCGGCGGCCTTCGCCGAGCGCGTGCAGCTCATAGAGGAGCTGGAGCAGGCGGACGCGGTGCTGATCGGCGCCCCGATGTACAACGCCACGATCCCCTCGACCCTGAAGGCCTGGCTGGACAACGTGATCCTGATGGGCCGCACCGCGGGCACCGAGGACTCGAAGGTGAAGGGCATCCCGACCGTCGTGATCGCCAGCCGCGGCGGCGCCTACGGGCCGGGCACCCCGCGCGAGGGCTACGACTACGTCCAGAACTACCTGAAGGCGATCCTCGTCGACGCCCTCGGCCTGGACGCCGAGTTCATCGTCCCGGAGCTCACCATGGCGCCGCAGAACCCGGCGATGGCCGACCTGGTCCCGCTCTACGAGGCGTCGCGTGAGCGCGCCCTCGGCGACGCGGCCACCAAGGCGAAGGACCTGGCGGAACGCCTCGCGGCCTGATCCGGCCTCCGACCTCCGACCTCCGACCTCCGACCTCCGCTTCAGGTGAGAACAGCGTGTGATTGTCCTCACCTGAGGCGGGGATCACGGAAGCATCACCGAAGCCGGCGCCTGGCTGGTTCCCCGTACTGCGGCCGCCCCAGCGGCAGCACCGTGCCCGAGCTCACTCGCCCTCTTCGCGCCGCTTCCCCATCCAGGACTGACAGATCCATCGGGCAAGCGCTCCTACCAGGACAGCGACGACGATCGCCCCCCAGTCGATGACATGCGGAAGCCCAGGAAAGAAGCCGAAGAAGGCAAGCGTCACCACAAGGCCCGCCACAAACGCGGCGATCCCGACCGACCGCCGTCGCGCCTCCCCGGACTGTTCCCGACCTTGCTGCTGATCGATCATGAACGGCTCACTTCGTGATGTGGTGGCACTGACTCACCCGCCGCATCCCATTGACGTAGAGATGCGCACACGCTTTTCCATAACGAGGCAACGTCCGGGGAGAGTTGTTCCTCATCGGATCGATCTTGCACTCGGGGTGCGTTCGCCCGCGGGATGTCCGATAGGTCTTGTTGTTGGTATCGGCGTACGTGAAGTCGATGCGCCAGTTGCAGAACCCGCTGCTCAGCGCACCGACGAAGGCGCAGTCGACGCCCGCGTTCTGGTAGGTGATCCGCTTCCCGCCACCTCGGACGATGTGCGTGAACAGGCAGCCGGTCGGAATCTTCACCGTCATGCCGCCGACGCTGTACTCGAAGGTCCGGACAGGAGTCGACCCGACAGCACCGGCCTGAGCCGCGGAGGAAGCCGTCAGCACGAGAGCGAATGCCGCGGCTAAAGCCGCGAAAAGCTTGGACCGATACAGCGCGACCATCAAACGATTCCCTTCCGGCGGAGCACCTCTTACGACCGGAAAGAACTCCGTCGCCGCGATCATGTTTCTGGCCGACGGAATGGTTCACCGACTTGAGTGATCAAGAGTTAGTGCGCTGACCAGGTGATTCGTTTCCGCGCCCCAACCCGTCGAGCTGCATGTCGGTCGCCTCAGGAAGAACCCGCCGCACACGGCTCAGACGTGGATCCAGGGCCGGATCGCCCACAACTCCCAGGCGAAGCGGCGCAGTCGCGCCTGCTCGACGTACGTGGCCGTGTCGCCGTAGTCGATGTTGAGGTGCCGCCCGAGGACAACGACAGCCACGCTCCCCGCTCCGGCGACCTTCAGTGCCGTGGACGCGGACTGAGCGTGGTTGCCTGTGGTCCAGGTGCCGTCGATGAGCAGCACGTTTTCGCCCCAGAGTGCCGACGACGTGTAACGCTCCGTTGAAGCGGAGCGGCCGAGCGCCGATGCGCCGGGCGTCGGCGTGAGCAGGTCGCGGTACCGGTCGCGGGTGACGTCGACCACACCGGCGACCATGTCGCGAAGGGGATGATCTTCACGACCACTGGTGCTGGGCACCGTCGTGACGACGTCGAAGCCGGATATGGCGCAATGGTCCGCGATGCAGTCTTCATGCAGGGCGAGGAAACGCCACGGGACAGCCGCCAATCCCGTACGAAAGTACTGCTGTTGAGGGCCGGTGGCGTTTTTGTAACGCCACAACTCGTTGGCGTACTGCTCTCCCTTGACAGCCGGCCGGGTAGCAGGGGAGGGCCGAGGAAGTTGGCATAGCGGGCGGCCAGCCCGACGACGGTTGCCACCCGGGTCCGCCGGCTACGCCCAGGTGAGCTCGCCCGTGGCGGGGACGAGAGAGTCGAGTTAGCCAAAGACGTCGTCAGGGCCGTCGATGACGGTGGTGTTGGGCCTGGTCGCGTACTCCCGTGCCCATTCGTGGGTCATCAGAGAGCGCATGAGGAAGACCCGTCGACCGTGCTCCAAGGCGAGGCGGGCCTGCATACGGGCGCCACTGCGATACGCCGCCTCGACCACGACAGTGGCGAGACTGTAACCACTCATCACGGCGTTACACAGGGGGAACGAGATCTTCGAGGGCGGGGCGTCGGGCCAGAACTGGGAGATCAGCGGCCCCCGCTCGGCGATCTCCTGCTGGAGCCCTGCGTTCTGCGCCGGGTAGGAGCGCCGCAGGCCGGTGCGATGACGGCGACGGTCCGGCCGCCGACGGCGAGAGCGGTGCCGTGCGCGGCGCTGTCGATCCCGGCGGCAAGGCCACTGACCACCGTCACGCCGCGCTCGGCGAGCCCTCCCGCGATGGCGCGGGCATGCGCGATGCCCTCCGGAGTGGGGGCACGGGTGCCCACGACAGCCACCCGGAGATCGTTGCTGACGGGCGTACCGCGCAGGAACAGGAAAGGCGGACGTTGGTGGACCAGCCGCAGATCAAGCGGATAGTCATCCTCCAGGATCGTCACCAGTCGCATGCCCTCGCGCTCCCAGGCAGCGATCTCGGCGGCGACGGACTCCAGGTCCGAGGCAGGCTCGGTGTCGAAGAGAGCGCCCTGCCCAGAGGCGTCGAGCGTGTCCTCAAGCACGTCGCGTGCGCTTCCGACCGTCTCGATCTGGTCGGTGAGTTCGGGCCAAGGGCGGTCACCGCGTCGTAGAAATGCGACGAGGGCGGCTCGCTCCAGCTCCTGGTCCATGTCGCCAAGTGCAGGAAAAGCGTCCGGACCCAGCAGCGGAAGATGCGCGGCGGAATCGAGGAAAGCCCGTCAAGACACCGCCGACTGCCATCGGAGCCCGACGCGAATGGAAACACCGGGCGTCGGTGGTCGGACAGTGACGAGCGATAGAGCTGCTCAGCGGCCACCCACCCGCCCCTCGGCGACCTTGCGTCAGGCCGAACTGGACCCAGCCCGAAGAGTGAGACAGCCCACACTTCAGCCACTGAAGATCAACAGCCACAGAGACAGCGGCTCGCCGGTCACACCGAAGTCGTCCATGTAATGACCATCACACCGAGCCCCGGGCTGCCCCGGCACAGCGAAACGGACTGATCGTGATCACGAAGAAGCCCCCCAGGTCCAAGACCTGAGGGGCTTCTGTCTGTGCGCGAGGGGGGAGTTGAACCCCCACGCCCTTTCGGGCACTGGAACCTGAATCCAGCGCGTCTGCCTATTCCGCCACCCGCGCATTGGGTGTGTCCTCAGGCCCTTCCCCCAGGGGGCTGGCGCCTTCCGACATGCAGAAGATTAGCACGGTGCACGGGGTGGATTCACATCCCTTTCCCCTGGGCAGGACCCCCCGTTCCCCTGAGCGGGACGCCCCTCGCAAGGCCCCCCATCAGCACCCTTCAGCGTCCCGCCGGCACCACGCCGGCACCACATCGGCGCTCATCAGCACCCCATATCGCCCCTCACCAGCGCCCACCCACCCTCACCCACCCCCGCCGACTCCCACCGGAACCCCCATCCACCCCAGCCACCTCCCGCCGAACGCCCAAACGCCCAGAGCGCCACGCCCCCCACCACGCCCACCGCCCCCAACACCTCCCGCCCCACCCTCGTCGAACACCCCGCACCCCCCACCACGTACCAACGTGGACCGGTTCACGTATCAACCTCGTACCGGTAACCGCCATCTCCCCAGGAGGCGGCCAAGGTCCACAGTCAGGTGCGGGACACTTGTCTGCGGCCCCCTCTACGATCCTGGGCAGGAGTAGTGCACAGGCAGTAGTGCAGAAGGAGTTCGACGGGCCGACAAGGGGGAACCAGCCGATTTACCGGCGCGTGGATACGATCAGTAAGCAGTACCAAGGCAGTCGGCACGACAATCACCACTACAGGCACGACGACAGACACCACGGCAGCCGGCACGGCGGTCGGTACGACAGCCAGTGCGGCGACGACGGAGGAGGTGCCCCATGGGAGTCCTGAAGAAGTTCGAGCAACGCCTCGAAGGTCTGGTCAACGGCACCTTCGCCAAGGTGTTCAAGTCCGAGGTCCAGCCGGTCGAGATCGCCGGCGCGCTCCAGCGGGAGTGCGACAACAACGCGACGATCTGGAACCGCGACCGGACCGTCGTACCCAACGACTTCATCGTGGAGCTGAGCACGCCGGACTTCGAGCGGCTCAGCCCCTACTCCGGACAGCTCGGTGACGAGCTCGCCGGGATGGTGCGCGACTACGCCAAGCAGCAGCGCTACACCTTCATGGGACCCATCAAGGTCCACCTGGAGAAGGCGGACGACCTCGACACCGGTCTGTACCGGGTGCGCAGCCGTACGCTCGCCTCCTCCACCAACCAGCAGGCTCCCGGGACCCCCGCTCCGGCGGCACCCCCGGCAGCGGGACGGCCCGGCGGGTACGGCTATCCGCCCGCCGCCGCGCCCGCGAGCGCCCCACCGCCCATGCCGGCCTCGCCGCCGCCCGGCGGTCGGGGCTCGGC
>NZ_BARF01000004.1 GCF_000367365.1 Streptomyces prunicolor NBRC 13075 | reverse complement strand
CCTGGAGCCAACTCCCTTGCGCAGCCGCCCCACTTCCACCGCCATGGCCTCCGCACTGCTCCTCGCGGGCCTCACCCCGCTCGTCCTGACCGCCCCCGCGTCCGCGGCCACCGCCAAGTACTCCGACGACTTCAACGGCGACGGCTACCGCGACCTGGTGACCGCGGCGCCCACCGCGACCGTGGGCGGCAAGACGTCCGCCGGTGCCGTGGTCGTCAACTACGGCTCGAAGTCCGGCATCAGCGCCTCCCGCCGTACGGTCCTCACCCAGAACAGCAGCGGCATCCCCGGCTCCGCCGAACGCGGCGACAGCTTCGGCTCGGCCCTCGCCTCCGGGGACCTCAACAACGACGGATACGCCGACCTCGTGATCGGCGCCCCCGGCGAGGACCTCGGCACCGACACCGACGGCGGCACCGCGATCATCGTCTGGGGCGGCGCCTCCGGCCTGTCCGGCGGCCGTACGGCGGCCGACCCCGCCCCCACGGCCCACGACTCCTTCGGCCAGTCCCTCGCCGTCGGCGACTTCAACGGCGACCACAAGGCGGACCTCGCGGTCGGCAGCACGGGTACGGACGTCTGGGTCAGCAGGGGCGGCTTCACGAAGACGTCGGGCACCGCGTCGAAGTACAAGGTCACCGCCCCGATCCGGACCGGCTCCGGCGGCGTCGTCTCCTTCGCCTCCGGCGACCTGAACGGCGACGGCACCGACGATCTCGTCGCCACCGTCGCCTACCTCGACGGCGCGAGGGTGTTCCGGGGCGCCTCCTCGGGTCTCGCCTACGAGTCCGTACTGGACGAGGTCAGCGAGGTCGCGGCCGTCGGCGACATCAACGGCGACGGCTACGACGACGTGGTCACCGGCGAGTACGGGGGCGCCGTCGAGGGCAACCTCGGCGGTTCCATCGGCATCCACCTCGGCCGCGCCTCGGGCGTCGACCCCGAGCCGGCCCGGACGATCGACCAGGACACGGCGGGCGTCCCGGGCGCCGACGAGACGAACGACGGCTTCGGCTGGTCGGTCTCCCTCGGCGACGTGAACGGCGACGGATACGCCGACGCCGCCGTCTCCGCGTTCTACGAGAAGATCGGCTCGGCCGACCTGACCGGCAACGTCACGCTCCTGCGCGGCTCGTCCACCGGCCTGACCGCGTCCGGCGCCCAGTCCTTCAGCCAGAACACGGCGGGCGTCCCGGGCGCGAACGAATACAACGACCACTTCGGTACGGCGGTCCACCTCGCCGACCTCACCGGCGACGGCCACGCGGACCTGTCGGTGGGCGCCGCAGGGGAGAACAACGGGGACGGCGCCGTATGGACCCTGCGCGGCGCCACCACCGGCCTGACCACGAAGAACGCGGTCGCCTACGGCCCGTCGTCGCTGGGCGTCTCGACGTCGGGCGCTCCGCGGCTCGGCGCCGGAATGCTTCCGTAGCACTCCCTTAAGGCCCCTCCCGCCGTCCCCTTAGGGGATGTCACAGCTCGGCAGCAAAGCCCCGCCCGAAAGCCCCGGCCCGGCACGAGTCTCCGCGGAACCAGGTACGTTCGATGACGTGGCTGGATTCAGGATCGGACGCGGCGGCCGGGACGGCAGGGCCCCGCAAGCGCGCCCTCAACAACCTCCGTACGGGCAGCAGGCACCCCCGGTGCCGCAGGGACAGCCGTCGTACGGCTACCCCGCGGCCCCGCAGCCGTACCCGCAGCAGCAACCGCAGTACGGCAGCCCCGCGAACGGCGGCGGCCGGCAGTGGTCCCAGGGGAACGCCGGAAACGGCGGCAACGGTGCCTACGGAGACGAGCCGGAGTACTTCGGCGACGGCGGCGGGTACGGCCAGGGCGCCCACCCGGGCACCCCGGACCCGTATGCGGCGAACAACCCGGGCAGCACCCAGGCCTTCGCCGTAGGGGAGGACCCGTACACCCAGGGCGGTACGTACCGCGCGGGCTCGGCCCAGGCCCCCACCGGCCCCGTCGGCCCCCGCCTGCACTGGAAGGACCTGCTCAGAGGCATCGTCCTCTCCCCCCAGCAGACCTTCCTCCAGATGCGGGACTACACGATGTGGGGCCCCGCCCTGATCGTGACGTTCCTCTACGGCCTGCTCGCGGTCTTCGGCTTCGACGGCGCCCGCGCGGACGCCATAAACGCCACCCTGGCGAACGCGGTGCCGATCGTCCTGATCACGGCCGTGGCCATGGTGCTGTCGTCCTTCGTCCTCGGCGTGGTCACCCACACCCTGGCCCGCCAGTTGGGCGGCGACGGAGCCTGGCAGCCCACAGTAGGCCTGTCGATGCTGATCATGTCCCTCACGGACGCCCCCCGCCTGATCTTCGCCATGTTCTTCGGCGGCGACGCGACCTTCGTCCAGGCCCTCGGCTGGGCCACCTGGGTAGCGGCGGGCGCCCTCCTCACGATGATGGTCGCCCGCTCCCACGACCTCCCCTGGCCGAAGGCCCTGGGCGCCTCGGCGATCCAACTGATCGCCCTGCTGTCGATCGTGAAACTGGGCACGTTCTAGAGGCTTCTCCGCTACGACGAGGACGGGCTCCCCATGTCACATGGGGAGCCCGTCCTCGTCGTAGGACGGTCGTAGGACGTGGGACCACAAGCCGTGGATAGCGGATAGCGGATACGGGAAATCGATTGTTCCTGTGACATGTCCATGCGACAGGGTGTGGGCATGATGCGACCCGCGCGTGCGCTGCTCCCCCTTCTCCTGCTGCCGGTTCTCCTCACGGGATGCGACGCGGACGGCGGGACGGTCGCCGACAGCGCCGACCTCGACGCCGCCGCGCGCACCTGGGGCGTGGACCCGGAACTCGTCTACGTCACCGAGGTCTCCGGCTACACCGTGTTCCAGGCGTCGGTCGGCGAGTACGAGGACGAGTTCGTCACCGCGTACCTGGCCGAGGAGCGTTCCACCAAGTTCGGCCTCTTCGCGGGTCACGACAGTCTGACAGCGGAGAACTGCACCAAGCAGCCACTGGGCGAGGTGACGGACAAGCCGGTCACCTGCGAGCACGACGGCGACGCCTGGTACCGCAAGGCAGGTGAAAGCCACGAGTACGCGGTGCCCTTCGACGCCGTGGTGGTTCATCTGATCGCGGACGCGGACAAGGTCGACCGCGCCGTTCTGCGCGAGGCGGCGGGGGCCGTCCACCGCCCGGACGACACCGAGTTGGCGGCGCTCCTGCCGGCCCCCGACGGCGCGGACACCTGAGCGAAGGGGGCGGGGCTCCGCGCTGGCCGCCATAGGACGGCGACCGGACGTTCTTCGCGCTTCGCGCGGGCTCGCTCCTGGAACGGTGGCTTCTTGCCTAGAGCGGTGGCTTCTTGACCAGCGGCAGCGGCCAGCCGGCACAGGCCACCAGCGCGCTGCCGTCCTCGGTGAGAAAGAGCAGGGTGGTCCATGTCCGATCGGCGGCATCGATCATCCCTGTGCGCACAGGGCGGCCGTGTTCGCGGACGAGCTGCACCGCTCGTTCCAGCCCAAGAGGTTCGAGTCCGTGCATCCGCATGCGCCGAAGTCGGCGACTGAAGACTCCGGCATGCTGTCCCGCGGGTTGCGCCCCGTCCGACACCCAGTAGGTGGCGCCGCCGCGGAGGGTGGCCAGAGCGATCACGGACGCCTCGTCGTCACCGGCCAACAGCGATTCCAGCACACGCCGTTCCATGATCACCCCCGCCGGGATCCTGCGGTACGGCGGCCAGGTACCGCAACCCCCGGCGGGTGCACGTCAGAGCGCTTCTCTTGACGGCGTGACCGGCTCGCCCGACTTACGTACTACGGGCAGGACACTCCACGGGAAGTTGATCCAGTCGTCGGTGCGCTTCCACACGTACTCGCACTTCACCAGTGACTGCGACTTCTCGTACACGACCGCGCTGCGGACCTCGGCGACGGTGTCGAGGCAGAAGTCGCGGACCAGTTTGAGGGTCTTGCCGGTGTCGGCGACGTCGTCGGTGATCAGGACCTTCTTGGAGGAGAAGTCGATCGCGTTGGGGATGGGGGCGAGCATGACCGGCATGTCGAGGGTGGTGCCGACGCCCGTGTAGAACTCGACGTTCACCAGACTGATGTTCTTGCAGTCGAGGGCGTAGGCGAGGCCACCGGCGACGAAGACTCCGCCGCGGGCGATGCTGAGGATGACGTCGGGCTCGTAGCCGTCGTCGGCGATGGTCTGCGCGAGCTCGCGCACGGCGACGCCGAACGCCTCGTAGGTCAGGTTCTCCCGTACGGCGCCCACGCTCACACCTGCGTCCGGTGGAAGTTGAGGAAGGAACGGGAGGCGGTCGGTCCGCGCTGGCCCTGGTAGCGGGAGCCGTAGCGCTCGCTGCCGTAGGGGAACTCGGCCGGCGAGGTGAGCCGGAACAGGCAGAGCTGGCCGATCTTCATGCCGGGCCAGAGCTTGATGGGGAGCGTGGCGAGGTTGGACAGCTCCAGGGTCACGTGTCCGGAGAAGCCGGGGTCGATGAAGCCGGCGGTGGAGTGCGTGACGAGCCCGAGGCGGCCGAGGGAGGACTTCCCTTCGAGGCGCGAGGCGAGGTCGTCGGGGAGCGATACGACCTCGTAGGTCGAGGCGAGCACGAACTCGCCGGGGTGGAGGATGAACGGCTCGTCGCCCTCCGGCTCCACCAGCCGGGTCAGGTCCGCCTGTTCGATCGACGGGTCGATGTGGGGGTAGCGGTGGTTCTCGAACACCCGGAAGTAGCGGTCGAGGCGCACGTCGACACTCGACGGCTGCACCATGGATTCGTCGTAGGGATCGATCCGGACCCGCCCGGCGTCGATCTCGGCCCGGATGTCCTTGTCTGAGAGAAGCACGCCCCGAGGATACGCAAGACGCGCGGACCGACCACAATCGGACGGACCCGCGCGCCAGCGACGACTACTGCGATACCGCTATACCGCTGCTTCTCCTGCCAGTTCCACGGCTACTTCTACTGCTTCTCCAAGGTCACCAGCACCACACTGCGGAGCCGGGCACACCGAGGACACCGCACGAGCCGACCGGGGCCGAGTCGCTCGGCCTGCTGCATCGGGAACGAAGCGGTACTGAACACGTGCCCATCGGCACATCGGACGACGGCGCGCTCCATCAAGTCCATGAGTCCCTTCCCCAAGAGCCGCGCCCGACTGCTGCTCGCCGGACGCCAAATGCCACATTACGGGATGAAAGGAGCGACTCTCCAGGCGGCACTCCGACCCCACCCAGACCCTCTTCCACCCCTCCACCGTACGCCCCAACTCCGGCCCACCGCAGCCGCGTCCGCCCTGCGAAACACAGCCGGGCCCCCATGGCCTCAGCGCCGGGGACCTGACATGCGGTACAGTGACGGAGCGTTCCGACACCGGTTCAACCGGCGTTTTTCGCGGGTGTAGTTTAGTGGTAGAACATCAGCTTCCCAAGCTGAGAGTGCGAGTTCGATTCTCGTCACCCGCTCTTTTTGAAGCCCCAGGTCAGTGGCCTGGGGCTTGTTTGTTGGGCGGGGCGGCAGGCCCTCACGGGGGTCAGCCGTGGGTGTTCCAGAACGCGCAGTGGTGGCGGGGCTCCGCCGTGTGGGTGGGGGCGATGTGGTCCGGTGCGAGGGAGAGTACGGTGCGTCGGGGCCAGTACGGCGATGACGGGCCGTTCGGGTCGGTGGTGCGGGCGAAGCGGGTCCAGTAGTCGATCATGGTGTCGGCCAGTCGGTGCTGTGCCGCGGTCAGGTCGCGGGGGCGGCCGCCCAGGTCGAACAGGTAGGGCAGTTCGCTCGCGTGCGGTGCGCCGAGCGGGAACGGCGGTGTGCCGGAGGTGAGCGGTGGGGCGTGCTCGTCGGCGAACTCGTAGCGCCAGGTGGGGACTTGAGCGGCGAGCAGGGCGTCGGTGCGCGCCGTCGGGCAGGCGAAGTTCGCGTCGCCGATGACCGCGCCGAACACCGGGCCTCCGTCGGTCGTCGGGTGTACCGGGTACTCGCGGACGATCGCCTTCGCCTGACCCGGGGACGGGAAGAAGGCGGACACGACGTCGGGCCAGGTGTCGGCCGTGACGGGGTTGCCGGCCTGGATGATCCCGGCGGCCCAGCCGTTGCCCTCGTCGTGGTTGTTGCCGATGAGTACGGGGACGTGGTGGAAGCGGTCGGCGGTGATCGCCGCCGCGGGGTCGGTGGGCAGCAACGGGGTGGCGTAGGCGGGCTGTTGGTCGGTGTCCTGGGCCGCGAGCAGGCGCGGGACGGTCACGCGTCGTAGGCACGACAGGACGTCGTGGGCGGAGCGGCAGCCGACCTTCGCCGCGAGGTCCGTGCCCGTGGCGCGCGCCGTGGACAGGGGGACGGAGGACGGGGCGAAGGGACGGTCGGCGCGGCCTGTGCACGGGCCGCTCTCGATGATCGCCCGGTCGAAGAGGCCCGCGGCGGCCGGTGCGGCGAGCTGGGCGCAGACGCTGTAGCCGCCCGCGGACTCACCGGCCGGCGTGACGTTGTGCGCGTCCCCGCCGAAGGCGCCGATCTCGGTGCGGACCCAGCGCAGTGCCGCCTGCTGGTCGGCCAGGCCGAAGGTGCCGGAGCCGGGCAGCCCGCTGTGGGCGAGGAAACCGAGGGCTCCGAGGCGGTAGTCGACGGTGACGACCACGACGTCGCCGCGGGTGGCCATGCGGTGGGCGTCGTAGGAACTGCCCGCTCCGGTGGTGAAGCCGCCGCCGTGCAGCCACACGATCACCGGACGGGGGCGCGCGGGTCCCGCGTCGTCGGGCGTGGTGACGTTCAGGTGGAGACAGTCCTCGTCGGTGCTGCCGCCCGGCACCTCGCCGGCCGGCTGCGGGCAGGCGCTCGCGGGCCGGGTCGCGTCCCGCACCCCGGGCCAGGGGGCCGCGGGGCGGGGTGGCGCCCAGCGCAGCCTGCCGACCGGGGGCGCCGCGTAGGGGATGCCCTCGAAGGTGCGGTAACCGTCGTGGGCGGCACCCCGCACCAGGCCGTCGTGGATACGAACCGTGGTGACGGCGGGCCGGGTCGGCGGCGCCGCGGACCAGGCCGTCGCGAGGACGGCGGTCAGGGCGCAGCCCAGGGTGGTCAGGATGCGGTGCTTGCTCATGGTCTCCCCGTTCGGTCAGCTGGTTCAGCTGCCGCCCATGCCGCCCTTCGCGGCGATCATGGTCATCGGCAGAGTGCGTACGGCTTTCTCCAGGCCCGGCGCGAGGGCGGCCAGCGACCCCGTGCAGGCGTCGATACGGGCCCGGAAGGTCTTGTGGTCCCGCCGTGGGACGACCGAGCGGATGCCGCCCGCCGCGGCCAGTGCCAGCAGCGCGGCGTCGGCGGCGGGGAGCTCCCGGACGGGGCGGTCTCCGTGCAGCGCCTCGGACACCCGGGCGCGGAGCACGGCGGGCACGGCGCGGTCCGTCACGGTCAGGCGCCGGGCGGCGAAGGGGATGCGAGGCGCCTTCACGGTGAGCACTCCCGCCGCGGCGAGCCGGTCCTCCACCTGGGTCAGGGTCTGCTTGCGGTGGCGGCGTACGAGGTCCTTCCAACCGTGCCCGGCGGCTGCGTCGCGCAGCACGCCGTCCAGGACCGGGTCACCGGTCGGCCGGATGCCGGACACGGTGACCCGGCCGCCGCCGTCCTCCGCCAGCCGGCCACGCGACGCCAGGTCGACCAGGGCGGCGGCCCGGACCAGCAGCTGGGTGCGGCGACGGTCGTAGGGGCCTTCGGCCGCGTCGTCGTAGGCGAGCAGATACATGAGGCAGGCCAGGTCATCGTTCACACCTCGACGCTATGGCCGGGCGGCCCGGCCCTGGATCGGCCACGCGGACGGAACGGCACTGGGAACGCAGGAGGACCGCGGCCCGGCCTCCTCCTTGAGGAGGAGGCGTTGCGTCAGGGGCGGTGCGGCTGCACGAGGCCGTGGTCGTAGGCGGCGACGACGGCCTGGACGCGGTCGCGCAGGCCCAGTTTGCGCAGTACCGCGGTGACATGGTTCTTGACGGTGGCCTCCGACAGGCGCAGCCGCTCGGCGATCTCCGCGTTCGACAGCGCCTGCCCGATCAGGGTGAGCACCTCCCGCTCGCGGCCGGAGAGGTCCCGCAGGGAGGGCGGCGCCGCCGCGTCGGGCGTGGTGCGCAGGAACCGGTCGAGGACGCGGCCCAGCACGGCCGGTGCCAGCAGCGCGTCGCCGCGGGCGGTGAGACGGATCGCGTCGACGAGTTCGGCGGGGCGCATGTCCTTGAGCAGGAAACCGCTCGCCCCCGCCCGCAGCGCGGCGAGCACATGCGCGTCCAGGTCCCAGGTGGTCAGCACGAGCACCCGGGCCGCACTGCCCGACTCCGCGATCCGCCGGGTCGCCTCGATACCGTCCACGACGGGCATGCGTACGTCCATCAGCACCACGTCAGGTGCCAGTTCCCGCGTCAGCCGCACCGCCTCCCGGCCGTCGGACGCCTCACCGACCACCTCCAGGTCGTCCCGGGCGTCGATGATCATGCGGAATCCGGTACGGACCAGGGCCTGGTCGTCGGCCACCACCACACGCAGCGTCATGACACGCGCTCCACCGGCACGGGCAGCCTCATGACACGCGCTCCACCGGCAGCCGCGCCGCCACCTCGAACCCGCCCCCGGGCAGCGGACCGGCGCGCAGGCTGCCACCCACGAGCCGTGCGCGCTCCCTCATCCCCACCAGACCTCGTCCCGCCACCGCTCCCGCTCCCGCCGCGTCCG
The DNA here is from genome assembly GCF_000367365.1 of Streptomyces prunicolor NBRC 13075. GTDB lineage: Bacteria > Actinomycetota > Actinomycetes > Streptomycetales > Streptomycetaceae > Streptomyces > Streptomyces prunicolor. The sequence continues at coordinate 115,243 of NZ_BARF01000004.1, read as the reverse complement.
AACGACCTTGTGGCGTACGCCCGTTGTCGACCACCGAGATCTTCACGCACTCCCCCTCGACCGTCACGCACACGCCCACCTCGTCGGCGCCGACCGCGTGGCGCAGTGTGTTGGTCAGAGCCTCCTGGACGATCCGGTACGCCGCCAGGTCCACCACGGCCGGCAGCCCGTCGAAGGAGCCCTCGCGGTGCACGCGCACGGTCATCCCGGTCGCACGCACGGGGTCGGCCAACTCGTCCAGGCGGGCGAGCGAGGGCCCCGGCTCCCGCTGCTCCCCAGCCTCACCGTCCCGCATGTCCTCGGGACCGAACGCCCGTAGCAGGAGCCGCAGTTCACCGAGCGCCGAGCGGGCGCCCGTCTCAATGGCCCGCAGCGCCTGACGGGCCTGGTCGGGGCGTTGTGCGAACACGTCATCCGCGGCACCCGCCTGGATGACCATCACGGAAAGTGTGTGCGCCACCACGTCGTGCACCTCGCGCGCGATCCGCGCCCGTTCCTCGACCACGGCCCGGCGCAGCTCCGCCGCCGCCCGTGCCCGCTGTGCCCGGCGCCACTGACCCACGGTCCACGCGAGGACCACCGCCAGCAGACAGACCGTCACCCCCGTGGGGCCACCCCCTGCCCAGAACGCCAGCGGCACCGGCAGGCACATCGCCGCGAGCGCCCGCACCGAGACCCGCCGCGGCCTGGTGGCCGACAGTACGCACAAGGCGACCTGCGCCGCGAGCAGCGCCCCCGTCAAGGACACCGCGGGCAGCAGCGCCCACACCGCGATCCCCGCCACCGCGTTCACAGCGAGCACGGCAACCGGGGCCCGCATCTGCCACCGCAGGGCGCAGACCTGCACGAGAACCAGGGCCACGGCCACGTACAGTCGCCAACCGCGCCCCGCGCCGGCGACGAGCACCGCGGTACCGGGTACGGCGAGCACCAGACCGGCCGACCCCCACCACAGCGCTCGCACCGCCCGCGACGACAGCTCCCCCCGCGCCTGGCCGGCGAACACGTCGCCCGGCTGTCTGCTGCTGCGGTCCACTCCCCGACCCTATCCAGTGACCGGGCCGCCCCTCGTGTCGAGCAGGCCCACGGCTCCGCCCGCCTCCAGGTCCCACCACCACCTCAGCGGCTTCACCATCGCCCCCAAGAACACCGGCCGCGTCCACTTCGGGGTCAACTGCCCCCCGGTACCCGACCGGTGCGCGGGCCGAGTCCCGGCTTCTCCCGCTGAGGTGGAACATCCGGTATCACGGCGGCACTTGACTCCCCGGATACCCAGCCGGCCGGCCGGCGGACGTACGCCGGGCCAATTCAGCGAGCCGCTCGGCTCTCTTCTCGTCACCCGCTCCAGGAGAAACCCCGAGGTCGCGAACGAGCCAAGAGGATGTGTCCGGTGTGGGACCGAAAGCCGTCCTGCCATGGCGTTCCACCGTTTCCCGGAGATCCTGTACCCGTGACCGATCCCAGCAGCACCCCCCGACCGACCGGACACCGCCCCGCGTGGCTGACCCGCAATGTCAAGGTGCTCTGCGGGGTGTCCTTTCTCCAGGACGCGGCCAGCGAACTCCTCTACCCGATCCTGCCGATCTTCCTGACCGTGGTGCTCGGCGCGCCGCCCGTCGCGGTCGGTGCCATCGAGGGAGTGGCCGAGGGCGCCGCCTCGATCACCAAGGTGGCCGCCGGGCGCCTGGCCGACAGGTTCGCCCGCCGTCCGCTGATCGGTGCCGGATACGGCCTGGCCGCGGTCGGCAAACTGCTCATCGCGCTCGCGACCGCCTGGCCGCTGGTCCTCGTCGCCAGGGTCACCGACCGGCTCGGCAAGGGCATGCGCGGGGCGCCTCGCGACGCCCTGCTCGTGGCAGGCGTTCCGAGCGGACAGCGCGGCAAGGTGTTCGGGCTGCACCGGGCGGCCGACACCGCCGGCGCGGTGGTCGGCCCGCTCGTCGGGCTGGTCCTGTACGAGGCGCTCGACCACCGGTTGCGCCCGCTGTTCTGGATCGCCGTGGTCCCCGCCGTCGCATCGGTCGCGCTGGTCGCCGCCGTCCGCGACCCCCGGACCAAGGGGACGGACGGCTCCTCGACGCGGACCGCACGCATGCCCTGGCGGTCCCTGCCCCGCCCCTACTGGCGGGTTCTCGGGGTGCTGCTCGCCTTCAACCTGGTCAACTTCCCCGACGCGCTACTGCTGTTGCGCGCCCATGACCTGGGCCTGCCGACAGCCGGGGTGGTGGGCGCGTACGCGGTCTACAACCTCGTCTACGCCGCCCTGTCCTACCCCGCGGGAGCACTGTCCGACCGGCTCCCCCGCCCGCTGGTCTTCGCCGCCGGCCTGGTCTTCTTCGCGATCGGCTACCTGGGCCTGGGCCTGATCCGCAGCCCCTGGTCGGTGTTCGTGGTGCTGCCGCTCTACGGCGGTTTCGCGGCCTGTACCGACGGGGTCGGCAAGGCCTGGATCTCCACGCTCGTGCCCGATCACCAACAAGGCACCGCGCAGGGTCTCTACCAGGGCGCCACCGGTGCCGCCGTCCTGCTCGCGGGCGTGTGGGCCGGGCTCGCCTGGGGCACCGACGGTCACCTCCCCCTGCTGATCTCCGGCGGCATCGCACTGGTCGTCGCCGGTGTGCTGCCGGTCGTCGCCCGCGCGCGGACCGCGACCCTCTGACCCGGAGTGCCCGGAGTGATCGGCGACGGCCCGGCGGTCCGGTCGACTTCCAGCCATCGATAGTGACAGGTTCTGGTCAAGGGCTGTCCAAATGCCGGACTCCTCCTGCCTCCGGTGGTCGGGTCGTCCCCGACGGCTGTATCCGTGCCCGCTCGGGAGGACCTGGTGTCAGTACAGACCCGCAAGAGACGTTGGTTCACGATCTGCGCCATCACCGCGACCGCCGCACTCGTGGCGGTACCCGCCGGCGCCGCGCCCGGCGGGGACAGCAGCCCCTTCGGCGCCCGCGCACTCGCTCAACTCGCCGCCGAACGAGGGCAGTCGGTGGGTACCGTCAGTCCGAAGGCCAAGGCCAAGGCCAAGGCCGAGGACGACGGCGGCGGTGACGACGGCAACGAGGCCGACGAGATAGCCGAGGGCGCGGACCAGTACGCCGAGGCCCGCACCTCTCCCGGCATCGTCGCACCGGGCGCGTACGGCGCCGCCTGGACGAGTCTGACCAACCTGCCTAGCACCGGCGGCAGTTGGCGCAACATCACGAACCTGCCGTACAACTCCGACGACTCGCGCTACCGCGACTACGACTCCAACTCCAGCGGCGGCTCGGGCAATGTGACCGGCCGGATGGCCGCGATGGCCGCCGACGACGACGGATATGTCTACGCGGGCAGCGCGGGCGGCGGAGTGTGGCGCTCGCACACCGGTGGCGGCCGCTGGCAGCCCATCAGCGACGCGCTGCCCTCGCAGTCCACCGGCGCGCTCGCGCTGGACGGCGCCGGACGGCTGTGGCTGGGCACCGGCGAGGCGACGACCAACGCGGACGCCTACCTCGGCAGCGGCGTCTACGTCCTGTCGAACCCCCGTCACGGCACGTTCTCCGCCCGCAGCCGGGTCGGCGGCGACGAGCTGGAGTCCACCACCATCCACGAACTGCGCTTCGGCGGCGGAAAGGTGTGGGCGGCGACCAGTGAGGGCGTGTGGAGCCACTCCACGAAGAAGCTGAGCGGCGCCTGGAAGCTGGAGTTCGCGCCCAACCCGGCCTATCTGCCGGGCGGTTCACTCGCGAACGACGACTCGGCCGCGTACAAGAACATCGCCAACGACATCGCGATCGACCCGAAGGACCCCAACAAGGTGGTCCTCGCGGTTGGTTGGCGCAGCGGTGACGACTACAACGGCTTCTACACCAAGGGCGCGGACGGCACCTGGACCCGGATCACCAGCGGCCTGGGCGACCTGCCCGCCGACGCGGACGACGTCGGCAACGTCACCTTCGCCCGCTCCGCCGACGGCTCCCGCTACTACGCCGTCGACCAGTCCCCGGAGCAGCTCAACACCAACCCGGACAGCGGTCTGGAGGGCATCTACGTCTCCAAGTCCGGTTCCCCGACCGGCCCTTGGACGAAGATCGCCGACTACAAGGGTCTGGCCGCCGACGGTTCGGCGCTGACCTCCAGCGGCTACATGCCCGGCGTGCAGGCCTGGTACAACCAGTTCCTGACCGTCGACCCGGCGAACGCGGAGCACGTGTACGCGGGCCTGGAGGAGGTCTACGAGACCAAGGACGGCGGCACCAACTGGTCGACCGTAGGCCCGTATTGGAACTTCGGCTTCCCCTGCTGGAGCATCGACCCCGCCAAGCAGACCGGCGACTGCAGCCCGACCACCCACTCCGACCAGCACGGCGTCGCGATCGGCAGCTACCACGGCAAGAGCTTCGTCTACGTCGGCAACGACGGCGGCGTCTACAAGCGCCCGCTCGACGGCTCCCAGGACGCCTCCGGGCACGCCACCGACTGGACCTCGCTCAACGACGGCACCATCGACACCCTCCAGTACTACTCGGTCGGCGTCGGCAAGGACCTGACCTACGGCGGCGTCTCCGTCACCGGCGGTCTCCAGGACAACGGCCAGTCCATCCTGCGCAGCAACGACACGGTGATGGGATCCGACTTCGGCGGCGACGGCGGCGACACCCTCACCGACCCGGCCAACGGCTGCAACATCGCCGAGGAGTACGTCTACCTCGCCATCCAGGTGACCCAGAACTGCGCGATCAACGACGGGAGTTGGGTCACCGACCCCAGCAAGATCACGTCGTACAACGTCGCCCCCGCCGACAACGCCACCGGTGAGGCCCGCTTCATCGCCCCGATCACGGCCGACATGAAGAACAGCTCGACCTGGATCGCGGGCGGCCGCCACATCTGGGTCCAGACCCACGGCTACGCCATCCGCAGCGGCGACGAGTGGACCAGCGTGTACGACCTCGGCGAGGGCCGTACGGCGACCGCCGTCGCGGCCTCGGGCGGCAAGGTGTACGCGGCCTGGTGCGGCCCCTGCAACAACCAGGGCTTCGCCCGCGGCATCTCCGTCGGCAACGCGGACGGCACCGGCTGGCACGACATCGCCCTCCCGGCCACCGGCGCGGACGGCACCGTACCCAACCGCTACCTCGCCGGCTTCGCCGTCGACCCCAAGAACGCCGACCACGTCTACCTCGCGGTCAACGGCTTCTCCCGGCACTGGACCGAGGGCCCCGGCGCCGGTGTCGGCCACGTCTTCGAGTCCACCGACGGCGGCACCACCTGGAAGGACATCTCGAAGAACCTCCCCGACGTGCCGACCAACTCCGCGGTCGTCACCCCGAACGGCGGCCTCGCCGTCGCCACCGACCTCGGCGTCGTCTACCGCGCGCCGGGCCGTACGACCTGGGAGCGCGTCGGGAACCTCCCGGCAGTCGCCGTACTCCAGTTGAAGCTGAGCCCGGACGGCCGGACGCTGTACGCGGCCACCCACGGCCGCGGGATCTACACGATCGACGTACGCAACCGCCGCTGACGCGGCGGCAGTCGGAGGGGTGGTCCCGGCTCGCCGGGGTCACCCCTGCGTCGTGTACGGCACCACACTCACGTGCAGCGTGAGGACGACGCGCGCCGCACCCGCCACATCCGGCGCCTTCGCCGACGCGGTGACGTCCGCCGTACCGCCCCTTGTCCCGGCACACCGCAGCGAGGCGTGGGCCGTACCGTCCGCGTCCACCCGCCACCCGGACGTCAGAACGAGAGCCGGCGCGGAACTCCGCACGGCCGTCCACCGCTTGTCGTCCGGGCGAGGCAGCAGGACGAGCGACACCACGGTCCCGGGCCGCACACACAACCGCCGTACGACCGCGTCGCCAGGACTGACGGTGACCTCCGCGTGCCCAGCGGCACAGCTCGCCGGCGAAGCGGAGGAGCCGGTGGCCGACCCCGACGGGCTTTCCCCGGTCGCACCGGCGGACGGCGCTGCCGGCGTCCGCGTCGACGCACTGGCCGACGGCCCCGCCGAGTCGCCGCCGCGCGACGGCCCTCCCACCGATCCACCGCCTTCCGACGCGTGACACCCCGCCAGGACAACCGTCACGGCGACCATCCATCCTCCGGCCCACCACCGCATCCCAACACCTCCCGGACCACGTGCAGGACCACCAGCATGCCCCGACGGCGGTGCGGGGCGTAACGGCGGAAGCGGGCGTGGACGGTCTGCCATGGGCTGTGGCGTTCCGACAGGTCAAGACGGACCCTGGATCTGTCCGTCGCCGGCCGATCGCGGCTGTCAGCCGATCGCGAGGGCGGCCGATGCGTCGATGAGGGCGAGTTGGCCCGGGCCGGCTCTCCGGGTCCGGGCCTGTTCCACGAACCGGCCCAGCTCCGCACGGACGGTGGCCGAGTCGATGCGCTTGATCGCGGGCAGCGTGGCCTCGACGATCTGGCAGGCGTCGTCGAGGCGGCCGACACCGGCGAGGGCTGTCGCCTGCCGCACCGCGAAGCGGGCCTGGGAGTTGCTGTCCGCCGGGACGGCCGGCCGGTGCCGGAGCTCGGCGGCGAAAAGGTCGGCGGCCGGCTCGAAGTGACGGAGGCCGAGCATGCAGGACGCCTCGATGAGCCGAGGGTTGCCGTTCTCGATGCGCGGGCCCCATTGAGGGGTCGGGTCGCCGATGGCCTCGGCGGCGTGGCTTCCGAACCGCTCCAGTGCCTCCCGGCAGGCCCCCGCATCGCCACGGCGCGCATGCCCCTGGGCCGCGCGGCGGGCGGCATGCGCGCGGATCACCGGGTTGGCCGCCGGGTGTCCGGCCGCCTGGTCGGCGAATGCGATCGCCGCATCGGTGTCACCGCGGTGCTGGGCGATGAACGCCTTGCGGACCAGGGCATACGCGGCCACCGTCTCGTCCCCGCCCCGTGCGCCCCAGCGGACCGCGAGATTCGTCCAGCGCAACGCCTCCGCGGGATTTCCCGCCTCTTGTGCCATCCACCCGGTGTATTCGGCGAACCTCGAGGCCAGCAGCCAGATCTCGGCACGCTGCTCGCCGACGGCGTGCGGACCGGCGTCCGTCAGGATCCGCGTGATCGACTTCATCGAAGCGGTGACGAACCTCGGTCCGGTGGATCTGCCGATGTCCTTCAGCTCCCACAGGACCCGCTCGTATCCGGCGGCCACGGGGCCGGCGTCGACGACGCCCTCGGCCCGGGCGCCGCCGCGGCCGGCCCCGGCCAGCTCGACGAGTTCCCCGCCGGTGCCCAAGGCCGCGTCGCATGCCGCCGCCACAGCGGGCGTCGGGTTGCGCAACCCGCTCTCCAGATTGCAGATCTGCCCTTCGGACACGTTCGCCCGCCGGGCGAACTCGCGCACGCTCCACCCCCGACGTGCCCGGAGTGTGGCCAGGACGACGCCGAAGTCGCCCGGCGGCAGGCACATACCGGTCGTTCTCCCTGCCGGGACCGTCTCCGCCGCGCTGTCCGCCGAGTCCATACCGGCCAGCGTACGGAGCCTTGCAACCGCTATTCAATCCCTGGCGAATAGCCACCGAGCGTGTACTCCACCCCTAGGGTGAGCACGATTCCTGAGGTCAAAGCCTCCCAGACAGGGGACAGTTGTGCCGCGTATCTTCCTCAGCTTTCGCAAACCGGACTCCCGGTGGATGCGAGACCGCGTCTACCGCGCGCTGTCCGACCGCTTGGGTGCCGACGAGATCTTCAAGTCGGGCCGGTCGATACCGCCCGGGGCCGATTTCGCCGAGATCCTGCGGCGGCAGGCCGCCGAGTGCGAGCTCATGTGCGTACTGATCGGGCCAGGGTGGCTCGATGCGCGGAGCGAGGACGGTGTGCGGCTCCTGGACCGGGCTCACGACTGGGTGCGCGTGGAGATCGCGACAGCTCTGCGGGCGGGAAACCGCGTCGTCCCGGTCCTTCTGGGTGACGCGACGATGCTGCCCGACGCCTCGGCGCTGCCGGCCGAGATCGCACAGCTGGCGCGCCTGCAGTTCCTCCGCGTGCCGGAGACCCATCTGCCGGACGGGCTGCGGCAGTTGGGCGACGCGGTGACCGCTCTCCTGTCCGATGCCGAAGCCGAAGCCGATACCGATGCCGATACCGACCCCGCTGCCGAACCCGGGGACGGCACGGCGCCTGCCTCCGATCCGGAGCCGTCAGTGACCATGACGGCCCATGTGTCCGGCGGTGGCAGCGCCTACCAGGCGGCCCGTGATCAGACGATCAGGCTGGCGTGAGGGGCGGACGATGGATCATCCCGGAGCAGACGGTGCTCATCGGATCGGGCCGTATGCGCTGCTCGGAAGACAGAGCACGGTCGGCGGGGGCGAAGTCTTCGCAGCCCGCACGGATGAGGGGCGACTCGTCACGGTCACGGTCGTGCGGCCCGAACTCGCCGCGGACCCGGGGTTCCGGGACCGGTTCCGAGTCGCCGTCGAGGCGGCACGGACGCTGTCCGGTGCCTTCCTCGCACCGGTGGTGGATGCCGACGCCGACGCGTCGGTTCCCTGGCTGGCCACCGAGTTCACCGCCGGACTGCCGCTCCAGCAGGCGGTGGACCGGCACGGCCCGCTGTCCGAACCGGCTCTGCGGATGCTCGCCGACGGCCTCGCCCGGGCGCTGGCCGCACTCCACGCGGCCGGGACGGTCCACGGCGAGGTGAGCCCGGACTCGGTGCTGCTGACCATGGACGGACCCCGCATCACCGCCCTGGGGATCGTGGGAGCCACCGGCAGTGCGGCGCCCGCACCGACGGACGACATGTTCGACCTCGGGGCGACCGTGCGGTACGCGGCTTCCGGGGGCGAGCCGGACACGGACGCCCTCCCCGTGTCGCTGCGCGAGGTGATCGGCGGCTGCCTGTACCCGGACGCGCCGGACCGTCCCACCGCGGAGCAACTCGTCGACTACCTGAGGCAGCAGAACCTGCCGGCCCTGAAGGGCAGTTGGCTGCCGCCGACGGTGACCGCCGACATGGCCGCCGCGGCCGCGGCGATGGGGTCGGCGTCCGCCGGGGGCGGCGGCCGGGACCCCTTTCCGCCGCCGGCGATCGCTGCCGGGACGGGTGTCAGCCGCCGGAAGCTGATCCTCGGTCTGGCCGGGGGCGCGGCCGTACTCGGCGGATCCGCGGCGGCACTCGCCTTTTCCGGCGACTCGTCGCCGGCATCCGACGGCCGGGCCGGCGGGTCCGGGTCCACCGCGCGGCCGGCCTCTTCGTCAGGCGGGCGATCCACGTCGGCCTCCTCCGCGTCGCCGTCCTCGACGGACGGACCGGAAGCGATCGTGCTGGCCGGACCCGACGCCGCCAAGGCATGGTCGGGCGCCGGAAAGCACGCCCCCAAATGCCTGGAAGCGTCCGACAAGGTGGTCATGGTGGTCACGGACACCGCCACGTCCTTCCTGGACGCCACGACCGGAAAATCCGTGTTCTCCCCGCTGAACCCGACCGTTTTCTTGGGCACGAGCGGCGACAGGTACCCGACGGCGTACGCGGACGGTGTGTTCTACCTGCTCTGCGACACACCGAGTCAGTCAGGCTTGCTGGCGGCGTTCGACGCCTCCAGCGGGAAGGTGAAGTGGGCGACTGTGATGGCCGTCGTCGATCCCGGCGGCGGCTCGGACGCGCCGATGTACATCAGCGACTACGTGGCAGTCGCGGGGAACACGGTCTACGTATGCGGGGGTCTGCTCGACACATCCAGGTCGTACTCCTCCGAGTCTCCGACCTCCGGCTACATCCGTGCGTACAACGCCGCCACCGGCAAGCGACGCTGGCAGGTCAAGGGCACGGACATCAACAACGTGCTCGTGCCGCCCACCGGTTCTCACCTGCTGGCCACCTCGTCCGTTCCGGGCAAACCGGGCCGCGTCCAGATGATCGACGCCGGCAGGAGAGGCGCCCGCGGCTGGAAGGTCTCCGTCCGGGACGCCTCGTCCTACTTCTCCACCGGCTGGCCGCTGACGTGCTACGCCGCCGGGCTGTTCCTGTTCGGCGGCGGCAACGGCGACACGCTGTTCGCCGTCGACGCGGCCACGGGCAGCGAGAAGTGGTATCAGCGCTTCGACGCGAAGAACGGGGACCAGGTCCGGATCGGCGCCCCGTTCTCCAGTCTGGACGGCGCGACCGTCTACGTACCGGTCGGCAGCGACCTGGCCGCCCTGGCCACGGCCGACGGCACGATCCAGTGGGTCGCGACGCTCGACGGGGCCAGCGACATCGGCATTTCCAACGCGTTCAACGCCTCCTCCCGGCTTTCCGGCAGGAGCGCGCAGTGTTCGGCCGACACCGTCTTCGCCACAGACACCGCGAAGACACTGTGGGCCATCGACGCGGCCACCGGCAGGGCCCGGTGGAAATATCGCGACCCCGGGCAGCCGGACGTGGGGTTCCTGTGGACGGTGGGCGGCGACCACGTGTTCATCGCCTCCCACCTGACATTGACCGCGATCGCGGCCCACGCACGGTAAGCGACAAGGAGAAGGCATGGAGACGAGTGTGGAACTCGCCGGCCTGGCATCGGCGGCCGCGGCGCGCCTGATCGATCTGCTGGCGACGGACGGCTGGGCCGCGGTCAAGTCCTCGGTCCTGTCGCTGTGGCGGTCCGCGCACCCGGAGCGCGTCGAGGAGGAACTCGCCGACGCGCGCGGCGAGTTGCTTCAGGCACGGCACCCGGGCGAGAGCCAGGAGCTCCAGGGGCTGCTGGTCGCCGAGTGGCAGGCCCGCATCATCCGGCTGATAGCCACGCGGCCGGACGCCGTCGACGAGCTGCGCGCTCTGCTGGGCGGGGAACTGCGCGCTGCCCAGGCCCCGGAAGCGCAGATCACGGGCTCGATGACGCTGGAGGCACACGTCTCCGGCGGCGACGCGTTCCTGGCCGGCCGGGACATGACCGTCACCAGAGGCGGCCAGGCGTGACGGAACGCGACACCGACGCCACGCCCCCCGACGGGCCGCCCCCCTGGCAGCCGAAACGGCTGGAGGCGACCGTGACGGGAGGTGGCAGCTCCTTCCAAGCCGGCCGCGACATGCACGTTCGTGTCGGCGACGAGGGGCGCAGAACCGTGCCCGGCCCCGGCGCCGACCAAGTGCTGTGCCCGTACCCGGGCTTGGCCCCGTTCGACGCGCGGCACAAGCAGTGGTTCTACGGCCGTGACCGCATGGTTCACCTCGTGTGCGAGCGGATGGACGCCCGGCTGCGTGAGGGCGGCCCACTGGTGCTGATCGGCCCCTCGGGAGCCGGGAAGTCGTCCCTGCTCGCGGCCGGGGTACTGCCGGCCCTGAAGGACGGCCGACTTCCGGTGGCGGGTTCGAGCACCTGGCCCCGGCTGCTGCTGACCCCGACGGCGTCCCCGGCCCTGGCACTGGCGGCCGCCGCCAGGCTGGACGCCGAGACCGCCCGGCGCACGGCACCGAAGTGGCGGGCCGATCCCGCACAGTGCCTTGCCGAGCTGCGCGAGATCACCGGAGCCGGCGATCCGGCGCCCACCGGGGAGTCCCCCGCCGCGGGCCTGGTCGTCGTGGTCGACCAGTTCGAGGAGGTCTTCACGGCCTGCGGCGACGAGACCGAACGGCAGTGGTTCATCGACGTACTGGACCGGCTGGCCGGGCCCGCGGGCGGTGCGGTCGTGGTGCTGGGAGTGCGGGCGGACTTCTATGCCGCGTGCACGGCCCATCCGCAGCTCCGGGCGGCGCTCCAGGCCGGACCGGTCCTGCTGGAGCCGATGACGGAGGACGAACTCAAGGAGGCGATCCGCCGCCCGGCCGCCAATGTGGGACTCGACGTCGAAGACGGCCTGGTGGAGCTGCTGTTGGCGGACCTGGGCGCGGTCGGGGGACCGGTCGGCACGAGCACCACGGGCCGGCTGCCGCTGCTCGCACACGCGTTGCGGGCCACCTGGCAGCAGCGCCACGGCCACACCCTCACCGTGGACGGATACCGCGTCACCGGCGGCATCCAGGGCGCCATCGCCACCACGGCGAACAGGCTCTACGACATCCTGCCGCCGCCCTGCCAAGAGGCCGCACGGTGGGTGTTCCTGCGGCTCGTCATCGTGGGGCGCGATGCCGACGACAGCCGCCGGCGCGTCCGGTACGACGAGCTGCTGCGGCACGCGCCGGACCGGGAAGCGGCCGTCAGAGTCCTGGACGACTTCACCCGTGGCCGGCTCCTGACCCGGGACCAGGACACGGTGGTGGTGATGACACACGAGGTGCTCATCCGTGCCTGGCCCCGGCTGCGGGACTGGATCGAGCACGACCGCAGCGGGAACCTCGTACGACAGGATCTGGAGGAGGCGGCCGGGCTCTGGGAACAGGCCGGCCGGGAGGCAGCCGCGCTGTACCGCGGCAACCGCCTGGATGCCGCCCTCGCCTGGGCCGAGACGCACGGGCCGGAACTCAGCGGCGCCGCCCGGGCGTTCCTGGCAGCCGCCCGCCACCACCAGCGGCGCGGGCAACGGCTCCGGCGCGGCGCGGTCGCCGCCATCACCGCCCTGGCCGTGGTCGCCTCGCTGGCCGCGGTGTTCGCCTTCCGGCAGGAGTCCAACGCCCGGACCGCCGCCGCCCGGGCCCTGCAATCCCGCGACAAGGCCATCACCGCCGCCGTCACCTCCGCGTCCGTGCAACTGGCGCCGACCGATCCCTCACTGTCCGCTCAACTCGCGCTGACCGCCTACCGCATGGACCCGACCCCGGAGGCGGCGTCCCGGCTCATCTCGACCGAGAACACACCGCTGGACACCCGGCTGCCCGGCCCGCGCGGCGCGGTGTACACAGTGGCCTACAGCCCCGACGGGCACATGCTGGCGGCCGGGAACGTCTACCGGAACCTCGTCCGGCTGTGGGACGTCTCCGATCCCAGCCGTCCGCTGGCGCTGGGCAAACCCGTGCCCGTGGACCGTTCCGTGAACTCGATCCTGTCGCTCGCGTTCAGCCCGGACGGCCGGGTGCTGGCCGTCGGCGGCCACACCAGCCACAACGGCGACAACGGTTCCGGCGGATTCGTCGACCTGTGGAGCCTGACCAGCCCCAGCCACCCGGTCCTGCTCGGCCGGCTGAAGAGTCCCGCCATTCAGGACTGGGACGCCGCGAGCTCCATCGAATCGCTGGCGTTCAGCCCCGACGGCCGTACCCTGGCCGCCGGATGGCACGCCGGACTCGTCAGCCTGTGGAACGTCACCCGCCCCGACGACGTCGCCCCCGCCAAGGCACCCCTGAACCTCGACTGCCCCGACGTCTACTCCTATCGCATCGCGTTCAGCCCCGACGGCCGCACCCTGGCCACCGCGTGCGACGACGACGCCGGCACCATTAGGCTGTGGAACGCCACCGACCCGGCCCACCCCGGCCGCGGCCGCTCCCTGAAGGCCGGGTATCTCGTCCTCTCCCTGGCGTTCAGCCCCGACAGCCGCACCCTGGCCGCCGGTTCCAAAGACAGCAAGGTCCACCTGTGGCAGGTCGCGGACCCCGGCAACCCCGTCCCCCTGGGCAAGCCACTGACAGGACCCACCGAGCCCGTCATGTCGGTGGCGTTCAGCCCGGACGGGCACACCCTGGCCGCCGGCAGCTCCGACCACACCATCCATCTGTGGAACGTCGCCCACCCCAGGGCCATCGTCCCGCTGGGCCGGCCGCTGACCGGTCCCGGCGACAAGGTGACCGACCTGGCGTTCAGCCCGGACAGCCGCACCCTCGCCGCCGGGAACAGCGACGGCAACGTCGATCTGTGGAATCTGCCGCCGACCAGGATCATCGGCGGCGGCGGCAATGTGGCAGCCGTGGCGTTCAGCCCCGACGGGCACACCCTGGCCGCCGGAAACCAGAACGACACCGTCTCCCTGTGGAACACCGCCGACCCCGACCACCCCGTTCCCCGCGGTGATCCGCTCACCGGTCCCAAGCACCCGGTCGACGCCGTGGCGTTCAGCCCGGACGGGCACACCCTGGCCGCGGGCGACGGCGGCGGCACCGTCACGCTGTGGAACACCGCCGACCCCAGCCATCCCGTTCGCCTCCGCGACACCCTCACCGGAGCGCGCGGGGCCGTCTTCTCCCTGGCGTTCAGCCCGGACGGCCACACGCTGGCCGCGGCCGGCGACGACAAGCTCGGCAGCATCGCCCTGTGGGACGTCAGCGACCCCGCGAACCCCGAGTCGTTTGCCACCACCATCTCCAATTCCGACACGACGTCCGTCTTCTCCCTGGCGTACAGCCGCGACGGCACGATGCTGGCGGCCGGCGGCGACGACAGCAACCGCAGGGTCGGCCTGTGGAGTACGACGGCCCCCGGGGTCCGCATCGGGGAGCCGATCGACCAGCCGGACGGCACCAGCACCTGGGTGGCGTTCAGCCCGGACGGCCGCACGCTCGCCACCGGGAACAGCCGCGGCACCGTCACCCTGTGGAATGCCACGGACCCCAACCACCTGACGCGCAGGGGCAGTTCCCTGACGGTGCCCGGCGGCAGCCTGTGGTCGGTGGCGTTCAGCCCGGACGGGCACACCCTCGCAGCGGCCGGCCACACCGACAACGGCACCATCAACCTGTGGAACGTCACCGATCCCGACCACCCCACCCTCATCGGCCAACCGCTGACCGTGGAGACCGGATTCGTCGCCGTTCTCGCGTTCAGCCCGGACGGTCACACCCTGGCCGCCACCACCGACGACGGCGTGGCCACGCTCTGGGACCTGAACGTCGAGTCCGCCATCAGCCGTATCTGCGCCGGGAGTTCCGGCGCCCTGAGCCGACAGCAATGGAGCCGATACGTTCCCCAACTGCCGTACGACCCACCCTGTGTGACCACCTAGGACCCGTCTTCAAACGGCTCGCGGGCGAGCAGTTCCTGCGCCGGAGCACCGCTGGGTGCAGCGGCTCCAAGTGCCTCATAGCCGGTGGCCGGGCGTCGGGCCGTACATACGTCCACGGCCTCCGCAAGCGCGACTTCAGAACCCTTGAGGTCGCCGGCCGTCCCAACGAGCACGTGGGTCTTCTGGGAAAGCCGGCCGATGTTCGGCCGCCGTTGAGCCCCTGCAACGCGTGCACCCGCAACCGCGCCCTTCCGGCCAGTGCTCGTTCCCGGAGTTCGGTGGTTCGTCAGCCGCCAGGAGGCACGTCACACCCTGGCCGTGCCGGCTCAGACCGGACGCGGGCCAGGCATGCGCGTCCGCGGTGGTGCCCGCTACCAGACGCGTATCTGCGTCCGCAATGACCTGCATGTTCGCCCGAGAACCGATTGTTGGGCTGGTCAGCCGTTCCAAGTCGGCCAAGTCACTTGCTAGCGCTTTACCCGGCCGTGGAGTGCAAGGGCGGCGAGGCCTAGCAGGGCGGGTTCGACGAGTCGGGAGAGCATTTCGGTGTAGGTGCCGGAAGTGGTCAACGATTGAGGTGCTGAGCGGAACACGACTGAATTGATCACCACGCGCACGGATTTCTCGAACCGCTCGGACGTCCTGCGCCGGGCGCGGGCTTCGCGTCTTCCTTCGGCAGGCCCCACAGCATCATCACGAGCACGGCGGCGACCATGGCCCCCAGCAGCCAGACCAGCGCCCGGGACGCGCGCAAGCCGTAGCCCGACACAGCCCAGTAGAGGGAGAGAAGCACGCGCTCGGCGCGGGGCCGCTTCAGGTCCTGACGGCGCATCTCCATCTCGCCGTAGTAGGCGGAGCTACGGCTCAAAGCTCCAGGCCGCTCGACATGGTCACTCCCCCGTCTCATTCAGCCCCGTTCACGACCGTTCGGGCGAGACCCGCGACCCTTCCGGCTCCGACAACCAGCCGCCCATGAACCCAGGTGAACGCCACCGCACACACCCCGAGCCCGACCACCACAGTTGGAAAGCGTGCACAGGCCTCCCTCGCTTTGATGAGCCGTCCTTCCTTTCAGGAAGGTGCCCCGAACGCCCCTGCCAGTCCTGGCCGTTGGCGCCTACGATGCCCGCATGACAGAAGCACTCATCGCTGCCGCCGTAGCGCTCGCAGTGTCGATCGTCAGCGCCGCAGCTACATGGAGGCTGCAGACTTCCAAGCTCCAGACGGAGCTTCGTACAGAGTTCATGGCAGAAGCAGCCATCTCTCAACTGCTTCTCCATCAGCGCTGGTCTCTGCGTAGCTTCGAGAAGATCAAGCGCCGCATAGGCGGGTTCCAGGATGACGAGCTCCGGCAACTGCTGGTTCGTGCCGGCGCACTGCGCTTCGAAAATGATGCCGGCGAGGAGATGTGGGGCCTCAGGGTTCGCAACCTTGACCGAATCGACTGACTGCACCACAACCGCACCAGATCCAGCGGGGAACAGCGGGGAACCACGGCCTCTTTAGGGATCCGGGTCCGTGCGGACCTGACGATGCCCGATGATGGGCGGGCCATGACCAAGCTCCGTACGACGACGCGCCACGCGCCGCTGCCCGTTCCGCGGGCTGCCGTGTTCGCTCTCGTCGGGACGGTGTTCGGGGTGAGCGCGCACCATCTGGTCGCCGAAGGGCCGATGCCGTGGCGGCAGTCCGGATGGGCGGCGGCGGTGCTTTTCCTGGTCGGACTGATCGGTACGCGGCGTCCCCGCTCGCTCGCCACGGTGGTGGCGGTGTGCGGTGCCGCGCAGGCGGGGCTGCACCTGTGGCTCATGGCGGAACATCCGGACGGTTCGGCGGCCATGGCCATGCCCACGCACATGGATCACGGCATGGACGCCCACACGGCCTGGCACGACCAGGCGCACGGCTCGCCGGCGATGACCGCCGTGCACGCGGCGGCCGCCGTACTCGTCGCCGTGCTCCTGCACCGCGCGGACACCGTCTGCTGGTCTCTGGCGCGCGGACTGGCCACCGCCGTCGAGGCCGCCCGCGCACGCATCGACCTGGCGTGGACCCTGCTCGGCGAGCGGACGGCGGCGCCGGACACCAGGCTGCCCGCCCTTGTCCACGCCTGGCTGGAACGTCCGCCTCTCCAAGGGGCGGTACTCGCAGACGTGGTGGTACGGCGGGGCCCTCCCCAGGCAGGGCTCGCTCACGCCAACTGACCTTGCCGGGAACGCCGTTGAGGCTCCCCGCGCGCCCCCATGCCTGGAGACACCCATGTTCCGTGCCGCAAGCACGCACCGCACCGCCCGCCGCCTGATCCTGGTGACCGCCGCGACCGCCACCGCCGTCCTCCTCACCGCGGGCCCGGCCTCCGCCCACGTGGAGGTCGAGTCGGACAAGGCCCAGGCCCTCGCCGAGAACGTCGAGATCGCCTTCGACGCCGAGTCGGAGTCCTCCACCGCCGGAGTCACCAAGATCCGGGTGGTCCTGCCCGCGGGCATCGCACCTGCCGACGTGGCCTACGGCGAGGGCCCCAAGGGCTGGAAGTTCACGGCAGCCGCCGACGGCTACACCGTCGGGGGCCCCGCGGTGCAGGCCGGTGCCAACGCCGAGTACTCCGTCGTCGTCAAACAGCTCCCGGACACCGAGGAGTTGGCGTTCAAGACCTTGCAGACGTACAGCGACGGCCGTACCGACCGCTGGATCGAACTCGACGAGAGCGGTGAGAACCCGGCGCCCGTCCTGAAGTTGAAGGCCGCCGCGCCGGGAGCGAAGCCGGTCAGCCCGTCCCCGACCAAGACCGGAACCGGGACCGAAACCGGAACCGGGACAGCGACCTCTCCGTCGCCCACGCCCGAGGAGACCGAGCCGTCGTCCTCCCCTGCCGCCCAGGCCGTGGAGAAGGACAACGACGGGTTGTCGACCGGCGCCTGGGTCGGTATCGGTCTCACGGTGGTTGTCGTGGCGGGCGGCGCCGTCTGTCTCGTTCGCCGCCGGGGCGCCGCTTCCGCGTAGTCCCGCGTAGTCCCCGCGTAGTCCCGCGCTGGGCCCGGCCGACCCGACAGCACACGGCTGCGGGCCGCCGGGCTCATCGCGGTGTGCCTGTCGCCGTCGCGGGAATCCGCGCCGGTGGAGCACGGAGCCCGCCCTGCGAAGACAGCTGTACGGCGGTGGCGTCTGTACGGCGGTGGCATCAACCTGTCCCAGAATCACGGGAGTTGGGCGGACGGGCCAGGGCGACCTGCCCCAGCTCGCCCCCCGACGTGGACGGGCACGACGCCCTCCGAGCGAGGCTTGAGCCGCCAGGAGCCGAACGGCCCCAGCACCCGCTCCACCGGCCGCCGCCGCATGGTGGACGACGCCGTACGGCCCCCAGGACCGGCCCAGCCCCGTGTCCGGCTGCCGGTGCGGCGGAGGGCACTGCGGGCACTGCGGGCACTGCGGGCACTGCACCCGGAAGCTACCTGACGTACCGCGCGGGCCGGGTGGCCGTGTGCAGCAGGTGTTCCAGGGGACCGCGCCTGAAGTGACGGGTCCACGCGGTGGCCAGCAGCGTGGTGGCGGCGATGAAGGCGAGCAGCGCCGGCAGTCCGGACATCGTCTCGTCCTCCACGGCGGCCACAGGCCAGACGTCGGTCAGGAGCCAGAGGGCGACGATGTGCAGGACATAGGCGGTCAGCGCCATCACGCCGACCGCGGAGACGGGCCTCGTCAACCGGGTCAGGCGCGGCATCCGGTCGGCGACCGTCAGGCACCCGGCGATCACCACGAACGCGACGCCCGTGTTGCCGAGGACGGAGAGGGTGGTCTGGCTGTGCGGCGCTGCCACCAGGAGCCAGGCGAGCGGTGTGCCGTTCTCGGGTTCGCCGACCGTGTCGGACCACCAGGCCGACGACGCCGAACCGCCGCCCGTGGCCGACGAGATGACGCTCAGCGCGTGCGGGACGAGGTGCAGGGCGAGCCAGGAGCCGCCGTAGCCGATGACCGTGAGCGCACCGCCGGTCAGGGCGAGCCGGGACCGGATTCCGGGCCGGGTGAGGTCGAGGCGGGCCACCGCCATGCCCGCGATCAGGAACGGCGCCCAGGTCAGGGCCGGGTAGTCGCCGGTGAACAGCAGCTCTACGACGCCGTCCGTGCCGCTGATCCGGGCCAGCGGGTCCGCCTGGACGACGGTGTCCGCCCAGCCGCCCTCCTCGATGGACTTCCTTATGGCGTAGAGGACTTGGGGCAGGATCAGCGCGCCGGCGGCGGCGATCTGCGCGAGGGTCGCGGCGCGCAGCCGGTGCAGGGGGAGGACGGTCAGGAAGAGCAGGCCGTAGCAGCTGAGGATCACCTCGACCTCGGTGTCCAGGGCGGTCAGGGCGTAGCCGAGTGCCAGCAGGGCTACGGCGCGGATCGCGACCCTCGTCACCGCCTGGCGTCCGGCGCGGCCGGGCCGGGGGTGGGGGCGGCCCGTGATGATGATCAGCGAGAACCCGGCGAGTACCGCGAACAGGGCGGAGGAGCGGCCGCGTGCGGTCTCCAGGAGGAAGCCGACGGGTCCGCCGACCGTGACGTCGGGGCCGACGTGGGCGGAGTACATGCCGAGGACGGCGAGTCCACGCGCCAGGTCAATACCGATCAGCCGCACGGTCGTTGGAGCGTCGGTGGGGACCGGGTGCCGCTCGGGTAACGCGGCTGCCGGTGCGGACGGCGATGCGTCGTGTGTCATGCCCTCAGGATTCGCGGGCCGCGGGGGCCCGCACACCCGGCAACCGTCCGGAGCCGGCCCGCCGACCGGCCGGAACCGCACCGGCCGACCGGACGGTCCCTGCCGACGACAGGCCGGAGCCGAACCGGTTCCCGCGGGCGGGCGCGGGTCTGCGTGCTACCCCTCGTATTACAGACGGTTCTCGCATTGCAGGCAGTTCTCGTATTACGGGCAGTTGAGGAGCGGAGCGCGCATGATCCGTGTACTGGTGGTCGACGACGAGGCTCTCGTCCGTACGGGCTTCACCCACATCCTCAACGCCGCGGACGGCATCGGAGCCGTGGCGGCCGTTCCCGGCGGCCAAGCCGTCCTGGCCGTACGGGAGTTGGGGCCCGACGTCGTCCTGCTCGACATCCGGATGCCCGACGTGGACGGGCTGACCGTCCTGGCCGAACTCCGCCGGCTGCCGGACCCGCCCGTGGTGGCGATGCTGACGACGTTCGACACCGACGAGTACGTCGAGGCGGCGCTGCGCTCCGGTGCCGCCGGTTTCCTCCTCAAGGACACCGACCCCGAGCAACTGCCCGCTCTGATACGCGCATTGGCCGAGGGTAGAACCGTGCTGTCGTCGCAGGTCGTACGCACGGTGGTGGACAGCTTCCTCGACCAGGGCGGGCGCGAGCCCTACGCCGTCCAGCTCGTCGCCCGGCTGAGCGGTCGCGAGCGTGCCGTCCTCGCGCTGATGGCCGAGGGCCTCTCCAACACCGACATCGGCGACCGGCTGCACCTGAGCACCGGCACCGTCAAAGGCCATGTCAGCGCCGTATTCGAGAAGTTGAAGGTCGACAACCGCGTGCAGGCCGCACTGGTCGCCGAACGGGCGGGCCTGCTCCGGCCGCCCGGAAACGGAGTCGCCCGATGAACCCGCGTCCGAATCCCCGGCCGACACACCCGAATCCCCGGCTGACACACCCGAATCCCGGGCTGACACATCCGATTCCCCGGCCGACACATCCGATTCCCCGGCCGAACTCCCGTCGCCCGTCTGCCCTGTTGCTGGACGCCCTGCTGGTCTGCGTCGCGCTGCTGGACCTGTGGGTGAACCTCGACAGCGAGAACCACCCGGCCACCGCCTACGGCCTGCTCGCCGCCCTCGCTCTCACCCTGCGCCGCCACCGGCCGCTGCTCGCCTTCGCCCTCACGCTCCCCTCCGCGCTGATCGGCGACGCGGCGTTCGCCACGATGGCCGCGCTGTACACGCTCTCCTCGCTCTGCCGCCACCGCACGCTGCTCATCGGCTGCGCTCTGGCCTTCGCCACCGTCGACTTCATGCCCTGGCCGTGGACGTCCCTCGATGTCGACGAACTCGACGAGACCTACAGCCTGGTCCACCTCACCTACACCCTCGCCACGGCCGCCGCCCCGGTCTTCCTCGGCCAACTCGTCCAGGCCCGACGGGAGTTGACGCTCCGGCTCGCCGAGATCACGGAGGCCCGCGAGCAGGAGCAACTGCTCAGCGCCCAGGCGGTGCTGGCGAAGGAACGCGCCCAACTCGCCCGCGAGATGCACGACGTGGTCTCCCACCAGGTCAGCCTCATCGCCGTGACCGCCGGCGCACTCCAGGTCGGCAGCCCGGACGCCGAGGCCAGAGCGGCCGGGGCCACGATCCGCCGGCTCAGCGTGCAGACCCTGGAAGAGCTGCGCCACATGGTCGGCGTCCTGCGCGCCTCCGGCACCCGCCCCACCGAACTCACACCCCAGCCCTCCCTCACCGACCTGCACCAGCTGATCGCGGTCAGCGGCATCGAGACGGAACTGGAGACCGACCTGCCCGACGGACTCCCGCCCACCCTCCAACGCGCCGTCTACCGCACAGTCCAGGAGGCACTCACCAACGTCCGCAAACACGCCCCCGGCGCCACCGCGACCGTCCGCATCCACCACCGGGACGGCGCCCTTTGGACCACCGTCACCAACACCACCGCCACCCGCCCCGCACTCCCCCTCCCCGGCGCCCACCACGGCCTCGTCGGCCTGCGCCAGCGCGCCGAACTCCTCGGCGGCACCATCACCTCCGGCCCGACGACCGACGGCGGCTACCAACTCCGCCTGAAACTGCCGTCCGACGACCCGCCGTGACCGAACGGCCTACCCGACGTCCTTCACCGAGGTCGGCCCCAACTGCTTGGCAGTGGCGTACTCCGGCATCGTCATGGGCTTGTCGAACAGGAAGAACGACTGGTTCGTGCCGACCGTGAACTCCATGTACGCGCCCGTCGTGGCGTCGAAACCGTAGTAGGCGTCGCAGGTGGAACCCGACGAGTACGTGCCGTCCATGCCGGGCTGCGCGAGGACCGCGATGCCGTTGTCGGAGGACTCCACCTTCTCCGTCGGAGTGAGCATCTTGCAGCGCGGCACGGGCAGGCCCTTCATGATGAAGTACCCGTACTCGCCCTTGGCGTTCTGGATGTAGACGTACGAGAGTTTGCCCCGCTTCCCCCACGTCCTGATCCACTGGTTGATCGCGTCACGGGTCGGTGAGTACTCCATGCGGCCCGCCGGCTGCTCGACCACGAGGTGGTCGTAGTTGTCCTGCTTGCGCTGGTTCTCCTTGTCCTGGCTGGAGTCGCTGGTGCAGGACGTCAGGGCCAGGCCCACAACGAGCGCGATGGCGGTGGCCAGGGCCATGCGTACGGACTTCTTCATGCGGTGCTGCCCTCTTCCCGGGATGAGATGGGGATGAGATGGGGATCAGTTGGCGCACTTCGTGCGCTTGGCCGTGGCGTCCAGCCGGTACGGCAGATCCTTGTCGCGGAAGGGCGCGCGGTGTTCCTGGGCGGCCTTCGCGTTGTAGTCGTCGACCGACTCGATCCGGCCGGCCTTCAGTGCGGTGATCGACTGGTCGATCTGCGTCGTACGCGTCTCCGAAGCGCCCTTCCGCTCCTCCTGGAGCGCCTGGATCGTCCCTTCGGCGTTCTGCACGGCCTCGCACAGATCGAAGAACTCCTCGTACGTGGTCTGCCGGAACTCGCCCGAGCCGACGGTGTTGTCGCGCTCGTCCTCCGCACCGCGGAACGGGGCCGTGATCCACCCCGCGGCGCCGAAGGCGAACACCCCGATCACGTACACCAGCGCCAGGCCGATCACCCCGGCGACGGCCCAAGCCGCCAACCGTGCACCCTCGCGTGCCTGCCCCACGGTCATCCCCCTTCACCGGTGTCTCCAGCACCCACCGCATCCGATGGAGGCTGGCCGTGGTGCTGCCCGCACCTGATGCCGGATGCTAGGACGAGCATCCGGGGACCGGTCCCGCGAGCCGCAGGCCCTCCCGCCCAAAAGCCGGACTTGTGCTCGTACTTACGGTGAGCCTGTCCGGACCAGTGGGCGGGGTGCGCACCAGCCGGCCGGACAGAGCCTCCCCGCACCGGCCTGACGTTCGATCAGTCTCCAGGCCATACTCTGATCCCCGTGAGGCAGGCAGGCCCTGGGAAGGATGATCGGCGATGACGCCCCTGAGCACCGGGGACCCGGAGACCATAGGCGGCTATGCCCTTCTCGGTCGGCTCGGGGCGGGCGGCATGGGGGTCGTCTACCTGGGAGTCTCCCCCTCGGGGCGGCGGGTCGCGGTCAAGGTCGTGCGCGGGCCGTACGCCCAGGAGGAGGAGTTCCGGACGCGCTTCCGGCAGGAGATCGAGGCGGCGCGCAGAGTGAGCGGCGCCTTCACCGCGCCTGTCGTGGACGCCGACCCGGACGCCGAGCAGCCGTGGATGGCGACGCTCTACGTGCCGGGGCTCAACCTTGCCGAAGTCGTGCAGAAGGACGGCCCGTTGAGCCTGCGGGAACTGCGCGCGCTGGGGCTGGGGCTCACCGAGGCGCTGCGTGACATCCGGCGGGCGGGCCTGGTGCACCGGGACCTCAAACCGGGCAACGTCCTGATGACCGAGGACGGGCCGCGCGTCATCGACTTCGGCATCTCGCGGGCTTCCGACCACCAGAGCCTCACCACGACCGGGCGGATGATCGGCACCCCGCCCTTCATGTCACCGGAGCAGGTGGCCTCTCCCCGGGACGTCACCCCGGCCTCGGACGTGTTCTCGCTGGGGTCGCTGCTGGTGTTCGCGGCCGTCGGCACGGGACCGTTCGACGCCGACAGCCCGTACATAACCGGCTATCAGGTGGTGTTCGGGACCCCGGACCTCGGCGGCGTACCCGAAGCGCTCCTCGGCATCGTCGAGCGCTGCCTGGACAAGGACCCGGCCGCACGGCCGGAACTGACGGACATCCACCGCATGCTCCAGGCGCTGCCGGAATCCGACGCCACCGGATCCCCGCGGACCGGACAGTCCGCACAGTCCGCGAAACCCCCGCGCGGTCCCGCTTCTCCGAGCGCGGCCCCCACCCCTGCGGGCGCCACGACCGGCATCGGCACCGGCGGGCGACGCCGGGCCCGGACGCTGCTCACCGGCCTCGGTGCGCTGCTGGCCGTCACGGGGCTGTGTATCGGAGTGGGTGTCTTCGTGTCCCGTTCGGACACCGCCACCACCACCGCCACGGCCACCACCCGGGCCACCACCCAGGCCGCGGCACTGCCCGCCGGCTGGCGGCCGTGGCAGACGCCGTTGCGGTACGACGTGAAAGGCATCCCCCTCGACTACAACGGCCCTGGATGCGTGGCGGAGGGAAGCGCCCTGTTCTGCGGCGGTACGGGTTTCACGGCCGCCAGGATCGACGCGGCCTCCGGCCGCACTCGGTGGCGGACCGGCACCCGCCCTCAGGGGGCGCAGCCGATCGGCGTCCGCGACGGGCTGGTCTATGTGTACGAGGATCCGGACGACAGCACCCGGCGCGTGGTGGCCGTCGACGCCACGACCGGGCAGCGGCGGTGGCAGCGCGACATCAACAAGTCCGAGGACGCGGTCCTGTACGACGGCGGGCTGCTGACCATGTCTCCCGACTACGCGTCGTTCGTGGCCTACGGGCCGTCCGGCAAGGAACTGTGGCAGGCGCCCTCGCTGGACGAGTACTGCACTCCGGCGGCACTGGGAGGCGCCCCCTACGCCCTGTGCTCGAAGGGCGACGAGCCCGGCCAGGCCCCGGTCGAGCTGATGAGACTCGGTCCCGACAGCCTGGCCGAAACGGCCACGCTGCCCCGGAAGGCGGAAGCGCTCGGCGCCGTCGGCGGGCAGCCCCTGTTCCTCGCCCCCCAGACCGCGAAGGACGTGTACGAAGCCGGGTACGAGCGGCCGTACAACGCGCTGCTGCGGGTGTCCCCCGCAACACGGCAGGTCACACGGATACCGCTGGCGCATGCGCTGACCGGCGCGGCCACCCTCGTGGACGGCGTCGTCTACTTCGTCCGGTCCGACGGGACGGTCACCGCGGTGTCGGCGGACAACGGCAGACAGCTCTGGCAGAAGGCGACGGACGTGGAGAGTCTGTCCGCGCCCGCGGTGTCGGCGACGTACAAGCGGGTCTATTTCGCCAACCGCTTCGGCCGTCTGCTGGCGCTGGACAGCCGCACCGGAGCGGAGGTCTGGCGCACCTCGGCGCTGGACGACCCCGGGGACAAAGTGCAGAGCTATCCGCCACGCGTGCTGCTCGTCAAGGACGCGATCGTGGCGACGGCCGGCGACACGGCCTTCTCCCGAAGCCCCGCCGGACCCACCTGACCGGCCCACCCCGGCCGGGGCAATCTCCGCGTACGTTCGTAGCTCTGCCAGTTCGTGGCGATCCGCGTACGGGCCGAGAGGGAATCCGCGCACATCTCGCCGAGTCGGAGGGGCTTGGGCAGGCCGTTCAGGTACGTACCGTCTCGTCGAGGCGCAAGGTGGCTGAGGGGATGGGCGGCCACTCCGGAAGCGGTCCTGGAATTGCCGTATCACCCCGCCGAGGAGCCCCGGCCGGCCGGTGCGGACTGTGGGGGCACGAGCGCCCTTTCGCCGTGAGACGGAGCCCCGGTCTCCTCGGCGCCGGTGCGCTGCCGGAGTCGTCCCAGCGACCGGTAGAAGCGGTCCGGCAGGAACGCGGCGTCCGCGATGATCATCGCGCCGGAGAAGAGCGGCAGTCCCATGAGGACGGCGATGCCCAGGTGCATGCCCAACAGCACGGTCAGGACCGGGTACTTGAGCCGTCCGAACAGGACGAACGGGAAGGCGACCTGCACCAGCACGGTCAGGTAGCAGGCGACGGCGATCAGCACGTCGTGCTCGTCCGCCAGGAGGGAGAGCTCGGGCCAGGGCCGGAACAGGTCGAGGTTCAGGACGTAGTGGAGGGCGGTGCCGTTGCCCCAGGAGCCGCCCTGCACCTTGTAGAGGCCCGCGGATCCGTAGAGGAAGCAGACCTGGGCCGCGATGACGAACATGCCGCAGTTGTGGAGTACTGCCGTCAAGGTCCGGCGGGATGTGGCCAGTTGATGCCGGAGGTCGTCCGCTCCTGAGTCCGTCGAGCCGCTCTCCCCCTTCCCCGCGGAGGCTCGGCGACGGGTTCTGCGCGCGTCCAGGGACCAGCGTCGGCCGCATGCGGTGAGAGTGAGGTAGAGGGCCATCAGGAGGATGAGGTTGTCTCCTCCGTCGGTCATGAAGATCGCCCTGGTGTGGAACGACGCCACCACGACCGCGAACAGCACGGACACCGCTCTCGTCCGCCAGCCCAGCATGAACAGTGCGGACGTGACGAGGGCCAGCGCGTAGCACGTCTCGAAGTAGGGCCGGCTGTCGGACAGGGTGAGGATGCCGGCCCACCCGGTCTGGTCGAACAGCTGCCTGGCCAGCTCGGGCGTCCACGGTGACCCGGGCCCCCAGATCTCGTCGCGGTGCGGGAACTCGCGCAGCAGGAAGACGAGGTAGAGGAATCCGTAGCCGATGCGCAGAACGGCCGCGGCGTAGAGGGAGACCGGCCGCTCGGTCAGGACGGCGAGGAACGCACCGACCCGCTCCGGTCCGGGGCGCGGCGGGCCCGCGTCCGCCCCGTCGGGAGTACGGGGGACACCTCGGTGCGGAACGAGTGCCTGCTCAGTTTCCATCGGAGGTCACCTTCCACCAGGGCAGATACCGCGTCTCGACAGACTTCGGCGCGGCAGCGGACGAGCCGGGGCCGGGCCCCTCGGCCGGCGCGACGATGGGCACGGTGATCACCCGCAGCTGGCGGACTCGAACGTGCCGCCGCGGTGGCCGGTGATGCGGTCCGCCGCGATGTCGGTCAGGTATTTCTGCATCATCAGCGCCCGTTCCGAGCGGGGCCGGTCGTCGCCACCATGTGTTTCGAGGTACGAACTCCAGGCCCGGCGCAGCGTGTTCTGCGCGGTGTGGCTCGGGAAGACGTCGTGCCTCACCGCCGAGTTGTCGACGCCGCTCAGGTCGAACCAGCCGATCACGTGCACCGTGCCGTCCGGGGCGGTGTGCAGGGTCCGTGCCGAGATCTGCCGGTTGACCGACTCCGGATCCGGCGCGAAGAGCCGCCAGTTCTGCTCGAACAGGGGGAAGACCCACGCGTTGACCTGGCGGCTGTACTGCCGGGAGAGGGGGTTCGGGGGCGCCACGTGCAGAAACACGAGGAGAACGTGGACCAGGGCCGTCGCCAGACACAGGGCCACGGCGGCGTTCGTCCCCGCCCTCAGCAGGAGCGGCGGAGGCTTCGAACTCCCTTGGCGGGGAAGGGTGGCAGCCCCACCCGGGCTTTCCGTCCTGGCTTCTCTCACTGTCTCTCCTGAGATTTCGCCAACGGCGCGCGACGGAATCGACAGCGATCCGTCGCGCGCCGCTCGTCCTGCTCGCTCAAGGGGAGCTGGAGCTGGGCAGACTTCTTGTGGTGACCTTCGTGATCGTTGCCGTAGCCCTCGGGCTTGGCGGGCTTGCCGTGATCCTGGCCGTAGCCGCCGTGCTCTTCGGGCTTCCCGCCGTGGTCGTGGCCGCCGGGCTTGTGGCCGTGATCGTGATTGTGATCGTGATGGCCGTTCCCACCGGTCGAGCCGCCCGTCGAGCCGGCCGTCGCACCACCGTTCGTACCGCCCGTGGTGCCGCTCGTGCCACCCGTCGTACCGCTGGTGGTCGCGCCCGCGATGACACCGCCCAGCACGCCGCCGGTGGTTCCGCCCGAGGTCAGGACACCGCCGAGCAGGCCGCCCGTTCCGCCGCCCGTCGGCACACCGCCGATGACGCCGACCGTGGTGCTTCCCGTCGTGCCCGCCGTGCCCGCCGTGGCGCCGCCCGACGTCGCACCGGCCACGACACCACCCGTGATCAGACCACCGGTGGTTCCGCCGGCGGCACACGTACCGCGGTTGATGGTGTTGTTGTCCAGCGTCACGGCGCCGGTACGGGCCAGTGCCCGGCCGGCGATGGTCGTTCCCGTCGTGACGGTGATCGACTCCTGGGCCATGATCGTGCCCACGAACGCGGAGTTGGTGCCGAGGGTGGCCGAACTGCCGATCTGCCAGTACACGTTGCACGGCGAGGCACCGTTGACGAGCGACACGTTGCTGCCGGACGCCGTCGTCAGGGTCGAACCGATCTGGAAGACCCATACGGCATTGGGGTCGCCGTGTGCGTCGAGCGTGAGCGTGCCGGTGATACCCGCCGAGATGGGTGCCTTGTAGACGCCCGGGTCCAGCGTCCTGCCACCGAGCTCCACGGGGTCGGGAGCGGTGGGGTAGGTGACGTCCGGCGCCTGACCGGCGGCGTTGTTGTACCCCGTGACCAGGTCGTTCTTGGCCTGGAGCGCCACCGCGTCCGCGGAGTGCTGGGCCCCCATCACCGTGCCGGGCGGAAATCCGGTGATGGCCGTTCCCGGCGACACACCGAGATCACCGGTGATCGACGAGGGCCCGGTGTTGGTGACCTGTGGTTCTCGGTCGCGGGGAATCTCCTGTTACCTGCCGCCGGCATGCGAGTAATTCGCAAAATGCATAGAAATACTTACTGGCCCGAATGGCCTCGATCCCTGAATATTGATCGCGGGTTTATGCACTCTCACGTGCAACCGCCCGGATGGGGAGCAGGCCGTCAGGCGCCGTCGGATTCCGATCGTGGCCGAGCCGCCCCCGTCCTCACGACTCGCGCAACAGGCCCAGGCTGGTGAACATCGTCCGGCACCACGCCAGCGCCGTGTCCGCCGTCTCCCACTGGCGGTCCTCCGCCGACAGGTACGGGAGGACGTAGGCATCCTCGACGCCCTCCGGAAGGTCCTCCGGGAAACAGTCGAACGACGGGTACCCGTAGCTGTTCCCGTGCACGCGGCGGGCCGCAGGCTCCGGGGCGCTGTCCCACACCGCGAACCACAGACGGCGCAGCATCGCCGGATGCGCCATCACGAACATCAGCCGCCCGATGTCCAGCGGCTCCGCCGCCGAGACCACCCGCGCGACCGACGCGAACCGGTCCGTCGCGCTCAGGTAACCGCAGTAGCCCGACCAGATCTCGACGCTGTGCCCCGAGGCGATGATGGCCGAGCACAACGCGGCCAGCGCCACCCCCCGATGGCGTACGGCCGAGTGCGCCGTGGTGTTGGCGTACGCGGTCGGCACCAGGAACGCCACCACCCGGCCGCGCGTCGAGATCCGCTGCGGCACCGCGTCCACCATGCACTCCGGCGCGCCGCTCAGATAGGCACCGACGTCCACCTCGCTGCCGGTCACGTCCCAGGCCGGTACCAGGGCGGTGGTCAGCACCTCGCTCCCGGCCCGTTCGCGCAGCACGGCCACCTCGGCCTCCACCGCGGGGAGCACGGCGGTCCAGCCGTCCTCGGCCAGCCGCAGCGCCTCCTCCCACGACCCGCCGGCCCATGCGTCACCTCCCTGGCCGTCGCCTCGCTCGCGGCGCCCCCCTCCGTCGTCGATGCTGTCGGGCGCGCGGGCCCGGTCGACGAACTCCTGCCAGGACCACATCGGGGGCAGCGCCTGGACGGTGTCCCCGGGCCGCGGGTCCGTCTCGCTCATTCCGCGCCCTCCCCGCCGTCCGCCGCCAGCCCGAGGGCGGAACGGTGGGCCGCCGACATACCGCGCACCACCCGCCACCGGATGGCCTGTTCCACGCTCGCCCCCGCCTGGAGCAGCTTCGCCGCGTCGATGCCGGCCCGGGGCGAGAACATCACCGGCAGCCGCTTCTCGGCGGCCGTGGCGCGCAGCCGCCGTACCTCCTCGATCACCCGCAGGGTGTCCTCCGGCCGCGAGGGCGCGTGCGCGAGCGCGATGCGCTCCTCCAGGTCCTCGTCCACCGGTACGTCGATGACGACGAAGCGGTCCAGCGTCGCCGCGTCCAGCGCCTGGCGGCCCACGTACTGCCGGTCGCCGCCGGTGCCGTACGTGTTCGCGGTGGCGATGAGGCGGAACTCCGGGTGCGCGGCGACCATGCCGTCGGCGAAGGCGCAGGACCGGATGGACAGGGCCTGGTTGAGCTCCGCCAGCAGTCCGGGATGGCCGCTGTCCAGTTCGTCGAGAAGCATCAGGCCGCCGTGTTCGAAGGCGCTGCGGAAGGGTGTTCCGTGGTACTGACCGTGCGCGTCGTAGTAGCCGAAGATCTTGCTCATCGGCGTCGTCGGCCCCAGCGAGAGGGCGTGGAACTCCTGCCCGAACGCCTCCGCCGTCTGCCGGGCCATCATCGACTTCCCGGTACCGGCCGGCCCCACCAGCAGCACATGGCAGCCGGCGCCGAGCGCGAGGAGCACGTCCGGCAGTACGACGTGACTGTGGCCGCCGACCCGGACCGGATCGGCCTCGGCCACCCTGACCTCCACGACGGGCGGCACCTGCTCCGCGACGGCCTCGGCGACCACACGGACGGCCTCGTCCCGGGCGAACCGCCCGGCGGACAGCACCACTTCCTCCCGCGCCTCCGCCAACTCCCGCCGGGTCCTGCCCAGCGCCTCAGTCAACTGCCCCTGCGTATCGTCCAGTTCGGCCCGAGTCCGGGCCAGCTCCTCCTCCACCTTTCGCCGCTCCGTTCCGAGCGTCTCCCGCACCGCCTCGCGAGACTCCCCGAGCGCCTCCGCCACGGCCTCGCGGGACTCCTTCAGCGTCCTGGCCGCCGCCTCGGCCGCGAGGCTCGCGGACGTCTCCTCCGCGACCTGCCGCGCGGTTTCGGTGGCCGTGTCCTTCGCCGCCGCAGCGGCGGCCCGGACTATCTCGTCGGCGTGCGCGACCCGTTCGTCGGCGATCGTCCGGGCGACCTCGGCGGCGACGCGCCGCGACGTGGTCTCCATGGTCCGCTCGGCATAGGGCGATCTGGCGAGCGCGTCGGCACAGCGCATGACGGTCTCGGTCGCCATGGCTTCTGCTGTCTGGCGGACTTCTGTCCGGGTGCTCTTCCGCATGCCGGGATTCTGGGCGGGGCCGCGCGGGACCCCTCCCGGATCTACGGCGTCCAGCGCGGCGCGCGACCGCCAGGGCCGGACAACCACCGTCGGTCACTCGGAATCACCGGTTGAACCACGGCCATTCCGCCCGTAGGCCAGCGGTTCATGGCGGGGTGGCGCATGCTCGTGTCGAGACCGTCGGCTCGCCGCACACGGTGTCGCACGGGTCGTGTTCGGTGCCGTCAGGCGCTCCGGCCGACCGGCATCTGTGATGTACCGATGTACCGAAGCGATGAGAGGACACACCATGGATCTCGGACTGAACGGGCAGGTGGCCGTGGTCACCGGCGCCAGCAGGGGGATCGGGCTGGCGATCGTGCGGGCGCTGGTCGCGGAGGGAGTCACGGTGTATGCCGGGGCCCGGAACTCCTCGGCCGGGCTGGAGCAACTGGCCGCGAAGGGGAGCGTGCGGGTCGTACCGGTCGACCTGGGTGAGGCGTCGGGACCCGCGCGGCTCGTCGAGGCCGCGGGTGACCGGATCGACATCCTTGTCAACAACGTGGGATCGGCTCCGGCCCGTACCGGAGGATTCCTCGCGGTCACCGACGAGGAGTGGCTCACCACCCTCAATCTGAACCTCTTGGCGGCCGTCCGTACGACCCGTAGCGCGCTGCCGGTGATGCTCGCCCGGGGACGCGGGTCGATCGTGAGCATCTGCTCGGTCAACGCGGCGCTCCCCGACCCGGCGGTCATCGACTACAGCGCCTCCAAGGCGGCCCTCGCGGGCTTCTCCAAGGCCCTGTCCAAGGAGGTCGGCCCGAAGGGGATCCGGGTCAACACCGTCAGCCCGGGGCCGGTCGAGACCGATCTCTGGCTCGGGGACGGAGGCGTCGCCGCGACGGTCTCCGAGGCGACCGGCATGAAACCCCAGGACGTCATCGACAACGCCACGCGGACCACGGTCACCGGCCGTTTCTCCCGGCCCGCCGAGATCGCCGACGTGGTCCTGCTGCTGGCCGCGGACCGTACGGCGAACGTCACCGGCGCCGACATCACCGTCGACGGAGGCTTCATCCCCACCTGGTGAGCACGACTCCGGGCGCCCCATCCGAGGAGGGACGGAACATGAGCACCACGAACACCATGCGTGCCGTACGAGCCCACGAGCGCGGCGGGCCCGAGCAGTTGACGTACGAGTCGGCTCCGCGTCCCGAACCGGCCCCCGGCGAGGTCCTGGTCGCGGTGCGCGCCGCGTCCATCACCTCCGGCGAACTCGACTGGGACGCCAGCTGGACCGACAGCCTCGACGGGACGGGACGCGACCGCACTCCGGTCGTGCCCTCCCACGAGGTCTCGGGGGTCGTGGCCGCGCTCGGTACCGGCGTCACCGGCCTCGCCGTAGGGGACGAGGTCTACGGTCTGATCCCCTTCACCCGCGACGGAGCCGCCGCCGAGTACGTCACCGTCCCCGCGGACGTCCTCGCCGCCAAGCCCGCCCGGCTGGACCACGACGACGCGGCGGCCGTACCCCTCGCGGCACTCACGGCCTGGCAGGGGCTCATCGGGCATGCGGCGCTGACGCCTGGGCAGCATGTGCTGGTCCAGGGCGGCGCCGGAGGCGTCGGTTCCTTCGCGATCCAGATCGCCAAATCCCAGGGCGCCCGGGTGACGACCACCGCCCTGCCGCAGGACCGGGACTTCGTCACCCGGCTCGGCGCCGACCGGGTCGTCGACTACAGCACCGAGCGCTTCGAGGACCAAGTCGTCGATGTGGACGTCGTGTTCGACGCGGTCGGCGGCGCGACCCAGGCCCGCTCATGGGCCGTACTGCGCCCGGGCGGCACCCTCGTCAGCATCGTGCAGCCCCCGAACCCGGAAGCGGCCTCGGCCGCCAAGGGCCGGGGCGTCTTCTTCGTCGTCGAGCCCGACCGCGCCGGCCTGGAGTCCCTCACCGAACTGATCGACGACGGCCGTCTCACCCCGGTGGTGGACCGGGTCGTCCCCCTGTCGGAGACCCGGGACGCGTACGAGGCGCTCGCCAAGGAGCACCGGCGCGGCAAGATCGTGCTGCACGTGGGAGACGGCGCCTGACGCCGGCGGGGGACCACGGCCACCGTCGCAACAAGCCCGAGGCAGCGCCCCGGCCCAACAGGCGCGACCCCGCTCCTGCCCGACGACGTGCCGGAGTCCAGGCGACAGCGCCTCTGGGCGACTACTGGATCACGCACCGCATCCCGGCTCTCCCCGAGCCGCAGGAGTGGGACCTTCTCCTCGCCCGGACGCCGGAACATGCCGCGGAACGCCTGCGCACCACCCTTGGGGCAGTGGTCCGAGGGGTTTCCGCGGGGCAGCGCCTCGCGGAGATGGAGGACGACGACGGTCCTTGGACCTCCGCCCAGAACACCGAGTTCGACCGCCTCTCGGAAGAGCTGAGCAGCGTGACCGCCTGCCTCGCCGACTTCCCCGGGCGATCACCGCCACCCTGCCCGCCATACGGAGGGACGGTCCCGTCAGCTGATCCCCGGAACGCCGGTGACGCTGCCCGACTCTGCTTCAGGACACGGCCCGACTGACCGAGAAGACGCTGCCGATCTTCGCGTCCTCGTAGAACCACTTGGCGTCGGCCGGGTCCAGGCCGATCCACCCGGCCCCGGTGTCCTGCTCGCCGGTGCTCTTCTCTTTCGACGAGAAGGCGATGCCGACGTAGACCGGGTCGTCGTTGGCGTCGCGTAGTTCGACCGCGAGCGAGACCTCCGTGGTGTAGGCGACTCCGCCGGCCAGGTCGGTGACGGTCACGACCTTGGTCTCGTGCTTCTTGTAGACGGTCAACGGCCCTGCCAACTCGGGGCTGTCGGGGAGGCCGGAGGTCATCGGCATGACCCGGCCGCCGACGATCAGGACGCGCTTGCCGAGGACGACCGTGCCGGTGACGGGCGCGCGCGGTACGGGAGTTGACGCATCGGTGGAGGTGACGCGGGGTGACGGGACGGGGTCGGCGTGTGTGGCGGCCGGGAGTTGACGCCCGTTCCCGTCGTCGTCGGAGTGCGTGAAGCCCACGGTCAGCGCGAAGGCGGTCACGGCGAAAGCCACCGCACCCGCGCCCAGCCCGCCCACCACCCGGCGCCGCCCCCGGCGCACGGCACGCCCGCGGACCTCGGCGCCGGTGAGGACCGGACGGCTCTCCTGTCGCGCGGCCAACTCACGCAGTTCTGCGGAGAGTTCTGAAGTGAGCTCTATGGAGAGTTCATCCGACACGGCCGCTCTCCTTCCGCTTCCGGACCGGGCCGTCCGCCTCGCCGTCCGGAGCCAGATGCTTCGCCAGTGCCGCCCTTCCCCGGTACAGCCTGGCCTTGACCGTCCCCACGGGCGCACCCGTCTCGGAGGCTATCCGCTCGACACTCACATCACACAGATGGTGCAGGACGATCACCATCCGCTGGGCCTTGGGCAGTTGGCGCAGCGCGGCGACAAGTGCCGTGTGATCAGGGCCCGGTCCGGGCGTGGAATCGGGCGGTGGAGTACGGCGGACCAGCTCCAGCCAGCGCCTGGCCCGGCGCCACCGGCTGACCGCGAGCCGCATGGCGACGGTCCGGATCCACGCCTCGGGCGCCTCGTCCGCGAGGAAGTCCCGGCGCCGGTCCCAGGCCCGTACGAACGCCTCCTGGACCACGTCCTGCGCCTCCTCCCTGTCTCCGGTGAACGCCGCGAGCTGGCCGGTCAGTCGGGGAAACGTGGCCGCGTAGAAAGCGTCGAACTCGTCCTCGGTCATGACCTCACCGGAGTCTTGGAATTCCCGTGCAACCTGCCGCCCTCGCGGTGCGTACAGGTCCCGAAGGCCGCGTCCGTCGACACCCGCCCCAGAGGAGAGACGACAAACACGCGTCCCTGGATCCACTTCCCCCACAGTCGTACCGGAGGACCCCCGAAGTGCCGCACTCCCCCGATGACTTCGCCACGTACGCACACGCGCGCCTGCCCGAGCTGCTCACCACCGCCCACCTGCTCTCCGGCGGTCCGGGCGACCCCCGAGAGGCGACCGAGTTGGTGCGGAGAACCCTGGTGAAGGTGTGCGCTCGGTGGCGCCGAATACCTCGGGACGACGTGGACTTCTATGTACGACGGTCCCTGGTCAAGGAGTATCTGCGCCGGGCGCGCCGCAGAAGGACCCGGTCCGCACGGCAGCGGGCCGTGCTCGTGTTGCTGCACTGGGAGTGCCTGGGCGAGGCCGAGATCGCCCAGTTGCTCGGCTGCTCGACCGGTGCGGTCAGGAGCCGGGCCCGGCGCGGGCTGGCGGTCTACGGGGGTGATGCCGAGCGGCTGCGGGGACTCTTCACGGAGGCCGCAGAGTCCGCCAAGTCCGCCGAGTCCGCCTCCGGAGGGGTCCCGTTCGACGTTCCGCTCGATGCCGTCGAGCAACGGGGGCGGGCGCTACGGCGCCGTCGTAGAGGTGTGGTCGTGGCCGGCTGTGCGCTGCTGCTCGTGCCGGCGGTCGTGTTCGGCGCGGGCGGGTTCATGGGTGCCGGTTCGGCGGACGACGGGTCGGGCGGCAGGGCGAGCGACGTGGCGCAGAGCCCGACCCGGATCGTCGCACCCGGCGAACGGGTGGACGCCGTACCGGGAGTTCAGGTCTGGCTGACCACCGACGGCAAGCACTGGTCGACTCCGGAACGGCCCAACCAGTTCCGCGCCCTGACCGGTGACAGTGACAGGAAGGAGGAAAGGCTGAAGCCGAGTGTCTCGGCTCAACTCGATCCCATGAAGAGCGGGTTTTTCCTGTCGGGCCTGTACCGCGGCCTGTCCGCCGACCCGGCTCGTGTCGAGGTCACCGTCGACGACCGAAGGATCACCGGTACGGTCCTCACGCTGGCGGGCAGCCCCGGCTGGGGCGTCTGGTACGCGCGCACACCGCTGACGCCGGAGGAGTTGAAGTCGAGCTCCGTCGACGGCGGCCCGACCGTCACGGTGTACGACGCGGCCGGCAAGGTCGTCGCACGGGGCGGAGCGGACGAATGAAGCCCCCGTCCGGTTCACACCGCGCCCGCGTCCGCGCCCAGCTACGGCGCATCCCGCTCCGCCTGCGCCTCCGCCGCACCCGGGGCCGCCTGCTGCGCCGCCTGCTCCTGGCCCTTCTCGCACTGATCGCGACACTCTGCACGGCAGCGGTCGTCGCGTACCGCCTGACGGACATCCCCGACCCGCACCCGGAGACCGTCACGCAGAGCACGGTGTTCGTCGACGACAAGGGCTCCTACCTGGGCCGACGCGGCCCGGTCGACCGCCAGGAGGTGCCGCTCTCGCAGGTCCCGCGATACGTCCAGGACGCGGTGATCGCGGCCGAGAACCGCTCGTTCCGCACCGATGACGGCGTCTCGCCACGGGCCATCGCCCGCGCGGTACTGGCCTCACTGACC
This sequence comes from Streptomyces prunicolor NBRC 13075, assembly GCF_000367365.1. GTDB lineage: Bacteria > Actinomycetota > Actinomycetes > Streptomycetales > Streptomycetaceae > Streptomyces > Streptomyces prunicolor. The sequence goes on along the minus strand of NZ_BARF01000004.1, from coordinate 79,093 downwards.
GGCGGCGAACGGCAGGGCGGTTCGACCATCACCCAGCAGTACGTGAAGAACGCCCTGCTGACCCCGGAACAGTCCCTGTCCCGCAAGGCCCGCGAGGCCCTGATCGCGATCAAACTCGACCGCACCCGGTCCAAGGACGACATCCTGGCGGGCTATCTCAACACGGTCTACTTCGGCCGGGGTTCGGCCGGCATCCAGGCAGCCTCGCGCAACTACTTCGGCGTGGACACCCGGAACCTGACCGTCTCCCAGGGCGCGGCGCTCGCATCGATCGTCAACATCCCGTCGTACTACGAGAAGGCGGGCTCGGACCCCGAGGTGACCGCGACGCTCAAGTCCCGCTGGACATGGGTGCTCGACGCGATGGCGACCAGCGGCGCCATCACGGCGAAGCAGCGCGCCGACGCCACCTTCCCGGCCTTCCGTTTCTATCCGCCGGGCACGACCGAGGGGCAGCGGCAGTACATGATCGACGTGGCGGCGAAGGAGGCCGCCGACCGACTCGGCATCACCGAGGACCAGTTGGCCCGCGGCGGCTACACCGTCCACACCACGTTCGACCTGGCTCTCCAGGACGCCACCACGGAGGCGGTGAAGAACCTCAAGGCCGGTAAGAGCGGCAAGGACAGCAAGGGCACGACGCTGCACACGGCGGTCGTGGCGATCAAACCCGGCGACGGAGCGGTCCGGCTGCTCTACGGAGGGTCGGACTACGCCCGGCAGCCGTTCAACGACGCGGTGGGCGGCGCGGTCGAGGCGGGAGAGGCCCTGGCCCCCTTCGGCAAGGTCCGGCTCGACGGCCCCCTGACCGAACTCCGGAAAACCGCCGCCCCCACCCCCCTGAAACTGGCCTCGGCCTACGCGACCGCGGCAGCGAACGGCCTGTACGCGACCCCGTACACGATCACGAAGATCACCCGGGACGGCCGCCAGGTGTACACCGCGCACCCTGACACGCGGCGGGCACTGGACGAGAAGGAAGCGTTCATGGTGGACATGCAGATGTCCAAGACCGGGACGCCGGACCAGACACAGGACCAGACACCGGACAAGGCGACGGACAGGGCGCCGGACAAAGAGGCGATCCCTTCGACCCCCACCGCCCAGAAGGCTCCCCAGACCTTCTTCACCGCCGGAGCGGGCGGCGGAATCACCCGCCGAACCCTCTGGTCCACCACCCAGGACTCCCAACTCACCCTGACAGTCGTCCTGTTCGCCGACCGCCCCGGCGAGCAGAAGAACACAACGGTGCCCGCCCAACTCCCGAACGATCCGTCGCCGGTCGAGTCCGCGGAGGAGACAGCGGCACAGATCTGGCGGCTGGCTACCGGGGGGACGGGATAGAAGGGGGCGGCGACGAGCAGGCCTACGACGCCTGCCGGGCTCGGCTCCCGCGGCGTCACGGGGGTGCGTCTCCGGCCTCAGGTCGGGGGCGCGTCTCTGCCCTCAGGTAGAGGCTCCGGTCCTCCGTCGCGCCGACGACTCGTCGTCCGGGCGGCGGAATGCTTACGGCCATGGACATCACTTCGCTCACCGTCGTACTCAGTGTGATCGTCGTCGTCTCGGCCTCGGTCCTCATCGCCTTCAACGAACCTCCGCTGTGGGTCTACGGGTTGAGCTGCGTGGGCTCGTTCCCGCTGAGCAGTGCGCTGCTCCACGGACCCGACTTCACCTCCGCCATCGAGGACGGTTCCGCCGCCGCGTGGGCCCTGCGGCTCGCCGTCACCTCCACCGTCACGGTCGTCCTGAGCTTCTTCTTCGGCAAGGACAGCCGCGGGGGCGCCGAGGACGACCCCGAGCATGAGCACACCACCGACACGGCCGCCCCGGCCCCGACCCCTCGGCCTACGGCCTGAGCGTGGCGGTGAGGGTGTCCGCCAGCCACTTCTCGTACGTGTCGGCGGACCAGCCCCGTCCCGCCGTGAGCTGGGTGTACAACTGCGGTCCCGCCAGCGCCCAGACGGCGTCCGCGACGTGGGCCGGATCGGCCTTCGGGCCCAGCGCGCCGGTCTCGTCGAGGTGGGTGACGAAGGCGGTCACGCCGGTGAGCCGCTCCTCCTCGCCGAGCTCTAGAACCTCGCCGACGTCCGGGCCCGCCTGGGTGAGCAGGGCGAACAGCGGGGTGATCCGTTCATGGATTCCCCGGACGTACGCGCCGTAGAGCCGGAGCTTGGTGGTCAGTTCGCCGGTCCGCAGGATCTCCTGGATCTGGGGGCGGTCCCCCATGGGAACCGGTTCGTCGTCCCCGGCCAGCGTGATGTCCCACAGGGCCTTGACCAGGCCCGGTTTGCCGCCGAACGACTTGTAGACCGTCTCGGGGGAGACACCCGCGCGCTCGGCCACGGCCCGCACGGTCGTGGCGTGGTAGCCGTCCTGGAAGAGCAGCTCACGGCAGGCCGCGAGGACCGCGGCCCGGTTGCGGCGCGCGGCCTCGCGGCGGCCCTCGGAGTTGTAGGACCGACGAGGCGTCCCGTCCGGCATCGGCGCACTCTCCCATTCTGTTACAGTCGACTGTATCGAATGCAGTTTGCTGCATCGAATACAGCCCGTTACGTCGAATACTGCCCGGTTGCCGGAGGCTCGCATGTCCCGTCCCGCGCCCACGCAGGTCGCACCCGGCGTCCATCGTCTCGGCGACCATGTCGTCAACTTCTACCTGATCGAGGACCCGGACGGTCTCGTCCTGGTCGACGCGGGAACCCCCGCGCACCTGGAGCAACTGCGCACGCTGCTGGCCGGCCTCGACCGCTCGCTGGGCGACGTCCGCGCCGTACTCCTGACCCATGGCCACGCCGACCACACCGGACTGGCCCGCCCGCTGCGGGAAGCCGGCGCCGAGCTGTGGATCCACGAGCGGGACGACGTCATCCTGCGCGACGGCCCACGCAGCGGGATGCGCCACGCCAAGCCCGAGCGTTCGATGCTCCCCTATCTGCTGCGCAGGCCGTCCGCTCTCGCCGTTCCGCTACGGCTGGCCCGCGACGGGGCCTTCACGGCTCCCGGAGTGCCGGGCGCCCGGGTGTTCTACGGCGACCATGTGCTGAAGGACGTTCCCGGCGCCCCGCGGGCCGTCGCCCTGCCCGGCCACACGCCCGGCAGCGCCGCGTACGCCTTCGCCGACCGCGGGCTGCTCTTCACCGGCGACGCCCTGGTCACCGCCGACGGCTTCAGCGACCGCACCGGGCCCACGATCGTGAGCCGCTGTTTCACCCATGACAGCGAGGCCGCGCTGCGCGCACTGGACCGCCTCACCGAACTGACCGAGCTGGACGCGGACCTGCTGCTGCCCGGCCACGGCGAGCCCTTCGCCGGAGGCATCGCGGCCGCCGCCCGCCAGGCCCGGCGGTTCGGCGCCCACTGACCCCCGACCACTTCCAACTCCCCGGGAAACGACTTGAGTTACTACACTCCCCGCGTCCTGCACGTCCCCACCGAGAAGGGCGTCGTCAAGTGGATGTCCGGTGACGTCTACGAGACCCTGGCCACGGCCGACTCCACCGGCGGCGCGGTCGGCTTCACCGTCTGCTGGGTGCCGCCGGGCGGCGGCCCGGTGGCGCACGTCCACAAGAGCGCCGACGAATCCTTCTACGTCATCTCGGGTGAGCTGGAATTCCTGAACGGCGACCAGACCTTCGTGGCGCACACCGGTGACTTCGTCTTCGTACCGAGGGGCACCCGGCACCGGTTCCGCAACCTCACCGACGAACAGGCGCACATGGTGGCCTTCTTCACCCCCGGCGGCGGCGAGGCGCTGTGGCTGGACGGCGGGGACGACCCCGTTCCCGGCAAGCGGCCCGAGTTCTGGCCGCCGGAACGCGGCCTGGCCCTGGGCCCGCTCCTCGGACGCGAGGACATAGACATGGAGATCCTGCCCGAGGAGGCGGACTTCGGCAGGCCCGCCGACAAGGCCTGACCAGAGCCTGGGCAGAACCCGAGCAGAACCCGAGCAGAACCTGGGGTCATGTCCAACTCGACGCCCCCGGCGCCGAGTTGGACATGATTCTTACGAACCCGGGACATCAACCCAAAGTGCGCCCTATATCCGTTTCATCCCCCTGATCTCGGTCTAGCGTTGCGAATCGTCCGGCGCCGAGCGTGAGCGCCCCGCCGGGCCTCAATTCCCCTTCCCGCAAGAGGAGTACGCACGCATGACCCTCGCCAAGGCCCGCGCCTCCCGGATCACCCGCACCATCGCCACAGGCGCCGCCCTCGCCGCGGCGGCCCTCTTCGCCGCGCCCGCCGCCGTCGCCGCCGACGCACACCACACCCCCGGCTCCCGTGCCCAACAGGGCGGCGGCTCAACGGTGTTCGTGCAGAGCGACGACACGACCGCGAACACCGTCGTCGCCTACGCCCGCGCCGCCGACGGCACCCTCGCCCAGCAGGGTGTCTACGCCACCGGCGGCAAGGGCGGCATACTGCCCGGCACCGTCGCCGACCACCTCGCCTCGCAGGGCTCGCTCGCCTACGACCGCCACCACCACCTCCTCTACGCCGTGAACGCGGGCAGCGACACCGTGACCGTCTTCGCCGTGCACGGCACGCACCTGCGGCGGGTCCAGGAGATCTCCAGCGGCGGGAGTTTCCCGGTCAGCGTCACGTTCCACGGCGACCGGGTGTACGTCGCCAACACGCTCGGCGGCGGTTCCGTACAGGGCTTCGTGCGGACCGGCGACCGACTGGTCAAGGTCCCCTCCTGGAACCGCAACCTCGGTCTGGACAAGGCGACTTCGGCCGTCGGGCAGATCTCCTTCACCCCGGACGGCTCGAAGCTCGTCGTCACCACCAAGGCCTCGGGGCAGAGCATCGACGTCTTCCCGGTCGGCGCGCACAGCGGACCGTCCGCGCATCCCGTGGTGACCTCCACCCCCGGCGCCGTGCCGTTCGGTTTCGCCTTCGACGCCGCCGGACGGCTCCGCGTGACGGAGGCCGGTACCAACTCCGTCGGCACCTTCACGGTCGGCCGCGACGGCAGACTGACGGCCAAGGGCACCGTCCCGACGGGCCAGACCGCCACCTGCTGGGCGGTGACCGCGGGCAACCACCTCTACGTCTCCAACGCCGCCAGCGGCACCCTGTCCGGCTACCGGGTGGGCGCCCAGGGCGAGTTGACCTCCCTGGGCAACACGGCCACCGACGCCGGCACGGTCGACGCGGCCGCCTCGTCGGACGGGCGGTACCTGTACGTCCAGACCGGCATCAAGGGCCTGGTGGACGAGTTCCGGGTCGGCGCGAACGGCTCGCTCACCGCGATCGGCTCGGTCGAGGTGCCGGGCGGGGTCGGCGGCGAGGGCATCGCGGCGGGCTGACGGACAGCGACTGGCGACTGACGAATACCGGCAGGCAGAGAGGTCCAGGTCCGGAAGCACTGGGTGTGCTCGCGCACACCGGTGCGGCCCACGTGGAGTAGACCGGCCGGTCAGGGGCACGGGCAGGAGTGGAGGATCGGGCGACGAGGTGGAGGTGGACGGGCATGGGCACACCGTTCGTCGGGATGATCGCGGGCATGGCCCTGGCGTTCGCCGGCTGGTTCGGCGGCTTCGGCGCCTTCCTGCTCGTGGCCGCGCTCGGCGGCCTGGGCTGGGCGCTGGGCCGGTGGTACGAGCGGGGCGGTACGGTCCAGGACGTACGGGACGCGTTCGGACGGGGCCGTCGATGACCACCACGGCCGCCGCGAGCGTCGCGGGCGGGCTGACGGCTCTGCTCGGCGTCTGGATGGTCGTGCTCGCCGTCACTCCGGGTCTCCGTCGCCGGACCACCGTCCATACGGCGGCCGGACGAGCCGACGCCGCCATGAAGCCCGTAGCAACCGCAATAGCCGTAACGGCCGTAGCAGTCAAGGGAGTTGGCCAGTGATGCGCACGGCCCGCGCGATCTCACACCCCACCCCCCATGTCCGCTGAGTCGTACGTCGGCCGGGTGCGCCGGATCGCCGGGGTCCGGCCGCCGGCGGCCTGGTGGCCGGCGCTGCGCCGCACCCCGGTGTCCTTGTGGAACGACGACATCTCGGACTACGCGGCGGCGCTGACGTACTACGCGATCCTCGCGGTGCTTCCCGCGATGCTGGCGACGGTCATCGCGTTCGGCATGATCAGCCCGGAGACGGCCGAGGAGTTCGTCACCCACGTCACGGCCTACGCCCCCGCCGACTCCGGTACCGAACTGCACGCAGCCCTCACCCACGTACTCCGCACGGACCGCACGGCATGGCCCCTGCTGGTGGCGGGCGGCGTCAGCGCGCTGTGGTCGTCCACGAGCTACCTCGCCGTGTTCCGCCGCGCCCTGCACCGCATGCACGGCACCCACGACCGGCGTTCCCCCTGGCGCAAGGCGCCGCGCATCGTACTCACCGCGCTCGCGCTGCTCGGCCTGCTCCTGGTCGGCTCACTCACACTGCTGCTGACCGGCCCGCTCGCGGAAGCGGTCGGGCGGATGGCCGGCGTGGACGAGACCGCCGCGTGGGCGTGGGACCTGCTGCGCTGGCCGGTGCTGCTGTGTCTGGTGGCGCTGCTGGTCGTGGTCGTCTTCCACACCGGCCCGGTGGGGGCCCGGCGACGCGGGCACAGCCTGCCTGGCGGGGTGCTGGCCGCCGCGTTGTGGCTGACCGTCTCCGCGGGCTTCTCGACGTACGCGACGACGCTCGGCGCTTACAGCAGGCTGTACGGCTCGCTCTCGGGCAGCGTCGTCTTTCTGGTGTGGCTGTGGCTGTCGAACCTCGCGCTGCTGAGCGGGGCGCAGTTCGCGGCGGAGCTGGCGAAGACCCGCGAGGCGTGACTCAGACGGTGCCGAACGTGCCCGCCTTGACGCCCGCTATGAAGGAGGTGAAGGCACCGGCCTGGAAACCAAGAACGGGACCAGTCGGATTCTTGGAGTCACGGACGGGAACGATGCCGCGCGAGGCGACGAGGCTGGCGGCGACCTCGATGCAAGCGCCGCCGTTGTCGCTGTACGAGGACTTGAACCAGCGAGGGGTTTCGGTCGTCACGAGATGCCCTTTCGTACCTGTTCGATCAGCGTGACTCAGACGGTGCCGAACGTGCCCGCCTTGACGCCCGCTATGAAGGAGGTGAAGGCGTCGGCCGGGAAGCCGAGTACCGGACCGCCCGGGTTCTTGGAATCACGGACGGGAACCATGCCGCGCGAGGCGACGAGGTTGGCAGCGGCCTCAACGCAGTCACCGCCGTTGTTGCTGTACGAGGACTTGAACCAGCGGGGGGTCTCGGTCGTCACGGGGTGCCCTTTCGTAACTGATTGATCATGGCCACAGACGCCGTCTGGGACAACGCTTCCCCCTGTAGTTGATGGTAGGCCGTCAGCATGGGCATCACGGAGATGCTCTCGCGGTCCAGATGACCCTGAGCTTGGGACTCGGCGTAACAGACGACTGATCGATCCGGCAGCGTCAAGAGGTTCACGGGCAGGTCGAACGTGCGGCGCTCGCCGATCTCGTACGGCGCGATCTGAAGCAGTGTGTTCGGCTGTCCGGCGAACTCGACCAGACGCGCGAGCTGAGCCTCCATTCGGCACTGGCGATGATCCGCGCAGGCAGGTGCCGGGATGGTGCCCTGTGCTGACACGACAACGGCCCCCGCCGCGTGGCGAGGGCCGGTCACTCGGGGCAGGTAGGGGCGCGGGTCACCCGTGGTGCTTGGCGAACTCAACGAGGCCGGCGAACCCCTCACGGGTCAGGGCCAGACGCGGGCCGTTCGGGTCCTTGCTGTCACGGACCAGGAACTCACCCGTGGCCGCTGCGTGCTCCGGTGCCCATTCAATGCACTCGGCCCCCTGGCCGTTGCTGTAGCTGCTCTTCACCCAGACCAGAGACGGCGCGTTCTCATCAGGAGTCATCATCTTCATACTCTTTCAGGTACTTATGGAACAGAGACACGCTCTCCCCGCTGTCAAGGGCCTTCGACCGGGCAATGTCCAGGAGCGTCGTCAACTCCAGTACATCGGCCGGGGTGTCCACCGACGTGCCAGACGCGAACGACTCGACGTAAGCGAAGGTCACGCCATCCCGAAGGGTGAGCAAGCTCAAGCTACCGCCCAACAGGGGATGCACTCCACGGGAGAAGGGAAGCGCCTGTACCCGGACTGCACTGTTCTTTTCGATCACGTCGAGTATGTGCCGGATCTGCTCGGCCATGATCGCTGGACCGCCCACCGGCCGACGTAGGGCCGCTTCGTCCATGATGGCCCAGTACAGCGGGGGCGCGGCAGAGTCCAGCACCGCCCGGCGGTGTGAGCGCATGGCCACCTGAAGCGCGACCTTCTCGGCATCCTTGCCCGGCATGGACTCGGTGAAGAGGGCAGACGTGTAGGGCTCCGTCTGCAACAGGCCAGGAACAACACTGCTGTTGAACGTCTGGATGCGTGCGGCTCGCTTCTCCTCCTCAAGCACCTTGCGCCCGTACACCGGGACCTCAGCCGCGACGGCCACAACGAGTAAGTCGGTGAACAACCCGTCCGTCTCGTAGAAGTCATCGAGGGCTTCCGCCAGCGCCTCGGACGGGAGTTGCTCTCCCCGTTCGACCCGGCTCAGGTACGTGTGTGGGTACCCGAGCTTCTCAGCGAGCGCACGCAGCGAAAGACCTGCCTTGGCCCGTGCACGTGCCGCACGTGTGGCCAGCATCCCCGCAGGTGTAGCGGGCATTGCGTCTTCTTCTGGCTCTAGCTCCATCGCACTGACCCCCCCTCAAGAGCTTGTCCACTGAGGGTATTTGGTTACGAGCGGTCCGTATACCTGACTCGTTCTCTTGGCAATGGTGGAGATACCAGAGACTCCCGCTCCCACGGGGACGCAACGGCCAAGGTTCGGAGCTGGCATGACTACGGCAGGCAAGCGGCAGACGGCAGGCGAGAAGGTCAGAGACGCCGAGCGGGCGCGCGATGAACTGCGCGACGCGCTCAAGGCGGCGGGGGTGCAACTGCCGTCCCTCGGGCTTGACGCTGCTTCCTGCGCCGGGCCTGCCCCGCTCGCGCTGATCGACTTGGGGCGCTGCAACGTGAAGACGGCCCGCGCGCTCGCCGCCGCTCTCCAGCCCGACGGGGACGCGCGCCGGCAGGGGGCGACGGCATGAAGCGGCGCGTGTTCCGCTACGTCCCGTTCACCATCGAGCAGGACCAGACGGCAGAACCGGAGTATGAAGCGCGCTGCGTGTCCGGCGACGAATCGGAGTGCGGCGCGCAGTCTGGCACGCACCGTGACCCGGGGCCGGTCGAGGAGTGTCAGCGTAAGCACACGCAGGAGACCGGCCACCGGCGATACCGGCGGGACTTCGGCGACTACGCGGTCATGCGGCCCCCGGCGGAAGTGGCCGAACTCGCGCGGGTGAACGGGGGTGCGGCGTGATGTTCGCTCCGGCTGTTGAGCGCCCGTGGCGCGATGCGTGGCCGTTAGTCGCGCAGACGGGCGACGGGAACCCGTGGGTGACGGGGGCGTGTTGGCTGTACTGCCGCCGTGAGGGCGTGGCCGTGCTGTGGGTCGGCTCGGTGACCACGCCCGGCGCGACGGGCGACGTGTACGCGTGTGGCCCGTGCCTCGCGGAGCTTGACCACATGGTGCGGGCCCTGGCGCACGGGCGGGACGGGATCACCAACCGCGCCGCGCAGTCCGCCACCCTCGCCGTTCCCGCCCACATGCCCCCGCCGCGCGCTGCCTGCGGACGGTTCGGGCGGCCGTCACCGGCTACCGCGCCGTACGCGGAACCCGCACCCTGCGGCCCTTCCGGTCGGGACGACGCGATGACCGGAACCGGGACCAAGACGTGCGAGCACCGGCAGACCGAGAGGCGCGACGGCAAGACGTACTGCCGGGAATGCAAGCGACAGCTCTACCTGTGAAGACTCCGCCCCCTGCCGGGGGTGACCCGTCAACCGGTTCTCCCACACACCCCCGGCAGAGGAGCGGTCACCCCCCGAAGACTCCCGCCCCGGCGGATCATCCGCCCGCAACCCTTGGACAGGTCGAGCGCCTGCCGGGGCGGGTCCTGCACCACAAGCACCGTTCGAAGCAATCAAGGAGGAGACTTGCAGACAAGCCCCGCAGGTACGCAGACGGCCACCCAAGCCCCGTGGGGGCTGCGCCGTATGGCCCCGCTGCGCAACGGTTCCCCCTCGTCGTGGCAGTACGCGGGCGTCGACCCGGCAACGCAGACCGGCCGATGGGTCGGGGAGGACGGAGCGATGACGCCGGCTGAACTCGGCAAGCACGGTACGAGCGTGAACACCTACCCGCCCACGCAGGTCGGCAAGGACGGCAAGGTAGACGCCGACTCCGGCCACGATGCGACACAGGACTAGGGGGTAGAGCCATGGACGGACGCCCGGTACTGGTCTGTACGCAGTATGAGGACGCAACCGCTGATCTGGTCATCGCGGAATTGAACCGGCGCCGGGTGTCCGTCCTCCGGTTCGATCCCGGACGGGACTTTCCCGCCCCGGCGGTGCTCGCCGCACGTGCCGGGGCGGGCGGATGGGGCGGACGGCTCACGGTTGGGGAGCGTACGGCCGACTTATCCGCCGTGCGCTCCCTGTACCACCGTCGCCCCAACGTCTACCCGACGGACAGCGGCGAGCAGTCCGCCCGGTTCGCCGCGCAGGAGAACCGGCGCGGCCTGGGCGGCGTGCTGGGCGCGCTGCCGGGGTGTCTGTACCTGAGCCACCCGCAGGCCATCGCGCGGGCCGAGTACAAGCCCGCGCAGTTGGACGCGGCGACACGGGTAGGGCTCACGCTCCCCGCCACCCTGATCACGAACGACCCGATGGAGGCCAAGGCGTTCTGCGCCGAGCAGCCGACCATCTACAAGCCTTTGCACGCCGGGGCGTACGACATCGAGGGCGAGCCTGCCGGAATCTGGGCCGCGCCCGTCGAGGCGGGCGAGATCGACGGCGCGGTGAGCCACAGTGCGCACCTGTTCCAAGCCCAGGTGCCCAAGGTGGCCGACGTGCGCGCGGTCGTCGTCGGCGAGCAGGTGTTCAGCGCCCTTATAACGGCGCCGCCCGGCGTCGTCGACTGGCGAGCGGAATATCAGAGCCTCGCCTATGAGCCGGTCGCCTGCCCGGACTGGATACGCGGCGCTCTGGTGCGGTTCCTCGCAGACTTCGGGCTGAGCTTCGGCGCCTTCGACTTCGCCGTGACCCCGGACGGCGCATGGTGGTTTCTGGAGTGCAACCCCAACGGCCAATGGGCGTGGCTCGAAGACGTGGCCGGACTGCCGATCACAAGCGCAATCGCAGACCTGTTGGAGAACGGAGCGAGCCATCATGACTGACCCCCTGCCCTCGGAACACCTACGCGCCGACCTCGCGCGGCACCTGACCAAGGCGGGCGCACTACGCAGCCCCGAATGGGAAGCGGCCGTGTTGTCCGTGCCCCGCGAGGCGTTCCTCGCGCGCGGCTGGTTCGAGTACGAAGACGGCGGCTGGTACCGGCCCGCGTCCGGCGACTCTGCGGCCGGTCTCACGCGGATCTACGAAGACGACACCCTCGTGACACAGGTGGCCGGGGGCGTCTTCCCCGACCAGGTCGAGGGGCGCATCGCGGCGGCCCCCTCCTCGTCGTCCACCCTGCCGAGTCTGGTCGTGCGAATGCTCGAAGAGCTGCGGGCGACCGAAGGGACGCGCGTTCTGGAAATCGGCACGGGCACGGGCTACTCAACCGCGCTGCTCTCCCACGTCGTCGGCGAGGACAACGTGACCACGGTCGAGGTTGACGCGGAGGTGTCCGCCCGCGCAGGAATGGCGCTCGCGGGCGCCGGGTACTGGCCTGTTCGCGTAGTCGGTGACGGCCTGGCGGGCTGCAAGGAGAGCGGCCCGTATGACCGGGTGATCGTGACATGCGGCGTGCACACCGTGCCGGCCGACTGGCTCGCGCAGACCCGACCCGACGGTGAGGTCCTGGTCACGGTCGGCGGATGGATGCACGCATCCGAACTCGTACGGCTGACGGTCGCCGACGACGGCACGGCCAGCGGTCCGGTTCTCGGCGGGCAGGTCTCGTTCATGCTGGCCCGCCCGCACCTTCCGCCCCCGTTCGGGATGCTGCCGAATCTCAGCGAGGGCGACGCCATACCCACGGAATTCGGCGCGGACGTGCTCGACGACTGGACGGCCCGGTTCGTCGCGCAGTTCGCCGCGCCCCGCGCGCAGCGCCTCACGCTGGAACGGGACGGCCGGACGGAACACGTCGTGATCGACGTGGACGCCGAATCGTGGGCGGTCGTCTTCCGGGACGGCGCGCGGTGGATGGTCCGGCAGGGCGGCCCAGCGAGCCTGTGGGATCAGATCGCCGAACGCGTCACGCAGTGGCAGGCGGACGGGCGACCATCGGCCGACCGGATGCGGCTGCACGTCGGCCCTGACGGTCAACGGCTCACCTGGGCGTAGCCGCGAGCTGACGCCCCCACACTGCCCCGTCTGTCCGTCGTTCCCCCGTGGCGGACGGGCGGGGCGCTCTGCTACGCGCCCCCGCCCTCGCTGCTGGCCGGCTCGGCGGAGACGAACGCGCCGCGCTGGGGGACGACGAACACGGTCCCCTCGTCGGCGAGCACGCGGACGGCTTTCCGGGCGGTCATGCGGGCGACGCCGAATTCGTCGGCGAGGCGCTGCTCGCCTGGCAGGGGCCGCATGGGCTGCCAGTCGCCGCGCTTGATGCGGGCGCGCAGTACTCCGGCGATCTGCACGTATACCGGCACTGGCCCGCCGTGGACGATCGCGTCATCCGGCCCGCGAGATCTTCCGAGCCGCAGAGACCATGCGACTCACCCCCGTACAGCGTGAACGACGCCGGGCTGCCGAGTTCGCAGCGCGCGGCGTCGACTACGACTACCGGTATCCCGGTGACCACTTCGAGCAGTTGGGACTGTCGGCATGAGTCCCGAGGAGCTGTTCCCTGACCGGTCAACCGATAGGAAATCAGGCCGAGGCTCAGAGCACCGGAAACTCCCCCACCCCGTAACACCCCTCAGGCAAGGGGTCCGGGGCAGACCCGGGGTCGAGCAGATGGGCGACCAGCGCAGCAGTCGTGTGATGCCAGAGGCCGTGGCGGCGCAGCATCCCGTGGTCGCCGCCGCCGATGACCGCCATGCCGGCCCGCGCCGCCGCCCCCTCGTCCCGAGCCCGCCGTACGCACTCGGCCGTCTCGGTGGGCGAGGTGACGTGGTCGCGTTCGCCGTGCAGGGCGATGATGTGGCGGCCCGCCGTCTGGTCGACCGGTTCGGCCGGTGGCCACCACGGGGCGAGGGCGACCACGCCTCGCACCAGTGGATGACCGGCGGCGTACAGCGCGGCCCGGCCGCCCATGGAGTGGCCGAGCAGCACGGTCGGCACGGGGCCGGCGAGTTCGGCGAGGGCGTCCAGCGCGCGGAGGGTGTCCCGGGCCGGGTCGGCACGGTCGCCGTTCCAGCCGCGGAGGCGGTAACGGGCCTGGGCGACCAGGACGTCCTGCTCGCCCGGGAGCGCGGCGATCACCGCGCGTACGACCGGGCCCATGCGCAACGCGGCCAACTGCCAGGGGCGGGCGGGGCGTTCACTCTTCTCCTCGCCGCCGTGCAGGACCAGGACTGCGGCGTTCGGGTGCGAGGGGCGCCGTCGTAGCGTCAACGGAACGTGGTGGTCGGTCCGTTCTGTTGATCCGGTTGGTTCGGTTGGTTCGGTTGGTTCGGCTGCCACAGTCACCCACTGCCCGCTCATGCGAAACCCCGGGTCGTGTCGACCCGGGGTTTCAGTGTCGTTCAGGGCGGGACGTCTCTAGCGCGTGGGGGTCGAGCCGTCGTAGACGTGACCGGGGGTGGCGATCTGCGTGATCGCGCGGGCGAGCAGGGTGGACGGCTCCTGGCCCCCGGTGGTGATGTCGGTGTTGATCAGCACGACCAGGGTCGCCTTGAGGGCGGGGAGGTAGACGGTCACGGACTCGTAGCCCGGGATGGAACCGTTGTGCCCGATCCAGCCGCCGGTCTCGAAGATGCCGAGGCCGTAGGTGAGGCCGGGGAATCCGGTCGGCAGCGTCTTCAGGCGCTGCTTCTGGGTCTCGGGGCTGAGCAGTTCCCCGGTGGCGACGGTCTTCGCCCAGCTGCGCAGGTCGTGCATGGTCGAGATCATCGCGCCGGCCGACCAGGCCCAACTCGGGTTCCAGTCAGTGGAGTCGGCGACCGCGCCGGTCAGCGTCTGGTTGGTGTAGCCGTGGGCGTGCGGCTCGGGGAACTCGCGGACGTTCGGGCCGTCGGGGAACAGCGTCTGGTCCAGGTGGGCGGGGCGCAGCACCCGCCGGTTGATGACGTCGGCGACGTGGTGGCCGGTGACCTTCTCGATCACCAGGCCGAGCAGGACCAGGTTGCTGTTGTTGTAGACGAACACCTTGCCCGGCGCGGCGGTGTTGCGGTGCTTGTAGCCGTACGCGAGCAGCTCCCGCGGGGTGAACGAGCGGGTCGGATCGCTCAGCAGGTCGTGCGCGAAGTCGGCGTCCGCGCTGTACGGGAACAGCCCGCTGCGCATCTCGGCCAGGTGGCGCAGGGTGATGTGACGGCCGTTCGGTACGCCGTGGACGTAGCGCGAGATCGGGTCGTCGAGCCCGATCCGCCGCTCGTCGACGAGCTGGAGCAGCGCGGTGACCGTGAAGGTCTTGGTCTCGCTGCCGATCCGCGAGTAGAAGTCGGTGCTCATCGGCTGCCGCGTGACCTTGTCGGCGACACCGGTCGCCCGGACGTAACACCCCTTGCCCGGCATCCACAGCCCGACGGCGACACCGGGGATGGCGGCCTGCTTACGGACGTCCGCGATGGCCTTGTCGAGGCGGGCGGTTACGCCGTGGCCTAGGCCGTTGGAGGAGCAGGGGGCGTGGTCGTGCCCGTCGTGCGGGTCGATGCCCAGGGGGTGGACCACACCGGTGGGGGTGCCGGCGGCGGTGGCGGAGGTCGCCACCACCGGGGCGGCCAGTACGGACGCGACCAGCAGCGCGGCTGCCAGGAGGCGTCGGGTGGGGGTACGTCGCATGTGGGGGCGCTTCTTCCGGATCGGGGCTGGGGGTGGGGCCGTTTCCAGGGCCGCCACGCCACCATCCGGAATCCGGTGGGAGGTCCTCCTCTCCTGCGATAAGCCTCCCGGCGAGTCCACTCGTTCGGACCGATGTTCGCCTGCGGCACGCGACCTCGATGCGGGCGATGTTCTCGACGCGGGCGCCGGCTCTCGCGTAACGAGTCGATCAACGGTCGAGTCAACCGGCGGGCTCCTCCGTACCAACCCATGCAGCGCCACCCGGAGTTACCGCCCGGCGGCCGCGTCCGGGGCCGATGTCCGGCACCCGACCGCACGTCGGCGGTAGGCACCGGACACCGGGTCCCTTACAGCGTCAAGCCGTTTGCACTCAGCCCGGATATTATTACGTACGCAATGCAAGTGAGCGCGTGAATACCCAGAATGCATTTCGCGATAATTACTGGCATTACATTCTCTCAGCTAGCTCGGACAACGTCTGATGCGCAGGCGAGGTGGGGAGAGGTGGGGCTCCGGTCCAAGGTGACGGACCCAGCGCCTCCGCGGGGGAGCAACAATACCGATGCCGCGACTGAATGGAAGCCTTGAGGCGGCACGAGTTGATCAGCGCATCGGGCCGCTCTAATTGGACTCGTCAGTAACGTCGCCCCGAAGAGCGGACAATGCCGCTGTGGCCCGGGCCTCTTCGGCCGGGGCCGATACGTTTCTGCTGCCGGCGAGGCTCTCCTCAAGGTGGGCCACGGCCTGGGCCACGAGCCCAGCGTCCCGCTCCGCGAGGGCGAGGTCGAAGAGGACGTCCACCTCTTCGCCCGCCGCATGGATGGCACGTGCCACTTCAAGTGCGGCGACATGGTGTCGCAGGGCCTCGTCAACACGGCCTGCCGCACGGTGCGCCCTGCCGATTCGAGTGAGGGCGATGGCCTCCGCCCGCCGGTCTTTGACGTCTCGCAGTATCGGCAGCGCCATTCCGTACACGGCAAGAGCCTCATCGGTTCTGCCGAGCTCGTCCATGACGGAAGCAATATTCATTCGGATCGTCGCTTTGTCCCTCGGATTACCCATCCGATCCGCGACGACCATCGCCTGACGATAAGCCATTTCGGCATCTTCTGGATGCCCGGTTTTCTTACTCACTTCCGCCAAATTATTGAGCGCGCTATACCTTCCGCGCTCAGACTCTATTGCCGTGAAATCAGCGAGGGCCGAAGTGAAGCATGCCCATGCTTCGTCATACTCCGCCAGATGCAGATGGATGATGCCGAGCAGGTTTCGACAGCGCGCGATCCGGAGACGATTGCCTGTTTGCAGGAGAGAATCCAGAGATTCTTTCTGGAGTGATCGGGCCAGCGTGTACTGCCCCGTCTGCCACAGCGAGATCGAGATCTGGTGAACGCACTCGCCCTCCAGTTCCCTGTCCCCGAGAGACCGCGCGATGTCCCGCGCCTCACGCCCGGCCGCGATCGCCTCGTCGTAGCGGGAGCCGTGGGTGTGCACGGCGCAGAGGTCGAGCAGCGCTCGCGCCCTGGCCACGCTGTCACCTGCGGCGTCCCAGTGGGCGGCGGCGCGGCGCAGCAGCGGCTCGGCCTCGACGAGGTGCCCCTCCATGTCCAGGAATCCCGCCAACACATGGACAGAAAGGGCTAGTTGACGTTCCGTACCATGCTTTTCAAGCCAGTCCAGCGTGTCGAGAAGATTGGCCGACTCGGCAATCAACCACTGTTCAGCCAACTGCGGGTCGACGATTTCCGGAGACGGCCGAGTGGCCGAATCGCCGACGTCGAGATCTGTGCGCGAACGAAAGGGATAGGCCAGCCGGTCCGCCCGATCCGCGGTCCGGACGTAGTGATCCACCAACCTTTGTCCGGCCTGCCGAACATCGTCATCCGAATCGCCACCACCGGCTTCGATCAAAGATCGCGCATAGTCGCGCAACAGATCATGCATGGCGAAACGAAGCGGAACAGGCTCTGTCACAAGATAGTGAGCGAGTAGCTCCTCGAGTACGCGTTCGGCCGTTTCCAAGGAGAATCCTGTGAGCGCGGCAATCGCCGGCGGCCTGAACTCCACCCCCACATGCAGTCCGATACGGCGGAAGACCAGCCGCTGTTCGATATTCAGTGCGTCGTACGAGACGGCGAAGACATGTGTCAACGTCCGGTCCACGTCACGAAGTTGGGCAAGATGCCCGCCCGTACCGCTCAGCTGGCGCAACAGGTCCGACGTGGCCCACGAAGGGCGGGCGAGCAGTCGGCTCGCAGCGATCTCGATGGCCAGCGGAAGGTAACCGCAAATCCGGACAATCTCGGCCACCTCGGCCGGGTCGGTGTCCCGCTCCCTCCCCAGTCGCTGAGCGAAGAGCGCCGCCGCGTCCTCGGCCGGCAGCACGTCCAGGGAGACGGGCCGTACTCCGGGCAGTCCCGGCAGCCGACGGCGGCTGGTCACGATGACCGCTGTCGGGGAGGAGCCCGGCAGCAGCGGGCGGATCTGGTCCGAGGAGGTCGCGTCGTCGAGGATCACCAGCATCCGGCGGTCATGCGTCACCGAGCGCCACAGCGCGACCAACTCGTCCAGCTCAGGCGGTAGTTCCTTGCTGGCCATACCGACCAGCCGCAGCAGTTCGGTCAGTGCCCGGGTGGCGGTCGGTGGCGTCCGGTCGGCGGCATATCCACCCAGATGCAGAAAAATCCTGCCGTCCGGGAACCGGTCCCGTAATCGATGCGCCAGGTGGACGGCGAGGCTCGATTTGCCCACGCCTCCCATGCCGTGGATCGCTTCGACGGTGACCACGTCCGAGGATCCCTGTCCCTCGCAGAGCGCCGCGGTGAGCCGCCGCACCTCATCGCGCCGGCCGGCCCACGGAACATCGCGGGGCAGATTGTCCGGCACCCGGCGCGGCGGCCGGTGGGACGCCTTCTTCCCGGCCCCGGCACCGGCCCTGGCCCCGGCCCCGGCGCGGGGGGACAGTTCCTCCGCGGGCGTCCCCGCCAGGATTCCCTGGTGGACCCGGTGCAGCCCTCGGCCCGCGTCGAGACCGATGTCCCGGACGACCCGTTGCCGCGTCCGCTGCAGCAGTCGGGTCGCCTCGGCCGTCCGGTTGCTGCCGTAGAGGGCGATGGCCAGCCGTTCGGCCAGGGCCTCGTCCACCGGATGCGCCTCGGCCAAGGGCAGGAGCACCGGAACGGCGTCGGTGAACCTGCCGCCGCGGAGCAGGATCTCGGCCCGGGTCATCGCCGCCGCGAGACCGGTCTCCTCGACCGAGGCCCGCAGATGCTCGGCCCAGGACCCGGTGATCCCGGCCAGCGGCTCGCCGTGCCAGAGGCCGTCCGCGCGGTCCAGCTGGCGCAGGGCGGCTTCCTCGTCCCCGCGCTCCCCCAGGGACCGGGCTCGCTCGACGCAGCCGGTGTAACAGCGCAGGTCCACCCGGTCCGGATCGACCTCCAGGGAGTACGAGTTCGTACGGCTGACGATCGCGGGCGCGTCACCCCCGGCGATCCGCAGCGAGCTCCGTATGCGGGAGATGTGGACGTGCAGCGCTTCCCGCGGCTTGCCCGGCGGATGGTCGTCCCAGATACGGTGGATCAGGGCGTCCACGCTCACCGTGCGACCCGCATCCCAGGCTAGGCAGGCGAGCGCCGTCCTGGTTTTTGTCGAGCCGAGATCGCTACGGCGACTCGCTGCCCGAATCTCCACCGATCCCGAAAGCCTGATCTCGAAGTCCACCAGCGTCCTCCCCGCCGGTAGGGCCTGCGATTGCCGAGCATTCGAGAATGTCATGGACACCGCAGAATCGAGCACGACAGGACACTATGAGCTCAAAATTGACCGATAAACATCTGCATTAGTTCGCTTCTTGTCCGCAGTGGGGAGTAACTCCGGCAGGATCGAAAGGAGTTGCCACGTGCGCGCTTTCTCCTCGGACGGACAGGAAGCATTACTGTCGGCCATCACCGTCTGCGGCGCCGACCCGGAATCCCCCGCGTGGCGCGATCTGGCCCGGGTACTGGACACGGCGGCCCGTGCCGACCCCGCGGTGATCCGGCTCTGGCCTCCGAACGCACCGGGCGAGCACCCTGTCGAGGCGGCGATCCGGCGCCAACTGGCCCTGGAGTTGTGCACGTTGGCCGCGCACGACACGGCGACCCGGGACGCGCTGGCCGCGTGGCTGCGCCGCCATCCCGGCCCCGCCCGCACACCGCCCGACCCGGCGGCGGCGGAGACCTCCAACGTCATCGGCGGCGATTCCGTACTCCACGGGCCCACCGTGCAGGCCCGGGACATCCACGGGGGCGTCCACTTCCACCCGCCCGCACCGGCGCCCGCGTCACGCCACCCCGTGCCCCGTCAACTGCCCCCGGTGGCAGCCCGGTTCATCGGCCGGGAGGCGGACCGGCGGGGCCTGAACCTGCTGCGCGCCGGACGTGCGGCGCACTCGGCGCAGGTCCTGGTGGTCAGCGGGCTCGCGGGCGTCGGCAAGACCACCCTGGCCACCCACTGGCTGTACGAGCACGCCGACAGCTTTCCCGACGGCCAGCTCTACGCCGACCTGGGCGGACGGGCCACCGACGGGGAACCGGGTCCCACCTCCCCGGCCGTCGTCCTGGAAGCGTTCCTGGTCGCGCTCGGCGCCTCCTCGGTACCGGCCGGGATCGCGCAACGGAGCGCGCTGTGGCGTTCGATGACCTCGGGGCTGCGCCTGGCCGTCCTCCTGGACAGCGCGTTCACGGCCGCTCAGGTACGCCCGCTCCTGATCGGGGCGCCGACCGGTCTCACCGTGGTGACCAGCCGGACCAACCTGACCGGGCTGCGCGTCGACGGCGCGTCCGTCCACCGGCTGGAGGGGCTCTCCGCGGAGTCGGCCGTCGAGCTTCTCGCCGTCGGCGGTGGGACGCGCGTGGCGCGGGAGCCGGCCGCCGCGCGCGAGGTGGTCAGACTGTGCGGACGGCTGCCGCTGACGGTGGCGCTGGCCTCGGCCCAACTCGCCCTGCGCCCGCACCGCTCCGTGTCCGCCCTGGCCGAGAGCCTCTCCCTGGGGCAGGGTGCCGTCGACGGCCTCCGCGTAGACGGCGAGGCCGTGATGCGTACCGCGCTCGACCTGTCGTACGAGATCCTGCCGGACGAGAGCCGGGCGCTGTACCGGCGGATGGGGCTGCTGCCCGCGGATCGTCACGACCTCTCGTTGCTGACCGCCCTCGCGGCCGACGTGGAGGGAGCGCGTGGCAGCGGGCCCGCCTCCGACATCGCGGTGCACGCTCTCGTGGAGGCGAATCTGCTGGAGGAGACGGGACCGACCACCTACCGCTTCCACGACCTGGTGCGGCCGCATGCCCGTCGGCTCGGCGAGGAGTTGGAGGATCCGGGGCGGCAGGAGCGCACGCTGCGCTGTTTCGTAGACTGGTGCCTGGTCAGCGCGGCTGCGGCGGAGCACATCCTCACCCCCAGCCACCGGCTGCCGGGGCACGACCTCCCGGCGGGGACCGTGGCCCCGGCCCCGTTGGACGGTGCCGAGGAGGCGCTCGTCTGGCTGGACACGTACCGCAACGGCCTGATGGGCGCCGTACGGCACTCGGCCGAGGTCGGCTGGGACTTCTCCTGTTGGCGTTTGACGGACCTCATATGGCCGCTTTTCCTACGATTACGGCCGTCCGAGATGGGGATCGAGGCGCACCGTCTCGGTCTCGACGCGGCGCGCCGGAGCGGATCGAGACAGGGCGAGGGCCGCATGCTCACCTCCGGCGCGATCGGTCTGCGCAACGCCGGGCGGTATCCGGAAGCGGCCGACTGGTACCGGCAGGCGCTGGAGCTGGCCATCGCCGACCACGACATACGCCAACAGGCGCAGGCGCTCAGCGGGTTGGGGCACGTCGGTCTCCTGGACCACCAACTCGACGACGCCCGCGATCACTTCGAACACGCCCTGCGGCTGCGGGAGTCGATCGGTTACCGGCGCGGGGCCGCCCTCTCCCGGCGACGCCTCGGCGAGACCGCGCTGGCCGCCGACGACCTGGCCACGGCCACCGAGCACTTGCGCCGGGCCGGCACCGAACTGGACGCGCTGGGCGAGACGTACGAGGCGACCCGCGTCCTGGCGCTGCTCGGCCATGTCCTGGACCGCGCCGGGGACGGTGCCGGCGGCGTCGAGCTGTTGCGGGAGTGCCTCACGCGCTTCCGCGCGGGTGACGCCCGGTCCGAGCACTGGGAGGCGCGCTGTCTGGAGTGGCTCGGCGAGGCCGCCGAGTCACGTGGTGATCATGCGGAATCGATACGGCACTACGAGGCCGCCCGGGAGCTCTTCCGCCGGCTGAGCCCCGAGGACGCTCAGCGTCTGGACGACCGGCTGCGGCAGCCGTGACAGCCACCGCGGCCGGTCCTCCCTCCGTCAACTACGCGGCATCGGTACGAGGGAACACAGCGCGCCCGGCGATCCTCCGTTCACCAGCCAGGCGTGGACGACCGACACGACGACGTGCGCGGGGAGCGGGTCGTCGGACCCGCCCCGCTCCAGCCGTGCGAACGACACGAACGACACGGCACCGGTCCGTTCCCGTATGCCGACGACACACGTCGAGGCCGTGTCGGGCACGGCGGCCGCACGACATCCGGGATGGCCCAACAGCAGCCAGCGCACCCGCCGTTGAGCCGACGCGAGCGGCAGCGGCACACGGCTCACGAGCACATCGGCGTGTTCCATGAGCCCGGTCCGTTCCGGGCTGTCCGCGTCCACCCACAGGTGCACATCGCAGCCGAGCGGGCCGTCCGCGTGCGGGCAGGGCGCCGGATACGGATACGGATGCCGATACCCGTGCCGCTCCACGGACGAGTCCGCGGGCGAGGGCAGCGGGTCGGATCGTACGAGAGCCGAACCGTCCGCCGCGTCCGAACGCCAGCCGACGAAGGACACCCGGTCGGCCGGCCCGCCACCCCGCAGTGCCGCACAGGGCGGTTGCGCGGAGAAGCACACGGTGGCCCACGCTGCGTCCGGTCCCGGGGCCGGGGCCGGGGCCGCGATCCCCTCGCTCACCGAGCCGCCCCGCTTCCGGCGGCGATCTGCCAGCGCGTCAGTGCCGGTGGCAGCGGGAGCGGCGCGACGAACGGCGGACGGGCCGGTTCGCCCAGCCCGAGCATCCGGTAGACGACCGACCGCATCCGCCGGTGGAACTGGCCCGGCGCCGACGACAGCGAGGCGGCGACCTGGTCGTACTGACCGGGGCGGTGCAGCTGTGCCGCGTAGTCGAGTTGCTCCGCCAGCGGGTACACCGGAGAGAGCACGGGTGCTACGGCGGACAGCAGGGCCGCGGGGGAGGTGGCCGACACCTCACGGCGGGATCCGGCCGTCAGCAGCATCGCCGCGTCCGTGAGCGTGCCGTACGCGGTCAGTGACCCGTGGTCACCGACGATGACGTCGGCGGCGATCAGCAGCGTCTGCCAGTCGGCCTCCGGCGGGACGACCGCGATGCCCCGGCTCTGGCAGCCGGACAGCCAGCCGTGCACCTGTCGGGTGCCGTGCCCCGCGAACACATTGGGGTGGACCAGGATCGCGACGCGGTAGTCGTCGCCGGGGAGTTGGCTCAGCAGTTGCGGCAGCAGGGAGTCGAGCCGCCCGAACGTCGAGGTCGGTCCCCAGGTGGACGTGACGACCACGAGCCGCTGTCCGTCCTCGATCCCCAGCGCACGGCGGTGGGCATCGCGCCTCGGCCGGTCGGCCAGGATCCGGTCGACGCACGGATCGCCCACCACGTGAGCCACCGGGAGCGCCTCCGGGCAGGACAGGGCGAGTTCCTCCAGCGCCTGGTCATGGGCGTAGACGATCGCCGCCGGGACCAGCCGCCCCTCGTTCAACAGGTGTTGGCGGCTGAGCATCCCCGGTGACCTCCGCTCTCCCGGCGCCAACAGGCTGACGTCGGTGAGCAGTTTGATGTGTCCCGCCCCGTGCGAGATGCGGACGATCGGAGCCCGGAGTTCGTGCACTCCGCGCAAGCCCGCAGCGAGGGCGAGGTCGAACTCGGCGCGCAGGGCCTCTTCCCAGGGCACCGTGGTGATGCCCAGGGTGTGCAGGTACTCGCTCACTCCGGTGCCGAAGGCATGAGGCGCGATCGTGAAGACCAGTTGGACGCGCAGGTCGGTCTCCAGCAACTCGAAGACCTCGCGCAGGCGTTGGGCGAAGGTCACCGTGTGCACGACCACCAGGACTCGTTTGCAGTCCCGGACGGTCAGCCAGTGTCCCTGTTCGATCAGTGCTGGTCTCGTCGTTCCGACAGACACGTGATCCCCCGTCGTTCGTCGTTTCGTTCAGACGAGAAGGGGGGTTCCCGGTGCGCACGGCGCTTTCCTTGCAGGCGTCTTGCAACACCCTTGCCCCGCTGCCGAGCAGCTCCCTCACTGCGCCCGAATCGCATCCGCCGGCGAGGTCCGCAACGCCTGCCGCGTGGGCAGTTCGATGGTGAGGAAGGCGATACCGGTGACCGTCGCCGCAAGCCCCGGCAGCAGCCAGACCGGCCCCGCCGGCCAGGGGTGGCCGAGGAAGGCCTGGCCCAGGAGGGCGAGCGGGATCGCGGAGAGCAGCAGGGCGGTGGTGAGCGCGGTGGCCGCCGTCATCGCCGCCTCGCGGCGCATCATCGCGCGGATCTGGCGCGGGGTCGTGCCGTTGAGGCGCAGGGCGCCCAATTCGACCCGCCTCTGCGCGGTGGCCGCGACCAGCTTGTTGGCGATGCTGAGCAGCAGATAGACGAGCAGGACCACGATCGTCGCGAGGTTGATCCACACCTCGGGTGGGGCGTTCTTAAGTCCGCCGGTGGAAGGGGAGTTGGCGGGTCCGAGGGTCAGCCCGGGGCGGGCGGCGGCGAGGGTCGTGAGGTTTTGCCGGGCCTTCGCCGAGCCGTCCGTACGGATCAGGAGGGACTGGTCGAGGGCCGTGGTCGTGTGCCCGGCGGCCAGGTCGTGGGACAGCACCACCGCGCCGAAGCCGAGCCCCCGCCCGTATACGGCAACAACCTTGGCAGCGAGGCGAGTTCCGTCCCCGAGGACCAGATTCACCGTGTGCCCCACCGTCGCGGAACGCGTCCGCGCCACCTCACTGCTGACAGCAACTGTCCTACCGGACAGCCGACTCAGGCTGCCGTCCCGCACGTCGAGATCGAGAACGCCCGCCGCGTCCGGCGTGAGGATCGTCGCCGAACCCGAATCGGCCGCCGGGTCACCGAACTGCTTGTACTCCCACACCACAGTGGTCGTCCCGACAGGAGCGGCGGCCTGCACTCCGGCCGTCTTCCGTACGGCCCCGAGCGTGTCGTCGGGCAGCCCACCCAACCCCGGTGCGCTCAGGCGCAGTTGAGCGAGAGTCCCGGTACTGGTGTCCTGCGCGGTCGCGGCCAGCACGGTGGTCTGGGTGAAGGTGTACGTCAGCACGAACACGACCGCCATGGCCAGCGTGGAGACGATCCCCGCGTTGCGCAGGGCGTAGGCGCGCAGGTTGGCCATCGCCAGCCAGGTCGGCGCGGAAGCCCCCGACCTCGTCACTCGTGCCGCCGCACCGCCGACGCCCCGCACCAGCGCAGGGCCCGCCAAGGCCAGGCCGATCGCCCCGATGATCCCGGCGAGCGAGGTGGCCGTGGCGCCGATGACCGTGCGGGAGAAGAGCGGCAGGGCCGACATCACAGTCGCTACGACCATCACGGCCACGCCGATACGGGTCCGGGCCCGCGACGGATCACGCGGCTCGCTGCGCGACTCGGCGACCGCCTCGGTGGCCGGCATCCGCGAGGTGCGCCAGGCCGAGCAGCGGGCCGACGCCTGAACGGCGAGGAGCATCAGCACGACGGCCGCGAGCGCGGGCAACGGGCTGAAGGTCAGGGGCAGTTCGGCCGGGATGACGCCCCGGTCCGCGAGCAGTCCGCGGAACTGTCCGGCCAGCAGATAGCCGAGTCCCACCCCGGGTGCCACGGCCACCGCCGCGACGACGGTGGACTGCGCGGCGGCCAACCGCCGGATCTGCTTGGGAGTTGCCCCGACGGCCCGCATCAACGCCAGGTCCCGTCGCTGCCCGCCGATCGCCACGGCCAACGCGCTCGCCATCACGAACCCGGTGATCAGCAGCACGATCCCGGACAGCGAACCGGCGAGCAGCACCAGCAGCGAGCGCGAGGCTCCGGCGCCGGGTGCGGCGGTGTCGCCCCGCTCGGCTCCGGTGACGGCCAGAAGTCCGGTGCCCTTCAGCTTCGTACGGGCTTCGGCGGCCACCCGCTCCTCGGCACGGGGCGCGGTGCGGAGGCCGACCAGGTCGACACGGCCGGAGTGGGCGGCCAGATCTGATATTTCTACGGCCGTCTTGTCGGCGAAGTAGACACCGGCGCCCGGTGCGTTGACCACGGCCGACACGCGATAGCCGCTCGCGGGGCGGGAGTTGACGACGACCTGGACGCGGTCGCCCGGCTTGACACCGGCCGCGGCGGCGGTCGCGCTGTCCACCGCGACCTCGCCGGAAGAGGTCGGCGCGCTGCCGGTGACCTGCGCACCCGTTGCCAGCAGCTTCGTCGAGGACCACCCGTGCCCCGACACCTGAGGGTCTCCGGACGGCGACGCCACGACCCGACCGTGTGCGTCGACGAGCGCGGCCGGGAAGCTGATGTCGCCGACCGACGCGGTCACGCCCGGCAACCGGCCCAGTTCACCTACCAGTTGAGCCGCGACCCGACGGCGTTCCGGGAGCGCGAGCGGAAGGTCGCCGGGCGGGTGGAACTCCTGGTCGGCGGCGACCACGACCGACGCTCCGGCGAGGCGGCCGGCGGGCAGGTGGGAACGGAGGCCGGACTCGGCGAGGACGCCGGTGCCGGTGATCAGGGCCGCGCCGCCGAGGACCGCGCAGGCCACGGCGATCAGCGCGGTGACGCGGTGTCCGACCATCTGTATCGCGAGACGGAACATGGCTCAGACCCTTCCCAACTCGACGAGACGGGCGGCGAGTTCGTCGGCGGTCGGGGCCTTGAGGGCGTCGACCACGCGGCCGTCGGCCATCACCAGCACGTGGTGCGCGCGGGCGGCGGCTGCCGGGTCGTGGGTGACCATCACGACCGTCTGGCGCAGGTCGTTCACGAGGTCGCGGAGGAGGTCCAGGACCTCGTGGGCGCTGCGCAGATCGAGCGCGCCGGTCGGTTCGTCGGCGAACACGACCGCCGGGCGGGCCACCAACGCCCGTACCACGGCGGCCCGTTGCTGCTGCCCGCCGGAGAGCTCGGCCGGGCGGTGGGTCAGCCGGTCGGCCAGACCCACCCGCTCCACCAGCGTGCGCAGCCAGTCGCGGTCGGCGGTGCGGCCCGCCAGCCGGAGCGGCAGGGTGATGTTGTCCTCGATGGAGAGGGAGGGGATCAGGTTGTACGCCTGGAACACGAACCCGACGCGCTCGCGGCGCAGTTGGGTGCGCTTGGTCTCGTTCAGCCCGGCGATCTCGTGCCCGTCGATACGGACACTGCCCGACGTCGGGGAGTCGAGCCCGGCGGCACAGTGCATCAGCGTGCTCTTGCCGGAGCCCGAGGGGCCCATCACGGCGAGGAAGGTGCCGCGTTCCACGGTCAACGACACGTCGTCCAGGGCGCGTACGCCTCCGGGGTAGGCCTTGCCGACGCCCTCCAGGGCGATGGCGGCGGTGGTCGTGGCTGTGGCTGTGGTGGCTGTGGTGTTCATCGTCGGCCCCGCAGGTTGCGTACGACGAGGGTGCCCGCGCACAGGACGGTGACCGCGCCGCACACCAGGTGCACCCAGGTGTCGGCGCCGCCGAAGGAGGCCGCCATGTTGGTGAGCGCGCTGGCCACCACCACGATCCAGAGCAGGGTGCGGGCGATGTCCCCGGGGGTGAGGCGGTCGGGATCGGTGGCCGTCGGCTCGGTCATCGGATGGGTCGTCGGATGGATCGTCGGCTGCGGCATGGGGTGTCTCCCGAGGTCAGGTGGGTCTGGTGCCGTTCCTGCTGTCGTCACCGACGCTATGGATCGGCACCCCTCGCGGCCGATCCCGCAGCCCACCCGGTTCGGGGTACAGCAGGCTGTACTCCCCGCTTCCTCCGCTCACGGAGAACTCCCGTACGGCATGAAGAACTCCCGTACGGCATAGGGTCGTTCGCATGACAACGAGCGCGAGCGAGGCGGGCGGTGGAGCGGCCGTCCAACGCGAGAGCTTCAAGGACATCGCGCTACGGACCCTGAGCACCGCCGGCCAGGCCATCGCCCAGCTCGCCTCCGGCCTCAACACAGCTGTGCTCGCAGCGCTGTTGCTGCTGTGGCTGGCCCTCACCGCCGTGACGAGCGTGGTCGGGGTGGGGCTGCTGATGGCACCCGCGCCGCTGCGCGCCCTGCACGCCCTGGCCGGCCGGGAACGCGCCCGGCTCGCTCGCCGGGGCCCCGAGGTCGTCGCCCCGCAGCCCCCGCCCACCCGGCTGCGGGCCGCCCTCGTCGACGCCACCACCCACCGCGAACTGCGCTGGCTGGTACGGCACTCCACCCTCGGGCTGCTGCTCGGCCTGCTCGGCGTGCTGCTGCCGATCACCGCCGTACGGGACACCGCGTTCCCGCTGTACTGGACGTTCATGCCGGAGAACACGACGGCCACGTCCCTGGGCATCGGCAACGCGCAGACCTGGCCGGACGCCCTCGCCGTGGCGCTGCTGGGCGTGGGCTGGATCGCCATCATCCTGGGGCTGGCACCCGGCATGGCGCGGCTCCAGTCGGGCCCCGGACGGCGGCTCCTCGCGGCCGGTCCGGACGTCGATCTCTCCCTGCGCGTGGCGGAGTTGACCGCCACCCGCGCCGCCGCCCTCGACGCTCACGCCACCGAACTACGGCGTATCGAGCGCTCGTTGCACGACGGTGCGCAGAACCGGCTCGTCTCCGTGGCCGTGTTGCTCGGCGCGGCCCGCCGCATGGTGGCCCGCGACCCGGCCGGCGCCGACGAACTCCTCGAACGCGCCCAGTCCGCCGCCGAGACGGCGCTGGCCGAGCTGCGGACGGTCGCGCGCGGCATCCTGCCGCCGGTGCTGGCCGACCGGGGGCTCGCGGGCGCGCTCTCCGGTCTCGCGGCGGACTGCGCGGTGCCGTGCCGGATCGACGTGGACGTACCCGAACGCTGCGCCGCCTCCGTCGAGGCGACCGCCTACTTCGTCGTCGCCGAGGCCCTGACCAACATCGCCAAGCACAGCGGGGCCGAGCACGCCGTCGTCACGGCACGCGGCAGTGGCGGGCGGCTGGTGCTGTCCGTGGAAGACGACGGCCGGGGCGGTGCCGACGCGGACGGCGGCTCCGGGCTCACCGGCATCCGCCGCCGGATCGCGGCCCACGACGGCGACCTCACCCTGACCAGCCCGCCCGGCGGACCGACCGTCCTGACGGTGGATCTCCCCTGTGGTCGGTGAGTTGGGGATCGTGACGAGCAACCGGAGCCTGCAATGCGGAACTTGAGCTACTTGAGCTGTGGAGCGTGACTGCGATGCGGATCGTGATCGCCGAGGACGACGCGTTGCTGCGCGAGGGGCTCGCCCTGCTGCTGCGTGCCGAGGGGCTGGACGTGGTGGCCACCGCGGGCACCCCGGACGAGGCCCTGGACGCCATCGACGTACACAAGCCGGACGTCGCCATCCTCGACGTACGGATGCCGCCGACCCACACCGACGAGGGGATCGTCGCCGCGGTCGAGGCCCGGCGTCGGCGCCCCGACCTGGCGGTGCTCGTGCTGTCGGCATACGTGGAGCAGAGCTTCGCGACCGAACTGCTCGGCGGCGGGGTGAGCGGTCTCGGCTATCTGCTCAAGGAACGGGTGGGCCGCGTCGAGGAGTTCCTCGACGCGCTGCACCGCGTGGCGGCGGGCGGCACCGCCATCGACCCGGAGGTCGTCGCCCAACTCTTCACCCGCTCCCGCCAGGACACCCGCCTGGAACGGCTCAGCCCCCGCGAACGCGACGTACTCGCCCTGATGGCCGAGGGCTTGGGCAACTCCGCCATCGCCGAGAAGCTCGTCGTCACCGACGGCGCCGTCCACAAACACATCCGCAGCATCTTCGCCAAGCTCGACCTGTCCCCGACCGACCAGGTGGACCGCCGGGTCGCGGCGGTCCTGCGGTACTTGGAGGATTTACGGCGGCTGACCTGAGGCTCTCCCCCGACCCTTGGTACAGCTGGCTGTACGGCGGACCGGCCTGCGGGCTGGATCGATCACCGCGTGCCGTCTCCCTAGGTTGGTGAACACACCGCAAGCCGGTGCGAGCGATCACCAACTCCCCGGGAGACAGCCCATGATGACGTTCCGTCAGCTCACCGCCGCGGCCGCACTGGCCGCCGTAGGCCTCGGCCTCGCGACGCCCATGGCGAGCGCCACGGAGTCCCGACAGCGCACCACGGAATCCCGGCAGCGCACCACGACGCTCCAGCGGAGCGTGGACGCCATCCAGAAGACGGGAACCGTCGCTGTCGTGGCCCAATCGACGGGCCCGGGCGGACGGCGTTACGCCGCCACCGGAGTCTCCGACACCACGACCGGCCGCGCGGCCCGGGTCACCGACAAGTTCCGGATCGCGAGCAGCACCAAGACCTTCGTGTCGACGGTGATGCTCCAACTGGTGGGCGAGGGACGGGTATCCCTGGATGACACGGTCGAACAC
The DNA here is from genome assembly GCF_000367365.1 of Streptomyces prunicolor NBRC 13075. Taxonomy (GTDB): domain Bacteria; phylum Actinomycetota; class Actinomycetes; order Streptomycetales; family Streptomycetaceae; genus Streptomyces; species Streptomyces prunicolor. The sequence goes on along the minus strand of NZ_BARF01000004.1, from coordinate 49,467 downwards.
TGGCTGCCCGGCGTGGTGTCCGGGAACGGCAACGACGGAAACGCCATCACCGTAAGGCAGTTGCTGAACCACACCAGCGGACTCTTCAACTACACCGCCGACTTCCCCGCGATCAGCTCGGTGGCGGACTTCGAGGCGGACCGCTACACCACCTGGACCCCACAACAGCTGGTCGGCATCGCGATGCGGCACGCCCCGGACTTCGCGCCGGGCACCGAGTGGGAGTACTCCAACACCAACTACATCCTGGCCGGAATGATCGTCCAGAAGGCCACCGGCCACACCTGGCAGCAGGAGGTGACCCGGCGCATCATCCGCCCGCTGGGCCTGCGTGACACCTCCGCGCCCGACACCTCGGCCCGTATCCCCGGCCAACACCTGCACGGCTACTCGGACTTCGGCGACAGCGGCCCGACCATCGACGTCACCGACCTCAACCCGACGGCCGCCGGTTCGGCCGGCGCGATGATCAGCACGACCGGCGACCTCACCCGCTTCTTCTCGGCCCTCCTGGGCGGCAAGCTCCTGCGCCCGGCCCAACTCGCCGAGATGAAGACGACGGTGCGAGCCGCCTCCCTCGACCCCGTCTGGCCCGGCGCCCGTTACGGCCTCGGCCTAATGGAGATCCCCCTGTCCTGCGGCGGCGTCTACTACAGCCACGCCGGCGACCTGATGGGCTACACCACCCGCGACGGAGTCAGCGCGGACGGCCGCCGGACCGTGGTCCTGGAGGCGACGGGCGACGGCGCGCCCGACCTGTCGACGGAGATGACGCAGAACGCCCTGATCGACACCGAACTCTGCGCCGGGGCAAGGAAGTAGAAGGAAGCAGGTAGAAGGAAGCAGAGGGAAGTACCGGGAAACAGAGGAACAGGCTCAGCCGGCGGCGTCCACGGAATCGGGGCGCCGCATGCCGTGCAGCCCCTGGTACGCGGCCCTCCCCGGCGAGCTCCAGCCCTCCAGCAGCGCGGGATCGGGCCGGTACACCTCGACACCCAGCGGACGGCAGACGTCCAACGGATCGCGGGCGTCCGGGCCCCAGAGCGGGACAGATAGATCGCCGCCGGGGCAGGTGGACAGCGCGCACAGCAGGTCGGTCTCGGCGAAGAACTCGAAGTGGTCGCCCACGCGCGCCGGGCAGTCCTTCATGAAGTACTGGTCGTCGTCGTTGAGACCGGTGCACTGGAACACGTTGAGCACGTCGTGCACGTCGAACTCCGTGAGCCCGTACGGCAGTACGGCCCGGACCAGGTTCGAGTGGCAGTGGAAGTCGAAGTCCTCGCCGGTGAGCATGCGGTTGACGTACGGGTCGCAGCGGGTGCCCAGCAGGTCGTGCACGCGTCCGCCGTCGCCGTCCACACCGTAGTCGGAGAGGGTGTCGTCGGTGACTGTCAGCAGGGGGCGCAGGAATGGCAGGGTGGACCAGATCCGGTCGTAGGTGGAGATGTGCGCGCGCTGCAACTGGCGGGTGCGGGCGGCCCACATGCGCTCGCGCGGGTCGTGCAGGTTCCACACGTTGAGGTCGCCGACCTGGGGGCCCTCGACGGTGACGATCCGGCACAGGTGTCCCTCGGGGACGGTCCAGGCGCGGCCGGAGCGGATCGGTATCTCGAAGGAGTCCACGAGTTCGTGGCGCACCCCGGCGAAACGGTCGTAGAAGGCGCGGTCGACGTCGAGGGCTCCGCCCTGGGTGGCCTGGTATGCGGCCGCCGCCTTGGACGGGGCGGTCGCGGCGGTCGCGGGCGCGGGGGGCGCGGCGGTCGCGGGGGGCGCTGTGCGGGAGGTCATCGCTTGCCTTTCGCTGCCGTGGTCGTAGGGGTTGTACGGGTCGTAGAAGTCGTACGGGAGCCGGCGCGTACGGCATCCAGCACCATCCGCTCGGATTCGTCGAGGTAGAGCCGCAGCGCGGCCGTGGCATCCATACGCCGGCCGCCGCGGATCAGGTCGCAGATCTCGCGGTCGCGGGCGACCCACGGTGCCTGGAAGGCGCCCTGGTCCGCCATCACCGCGAAGGCCAGGCGGAGTTGGGCGATCGTCACCCGGAAGAAGCCGTCGAGGCGGGCGCTGCCCAGCAGGGCCACCAGCGACTGGTGGAAGCGCAGGGACGCGGTGCCGACCTTGTCCCACGCCTCGGCGTCGACGGCGAGTTCGGCGGCGGCGACCTTGGCCTCCATCGCGTCGAGCAGGGGTTCCGGGGCGAGCGGGCTCGCGTCGACGGCGCTGAGTTCGAGCGTGCGGCGGGCGAGGTAGATGTCCGTCACGTCCTCGGCGGCCAGCGTCTTCACCGCGGTGCCCTTGTGCAGCTGCTGCACCACGAGACCCTCGTCGTGCAGGGTGCGCAGGGCCTCCCGCAGGGTGTTGCGGGACACCCCCAGCTCGGCGGAGAGCGCCACGTCCCGCAGTGGGGTGCCGGGCGGCAGCTCACCCTCGACGATGCGTTCACGCAGCACATCGGTCACCAGGACAGGCCGTCCGGCGGCTGCCGCCGCGCCGTTCAGAGTCGACATGCCCCCACCCTAGCGCACGATCTGTTGAACAAAACAGGAGCGTGCCTCATCTGCGATATCCAGGAAATTCCGACCTTTTACTTGACTGAAACACCAACCCGTCACCATCATCAGCAGCCAGATTGTTCAACAGTTTTGCTGCCCGTCTCAGTCTCCCGGTCGAGAGGCCTCCTCATGCACGTGACCCTCTTCCGCTCCACCACCGCCCTCGGCGCCGCAGGCCTGCTCCTCGCCCTCTCCGGCTGTTCGAGCGGTTCCTCCTCGGCCGGCGGGACGGACGGCTCGGGCACGATGACCGCCGGCACCCTGACCGTGGGATCGGACCTGACCTATCCGCCGTACGCCTATCTCGACGGCAAGACCCCGGCGGGCTTCGACCCGGACATCTCGCGCGCCCTGGCGAAGGCGTCGGGGCTGAAGTCCACGTTCGTCGACACCCGCTTCGAGCAGCTCATCGCCGGGCTCGGGACCGGTCACTTCGACGTGATCGCGTCCGACCTGTACATCACCGACGCGCGCAAGAAGCAGGTCGACTTCATCCCGTACTTCACCACCGGCAACTCGATCGTGGTGCAGAGCTCGGGCAGCTACCGGCCGACCGTGGTCACCGACCTGTGCGGGAAGTCCGTCGCGGTGATCAAGGGCGGCCAGATCGTCGAGAAGCTGCGCGGCGAGGCGAGCACCCAGTGCAAGGCCAAGGGTGAAAAGGCCGTGGACGTAAGGGAGTTCGGCACCGACCCCGAGGGAACTCAGGCGCTGCTGTCCGGCCAGGTCGACGCCCAGGTCACCGACGGCGCCGTGGCGAAGGCCGCCGCCGACAAGACGAACGGCCGGCTCGCCATCTCCTCCACGTCCCTGATCTACCCGGTCCAGTCCGGGTTGGCGGTCAAGCGCGGCGACACCGCCCTGAAGAAGACCCTCACCACCGCGCTCGCGGAGCTCAAGAAGGACGGCACGTACGCCGAGCTGCTGAAGAAGTACAACCTCGGCCAGGCTCAGGGGAGTTGACGGACGATGGGCAGCTTCGACTGGAGTTACACGTTCGGTCTGTTCGCGGACGCCGACCTGTGGCGGGCGGCCCTGCTCGTCGTCGAACTGGCCGTCTCCGCCTGGGTGATCTCCACGGCACTGGGCCTCCTGGTGGCCCTCGCCCAACAGTCCCGCCTACGTCCGCTACGCCTGTTCGCCGCCGGATACGTCTGGTTCTTCCGCAGCCTGCCGCTGCTGGTTCTGCTGATCTTCGTCTACAACTCCCCGCAACTCTTCCCCGACTTGAGGCCCCTGCTCTCCAGCCCCTTCGCCGCCGGCCTGGTCGCGCTCGTGCTCAGCGAGACCGCGTACATCGCCGAGATCCACCGCGGCGGCCTGCTCGCCGTGGGCAAGGACCAGGGCGAGGCGGCGCAGGCACTGGGCATCCCCTACGCGGGAGTCCAACGCCATGTGGTGGTGCCGCAGGCGTTCCGCGTCGCGCTCCCCGCGCTGGGCAACGAGTTCATCAGCATCCTCAAACTGACCTCCCTGGTCAGCTCCATCTCGCTCGCCGAACTCCTGCTGGTCGGCCAACGCCTCTACACCCAGAACTTCCTGGTCCTGGAGACCCTGCTGGCCGTAGCGGTCTACTACGTCCTCCTGGTCACCCTCTTCGACCGGCTCAGGGCCCTGCTCGAACGCCGCCTCGACGTGCGAAAACGCCGTACGAAAGCGGCAGTTGACACCACCCCCGAGGGCGGCGAGGTCCTGGCCGCACCGAGGCGGACCCGCCCCCGCACCCCGCACGAGGGCGAGGCGGTCGTACGCGCCCGGGGCCTGCGGAAGTCGTTCGGCACGGTGTCCGTCCTGAACGGCGTGGACCTCGATGTGCACCGCGGCGAGGTGGTCGCCGTCATCGGCCCCTCCGGCTCGGGCAAGACGACCCTCGTCCGCACCCTCAACCACCTCGAACAGCCCGACGCCGGCAGCGTGGAGATCGACGGCCGGCCGATGGGCGGCCGGGACCGCGAACTCACCGCCCAGCGCCGCCGCGTGGGCATGGTCTTCCAGCGCTTCAACCTCTTCCCGCACAGGACAGCCCTCCAGAACATCACCCTCGCCCCACTCCAACAACGGCTGTACGACGGCCGGTTGGCGGCCGAAGGCCGGGCGCGGGAACTGCTCCGGAAGGTCGGCATGGACGCCCACGCGCACAAGTACCCCCACCAGCTCTCCGGGGGTCAGCAGCAACGGGTCGCCATCGCCCGCGCGTTGGCGATGGACCCCAGCGTCCTCCTCTTCGACGAACCGACCTCGGCCCTCGACCCCGAACTCGTCGGCGAGGTCCTCTCGGTGATGAGCGAACTCGCCGCCGACGGCACGACGATGGTCGTCGTCACCCACGAGATGCGCTTCGCACGGGAGGTCGCGGACTGGGTGGTCTTCATGGACCAGGGCCGCGTCGTCGTCCAGGGCCCGCCCGAGACCGTCTTCGACAACTCGGGGGAACCGCGCCTGGAACGGTTCTTCGCGGCGATCAGCGCCGCGTGAGTTCGGCGACGTCGATGGGTTCTGTTCTGTCGATGGGTTCTGTTCTTCGGTGTTCGGTCTCGGCAGCCACCTGTACGAGAAGTCGCAGCGCCGCCTCCGACGCCGTACCGGGCCGATGAGTGCGGCCAGCGGGGAATCCGGATGCTGCCCGGCGGCTACAGGACCAACCCCGAGCAGCTCTTCGCCGCCGGATACGCGGCCTGCTTCCACAACGGCCTCCGCCTCGTCGCCGCGCAGCAGGGCGTCCGACCCGGCGCCTCCACAGTCCGGTCGAAGGTCACCCTCCTCGCCGTGGACACCGGCGCCTTCACCCTCGCCGTGACCCTGGCCGTCCACCTCCCCGGCCTCGACTGGTCCACCGCCGGCCAGCTGGTCAAGGCCACACACGAGGTGTGCCCGTACTCCAACGCCACCCGGGGCAACATCGAGGTGACCCTCAAAACCACGGTGTGACAAGGGACTTCGGTCCCTTGAGCGACTTGCGGAGTCGCCCCGCAGAGCCGGTGCCCGACGGTGTCTCCCGCCGCCGGGCGCTGTCGTATGTCCTCAAGGATGAGAGTCACCGGTACCGCGGTACCGGTGAGCACCGCGAAGTGCCGCCCTCGGACCCAGAGATCCGGCCCGCCCGACTCGTAGTGTCGAAGTCACCCGCCGGATGAACACCGGGAGAGCGCCCGATGCGCAAGTTTCTCGTCGCGGTCGTGATCATCGCCGCTCTGCTGGCCCTGTCGAACCACAGCAAGCGCCAACGGGCCGCCCTGCCCGACCTGCGCGGCCTCACGCTGTCCCACGCGCTGGACCGGGCCCGCGCCCAGGGCTTCAACCGCGTCGAGTCCCAGGACGCCGGCCCTGAAGACCGGCCCCAGTTGCTCGCCGGCGACTGGACGGTGTGCTCCCAGATACCGGGGCCCGGAACGCATGCCGTGACCGCCCTTGTCGCGGTGACCGTGGTGAAGAGCGGCGAACGGTGTCCCCGCGCCTGAGCTCCGAGGGGTGCCAGAGCTCCGAAGGATGCCGAGACCGGCCCCGGCCGCCGGGCTCGGCCGCCAGATATGTGCAGGCTGCACACTTGCAGAGTAAGTTAGGTAACCCTTACCGTAGACCCTCGCACCACCCAGGGCCCAGACCACCTCACCGGCCCGCCCGCGGCAAGCGCTCCACCGACGCAGCCTGGCCGTCCTCCGCCGAAACCGCTCACAGGACGGGCCCGTGAATCACTCCACCTTCGGTCTGTACGACCCTGCCCGCGACCACAGCGACTGCGGCGTCGGCTTCCTCACCCGTCTCGACGGTGTGCCGAGCCACGACGTCATCGTCAAGGGCGACGAGGCACTCCGCGCCATCCCGCACCGGGGCGGGAAATCCGCCGAGGGCGTCGGCGACGGCGCGGGGGTGAGCGTCGACCTGTCGGTGGAGTTCTTCAGCGCGCTCACCGGAAAGGCGCTGCGCGCCGGGCACTTCGGCGTCGCCAACTGCTTCGTGCCGACCGACGCCGACCGTCCCGAAGCCGCCCTGCACCTCGTCGGCCGCAGCATCGCCGACCAGGGCTTCGACGTACTACTCGTCCGCGACGTACCCGTGGACCACAGCGTCGCCCGCCCCGCCGCCGAGCCGCATCAACTACCCATCGTGCAGTGGGTGTTCCGCGCCCCGGACGACTGGACACGCGCCGACGTCGACGCCGCCGCCCACCGCGCCCTGCTCGCGATCGAGGCCGTCGCCTACGCCGACGACACCTACGCAGGGTTGTACCCGCTGTCACTGAGCGCTCGTACCCAGGTGCTCAAGGGGCGCCTCAACTCCGGTGAGATCGTTGGGTACTTCCGCGATCTGCTCGACCCCCGGCACTCCGTCCGCTCCCTCTACTTCCACACCCGGTTCTCCACCAACACCGAGCCGCACCCCACCATGGCGCAGCCCTTCCGCCTCATGGCGCACAACGGCGAGCTCAACACCGACCGCAAGAACCGCCTCAGCGACGAGGCCCTCGCGCGCGCCCGGACCCGGAGCATCGTGCGGCCACCCGGGCAATCAGACTCCAGTCGGCTCGATCAGACGCTCCAGAGCCGGGTGTTCGACGACGGCCTGGACCTTGTCGAGGCCGTCGTGTCGCTCATGCCGCCCGCCTGGGAGAACGATCGCAACCTGCCCGCCGCCGTACGGGACATGCTCGAGTACTTCTCCCTCTACGAGGAGAAGAACGACGGGCCCGCCGCTGTCATCTTCAGCGACGGCGACGTCATCGGCGCCCGCCTCGACCGGCTCGGGCTGCGCCCACTCCGTACCGTCGAGACCGCCGAGTACCTGATGGTGGCCTCGGAGGCCGGTCAAGTCGCCTTCCCCGACAGCGAAGTTGTGCACCGCGGGCGCATCGAGGCCGGCGGCATGCTCGTCGTCGACCACCGCACCGGGCGCCGGATGCGGACCCGCGAGGTCCTCGACGCCCTCGCCACCCGCCGCCCGTACTCCCAACTCCTCGACGCCGCACGGGTGAACCTCGACGACCTGCCCGCCCCCGACTACTACCGCGGCACGACCACCCTCGGCTACGACGGCGATCTCGCCCTCGCCGGACGGTACGTGGCGTACTCGCTGAACCAGGAGAGCTTCCGCTTCCTGCTCGACCCGATGCTCGCCAACGGCTCGGAACGCATCTCCGCGATGGGCTACGGCAACGCCATCAACGCGCTCAGCGACACCGAGGGCGGCATGGCGAAGTACTTCTCGCAGCGCTTCGCCCAGGTCACCAACCCACCGCTCGACAGCATCCGCGAGGCCGACGGCATGAGCATGCGCGTCGCCCTCGGTCCCAAGCCCGACGGCACGGGGAGTGCCGACAGCGTCGGCGGACGCCAACTCGTCGTGTCCTCGCCCGTGTTGGGCCACCTCGACATGGTGCGGCTACGGGACCAGCGCATCGTCCCGCTGGAACGGTTCGACATGCTCTACGACCCGGTCGTCGGCGACGAGACCGCCAACGCCGACGCCTTGCGCACCGCGCTCACCCAACTCTGCGACGACGTCGAGCAGTTCGCGACCCGGCAGGGCGGCATCGCCGTCCTCACCGACCGGGCGATCTCCTCCACTCGCGCGCCCCTCCCCGTCGTCCTCGCCGTCGCCGCCGTGAACCAGCGGCTCATCGAGACCGGGCTGCGGCTGCGCGTCTCGATCGTCGCGGAGAGCGGGCAGCTGCCGTCCTCGCACCATGTCGCCACCGCGCTCGGCTTCGGCGCCTCCGCCGTCTACAGCCTCAGCGCGCGACTGCGCGCCGAGGAGAAGCACCCCAGCGCACCGGCGCCCGCGGGCGAAGTCACCGGGACCGACCGGGCGTTGGCACGGTTCCGCAAGGCCGCCGAGAAGGCGCTCGCCAAGACCATGGGGCGGGTCGGGCTGTGCACGGCCGAGAGTTACATCGGCGGCGCGTTCTTCGAACCGAACTACCTCGACACCCGCGACGACGTCTTCGCACGGGCCTTCCCGCACATGGACGCCCCGGTCGGCGGGGTCGGGTTCACGCGGATCGCGCAGGCCGCGACCGAGTGGCACGAGCGGGCCCGCGCCGACGAGACCGAGCAACAGGTGCCGCTGCTGGGCCTGTTCAAGGAACGGTCGGACGGCGCCGGGCACTCCTTCGGGGTCTCGGCGGTGCGCGGCTTCGGCGACATGGCCGAGGAGCGCCCGGAGTTCGGGCGCGAGAGCGACCCGGAGGGCCTCCGCCTCCTCACCCTGGGCCAGCTCGACGACGCCTTCGGCATCACCGACGCCGCCTATCGCAACACGGGCTACGACGCGCTCAGCGACGCCGAGATCGACGCGTTCCGGATCACGCCCGGGTACCGCGCCTTCCTCCGGACCACGTACGAAGAGCGCTCGCGCCGCCCGTCCGCACTGCGTGACGTGCTCGCGCTGCCGGCCGATGTGACGGGGCTGCGTACGGCGGAGGAGTTCGCGCGCGAGCTGGGCCGGTTCTCCACAACGGGCAACGCCAGCATCACAGTTCGCGGGGTCACCGCGGAGGCCGTTGCCAACTCGACCTTCCGGCTGCGCCTCACCACACCGGGTCCCGACGGCGCCGGGCGTCATGCCGCCCTCGCCGAGGGGCTCGCGCACCTGGGCGAGGTCGAGACGGTCGCCGTAAGTACTGAAGGCATCGAGGTCACCGCCACCGGCACCGCCGCCCGCCTCCTCACCCTCCTCCGCGGCGCACCCCCCAGCCGCCAACTCCCCGACGTCCAACCGGCGCACGAGATCACCCGCGCCCTCGCCTCCGGCGCGATGAGTCACGGCGCGCTCGTCGCGACCGCGCACGAGGCCGTCGCGCACGGCACCAACATGGTCGGCGCGATGTCCAACAGCGGTGAGGGCGGCGAGCATCGCTCCCGCTACGGCACCATCCGCGGCTCCCGGATCAAGCAGTTCGCGTCGGGACGGTTCGGGATCTGGGCGGGCTATCTCGCCGACCCGATGCTCCAGGAGCTGGAGATCAAGATCGGGCAGGGCGCGAAGCCGGGCGAGGGCGGCCAGTTGCCCGCGCCGAAGGTCACCGTCGACATCGCGGCGGCCCGCGGCGGCACCCCCGGCATCGAGCTCATCTCCCCTCCCCCGCACCACGACACGTACTCCATCGAGGACTTGGCCCAGCTCATCCACGACTGCAAGGCCGCGCGCGTCCGGGTCATCGTGAAGCTGGTGTCCTCGGAGGGCATCGGCACCATCGCGGTCGGTGTCGCGAAGGCGGGCGCGGACGTCATCAACGTCGCCGGAAACACCGGCGGTACGGGTGCGGCGGCCGTCACCAGCCTCAAGTACGCGGGCCGTTCGGCCGAGATCGGCGTCGCCGAGGTCCACCAGGCCCTCGTAGCGAACGGGTTGCGGCAGAAGGTCGTCCTGCGCTGCTCCGGCGCCCACCAGACGGGCAGCGACGTCGTCACGTCCGCGCTCCTCGGCGGTGACAGCTTCGAGTTCGGTACGACGGCACTCATGATGCTCGGCTGCGTCATGGCGAAGAACTGCAACGTGAAGTGCCCGGCCGGTCTCACCACCAACTCCGAGGCGTTCGAGGGCGATCCGCGAGCCCTTGCGCAGTACCTGCTCAACATCGCGCACGACGTCCGCCAGATCCTCGCCCGCCTCGGCCTGCGCTCCCTGCGCGAGGCCCGGGGCCGCACCGACCTGCTCCAACTCCTCGACCACCCGGCGAGCGTCGGCCGCCTCGACGTACGGCACCTGCTCGCCCGCGTGCCCGAGAAGGTCATAGCCGAACCGGAGTACCTGGAGAAGGACTTCACCACGGACGACGCCCTGATCGAACGCGTCCGCACCGCACTCGTCGACCGCCGCGAACCGGCCCTCCTCGTCGAGAACATCCACCTCCGCAACAGCGACAAGTCGGTCGGCGGCCAGCTCTCCATCGACGTCGAACGCCTGCTCAACCACCAACAGGCCCCCGATTCACCCGCGTTCACGACCGACGACCGGGGCCGGCGCCGCCTCGTCGACGACGCGGTCCGCATCCGCACCACCGGCTCCGCCGGACAGTCGTACGGCGTCTTCTGCAACGACGGCATCACCCTCGAACACACCGGCACCGCGAACGACGGCGTCGGCAAGAGCCAGAGCGGCGGCCGGATCGTGGTCCGCGCCCCCGGCGGCGGCAGCACCGAGCGCGGCGGCAACGTCCTCGTCGGGAACTTCGCGCTGTTCGGCGCGACGGGCGGGCGAACCTTCGTACAGGGAGAGGCCGGTGACCGCTTCGCTGTCCGAAACTCCGGTGCCACGGCGGTGGTTGAGGGCCTGGGCGACTTCGGCTGCGAGTACATGACCGGCGGTACGGTCCTCAACCTCGGCGGCTTCGGCAAGGGCCTGGGCAACGGCATGAGCGGCGGATTCCTGTACCAGTACGACCCGTCGGGCGAACTGGCCGACCGCGTCAGCGCCGACTCCCTGCTCGTGTTCCCGGTGACCGACACCGCGCACGGCGCCTTCCACGAGGAGGCCGTACGACTGCTCCTGGCGTGGCACGTCGAGGCGACCAACTCCCCCCTCGCGGCGCGCCTGTTGGAGGACTGGGAGGCTCAACGGCAGTACGTGTACTGCGGGATGCCCAGGTCGCTGCTCCTCTACCAGGACGCCGGTGAGATCCTCGCCGCCGCGACCCGCAACGAGTTGCTCGACGAGCTGGCGACCTCGATCGCCACCGACAAACTCCGTGCGTTCAAGGTCGATTACCGCGACCACCGGACCGTACTCGGCGGCCGTGCACCGGCGTTCGGCGACCAGGGCAGCGACGACATGTTCTCGCTCCTGTCGTCGTACACGGTGCTCGGCGTCGCACAGGACCTGGCGCTCCAGCGGGTGCCGGGCGCGAGCGGACCGGATGATCCACGGGTCACCGAGGCCGTCCGCAACCTCGTCCTCACCGAGGACTTCTTCGTCAAGCAGCGGGTGGTGAAGTACCTGCGCGGCACGCTGGAGCGGTTCGACGACGGCGAGTTGGCGACCCTGATCGCGAGCAAGCGCCTCGACGACTACAAGCGCGCCCTCCGCCAGCGCAACAACCTCAGCGTCGACGCCCCCGGCACCTACGGCTGGATCATCCACCAGCACACGAAGAACGCCGACCGCGTACGCGCCGCCCGCTTCGACGAGTTGCTCGCCACGGCGGCGCTCGACGACCTCGCCGCCCGCCACACCCGCATCCCGCAGGCCCCGACCGAGACGGTGACCGCGTGACCCTCATGCCCCCGACCGGTGCCCTCATCCCGGCCGACGCACCGTTCTCCGCCCAACAGGAGTCCTGGCTGGCCGGGTTCATCGCCGGCATCGCGGCCGCGGGCCGCCGGGAGAGCGCGTCGGCCACCGCGCCCACGGCCACGATCGACGTCCTGTTCGGCACCCAGACCGGCAACGCGGAGTTCCTGGCAGGTGAGTTGGTCGCCGCTGCCCGCACCCGCGGCCTCGGCGGCACCGCCACCGCGCTCGACGAGGTCACCCCCGACCAACTGGCCGCCATGTCCCACGTGTTGGTGATCACCTCGACCTACGGCGAGGGCGAGCTCCCGGACAACGCGGCCCTGTTCTGGGAATCCCTCCAGTCCGACACGGCCCCGCGCCTCGAAGGAGTGCGCTACGCCGTCCTCGGCCTCGGCGACCGCGGCTACGACGACTTCTGCCAGGCGGCGAAACTCATCGACACCCGCCTCGAACAACTCGGGGCGGGCCGACTCCACGAACGCGTCGACTGCGACGTCGACTTCGAGGACCCGGCGGCGGAATGGACGACGACAGTCCTGGACCGACTGGTGGCGGAGACCGGCGCGAAGAGCACGGACGTGGAGGTGGATACGGCCGCCGCCCCGACCCGTTCCCCATGGAACAAGCGCAACCCGTACCGCTCCCGCCTCGCGGTGAACCGGCTCCTCTCCGCCCCGCACAGCGCGAAGGAGATCCGCCACTACGAGTTCGACCTCGGCGACAGCGGCATCACGTACGAGGCGGGGGACGCGCTGGCCGTCGTACCGCTGAACGACGAGGAATTGGTCGGCGCCCTGCTGGAGCACCTCGGCGCGACCGGCGACGAGGAGGCTGCGCGGCTCCTGCGCACGGAACGCGAAATCCGCACCCCGTCAAAGGAGTTGATAGCCGAGCTGGCCGAACGCGCCCCGTCCGGCGAACTGGCGGCGGTGGTGGCGCAAGGTACCCGCTCCGACCTGGACTCCTGGCTGTGGGGCCGAGACGTCCTCGACCTCCTCCGCACCACCGACCCCGCCACCGCACCAACCCTGCCCGAACTCCTCCCTCTTCTACGGCCGTTGCAGGCCCGCCAGTACTCGATCTCGTCGAGCCCGCTCGCCCACCCGGACCGCATCCACCTCACGGTCGCGTCGGTGCGCTACGGCGCCGGGCAGCGCCGGTACGAGGGCGTCGCGTCGACGTACCTCGCGGATCGGGTCGGCGGCGAGGACGCGACCGTAGGCATATATGTGCAGCCCAACGCCTCGTTCGGCGTCCCGGCGGACGACGACGCCCCGATGGTGATGATCGGCCCCGGCACGGGCATCGCACCGTTCCGCGGCTTCCTGCACGAGCGCGCCGCACGGGGCGCGTCCGGCCGCAACTGGCTGTTCTTCGGCGACCGCAACCGCGAGACGGACTTCGTCTACGAGGACGAGCTGAGCGAACTCCGGACGCGCGGCGTGCTCACCGAACTCGACCTCGCGTTCTCCCGCGACCAGGCCGAGAAGGTGTACGTACAGACCCGAATGCGGGAACGCTCAAGGGAGTTGTACGGCTGGCTGGAGGACGGCGCGCATGTGTACGTCTGCGGCGACGCCTCGCGGATGGCGAAGGACGTGGAGACGGCGCTGTTGGGTGTCGTGGCCGAGCAGCGCGGGCGAGGCGACGACGACGCGGCGGAGTACCTCGCGGATCTGCGGCGGGCCAAGCGCTATGTACGGGACGTGTACTGAGGATGACCGACCAGCAGGGCTGTAGGTTCGAGGGATGCTGCGGGCGGCGGGGCGGCAACAACAGCGGTGGCCGTAGCGGCAGTTCGCGGTTGATCGACGCGCGGATGCCGGAGTTGGCGCGCTGCCTGACGCTGTTCCAGTACGTCCAGGCGGTCACCGGCGGGCCGGTCGCCCGGATCGACCAGGCGGGCAGCTACGCCCAACCGAGCCTGCGCGGCGAGGCGTTCGCCGTCCGGCCGGGTTCGATCGCGCTGCGGATCGACGGCGCCGGGATCGACACGGCGGTGGTCGCGCGGGACGGCGACACGGACTCGGTCACGCTGCGCCTGCTCGACGCGTCGGGCCGGACCGTACATCAGGGGCGGTTGCTGTCCGAGGGTGACCGGCTGCTGGTCGGCCTGGCGCCCACGGTCCACGCCGGCGCGCGGACCGCCGTAGAGTCCGCGCCTCCCGAGGTTCCGGCGTGGGAGGACGGTGATCAACTCGCCCAGCTGGACGCGGTGTTGACGGACGGCGGGGTGGCCCGGCGCGCTGCGTTCCACCGCTATCGCGGTGGTGAACACCGGCCGCTCGAGATCGACGTGGTGGCGTCGGTGCTCGACCACGTCTGCTCCGTCGGACTGCCCATCGGGGTGGCGGTGTTCGCCCCGGCGGCCATGCAGGCGTGCGCCGGCCGCGTCCACGTCACCGATCGGACCGTGGGCGGGCGGGTGTTCGCGGCGCTCGCGGAGAGTTCGGTGGAGATCGACCTGGCGGGTGTCCGGGCGTGCCATCTCGTCCGCTCGATGGCGGCGCACGGTCCGACCTCGGCGCTCGAACTCGACGACGCGGACGGTCAATGCGTGGCTGTCATCACGCAGTTCGGGATGGTCGGGGAGGACGTGCACGCGGCGTGGGAGGATCTGGCGGCTTCGCTGCCGGACGCCTAGCGCGGGGATCTGGCGGCTTCGCTCCCTGACGCCTGGCGCGAGGATCTGGCGACTTCGCTCCCTGACGCCTGGCACCATGAAAGACGCCTGGCACTAGGAAACGGCATCGCCTCCGAGCTGCCACATTTCATAGTTCCCGCACTCTGCCGTGATCTCGGCCGTCGACTGAGCCGCGCTGAAGAAGTCATCGACCACCGGCGAGGTGCGCGAGGCCGCCGCCGCGAGGCACACCTGGTCGGGCGCCAGATCCGGGATGGGCACATAGACGACGTCCGGATGTGAGGAGAACACGGACGCCGAACGGGCCAGGAACGAGATGCCCCGGCCGGCCGCGACATGCTCGAGCGTCTCGTCCACCCCGCGCACCAGATACCCGGCGTTGGGGTGCGGGCGCCTGGTGGGCTGCGTGCTCGGGTCGGCATGCCAGACCAGCGGTTCGCCGGCCAGGTCGGCCTCGGTGAGCTCCTCCTTGCCGGCCAACCGGTGGCCGGCGGGCAGCACCGCCACCCGCGGCTCGGTGTACAGCGGGGTGACGCGCAGGCCGGTCTCGTCGATGGGCAGCCGTACATAGGCGACGTCGATGCGGCCGTCGAGCAGCATCGGGGCCTGCTCGTCCCCTTCGATCCGCTGCACGTCCACGATCACATCCGGGTGCCGGGCCTCGAACGCCCGCGCCGCCGGGATGACCGGGATACCGGCCCGGAAACCGACCATCAGCCGCCGGCTGCCGCGAGCGGCCACGGACACCCGGCGGCGGACCGCGTGCGTGGAGGCGAGCAGCGGACCGGCGTCGGCCAGCAGCTGTCGGCCCGCGTCGGTCAGCGCCACGCCGTGCCGATCCCTGATGAACAGCGAGGCGCCGAGATCCTGCTCCAGCGCACGGATCTGCCGGCTGAGCACCGGCTGCGCGATGTGCAGCTCATCGGCGGCGCGGCCGAAGTGCAACCGGTCGGCCACGGCGACGAAGTAACGCAGTTTGCGCAGGTCCAGATCCAGATCCATAGCGCCTCCCGGTCCGGTGATGCATTCAGGGTATCACCATGCCTAAAAGAAGTCTTGGACACCGACTCGGGCCAGTGGCAGCCTGAATAAGTACCTGATGAGACCGAAGCGAATTCGGCACAGAAATTCGGCACAGGAATTTGGCACAAGAATTCGGCGGCGTCGACGACACAACCGTAAGCAATAGCGGGGTGGGCACAGCGTCCTGTCCAGTTCCGGAAAGCAGGCACACCAATGAGCAGCATCAGCATTATCGGCCTGGGGAACATGGCCAGCGCCCTGGCCGGCCGGGCGCTGGCCGGCGGCAACGCCGTCGAGATCATCGGCCGCGACCCGGCCAAGGCCAAGGAATTGGCCGTCGCGCTCGACGGCGCCATTGTCGGGCCGGCCGGCGCCGCCCCGGCCGGCGACTTCGTGGTCCTCGCCGTGCCGTACGGCGCCGCGGCGGCGGTGGTGAGCGAGTACGGGGACACCCTGCGCGGCAAGGTCATCATCGACATCACCAACCCCATCACCCCCGATTTCCAGAGCTTCGTCACCCCCACCGGCACTTCCGGCGCGCAGGAGATCGCCAAGGCGGCCCCCGTCGGCGCGCAGGTCGTCAAGGCGTTCAACGCCCTGTTCTCCCATGTTCTGGCGGCCGGCCCGGCCGAGGGTCGCACCTTGGACGTGTTCATCGCCGGCGACGACGCACAGGCAAAAGCACGCGTGTCGGCGTTCATCGAGAGCCTGGGGCTACGCCCGATGGACACCGGGGAACTGCCGATGGCGCGGGCGCTGGAGAACGTCGCCCTGTTGCAACTGGGCCTCGTCGCCCACTCCGTCAAGCACACCGACTTCTCCCTCGGCGTCAGCATTCTCAGCTGACCGCGCTCGCTTCAACTGACCGCCCTCGCCTCAACTGACCGCACCCACAAGGAGCAGCACCATGCGCGTTTTCGTCACTGGCGGGACCGGCCATTCCGGTTCGCACATCGTCCCCGAACTCATCGCCGCCGGGCACGAGGTCACCGGCCTGGCCCGGTCGGACACCGCCGCGGCGGCGCTGTCCGCGCTCGGCGCGAAGGTGCGTCGCGGCAGCCTCCAGGATCTCGACGGACTCAAGGAAGCGGCCGCGGACTCCGACGGCGTCATCCACGTCGCGCACCGGCAGGACCTGCTTCCCTCCGGCGGGCTCGACGCCGTGGCCGCGGCGGAACTCCCGATCATGCTCGCGTACGGCGAGGCACTCGCGGGAACCGGAAAGCCGCTGGTCGCAGCGGGAAGCATAGGCTCGGGCGGGGACCTGGGCCGGCCGGTCACCGAGGAGGACCCGGCCCTTCCCAGCGGCGACGAGTACAAGGGCACCCTGCGGATTCGCAACATCGTGGAAACCACCGTGATCGGCCTCGCCGAGCAGGGGGTGCGGTCCTCGATCGTGCGGATCGCCAACATCGCGCACGGCACGACCGACCGTGCCGGCTTCCTCCCCGTACTGATCGCGCTCGCGAAGGAGAAGGGTTACGTCGGCTACCCCGGCGACGGCGCGAACCTGTGGAACGCCGTGCACATCCGCGATGTCGCCTCCTTGTTCCGCTTGGCGCTGGAGAAGGGGCCGGCCGGCAAGTACTGGCACGCAGTCGGGGACGGGGACGGGGGCATCCCGTTCCGCGAGATCGCCGAGGCCATCGGCAGCCGTCTGGGCCTGCCCGTCGTAAGCGTTCCCGCGGACATCCTGATGGTGCCGGGATATTTCGGATTCCTCGCGAACATAGTCACGCAGAGCTACCCGGCGTCGAATCTCATCACCCGCCGGACCCTCGGCTGGGAACCCGCTCAGCCCGGCCTGCTCGCCGATTTGGACAACGGCCATTATTTCCCCGCCGGCTGACTTCTGGGACCCGAATCGCAACGAGTCGGGAAATGACAAGGGTTCAAATTACACCGGTTTATCGTTTCGGACCATCGTCAATTCATTCGGATAGCCGATTCGGATACCTATCAATTCAATGGAGTGGTCATGGGAAAGCTCGATGGCAAGGTAGCGGTGATCACCGGTGGATCCACCGGCATGGCACTGGCCGGCGCCAAGCTGTTCGTCGAGGAAGGAGCGCACGTCTTCATCCAGGCCCGGCGGCAGGAAGCACTGGACGACGCCGTCAAGCTGATCGGCCGCAACGTCACCGCCGTCCAGGGTGACGCGGCCGATCTGGAGGACCTGGACCGCCTGTTCGACACCGTCAAGCGGGAAAAGGGCTCGATCGACGTGCTGTGGGCCAGCGCCGGGATGGGCGAACCCGCCACCCTCGGCGAGATCACCGAAGAGCAGTTCCACCGCGCCTTCTGGCTCAACGCCCGCGGCACCCTGTTCACCGTGCAGAAGGCACTGCCGCTGATGAACGACAACGGCTCGATCCTCATGACCGGATCCAACGCCTCCCTCGGCGCCTTCCCCGGCTGGAGCCTCTACGCGGGAAGCAAGGCCGTCCAGCAGGCCTGGGCCCGCGTCTGGCTCAACGAACTGCGCGACCGCAAGATCCGGGTCAACGTCCTGACCCCCGGCCAGGTCGCCACCGCCAAGCAGGAAGAACTGTTCGACGAGGCGACCAGGGCCGCGTTCGAGTCCCTCATCCCCCGCGGAGAGATGGGCCGCCCCGAAGAAATCGCCACCGTCGCCCTCTTCCTCGCCTCCGACGACTCCAGCTACGTCAACGGCCTGGAACTGGTCACCGACGGCGGCACCACCGCCATCTGAACCACACACCGGGAACGCAACAGGAAGAGAGCACACCTCATGAGCAGCATCACCCTCATCGGTACGGGGAACATGGCCCGTGCCATCGGCACGCTCGCGGTGGCGGGCGGCAACACCGTCGAGGTCATGGGACGCGATCAGTCCAAGGCCGCCGACCTGGCCAAGGCCCTGGGCGGCGGCGCGACGACGGGCAAGTGGGGCGCCGTCCCGGCCGGGGACATCGTCATCACGGCCCTGTTGGCCGACGGTGTCGTCCCGGTCGTCACCGAGTACGGGGACGCCCTCGCGGGCAAGGTCATCGTCGACATCAGCAACCCCTTCAACGCCACGTTCGACGGGCTGGCCCACAGCGAGGAGACCTCGATCGCGCAGGAGGTCGCCAAGGTGGCCCCGGCCGGCGCCAGCGTGGTGAAGGGGTTCAACACCATCTTCCGCAATGTCCTGGAGAAGGGCCGGCCCAGCGTCTTCATCGCCGGTGACAACGCCCAGGCCAAGACGGACGTGGCGGCATTCATCGAGAGCCTCGGGCTGCGCCCGCTGGACGCCGGCGGCCTGAAGATGGCGCACTGGCTGGAAGGAATGGGCCTGGTCACGGTGAGCCTCGCCAACAACGGGGTCGGCCACTGGGACTTCGCCCTCGGCGTCGACGAATTCACCGGCTGAGCCCTCGGAGCAGTCGGAACATGTAGGCGACCATGCCAACCGACACGGGTGGGCGAGGAGAAGACGCCCCCGCCCACCCGTTCCGCATCAGCCGATCTTGTCGGTGAAGCCCGCCGACAGGACCGTGTGGTGGGTGACCTTGCCCTTGCTGGGCCCCGCGGTCCACGTGAAGGTGTACTCCAGGATCGCGCTGGTCTTCGGGTCGACGATCACCCGGCCGACGCTCTTGGCCTCGGCGAACTCAACTGCCGTACCACCGCGCCCAGTACTGTCCTTGACCTGGCCGACCAGCTTGACGCCCTTCAGTCCGGCCATCGCCTTGAAGAGTCCGGCCCGCAGTTTCGGGCTCGCCGGGGACTCGGTGAGCAGGCTGCTCGCCTGGTCGAAGGGCGAGATGCTCTTGGGCCGCGGCGGAGTCTGCAGCAGCGCGAGCAACTTCGCCGGGTCGGTGGTGAGTTGGTTCAGCCCGTTCCAGTCGAGGTCCTTCGGCCCGAGCTGCCAGTCGGGGTGCCGCCCCTTCTTGGCGGCCTTGCCACCGCTGACGACGTACTCGTCCATGGACTGCGAGATGTACTCGTCCCCGACCGTCGTCCGCATCTTCCAGTACTTCCCCGAGGAAGCCGACTGGCTGGCGGCCACCGTGGAGATGTCGTCCAGGAAGACGGACGCGGTGTTCGCACGCGCCTCGCTGTGCGTGCCGGTGCTCGCCGAGGTCGTGCCGTTGTTCGCGTACGTCACCACGCCGGTCGCCACCGCGGCTGTGGTCAGCAGCCCGATCAGGGCCCGGCGGCGCCCGGTCAGCCGCCGGATCGGCGTCACGGTGGCAACGCCGGCCGTCGTCCCCTCCGTGGCCACCGCCGCCTCGACCTCCGCCAGCACCCTGGCCAACGCCCGCTCCGACAGCGGCTCGACGTGACCCGCCGTCGCCAGTTCATCGGCACCGGGGAAGTCCAGCAGTGCGCCTCGCTCGTTCATACCGTTCGCCTCCGTGTCGTCGTACGTGGTCATGCGAGGTCTCCTGTCGCGGTCAGGTTCCGTCCCGCCGGGCGGGGCAGCGTGAGCCGGTCGCGCAGTCGGCCGCGGGCCCGGTGCAGCCGCGAACGGGCGGTGCCCGCCGGTATGCCCACCACAGCGGCGGCCTCACTCGGGGTGAGCTGCTCCCAACTGATCAGGAGCAGCAACTCCCGTTCCTCGACAGGCAGTTCGGCGAGCGCCCGGCGTAGCGCGGGGGCCATCGCGGCGGCATCCAACCGCTGGTCCACCACCTGCCAGGGGTCGGTGACATCCGGCCCCGGCACAGGCTCCGTCCGCCCCGCCCGCCGCAGATGCTGGGCGAGCACGTTGTGGGCCACCCCGAACAGCCAGCCCCGGGCCGAACCCCGCGCGGGGTCGAACGTGCGCCGCGCGGCGAACGCCTGCAACCAGGTCTCGGCGAGCAGATCCTCCGACACGGCGGGCATACGCCGGGCGAAGTAGCCGTGCAGGGCGGAGGAGTGGGTCTTCACGAGGTGGGTGAAGGCCGCAGAGTCGCCGTGCGCGGACCGGGTCAACTGGGCGTCGCTGTCACCGTGTTGGGCATCGTGGCCGTATTCGGCGGCGTCGTGACCGCGTTCGGCAGTGGTGCCGCGCTGGTCGTTGTCGCGACGGTGGCGACGGCGGAGTCCGCCACGTCGCCGGTCACCCGGTTCAGCTGGTTCATCCGGTTTCACCGAGTCTCCGTTTCCGACCGCCGGACGACGGTCTCACCCAGTACTTGTCATCGAACCCCAAGAGCGTTCGCGCACCCACCCTCACCACTACACAACCCTCATCATGAGAGTGAACTTGCATAAAGAGAGTCCACCCCCTACCTTAATGAGAGCCAGCTCTCAGCAAGCGAGAACAAGCGACAAGGACTCCTCACCATGACCACCCCTGTCTCCACCCCCACCCCCGCTCGCACCATCGCCCTCCCCGGCGGACTCACCGTCACCGTCCAGGAGTTCGGCGAGAACACCGAGGGCACGGGCGTACTGGTACTGCACGGCGGCGCCGGCCCGCGCACGGTCGCGGGCATTTCCTCCGCCCTCTCCGAGCACGCATACGTCGTCACACCGACCCACCCCGGCTTCGACGGCACGCCCCGCCCGGAGCACTTCGACACGGTCGCCGACCTGGCCATCGCCTACCTGGACCTGCTCGACACGCTGGACCTCAAGGGCGTCATGGTGATCGGCAACTCGGTCGGCGGCTGGATCGCGGCAGAGATGGCCCTCCGCGACAACCAGAACCGCATCGGCGCCCTGACCCTCCTGAACGCGGTAGGCATCCACGCCCACATGGTCGAGAACCGCGTCGTAGACCCGCGCACCATGGCCCCCTCCGACATCAGCCAACTCTCCTTCGCCAACGCCAAGTTCCGCCCCGACTTCGCCTCCTTCACTGACGAACAGCGAGCCGCGGCCGGCGCCAACCAGAAGACCCTCGCGATCTACGGCGGCGACCACTTCACCTACGACCCGAAGCTCCGCGGCCGCCTCCACCGGGTCACGGTTCCGGTCCTGGTCGTCTGGGGCGAGGAGGACGGCATAGCCCCCCTCAAGTACGGCCGCGGCTACGCCGACGCCTTCCCCAACGGCCACTTCGCCCCGATCGCGAACGCGGCCCACTTCCCGCAGATCGAGGCGCTGGGGGCGACGCTGGGGGCGATCGGCGACTTCGTGAGCACGGTGGTGAAGCCGGGGGAGACGGACTGAGGCTGCTTCAACCACAACGCAGTCAGGGCCCGGGTCATCGACCTGGGCCCTGACTGCCGTACCCGATGATCGGCGACGTACCGAGATCAGTCCGCTCCCCAAGCATCGGCCACCACAAAGGAAACAACCGTCCCACCAAAACAACTGGGCCCGGAATGCCAGGACTCGGCGATGGAGTCGACGAGGAGCAACCCGCGCCCGTGCGCATCGTCGGCGTCGGGGCACCGCAGCAACACACCCGCCGGGAACCCTGGGTTGTGCACATCGACCCGGAGCGAAGTCCCCTCACGGAACCATTCCACTCGCACGACCCATGGGTCCTCCGACCACCCGTAGACGATGGCGTTGGTGACCAACTCCGAGATCATCAGCACGCAGTCGTCGACCGAACAGGCAGGGTCGTACGGAGCGATGAACTTCCGGAACCAGCGCCGCGCGATCCCCACCGACTCAGGTAAGGGATGCAGGGTCATCGCTCCGAGTCGTGGTGAGTCCTCAGAAGGATGGCGGTCGATCGTGCAGATCATCCGTGCTCACTCCTTGCCGTTGCCGTCGCAGAAGAGGCAGCACCGTCGCGGTACGGCACATCCCTCCCAAGTGGCCTTAGCCACTTACTGGATAGTGGCATTAGCCACTTACGCTATGCAACCGGTTCGCCGAAACACCGACCCATCAGGTGAGCGGGTACCCCTGCTCGAACGCCCAACGGTGCGGCGGATAAGTGGCTTCAGCGAACTCCAACGGCCGGTCCTGGAGATCGAATACGACGTGATGCACGACCAAGACGGCTGATCCGGGCTCCAGTTGGAGATCAGCAGCCTCCTCCTCGGTCCCCTGCCGAGCACACATGCGGTCTTCGGCGTAACTCCCTTGCCGACCCGTCATGTTCTCGACGTACATCAAGGTGCCCTCTTGGATCCGCTCCGGCTCCAGCAACTTCGGCGCCCGCTCGCCCACGTCCGGCGCGAACCACGAAATGGACAGACTGAGGGGCCCGTCCTGGTTGTTGGTCACGCGCCGCCGCTGCACGGCTCGGCGTTCCCTCACCAGACCAAGCGCCTCAGCGACATAACCAGGAGCTTCCCGCCAACCGGCCGAGGTGATCACCGCGTACTCACCAGGGGTGTAGATCTTCCCGGTCTGCCGCGCCCGCCCGTACAACTCCCGCGCCCGCCGGTTGACTTCAAGGCTGCGCACATACGTGCCCGACCCCTGCCGCTTCTCGACGAGCCCCTGATGACTCAGCGCCTCCAACGACCGCGCGGCGGTCGGCCTGGACACCTTCCAGTTCGCCGCCAGCTGCCGTTCCGAGGGCACCTCGTCCCCGGGCCTCAGGTCGCCCCGAAGAATCTGATCCCGGATGTAGTGAGCGATCTGCAGATACTTCGGCTGGGCCTCTTCGATCTGCGGCATGTGCACCCTCCTCGCCCCAAGTGGCTATGGCCTCTAGCCACTATAGGGTGAGCGGCCCCCTGCCCGACCTCGTAGTCTTGGGCGCATGACGAGGTTGATCGTCGCAGCAGGAGGAGGCGGCGACGCGGTCGCCGCCGCGATGCTTGCCGCAGCGCTGTACGGCGACGAGACCCGGGCGGCGGTGATCCTCACGTACGCCTGGGACCGCCTGCTGGTCGACCCCGTCCCGGGCCCCCGAAGCCCCTCCGACTTCACGGGCCTCGAACCACTCACTCGGTCGGTGTGGTCAGTGCCGCCGGAGGCCCACCCGATCGCTCCGGCAGGCTCGACGCTCCCCCGACTCGCGGCAGAACTCCCACACACCTTCGCACTGATCAACCCGTACAACGGTGTCGAGGGCCTGGTTCGCCAACTCGAAGAGCTGGTAAGCCACTTGGAGCCGACGTCGATCGACCTCCTGGATGTAGGCGGCGACATCCTCGCGCGAGGCAACGAACCAACACTGAAGAGCCCACTCGCCGACGCCCTGACCCTGGCCGCATGCTGCCAAGTGAACGCACCGATCCGCCTCCTGGTCGCCGGCCCCGGCCTGGACGGCGAACTCCCCGTCAATGAGGTACTCAGCGTCCTCGGCCCTCTGGTCCACACCTTCACGGAGAAGGACGTGGAACCCGTCAGCGCGATCCTGGAATGGCACCCCTCCGAGGCAACCGGGATGCTCGCCGCAACTGCACGAGGGGTAAGAGGCATCTGCGAAGTACGGGACGCAGGGCTCCCCATCTCCCTCACGAACGACAGCCCGACAGCCCACGAGGTCGACTTGGAAACCGCCCTGAGGCGCAACGAGTTGGCCGGCGCCATCCTGTCCACGACGACTCTGACCGAGGCGGAGACTCACAGCCGCGAAGTCTGCGGCTACTCGGAAATCGACTACGAACGGAACAAGGCCGCGCAACTCGAGGACCAGCTGGCGGAGGAACTAGAGCCCGGCATCGTGCTGTCCCAACTCGACAAGTTCGAGGACGAAGCACGCAGTCGCGGAATCACTCACACGACGTTCCGCCGCCTAACCGAAGCCCTGAACCTTCCCGGCAGCCAGCGCGAAACCCTACGGACCCTGCTCATGGAGACCACGCCAGAGCAGTACGCGGCTCCGCTGTGGGATCTCACCGCCACCGACCCTGGGACCTCCTCACCATGAGCGTGTTCAGAAGCGATCTCGACTTGGCCGTACAGGACGCCACCGGCACCGGAGCCGAAGCCGACGTTGCCCTGAACCTAATGACCGGCAACATCAGGCTGTCGATCCTCTGGACCCAGGAGATGCAACTCTCCCCGGAGGACGCCGAGCAGGTGGCCCAGGCCCTTCAGCGAGCAGCAGCGGAATCCCGAACCATGGAGTCGGCCCGCCGTGCGCGCAGCCATCCCCCACCCACGCTCCCACCAGACACGGCACGGCCCACGTTCACGTCGCCGGAAGCTGATAAGCAAGAACGTAAGCGTCAGCTGCCATGACGGTGTCGCAGACTTCCACGGCCCGCCCTTCGGTGTCGTACGCGGTGCGGATGAGGTGGATCACGGGCACGCCGGAGGCCAGCCGGAGCGTCTTGACCTCGGTGGGCGAGGGCATCCGGGCGCGGATCTCCTCCTCGAAGTGGTCGAGGTGGTGACCGAGTTCTTCAAGGCGGGCGTAGATGCCGCCGGGGCCCGGGTTGGGTTCGGCGATCGGTGTCCCGCGGGCGATGTCGAGGGGCAGGTAGGAGGTGGCGAACTCGACCGGCTTCCCGTCGAGGAGATACCGGCGCCTGCGGGCGAGCACCCTCCGCACGGAGCCGAGCCGGGTGGAGATGTCCTGACTGGCCTTCTCCTCCTTGACCTCCAGACTGTCGACCTGGGGATGACTGCCGGCGGCGTCGGCCTCGACGATGAACGCGGACTTGCCCTGCTCGCGGTGACGGCGGGCGAACCGGTCGGAGGCGAGCCGCCGGACGGGCGGCCGGGGCCGGACAAAGACGCCCTTGCCGTGCTCGGCATGCACCAGGCCCTCGCCCTGGAGGACGGAGAAGGAGTTGCGGACGGTCATCCGGGAAACCCCGTAGTGCTCGACCAGGTCAGCTTCGGAGGGCAGCTTCTCGCCCTCCTTGAACCGCCCACGGTCGATGGCCTCGCGCAGTTGGTCGGCGATCTGCCGGAAGACCGCACGATCACTCGTGGGGTCGAGATCGCCGAGCAGGCCGGAACGGAGAGGGCTCACGTCGAGTACTCCTTTAGGTATCTAGACGAGTGGGCGAGTGTTGTTGCTACGGTGGAGAGCCTAGCCAGCCGGGAGGGCCGAGGAACGTGAGCACTGACCGTCCGCACTCCGTGAGCGTCGCCGGAGTCATCGTCGACGACCACGGCCGCGCCCTCCTGATCAAGCGCCGCGACAACGGCAAGTGGGAACCCCCGGGTGGCGTCGTCGAGCGAGACGAAACCCTCCCCGAGGCCCTCCAGCGCGAAGTCCTCGAAGAAACCGGCATCAAGATCGCACTCCCCGCGACCCTCACCGGCGTCTACAAGAACATGACCGGGCTGATCGTCTCCCTGGTCTTCCGCTGCCAGGCCGCCAACGGCACACCCACCACCGGGGACGAGACCCGCGCACTGCGCTGGGCCACCCGCGAAGAAGTATCCGAACTCGCCGACGAGGCATACGCGATCCGCGTCACCGACGCACTCGACTCCGCCGACGGGACATCTCCGCCGGCCATCCGCGCCCACGACGGCGTGAAACTCGTCTAGCCCGAACCCGCTGCACATGGCGGCCTACCAGCACGAAGGAACTTGTATGCACGAGTATACGAGCACTGCGCGGGTCTGGGGGCTCACTTGCCCAGGTTTCCCGGAAGAGGTCAGCAGGGCGCGGCGCTGGACGCGGGACATCCTGCGCGGGTCGCCGTTGGCCGAGGACGCGGAACTGATCGTGAGCGAGTTGAGCGCGAACGCGATCCTGCACACGGCGAGTGGGCGGGAGGCCGGCAGTTTCCATCTGGCGCTTGCGGTGTCGTCGCAGGTGGTCGCTCTGTCGGTGACGGATGGCGGGGGCGCCGGTACGGCTCCGAAGGTCGAGCACCAGGACCAGGAGGCGGAACACGGCCGGGGGTTGGGCATGGTCAGCGCCATCGCGCACCGGGTCGTGGTCCACGACAGCGACGGCGGTCACACAGTCACCGCGGAGCTCTTCACGGACGTACGACAAGGAGGGCACCCGTGCTGAGCACGACGATCGACCCAGGCTTTTGGTGCGAATGCTGGACTCGACACTTGGACGACGGCCAGCCGCCAACGCTCTTCGGCTCCTACGACGCCTACACAGAGACCGAGGCGAACAACTGGGTCTCCGAGATCCTGCGCACCATCGCACCGGCACTCGACTCCGACGCCTCCCAAGAGGCATGGGAACGGCTCTACGACCACCGCATCAACACCCGACGGGCCCTGTTGCGCCGCGTGCCCTGGACGGTGTCCGTCATCCACGCCCGCACACTCATCACCTGGACCGTAAGCCCAGTGACCTTCCTGCCGCTGGCGCACCGTCAGGCCGCAGAACTCCCCACATGCGCGTACGACTTCAAGCCCCACCGCCCCAACCGATCGAGTGAGTTACAACTTTCTCTACTGGTTCAAGGCGGCTCGCTCCGCTCCCCGCGCGCGGTCCGGGTGCCGGCCAGGCCTGCGCTCCCGTCTCCGCTCCGCTCCAGCCCGCCCGGCGCCCGGACCGCGCATATGGCAATCAGCCACCTGATGCAAGAGAAGCGGCCCGCCGTGGCTGGGGTTGTCGCCTCCACAGCTTTACGCAGCCACTTTGGCGCGCACCTCGAAGATCATGACCCCAAAGCCGTTCTAGCGGCCTTCGAGCGTCAAGTTCCCAGGTTCACGAAAACGCCACCGCGAGCCACCCCTTCATGAGATCCTCCGAAACAGGTCGTCAGGGAGGATGAGGGCAGCGCGATGGAAGAAGAGGAATCCTTTGAGGTATTCGAAGGAGAGATTCAAGAGAAAACAGAAGGCGAAATCCAAGCCGCCGTACTAACAGACGAAGAAAAGAGCATTGCAAAGAGCCTATCCGAATCCGGGATTCGATTCATTGAGATATCTGGTGACTCCCTGAAGTTCTCCGCTAATCCAAAATTCATCACCAGTCGGCGCCAGCCTCCGGGAAGCCGTGGAGTTTTCCTCCCTCGCTCAGAGGTGCGCGAGCTGCGATCCCAGCTCGAAGAGGGAATTCAACCACATCCTGAAATCCTCGGCATCGCAATTCCCAGTCTCGGATATTTGGAAATCTTAACGCAAGTCAACGGGCTGTACGCGACAAGCCTGTCAAACGCCATCTCGGGCCTGTCGCCTGAGGGTGTTCCAGACTGTCGACATTCGAATGGCGAAGTAACCCTACCTCGATGCGACCTGGGCCCCAGGGCAGCACGGGCAGTTCTGCACATCCAGGGAACAGCGAGCGCACCTTGCCTTGAGTTGTCGAGCGTGTCTCCAGCTGCATTACTGTGGATCACACCAGGCCGTGCTCGACCAAACATCGCAACTTTCAACACGCCATATAGTCTTAAATTGCATTTTCCCAGCCCGCTAGATCAGCAATCCATGGAAGATCAAGCGAGGGAAATTACCAGCTCATTCTTTTATGAGCTCGATGTCCGCAATGGCGTGAGATTGAGAACCGTAAGGTGGCCTTCAAATAATCGAAACCAAGGCCTCGCGCGCGAAGACTTGGACAGCTTTGCACGTTATCCTGAAACTCGCGTCAACGCAGAGATGTCGACACTATTTGGATTCGCTGGAAGCGTCCTTGAAAATCCGCCACTCTCTTTCCTGTCCTACTATCAGGTCCTTGAGTTCTATTTCCCGGCAGCGGTCAAGCGAACCGCGCTCAGGCAACTCGGCAAAGAACTCTCAGACCCGAGATTCAGCAGGTCAGACAGAGAGGATCTGCTACGCGTTCTGAAAATTGGCGAGCGTTCCCTGAACGCGACAGAGTCAAGTCAGTTGCGCACTCTAATCACAGAATGCGTGCGACATGAGAGGATCGAGGATTTCTTCCAGAAGGGGGGCTGGGGCGATCATTTCGCCAAAGGCGGCCCAATTCAAGGGGTAGGCATCGTAAATCCAAAGAATACGCAAACTCCGTTGGCTACCCAAGTCGCCGATCGCATTTACAAGATCAGAAACCGAATTGTTCACGCCAAGGATGATCCGAGATTTGAGGACGTACCAGCACTCTTGCCGCAAAGCGAGGAAGCCGACGCGCTAGGGCCAGACATTGCTCTTGCAAGACTTCTCGCTTCCGAAGTCATCGTCGATAGCCAGGCTTCATAGGCGTAGCCTGCTTCGACCCTCGCGATGGCCTGATTGTCTAACTGCGTGACAATCGCGGCAAACAATACCGGGCGTGCGAGCACACCTGCTGGACCATCGCAGCAGGTAAAACCCACATTGGGACAATACCTGGCACTTGCTCAAGTTGCTGCAGGACAAAGAGGACATCATCCGAAGTCCTACCGCTGCGCTTCGGCCGTCGGATCTTGCTCTGATGGATACCACCGAGCAGCGTGGCTGAGGCCCGGGAGGGGTGCCCTGGCACACGCGCGCCTGATCCGTCACTGCACCCGCCATCGTGGCTGACTGTCGTGGGCTGAGGCTCAAACGTTCCAAGGCATAGCCCCCGCCCGGACAGTTCGACGCAGGAGCCGTGCCATTCGCCTGCCAGATCCAGCGGGGAACCACGGGGGCCAACCCCAAGTGCGATCAGGGCTCCAACCCCACTCCGCTCCAGGTCAGTGCAGCAACCGCCGTCAAGAAACCCAAGCTGATGGTCCAGTACCCACACGTCCTAGCGGGGCTGATGGAGCAGAAGCAACGGGTAATCCTACGAAGAGGCTGCCTGCGCTCCGACCTTTTCCGTCGCATTGCGCTGCTGGCGGTCTAGGCGGCTCTTCTTGAGCGCCATCATGCGAGCCGGCCCCTGGTACACCTCCTCCAAGATCTCATCCATCAGGGCTACGATGGCGTTCGCGTCCTCTGACGGCATCAGCTCATCCGCCAGGTCGCCGTGCGCAATTTCGTTACCGCCCTCACGGATCTCATGCGCCAGCTCACGAGTGATATCTCTGATCAGGCCCTGGCTATGAAGATCATCGATCTTCTGTACCAGCGGGCCACGGCTGATGCCCTGGTCCTTGGCCGTCGCCTCTACCACAGCCCGCGCGAGCCCTACAGCGCCGCGGTAGGCATGAATAGATAGGCAGGCGTGAGCCTCGCTAGCTGTGTCTGCGATCTGTTGAGGGACGTCCGGAAACTCCGGTCGACTCACCTTGCTGGGTGTCCACACCAGATCCGGCTGCTGCTGCAACCTGCTGCCCAAATCTGTCTGGTTCCTGGGTGCAGAGCTGACGTACATCTCCGCCTGCGCAATGGACAGTTGGTGACAGTGCTCGTTGTCGCACCGAAACGCAGCAGTGAACACTGAGTGCCCGGACGCCGTGTGTTCGTTGGGAAGCTCTACGACCGGAGCCACGAGCGTCATGTGTGTGAGGTGGCCACACCAACCGCAGACTGTGCTTGCCATGGGTCAGACGATACGCAACACGACGGTCGTCCTGTACTGGATATGCCGCAGCGTGCCCGAGGGTGCACACCAGCACTCTCTGTGAACCATTCTGCGATCTTCAGGGTCACCCACAGAGTCGGAACGATTCAATAGGCGTGATCAACATCCGTTCCCTGGAGCAGGGGAGACGCAACACCGTCTTCGAGGCCGTCTACGTTTCCGTCTCATTCAGCGCCGTTCATGGCGTTCAGGCGAGACCGAGCGTCGCTTCATAGACATAGCCCATCCGCTCATGACCCCAGGTGAACGCCCTCGTACGAACCTCGACACCCCACCCCCACAGTTGGAAAGCGTGTTGGTGACGGTCGAGTTGGGTGGGCGCCACACCGGGATCCACGACACGTGATCAGCTGGGAACGTGGAGACCATCATCGCCAGTGCCATAGCCGTTCTGGGAACCCTGCTCGGTTCGGGGCTCACCCTGGCGTTTCAGCAGCGCACCACCGACAAGGGGCACCAGTTCACCCGCCGCGAGAAGCTCCGGCAGGAGCGACTGGATGCCTACTCCGCCTACGCCGGCGCGCTCATCAACTACCGCCGCTGCCTGGTACACCTCTGGTTCTGCGAGCACGAACAGCCGCCGCCGGAGAACCCCGACGCTGTGCGGATCCGCGCCTACGATCTGCGCTCCAACGCCCAAGAGGCACTGTTCCGGGTGCAGATGCTCACAGATGACGAAACCCTGGCCCAGACTGCGGAAACCGTACTCACGGACATCACGGCACTGTCCAAGTCTGATACCAGAACCGATCTTGACCAGCGCAGAGTCACCACTCGCGACGACGTCAGCCGACTGGTGAAAGCATCAAAACACCACCTCTGAGACGCATCCCGATGGACTTGTTGGCACAGGAGGTCCATCACAGGGCGCGCACCAACGAGACCGCGCCACAAGAGCACCAGAAGGGGCCGGGGAACCACGGCGAAGAAGTGCAAGATACGTAAGAAGCGCTAGCCCGGGTGGCATCCACCGATGGCATCAACGGCTGCGGATACCAACGCACTTGAGTCCCCGAACCGGACTGCGCCGCCGCGCAGGAAGCGGTAAGAAGCCGTAAGAAGCTGCCGTCGGAGCGGGCTTGAATCGAACTCCTCTCGGACTCTCACCGGGCTCCCACAAACGGGTATCGCAGGTTCGAGTCCTGACGTTCGTGTCCCAGCGGGGGCGCAGGGCGAAGGCCCTCTCAGGGCGGTTTCCCTCACCGGCTGGTTCCCCTTCCCGGCCCCAGGCGTCGCCTCACAGGGAGTGCTGCTCTGAACGCCCGCAGCGCAGCTGCCTTGGGTACGAGGCAGCTCCCCCCTCAGACCTAGCCCCAGACCCAGACCCAGACCCAGGATCCGGATCATCGCGCCAGGACGGCCCGGGTACCGGCCGTCCTGGTCGCTCGTCATGTGGGCAGCGCATACAGGGCACTTGTCGCGCCCCGGTCTCCGCCAAGTCGGTGCGTGCGTCCGGGTCAGTGCTGGGCGGACCGGCGTCGCCGTGTGACGACCAGCAGGGCGGCGCCGGCCAGAACAACCGCACCGGCCGTCCCGGCGATCAGCGGGGTGGAGCCGGAGGCACCCGTCTCGGCGAGCGGAGGTGCGGAGACGGAGGGCGATGCACTCGGCGACGACAGCGTGGACGCGGAGGACGCGTCCGACGGCGTTCCACTCGACGCGGTAGGGGTCGGCTCGGCCGTACCCGTACCCGTAGCACCCGTAGGCGTAGCGGACGGAGTCGGCGACGCACTCTCCTCCCCGCACACCGGAGACGTCTTCGTCTCGTCGACAGCCTGGCCGTCCTCGCTGCCCGGCGTCACCACGAGACGGATCGAGACCGGCTTGCTGTGGCTCGGGATGGTGTACGTGTGGTGGAAGTCGTCGCGGAAATTCAGCCTCGTTCCCAGCGCCGTGCCGTCCGCCGTCACGTCGACGGACTGCACGACAATCACGTTGTAGCCCGTGAGATCGACGGTCACCTGCGAGCACGACACCGACCAGTCGTACGTCGAGGCCGAGGCCGGGGCGGCCGCCGTACCGAGCCCGAGCAGCGTCACGGCGGCCGTCGTCGCGATGGCGGACGGTCTGCGCCAGGAAGAAGGGGAGCGTCGGGTCGATATCTGCGTCTGCACGGTTTCTCCGGAGAGGTTCAGGTTCTGTGGCCCGTCTGGGCGTTGCGCAGGCGGAACAGTACAAGCCGGGCCGAGCGCGCTTCACCCCGGCTCCCCTCTGCCCGACGCGGAGGGACTGCACCACGAACCCCCGGGTCCATGACCCGGGAGCCCATGCTGAAGTGCAGGGATCAGGGCAGCTTCACCACCGTGAAGTCGTCGCAATACCCCGCCGCCGAACCGGAGTTCTTGTAGCAGTACACCGACGCCGAGGTGTTGAAGACGCCCGTCGTGAAGAAGATCGGCTGCTGTGCGTACGTCGTCGTCGAGCCCCGCAGGTACATCTCCGTGCCGCCGAAGCTCTTCACGCCGATGGCGAGGGTCTCGCCGGCCGTGGCCACCTTGCCCCAGCCCGTCAGCAGGTACGTCGTCGACGGCGTCAGGCCGGTCAGCGCCTGGTTCGCGCCGCTGTCGTCAACGTGTCAGCTCCCGTACGGGAGTTGGACGCCGTCACCGAGGACGCCGTACCGCTCGCCTGCGTCCACGGGGACAAACTGCCCGTCTCGAAGCCCGCGTTGGACAGCAGGTTGCCGCCGGTGCCCTTGTACGCGCCGATGTTGGGGGCCGCCGTAGCCGACACCGTGTTGCCGTATGCGTCGTAGCCGCCGTTGGAGGCTACGACCGCGCCCGCCCTGATCACCGGGGACGACGGGTGGACCTGGTACGTGTTCTTGCCGGTGTGCGACGAGGACGTGTTGGCGTTGCCCGCGTTGCGGAACTCCGGGTCCGTCGTCACCTTGGCCGCGTCCGCGGGCTCGCGGGACGGGTGGTTGCCGTAGAAGAGGAGCGCGGGGGTGTTGGTCTCGCTCGACATCAACTTCCGTTCCCTGCTGTGGAACGAGGGCGAGGCGAGGGAGGCCGTCCTGCCTCTCCTGCGGGACAGCGACCTGGTGTGTTCGCGGGCCCGCACGAGGCGCGGCTGGCGGTACACCGCCTGGACGGCGACGGCAGGCTCGCGGACCTGACGGACGTGGTCGAGCACAAGGGTTCGGGCCCGGTGGTCGGCCGCCAGGAGGGCACCCACGCCCACCAGGTCATCTCGGACCCGGCCGGCCGTTGCGTCCTGGCCACCGACCTGGGCGCGGACACGGTGTTCACGTACCAACTCGACAGCGATGCGGGCAAGTTGAAGCCGGGCGACAGCCGTAACGGACATCCCCAACCAGCCGGGCGAGATCGTGACTTCGGAGTGCGGACGCTACGTCTGGGTCACCAACCGGGGTGCGGACACGGTGGCGGCGTTCCGGATCGCGGGCACGGAGCTTGAACCGCTCGGTGAGGTTCCGAGCGGGGGAACTGGCCTCGCGGGCTGACTCCGGCGCCGGGGTGTCTGCTGGTGGCCAACCAACACAGCGGGACTGTCGCGGCGTTGGGGGTTTCGGAGGACGGGTCGTTGGTGGAGGCGGAGGTGGTGGTCGCCGTGGCGTCGGTGGTGTGTGCGCTTACGGTCTGACGGGTTGAGCGGACGAGCGTGGCCGTGTGGCCGGGATCTCTAGAAGTAGGAGTCCATCAGGTCGCGGAACACCGTGAAGGTGGCGCGGTCCAGCGCGGGCAGCCCCAGGTGGTCACTGATCAGCTGGGTCAGCTGCTCCTCGTAGGTCTCGCTCCTGTGGTCCAGTCCGGCCGCCGTGATGACGGGGGCCATCTTGTTGGGCCAGAACTCCCCGACGTAGCCGGGATCCTCGTAGTCGATGCAGGACGAGGTCTCGCCGTCCTTGTAGTGGTACGCGTGCGGTCCGTGGCCCTTGGCGATGGACGGGTTGGGGACGAACACCATCAACTCCGTGCCCTGGGGGCAGAGTTTGCGGTAGTCGACGCCTTCGTAGTCGTTGCGGGCGGGGTTGAACATGTGGTGCACGATCACGCCCCAGTCGCCGGGTGCCGTGGCGTTGCCGTAGGCGAAGGGCGGGCGGTGTTGCGCGGTCAGTCCTTCGGCCAGGGCGGCCCGGTCGGTCCCCTTGAAGTAGACCAGGACCGTTTCGTCTTCCCCGTACCGGTCCTCTGCCATCCATGCCATGACGCCGTAGCGGATCCAACTAGTCATGCTCAACAACGTATTCGACGCCACTGACAAACCGGCGGACCGAGAGCCGTGCCGCGCTGGAACCCCTTCTACTCTCCCCCCACATGATCGATGAACGCGCTCAACGCCCCCGCGACCGCGTCAGGTTGCTCATCGGGGATGAAGTGGCCGGCCTGCGGGATGACGACGCCGGTGACGTTGTCCGCCCAGGGGCTGAGGGAGGCGGCCATGTCGGGGATCGAGCCGTGGGAGCTGGAGATCCCCAGGACCGGGAGGGTCAAGTGGCCCTGCCCGTCCGCGGAGGTGAGGGCGGCACGGTTCTTGCGGCCCGATTCCTCGGCTTCGCGGAAGTAGCCGAGGGCTGCTCGGAGGCCTCCCTCAGCTGCGATCGACGCGGCGTAGTGGTCGATGTCGGCGCTGTCGAACGTGTCCGGGGACAGCGTCTTGGCCCTCAAGAACCAGCCCACGTAGTCCCGTTCGCGGCCGGTGATCAGGGTCTCGGGCAGGTCGGGCACCAGGTGGAACGCCAAGTGCCAGGTTTTCCAGGCTCGTTCGGGGTCCGTGGGGATGCTGTCCGGGAGGGTGATCCCGGGGATGCCGGCGTCGAGCAGGGCGACGCCGTGCAGGCGGTCCTGGTACTTCACGGCGAGCGAGAAGGCGACGCAGGCTCCGATGTCATGGGCGGCGAGCCAGTACTTCGGCACGTCGAGCGCGGTCAGCGCGGCCTGGACGCGCGAGGCGAGGGTGTGGGTGTCGTAGCCCTGCTGGGGTCGGTCGGAGTGGCCCTGTCCCGGCAGGTCGACCGCGATCACGTGGAAGCGCTCGGCGAGGCGCGGCATCACCTTGTGCCAGGCCCACCAGGTCTGCGGGAATCCGGCGAGCAGCACGACCGTAGGAGCGCTCGGCTGTCCGCCTTCCACGGCGTGCAGCCGGATTCCGTCCGCGTCGACCCAGCGGTGGGTGAAGCCGGGGAGGTCGCGCAGTGGTAGCCCGGGGACGTGGTCAGGGTCGGGGTCACGGTCGGGGTCGGCGATGCGGTTCTGGTCGTCGGGCGAGCCGTTCGGGGGGATGGCGGCGTCGGTCATGCCCCCACCGTAACGACGACCGATCCCAGATCGTCTGCACCTCGACGCTGCCGTACCGCGATCCGGCGGACCTCGAACCGGCGCGCGCGGCCGGGCGGTTGTGGGACATCGACACCGGCCACGACCTGATGGTGAGCGAGCCGCAGGCCGTCGCCGGGTTCCTGGAGCTGGTGGCGGTGGCGGTGGCGGTGGCGGTGGCGGTGGCGGTGGCGGTGGCGGTGGCGGTGGCGGTGGCAACGGCGGCGGACTGATGGCCGACCGGTAGCGACTCACAGAATCAGCCGACAGTCCGTCACATTACCGAAACGTAACCTACCGACAGGTATCACGAGTAACTTACCCGCAGGTAAGTTCCAGGCGAACCATTCTCCGGACGGCCGCTCCACAGGAGGTTCGCCATGCCCGCACGCATGCCCGCACGCAAACGAAGCCTGCTCGCCGCCGCACTCACCGCCACCGCCTGTCTCGGCGCCCAGTGCCTCGCCCTCACGACCGCCACCGCCGCAACCGCCTCGGACGAGATCGTCTCCAGAGGCGTCACCATCCCCGAGTTCTACAACTCGCCCACCTCCCTCCCCACCTCCGACGGCACCCTCATCCGCAGCGAGCCCCTCCCCCTCGCCCTGAGCCTGCCCGGACTCGACGGCAGCACCCTGCCCGGTACCGCGACCCGGCTGATGTACAAGTCCACCGACTCGAACGGGCAGCCCGTCGCCGTCACCGGTGCCTACATCGAGCCGTCCGCCGACTGGACCGGCGACGGCCCGCGCCCCCTCGTCGCCCTCGCCCCCGGCACCCTCGGACAGGGCGACCAGTGCTCCGCGTCCATGGGGCTTGAGCATCCGCTGTCCCTCAACAGCCAGACGCTTTCCGTCGGTTACGAGGATCTGGCGATCTACCGCCTCCTCGCCAAGGGCGTCGCCGTCGTCGTCACCGACTACGTCGGACTCGGCGCCACGGACCGGCTGCACACCTACGTCAACCGGATCGACGAGGCGCACGCGGTGCTGGACGCCGTACGCGCGGCCCGTTCGGTGACCGGCGCCTCGGTCACCGCCGACTCCCCCGTCGGGCTCTACGGGTACAGCCAGGGCGGCGGAGCCACCGCCGCGGCCGCCGAACTCCAGGCCTCCTACGCCCCCGACGTCACCCTCGCCGGGACCTACGCCGGAGCCCCGCCCGCCGATCTCACCTCCGTCACCAAGGCCATCGACGGCAGCGAACTCGCGGGCGCGCTGGGCTGGTCCCTCAACGGGTTCCTGCAGTCCGACCCGGCCCTGAAGCCACTCGCCGAGGCGCATCTCAACGACGCCGGGAAGGCCGCGCTCACCGACCTGTCGACGATGTGCGTCGGCGACGCACTGTTCGGCTACGGCTATACACAGAGCAGCAGTTGGACCACCGACGGGGAGTCCATCAGCGACATCATCGCCTCAACTCCCGCGCTACGGGCCTTCCTTGACGAGCAGCGCATCGGCACGCTGAAACCGTCCGGCCCCGTCCGCCTCGCCACCGGCGTCAGCGACAACCTCGTCCCGCACGCCCAAGCCCGCCAACTCGCCCTCGACTGGTGCGCGAAGGGCGCCGACGTCACGTACAAGGCCGTCGTCCTGCCCGGTGTCGGCAGCGCGCTCCTCAACCACTTCGCGCCGCTCCTCACCGACCAGGGCGCCGCCATCTCCTGGCTCACCGACCGCCTCGCGGGCAAGCCGACCCGCTCCAACTGCTGGACCATGCCCGTACAGCCTTGACCCTCCCCTCCCCTCCCACCCTGCCCCCTGCTCTCGGGAGGGGTCCCGGGCCGGTCGTACCAAGCTGACGGCTGCCGGTACGACGGGGAGGAGCAGCCGATGGCGGGGACGAGCGAGAAGAGACCAGGCGGCCGGATCGGGGGACCGGCCGCCGCCCCCCGTCCCCGCCCGCCCCCGCCCGGACCGGACGTCAAGCGGCGTCGATCAGTGCCAGGTCCATCGGGACGAGCGTCGTCGACGCCAACAGGGCCCGGATCAGATGGTCGTTGAGGGCGTTGCCGACCGGTTCGCCGAGTTCCTCGCGGGTCAGCCAGGGCACGCCGTCGCGGGAGAGGCGGGTGCGCACGCCGTTGACCAGGTGCTCGACGCGCTTGTCGGTCCAGCCGGCGCCGGGCTGCACCTCGCCGAGTTCGGCGGCGGTCTGCCGCCAGGTGAGCGGCTGCGGCCGGGGTTCGTGCAGCAGATAGCGTCGGCCGAGGACGACGAGGGCGAGCTTCTCCTGTTCGGTGAGCACCCACACCCGGGGCGGCCGGGTGACGTCCTCGTGCCGGGGCTGCGGCCGTAGCCCCTCGGGGCCGGTGACGAAGACCTCCAGCAGGTGCTCGCGGCCACGGGAACCACCGGCGAACAGCGGAGTGTAGCCGGTGTCCAGCGGCAGGGGATCCTCGTTCCGGAACAGCAGTCGGCCGCCGGCGCTGCGGAGCGGCAGCCGTCCGACGTTGCTCACCCACCAGCGGCCGGCTCGGTGGGTCAACGTGCCCTGGTGGCGGCTGACTTGGGGGTCGTCCTCGCCGACGCAGACATGTACCTCGGGCCGGTTGCGGCCGAACAGGACCTCGCGGCCGTCGCCGGGACCCAGCGTCATGCCGCCGGTCAGCGCGAGCGCGAAGAGCGTGCCGGGCAGCGGCGCGGACGCGCCCCGGGCGAGGCTGCCGTGGGAGGCGGGCAGGCGTCGGCCGCCCTCCAGGGGATCGGATGCTCCCCGCGGGGCGTCGGGGGTTCCCGGCGGGGTGTCGGGGGTTCCCGGCGGGGTGTCGGGGTTTCCCGGTGGCGTCATGTCACCGCTCCGCCTGTTCCTTCGCGATGTTCTTCACGACAACGGCCGCGAACTCCGCCGCGCTGTCGCACAGTTGCTTGCTCGACTCCGGCGCGTAGACGATCAGCTGGAGGATCTCGACGGTCCGCTCGCCGACGGAGTCCGTGTAGACGCGGTGTGGGGTCCGTACGGTGCAGCTGTCGTCCTCTTCGTCGTTCGGTTGGTAGTAGCTCTTGGTGCCGGCGACGTTCACCACCGTTCCGTCGTCGCTGTCCAGCGAGCTGTCCCGGGTGAACCGGATCTCCACCTCGCGGTCGCCGTCGCCGTCGCTGGACCAGTCGCAGTTCCAGGAGCCGAACCCGTGGTCCTCGTTGTCGAATTGGACGCCGGGCAGCCGCTTGAGTTCGTCGGCGTCGAGCAGCGAGCAGGCATTGAGGTTGGCCAGGGACCACTTGGGCCACGCCACCGTGCGCCGGGGCACCGGACCGTGGGCCAGCACGCTGACCACGTGATCGGTGGCGGTGTCGGCCATCTGGCACGGGTCGGGCGCCGTCTTCGTGTCGAACTGCTGCCCGATGACGCGGATCTGCTTGCCGTCGGGGGTCAGGACGGCCCGTTCGCAGAACACCCCGTTCCGCTTGATCGCCACCCGCGTGAGGTCGGTGTCGGGGACCAGCTGGGTGGACTCGATGTCGTCGAACTTGTCCCTGTCGGAGTCGAGGTTGACCTGCACGCCGGCGTTGTCCTTGCCGCCGTTGTTGAGCAGGATGACGTCGCACCGGTCGATGTCGCCGTAGTCCGGGTCCAGCACGGTGGTACCGAAGCGGCTCAGCGAGGCGGCGTCGATCAGTCCGCAGGGGTCGGCGGTACGTTCGTCGCCGATGGTTCCGGCCCGC
Source organism: Streptomyces prunicolor NBRC 13075 (assembly GCF_000367365.1). Taxonomy (GTDB): domain Bacteria; phylum Actinomycetota; class Actinomycetes; order Streptomycetales; family Streptomycetaceae; genus Streptomyces; species Streptomyces prunicolor. The sequence goes on along the minus strand of NZ_BARF01000004.1, from coordinate 10,894 downwards.
GCCGATGCCGTGGCCGAGGGCTTCGCGTCGGAGCCGACGGTGTCCTTGCCGTCCGCGCCCCGCGAGTCCCAGGGGGCGAGGAGGACGAGCCCGGCCGCGAGCGCACCGCCCGTGACCACCGCCACGGCCGCGATCGCCAGGGCGCGACGGCGGGGCACCGGGACCGTGAGGCCGTCCTTGGCAGCGCGTACGACGCCTCCCAACCGCATGGTCCGGGAGGTGAGTTCGAGCGTGCTGCGGTCGAGCCGGTCCTGGACGTGCGCGGGCGGCGGGGTGGCCTGCCGCAGCAGTTCGAGCGCCCGCGTGGCCTCGGGTCTGTTCCGGGGCTCCACCTCCAGCAACGCGGCCAGCGGCTCGGTCAGTTGCCCGGCCCGGTGCGCGGTCTCCAGCTGGCCCTGGACGGCCCGGGTCAGATACGTCATCAGGTGCTCGGCCTCGCCGTACGGCGACTGCCCCTCGACCGCCGCGAACAGCGAGGCGCCCAGGGAGAACACGTCCGCCTTCTGCCCGAGCGGCTGCCCCTTGGCCACCTCGGGGGCCAGATAACGGGGTTTGCCGCGCACGCTGCCCGTCGTGCTCTGCGTGACGTCGTTCCACAGGGCACGGGAGATCCCGAAGTCGGTGAGCCTGGCGACGCCTTCGTCGGTGACGAGGATGTTCTCCGGGGTCACATCGCCGTGCACCACGCCCGCGTGATGCGACTTCACCAGCGCGTCCGCGATCTGGCAGCCGATCGACCCGGCCTCCTCGGGCGCCAACGGGCCGCGCTCCGCCATGAGTTGGGCGAGGCTGCGGGAGGGGACGTACTCCATGACGATCCAGCAGATGGCACCCTCGTCGACGAAGTCGAAGACGGCGACGATGTTCGGGTGGTGCAGCCGCCCCGCGTTGCGCGCCTCACCCATGAGCCGTCGGGTGGCCCGATCGTCGTCCAGGCGCGCGCACTTGACCGCGACCCACCGTTGCAGCCGCTCGTCCCACGCCCGCCACACGACGCCCATGCCGCCGGTGCCGATGGGCTCGTGCAGGAGATACCGGCCGTCGACTCTGTCCCCGGCCGCTGGTGTCACCGGCACCGTCCCACCCCTCGATCACGGTTCTGACGGGTAACGGAGTGTACAGATCCGGCACTTGGGGGTGATCGGATTCACGGGACATCAGGCGGACTCACCCCGAACCGCCACACCCAGCCGCATCCCCACGCCCGGCCTCAGCCGCCGCAGACCGCTCGCCGCGACCGCACTCGGCGCGGCGGCAAGCACTTCATCGACGTCACCTGTCTCGCGCAGGCGGAGTCCACCCGGCACTCGACGGGCGGTGTTCCGTTCGGAGACGCCGTCGACCTCACCGGCCGCGCCCTCGGCCAGAAGGGCCTCTACGTCCTGGACGGCGCCCTCATCCCGGGCTCCACCGGCGCGTGCGATCCGTCCAGGACGATCGCCGCACCGGCGGAACACAGCATGCGGACGATCGTGCGGCAGGACCTCGGGCGGGTGTCCCGACCGGCAGGAAAGGTGCGTCAGCTCGCGGACGCATGCCGGCCGAGCGCCTCGTCCAGGCCGGCCGCCAGGGTGAAGAGCCGGCTGAGGTCCGTGATCCGAAGCATCTTGCGGATCATGGGCTGGGGGCAGACGAGCGTCAGTTGCCCCTCCCGTTCCTCGACGCGCAGCCGAGCACGGCACAGCAGCCTCAGCCCGGAGCAGTCCATGAACTCGACGGGGGTCAGGTCGATCACCACCGAGGGATTCGGGCCGTCCGTCGCCGCGTCGAGTTCCGGAGTGAGGTGAAGGGCGGCGGCGATGTCGATCGCGCCGTGGAGTTCGACGACGGTGCGCCCTGGTGTCCGGTAGACGCGGACGTATCGAATGGGCGGAGGGGTTTCCCGGGGCATGGAGACATCACCGTGAATTCAGCGGGCTGTCCGCACCGGTCCCCGGGCGGATGACGACAGGGGTTCACGGCCACCGGGAGCAGGGGTGACGAGACAAGGGAATCCTAGATCGAGTGCAGATCATGAATAAGGACGTATGCCCTTATTCATAGGGCAGGATGCCCCGTTGGAGTGATATTCGGGATGAGGTCTTGACGTTGAATGCACACGCCTTTCTCGCATATATGCACACGCCTCTGAGGCGGCTGAAAGAAAGGAGACGGGAACCCTTCTCCCGTCCGTCCGCCGACCCCCTCACGGCCCCGCCACCTGGTGGCGCCTCCGCTAGGCTCGTCGCGTGACAGCCGACCAGTCCCACGAGGACCAATACGCGATCGTCGCTGTCGCGTCATCCGCGGGCGGCATCCACGGACTGATCGTGCTGCTCGGAATGCTGGACCCCGACCTCCCGGTACCGGTCCTGGTGGTCCAGCACCTCGACCCACGGCACCGGACGGTGATCGCCGACGTCCTCTCCCGCCGTACCGACATGCCGGTCAAGCTCGCGGAGGCCGAGGAGCGCGCGCTGCCCGGCACCGTGTACATCGCCCCGCCCGACCGGCATCTCCTCATCGACTCCGACGGCGTGATGACACTGTCCGACACCAAGCTCGTCCACTTCGTACGGCCCTCCGCCGACCTCCTCTTCGAATCGGTCGCCGGGGCCTACGGACCGCGGGCGATCGCCTGCGTGCTCACCGGGACCGGCAGCGACGGCGCGACGGGGGTCGACGTCGTCAAGTCGCGCGGGGGCACGGTGATCGTCGAGGACCCGCTGTCGGCGGAGTTCAAGGGAATGCCCCAGGCGGCGGTGGACACGGGAGCGGCGGACTACGTCCTTCCCCTCGCGGAGATCGCCACGGTCGTCCGCGGACTCGTCGGGGCCGCGAGGCAGTGATGAGCGAATCCCAGAACACCGCCACCGACGAGGCACTGGAGGAGCTGCTCGTCTTCATCAGGGACGCCCGCGGCTTCGACTTCACGGGCTACAAACGCTCCACCCTGAGCCGGCGCATCAACAAGCGGATGAACGACGTGGGCATCCACACCTACACCGAATACCCGGATCTCCTCGAAACCAGCGCGGGCGAGTTCGACGCCCTCTTCAACACGATCCTGATCAACGTCACGTCGTTCTTCCGCGATCCGGACGCCTGGACCTTCCTGCAGCGGGAAGTGGTCCCAGAACTGATCGCGGACGTCGCACCCGACCAGGAGATCAGGGTGTGGAGCGCCGGCTGTTCCAGCGGCGAGGAGGCGTACTCCCTGGCCGTCATGTTCGCGGAGGCGCTCGGCCTGGAGGAGTGTCTGCGCCGCGTCAAGATCTACGCCACGGACATCGACGAGGAGGCGTTGCGCCAGGCCCGGTCGGGCCAGTACCCGGAGAGGTCCCTGGAGGCCATCCCCGCGGAGCTGCGCGAGAAGTACTTCGAGCAGAACGGCGCGGTGTTCGGTTTCCGCCCCGACCTGCGACGCCGGGTGATCTTCGGGCGGCACGACATCACCCGCGACGCCCCGATCTCCCGGCTCGACCTGCTGATCTGCCGCAACACACTGATGTACTTCAACGTCGAGGCCCAGACCCAGATCATCGACCGGTTCCACTTCGCGCTGCGCAAGAACGCCTTCCTGTTCCTCGGCAAGGCGGAGATGCTGCTGAACGACGCCGACCGGTTCGACGTGGTCAACATGCGGCAGCGGGTCTTCCGGCGCCGCCCGGGCGACGCCGGGCTGCCGTACCATCCGGCTCCGGCGAAGATCAGAGCCGGCGTGGGCGTCGTGGCGCACTCGGTCGCGCGCAGCCGCCAACTGCGCGACCTGGTCCTCGACGCGGGCCCGACCCCGTCGATCGCCGTCGACGACGACGGAGTCGTCGTGGTGATCAACAGTCAGGCGAGGGTCCAGTTCTCCCTCACCCCCACCGACATCGGCCGCCCCCTCCAGGACCTGGAGATCTCCTACCGGCCGGTCGAACTCCGCTCCCTGATCGACCAGTCCACGCATGAGCGCCGGACCCTCCGGGTCAACAGGGTCGAGCGCAGGGTGGGCGAGGACCTCCAGTACTTCGACATCCTCGTCCAGCCCCTGACCGGGCCCAACAGCCTGCATGTCGCCACCAGCGTCTCCTTCATCGACGTCACCGTGGCCACGCAGTTGAAGGCCGAGGTCAAGCGGGTGCGCGAGGATCTGGAGACGGCCTACGAGGAACTCCAGTCGACCAACGAGGAGTTGGAGACCACCAACGAAGAACTCCAGTCCAGCGTCGAGGAACTGGAGACCACCAACGAGGAACTCCAGTCGACCAACGAGGAGTTGGAGACCACCAACGAAGAACTCCAGTCCGGCAACGAGGAACTGGAGACCATGAACGACGAGATGCGCATCCGCACCGAGGACCTGAACGAGGCCAGGGCCTTCCTGACGGCCGTCCTGACCAGCATCGAGGCCGGTGTGGTGGTCCTGGACCACGACCTGAAGGTCAAGAGCTGGAACCGGGGCGCGGTCGACCTGTGGGGGCTGCGGATGGACGAGGTCCTCGACGAGGAGTTCTTCGCGCTGGACTTCGGACTGCCCACCGATGTGCTGCTGCCCATAGTGCGCACCTGCATGGAGACCCGTGAACGCACCGGGCCGATCACGCTGGAGGCCCTGAGCCGCATCGGCCGGTCCATTACCTGCGATGTGTTCTGCTCGCCGTTCGACAGCCACAACGGAGGCGTCGTCCTGCTGATGGAGGAAGGTCGAAGCCGCGACTCCGACTGACCCCGCGGCGTACGCTTCGGACATGAACCCGCAGGGGCACGAAGAAGCCCTCGGTCTGGCAGCGGTGGCACTGGGCCGTGCCGCCCGGGCGCTCGAGCGCGCGGAGCGTGCCGAAGCCGCCGCCGACCATCACGAACTTCTGGCGGCGAAGCCCGGACGCGAGTTCCACGCGCGGATCGCGGCCACGCACCGGCGATCGGCCGCGTGCCATCGCTCCTCGGCAAGCCTCCAGGAGGCATTCGCCCGTCGCACGGCGGAATGGACTCCGGGGCAGGGGGCCGAGCCCAGGTTCATGACCGGTGTCGCGGAGGCGTGCGGTACGGACAGCGCGGCGCTCACCCTGGTCGACTCCGGCCGGAACCAGCTCGCGGTCGCCGTGTCCGACGAACAGTCCCGGGCCGCCCAGGAGTTGGAGTACGTCCTGGGCGAAGGGCCGTCCCGGGACGCAGCGTCGGCACACCGCCCGGTCCACGCGTCCGGCCCGGCGATCGAGACACGCTGGCCCGGTTACGGACGTGCCCTCGCGTCCCTGGGCATCACCTCCGTGGCCGCCGTTCCCCTGGGGACGGCGGCCGGTTGCATCGGCGCACTGGCGGTGTTCGACCCGCGGCCCGTCCTCGCCGAACCGGCCGATCTCGCGGCGGTCGCCGAAGCCCTCACCCGTATCGTGCTGCTCGGCCCCGACGCCGACCCGGACCTCTACGGCGGCACCGACCACCGGGCGACCGTGCAGCAGGCGGCGGGCATGCTCTCCGCACGGCTCGGTTGTCCCGTCGACGACGCGCTGGCGCTCATCAAGGCCCGGGCGTTCGCCGGGGAGCTGTCTCTCGACGCGGTCTCCCTGCGGATCCTGCGCGGAGACCCGGAACTCGACTGAGGAAGAGGCACCATGACGCCCGAACAGCGGCTGGCCGACGTCTTCGTGGCCCTGGCCGGCTGTACGACGGACGGCCCCCCGGACGTTGCCGGAACCCTTGAGGTCCTCGCGCACGGCAGCCCGTCCCTGCTCGGCGTCGGAGCCGCGGCCGTGGTGTTCGCCCCCGACGAGTACGAGGCGGCGCAGGTGGCGGGCTCCGACCCTTCGGTGTCCCGGCTGGAACACGACGCCGTCGGCTGGCGCGAAGGTCCCGGCAACGACTGTCGCCGTACCCGCACGCCCCCGACCCAGGCGGCGCTCGACGGCCGGTCGGCCAGGCAGCGCTGGCCGCACTACGCCCCCAGAGCCCTCGGTCTCGGCTACGCCCGCGTGGTGGCCCTCCCCCTGCGCGGACACACCGGGATCAGCGGTGCGCTCGTGCTGTTCTCCCACGCCCGGCAGAGCGTCCTCACTCCGGGAACACTGACGCTCGGCCAGTCGATGGCGGACTTCACCGCCGTCACCCTGGAACGTGCGCGCGAGGCCGACCGCAGCCGGACCCTGGCGGCCCAGCTGGAACTCGCCCTGAGCAGCCGCATCGTCATCGAGCAGGCCAAGGGAGTGCTCGCGGCTCGGCTGGAGATGACCGTGGACGACGCCTTCGCCCTCCTGCGCACGCATGCGCGCTCACGTCAGCGGCTGGTGAGCGTCGTGGCACGTGAGGTGGTCGAAGGGCACGCCGATCCCGGTCTGACCGGGGAGTGAACCGGCCACGCCGCTACCAGGTCACCGGAAGCTCCCGCAGGCCGTAGACGATGTTGTCCCGGTTGTAGGTGAGTTGGTCCGCAGGGACCACGAGGCGCAGGGCGGGCAAGCGGCGCAGCAGCGTGGTGAGGACGATCTGGAGTTCCACGCGGGCCAGGGTCTGGCCCAGGCACTGGTGGACGCCGTAGCCGAAGGCGACATGGCGGCGGGCGTCCCGGGTGAGGTCCAAGTCGGGCTCGGCGCCGAAGAGTTGCTCGTCGCGGTTGGCCGTGGACAGCATGCAGATCACGCCCTCGCCGACCTCGACGGTCACCTCGCCCACCCGCACGGCCTCGGTCGCCGCACGGCCGAGGCCCAGGTGGATGATCGTGAGGTGGCGCAGGAGTTCGTCCACGGCACCGCGCGCCAACTCCGAGTCCCGGCGCAGGAGTTCGGCCTGGTCGGGGCGGCGCAGCAGGGCGAGCACGCTGACGGCCGTCATGTTCGCGGTGGACTCGTGCCCGGTGACCAGCAGCAGGAAGCCGAGCGATGCGGTCTCCTGGTCGGTCAGATCCTCGCGCGCGGCGAGCCTGCTGAGGATGTCGTCACCGGGATGCTGCCGTTTGCGCTCCGCCAACTCCGCCAGATAGCCCATGAGTTGGGCGTGCGCCCGCTCCGCCTCCGGTCGGGTGGTGCGGTTGTCGAGGAGCGTGCGGCTGAGCGACTGGAACAGCTCGTGGTCCTCGTACGGCACCCCGAGCATCAGGCAGATGACCAGCGAGGGGATCGGCAGCGCGAAGTCCGCCACCAGGTCGGCCGAGCTGCGGCCCTCGGTCATGCGGTCCACGGCCCGGTCCACGATGTCCTGGATGCCGGGGCGCAGTTCCTCGATCCGCTTGACCAGGAAGTCCTTGGTGACCATCCGGCGCAGCCGGGCGTGCTCGGGGTCGTCCATGCGGATGAAACTCGGCTTGGCGGTGGCCAGTTCGCGCTGCCCGGCGGAGAGGAACGGGAACCCCGGCGTGCGCGCGTCCGCGCTGAAGCGGGCGTCGGCCAGCACCGCCCGCACCTCGTCGTACCCGGTGACCAGCCAGCACGCGGTGCCGTCCGGCAGCACGGCACGGATGACGGCGGCCTCGCGGGCGGCGGCGGTGTAGGCGGGCGGTGGAGTGAAGGGGCAACTGCCGTAAGGGGAAGGGAGGTTAATGGTGCTGGTGGTGACGGTCATGGGTGGGGTGTCTCCTCGGGGTCGAGGAGCGTGATGGCTCCGCCGGGGCACAGGTCGGCGGCGAAGCGCACCTCGTCGGCGTACCGCGCGTCCGGGTGCGGGTCGAGCAGGGCGACCCGACCGTCCGACTCGTCCTGCTCGAACACCTCGGGCGCGGCGCCGACGCACTGACCCGCGCTGCAACAGCGGTCCCGGTCCAGCAGCACGGTGAGCGAGGGCTGCCGGGCCGCACTGTCGGAGGGGGTGCGGAGGGTGTTCAGCGTGGTGCACATGGTGGCGGTCTGGCCGGCCAGGACCAGGAGTTCGACGAGTTGCTCGGGGGTGAGGGCGTGGGCCAGGCGGTCCCAAAGCTTCTCGGGGACAGAGGAGTTGACGGCCAGCAGGTCGGCCGCCTCCAGGAGCGCGCGGTCCTCCGGCTGCCAGGGGTGGGTGGCGGTGGCCAGGTCGGCCGCCGTCGCGTCGATCTCCATGGCCGTCAGTCCCGCGTCCGCGGCCGGGGTGCGGTGCCGACCGTGGACGTAGGGCGCGTCGAGCCGGTGCGCGACGCGCAGGACGATCAACTCCCGTCTGCGGTGGCCGAGGGTGCCCTCGTGGGTGAGGACCCGGGCGAGGGAGAGCCAGGCGTGAGCGAGGACGGGGTGGTGGGCGAGGGTGCCGAACAGGTTCTCCCGTCCGGGACCGTCCTGCCGGGAGTCGGCGAGCAACGACCGGAGAACCGGGGGCCATTGGGCGGGCGGGAGGGGTGGGATGCGGGGGGTGTGGGGGGTGCGGGTCGTGGTCACGGTGCCTTGTGCCTTCACGTTCGTACGGTGTCGGTGTCGGGGGCTGGGGAGTTGTCGTGATGGGTCGGCGGCGTTCACCAGCGGCACACGACCACCCCCGCACTCGCCCCGCTCGCGAAGCCGAACATGCCGACCAGGTCCCCGCGTTGGAGACGTCCGCTGTCGAGGGCGGCGGCGAGTTGGAGCGGGATGGTGTTGGTCGCCACGTTGCCGTGGGTGGGGAAGGTGGCCAGGATGCGGTCCGGGTCCACGCCCACCCAGTCGCAGACGACCTTGGTGAACGGCACCGAGGGCTGGTGCACACAGACGAGGTCGAGGTCGCCGGCCTCGACGCCCAACTCCCGCATCGCGCCCCGCACTTTGCCGGGCAGCCCCTCGAACGACCCCACCAACTGGGCGGAGTCGATGCGGAGATGGCCGAGTGTGCGGTGCTGCGCGTACGGGTTGGGCAGGGTTGCCGCGCGCCAGCCCCAGGAGTTGGCGAAGAACCGGGAGCCGAGGATGCCGGGCCGCTCCCCCGCCGCCACCAGCAGCGCCGAGCCCATGTCACCGGTGCTGAGACTGGGCAGCGCGGTCAACAGGTCGGCCGGGTCGTCCAGTTGCCAGCGGCTCTCCCGGGTGCTGACCTCGGCGGTGGTCACCAGCACCCGCCGGTACTGCCCGCTGCGGATGAACGCGTCGGCGACCTCCAGCGCGTTGAGGACTCCGTTGCAGGCGTTCTTCAGGTCGAACACCGGGCAGCCCAGGCCGAGTTTGTCGGCGACGACATGGGCGGTGGCCGGCTCCTCCATGTCGGCGAGGATCCCGGCGTAGAGGAGCAGGTCCACCTCGCCCGGATCGGTACCGGTGTCCTCGAACAGGCGCCGGGCCGCGTGCGCGGCCAGGTCGGAGGGCTGCTCCAGGTCGTCGGCCACGGTGCGTTCGGCCAGCCCGTACATCCGCTGGAGCACCCCGCGCGACAAAGGCACGGCGGGGCTGCCCGCCCGGAACCGGTCCTCCACGGCGGCCACGCTCTGGCGTCCCTCGGGGATGTGGACGGTGGCGTGAACGATGGTGCTGTGAACGGTCATCGGTCCCTCCTCGGTCGGTGCGCTCGGTCGGTGCGCTCGGTCGGTGCGCAGGGTCGTCAGTCCTCGGTCGTCAGTCCTCGGTGGTCAGTCCTCGGTGGTGAAGAGCAGCACCACGTTGTGTCCGCCGAACCCGAAGGAGTGGCTTGCGGCGGCCCGGACGCGCTGCTCGCGGGGTGCGCCCGTGACGCAGTCCAGGTCGAAGGGGAGGTTGTCCGGGGTGAGGTTGGCGATCGGCGGGACGGTGGAGCGATGGATGGTGAGGGCGGTGAGCGCCGCCTCGATCGCACCGGCCGCGCCGAGACTGTGCCCGAGAACTCCCTTGGCGGCGGTGACACTTGGCCGGTGCGGCAGCACCCGAGCGATCAACTCCGCCTCGGTCAGGTCGTTGAGCGGGGTCGAGGTCCCGTGCGCGTTGACGTGATCGACGTCGGCCGGGCCGAGCCCCGCCTCCGCGAGCGCCGACCGCAGCGCGGCCTCGGCATGAACTCCTCCCGGGGCAGGGGCGGTCGGGTGATACGCGTCGGAGGTCTGACCGGCCCCCGCGAGCCGCGCGTACCGCCGCCGGCCACGGGCGCGCGCGTCCGCCTCCCGTTCCAGGACGAGGATCGCGGCCCCCTCGGAGATCACGAACCCGTCCCGGTCCACCGCGAACGGCCGTGAGGCGGCGCCGGGTTCGTCGACCCGGGACGACAGCGCGCCCATCCGCTGGAAACCGGACGCGATGACCGGGGTGACGGCCGCCTCCGCGCCGCCCGCCACCGCGATGTCGCACAGCCCGGCAGACAGCAGCCCCCGTGCGACGGCCAGGGCGCTGGCCCCGGACGCGCACGCGGTCTCGGTCGCGAGGGACGGGCCATGGGCGCCGAGGTCCAACGACACTTCCCCGGCGGCCATGTTGGAGATCAGCATGGGCACGAGTGCGGGCGACACCAGCTCGGGACCGCCCTGGTGATGGCGGATCGTCTGGTCCTCCAGGTGCACGGCTCCGGCCAGCCCCGAACCGATCACCACGGCGACCCGCGCACCGTCCCACCCGGCCGGATCCAGCCCGGCGTCGGCGACGGCCTCGCGCGCCGCGAGCACGGCGAGCTGACTGAACCGGCCCATACGCCAGGCCTTGCCGCCGCCGATCCGCGCCTGCTCCGGGGTCATGAGCGGGATACGACACGACAAGTCCACGGCGCAGCCCTTGAGTTCGGGATCCGTGGCGGCGGCGGACCGCCCGCTCAGCATCCCCTCCCAGGTCGCCTCACGGCCGACCCCGGCCGGGGTGATGAGCCCCAGGCCGGTGACGGAGACGGGCGTACAGGGTGCCCGCATCACGACCGCTTGGCGTTCAGCGCAGCGACGAGTCCACCCACGGTGCTCTGCTTGGCGGTCTCTTCCTCCGCAACCGGAACCCCCAACTGCTCCTGGAGCGCCAGGGCGAGTTCGGCCAACGCGAGCGAGTCGAGATCGAGGCTCTCCAGGGTGGCCTCCGGCCGAATGCTCTCGGCACTGACCTCGAACTTCTCGGTGAGT
>NZ_BARF01000005.1 GCF_000367365.1 Streptomyces prunicolor NBRC 13075 | reverse complement strand
GCCGGTCGGCGGCGGCGGCGCGGCGGGGCCGGTCGGCCCGACGCCAGGCGGCCGCGGCGGCGGTGGCCGCCTCCGCGGCGAGCAGATCCGCGCCCACGACCTGGCACGCGTCGACGGCCAGGAGGAGCAGCTCGGGGTCGTCGGCGGCCAGCGCCCCCGCCAACTCGGCCCGAGCAGGGGCGAGTTCACCGTCACAGACCCGGGCGAGCGCGGTCAGCCGATCGGTGACCTCTTTGGCTCCGCCGAGCCGGGCGACATCGGTCAACAGCAGCGCCTCACCAGTCACATGACCGGAGGCGCGGGCGATGGCGGCGGCTTCGACGAGTACCGACCGGGCCCGCCCCAGCTGTCCCCGGGCAGCCAACAGCCATGCCTCGCCGAGGAGTTCCTCCCCGGCCGACAGCAATCCTGGCTCCACCGGGGGTAGTTCGCGGTGCTCGGCGAGCATCGCCTCGGCCACGTCCAGATCTCCCAGTACGGCCGCGCACGCGGCGAGCCCGCCGAGCACCGGTCGTAGGGCCATCGCGTGGTCGATGCCGCGGGACACGGTGGCGGCCTCGGCCCACCAGCGGCGGGCGGTCGCGGGGTGACCGGCCAGCCAGTGTGTACGGCCGAGGAGGACCGCCAGCCAGATCCGCACCCGGGAACCGGCCGCGGTGAGTTCGGCGTAGGCGGGCTCACCCACCCGGCAGACCTCGGCGGCCGGGACACCGGCTTCGGTGAGCGCGAGGACCAGCGGGATGCGCTGGAAGGCGGGGTGGGAGGCAAGGGCGCGTTCCTCGACCCGCCGGTGCGCGTCGTGGGCGCGCCGGGCCCAGGTGGTGGCTTCGACGGTACGGCCCACCAGGGCCAGCGCGGCGGGCTTCATCCAGGCGCCGCGCAGCCAGGCGTTGACGTCGGGGGCGGAGCCGACGTCGGTCTCCAGGTCCTCCAGCAGAGCCAGCCCCTCGGCCGGCCGGCCACCGACGATCCGTAGGAATCCCTCGTTGATCGTGAGCTTGCGGCGGTCGCCCGGAGTGCTGATCCGCTCGCGGGCCGCGTCGTTGACGGCTAGTGCCTCGGCGACGGGGGCGTTGCTCCACAGCAGGTTCGTCGTCCGGACGAGGGCGACCGCGAGCCGTTCCTGTTCGTCGGCGGCGAGAGCATCGGCCTGGGCGAGCGTCGCCTCGGCCCGGTGCCAACGGCCGAGCTCGAACTGGGCCTCGCCGAGCCGTAGTTCGGTGGCGGTGGTCCGGTGCTTCTCCGGCAGGGCTTCCAGCAGGGCGACCGTCCGGGGTAAGTCGTGGGCGTGGCGGGCGAGTACGGCGGCCCTGGTGAGGAGGGCCGGGTCGGCGGTGCCGGTCGCGGCCAGCCGCCAGGTCGCGATGTGCAGCAGGTCGCCACGCCGACGGGCGCCGCGCTCCTGGACACGGACGGCCTGGCCCAGGAGCAGGGCACGGCGGCGCAGCAACGGCAGCCCGGCGCGCAGCACTTCGCCGTACAGGGGGTGGGCCAGCGACACCGTCGTACGCCGTCGGTCCTGCGTGACGCGGATCAGCCCCGCCTGTTCCAGGGCCGCCGTCACCTGCGGTGGGGCGAGGGCTTCGGCGTCGGTCAGGGGCAACGGCTCGCACAGCGCCAGGAGTTCGAGCACGGGGTGCCCGGCGGGGTCGGCGGCGGCCAGCCGCGCGCCGATCATCTCGGTCAGCCGGGCGGTACCGGGCAGCCGGTCGCCGACGAGGTGCCACATCTCGCCGTCCTCGGTCAGGTTCCCGGCGGCGAGGGCACCGAGGACGAGTTCGCGCAGGTAGAGCACGTTGCCACCGCTGGCGGCCGACAGTTCGTGCAGGGTTCTTCGGGCGACGGGTCTCCCTAACGCGGCCTGCAACAACACCTCGACCTGCTCCGGGCTCAGCTCGGTCAGATCAACCCGGTACACCGAGTCCCCGCCCCGCAGCGCGGCCACGGCATCCCCGTACGGCTCACCGGTGCGCACCGTGCCGATCAGCAGCAACGCGCCGGTGTCCATCAACTGCCGCAGCAGTACGGCCGATACGGCGTCCAGCAGATGCATGTCGTCGACGAACAGCACCCACTGCCGCCCGGGTCCCGAGGCCAACCCCCGTGCAACGGCGGCGAATCCGGCAACAGGATCGGACAAGTCGATCCCGGCCGGCAGCAGATGGGCGATCGCCCCCAACGGCACGGCACCCGCGGCGACACTCGCGGTGGCCCGCCCCACCCGGAACCCGGCTGCCGCCGCTCGCTCCAGACACTCCTCCGCCAGCCGCGACTTGCCCACGCCCGCCGCTCCGCCGACGACGAATCCACGACATCCCTGGTCCGCCGACGCGGCTGCGAAGTACTCCAACTCCACCCCACGCCCCACCAACGGCCAGCGCCCAGCCCAGTCCCGCATCCCGGCTCCCCCGTCCCCGGCGGCCCGTCGTATGCCGCTCGGCACGATCCCATCCCATCAGGTCGGGTTCGTCGTCGGGGCGGGGTTTCGGGCCATCGTCGGGGCGGGGGCGGCTGCCGGAAATCCGGGGGTTTCCGGGGCGTCCCGCGCTTCTCGTGCTTCTCCGGCTTCTCGTGCTTCTCGTGCTTCTCGGGATCAGGCGGCGTCGAGGGCTCCGGTGATCTTGCGGACCATCTCCAGCATGACGGGGCCGGGCTCGCCCTTCTTGGGGCGGACGGCCGCTTCGAGGGCGACGAGGACGGTGCCGCGGAAGTTGTCGGCCTCGGCCGGGTCCTGCTTCTTGAGCAGGCTCATGCCGGTGGTGAGGGCCGGCAGCACCTGATCGGCGATCTCGGCCACGGACTTCCCGTCCAGGTTCGGGATCTTGGAGTTCTCGGCGAGCACGTACCCGATCGGCCCGGTCGCCGAGGCCAGGGCGAGGCTGCCCTGGGTGGCGATCCGGTGCGGCGAGCCGGTGGTGGCACCGGCGGCGGCCATGAGCGTGATGGCGCCGTACGCGGCGGTACGGAGGGTGAGCCTGTCCTGGTCGGTGAGGTTGATGCCCATGGTGATGTGCTCCTTGGATTCGTCAGACCGTTACGACCCCGGGTCGGGGCTCGCGTCGCCTTCGTTCTGGAACAGAGCCTGCGCGCACCGGGTTTCACGACGCCCTCAGCGCGCTTTCAGCGGAGCGCAACTAGCCTGAAGGCCATGCATCAGCCTCGAAGGCGCGACCGGCGACCCGCTCATCGCGCGGGGGCGGCCCAACACCGGGTTCCGGCCTCGGTAGTTGGGGTCGAGGGGGCCGACGTGGTGATCGTCGGCTACTTCTCCGGCAAGCAGCGGGACTGGGCCGCGCTGATGGATGCGGCGGCGCGGGCGCTGGAGGAACGCGGTGCGCGGGTCGTGGGCCGGATCGTGCAGCGGCGGGGCGTCTCGGCCGGCGGCGTCAAGAAGATGGCGTTGCCCTATTCCTCGCGAACTCTTCTGACGTACGGCAAGGTTCGCGAGGCGGCGACACTCCGCGAGCGGACGAACGCCGACGCGGCGGTCTTCGTAGGCGACCTGACGCAACGTCAACGTCGCGTGCTGACCGGGATGTTGGGCTGCCCGGCAGTAAGTCTCGCCGATGCGCTGACATCCGAGGTATCCGGGGCATCCGGCTGAACACCCCTTAAGCCGCGTCGAGTTCGCACCAGACGTACTTGCCCCGATTGCCGTTCCGGGCGAGGGGCTGCCATCCCCACTGGGCGGCACAGGCCCTGACAAGGGCCAACCCGCGCCCCTCTTCCTGCCCGTCGAGCAGCTCATCGAACGTCCCCGGCGGCTCGGGCGGCCGAGGATCGGCGTCCCAGGCCCCGATCTTGAGCACCCCGCCCGCCCACCCCACACGCAACGCGACCGGACCCTCGGTATGCCGTACGGCGTTGGAGACCAGCTCGGCGGCGACGAGTTCGGCGGTGTCGACGAGGCGGATGAGTCCGTGGACGGTGAGGATCAGTCGGAGGGTACGGCGGCTGACGGTGACGGCGCGGGGGTCGTTGGGGACGTAGAGGGAGTACTCCCAGGGGGCGGGGGGTTCTTGGGTTTCGGGCATGGGTCAACTCCGTTGAGGTGTAGGGGAGTTCAGGCAGATTTCGTGCGGTGGCTCTGCCACTGCCGTCATGGCGGGACGGAGTGGTGCACTTCCGCAGCGTGTGCGTTGCCTCACCAACGGTAGGGATAACCTGTCATCCCAAGCAAGCCGATCGCGTAATCTGCCCCCAAACGAGGAGGAGCAACCGATGGTCCTGAGGCGCGAACCAACGGCACGTCAGATGCGCCTGGGGATCGAGTTGCGCAGACTCCGCGAGGCAGCGGGACTCACCGCCGTCGACGCTGCGTCCCTGCTCGGTACCGGTCGCGTCCAGATCAGCCACATCGAATCCGGGCTGACAGGCGTGAGCGAACAGCGACTTCGCCGCCTGGCGTCCCACTACGCCTGCACGGACGAGGAGTTCATCGACGCGCTGGTGGCGATGGCCACGGATCGGACGCGGGGGTGGTGGGAGGAGTACCGGGGTTTGTTGCCGACGCCGTTCCTCGACCTGTCCGAGCTGGAGCACCACGCCCGATTCCAACGCCACGTGGCCATCCTGTACGTGCCGGGGCTGTTGCAGACGGAGGACTACACACGTGCGGTGTTCTCCTCCAGACTTCCCGAACTCACCAATGAGGAAGTGGAGTTGCGCATCCAGCACCGGATGACACGACAAAAGACCAACGTCCCGTACGAGGTGGTGCTCCATGAGGCGGCCCTACGGATCAGGGTCAGCAACCGCGCCACCTCGCAGGCACAACTCGCCCAGCTCCTTGAGCTTTCCGAAGCGGACCACATCACCCTGCGCGTCATCCCCTTTGACGTGGACGACTTTGCCAGCGCCGCAAGCACGATGACGTACGTAGGTGGTCCCGTATCCAAGCTGGACACAGTCGTGCGTGACGCGCCCCATGGCTCAGTCCTCATCGACTCCGAGGCTCAGCTCGACACTTACCGAACGGCCTTCCGTAAGGTAGAGATCGCGTCACTCGAACCCGAACGGTCGCGTGATTTCATCCGCAAGCTGACTCAGGAGCTGTGAGGCACCCCATGGACAACTGGCGGAAGTCCTCCTACTCGGGCCCCGGCGACGGCAATGAGTGCGTGGAGGTCGCAACGACGCTCGCCCACATAGCCGTTCGCGACTCCAAGGCCCCGGCCAGAGCCGTCCTCGCCATTCAGACCGGCGCTTTCGTCACCTTCATCGACTCCTTGAAGGACACCCCCGGCAACTGGCGGAAGTCGTCCTACTCCGACGGCGGCGACGGCAACGACTGCGTGGAGATCGCGAACTCCCCCACCCACACAGCCATCCGCGACTCAAAGACCCCGGCCAGAGCCACCCTCACGTTCCCGACCGGAGCCTTCACCCCCTTCATCGCGGCCCTGAAGCCAACTCACTCCGCTCACTCCACCGTCACCGACTTCGCCAGGTTCCGAGGCTGATCAACCTCATTCCCCCGAGCCGTAGCCAACTCACAAGCGAACACCTGCAACGGCACGGTCGCCACCAGCGGCTGCAGCAACGTAGGCGTGGCCGGGATCCGGATCAGGTGGTCGGCGTACGGGACGACCGTCTCGTCCCCCTCCTCCGCGATCACGATGGTCATCGCACCGCGCGCCCGGATCTCCTGGATGTTGGACACGATCTTGTCGTGGAGTACGGAACGCCCACGCGGCGACGGCACGACCACCACCACCGGCATCCCCTCCTCGATCAGCGCGATCGGCCCGTGCTTCAACTCCCCCGCCGCGAAGCCCTCGGCGTGCATGTACGCCAACTCCTTGAGTTTCAGGGCGCCTTCGAGAGCGACGGGATAACCGACATGCCGGCCCAGGAACAGCACGGTGTTCTTCGACGCCACCGACCGCGCCAACTCCCGTACCGGCTCCATCGTTTCCAGCACCCGCTCGACCTCACCGGAGATCTGCGAAAGGTCCCGGATGACGGCCTGGATCTCGTCCCCCCACTTCGTGCCCCGCACCTGACCGAGATACAGCGCGACCAGATAACACGCCACCAGCTGCGTCAGAAACGCCTTCGTCGACGCCACGGCGACCTCCGGCCCGGCGTGCGTGTACAGCACCGCGTCCGACTCACGGGGAATCGTCGACCCGTTGGTGTTGCAGATGGCCAGCACCTTCGAGCCCTGCTCCCTCGCATGCCGTAGCGCCATCAGCGTGTCCATCGTCTCGCCGGACTGGGAGATGGCGATGACCAGAGACCGCGCGCCGAGGATCGGATCCCGGTACCGGAACTCGCTGGCCAGTTCCACCTCGCACGGAATCCGCGTCCAGTGCTCGATGGCGTACTTGGCGATCAGCCCGGCGTGGAAGGCCGTACCGCACGCGACGATGACGACCTTGTCGATCTCCCTCAACTCATGGACGGGGATGCGGACTTCGTCCAGAGACAGCAGGCCGGCCGCGTCGATGCGGCCCAGCAGCGTGTCGGCGACCGCCTTCGGCTGCTCGGCGATCTCCTTGAGCATGAAGTAGTCGTAGCCGCCCTTCTCCGCGGCGGAGGCGTCCCAGTCGACGTGGTACGAGCGGACCTCGGCCGGGGCGCCGTCGAAACCGGTGACCGTCACGCCGTCGCGGCGCAGCTCGACGACCTGGTCCTGGCCCAGTTCGATCGCGGAGCGCGTGTGGGCGATGAACGCGGCCACGTCGGAGGCGAGGAAGGCCTCTCCTTCCCCCACCCCGACCACGAGCGGCGAATTACGACGCGCGCCCACGACCACATCCGGCTCGTCCGCGTGCACCGCGACCAGCGTGAACGCGCCCTCAAGACGCCGGCACACCTGCCGCATCGCCTCCGCCAGGTCCGCGCACGCCGAGAACTCCTCGGCCAGCAGATGCGCGACCACCTCGGTGTCCGTGTCGGAGGCGAGATCGTGCCCGCGCTCGGTCAACTCGGCCCGCAGACAGGCGAAGTTCTCGATGATGCCGTTGTGGACGACCGCCACGCGCCCCGCGTTGTCGAGGTGCGGGTGGGCGTTCGCGTCCGTCGGGCCGCCGTGTGTGGCCCAGCGGGTGTGCCCGATGCCCGTCGAGCCCGCCGGCAGCGGGTGGTCGACCAGTTCCTTCTCCAGATTGACGAGTTTCCCGGCCTTCTTGGCCGCCGCCAGCCCGCCGTCCGCGAGCACGGCGACGCCCGACGAGTCGTAACCCCGGTACTCCAGCCGCTTCAGTCCGGCCATCACCACATCGAGCGCCGACTGCGACCCCACGTATCCCACGATTCCGCACATGCGCCGCAGCCTAGGCTGCGAAGCCCGTCCGAACACGGCACTTCGTGCCCGATTTCGGAAATTCCGGCCATGGTCGAGAACCGGCCAAGTCTGCGCGCCGCATCCCTGTCATCCCCACAGGTCGAACACAAGTGCGGCACAGGATTCCCCTAGGGACGGCACGGTTCCGCGGGTCGTGACGTCGGCCGCCGGCCGTGGGCCACTTCGCGCCATCCGGTCCGAGCGGCACTCAAAGCCCTTGCTCGGAACACTCACCACCTGCCTAAAGTGGCGCGCGCTTGACCGGCTCTTGACCAGGCCATAAGCGTTCAGTTCAAGCCAGTGATCAGCGACCGGGGGAACACGTGTCGCCGCGCCACGGGGGGACACGTCGCCATGCCGCACTGCCGCATGCGCGCTCACCGCAGTGGCCGCGCGCCGCCTTCCCCCCGACAGGGGATACACGCATGCGCCTCAGACGCGGCCGACCGCCGAGAACACCAAAAGCACCAAAAGCACCGAGAAAACCGAGAACACCGAGAGCACTGGAGTCGAAACGATTCCCCACTGCCCTCACCCGGCTCCTCCCACCCGTCCTCGCCACCGCACTCCTCGCCAGCATAGCCGTCGGCTCGGGCCAGGTCCCGCCCGCCGACCGGCAGGACGCCACCCCCGCGAGTGACAGCTATCCCTGGAACGACGACACCGCCGCCGAGCAACTGCGGCAGGACCAGTGCCTGATGACCGACGTCCTGCGGCTCGGCGGCACCAACATGGCCACGACCGCGCAGAACGCCCTCAACCAGCCGCAGGACACCCTGCACACCCTGGCCGACCGCGCCCACTGGGAGCAGACGCCGCTGTCGACGGCGTATCAGAAGGACCGTGACCAGTCGGCAGCGGAACTCGACGCGATCAACGCCCTGCGCGACGCCTGGAAGACACCCGTCACCGGACTGAACACCCCGGCCGGCTTCACCGAGACCGGCTTCCACTGGCCGCCCGGCACCAGCAATGACGGCCAGCAGAGCTTCTACGGCCAGACCGGCCTGACCCAGTGGATCTCCGACCGCTTCTGGCAGCGCGAGGACGACTTCTACGAGGACTCCACGCCCCCCGTCGACGCGACGACGCTCAAGGCCGTCGACGCCCTGGGGACCCCGCGCTACACCGCCGACCCCGACCCCGGCCTGCCGGGCGGTGAGTGGAAACGCGCCCTCGCCGAACGGGACGCGTTCCGCTGGATGCACGGCGGCCCGGGGCAGCACACGGACGCCGACGACGCCCGGATCTTCCTGGAGTCCGGCGGCTTCCCGCGCACCGCGCCCGAACCGGACAGCGCCGAGTACCGGATCGCCGTAGAGAATCTGAAGACCAGGTTCGCCACCTGTGCGTGGCGTGATCCGCTCGACCCGAACGGGGTGTTGAGCGCCGCCGGTGCCACCGCCGCCGCCGAGTGGCAGCAGGAGATCGCCTCGCAGGCGACCCAGCGCAACCAGATCCTGAACGCGAACAAGACGGTCGTGGAGGCCCTCGCCGCCGCGTCCAAGTCGCTCGGCGATCTGCTGGGCCAGTCCTGGGCCGCCGACCGCATCACCCGCTGGCAGGACTACTGGTCCGACGGCGGGGTCGGCTGGGTCGGCGACGCGCCGACCGCCATCAAGGTGCACGCGGCCGCCGGCAAGTGTCTGGAGGTCCAGGACGCCGCCAAGACCGACGGCGCCGCGGTCCAACTGAACACGTGCTCCACCGCGGCCGCGCAGAAGTGGGAGATCTACGGCGACGACAAGGGCGTGCACCTGCGCAACCTCAACTCCCTGAGGTGCCTGGACGTCGCGGGCAACAACCCGGCCAACGGCACGAAGATCCGCCAGTTCACCTGCAACGGCTCGCCCGCGCAGACCTGGGAGTTCAACCTCCGGGCCACCTCGGCCCTGAAGAGCACCGGCACCGGCAAGTGCGTCGACCTGGCCGCGTACACCGTGGGCCAGGACAGCCGGCTGTGGGACTGCACCAGCGGCGGTCCCCAGCAGTACGACGTGACGCCGTCCGGCCACACCGGGACCGTGCCGCCGACGGCCCAGTTCCTCAAGGCCACGACCAGCCTCGCCAAGGCCCGCGCGGCGGCGGCCAACAAGCTCGCCGACATCAAGGCCCAGCTCACCGCCGCGCAGAAGGCGGCCACCGCCTCGGACACCGCCGAGCAGGCCGCGTACACCGTCGCGGACACGAACGGCGCGCCCCGGGGCCGCGGACTGCTGGTCGGTCAGCAGAAGGCGCAGGTCACCAAGGGCGCGGTCGCCGCGCTGGACGCGATGGTGAAGGCCGGCACGACCGCCGAGGCGGCCACCCGCGCCGCCGTCGCGGACAGCGCGACCATCACCCAGCGGGCGCTGGCACAGGCCGCGCAGGTGAAGGCCGAGTTCCGCAAGAAGGCCGCCGAGAAGGCCGAGTTGCAGGCCAAGGCCGCCGCCGACGCGGCGAAGATCCACCGCGACAACGCCAAGAAGGACAAGGAGACCGCGGAGGCCAAGCTCACCGTGGCCCTGGGCGCCGAGGGCGACGCGAAGGCCGCCGCCGCCGACGCGCACGCCAAGCGGCTCGCGGCCGAGTCCGAGGAAGCCACCGCGAAGGCGGAGAAGGAGACCGCCGAGGCCAAGCAGGCGGAGGCCAACCAGCACAAGCAGACGGCCCAGGCCGAGGCGACCAAGGCCAAGGACGCCAAGGACAAGGCCGAGACCGCCGAGCAGACCGCCCAGAGCAGGCGGGACGACGCGGTCGGCGCCCGCGACAAGGCCAAGGACAAGCGGGACGACGCGTGGGAGGCCGAGCAGAAGGCCGACGCGGCCCGTGCCAAGGCCGACGCCAAGGGTGCCTACGCCGATTCCCTGGACGCCGGTGACGCGGCGGACGCGGCCCGAAGTGCCGCGAACGAGGCCGACACCCAGGCCGGCAAGGCCGAGACGGCCGCCACGAACGCCCGTACCGCGGCGAACGCCGCCACCCGGGCCGCCGCCGACGCGGACGCCGCCGCCACCCGGGCCGAGGCCGCCGCCAAGCGGGCCCGCGCCGACTCGGACGCCGCCCAGGCCGCCAAGCTGAAGGCCGACGCCGCCGTACGCACCGCCACGGCCGCGGTCGCCGACGCCATCAAGGCCGCCGCGCACGCCGCCGAGGAGGCGAAGACCGCGGTCCAACTGGCCGACCAGGCCGAGGAGTTGGCCAAGACCGCACGAACCAACGCGAACGCGGCGCTCAAGGAGGCCGCCAACGCCCGGGTCGCCGCGGCGAAGGCAGCGGGCTTCGCCCATGTCACCGCCCAGGCGGCGGTGGACGCGACGACGTCCGCCGAACAGGTCGCGGCCCCGGCCAACGACGCGATCCAGCTCGGCTCGCCCTACCTCACCACCGACTCGGCCGCGGGCCTGGTCGTCCTGAGCGGGCAGTCGTCCAAGACGATCGCCGAGCAGCAGCAGGCCGTGGCCGCCGCCCACGCCCGCAACGCGTCCGAGGAGGCCGCCGCCGCCCAGGCCATCGCCGACCAGGCGACGGGCGACGCCAAGGCCGCCCTCCAGCACGCGGCCAACGCCGCCGGCTACGCCAAGACCGCCCGCGGCTACGCCCAGGAGGCCCTCGGCTACGCGGCCGACGCGGCGGACGCCGCCGCCAAGGCCGCCCAGTCACTGACCCGCACGGTCGAGTACGACCGCCAGGCCACCGAGGACGCCGCAGCGGCCGACGCGGCAGCCGGCCGCGCCGAGGGCTACGCCACCTCCGCCCGCTCCGCCGCCGACCAGGCAGCCCTCGACGCCACCGCCGCCCGCGCGGCAGCCACCGAGGCCGAACAGGCGGCCACCGCCGCCCGAGCGGCGGCCGACCGCGCCGACACGGCGGCGACGGAGGCGGAACAGGCGGCGAAGGACGCGGACAAGTACGCGACGGAGGCGCAGGAAGCGGCCGACAGAGCCGAACGCCAGGACAAGGCCGGCCAACTCGAAACAGGAACCGTCTTCGACGAGGTCGGCGGCTCCATCGGCAACATGTTCTACGTCGTCGACCACATCGAGAAGACCCGCGATCCGGAGGTCTCGAAGAAGACGGCGGGCTGCGACGGCTGGATCGACAAGCTCTTCTACAACGGCGACTGCACGGTCACGACGAAGATCTACTTCAAAGCGGTCCTCGACCTGTACCTGTGCACCGCGCAGGACCTGGATCTGGAGCGGTACCGCTGCCCCTCCGGCGCGACCAAGTACCTGGGCGAGCACCGGACCAAGGAACTCACCAGAGAAGTCACGCACACCATCACGATCGCCGAGTACCAAAGGGGCGTCGACCCGGTCGACATCCTCTTCGGCAGCTGGATCAAGTGCGCCCAGAAGATCGCCCCGGGCGGCGCGAACGGAAGCCTGGGCGGCTGCGCGTGGGCGGCCGTGGACGTCGCGAGCCTGTTCGCGGGCAAGATCCTCAGGCCCATCGCGGATGCGGTCAAGGCGGTGGACGCGGCTGCTCGGACCGGCATCGGATTCACCGACGCATGGAACGCGCTGCGTGCGCTGGGCCTGTCCGAGGATGCCGCCGCAGGCATCGCCAAGGCCGGATTCCAGCAGTTGCGGGCACTGTGCATGAAGGACAGCTTCCCCGCCGGAACACGCGTGCTGCTGGCCGGTGGCACGTCCAAGGCGATCGACGCGATCGGTGTCGGCGACGAAGTGCTCGCCACCGACCCGAACGCCGGCACCACGCGCTCGGCACCGGTCACCGCGACGTTCTCCCATCCGGCGAACCAGCTTCTTCAGCTCACCCTTGCCGACGGCGGACAGATCCGGACCACGCCCGGACACCGGATGTACGTTCCGGGCCGTGGCTGGACCAAGGCCTCCGACCTGCACGCGGGGGACCCGCTCCGTACGCCGGCCGGTGCCACGGACGACCTGATCGGCGTCCGCCCGGTGAACGCGCCGCAGCGCGTGTGGGACCTGAGCGTCGCCGATCTCCACACCTTCTACGTCCTCGCGGGCAGAACTCCCGTCCTCGTTCACAACGTCAACTGCCCCAGCTACGTCGATGTCTATCCGAACGGGCTCGGAATCATCGCCGACATCGACAAGGACGGGCTCGTCTCTTTCGTCATCAAGGCGAACAAGGAAACCCCCAAGGGTGGCGAAATGTTCAACGCCGCACTTGATCACTTCGGCGACAAGGTGAAGGGAGTCCAGGCCTACTGGCAGGACGGCGGTGAACTCAGCGACAATCTGAATTCCTTCAACGCGGCCGTGCGAGGTGGCGCATCACTGGAAGATGCGGCACTGAACTCGACGTTTACGGGAAAAATGTCCAATCGAGCGGGCTTTTCCAAAGTCGAATTCATCGAGCTCAGAGGAATGCACGGAAACTATACGAACGTGGGCGTGATCTTCCGATAGACCCGACAGAGAAGCACCCTGCATGAGTTAGGGTGGGCCTCACCTGGCCGTGAGGCCCACCCTGCCCCGCACAGTCGCTCCCGATTCACCATGAAAGGCAGAGTGCGAAATGACCAACCTGGAGGAAACGGCGGGCGAGCTGCAAGCGGCCCACAGTTCCGGTAAGAATGCCGTAGAGCTTGCATTGCTTTCCCGGGAGAAGCTGGGCGCAGCATTCGGCGTCATCTCGTTCATCGCCTCCTTCCGCCTGGCCTTCGAAATTCCGCTACCCGTCCTGCAGCGCGCCCAGGCCTGGCAGGGGTTCGGCTGGGGAGGCACGTCGATTTCCGACGAAGAGTTCTCCGCCATCCTTTCCCCTTGGCTCACGCAGCGGTAAACCCGACCGTCGAATCCACCGTCCAGAAAGGAGCGGGGTAAGGTACAGCCTGCACCTGTGCCGGTTCGTCTGCGGAGACCCCGCCCTGATGGACGAGACCGCGATACGCGACGTACTCGGTCCCATCACCGTGGGCGGCATGACGCCCGTCGGCCTGTCGGAGTCCTGGGGGCTCGAAGCCGAGGACGGCGGAGTGGCGGACGTCCACGGTGACGTCCGCTGGCTCACCTTCGACCGCTTCTCCCCCGGACGCGTCCTCGACCACATCGCCGAACTCGCCCGCCGGACCGGCGCGGTGCTCATCCCGGGCGACGGTCCGGCGATCCTGTCGGCCGAGGCCCACCGGAAGCACCTTCCGGAAGGCTTCCGGGCGGAAGCCATCGTGATCCCGCCCCGCCCCGGCCCTGACCGGGCAGGCGCTCTCGCTGGCCATCTCCCCGCAGCCGGAACCACCCCGACGGCCGATCCTGCCGCAGTTCCCGCACCACCCGAACCCGGCGGCCACCAGTTCCGTGACCGCCTCCGACGGGCCCTGCGTGTGCTGCGGGCAGGAACGCGGCTGGGTGTACACCGGTCCCGTCTACGCCGCCGACGCCCCGGACGCCGGTATCTGCTCGTACTGCACCGCCTTCGGAACCGCCGCCGAACGCTACGACGCCTGCTTCGCCGACACCGTCGAGGGCGACGTGTCCCGGGACGTCGTCACGGAAATCCTCGAACGCACACCAGGGTTCACCGCCGGGCAGTCCCCGCACCGGCTGACGCGCTGCGGCTACGGCGCCACCTTCCTCGGCCCTGCCGGGGCCAGGGAGCTCAAGGCGCATCCGGACGCCGTCGACCACCTCCGCCGGCAGTGCGCCGCGTGGACGTGGCCGCCCGACCAAGTCGAGGACTCCCTCGGCTCGCTCGACAAGGACGGCGGGCCGATCGCGTACCTCTTCCGGTGCCGGGTCTGCGAGACCCACCTCGCCTACGCGGACTTCACCTGATCACGCCCGAAGCGACCTGCTCGATGAGTCCCCACCCCACCCCACGTGACGCACCCCACCCACCACCCCGTTCAAACTCCGTTAACAATGGACTGTGATCTCTCCGGTCTCCCCGATGCCCCGGAGCGCCCACCGGCACAAGCCGGAGGCGACTCCCTACGTCGACCTCACCCGAGCCGAGTGGAGCGCGCTGCGCGACAAGACGCCGCTGCCGCTCACCGCCGAGGAGGTCGAGAAACTGCGCGGTCTGGGCGATGTCATCGACCTCGACGAGGTGCGTGACATCTACCTCCCGCTGTCCAGACTCCTCAACCTCTACGTCGGCGCCACGGACGCCCTCAGAGGCGCCCTGAACACCTTCCTGGGCGAACAGGGCTCCCAGTCCGGCACCCCGTTCGTCATAGGCGTCGCCGGCTCCGTGGCCGTAGGAAAGTCGACCGTGGCCCGGCTCCTCCAGGCGCTGCTCTCCCGCTGGCCCGAGCACCCCCGCGTCGAGCTGGTCACCACCGACGGGTTCCTGCTCCCCACACGGGAGCTGGAAGCGCGCGGGCTCATGTCGCGCAAGGGCTTCCCCGAGTCGTACGACCGCCGCGCGCTCACCCGCTTCGTCGCCGACATCAAGGCGGGCAAGGACGAGGTCACCGCGCCCGTCTATTCGCATCTCATCTACGACATCGTCCCCGACCAGCGGCTCACGGTCCGTCGCCCCGACATCCTGATCGTCGAGGGGCTCAACGTGCTCCAGCCCGCGCTCCCGGGCAAGGACGGCCGTACCCGCGTCGGGCTCGCCGACTACTTCGACTTCAGCGTGTACGTCGACGCGAGCGCCGAGGACATCGAGCGCTGGTATCTGAACCGGTTCCGCAAACTGCGCGCCACCGCGTTCCAGAACCCCGACTCGTACTTCCGCAAGTACACCCAGGTCTCCGAGGACGAGGCCGTCGACTACGCCCGCACCCTCTGGCGCACCATCAACAAGCCCAACCTGGTGGAGAACATCGCCCCCACCCGGGGCCGCGCCACCCTCGTCATCCGCAAGGGCACCGACCACAAGGTCCAACGGCTCAGCCTGCGCAAGCTGTAGAGCGGCCTGATAGAAGTGCGTCATGCTGCACCTGCGCCTGATCACCCCCGCCGACCGGACCGATGACGTCGTCCGGCTGATCGAGACGACCGTCGGCACCACGCACCTCGTCGTCCTCCCCGGCGCCGCCCGCAACCCCGCCGGCGATGTCGTCATGTGCGACGTGGCCCGCGAGGCCGGCGACGAACTCATCGGCGCGCTACGGGAGTTGGGGGTGGACCGGACCGGTTCCATCGCCGTCGAGAACATCGACCTGTCGCTGTCGGAGCGGGCGGACAAGGCGGAGGACGACGCACCCGGCGAAGGCGCGGACGCGGTGCTGTGGGAGCACCTGGTGGACGCGACGCACGAGGAGTCGACGCTCAACGTCACCTACGTCGCGTTCCTGACGGTGGCGACCATGCTCGCGGCCTGCGGCGTGATGCTGGACAACGCGATCCTGATCGTGGGCGCGATGGCCGTGGGACCGGAGTTCGGGCCGCTCGCGGGGATCTCGACGGCGTTGGTGCAGCGGGCGCCGCGACTGGTGTGGCGGTCGCTGTGGGCGTTGCTGGCCGGGTTCGCCGCCGCCATGGTGCTTACGGCGGGCTTCAGTTGGCTGATGGACGTCCTGGGACTCTTCGACCGGTCGATGATCGACGGGCCCCGGCCCAACACGGCCTTCATCTGGAATCCCGACTGGATGTCCTTCGTCGTCGCCTTCCTGGCCGGCATCGCGGGCACCCTGTCGCTCACGTCCGCGAAGTCGGGTGCCCTGATCGGCGTGGCGATCTCGGTGACGACGGTCCCGGCCGCCGCGAATGCCGCCGTCTCCCTCAACTACACGGACTACTCCCAGACTTGGGGCTCCACCTGGCAGCTCCTCGCCAACCTCGGCGGCATCGTGCTGGCCGGCACGCTCACGCTGCTCGCCCAGAAGGCGTTCTGGGCCTGGCAGCGCAAGCGCACCCCCGAACCGGCTTAGCCCAGCGCCGACTTCACCGCATCCGCCAACCGCCCCGCCACCGACCGCGCCTGGTCGATGTCGGCGGCCTCCACCATCACCCGCACCAGCGGCTCGGTACCCGACGGACGCAGCAACACCCGCCCGGTGGACCCGAGTTCACGCTCCGCCTCCGCAACCGCGGCGGCCAGATCGGCAGACGTACCCACCCGCGTGCGGTCCACGTCGGGCACATTGATGAGCACCTGCGGCAACCGCGTCATCACGGACGCGAGGTCCTTGAGCGTACGACCGGTGTCGGCGACCCGCGCCGCCAGCATCAGGCCGGTCAGCGTGCCGTCGCCGGTGGTCGCGTGGTCCAGGATGATGACGTGGCCGGACTGCTCGCCGCCCAGCGCGTAGCCGTGCTCCTTCATCTCCTCCAGGACGTAGCGGTCGCCGACCGCGGTCTGGACGAGCGTCAACCCCTCGCGCTCCATGGCCAGTTTGAAGCCGAGGTTCGACATGACGGTCGCGACGACGGTGTCGGAGCGCAGTGCGGAACGCTCCCGCATCGCCAGCGCGATCACGGCCATGATCTGGTCCCCGTCGACCTCTTCACCGGTGTGATCCACGGCCAGGCAGCGGTCGGCGTCACCGTCGTGCGCGATGCCGAAGTCGGCGCCGTGCTCGACGACGGCGGCCTTGAGCAGACCCAGGTGGGTCGAGCCGCAACCGTCGTTGATGTTCAGCCCGTTGGGGTCCGCGCCGATCGTGATGACCTCGGCGCCCGCGCGCGAGAACGCCTCCGGGGAGACCCGGGCGGCGGCGCCGTGCGCCTCGTCGAGGACGATCTTCAGGCCGTCGAGCCGGTTCGGGAGCACGCCGATGAGGTGGGCGACGTACTGGTCGAAGCCTTCGTTGTAGTGCCGGACCCGGCCGACGCCCGAGCCGGTCGGGCGGTCCCAGGGGGCGCCGGTGCGGTGCTCGTCGTAGACCTTCTCGATCCGGTCCTCCAGCTCGTCGTCGAGCTTGTGCCCGCCGCGCGCGAGGAACTTCAGCCCGTTGTCGGGCATGGCGTTGTGGCTGGCGGAGAGCATCACACCGAGGTCGGCGCCCAGCACGCCGGTGAGATACGCCACCGCGGGGGTGGGCAGCACACCGACGAGCAGTACGTCCACTCCCGAGCTGGCCAGGCCCGCGACCACGGCGGCCTCCAGGAACTCCCCGGACGCGCGCGGGTCCCGCCCGACCACGGCCGTCGCCCGGTGGCCCGCGAAGGTGCCCGCCTCCGCCAGCACATGCGCCGCCGCGACGGAGAGCCCGAGGGCCATCTCGGCCGTCAGATCCGCGTTGGCGACACCGCGCACGCCGTCCGTGCCGAAGAGTCGTCCCACTTGTCCTCCTGAGGAAGGCGAAAGTCCTGCAAGGCCGAAGTCCTGCAAAGCTGAAAGTCCTGCACCGCTGAAAGTCCCGCAACGCCGAAGTCCCGCGTTCCAGACATACGATGCCTGTTGATCCGATCACACAAGCCTTTGAGCGTCTTGTGCCGTTATACGCCCCCGGCTGTGATAAACGAACGCCCCGACGGCACGAGTGGCGTGCCGCCGGGGCGTTCGGAGTACAGACAGCAGGCGAGATTTAGCGCTTGCTGTACTGCGGGGCCTTGCGGGCCTTCTTGAGACCGGCCTTCTTGCGCTCGACCGCACGGTCGTCGCGACGGAGGTAACCGGCCTTCTTGAGGGCGGCGCGGTTGTTGTCCACGTCGGCCTCGTTCAGCGCGCGGGCCACGCCGAGGCGCAGGGCACCGGCCTGACCGGAGACGCCGCCACCCGAGATGCGGGCGATGACGTCGTAGCGGCCGTCGAGCTCGAGCACCTTGAAGGGCTCGTTGACTTCCTGCTGGTGGACCTTGTTCGGGAAGTAGTCCTCGAGCGTGCGCCCGTTGACCTTCCACTTGCCGGTGCCGGGCACGATGCGAACGCGCGCGATGGCGTTCTTGCGACGGCCCAGGCCGGCGGCCGGCTGCGGGTCGCCGAAGCGGCCGGCGAGCGACTCCGACGTGTACTCACCCTCGACGGGGACGTCGGACTCGGTCGTGTAGCTCTCGATGTCGACGAGCTCGGTCTCGGTCTCTTCGACCGGCTGCTCAACGGTGGTCTCGGCCACGGTTCTCCTCAGATTCTTTTCTGTCTTAGGGGGTGTGGCCGGAACTACTGCGCGACCTGGGTGATCTCGAACGGCACCGGCTGCTGGGCAGCGTGCGGGTGCTGGTCGCCCGAGTAGACCTTCAGCTTGCTGATCATCTGACGGCCCAGGGTGTTCTTGGGGATCATGCCCTTGATGGCCTTCTCGACGGCCTTCTCGGGGTTCTTCGCCAGCAGCTCGTCGTAGCGGACGGAGCGCAGACCACCCGGGTAACCGGAGTGGCGGTACGCCAGCTTCTGGGTCTTCTTGTTGCCGGACAGGTGAACCTTGTCGGCGTTGATGATGATGACGAAGTCGCCCATGTCCATGTGCGGGGCATAGGTCGGCTTGTGCTTGCCACGGAGGAGGTTCGCGGCAGTGGTAGCCAGACGGCCCAGGACGATGTCCTGAGCGTCGATGACGTGCCACTGGCGAGTCACATCGCCGGGCTTGGGGCTGTACGTACGCACTTCGCAGCCTTCTTCTTCAGTGGATGGGTGCTGACACATGGCATCACTGAAGCGATCGTGCAGCTGGGGACGACAATGGCCGGGGACGATGCCCGTATGCCGCCCACTGGAAACTGCTCCAGGGAACCTACGTAAGGGCTTCTCGTGTGAGAACGACCAAGCCGATACGCATAACAAACCGTAAGAGTACCCGCGCCGCCCCGGACGGGTCAAAACGCGGTGAGACCGGCTGACACCGACAGCGGACAGCAATCACGAAACCACTTACCGTGAGATCCCCAACGTCAGTTGCCACAGGCCTCATTGAGGCGCACCGGTACCGCCGTCGCCCCGTCTAGGATGCGACCCATGAGCTTCGGACAGGGGGGACCCCAGTCCCAGTGGGATCCCTGGAAACCCAATTCGCAGCAGCCGTGGGGCGGCAACGTCGACGACGAGACCCCGGACTGGGCCGCGCTCGCCGACCAGGCGGAGACGCGCAACAGGCGCAAGCGGCTGCTGCTGATAGGCGGCGGCGCGCTCGCGACCGTGGCCGTCGGTACGGCCGTGGCCATGGCCGTCATGTCGGCGAACGACGACACGAGCGCGTCGGGCAAGCCCACCAACCTGCCCGCGAGCGCCTCCGTGCCCAGCGCCGACGCCACCTCGCCGTCCTTCGCGCCGACCAGCGCGCCCCCGCCGCTGAACCCCGAGGAGTTCATCTCCAGCAAGGCGAAGGACACAGCACCGCTCAGCCCCGCGACCCTCTTCCCGGGCACCCAGCTGACGGTCGTCTCGACGGTGTACAAGAAGGGCCCGACGGCCGACACCACGAACTGCGCCTCGGTCGCCTCGGGCACCCTCCCCAAGGTCCTCACCGGGAACGGCTGCACCCGCGTCATGCGGGTCACGTACACCAAGGACAACATCGCGGTCACGGTCGGTGTGGCCCTCTTCGACACCGAGGCACAGGCGACGAAGGCCAAGGCCCAGGCGGACGACAAGAGCGCCGTCAGGTCACTGTCCGGCAAGGGCATCAAGACCTTCTGCAACGGCTCGATCTGCCGTACGACGACCAACGCCTACGGCCGCTACGCCTACTTCACGGTCGCCGGCTTCACCAGCGGCACGGACGTGACGGCGAAGGACACCAAGGTCTTCGCGATCGGCGACGACCTGGGCAAGTTCGCCTTCGACCAGATCCGCGCCCGCGGCGAGGCCCAGGCTTCGGCGGCGGCCCAGCAGTAACCGGGATACGGGTTCGGCACCCCCGTGCAGGTGGGCGCGGCGCCCCCTTGATCCACTTCACCCCGGGGCTTCGATAGGGTCGGCCGCACGCGCCATCAGGCGTGCGATCAGCCAACCGACCTGCACAAACACGGGGTTCACAAATGAAGTTCCGCAAGAGCGTCACCGCTTCGATCATGGCAGCCGGCGTCGCCCTGACGCTGGCCACCGCCGGGACGGCGTCCGCGTCGACGTACTACGCGTTCACCGGCGGCAAGGCCAAGTTCACGTCCAAGGGCGAGATCCTCAAGGTCTGGGACACCAAGGCGGGCAAGACCGGCATCCTGGTCTTCGTCGAGGACGAGTCCGCGAAGAACCCGACGCTGGACACGTGCGCCGTCCTGGGCAAGGGCAAGACGAAGACCTGCAACATGAGCTTCAAGAACGGCCACAAGCTCAAGATCGACGCCTACTCCTACACGAAGCAGAACAACCCCGACACGTACAAGCTCGTCGCCAGCTGGACGGACAAGGCGTAACCGACGTAGAGGGAACCGGAGTTGGGCCTGCGGGCCCAACTCCTCAGTGCACAGTGCCCCGTACCCGCCGGGCCAGCACCTGCCGCTCTGCCAGCAACTCGTCCGCCGGGTAAGCGACTTCCTCCAGGGTCAGCCCATGCGGCCGTACAACATGCACGGCACTGTCCCGCACCCCGGCGTCCAGCACCTTCCGCGGCCACTCAGCCCCCCGGTGCCCGTCCCCGACGAACACCAACGCGCCCACCATGGACCGCACTTGGTTATGGCAGAAGGCGTCGGCCCGAACCTCGATCTCGACGACACCATCGCCCCGCCGCCGCACCCCGAAGTCAAAAATCTCCCGGACGGTCGACGCTCCCTCGCGCTTCTTCGCATAGGCGGCGAAGTCATGCTCCCCCACAAGGGACTTGGCAGCGGCGTCCATCACATCGACGTCCAACTCCCAGTCGTGCCACAGCACATGGTTCCGCAGCAACGGATCGACTCCCCCCGGCCGATCCCCCACCCGGTACACGTAACGCCGCCACAGGGCCGCGAACCGCGCGTTGAAGCCCTCCGGAGCCTCCGCCACGCCCCACACCCGCACATCCTTCGGCAACCGCCCCGCAAGCCGCTTCAGCAGCTTCTCCCGGTGCTCCGCCCACAACTCCCCCGGCAGATCGACATGCGCCACCTGCCCCCGAGCATGCACCCCGGCATCGGTCCGCCCCGCCACGGTCAGGTCGTACGCCACCGCCCCCGACCGCGTCACAGTCCGCAACGCATCCTCAACCTCCCCCTGCACGGTCCGCCGCCCCCCGGCCTGCTTGGCCCACCCGGAGAACGCGGTCCCGTCGTAGGAGAGATCAAGCCGCACACGAACAAACCCGGCCTCTACGTCATCACTCACACCGAGATCCTTTCAGGTACACAAAAGCGGGCCCGCCCCTAGAAAGGAACGGACCCGCCACACGCCCTGCTTTTGCTTTTAGGGGCGCGGGGAACTGCGCGACCAGCCACGACGGCGCGGCAGCCAAAGAACGGTGTTACGCGTCCTTCGACTCCTCGTCGGCCTCAACCTCAGCCGGCTTCGCATCCTCGACGACCTCAACCGGAGCCGCAGCCTCGGTGTCCTTCGCCGCACGCTTGGTCGCGGCCTCGGCCTCACCGGTCGCAGCCTGCGCGACGGTCAGGGCCTCGACAAGCTCGATGACAGCCATGGGCGCGTTGTCACCACGACGGTTACCGATCTTGGTGATACGGGTGTAGCCACCGGGACGGTTCTCGTAGCGCGGGCCGATCTCGGTGAAGAGCGTGTGGACGATGCTCTTGTCCGTGATCACCTGAAGCACCTGACGGCGGTTGTGAAGGTCGCCCTTCTTGCCCTTGGTGATCAGACGCTCGGCGTACGGCCGCAGCTTGCGGGCCTTCGCCTCGGTGGTGGTGATACGGCCGTGCTCGAAAAGCGACTTCGCGAGGTTCGCGAGGAGCAGCTTCTCGTGCGAGGCACTGCCGCCCAGACGGGCACCCTTGGTGGGCTTCGGCATTTCTTTCTCCTTGGTATCTGCCCCGGCCGTATCAGGTACCGGGGTCAGGACCCGGCGAGCGGACGCTCACCGGCAACAACCGATCAGTACTGCTCGGTCTCCACGAAACCCGCGTCCACGTCGTCGTCGGCGCCAAAGGCGTCGGCGGCAGCGGTCGGGTCGAATCCGGGCGGGCTGTCCTTCAGGGCCAGGCCCATGCCGGCCAGCTTCGCCTTGACCTCGTCGATGGACTTCGCACCGAAGTTGCGGATGTCCAGGAGGTCGGCCTCGGAACGAGCCACGAGCTCACCCACGGAGTGGATGCCCTCGCGCTTGAGGCAGTTGTACGACCGAACGGTGAGCTCGAGCTCCTCGATCGGCAGGGCGAGATCAGCGGCAAGGGCGGCGTCCGTCGGGGACGGGCCCATGTCGATGCCCTCGGCGTCGATGTTCAGCTCGCGGGCGAGACCGAACAGCTCGACCAGCGTCTTACCGGCCGACGCCATGGCATCACGGGGACGCATGGCCTGCTTCGTCTCGACGTCGACGATGAGCTTGTCGAAGTCGGTCCGCTGCTCGACACGCGTGGCCTCGACCTTGTACGTGACCTTCAGCACCGGGCTGTAGATGGAGTCGACCGGGATACGGCCGATCTCCTGGCCCACCTGCTTGTTCTGCACGGCGGAGACGTAACCGCGGCCACGCTCGACCGTGAGCTCCATCTCCAGCTTGCCCTTGCCGTTGAGCGTGGCGAGGACGAGGTCGGGGTTGTGCACCTCGACACCGGCCGGGGGCGCGATGTCGGCGGCGGTGACCAGACCCGGACCCTGCTTGCGCAGGTACATCACGACCGGCTCGTCGTGCTCCGAGGAGACGACCAGCTGCTTGATGTTGAGGATCAGGTCGGTGACGTCCTCCTTGACGCCCGGCACGGTGGTGAACTCGTGCAGGACACCGTCGATCCGGATGCTGGTGACAGCCGCACCGGGGATCGAGGAGAGGAGCGTACGACGCAGGGAGTTGCCGAGGGTGTAGCCGAAGCCCGGCTCCAGCGGCTCGATCACGAACCGGGAGCGGAATTCGTCGACGACCTCTTCGGTCAACGAGGGGCGCTGAGCGATCAGCATGAAGTGAGTCCTTCAGTCATGGACACCCACTATTTGATGTCCGACTAGTACTGCAAGGGTACGGGCGGCACAGCCCCGAAAGGCCATACCGCCCGAAACCTGAGACAACCGTGCGTCAGACGCGGCGGCGCTTCGGCGGACGGCAGCCGTTGTGCGGGGTGGGGGTGACGTCCTGGATGGAGCCGACCTCAAGACCGGTCGCCTGAAGCGAACGGATGGCCGTCTCGCGACCCGAGCCCGGGCCCTTCACGAAGACGTCGACCTTGCGCATGCCGTGCTCCTGCGCGCGACGGGCGGCCGACTCGGCGGCCATCTGCGCGGCGAAGGGGGTGGACTTGCGCGAGCCCTTGAAGCCGACGTGGCCGGCGGAGGCCCAGGAGATCACGTTGCCCGAGGGGTCCGTGATCGAGACGATCGTGTTGTTGAACGTGCTCTTGATGTGCGCGTGGCCGTGAGCGACGTTCTTCTTTTCCTTGCGGCGCACCTTCTTGGCAGCGCCCTGACGACCCTTGGGGGGCATCTATTACTCCTACGGGGAGGTGGTCGGTCCTACAGCGAAGACCGCTGGTGAAGCGTTGTCCGCTGCGGACTACTTCTTGCCCGGCTTCTTCTTGCCGGCGATGGCGCGACGCGGACCCTTGCGGGTACGAGCGTTCGTGCTGGTGCGCTGACCGCGAACGGGCAGACCACGACGGTGACGGAGACCCTGGTAGCAACCGATCTCCACCTTGCGGCGGATGTCGGCCTGGATCTCGCGACGGAGGTCACCCTCGGTCTTGATGTTGGCGTCGACGTACTCACGAATCGCGACGAGCTGCTCTTCCGAGAGGTCGCGAACGCGGGTGTTGGGGTCGATGCCGGTCTCGGCCAGCGTCAGCTGGGAAAGGGTCCGACCAATGCCGAACACGTAGGTGAGGGCGACCTCCACGCGCTTTTCGCGCGGGATGTCGACACCGGAAACGCGTGCCATTCAATGGCTCCAGTTGATCTTCGGAGGTCTTCCGCAGAACCGGATCCCAGCCGCCGGCCTCTTCGTTCGAAGAATTGGTACGGCGTGGGTCCCCAGCCTCCGAGCCGGGGGTGTCGGGCGCCTACTACGCCCGGGTCCTGCGTATGAACATGTATTGCTCGCGTCGCGCGAAACTCTGCGAAAGATGCAGAGGGAAGGTCCTGCGTCAGCCCTGGCGCTGCTTGTGGCGCGGGTTCTCGCAAATGACCATGACCCGACCGTGACGGCGGATCACCCTGCACTTGTCGCAGATCTTCTTGACGCTCGGCTTGACCTTCATTGGTGAGGTTCTCCGGGTCAGTTGCCTGCGGCGCCGCTTGCGCGGAACCTGGGCAAGATCTACTTGTAGCGGTAGACGATCCGGCCACGCGTCAGGTCGTACGGAGACAGCTCCACCACGACCCGGTCGTCAGGGAGGATGCGGATGTAGTGCATACGCATCTTGCCGCTGATGTGTGCCAGGACCTGGTGGCCGTTCTGGAGCTCCACCTTGAACATGGCGTTCGGGAGAGACTCGACGACAGTGCCTTCGATCTCGATGGCACCTTGCTTCTTGGCCACGCTTCGCCCTTCGAATCGACTACCTTGATCGACTCTGTGCGTCCCCTTACGGGGTGCATGCGGACATGCGGCTGCACGAGAGCCGACGAGTCAGTCTACGTCAGGCCACTCGGAAAGACGAATCGAGGAAGGATGCCCCGAGGCATAGATCATTAAGCACGCGGCCCTATATATCGCCCTTGAGGGACGCGCCCCAAAGGGGCGCGGGGAACTGCGCGATCAGCCCCCACCGGGCCCGCGGACGAAGAACTACGCGAGCGGATCCGGCGCAGCCGTGATCCCATACTCAGCCAACTTCGCCTTACCACCATCGGGAGCCGTCAGCACAAGCGGCCCCTCCTCCGTCAGAGCAACCGAGTGCTCCCAGTGGGACGACCACGTCCCGTCCGTAGTGATGACCGTCCAGTCATCCGAGAGAACCTCGGTCTTCGGGGTACCCAGCGACACCATCGGCTCGATGGCGAGGCAGAACCCCGACACCAGCTTCGGCCCCTTACCCCGCCGCTTCTCGACGTAGTTCAGCAGGTGAGGATCCATGTGCATCTCGGTACCGATGCCGTGACCGCCGTAGTCCTCGACGATCCCGTACTTACCCCCACCCGGCTTCGGCTGCCGCCGGATGTACGTCTCGATCGCCCGGGAGATGTCCACAAGCCGATTGCCCAGCTTCATCGCAGCGATCCCGGCCCACATCGACCCCTCGGTCACCCGCGACAGCTCAAGCAGCTCCGGGGAGTGCCCCGACCCCACGAACGCGGTGTACGCCGCGTCCCCGTGCCACCCGTCGATGATCGCGCCGCAGTCGATGGAGATGATGTCGCCGTCCTTCAGCACCACTTCCTCGGACGGGATCCCGTGCACGACGACCTCGTTCACCGAGGTGCAGATCGTGGCCGGGAAGCCGCCGTAGCCGAGGAAGTTCGGCTTCGCGTTGTGGTCCGCGAGGACCTTGCGGGCGACCTCGTCCAGATCCTTCGTGCTGGCGCCGGGTACGGCCGCCTCACGCGTGGCCGCGTGGATCGCGGCGACGACCAGCCCCGCCTCGCGCATCTTGGCGATCTGCTCGGGGGTCTTGATCTGCACCATGGGGGCCTGCGCTCTCCGTCTTCCGCGACACAAAGGAATGGCCGTACGACACAAAGAACGGCCGTGCACCAAAAATGGCTGTACACAACAGTACGACCGCGGCACCCCTGCGGGCACCGCGGCCGGATCTGTCAGCTGACTACTTCGCGCTCTCGTCCTCGCGCTGCAGCGCGTCCAGCGCCCGCTGCGTGATCTCGTCCACCGGACCGAGCGAGGAGATCGTGACCACCAGGCCCTGGGCCTTGTAGTAGTCGATGATCGGCTCGGTCTGCGTGTGGTAGACCTCCAGCCGGGTGCGGACCGTGTCCTCGGAGTCGTCGTCGCGCTGGTAGAGCTCGCCGCCGCAGACGTCACAGACGCCGTCCTGCTTCGGCGGGCTGTACGTCACGTGGAAGACGTGACTGGAGTCCTTGCGGCAGATGCGGCGGCCGGCGATGCGCTTGACCACCTCGTCCTCGGAGACCTCCAGGTCGAGGACCGCGTCCAGCTTGATGTCCTCGGTCTTCAGCAGCTCGTCCAGCGCCTCGGCCTGCGACACGTTGCGCGGGAAACCGTCCAGCAGGAAGCCGTTGACGGCGTCCGGCTGCTCCATGCGGTCCTTGGCCATCGCGATGGTGACCTCGTCCGGGACCAGGTTGCCCGCGTCCATGTAGGACTTCGCCAGTTTGCCGAGTTCCGTGGCCTGACTGATGTTGGCACGGAAGAGGTCGCCCGTGGAGATGTGCGGGATGTGCAGCGTCTTGGCGAGGCGCACAGCCTGCGTTCCCTTACCGGCACCCGGCGGCCCGACGAGGACGATTCGCATCAGCGGAGGAACCCTTCGTAATTGCGCTGCTGGAGCTGGCTCTCGATCTGCTTCACCGTCTCGAGACCGACACCCACGATGATCAGGATGCTGGTCCCGCCGAACGGGAAGTTGCCGCTTGCGTTGAAACCGACCAACGCCATCGTCGGTACGAGAGCGATCAGACCCAGATACAGCGAACCCGGCCAGGTGATCCGGTTGAGTACGTAACTCAGGTACTCAGCGGTGGGCCGGCCAGCCCGGATGCCCGGGATGAAGCCACCATACTTCTTCATGTTGTCGGCGACTTCCTCGGGGTTGAACGAGATCGCCACGTAGAAGAACGCGAAGAAAACGATCAGGAGGAAGTAGCTGACCAGGTAAATCGGGTGGTCGCCCTTGGTCAGGTTGGTCTCGATCCAGGTCTTCCAGCCGGACGTACCGCCGGAGAACTGAGCCACCAGAGCCGGGATGTAGAGCAGCGACGACGCGAAGATGACCGGAATCACACCGGCCTGATTGACCTTCAGCGGGATGTAGGTCGACGTACCACCGTAGGAACGGCGGCCGATCATGCGCTTCGCGTACTGGACCGGGATGCGGCGCTGGGCCTGCTCGACGAAGACCACGAGGCCGACCATCACCAGGCCGACGAGGATGACGGTGCCGAACTCGATCCAGCCGCCGGCCAGCGTGCCCTGCTTCTTGATGGCCCACAGCGCGGACGGGAAGGTCGCGGCGATCGAGATGAACATGAGGATCGACATGCCGTTGCCGATGCCGCGGTCGGTGATGAGCTCGCCGAGCCACATCACGACGCAGGTGCCGGCGGTCATGCAGACCACCATGGTGATGGTGGTGAAGATCGACTGGTCCGGGACGATCTGATTCGCCGTCGGGCAGCCCGAGAAGAGGGCGCCGCTGCGGGCGGTGGCCACCAGACCGGTGCCCTGGAGGATGGCGAGGGCCACCGTCAGATAACGCGTGTACTGCGTGATCTTCGCCGTACCGGCCTGGCCCTCCTTCTTGAGGGCTTCGAGGCGTGGGATCACGACGGTCAGCAGCTGCAGAATGATGCTCGCGGTGATGTACGGCATGATGCCGAGCGCGAAGATCGTGATCTGGAGCAGCGCGCCACCGCTGAACATGTTGACCAGACCGAACAGACCCTGGTTGCCGTTCGAGACGTCGATACAGGTCTGGACGTTCTTGTAATCGACGCCCGGGATCGGGATGTGCGTACCGACTCGATACACCACGATGATGGCGAGCGTGAAGAGCAGCTTCTTGCGCAGGTCGGGTGTCCTGAACGCCCGGGCGAACGCGGTGAGCACGGTGCCTCCTGCGACCCCCGCGTGTGCGCGCGTGAGGTGACGACTAAGTGTGGTTGATGGCCTGTGGAACGAGATTACGGCATGCCAAGACGACGCTGGGTACCAGCCGCACAGCCTACCTACATCGACGCCCCTAGGGGATACCGATCGAACGTCCCATGAGTCACGACTACTGAAAAAACGGCCGGGGTCGACCCTCTGTAGAGGGCCAACCCCGGCCGCCGTTGCTGACGTTGGTCAGGCTCGGTCCGAAATGTCAGACGAGCTCGGTGACCGTACCGCCCGCGGCAGTGATCTTCTCCTTGGCGGAGCCGGAGACGGCGTCAACCGAAACCTGCAGCGCCACGGAGATCTCGCCCTGGCCGAGCACCTTGACGAGGCTGTTCTTGCGAACGGCACCCTTGGCGACGAGACCCTCTACGGTGACCTCGCCACCCTCGGGGTACAGCGCGCCCAGCTTGTCGAGGTTCACGACCTGGAACTCGGTCTTGAACGGGTTGCGGAAGCCCTTGAGCTTCGGAAGACGCATGTGGAGGGGCATCTGGCCACCCTCGAAGCGCTCCGGCACCTGGTAACGGGCCTTCGTACCCTTGGTTCCACGACCGGCCGTCTTACCCTTCGACGCCTCACCACGACCCACACGGGTCTTGGCGGTCTTGGCGCCCGGGGCGGGACGGAGGTTGTGGATCTTGAGCGGGTTGTTCTCCGCCATGATCAGTCGACCTCCTCAACCGTCACGAGGTGGCGGACGGTGTGCACCATTCCGCGGAACTCGGGGCGGTCCTCCTTGACGACCACGGTGTTGATCCCCTTGAGACCAAGCGACCGCAGCGTGTCACGGTGGTTCTGCTTGCTGCCGATGTACGACTTCGTCTGCGTGACCTTGAGGCGAGCCATTACGCACCCGCCCCGGCACGTGCACGAAGGAGAGCCGCGGGGGCAACGTCCTCGAGGGGCAGACCGCGGCGGGCCGCGATCTCCTCGGGACGCTGCAGGCCCTTGAGGGCCGCCACGGTCGCGTGCACGATGTTGATCGCGTTGGACGAACCGAGCGACTTCGACAGGATGTCGTGAACGCCGGCGCACTCCAGGACAGCTCGCACCGGGCCACCGGCGATAACGCCGGTACCGGGGGAAGCAGGCTTGAGCAGGACGACGCCCGCGGCCTTCTCGCCCGTGATCGGGTGCGGGATGGTGCCCTGGATACGGGGGACCTTGAAGAAGTGCTTCTTGGCCTCTTCAACACCCTTGGCGATCGCGGCCGGCACCTCCTTGGCCTTGCCGTAACCGACACCGACGGTGCCGTCACCGTCGCCCACCACGACGAGCGCGGTGAAGCTGAAGCGACGACCACCCTTGACAACCTTGGCGACGCGGTTGATCGCGACTACGCGCTCAACGTACGCGGTCTTCTCGGCGGCAGCAGCGCCGCCGTCACGGCCCTTCCGGTCCCGCCGCTCGCCGCCACCGGCACCGCTTCCACGGCGCTGGGGTCCAGCCATTGGATTACCTCTCTCTTTCCGCTAGCTACGGAAGCGACTAGAACTTCAGTCCGGCTTCGCGGGCGGCGTCCGCCAGGGCGGCGATGCGCCCCGCGTACTGATTGCCACCGCGGTCGAATACGACAGCCTCGACACCGGCGGCCTTGGCGCGCTCGGCGACCAGGGCGCCGACCGACTTGGCCTGCGCGGACTTGTCGCTCTCGCCGCCGCGGATCGAGGTGTCCAGGGTCGACGCCGACGCCAGGGTGTGACCCTTGATGTCGTCGATGACCTGGGCCACGATGTGGCGGTTGGAGCGGGTCACGACCAGGCGCGGACGCTCAGCCGTACCGGAAATGTGCTTCCGGATGCGGATGTGACGACGCTTGATGGCAGCACGCTTGTAAGCGTCGCCCTTAGCGATCTTCGTACCGTATGCCATGGCTTACTTACCCGCCTTTCCGACCTTGCGCCGGATGACTTCGCCCTCGTACTTGACGCCCTTGGCCTTGTACGGGTCGGGCTTGCGCAGCTTGCGGATGTTCGCCGCAACCTCGCCGACCTTCTGCTTGTCGATGCCCTCGACCGAGAAGTGCGTCGGGTTCTCGACCTTGAACGAGATGCCCTCGGGCGCCTCGACCGTGATCGAGTGGCTGTAGCCGAGCGCGAACTCAAGGGTGGAACCCTTGGCCGCGACGCGGTAACCGACACCACTGATTTCGAGCTTCTTCACGTAACCCTCGGTCACGCCGGTGATCATGTTCGCCACCAGCGTGCGGGACAGGCCGTGCAGGGCCTTGTTCTGACGCTCGTCGTTGGGGCGGGTGACGCTGAGCACGCCGTCCTCACCCTTGGCGATGTCGATCGGCGCAGCGACGGTGTGGGTCAGCGAGCCCTTGGGGCCCTTGACCGAGACCGTACGGCCGTCGATGGTGACGTCCACGCCGGCGGGAACCGTGATGGGGAGCTTGCCAATACGCGACATAGCTTCTTCCGATTCCTTTCCGCTACCAGACGTAGGCGAGAACTTCTCCGCCTACGCCCTTCTTGCCGGCCTGCTTGTCGGTGAGGAGACCGTGCGACGTGGAGATGATCGCCACGCCGAGGCCACCGAGCACCTTGGGCAGGGAGGTGGACTTCGCGTAAACCCGGAGACCGGGCTTGGAGATCCGCTTGATGCCCGCGATGGAGCGCTCACGGTTCGGACCGAACTTCAGCTCGAGGACGAGGTTCTTGCCGACCTCGGCGTCCTCGACCTTCCAGCCCGTGATGAAGCCCTCCTGCTGGAGGATCTCCGCGATGTGCGACTTGATCTTCGATGCCGGCATCGTCACGGAGTCGTGGTATGCCGAGTTCGCGTTCCGCAGACGCGTAAGCATGTCTGCGATCGGATCAGTCATGGTCATGAATTGGCCTTCGGCCTCTCTCGCCGGGGTTTCCTGGTGCGCCATCCCTCTCCCTGAACCGAGACGGGGCGGGTGCGGCGCGGTGGACCTACGGCGTAGTAAGTCGTATGGGCGGCAATCAGGCGCCCAACCCTCCTAGCCTAAGCCATGGAGGGGTGGGCACCTGACCGTGCCCTCTGCTTACCGAGAGCTTCGGGAGTCCGGAAGTACCGGACTACCAGGAGCTCTTGGTCACGCCCGGCAGCTCGCCACGGTGAGCCATCTCACGAAGGCACACGCGGCAGAGGCCGAACTTGCGGTACACGGAGTGCGGACGGCCGCAGCGCTGGCAGCGCGTGTAGCCGCGTACTCCGAACTTGGGCTTACGAGCAGCCTTGGCAATCAGAGCCTTCTTCGCCATCTCGCTTACGCCTCCTTGAAGGGGAAGCCGAGGTGACGGAGAAGGGCGCGGCCTTCGGCGTCGTTGGTCGCCGTGGTCACCACGGTGATGTCCATACCCCGGACGCGGTCGATCTTGTCCTGGTCGATCTCGTGGAACATGACCTGCTCGGTGAGACCGAAGGTGTAGTTGCCACGACCGTCGAACTGCTTGGGAGACAGACCGCGGAAGTCGCGGATGCGCGGAAGCGCGAGCGACAGGGTGCGGTCCAGGAACTCCCACATGCGGTCGCCACGGAGCGTGACGTGGGCACCGATCGGCTGACCCTCGCGCAGCTTGAACTGCGCGATGGACTTGCGGGCCTTGGTGATGGCCGGCTTCTGACCGGTGATCGTGGTCAGGTCACGGACGGCACCGTCCATGAGCTTGGAGTCACGGGCGGCGTCGCCGACACCCATGTTCACCACGATCTTGACGAGGCCGGGGATCTGCATGACGTTCTCGTAGGAGAACTCCTCACGCAGCTTGCCCGCGATCTCCTCGCGGTACTTCGTCTTGAGACGCGGGCTGGTGGTGGTAGTCATCAGATGTCCTCACCCGTCCGCTTGGCAACGCGAACCTTGTTGCCCTCGTCGTCGAAGCGGTAACCGACACGCGTGACAACCTTGTTGCCGTCCTTCTCAACGACCAGCTGGACGTTGGAGACGTGGACGGGCGCCTCGGTCGTGACGATGCCGCCGGCCTGCGAACCCTTGGCGGTGGGGCCGGCCTTGGTGTGCTTCTTGACCCGGTTGACACCCTCGACCAGGACGCGGTCCTCGCGGGGGTAGGCCGCAATGACCTTGCCCTGCTTGCCCTTGTCCTTGCCGGTGATGACCTGAACCGTGTCACCCTTCTTGATCTTCATGCTTACAGCACCTCCGGAGCCAGCGAGATGATCTTCATGAACTTCTTCTCGCGCAGCTCGCGCCCGACCGGGCCGAAGATGCGGGTACCACGAGGGTCGCCGTCGTTCTTCAGAATGACGGCGGCGTTCTCGTCGAAGCGGATGTACGAGCCGTCCGGACGGCGGCGCTCCTTGACGGTGCGAACGATGACGGCCTTGACGACGTCACCCTTCTTCACGTTGCCACCGGGGATCGCGTCCTTGACGGTGGCGACGATGACGTCACCGATGCCCGCGTAGCGGCGACCGGAGCCACCGAGCACACGGATGCAAAGGATTTCCTTCGCACCAGTGTTGTCGGCGACACGCAGTCGCGACTCCTGCTGGATCACGTCTATCTCCTGATCGTCTGCCGGTTCCCCAAGGGCCGTTCAGTGAACGGCCCTTGGAGCCTGGCGGAACTGTCCTGCGGGATTGCCCGCAGGCTGCGTTACTTGGAATTCCCTTGCGGGAATTACCTACTTGGCCTTCTCGAGGATCTCGACGATGCGCCAGCGCTTCGTCGAGGACAGCGGACGCGTCTCCATGAGGAGGACGCGGTCGCCGACGCCGGCGGCGTTCTGCTCGTCGTGGGCCTTGAGCTTGTTCGTACGGCGGATGACCTTGCCGTACAGCGCGTGCTTCACGCGGTCCTCGACGGCGACGACGACGGTCTTGTCCATCTTGTCGCTGACGACGAGACCCTCACGGGTCTTGCGGAAGCCGCGGCTCGCGGTCTGCTCTTCAGTCACGTTGCTCTCGCTCATCAGGCGCTCTCCACCGTCTCGATGCCCAGCTCGCGCTCACGCATCAGGGTGTAGATCCGCGCGATGTCCTTCCGGACGGCCTTGAGCCGACCGTGGTTCTCGAGCTGACCGGTCGCCGCCTGGAAGCGGAGGTTGAACAGCTCTTCCTTGGCTTCGCGGAGCTTGTTGAGAAGCTCCTCGTCACCCAGTTCGCGCAGCTCGGACGCCTTGGTACCGGCCGACATCACGCTTCACCTGCCTCGCGCTTGACGATCCGGCACTTCATCGGCAGCTTGTGCGCTGCGCGAGTGAGGGCCTCACGGGCGATCTTCTCGTTGGGGTAGGACAGCTCGAACATGACCCGGCCCGGGTGCACGTTCGCGATCCACCACTCGGGAGAACCCTTACCGGAACCCATGCGGGTCTCGGCAGGCTTCTTCGTGAGCGGGCGGTCCGGGTAGATGTTGATCCAGACCTTGCCGCCACGCTTGATGTGGCGGGTCATCGCGATACGGGCGGCCTCGATCTGGCGGTTCGTCACGTACGCCGGCGTGAGGGCCTGAATGCCGTACTCGCCGAACGAAACCTGCGTACCGCCCTTGGCCTGACCACGACGCTTGGGGTGGTGCTGCTTGCGGTGCTTGACCCTACGGGGGATCAGCATTTCGGTCAGGCCTCCGTTCCGCCAGTAGAAGAGGACGCAGCCTCAGCCGGCGCGGCAGCGGCGGCGGGAGCCTCGGCCTTGGGGGCCTCGGCAGCCGGCGCGGACTGCTGCTGCGGCTTGCGGCCGCGGCCGCCACGCTCGCCACCACGGCCACCGCCGCGGGCGGGGCGGTCGCCGCCGCCACCCGCGCCACCGCGCGCCGGGCGGTTACCCGCACGGGCAGCGGCGTTCTCGGCGCGGACCTCGGCGATGTTCTTGACGTCGCCCTTGTAGATCCAGAC
This sequence comes from Streptomyces prunicolor NBRC 13075, assembly GCF_000367365.1. GTDB lineage: Bacteria > Actinomycetota > Actinomycetes > Streptomycetales > Streptomycetaceae > Streptomyces > Streptomyces prunicolor. Next base: position 73,613 of record NZ_BARF01000005.1, on the reverse strand, counting down.
CTTCACACCGATACGGCCGAAGGTCGTCTTGGCCTCGAAGAAGCCGTAGTCCACGTTCGCGCGGAGCGTGTGCAGGGGCACGCGGCCCTCGCGGTAGAACTCCGAGCGGGACATCTCGGCGCCGCCGAGGCGACCGCCGCACTGGATCTTGATGCCCTTGGCGCCGGCCTTCATGGCGGACTGCATGCTCTTACGCATGGCCCGACGGAAGGAGACGCGGGAGGAGAGCTGCTCGGCGACGGCCTGGGCGACCAGCTGGGCATCCGTCTCGGGGTTCTTGACCTCGAGGATGTTCAGCTGGACCTGCTTGCCCGTGAGCTTCTCGAGGTCGCCGCGGATGCGGTCGGCCTCGGCGCCACGGCGGCCGATGACGATGCCCGGACGTGCCGTGTGGATGTCCACGCGGACGCGGTCACGGGTGCGCTCGATCTCAACCTTCGAGATGCCGGCGCGCTCCATGCCGGACGTCATCATCCGACGGATGGCGACGTCTTCCTTGACGTAGTCCTTGTACAGCTTGTCGGCGTACCACCGGGACTTGAAGTCCGTGGTGATGCCGAGCCGGAACCCGTGCGGGTTAACCTTCTGGCCCATTACCGGGTTCCTTCCTTGCTGCTGACGACCACGGTGATGTGGCTGGTCCGCTTGCGGATCCGGTAGGCGCGGCCCTGGGCACGCGGCCGGAACCGCTTCAGGGTCGGACCCTCGTCGACGTACGCCTCGGAAATGACGAGGCTGCCGGCGTCGGTGTGGTCGTAGTTGTGTGCGGCGTTGGCAATGGCGCTGTCAAGCACCTTGCCGACCGGCACGCTCGCGGCCTGCGGGGCGAAACGCAGGACCGCCTGAGCCTCCGTGGCGTCCATGCCACGGATGAGGTCCACCACTCGGCGGGCCTTCATGGGCGTGACGCGGATGTACCGCGCCTGGGCCCTGGCTTCCATGGTTGTCCCTTCAGTGTTTGTCATGGTCGGTCACCCCGCGCTAGCGGCGCTTCGACTTCCGGTCGTCCTTGACGTGACCCCGGAAGGTGCGCGTCGGCGAGAACTCGCCGAGCTTGTGGCCGACCATCGACTCGGTGACAAACACCGGGATGTGGGTCTTGCCGTTGTGCACCGCGATCGTGTGGCCGAGCATGGCCGGGACGATCATCGAGCGGCGGGACCAGGTCTTGATGACGTTCTTGGAGCCGGCCTCGTTCTGTACGTCCACCTTCTTGATGAGGTGGCCGTCGACGAAGGGCCCCTTCTTGAGACTGCGCGGCATCTAAACCCGCTCCTAGCGCTTCTTGTTCGTCTTGCGGCGGCGGACGATGTACTTGCTCGATGCCTTCTTCGGCGAGCGAGTACGACCCTCCTTCTGACCCCACGGGCTGACCGGGTGGCGACCACCGGAGGTCTTGCCCTCACCACCACCGTGCGGGTGGTCGACCGGGTTCATCGCAACACCGCGGACGGACGGGCGAACGCCCAGCCAGCGCTTGCGGCCTGCCTTGCCCCAGTTGATGTTGCTCTGCTCGGCGTTGCCGACCTCGCCGACCGTGGCGCGGCAGCGCTGGTCGACCAGGCGGATCTCACCGGAGGGCATACGAAGGTGGGCCATCGTGCCCTCCTTCGCCAGCAGCTGCACGGAGGCACCGGCGGAGCGGGCGAACTTGGCGCCGCCACCCGGACGGAGCTCGATCGCGTGGATCGTGGTACCGACCGGGATGTTGCGGAGCGCCAGGTTGTTGCCCGGCTTGATGTCGGCCCCGGGACCGTTCTCCACGCGGTCACCCTGCTGCAGGTTGCGCGGGGCGAGGATGTAGCGCTTCTCGCCGTCCGCGTAGTGCAGCAGCGCGATGCGCGCGGTGCGGTTGGGGTCGTACTCGATGTGCGCGACCTTCGCCGGCACGCCGTCCTTGTCATGGCGACGGAAGTCGATGACGCGGTAGGCGCGCTTGTGTCCGCCACCCTGGTGGCGAACGGTCACACGACCGGAATTGTTACGGCCGCCCTTGCTGTGCAGGGGGCGAACCAGCGACTTCTCCGGCGTGGACCGCGTGACCTCGACGAAGTCGGCGACGCTGGAGCCACGGCGGCCCGGCGTAGTCGGCTTGTACTTGCGGATTCCCATTTCTCAGTCCTCGTCCGATATCGGACGATCCGACCCGCTTACGCGGCCGGACCGCCGAAGATGTCGATACGGTCGCCCTCAGCGAGGGTCACGATCGCGCGCTTGGAGCCCGCGCGCTGACCGAAACCGGTCTTGGTGCGCTTGCGCTTGCCCTGGCGGTTGATCGTGTTGACCCCGGTGACCTTGACCTCGAAGACCGCCTGGACGGCCTGCTTGATCTGGGTCTTGTTGGCGCCCGGGGCCACGATGAAGGTGTACTTGCCCTCGTCGAGGAGCGCGTAGCTCTTCTCCGAGACGACCGGCTTCAGCAGCACGTCACGGGGGTCCGTGAACGACTTGCTGATCGGCGTCTCGACAGTGTTCTTGCCCTCGGTCTCGTGGCGCTTCGCCTTGGCGATGCGCGCGACCTTCTTGGCCTTGGCGGCCTTGGAGGCAATGCTCGGGTGACGCGTAGCCATCAGGCTTCGCTCCCTTCGGTGTCAGCGGCCTGGGGGCCAGACACGAAGGACTCGAAAGCGGCCTGGGTGAAGACCACGTCGTCCGAGACGAGAACGTCGTACGTGTTCAGCTGGCCCGGCTCCAGGATGTGGACCTGGGGCAGGTTGCGCGCGGAAAGCAGCGCGGCCTCGTCGGAGCGCTCGATGACCAGGAGCACGTTCTTGCGCTCGCTGACCTTGCCGAGGAAGCTCTTGGCGGCCTTGGTGGAGGGGGTCTCGCCCTCGATCACGCCGGTGATGACGTGGATGCGAGCGTTGCGGGCCCGGTCGGTGAGGGCGTGGCGCAGGGCCGCGGCCTTCATCTTCTTCGGGGTCCGCTGCGAGTAGTCGCGCGGCGTGGGGCCGTGGACGACGCCACCGCCGGCGAACTGCGGGGCGCGGGTCGAACCCTGACGGGCGCGGCCGGTGCCCTTCTGGCGGTACGGCTTCTTACCACCACCGCGGACCTCGCCACGACGCTTGACCTTGTGCGTGCCCTGACGGGCGGCGGCCAGCTGTGCGACGACGACCTGGTGAAGCAGCGGGATGCTGATCTTCTCTACGTCGAAGATCTCGGCCGGGAGCTCTACAGTCCCGGCGGTGTCGCCGGAGGGCGACTGAATGTCAATGGTGCTCATAGTCCTCAGGCCCCCTTGGCCGCGGTACGGACCAGGACGAGGCCGCCGTTCGGACCCGGGATGGCTCCCTTGATGAGGAGCAGTCCCTTCTCCGCGTCAACGGCGTGAACGGTCAGGTTCTGGGTGGTGACCCGCTCATTGCCCATACGGCCCGCCATGCGCATGCCCTTGAAGACACGGCCAGGGGTGGCGCAGCCACCGATGGAGCCGGGAGAGCGGTGCTTGCGCTGGACACCGTGGCCGGCGCCGAGGCCATGGAAGTTGTGACGCTTCATGACACCGGCGAAGCCCTTGCCCTTGCTCTTGCCGGTCACGTCGACCTTGACGCCGGCCTCGAACACCTCAGCGGTGATCTCCTGGCCGAGCGTGTACTCGGAGGCGGCCGCGGTGCGGATCTCGACGAGGTGGCGACGCGGCGTGACATCGGCCTTGGCGAAGTGGCCCTTGAGGGGCTTGTTCACCTTGCGCGGGTCGATCTCGCCGAAGGCGATCTGGACCGACTCGTAGCCGTCGGAGTCATTCGTACGGACCTGGGTCACGACGTTGGGTCCGGCCTTGACGACGGTGACCGGAACAACACGGTTGTTCTCGTCCCACACCTGCGTCATGCCGAGCTTCTCGCCCAGGATGCCCTTGATCTGCTTAGCCATCTTCAGCTCACCGGCCCCTAGAGCTTGATCTCGATGTCGACACCGGCCGGGAGGTCGAGTCGCATCAGAGAGTCAACGGTCTTGGGGGTGGGGTCGAGGATGTCGATCAGGCGCTTGTGCGTGCGCATCTCGAAGTGCTCGCGCGAGTCCTTGTACTTGTGCGGCGACTTGATGACGCAGTACACGTTCTTCTCAGTGGGCAGCGGCACCGGGCCCGCGACCGACGCACCAGTGCGCGTCACCGTCTCGACGATCTTCTTCGCCGAGGAATCGATGACCTCGTGGTCGTAGGCCTTGAGCCGGATGCGGATCTTCTGTCCCGCCATGGCTACTCAGTAGTCCTGTCTCTAGTAACGCTCTGCACCCCGGTAAGCCCTCCTGCTCGCTTCGATTCCTCCGACCCACGCGGTCGGGTGTGTCGCGCTCTCACCGACACAGAAGTCCCAAGGTTCGGAACTTCCCTACTGGGAAAGCACGGCCCTTCCGGAACCGCAAGCCGAGGGCGAAGAAGCCCACCGGGTGCCTGGCCGGCGCCGCACTGACACTTCCCGAAAGATTCCCGTACGTCCGCCCCAGCGCTGCCGTGAGGCAGTTGGGACGACGAGTACCGTGGGACTCGCTTCCGGTCCTCCCGACGGGAGGCGCGCAGCATCAACACTCGACCGAGCAACTCGGACAGTCTGCCATATGGGGCAGGGGGCTGGCCAATCGGGGCGTAGAGATTACCCCCGGAGTGACGCAGGTCAAACACACGCACGCGGCGAGCCCCCGGGGCTGACGCAAGGTGCCCGAGGCCGAGCCTGATGACTCCGCGCAGGTCATGCCCATCGGCACCGACACGAGGCCCACGCACACCTGCCGGAAACTCCGAGGCCAGGGCCTGTCCGGCGGATCAGGGCGCAGCAGAGCGACGACGACGCGGCACACGACAGCCCCCGTCACCAACATGCCTGGACGGCCTGCACACCTAGACCCTCCCCGCGAGAGCCATGATGCCCATCCAGCCCACGCAGCTCCCGCACGCGACGAGCAGCGGCGCCCAGCTCTGGGCTCGCCGGGCCCGGACGACCAACCACACCGCGACCGCGTCCACCGCGAGCCCCATGACGGCCGCGATCACCTGAAGACCGCCGGGCGCCTCCCCCTGGCCTGTCGCGGTCCGGCGGAGGACCGCCAGCAGGCCTACGGCGAGCAGTGTCACGAAGATGCAGGTGAGGCCGGTGAACAGGCTCCGACCTCGGTCGTCGACCGCGGCCGGCGCATCTGTGCTGTCGTCCAGGCCGACCCCGTTCTGGTTGTTCGCCCGGCTCCCGTGGTTCGTCACGGCGGGCACTTTACTGACACAGATCGCCCCGTTCGCTCATTCCTTCCGGTTTCTTCCGGCGAATCGCGAAACGCGCGCCCCCTTACGGGAGTTGGCAGAGGCGACAACACGGCCACGAGCACGGAAGGCTCTGCATGAACCTCAGGGTGAGCCCTTGGGCCCTCAGTGGATACGCACGTCAGGTGGGCCGCGCGGCACTCGACGCGGCGGATTTCAAGACCCACTGCACCAGGTACACCGACGTCGACGCCTCGGACCAGGGCCTGCTGAACCTCTTCCTGACAACCCACACGTCGACGGTGAAGACGGTCAACCTGGCGATGGACAGGCTGTGGGAGGTCTTGGGGGCGGCGAGTTCGGAGCTGGACCGCAACAAGAAGTACTACGCCCACACGGACCTGGCCGTGGCGGCACGCGTCGACGCGACCTACCCCGTCGTCGAGCGCCCGGCCGAGTAACCCCATGTCCGACTTCGCCGACGTCATCGAACCGACAGCTCTGCTCAGGGCCCCGTCCGCCCCGGACGAGTACGCCCAGGGCCCGATCCTCGACACGTTCAACAGCTGCGGCGATCTGATGAGCCCGACGTACTGGCTGACAGAGGCGTACAGCGCGGTCTTCGGCTTCAATCCGCTCGGCGAAGCGATCAAGTGGTTCGCCGGCGACTGGGAGTCGTTCGCCAAGTGCGGTGATGTCTGGGGCCAGTTGGGCCAGGCCGTCGAGGCGGTCTCCGGCAACATCAGGTCCGGCAACAGGACGCTCGACAGGGCGTGGGACGGCCGTGCCGCCGACGCGGCGTACACGTACTTCCACACCTGCGCGGCGAAACTCGAAGAGATCAGGGGCGAGTTCGACAAGCTGAGGACGGAGTACGACCACCTGGCCCACTCCGCCTACTCCACGGCCCAGGCCGTCAACGGCTACCTGAGCGGCATCATCGACGGCCTGTTGATCACGGCCGTCGAGATGGCAGCCGCGACCACACTGTCGTGGACCGGCGTCGGCGCGGCGGTGGGCTACGGCCTCGCGGCACTGGAGATCGCCAACATGCTCCGTCTGTGGGGCCAGGCCACCCAGGCCCTCGGCAACGTGCAGGGCATCGTGAACGGCGCCGTCGGTGTGGTGGAGACCATCGGCGCGACCCTCTACGGAACGATCTCCGAGTTCACGAAGATCGGCGAGTACGACCATCCGAACCCGTCGATCTGACACCGCGCCCAGCACCCGACACCCCCCCGCTACGAGAAGGATGCGCATGCCCGACGAACTACGCATCGGCGACGCGGACTTGATGAACATCACCGGCGGCGATCAAGCCCGCGCCCGGTCGCTTCGCAAGGCCCTTCAGAAACTCGCCGACGACCGCGCTCCCGACGATCCGCTGCGCGAGCTGGCCCGCGAGGTCCTCAGCGGCCGGACGGGCCTGCGCGAGGCCGCCCGGGTCCCCGCCTACGCGGAGGCACTGGGTAATCGCATGGTCCAGAGCTTTCGCGAGTACGACAGCCTCTCCCCTGGCGAACGCGCGAACCAGGAGGCGGCGGCACGGGCGTACCTGGCGGAACAGGCCGCAGAGATCGAGGAGGAGCGATCGGCTCAAGGAGCCTCCTGATGCGTACGAGGGGGCAGCGGCGGCCTCGACGCAAAAGTCACCCTCGCTGCCGTTGCTGTGGCTGCCGTTGCTGTGGCTGCTCTTGAGTGGCCCGCCGCCGCCCGCAGAAGTCAACTGCCGCCCCACGGTCGCAATGACCGCGAGCCCCCACTCACCGTCGGGATCCACCTCCCAACCCGGCTCGTACGCCTCGCCCTTGAGCCGTCCCGGCGAGACGTTCCGCATCGGCCGGCCCACCCAGGACGTCTTCTCGGACACCCTGACCCGCCGCCTACCGAACGTCATGGCGGCCTGGCTCCCGAACGAGGAGTTCGGGGCTGAGGGGCTGGACCTGGTTGCCCGGGTGGGCGAGACGCACGAGCCGCCTACTACGCCTCCGACGGCATGCTGAAGGTGCTTGAAAGGCCGGAGTCCGACGTGCAGTCGAGCAGGCTCGCGAGCGTGCGGCTCGAGTCGTGCAGGATGTGCAGGTTGTCCTTGCGTGCCGCACCGGCTGATTCGCTCGCCTCGTACCGGCTCCGCACTTCTCCCCGGATCAGAACGGCCGTTCCTGCACTCCCGCCCAACTTGCCGCTGCTGCACTCGAAATAGAGAACTCCGACTTTGACACCGGCGAGGGCCTTCTTCCCCATTCGGTATTCTTTAAAGATCTCGGCAGCCTTGCCTTTTTCGGGGGTGGATTGAGGCAGGTCGTAGCTGACCATCACGGAATCCAGTCCAGACGAGCCTTTGTAGGCTCCGCAGAAGGCGATGCCGCTTCATGGCCGCGTTGACCGGAGCGCTCAAGGACTTGTCGCAGGATCCACTCACCGCCTCGCTCGGGCTCGCCGAATCCGCGACCTTCGATCCCCCACCCTGGCAGCTCGCCGTAGTGAGAGCCACAGCGATCAGAACCGGCGCGATCTTCACGCACTTCATCAGAAATGCCATTCGTCTATACGGTGCCGGGAGAGGAAAACCGGACGGGACAGGCAACGACTCGTGTCAGGTCTGGGTCTTCAGAAGCGTTCGACCTCTTCTCCGTCCGGGACCTTGTAGCAACCGGACACGACGGTCAGGTCCAGAATCGGAGGGTCGTACTTCGACCTTTTGACGATGTTTACGCCGACCTTCTTCTTGTCGTTGTCAGCGGTCATTTTGATGTTCTTGTTCTTGCTGGTGTCTGGCCCGTATTCTACGATCTTCCACCCGTGCTTCGGCAGTTCCGTCTTGAGCCGCTCCATCGCTTCGTCGAGATCGCCTGCCGAGGCAGGGGTAAAGCTCCACGGGTGGAAGATACGGAAGTACGTCTTCGTATCCTTGCCCGAGCAGTCCATGACTCCCGGACGGCTGTCGGACGTCTTCCCCTTGACACCGATCAGGTCGTAAATACCGCTGGACACCTTTTCCATCGCGTCGGAGGCGTCACGTGACGTGCTCGTACCAGCGGACGGAGTTTTGTCGGCGGATTCGTTGTCAGTCATGCTGCATCCCGTGAGGGTAGTGAGTGCAAGGGGTACGGCGAGCGCCAGAGCGCTCGGTTTGGTCTTCACGTCAGGGAGCCTTACTTCGTCGGGCTGAGTCGGGGGCTTTCCTACCTCATGTGCGACCACGGATCGGGCGGCGGCTTCAGTTCCACCTCATCGCCCTTCCCGACGACCACCAGGGCTTGGTTCATCAGACTCTGGGAGCTCTCATTCCAGTAACCACTGTGCCCTTCGGTATCGGTGGTCAGCTGGTTGGCACCGAATTCCGGATCACTGGGGATGACGAAGCGGTCCCCGCCGTGGCCCCAGCGGCCGAGATCCGGCACCACGTCCCCGTCGGCCTCCTCGTTCCACACGTGTCCCTTGGGCACGTCCATCGCATCGGCGCCGGACACCTTCACGCCGGGGCTGCCGGCGAACACGACGTCATCGGCGTTGAGATGCCCCGTCTCTGCGGCTGCGCCGACCAGGGTCGTTCCGTACGAATGCGCAATCACTGTGGTGTGCGCCGGTGAATCTCCGGAATGTGACGTGTCAAGACCGTCCATGAAATTACGGAGTGCTGGTGCACCGTCGTATGCGTAGTGTTCGAACGGTGCGTCTTTGACGACGCTGTCAGGTGCGTCGTAGCCGAGCCAGGTGATCGTGGAAACGGATTGCCCGGCAGCTTTGACGTCGGCTGCGTGCCAGACATTGACCATCCGGTTGATGTTGCCGTCAATATTTCCCAGCTCCGCCGTCGTACCCGGAACATATACCGCTGTGTGATCCGCCGTGTCCGGGTTTCCGTTGGCGACGATCGCGCGGCCGTCTCCTTCGGTGCTGAATCCCAGGAGGTATGCATCGGGAAGTCCGTTGGTGCCGGTCGCGTCGAAACGTGTCTGAATCGCATTCATGCCGTCGAGGGATTTATGGGCGGACTTTCTGGACTCTTCCCAGTCCTTCCACTCCTGCGTCTCCACGCTGATGCTCTTCATGATGGTCCCGGTGTAGGGATCGATGTAGGGCTGATAGCGCGGCGAGGGTTCAGGGTGCTGCTTCAGCCAGGTGTCGTACTCGCCCTGCGCGACACCGTGCGCCTCGGCGAGCACGGTCCGGTTCGCCTCGTCCCGGACCGTGGCGGGCAGCCCGTCAATCGCGCCCACGCTGTCGGGGCGCATGGAGATCCACGCGGCCTGCTCCTCCGCGGTGAGCCCCTTCCACCACTCCGCGTTGTCCTTCGTACTGCCGTTCTTGGGCGGCTGGGGCAGCGAGTCGAGGTACTTCTTGCCGGCCTCGGTCACGCCCTTCGTGTCCGAGGACGCGTCGGCCCAGTCCTTGTCGGACACGGTCAGGTCGTCGTCGGCCTTCAACGCCCGCAGCTTCGGGGCCCACTTCTCGTCCGCCTCAGTAGCTTCCTTGAGGGCACCGGCGATCTGGTCCGCGTAGTCCTGTGCGAGGCGGTGGTGGGGATTGGGGTCGAAGTTGGCCGCCTGGCGACCGATCGCGGAGGCCGTGCCGTCCGTGAGGCCGCCCACCGTGCCGCCGTCGGGGATCTTGCCGTCCTGGTCCTTCTCCCCCGCCGGCGGATAGGTGATCGAACCGTCGGCGTTCACGGTGAGCTTCGCCGCCCGCGCGCCTTCGAGCGCCGCGTCGAGCTTGCTCCTGGCCGCGCCCATCTCGTACGAGAACGCCTCCAGCGCCGTACTGACAAGACCGCACTCGACCTGGATGCAGTGGAAGTTCTTGCCCAGCTCCGTCAGCTGTTTGACGGCCGCGGTCGCGGCCTCGCCCTTCAGCGAGTTCCTCATGGCCACGGCGATCTGGTTCTCGATGCGGTCCTTGGCCGCGCTCGCCATGTCGGAAGTGCTGCGGTATCCGTCGGCCGCCTCCGAGTACTCGGTCGGCTTCAGGGTCTTGAGTGTCGCGAGATCCATGACGACTCGTCACCGCCCCTTGTCCTGGCCGCCGACAGCCGGGGTGTCCGCGTACTCGACCTCCAGGTTGCCGAGCTCGGCCTCGACCGCCTCATCGGTCTTCAGCTGCTCGTTGCCCGCCTTCTCCAGCAGCCCCGAGAGCTTCCCGCAACGCGCGCTGACGTTCTTGACGTAGGTCTCCCACGAGCCGTAGACCTCCTTCTGAGCCGCCGCGGTCACGCAGCCGGAGTCTTCGCCGAGACCCTTCTGCCCGTCCGTCAGCTTCCCGAACGCCTTGCCGATGTCCTCACGGAGCGAGCCGACGTCGTCCCCCGCCTTGGCCCAGTCGCGTCGGTTCGACACCAGCTGGCCGCCGGAACCGCCCGGGTCCATCGGTACGTGGTTCAGCTGCATCCGGGCGGAACTCCGTTCAGCCGCCGCGGTTTTGAGCTGCTCCCACTCCTCCCACGCCATGCGTAGCCCCTCCCCGTGTCGCTCGGCATGCCACTGAGCGATGCGAACACACGATCGCACCGCTCAACGTTCGAAACGTACCGTAGCGACACCGCACCCCCCGCCTCATCCGCATCGGCCACCACGGCGTCTGAGTATCCGTACTCAGCCGGAGGCGGGATGCCGGGCGAATCCGTAGGCCGTGGGTCACGAGGTGGGGGGTTTGCCTCACCCCGACGCACCGGTTTGCCGGATGGTTCGGGTGGCGTCCGGTCGGTCACGGTGGTGGGGCAACAGGTACCGAAAGCCACACCACGGGGAGAACCGAACGTGCGTATCGCCGCCGCCACCGCCACCGTCCTGACTCTCGCCGTCGGCGCAGCCGCACCGGCCGCCTTCGCCGGCGGTGCCGAGCCGAGTACGAACGGCCTGTGGCGCATGGACGGCTACGGCACGGTCCTCGCCCTCGGCCACGGGACGTATCAGGAGTACCAGACCACCGCCGTCAGCTGCCTCAGGGGTGACTCCGCACGGCAGACCGGCCCGGGGACGTACACGGCGGGCGGCGACGTCCTGACCGTACGGCTCGCCCGCGACCGCGACCACGCCACGCTCGGTGCGGCCAGCGCGGTGGGTCACCGCAAGCTGGTCCGCGTCTCCGCCCTGCCGACCGCCTGCACCCGTCCGGCCCCGAAGGACCCGCCGGCCTCCTTCGACGTCTTCTGGCAGTCCTACGAGGAGAACTACCCGTTCTTCGCGGCCAAGGGCATCGACTGGCACGCCGTACGGGACGAGTACCGCCCGCAGGTGCACAAGGACACGACCGGGGCGGAACTGTTCGACATCTTCAGCAGGATGGTGCGTCCGCTGTACGACGCCCACGTCGCGGTGCAGGACGGCGACCGCGTGTTCGCCGAGGGCCGTCCTGGCACGGAGGTGCCGGGCGAGCAACTGGACGCCAGGGTCAAGAAGTTCATCGTGGCGCGGGATCTGGCGGGCGCCCCCTACCGACGGGACTTCGCCAACGGCCGTATCACGTACGCGGATCTGGCGGGCGGCGGTCGTCTCGGCTATCTGCGGATCTCCGGCTTCGGTGGTTACCTGGCCGACGAGAAGGCGTCGTACGCGGCCCAACTGGCCGAGTTGGACCGGGCGTTGAACACCGTCCTCACGCCGGAACGGTCCCGTCAGCTGCACGGACTGATCATCGACCTGCGCGTCAACGGCGGCGGTTCCGACGCCCTCGGCATCCACATCGCGGAACGTCTGACCGACACCCCCCACGTCGCCTACGCCAAGCGCGCCCGCAACGACCCGAAGGACCCGAGCCGGCACACGCGCCCCGAGCCGGTCCCGGTGCTTCCGGCCCACGCCCCGCGCTACACCGGACCGGTGGCCGTGCTGACCGGCGGCTCGACGGTGAGCGCGGGCGAGACCTTCACCCAGGCGCTGATCGACCGCCCCGGCCGGACGGTCCGCATCGGGCAGCCCACGCAGGGTGTCTTCTCCGACGTCATGGAACGCAGGCTCCCCAACGGCATGACGGCCTGGCTCCCGAACGAGGAGTACCTGACCGACTCGGGCCGCACGTTCGACGGGACGGGGATTCCGCCGGAGGTGTCGGTGCCGGTGTTCACGGAGGAGGAGTTCGGGGAGGGGCGGGACTCGGCGTTCGACCGGGCGGTGCACGCCATGACCCGCGGCTAGGTGGCGGGCAGCTTCGTGGGGATCGTGGGGTTGTTCCCGCAGGCGAATGCCTTCGCCACCACACGGGCGGAGTTCAGCAGGTACCGCAGGTGGGGTCCGGTCCCCGTGTCGCCGGTGAGGGTGTCGGTCATGGAGCCCGCCAGCGGCACACCCGTCTCCTGGGTCGCGGGGGCGCCGGGTACCCGGCACTTGACGTAGCCGGCGTAGTCGTAGGTGCCGTTGTTCTTCCGCACCATCAGCTTGACGTCGGAGTTGACCCTCACCAGGGTCTCCTCGCCGGATGCACCGGATGCGCCGGACACGTCGGACTTCTCGCCGAACGGGGAGTCGAAGGGGAAGACGGACGCGCCGTAGCTGATCGACAGGCGGCTGGTGTGCGGCTTCTGGTCCTGGACCACGATGCGGCACAGCTCGGAGGGCAGGAAGGAGGAGACCGCCTTGCTGCCGGGATCCCATGACCTGGCGTCGTCGTAGAAGGCGGCCTTGGCGGTCTTGAGGTCCTTGACGTCCACCAGCCCGGTCTGCCGCGCGCTGCTCTCCTTGACCCACCTCTCACCGGCCGTGCCCAGCAGGTCCTGGCAGGTCTCCCGGGTCCTGTCGCCGGTTCCGGTGTCCCTCGTGCCGTCGGAACTGCACGCCGCCGATCCGAGCAGCAGTGCCATGAGGAGGGGTAGGGCAAGGAGCCGCCGCATGTCACCAGCCCCGCGCGTCGTCGGTGTCGCTCTTGCTGCCACCGGCCTGGTACACGGACTGCGCCTGCCAGGTCAGGTCCCGCACCTCGGAAGCCACTCCCACCCCGACGCCGATCGCGGCACCGGCCACGGAGTTGCGCCACTCGCCCTGTTTCTCCAACTCCCGGTTGACCGCTCCCTCTACGTCGCCGAGACGGTCTCGTAGGTGTCGCCGGCCCGCCGAAGTCGGGGAGGTGGCTCTTGTCGTTGTTGAACAGACCGTCCCGGTCCGCGAGCTCCCGGCCTCCTCCCTCTGTCGAGTGCCGGGTCGCGCCGTGTTCACCGGCACGCCGGGGAGCGCTCAACTTCCTTGGTGTACGCGGTGATCAGTTTCTTCATCGCGGCCGCGTCCTCGTGCTCCGAGCCGGAGGCCTGGATGGCTGTGTAGAGGATCTGGTCGTCGTGCTCGCTGCTACGGCAGTTCTCCGTCTTGCCGAACGCCTGGTTGCCGGAGTAGGCGAAACGGCCGTCGTCCGTCCGGTGCTCCGGGTTGTCCTGAGTCAGCCCCTGGGCGAACTGGAGCACGGTCATGTCGTTCCACCACTCTTGAGCGGCGTAGACGATCCGCTTGCCGTCCACCGACACGGCGCATCGTGTGGCTGTGGCGGTGTGGACCGTCTCCTTGGTCGAAGCACTCCTGCCGGCCGGAAGGAACTCGGCGAGCTCTCCCGCGTCGACGGCGATGCCACACAGGGACTTGGGTGTGGCGTACTCGCGTTTCTGCTCGGGCTCGGAGCAGCCCGAGATCCCGATGAGGAGTGCGGACAGTGCCGTGGCAGCCACTGCGCGACGGCCGCGACCAGGGGTCAGGATCGGATTCATGGCGTTCTCGCAACTGGTTGGAAGTCAGGGAGTGGTCGTGCTGCCGGGAGCTTGGCCGTCCAAAATGGCGCGGGCGTTGATGTAACCCTGACGAGAACCCTCTCGGGCCCAGGTTCCTATGTCGTCGGAGTTCGCCAAGTGGTATCTGTCGGCCGCGGACTGCGCGCCGAGGGCGACGTATTCGTTGTTCTGGGCCAGGCCCGCTTGCCAGCGATTTCCCATTTCATTGGCGGCAGCGGCAAGCGCATGCCCTTCGGCGTCCTTGAACACCCTTTCCAGAACCACGCTGGTGACCGTTCCCGCCGCACCGCCGGCAGCCGCACCGACCCAGGGTGTCGCGACGAACGACGTCCCGACGCCGACGACCGTTCCGACGCTGCCGGAGATCCAGTTCTTCCGCTGCGAGATGCTGTAGTCGTAGGCGTCGTCCTGGTCGCCGCCCGGTTTCGCCACCTCCTCCTGCCGCCCGAGGCCCAGCACGCCCGACACTTCACCGGTCCGCTCGGAGATGTACTTGACGGTGGTCTCCTGGTCCTGGGAGAACCGCTGATCCGCCGGAAGATCCGGATCTAGGTGATACGCCATGAGCTTGGACATGTAGGCTTCTTGACCGACTTCGACGGCGGCATATCCCGCGGAGTTCTGGCCGACGGCGAAAAGGAACTTGCTCACGTCCCGATGGTGGACTCCGGAGTCCGTGCCGGCGATCGGATAGAGCTTCTGGATCTGGTCCCAGTCTTCCGAATCCCTGCTCACGTCGGTCGTGGCCCGGTTGATGTCCGGGAGATATTCGGAAGCCATCTGCCCCATGCTGTCCGACATGTAGTCGCGCTCGGTGAGCCGTTCCGGATCGTCACCCACCGAGGAAACGATGGCATTGAAGAGCCTGGCCTGTTCCTTGTCGTGCGCCGGGGTGTCCAGTGTCGGGATTTCACCGGCCGGGTGCCCGGTCGTCGCGGCTTCCAGGGCCGACGCGAGGTTGTTCCGCCCGTCGTCGCTGCCGTCGCCGCTGAAGTCGTTCTCCATCGCGTCCGGCCAGTGGCGTTCTTCGAAAAGGTACTTGAAGTTGGAGACGGCCTCCTTGCGGTCGTCGTCCTTCGGGATGAAGTCGTCGTTGAAGAACTCGGTGGCGGCATCCGGGCTGTTGGAGAGTCCCTTCAGATATCCACTCATCGGGTCCCACCCCGTATCGCCGGCCATCCGGTTGAGATAGGGGTCGAATCCCAGCTGCTGCCAGGCGGTGTGCTTGCCGTCGCCGGTGAACTTCCGCTCCGTGGCCATGAGTCGGTCGCCGTATTCGGTCATGAAGGAGTCGTCGTAGTCGCCCGCGCGCATGAGGTTGCTCATGACCTGGAAGCCCAGGATGTTGCCCCGATGACCGACCCGCTGGTCACCGAGTTCGATCACGTCGCGTTTCCACTGCGTCATCGCGGCCCCATCGCTCTGGCTCGCCGTCGCCAGCGTCAGACTCAGGTTCTTCTGCAACTCACCCAGTTGTTCGCGCCGTTCCCGGGTGAGATCGGGCGCCACCTGCGGATCCGCGACACCGGCCCAGAACTCCAGAGTCTTCTTCGGCCCGAGGTCGGTGGCGAAGCGCTCCGCGAACAGTGGATCGTCGTGATATTCCTTCAGCCCGGCATTCAAACGGTCGAATTCCTGGACCGTGAGCTCGTCCGGGTCCTTCTTCGCCAGCTTCGCCAACTCATCGGCTTCCCGGACCGCGTTCGCCGCGGTGTCACGGTCTTTGTAGTCGGTGTCGGCGAAGCCCGTCGTGGCCTGGTCGGCGATGGCTTTGAGGACGGTCTCGGCGGAGCTGTCGCTTTCGCCGGCCTTCCTGAGGATCTCCTGCACCTCATCGCGCAGTGCCGTGACGTCGCTCTCGTCATGGTCCGGGACGGTGGTGCCCTTCGCCGCCCGGTCAGGATGGATGTTCATGGTGACCGTGAAACGTCCGTCACCGGTGCCCACCACGGTCAGGTTCTTCTTCAGACCGCGATCGATGGCCGCGTTGAGATCTTTCTGATACTGCTTCAGCTCACCGACCGTGTCACTCAGAATGCGGTGGATCGTTCTCGCCTGGGTGTGGGCATCCGTGAACTCACCGGCGGTCTTGCCGATGAACTCCTTCGTGATCTGAGCGTTCATCCCGGCCCAGTTGGCGGTGTTGGCGGCCTGATGCAAGCCGTCCTCCGCCTGTTTCTTCAGGTCCGCGAGATTGCTGACGAGTGTCGACCAGTCGGTGACGGCCTCGTCGACGGCGGAGAAATTGGCGAAGCGCAGGGTATCGAGATCCACAGGTAACGGTCCTCAAACGAGATGCGAGCGATGAGCCGACGGACGTTCCCGTCCCGTCACCCTCCGCCCCCTCCGCCGCCTTCGCCCTTGTCCTGCTTGCTGTAGTCGTTCTTCGCCCCCGGCGCACCGACCCGCTCGTCGAAACCGGCATCCAGGGTGTCGATGCTGCTCATCTGGCGTTGGATGTAGTGCTCGTCGCCGGCATGCACCTTCTTGGTGGTCTGCATATGGTTCGAGATCTGAGCGCAGGCGTCCATGAGCGACTTCAACTGCTCGCCCCAGCGATCGGACACATGCCGCAAACCGCCCCCGAGGGCGAACCCCTGCTGCGACAGATTGCCCGCCGCGGTGTCACTGCTGGGAATGCTGACGCGCGCCCTGTCCCACAGCTGGTTGTACAACTCGTGGGAACCCTTGCCGATCTTGACCAGATCGTCGTGCCCGACCTTCAGATCGCCCGTCTCGCTCGGCGTGACGTACGGCCCGTACGTGCCACCCCCGTCGGGCACGCTGTTCAGTTGCGTACCGACCGGCGTGTGCTTGGCCTTGAGCTGTTCCCACTCGTCCCACGGCATGAGTGAGCGCCTCCCCCGTATCCACATCAGTTGGTATGACGCTAGCAAAGCGCAGGCAAAGCAACTCCGTACTTGTCGGCTTTATGCCGCCTTGACACCCGGTGAAGGTTTCGAGGAGCCACACACCCACGCCAGGGCCGACTCGGGCGGCTGCGCGGGGGAACGCCGAAACGGACCGGTCAGTTGGGCCAGGGGACGATCCCCGCGAAGAGGATCACCGAGAGTACGACCGTGCCGGGTGCGAGAGCGGCGAACAGGCGGCGCCGGGTGACGTTCTCCTCGGTCCGCGGCAGGCCCCAACTGACCAGCAACAGCGCGACGGAGGCCAGAAGCCCCACCTGAAGGAACGTGAAGGCGGTGTCGAACCTCCCGGTGAAGCGCTCCGCCTCCGCTCCGTCGCAGGCGTCGCAGGCCATGGGTGAGAGGCCGCCGATGACGTAGGCGACGAGGGCGGCGGGCAGGGTGACGACCGTCGCCATCAGCGGCCCGACCCATGTACCGCGTACCGAAGTGCCCTGTGTGATCGACATGCGTCCAGCCAACTGCAGGGCGCGGGGCGGCACATGAGCGCTCGTACTCATTCATGTACTCGCCGCACACCGCGGCAACCTCACCTGCACCCCAAGGTCTTGAGCGTCGCCGGGAAGTAGGCCCGCATGAACTTCTCGATGTCCTTGCGGTGGGTCTGGTCCATGAGGCCGATTTGGGGGACTTGGAGGGTGAGGGTGAAGTATTTGCCGCCGTTCGTTTTACAGGGGGTGGTCGAGATGGCTCCATCAGTGCCGACGATCGTCTTGTAGGTGAAGTCGATGGCGTGGGGATCCGTCACGTGCGAGACCGATCCAGCGCCCTGGGCCAGGTACATCAGGTCAGTCGCGTTCGGGTCCCACGAGAACCCGAAGTCAAGGACCGGGTCGGGGCCGGACAACAACACGCAGGGGGCCGTGATCGCTTCGGAACGATCCACACGGTTGAACTCGTGCAAGTCCTCGTCGGATGTCACCAACGGACGACTCACCGAGGGATCGACATGCGTACCACAAATGGCTTTCGGAATCTCGTGGTCGGCCGGGTCGTCGCAGGACACCGCGAAGACCGCGACAGCAAGTGCGGACAGGCCGATGAGAACGGCTCGGATAATTGAGTTCACTTGGGCTGTTCCCCGGACACACCTTTGGCGTTCGTGATCCCGTCACTCGCGGATCGACGAATTTCCTGCCGTGGATTGAAGTAGGAATCGTGGGCGACTTCATGCGTCTTACTCCACTCGTCCGAGAAACCCATGAGCTGGCCGTTCCTTCTGTAGTAGACCTTGACATTGTCTTCGGTCTGCTTGTCGTCGAGCCTCTTCTGTTCGTCCGCCAGCCACTGCTCCGTCACATAGTCAAACCCTGCCTGCACATCACTACTGCCCACAGGGATATAGCTGATCGCCTTGTCAAAGAACGGCTTCGTCTCGAACTCCGCGACCTTGGGATCCCCCGCAGCCTGAACCCGGGCCTCCTCCAGAAATCCAACGGTCCGGCCGGCCCCACTCAGGGAATCGGCCGATTTCGAGTGGTCGTTGTGAATTGCTGCCACCATGGCCTGGTTCATCCCCCCGTTCAACGTGCCGTACGCCCCCTCATCCTTGGACACCTGCTTCGCAACCTCGAAAAGCTGACGCTGGTCCAGGGGAGAATGGGCAACGTCGACCTCACTCATGGCCGCATGCACCGCATCCCCATGATTAACAAGCACGTTGGCCATCGGCTCCCTCAACGACGCCGGAAACTCATCCCCCTTGTCCGCCAAATATGTGAGCGCCGACTTGAACACCGCATCATTGGTCGCCCGATCCCCCACCCGACCCCCATGCGGATGCGCAGGATCGATCCCCGTGGCCCCCGCCTGCAACGCCGCCCCGAATCCCACCCGGTCGTCCCCGTCCAACCGGGGTACGTAATGACCGCCCTTCGACGTCCCCTCGTCGTTCAGGGTGACATTCCAGTCGCGGTCATTCATCAGGTACTTCATATGGGCGTCGGAATGGAGATAGCGCGCTGCCTCCGCCGGGTCACGGCTCATGATGCCGAGCATCCCGTCGACGGGATCGTTGGCGAACCAACCGCCACGCGCCCCGGCGTACGCGCCCTTCACCTGCCAGACTCCGGGGTGTTTCTTCTCCGCCGCGATCATGTCGTCGGTGAGATCCTCGACCACCCCCGGCGCGTACCCGTGCCCCTTCTGCATCAGCGTGACGAGGGACTGGTACCCGACGGCCTTGTCCAGGTGGAGGCCCTGCGCATCCGTGGCGAAGTGCTCCAGACCCGCGTGCCGCATACCCGCACGCCACTTCCGGTACCAGTCCGACTTCGTGTGCTTCGTGGCCGTGGCGAGCGCGTTCGCCAGGCCCGTCTCGATCGCCGAGTACGTACCCGCACCCGCACCACCCTGGACGTGGATGCGGTCGTTCAGTTCGTTCGTGAGCTTGATCGTGCCGGTGGGGCCCAGGTCGTCCAGGACCATCCGCGAGAACCCCTCGTCCTCGCTGTTGTCACGGAACGATCGTTGCAGTTCGGCGAGTTGAGTGCCCGTCAACTCACCGCCCCTGCCCAGCTTCCGCAGGTACCTCTCCGTCTCCTCGGCCTCGTACGCTTCGACGTCACCCATCGCCCTGCCGTTGAACCCCCGCCCGCCGGCCAGCAGTTCGGAGTCGATCACGACCCCCGCCAGCGCGATCCGGACGCCCTCGTCCGCGTCCGTCACATCGTGGACCGCCTTGGTGATCCGGTCCTGCCACGGCTGTACGGCGTGAGGATCACCGGGGGTGTCCGGCTGGCCCGAACCCGGGCTCACCACCCCGGCCTCCGACACCTTCATGCCCGCCCGGACCGCCTCCCACCGCACCGCCACCACCCGGCCCCGCAGCTCCACGAACCGCTCGTGCGCGTCCCGCAGCAACGACGCGATCCCCTTGGCCTCCGTCTGCGCGTACTGGAACTCCTTGAGCGTGACGTCGAAGCGGGCGTTCGCCGCGTCGGCGCTGAGCCCGATCCACGACGTACTCATGGAGATGCCGTGCACATCCCGCCGGTACGCCGCCTCCTGCCTCTCGAACTCGCCCGCCATTCCGTCCCAGCGCTCGGCCGCCGTGGTCAGCGCGGCGAGGTCGGTGGTCATGATCTCGTGATACGTCGGCATGCGCCCAGTTGCCCCAATAACTCCGGTGACTCCGCCAAACCAGCCAACAAACCAGCCACTGCCCTCAGAGCGTGTCCAACGCGGACTGCTCCCGCAGCCTCGACCCCGCCGCCAGATCCGTACTCGTCAGCACCGCGCTCCCACTCCGCAACGCGCCCTTCTCCGCACCCAGCCGGTCCATCAGGTTCCTCACCTGGTCCGCCCACGCCCCGTGCGCCTTCTTCAGAGCCCCCGAAGTGACCCAGCCGTCCCCGTCCTTCGCGGCGAACTCCCGTACAGCGGCACCGTTTTCGTCGTCCACCCAACGCCCCGCCGCACGCGTACCGGGCTCGATGTGATCCTCGATCGCCCGCGCCGCCGCCCGCTTCTCACCCGGCGAGGAGGCAAGATCCTTCCTCGGCGCCGAAACCCCCAACTCGCCCGGCACACCCCCCACATCCGACACCCGCAGCGCGCTCGACCCACTCGACCCACTCGGCCCGCTCCACACGCCCACTGAAGTCCCCTCGCTACACCCGCCGACTCTCCAACGGCCCCAGATACAGCGCCGGCAGACCCCCCGTGTCGATCACGAGCCGCTGCAGCACCACCGTCGGATCCACCATCCAGAACTTCAACCGGTGAACCCCGGCCTTCGTCACGGAGTGTTTCGTCGCCGTCGCGTTGACGTTGTCGGAGGTGTTACGGGCCCACACCGCGTTCAACAGCCCGTCATCTGCACCGACGTTGATGTCGACGGTCTCGATCGGCCCGGCGTCGAGGGAGACGCCGTAGCGCAGACCGCCCGTCGGCAACGCAGGGTTACGAGGGGACAGGTACGCCCACACCGTCACCTCACCCCCGGAAGGCACCGACACCAGACTCACCTCGTACTCCAACCGCGGTGAATTCACCCCACCCGGCGTCTGCCTGGGCAGCGTCACCGGCCACGGCGTCATCCCCGCCCCGGTACGCCCCGTACGACCCGTACGCCCCGCACGCCCGATGCCGTCGATACGACGCCACCCGCCGACCACCCGGTCGTGGTGCTCCGCGTCGATCGCCACGTAACCGCCCGCCTCCACAAACCCCCGCAGCCCCCGCCCCGACGGCACCTCAGCCACACACGAAACGGTGACCGACTCCCCCGCCCCGTACACCGTCAGCGTCCCCCGCGCACCCGAACCACCCCAACTCCCCGGCACCCGAGCCCAGTTCACCCCCACCTCCACCCGAACCTGCCGCTCGACCCGCCCCCGCGGCCGATCCACCACCAACCACGGCACCGACGTCTCGATCCGGTAATCGAAGGCCGTACGCCCCCGGTTGAACACCTCGACGAACTGCTGCGGCCGCGTCTGATACGGACTGAAGGCAGGCAGTACGGCCGCCACCCCAGACGCACCCCCCGGCCACCACACCTCCGCCTCCGCCTCCGCCTCCGCCTCCGCCTCCGACGCACCATCGACCGCCACCCCCAACCGCGCCCCCACCGGCACCCCAATCCGCCGCACCGCCGGGAACAACACATCCGGCAACGCCACGTTGTCCCTCTCCGGCTGCTGCCACCCGGCAATCGGCCCGTACCGCTCCACATCCCCGTAGTCGATGTGCGGCTGCGTCTGGAAACCGGCCCATTTCCCGCCCGCCACCGCCGAGTTGAAACGGTCGGCCAGCGCGAAGTCCCGTGCCAACCCCGCCTCCGCCGCATCCGCGAGGTCGTTCGTCGCGGCCCGGCCCTGCGCCGCGTACAGCAGGTTGGTGAACTCGGCCGACCTCAACCCGTACAGATTGGCGGTGGCCTGCACCTCGTACCCGACGAGTTCGAACCACGCGTCCCGCACCCCGGCCGGCAACCGCTGCCCGATCCGCTCGGCCCGTCGCCCCAGCTCCCGCCATTCCTCCGTGACCCGCTCCAACTCCCGGTGCCCGAAGGCGAACGGCGTCTGCTGATCGTCGTAGACCACCTGGCCGTCCACGAGACTGATCCGCCGGTTCAGCAACTCCGGCTTGCGACGCGCCTGCAACTGCCCGTACGCCGCCAGCACGGAAGCGATCTCCCGCGCCTGCCCCGCCCCGAAGTTCTGCCGCGCGTAACGGAGTTCCCATCGCGGTAGCTCATCGGCGTCCCAACCCTCCGGATTCCAGGCGTAGTTGAGGAAGAACTCGGTCGGCAGTTCGTTCCCCTTCAGGTCGCCCACGTTCGCGACCCACAACCCCCGATTCCCGTACGCGTACGCCGCGTGCAGCTGCTCCCACACGTTCCGCAGGTTCGCCGTGTCCACCCACTTGTAGTTCCGCCCGGCGCCCACGTAGTCGAAGTGGTAGTACAGGCCGTAGCCCCCAGCCCGCTCACCATCCCCCGCATCGGGATGCTTGCGAACGTTCCCCCAGTTGTCATCGGTCAGCACGACCGTCACGTCGTCCGGCGCCCTCAACCCCCGGTCCCAGTACCGCTGCACCTCCTTGTACAACGTCCACACCTGCGGAGTCTCCGCCGCCGGCCGCCCCGTCACCTCCTCGATGATCTGCCGCTGCGCCGCGATGATCTCCCGCATCAGTTCGATGCCGTCGCCGTCCGGAAGGCTCGTGTCGCCGTTCCCGCGCATGCCGAGCGTGACGACACCCTCGAAGCCCTGGTCGACCATCCGCTGCACACCGGCCCGCCAATAGGCGCGTATCGCCGGGGAGTTGAGCCGGTACGACCACTCCCCCGTCCCGCCGTACGGATCACGCCCCGGCGTCACGATCACACCCGAAGAGTCCCGAACGGCGGCCACGGCATGCCGGTTCCACTCCTCGATCCCCCGCATCATCGGCGCCTCGTGCGACGTGCCCATGACAACCCCGTACTCCGAGGCCCGCCAATGGTTCTCCGGGTCGTCCTCCGCGAAGGCCCGCCCCCACACCGCCGGCCAGAGGTAGTTCCCCTTCAGCCGCAGCAGCACCTCGAAGACCCGGCCGTAGAAGTCCGCGTTGAAGCCGCCCGGATACCCCGGCGCCTTACCCGGCCCGAAGTACTCCGGCGCCCACGTCCCGAGCGCCGGGTTCTCGTCGTTGATGAAGAAGCCGCGGTATTTCACGACCGGCGTTCCCTGCGAGTACCGCCCCGGCAGCACCCACACCTCGCCCCGCCGCGTCGGCGGCACATCGTCCCACCAGTGCCAGGGCGAGACCCCGATGCCGTACGACACGTCGTACGCACCGAAGATCGTGCCGCGCGGGTCGCTCCCCGCGACGACGAACGCCCGCTCCACCCCCGGCATCGGCCGCTCGACCACCGTTTGCAGCGAGGTCTCCCAACGCCCCCGCACCCCGGACACGTCCAGCTTCCCGGCGGCCACCAACCCGTCGATCAGCGCGCTGCGCCCGATCGTCCCGACCAGCACCACCTCACGCGCGAGCGCGCTCCCAGGACGTACGCCGGTGACGCGTTCGATGTCGTCCCTCAAGTCCCCTGCCACCCGTACGACTCCGGGGTGATCGTCAGGGTCCACCACGACCGGTGCGCCGACGAGGGGGAACGCACCCGTCGTACGCGAGAAGGAGATGTACGCACCGGCATCAACGGGCCGCGGGGCCCTCGACGCCAGCACCGGCACCGCGGCAACTCCCGCCCCCAGAACGGCCCTTCGACTGACGGACGCAGACATGGCACACCCCTCCACACCTAATTTGGTCAGCGGCATGACAAATGGTGGGGCGAGTGGAGGGAGGGGACAACGGGTCGTACCCGCCGAATAGTTTCGTAACAGCCGACCGGGAGCAGCGGGAACGACAAAGGGGCCCGTACGACCGAAGTCGTACGGGCCCCTTCGAGACCTACCAGTCAGAGACCGGTCGGATCAGCCAAGACAAGCAGCCAAGACTACTTGTTGATCTTGGTGACCTGGCCGGCGCCCACCGTGCGACCACCCTCGCGGATGGCGAACTTCAGGCCCTCTTCCATGGCGACGGGCTGGATGAGCGAAACCGTCATCTCAGTGTTGTCGCCCGGCATGACCATCTCGGTGCCCTCGGGGAGGGTCACGACGCCGGTCACGTCCGTGGTGCGGAAGTAGAACTGGGGACGGTAGTTGTTGAAGAACGGCGTGTGACGGCCACCCTCGTCCTTGGACAGGATGTACGCCTGGGCCTCGAACTCCGTGTGCGGGGTGACCGAGCCGGGCTTGATGATGACCTGGCCGCGCTCGACGTCCTCGCGCTTGATGCCACGGAGGAGCAGGCCGACGTTCTCGCCCGCCTGACCCTCGTCGAGCAGCTTGCGGAACATCTCGATGCCGGTGACCGTGGTGGTGGTCTTCTCCTGCTTGATGCCGATGATGTCAACGGTCTCGTTGACCTTCAGGACACCACGCTCGATACGGCCGGTGACGACCGTACCGCGACCGGTGATCGTGAAGACGTCCTCGACGGGCATGAGGAACGGCTTCTCGGTGTCACGCGGCGGGGTCGGGATCGCCTCGTCGACGGCGGCCATCAGGTCGAGGACCGTCTGGCCCCACTCCTTGTCGCCCTCGAGCGCCTTGAGCGCCGAGACCTTGACGACCGGCAGGTCGTCGCCCGGGAACTCGTACTCGGAGAGGAGCTCACGGACCTCGAGCTCGACGAGCTCCAGGATCTCCTCGTCGTCCACCATGTCGGCCTTGTTCAGGGCGACGACGATGTACGGAACGCCGACCTGGCGGGCCAGGAGCACGTGCTCCTTGGTCTGCGGCATCGGGCCGTCGGTGGCCGCGACCACGAGGATCGCGCCGTCCATCTGCGCGGCACCCGTGATCATGTTCTTGATGTAGTCCGCGTGACCGGGGCAGTCGACGTGGGCGTAGTGACGCGTCTCGGTCTGGTACTCGACGTGCGCGATCGAGATCGTGATACCGCGCTGGCGCTCCTCAGGAGCCTTGTCGATCTGGTCGAAGGCCGAGGCCTCGTTCAGGTCCGGGTACGCGTCGTGCAGCACCTTGGTAATGGCGGCCGTGAGGGTCGTCTTACCGTGGTCGATGTGACCGATGGTGCCGATGTTGACGTGCGGCTTAGTCCGCTCGAACTTTGCCTTCGCCACTGGGGTCCTCCTGCGGAGTGGTTCTGGTACGCCTTACTCATCGGCGCCAGGTGATCTTTGCTGGGATGCCGCCCGCCGAGGTCTGCCCTCCCGGGTGAACCCCGGCGGTCGGTGTCAAGCCTAAAGCGTGCAAACGGTGTGTGTTACTCGCCCTTGGCCTTCGCGATGATCTCCTCGGCGACGTTCCGGGGAACCTCGGCGTAGGAGTCGAACTGCATCGAGTAGCTTGCGCGACCCGAGGTCTTGCTGCGGAGGTCGCCGACGTAGCCGAACATCTCCGAGAGGGGCACGAGGCCCTTCACGACGCGCGCACCGGCACGCTCCTCCATGGCCTGGATCTGGCCACGGCGGGAGTTGATGTCGCCGATGACCTCACCCATGTAGTCCTCGGGCGTGGTGACCTCGACGGCCATCATCGGCTCAAGGAGCACGGGGGACGCCTTGCGCGCGGCCTCCTTGAAGGCCTGCGATCCGGCGATCTTGAAGGCGAGCTCGGACGAGTCGACCTCGTGGTAGGCACCGTCGAGCAGCGTGATGCGGACACCCGTCATCTCGTACCCGGCGAGGATGCCGAACTGCATGGCCTCCTGCGCACCGGCGTCCACCGACGGGATGTACTCCCGCGGGATACGGCCACCGGTGACCTTGTTCACGAACTCGTACGCCGGGCCGTCCGACTCGGTGATCGGCTCGATCGCGATCTGCACCTTGGCGAACTGACCGGTACCACCGGTCTGCTTCTTGTGGGTGTAGTCCACGCGCTCGACGGCCTTACGGATCGTCTCACGGTACGCGACCTGCGGCTTGCCGACGTTGGCCTCGACCTTGAACTCGCGCTTCATACGGTCGACCAGCACCTCGAGGTGCAGCTCGCCCATACCGCCGAGGATGGTCTGGCCCGTCTCCTCGTCCGAGTGAACGTGGAAGGAGGGGTCCTCCTCCGCGAGACGCTGGATGGCAATACCCAGCTTCTCCTGGTCACCCTTGGACTTGGGCTCGATGGCGACCTGGATGACCGGCGCCGGGAAGTCCATGGACTCCAGGATCACCGGGTTCTTGTCGTCGCACAGCGTCTCACCGGTGGTGGTCTGCTTCAGGCCCATGACGGCGACGATGTCGCCGGCGCCCACCGCCTCGATCTCCTCACGCTTGTTCGCGTGCATGCGGTAGATCTTGCCGATGCGCTCCTTCTTGCCCTTGACGGAGTTCAGCACCGCGGTGCCAGTCTCCAGGCGGCCCGAGTAGACCCGGACGAAGGTGAGCTTGCCCAGGTGCGGGTCGCTCATGATCTTGAACGCGAGCGCGGACAGCGGCTCGTCCACGGACGGCTTGCGCTTGACGACGACCTCGGGGTCCTTGACGTCGTGGCCTTCGATGGCCTCGACGTCCAGGGGGGTCGGCAGGTAGCGCACGACCGCGTCGAGCAAGGGCTGGACGCCCTTGTTCTTGAACGCGGTGCCACAGAACACCGGGGTGACGGTGATGCCGTTGGACTTGCCGGTCTCGATGGTGACGCGACGGATCGCGGCGTACAGCTGCTCCTCGGTGGGCTCGATGCCCTCCAGGAACAGCTCCATGATGTCGTCGTCGTTCTCCGCGACGGCCTCGACCAGCTTGCCGCGGTACTCCTCGGCGGCCTCGGCGTGCGTGGCCGGGATGTCGACGACGTCGTACATCTCGCCCTTCGCCGCCTCGGCGGACCACACGAGCGCCTTCATGCGGACCAGGTCCACAACGCCCTTGAAGTCCATCTCGGCGCCGATCGGAAGCTGCATGATCAGCGGTACCGCACCGAGGCGGTCCTTGATCATGTCGACGCAGCGGTGGAACTCCGCGCCGGTCCGGTCGAGCTTGTTCACGAAGCAGATGCGGGGCACGCCGTAACGGTCGGCCTGACGCCACACCGTCTCGGACTGCGGCTCGACACCGGCGACACCGTCGAACACCGTGACGGCACCGTCGAGGACGCGCAGCGAACGCTCCACCTCGACGGTGAAGTCGACGTGCCCCGGGGTGTCGATGATGTTGATGGTGTAGTCGTCGTCCTCAAGCGGCCAGTGACAGGTGGTGGCAGCAGAGGTGATCGTGATGCCACGCTCCTGCTCCTGCTCCATCCAGTCCATGGTGGCGGCGCCGTCGTGGACTTCACCGATCTTGTAGCTGACGCCGGTGTAGAAGAGGATCCGCTCAGTGGTGGTCGTCTTGCCCGCGTCGATGTGAGCCATGATCCCGATGTTGCGGACCCTGGCCAGGTCAAGTGAAGTGGTAGCCATAAGGCTTCGGTCTTCTCTCGGTCTCGTCGTGGGTAGCGACTACCAGCGGTAGTGCGCGAAGGCCTTGTTGGACTCGGCCATCTTGTGGGTGTCCTCGCGCTTCTTGACGGCCGCACCGAGGCCGTTCGAAGCGTCCAGAAGCTCGTTGAGCAGACGCTCGGTCATGGTCTTCTCGCGACGGGCGCGGGAGTAACCGACCAGCCAGCGCAGCGCGAGCGTGTTGGCGCGACCGGGCTTGACCTCGATCGGAACCTGGTACGTCGCACCGCCGACTCGGCGGGACTTGACCTCAAGCGTGGGCTTGATGTTCTCCAGCGCGCGCTTCAGCGTGATGACCGGGTCGTTGCTGGTCTTCTCGCGCAGGCCCTCCATGGCGCCGTACACGATGCGCTCGGCGGTGGAGCGCTTGCCGTTCAGCAGCACCTTGTTGATCAGGGAGGTGACAAGAGGAGAACCGTAGACCGGGTCGATGATGACCGGGCGCTTCGGGGCGGGGCCCTTACGAGGCATTTTCTACTTCTCCTTCTTGGCGCCGTAGCGGCTGCGGGCCTGCTTGCGGTTCTTGACACCCTGGGTGTCGAGCGAACCGCGGATGATCTTGTAGCGAACACCGGGCAGGTCCTTCACACGACCGCCACGCACGAGCACGATGGAGTGCTCCTGCAGGTTGTGTCCCTCACCCGGAATGTAAGCGGTGACTTCGATCCCGCTGGTCAGACGCACACGCGCGACCTTACGCAGGGCCGAGTTCGGCTTCTTCGGGGTGGTCGTGAACACACGCGTGCAGACGCCACGACGCTGGGGCGAACCCTCGAGTGCGGGCGTCTTGTTCTTCTCGACCTTGTCCTGCCGGCCCTTCCGGACCAGCTGCTGGATCGTAGGCACTACTTCTCCGGTTTCTGTGTGCCGATGGTGAAGCTAACCTGGAACATCGCCGACCCACGCGGTCGGGTGTGTCGGATCGCGCAGACTTTCGCCGGTAAGCAAAAGGGGCGCAGATCGCGGTGGCCGGTGTCGACTCCCTTAGTGCGGTTCAAGGCACGCACGAGAGCCAGGGCACACCCCAGGCACAAGGTCTGAGCGTACCTACCTCATTCGCTGCGGTCAAAACAAATGGATGCCACCCACGGCTCGACACGCAAGATGCCGAAGCCACGCCCCGTCCGCGATCTTCGAATCTACGGCGGGGAGGGGTGGGTCTGGAGGGGCGGGGTGGGGGGGATTCCCACGGGGCGGGGCTCCCGGATCCGCGGGGCGGAGGACTCGGAGCTGCGACACGAGGTCCTCAGATCCACGGCACGGGGCCTTCAGCCGTACGACGCGGAGCACTCGGATCCAGTGCGCGGGGCCGTCGGGTCCACAGCGCGGAGCACTCGGATCCCTGCGGCGCGAGGTCCTCGGCTCTGCAACGCGGAGGACTCGGGCCTACGGCACGGAGCAGGCAGGTCTACGGCACGGAGCCCTCAGGCCCACGGCACAGAGGAGGCAGGCCTACGGCACGGAGGTCTCACTTCCGCATCGCGGAGCCCCCGGAGCTGCGACACGCGCTCCTCGGCCTCACAGCGCGAGGCACTCGGATCTGCGATGCGGGGCCCTCAGACCGAACCCTCAGACCCGGCCCTCAGACTGAGCCCTCGGGCAGCGCCCTCAGCTGGAACCCTCGAACGGCGCCCTCAACTGGAGCCCTCGGCCGGCACCCTCGGACGAGGGCCTCGCCCGGGACCTCGCCCGGAGCCCCCGGTCACCCTCAGCGGGAGGCGTCACGTCGAGCTCGCCGTCGCCGCGATCATCAGGAGCAGCATCAGTGCCCAGCCCGTCACCGCGAGCCAGCCGAAGATCAGGCCGGTCAGGGCGAGGCCGTCGCCGCCCTCGTCGGTTCGCTGTATCTCGGCGCGGGCGGTGTGGCCGAGGATCACCGCGGGGATGCCGGTGAGGCCCAGCGTCGGCACGATGAGGAGGCCGCAGACCAGCGAGCCGACCGCCTTGCCGTTGGTCGGTGGCACCCGGGGCGGCAGGAACGTCGGCGGCACCGGCCGGAAACCCGGCGGCGGCCCCTGGAGGACGGGCGCCACCTGTGGGCCCTGGGGCAGATCGGCGACCAGCAGCATCAACTCGCCCACCGTACGGGCGCCGTAGGCCCGGGCGACCCGCTTCTCCAGCTCGTCCTCGCGCAGCCGGCCCTCGGCGAAACCGGCCCGGAGCACGTCCACCGCGCGCTCCCGGTCCGCGGTCGCGGCCAGCATCGACGCCCCGGCCTGGGCCGGCGACGGCTGGTGCGGTCCTGGCCACTGCCCCTGCCACGGTGTCGGGTACGACACGGAACACCTCCCCCGGCGCCGGAGACCGAATGCCTCCATGATGCTCCAACGCACCGAAAACGGCACGGGTTCCCCCCACAACGACGGAGGACGGCCATTCGGCCACGATGGCCGGTTGTCGCTCGTTTCCCGCACGTCCCCTTCAAGTAGGTTGACTGGTTGCGAAGCCAATGACATCGGCGCAGGTGAACACGGGGGCAGCGGGATGGTCGGGGGCCAGACGCACGCGTGGGACGACGACGGTTTCGACGATCGGGTGCCATTCCTCGCCCGGCTGGAGAAAGACGACCGGATCGGTCTCCTCGCCGTCGGCCGGCCGCTGCGCTATCAGGCGAGAAACGTCATCCTGCGCCAGGATGAACCGTCCGCCCACGTCCTGCTGATCCTGCACGGCTGGACCAAGGTCACGGCGATCGCCGCCAACGGATACGAGGCCCTCCTTGCCCTGCGCGGACCGGGTGACATCGTCGGCGAAGGCGCGGCCCTCAGCCGACGCCAGCGCTCGGCGACCGTCACCGCCCTGGAACCGATCGAGGCCGTGGTCATCGAGCAGAGTCGTTTCACCAACTTCCTCGCCGACCATCCCCGGGTGGCACTTCATCTGCTCGGCCTCGCCACCGACCGGCAACGGTCGACCGATCGCCGCAGACTCGAATGGGCGGCCCTCACCGTGCGTGAGCGGCTGGCCGTCCTTCTGCTCGAACTCGTCCGTACCCACGGCCACCGCACCGACGAGGGCATAGAACTTACCATCGGCCTCAGCCAGCAGGAGTTCGCCGGCTCGGTCGGCTCGTCCCGTGAGGCCGTGGCCCGGCTGCTCAGGGAGTTGCGTACCCGAAAGGTCGTCACCACCGAGCGCCGTCGCATCGTCGTCCTCCGCCCCGACGTGCTGCGCCGTATCGTCGGCGGCCACCCCACCTGACCGTACGACCGCACAAGGTCAGGTGGCCGTCTGTGCACACGGTCACAGTTCCTCCGTGTCATCGGTCCTCTGCCGCGCGTCCCGGACCCGCCATCGTGCTGGGCAACCGTCCGACTCGCGAGAGGCGACCATGACCGACCCCGTGTACCGAACGATCCTTCTCTTCGACATCGAACAATTCGGCAAACGCGACAACGTGGAGCAGGCATACCTGCGCCGAGTTCTCTACGACGTCGTCGACGCCACACTCCTCGCGGCCGACGTCGACGAGACGTCCCGGCTGCGCGCGGACCGCGGCGACTCCGTGATGGAACTCATCGACACCGGGGTCTCCGTGCCGACACTGACAAAGACCCTCCTGACGGAGACCCCGGCGCTTCTGCACAGCAAGAACCGGCTGATCGCCGACAGCACGCGGATGCGGCTGCGCATCGTGCTCTCCGCCGGCTACGTCGCCATCGACGAGCTCGGCGGCTGGGTCGGCCGGGACCTCAACCACGCGGTGCGGCTGCTGAACTCCGATCCGCTGCGCGACGCGCTGAAGGACCGCGGCGAGGACTGCGTCCTGTGCACGTCCGACGGCGTCTACGACGGGGTCGTACGCAATGGCCCACTGGGTGTCCGCCCGGAGGACTTCCACCGGATCACGGTGGAGACGAAGGAAGGGCCGACGGTGGCTTGGGTCCACGGGACGCCTCGCGCGCCCGGCTCCTCCACAGGCGCCTCCGCGCTCCCGGACGCGGCCGGTGGACTCCCGCCCGCCCAGCACAACGAGGTCCACGTCGGACGCGACCACTACGGCCCCAGCGGCGGCACGACCCAAGGCGATCTCAACTTCACGTTCGGCCGGTCGGAAGGCGGCGAGCGCACATGAGCCAGGACGAGGCGTCGGCGGGCACCGCGGCACCTGCCGGCGGAGCACCCGCGGACGGCGAGCAGAAGAAGCAGGACGAGACGGCCGACGCTCAGGAACAGCAGCGGCAGGAGGCCTGGGCCGCCCGCCGGGCCCTGATCGCCCACGGCCCCGAGTTCGTCACCCCGCTTGCCCGGACCGCCACGGACATCGCCCGCGACCAGTACGGTCCCACCGGTGGCCTGGTGAAGGGCAACGTGAACTATAACTTCGGCCTCCCGTACCAGCGTTCCGAGCACCTCTCCGGAGAGGTGCGCACGGACGAGGCCGACGAACTGGCGCAGGTCTTCCACGGCTGCCCGAGCTTCGACGAGGCGCTGGCCCGGCTAAAGCGCGGCGACCGGGTCGTCGTCCTGTCCGGCGGCCGGGGCACCGGCCGCCGCTCGGCCGCGCTGATGCTGCTCCGCGCCCTCGGCATCGCGCCCATGCGCATCCTCGACCCGCCCGGCTCTCTCACGGCCCTGCCCGAGCAGTTGGACGGGGCGGCCGGTTACCTGCTGCTCAACCTGACCACCAGCCGAAGCCATCCCCTGCGCGAGCCGCACCTGCTGGGCCTGCGCGAGCGCCTGGAACACGCCGACGGCCACCTGGTGATAACGGTCGAGCCGTCGGCGGCCCTGGAGGACGTACCGTACGTCCGCTGGGAGCCGCCGGTGGCCGAGGACATGCTGCGCTCCCACGTGACCCCACGCACCGGTGAGGAGGCGTGGGCCGGGCTGTGCGGGCTGGCCCCGGTGAAGGAATTCCTCGCCCGGCACCAACAGCCGGGCGAGATCGAGCAGTTCGCGGAGCAGCTCGTCGCCCTCCACCGCGGGGAGACCAACGAGGAGACGCTCGCCGCCTACGGCAAGGCGGCCGTGGCGGCCCAGGTCTCCGCCTGGCTCACCGACAGCGAGCGGCACCTGCGCGAGAAGGCCTTCCTCATCTCGCTCGCCGTCTTCGACAAAGCCCCATACGCGGTCGCTGCCGAGTGCGCCGACACGCTCTACACAGAGCTGCAGCGCACGGCCAACCCCCGCGAGCCGGCCGTCATCCCGGTCTTCGGCAGCTCCCGCGAACAGCGGCTCGGCCTGGCCCAGGCCCGGGGCTACGTCGGCACCGAGGTCACCGAGTGGGGTCCTCTCATCGGCAGGTACTTCGCCCAGTTCCGGGAGGAGGACACGGCCCGGGTCCTCCTGGAACAGGTGTGGAACCTCCATCCGTCCGCACGCCCGGCCCTTGTCGAGTGGATCCAGGATCTCGCGGACGACGGCCGTCCCCTGGTACGGACCCGGGCGGCCTCGGCGACCGCTCTGCTCGCACAGGCCGATCTGTCGTCGGCCATGGCGCTCCTCATCGAGCCGTGGGCGGACGACGACCACTTCGGCTCATGGCTGACGGCGGCCAACGCACTGACCATGGCCCAGCTGCTGTCGGTGCCCACCGTCCTCAAGATCCTCCACGACTGGTGCACCGAGGACTACGGCGAGCTCGAAGGCCGCCGCTGGACCGCCATCCGCGCGTACGGCCTGCTGGGCCCGGTGCACTACGAACGCGCCCTGGACGCCCTGCTGGACGCCATCCACCGACCGCGCCCCCACGACGATCCGGAGGACACCGAGGAGGAAGCCGCGGAGTACGCGAAGGAAGAGACCCACCAGTTCGCCGACGCACTCGAACTCCTGCTCCTCGCAGTACGGGATCCCGTACTGAGCGCCCTCGCCGAGCGCCTCGCCGACGACCGCGCGCTGCGTGCACACGCGCTGCTCGCCTTCCTCCAGGCCTGCAAACAGTCCGACGAGCACACCGGCCGCCCCATCGTCCTCGACTGGTACGCGGAGGCCGCCGCGGCCGTCGACGACACCATCGCCCGGCACCTGGTCGGGTTCTTCGAGGCGGCGCTGACCGATCGCGCGAGCACGTCCGAAGCCCTGCGCATTCTGCGCGGCTGGGTGCTCACGGCCGGCGCCGACCCGGCGTCCGAGGCGGCCCTCACCTCGCTGCTGCCCGCCCTCGCCGCCCAGCCGACCAACCGTCGGCGCATCAGCCATCTGCTGCGCACGGTCCGCGACGCCACGAAGCACGCCTCGCCGGTGGCGGAGCGGCTGCTGGCGCGTATCACCACCCGCTGATCCCCAGACCTGGAGAGCCGAAACACATCAAGGAGGTCGACCATGGAACACCCCGACCCACAGCCCGCGCACGCCGAGCGGCCTGAGGACGCCGCGCAGGACGAACGGCTCGACTGGTTCCTTCAGCGGCCCGAGCCCTCCATGCCGGGTCACGACGACGCGGACCCCGTCCGGACCGTCTGGCAGCTCCCCCGCTTCCGCCTCGGCAACCGACGCTTCACGGGACGTGTCGATCACGCGCTGGTCCTCGTCACCCGGAAGGGGTCGTACCGGGCGTTCCTGCCTCCCGAGCGGCCCACCTCCGTACGAGGCTGCGTGGCCCTGTACGAGGTGAACACGGACACCCACACCTTCCGGCTGAACGTGCCCCTGCCCAGTCGGGACGACGCCTCCGAGTTCGAGGCCACCGCCGACATCACCTGGCGCGTCATACGGCCGGACCTGTTCGTCGCGAGCCAGGAGCGCGATGTGCCCGGCCTCGTCAGCCGCCGCCTCCTGCCCGTCTTCCGCGCGGCGAGCCGGAGCCACCCCATCGAGGACAGCCCCGCCGCCGAGGAGGCCGTACGCAGCGCGGTGGAGGCTGCCTCACCCGTCGGCGCGACCGCGGGTCTGGAGGTCACCTGTTTCGTACGGCTACGGCGCGACGCCACCGAACGCTCGCACCAGGCCCGCCTGCGGACCGCCCGACACGACTGGGAAGCCGCCGAGCCGGAACACCGGGCCGCCACGCTCCGCGCCCGGTTCGAGACGGCACGGCTGGCCGAGAAGATCGAGTTCTACGACGCTCAACTGGCCAGGAGCCGAACGGCCGCCCTCGCCCTGCACCTGGCCGCACACCCCGAGGACACCCAGGTGGTCATGGAACACCTCCGCACCGAAGAGGCGGAACTGGTCAAGAACCAACTGCACTTGATCGACCAGGCGCTGGACGGCAAACGGCTGGAGGACTACCAACTCGCAGAGCCCCACCAGCTCATCGCCGAACGCATGGCGGCCATCCTGCACGCGAAGGAGACTCCCCCGGCAGCCGAACCTCCGCCGTCCTACGGCGAGTTGCCGCGCAAAGATAGCCCGGAGTCCGGCACATGAGCACGGAACCGGTCGGCCGGTGGCCGGCCCCCGGCCCGCAACTGCTCGCCGACCTCCGCAGCGAGATCGCCCGCGCCGACGCCAAAGCCTCGATCCTGGTGGCCATGCTCGGCATCACGACGGGTGTGCTGAGCGCGGTGCTGATCGACCGCCGCTGGAGCCCCACCCTGCTTCCGGCTCCGGCCGCCCTCCTGTGGTGGGCCGGAGCGGCGCTGCTGGTCACCTCGCTGTTCGCCCTACTGCTCGCCGTGTTGCCGCGCTACCGCCGGAGCCGCTGGGCTCCCGGCCTGCCGCTCACGTACTTCGGTGACATACGGCGCGCCGTCAGCACCGACCGACTCGCCACGGCCCTCGCGGACACGGAACGCGCCCCCGCCCAGGCGTTGTGCGCCGCCCTCGCCGAGACCAGCCGCATCACCGTCCGCAAGCACTTCTGGATCCGCACCGGCCTGATCGCCTTCGGCGGCGCGGCACTACTGCTCCCCGGATCACTGCTCGTGGCCTGAACCGCTCCACCCGTCGCACCTCGTCCCCACCCGGAAGGAACGCCATGTCTCTGCCGTACGAAGCCGGGGAACCGGAGAAACAGCGGAAATCCAAGGAACCCGAGGAACCGTGGCGGCCGGAGGACTCCGGCTCCTCCCCACCGGGCCCGGACGAGGACTTACCGCTCCGGCGCGGCCGCGTCCACATCGCCGCCCGGCAACGGGGCGTGGACGCCACCGCCCTCGGCCATCTCGCACTGCACCTCCCCCATCTGGTGGGCAGCCTGGGCGTGGTCTTCGTGCTGTCCTACCTCGTCGACGTCCTGAGCGGCCTGCCCTGGTGGCTGCCGTTCGGCTGCTGGGTGCTTAGCGGCATCCTGGTCTTCCATCGGCCCAGCGAGCGCCTCCTGGCCCGTCTACTGCTTCGGCTGCGCTACCCCTCCCCGGAGGAGGCCAAAAAGCTTAAGCCCGTCTGGCAGGAGGTGGCAGGCCGTGCCGGCGTCGACGCGACCGCGTATCAGCTGTGGATAGAGAACAGCGACGAGATCAACGCCCTGGCAGCGGCCGGCCACATAGTCAGTGTCACCAGCCACTCGATGAGGGCCCTCACCCCGGCCCAACTCGGCGGCGTACTCGCCCACGAGCTCGCCCATCACACCCGGGGCCATGCCTGGACCTCTCTGCTCGCCTTCTGGTACGCGCTCCCCGCGCGGCAGGCCTGGCGCCTGCTGCTCAGGCTGGCCTCCCGCGTCGAACACCTCTCGGCAGGCGCCACGACCCTGGTGGTCGTCGTAACAGTGGCGGTCGTGATCGCGCTGGCGACCGCCACCTACGGCTTGATCCTCCTGCCGCTGGCCACGCCGTACCTGGTGGCTGCGGTCTCCCGCCGGTCGGAACTGCGGGCCGACGAGCACGCCGCGCATCTCGGCTTCGCGGCCCAGCTCCTGGCCGTCCTGCGCAAGGAGCACGACAGGGAGGAGACCACGCGGGCCGCCGCCGCGGCAGCAGGTGTCCCGATCACCGAGGAAGGAGCGATCCTACGATTACTGGACTCGCACCCGGACGTCCACACGCGCATGCATCACCTCCAGGCGTATCTGGAACGCAAGCGCTGACACGCCGAAGGGCGGTCACCCCGTACGAAACGGGGTGACCGCCCTTCAGTTCAACTCAGGCTGCTCGCCTACTGGTTGTACGGACCGTAGTCGTAGTCCTCCAGCGGGACGGCCTGGCCGGAGCCCGTGCCGAACGGCGAGTAGTCGATGTCGTCGTAGCCGACGGCCGAGTACATCGCGGCCTTGGCTTCCTCGGTCGGCTCGACCCGGATGTTGCGGTAGCGGGACAGGCCCGTACCGGCCGGGATGAGCTTACCGATGATGACGTTCTCCTTGAGGCCGATCAGGGAGTCGGACTTGGCGTTGATCGCCGCGTCCGTCAGGACCCTGGTCGTCTCCTGGAAGGACGCCGCCGACAGCCAGGACTCCGTGGCCAGCGAGGCCTTGGTGATACCCATGAGCTGCGGACGACCGGAGGCCGGGTGACCGCCCTCCTGGACCACACGACGGTTCTCCTGCTCGAAGCGCGAGCGCTCGACCAGCTCGCCGGGCAGCAGCTCGGCGTCGCCGGACTCGATGATCGTCACGCGGCGGAGCATCTGCCGGATGATGATCTCGATGTGCTTGTCGTGGATCGACACACCCTGCGAGTTGTAGACCTTCTGGACCTCGCCGACCAGGTGGACCTGGACGGCACGCTGACCCAGGATGCGCAGCACGTCGTGCGGGTTGGTGGCACCCACGGTGAGCTTCTGGCCCACCTCGACGTGCTCGCCCTCGCTGACCAGGAGACGGGCACGCTTCGAGATCGGGAACGCCGTCTCGTCGCTGCCGTCGTCCGGGGTGACGACGAGCTTCTTGGTCTTCTCGGTCTCCTCGATCCGCACGCGGCCCTGGGCCTCGGAGATCGGGGCGACACCCTTCGGCGTACGAGCCTCGAAGAGCTCGACGACACGGGGCAGACCCTGGGTGATGTCGTCACCGGCCACACCACCGGTGTGGAAGGTACGCATCGTCAGCTGGGTACCGGGCTCACCGATGGACTGGGCGGCGATGATGCCGACCGCCTCACCGATGTCGACCAGCTTGCCGGTGGCCAGCGAGCGGCCGTAGCACATGGCGCAGGTGCCGACGGCGGACTCGCAGGTCAGGACCGAGCGGGTCTTGACCGTCTCGATGCCGTGCTTGACCAGCTCGTCGATGAGGACGTCGCCGAGGTCGGTGTTGGCCGGGGCCAGCACCTTGCCGTCGACGGTGATGTCCTCGGCCAGCGCACGGGCGTACACGCTGGTCTCGACGTTGTCGGCCTTGCGCAGGACACCGTCCGCGCCGCGCTCCGCGATGTGCAGCTTGAGGCCGCGGTCGGTGCCGCAGTCCTCCTCGCGGATGATGACGTCCTGGGAGACGTCGACCAGACGACGGGTGAGGTAACCCGAGTCGGCGGTACGCAGAGCCGTGTCCGCCAGACCCTTACGAGCACCGTGAGTCGAGATGAAGTACTCCAGCACCGACAGGCCCTCACGGAAGGAGGCCTTGATCGGACGCGGGATCGTCTCGTTCTTGGCGTTCGACACCAGACCACGCATACCCGCGATCTGACGCATCTGCATCATGTTTCCTCGGGCACCCGAGTCGACCATCATGAAGATGGGGTTGGTCTTCGGGAAGTTCGCGTTCATCGCCTCGGCGACCTCGTTGGTCGCCTTGGTCCAGATCGCGATGAGCTCCTGCGTGCGCTCTTCCTTGGTGATCAGACCGCGCTCGTACTGCTTCTGGACCTTCTCGTCCTGCGCCTCGTAGCCCTTGACGATCTCGATCTTCGCCTCGGGAACGACGATGTCGGAGACGGCCACGGTGACGCCGGAACGGGTCGCCCAGAAGAAGCCGGCCGCCTTCAGGTTGTCGAGCGTCGCCGCCACGATGACCTTGGGGTAGCGCTCGGCCAGGTCGTTGACGATCTCGGAGAGCTGCTTCTTGCCCACCGAGTAGTCGACGAACGGGTAGTCCTCGGGCAGCAGCTCGTTGAAGAGCGCGCGGCCCAGGGTCGTACGCAGGCGGAAGGTGTCACCCTGCTGCCACTCGGGCTCGCCCTCCTCGCGGACCGGCGGCACCCAGCCACGCGGCGGGATGGTGCCCACCGGGAAGCGGATGTCCACGGCCGACTGGAGCGCCAGCTCGCCGCCGTCGAACGCCATCGTCGCCTCGGCCGTGGAGCCGAACGCGCGGCCCTCGCCCTTGACGTCGCGGAGTTCACCGTCGGTGGTGAGGAAGAACAGACCCAGCACCATGTCCTGGGTCGGCATGGTGACGGGACGACCGTCGGCCGGCTTCAGGATGTTGTTCGAGGACAGCATCAGGATGCGGGCCTCGGCCTGCGCCTCCGCGGAGAGCGGCAGGTGTACGGCCATCTGGTCACCGTCGAAGTCCGCGTTGAACGCGGTGCAGACGAGCGGGTGGATCTGGATGGCCTTGCCCTCGACCAGCTGCGGCTCGAAGGCCTGGATGCCGAGGCGGTGCAGCGTGGGCGCACGGTTCAGCAGAACCGGGTGCTCGGCGATGACCTCTTCGAGGACGTCGTAGACGACCGTGCGGCCGCGCTCGACCATCCGCTTGGCGCTCTTGATGTTCTGCGCGTGGTTCAGGTCCACCAGGCGCTTCATCACGAACGGCTTGAAGAGCTCCAGCGCCATGGCCTTCGGCAGACCGCACTGGTGCAGCTTCAGCTGCGGGCCGACGACGATCACGGAACGCGCGGAGTAGTCCACACGCTTGCCGAGCAGGTTCTGACGGAAGCGACCCTGCTTGCCCTTGAGCATGTCGGACAGCGACTTCAGCGGACGGTTGCCGGGGCCCGTCACCGGGCGGCCACGACGG
Organism: Streptomyces prunicolor NBRC 13075; assembly: GCF_000367365.1. GTDB lineage: Bacteria > Actinomycetota > Actinomycetes > Streptomycetales > Streptomycetaceae > Streptomyces > Streptomyces prunicolor. The sequence continues at coordinate 34,596 of NZ_BARF01000005.1, read as the reverse complement.
CCGTTGTCGAAGAGCGCGTCGACGGCCTCCTGAAGCATGCGCTTCTCGTTGTTCACGATGATCTCGGGGGCGCCGAGGTCGAGGAGTCGCTTCAGGCGGTTGTTGCGGTTGATCACACGGCGGTACAGGTCGTTCAGGTCGGAGGTCGCGAAGCGGCCACCGTCCAGCTGCACCATCGGGCGAAGGTCCGGCGGGATGACCGGGACGCAGTCGAGGACCATGCCCTTGGGGCTGTTGGAGGTCTGCAGGAACGCAGACACGACCTTCAGCCGCTTCAGCGCACGGGTCTTCTTCTGGCCCTTGCCGGTACGGATGATCTCGCGAAGCCGCTCGGCCTCTTCGTCCAGGTCGAAGGACTCCAGGCGCTTCTGCAGCGCCGCGGCACCCATCGAACCGTCGAAGTACGTGCCGAAGCGGTCACGCAGCTCGCGGTAGAGGAGCTCGTCACCTTCGAGGTCCTGGACCTTGAGGTTCTTGAACCGGGTCCACACCTCGTCCAGGCGGTCGATCTCGCGCTGCGCACGGTCGCGCAGCTGCTTCATCTCGCGCTCGGCACCTTCGCGCACCTTGCGGCGCACGTCGGCCTTGGCACCCTCGGCCTCAAGCTCGGCCAGGTCGGTCTCGAGCTTCTTGGCGCGGGCCTCGAGGTCGGAGTCACGCCGGTTCTCGACCTGCTGACGCTCCACGGAGACATGCGCCTCCAGCGAGGGCAGGTCACGCGTACGGCGCTCTTCGTCGACGAACGTGATCATGTACGCCGCGAAGTAGATGACCTTCTCGAGGTCCTTCGGGGCGAGGTCGAGCAGGTATCCCAGACGCGACGGAACACCCTTGAAGTACCAGATGTGGGTGACAGGAGCGGCCAGTTCGATGTGGCCCATCCGCTCACGGCGCACCTTGGCGCGGGTCACCTCGACGCCGCAGCGCTCACAGATGATGCCCTTGAAGCGAACGCGCTTGTACTTGCCGCAGTAGCACTCCCAGTCCCGGGTCGGACCGAAGATCTTCTCGCAGAAGAGTCCGTCCTTTTCGGGCTTGAGCGTGCGGTAGTTGATGGTCTCAGGCTTCTTGACCTCGCCGTGGCTCCACTGACGGATGTCGTCAGCGGTGGCCAGACCGATCCGGAGCTCATCGAAGAAGTTGACGTCGAGCACTATGCGTCAATCCCTCTCAGGGTTGTAAGTCTTGGGGTCTGATACGGGGGTCCTGGGGCCGGAGACCTGCGTGGCGCAGGTCTCCGGACTCCCGTCAGACCTCTTCGACGCTGCTCGGCTCACGCCGGGACAGGTCGATGCCGAGCTCTTCCGCCGCGCGGAAGACATCCTCGTCGGTGTCGCGCATCTCGATGGACATACCGTCACTGGACAGCACCTCCACGTTCAGGCAGAGCGACTGCATCTCCTTGATGAGCACCTTGAAGGACTCGGGGATGCCGGGCTCGGGGATGTTCTCGCCCTTGACGATGGCCTCGTAGACCTTCACGCGGCCGGTCACGTCGTCGGACTTGATCGTCAGCAGCTCCTGGAGGGCGTAAGCGGCGCCATAAGCCTCAAGCGCCCACACCTCCATCTCGCCGAAGCGCTGACCACCGAACTGCGCCTTACCACCCAGCGGCTGCTGGGTGATCATCGAGTACGGACCGGTCGAACGGGCGTGCAGCTTGTCGTCGACCAGGTGGTGCAGCTTCAGGATGTACATGTAGCCGATCGAGACCGGCTCCGGGAACGGCTCGCCGGAGCGGCCGTCGAACAGGTTGGCCTTTCCGGAGGCCTGGACCAGGCGGTCGCCGTCGCGGTTCGGGATCGTGGCCTCGAAGAGACCGGAGATCTCGTCCTCGCGGGCACCGTCGAAGACCGGGGTCGCGACGTTGGTACCCGGAGCGACCTGGTCGGCGCCGATGACCTGGAGGCGCTTCGCCCAGTCCTCGCTGAAGCCGGAGACGTCCCAGCCGCGACTGGCGAGCCAGCCGAGGTGGATCTCCAGGACCTGTCCCGGGTTCATTCGGGACGGGACACCCAGCGGGTTCAGGATGATGTCGACCGGAGTCCCGTCCTCGAGGAACGGCATGTCCTCGATGGGCAGGATCTTCGAAATAACACCCTTGTTGCCGTGCCGGCCGGCCAGCTTGTCGCCGTCGGTGATCTTGCGCTTCTGCGCAACATACACCCGGACCAACTGGTTGACGCCGGGCGGCAGTTCGTCGCCCTCCTCGCGGTCGAAGACGCGGACGCCGATGACCTTGCCGATCTCGCCGTGCGGCACCTTCAGCGAGGTGTCGCGCACCTCGCGCGCCTTCTCACCGAAGATCGCGCGGAGCAGGCGCTCCTCGGGGGTCAGCTCGGTCTCACCCTTGGGCGTGACCTTGCCGACGAGGATGTCACCGGCGACGACCTCGGCACCGATACGGATGATGCCGCGCTCGTCGAGGTCGGCGAGGACCTCCTCGGAGACGTTCGGGATGTCCCGGGTGATCTCCTCGGGGCCGAGCTTGGTGTCACGGGCGTCGACCTCGTGCTCCTCGATGTGGATCGAGGAGAGGACGTCGTCCTGTACGAGGCGCTGCGACAGGATGATCGCGTCCTCGTAGTTGTGACCCTCCCACGGCATGAACGCCACGAGCAGGTTCTTGCCGAGCGCCATCTCGCCGTTCTCGGTCGCCGGGCCGTCCGCCAACACCTGGTTGGCGACGATCCGGGAACCCTCGTCCACGACAACCTTCTGGTTGACGGACGTGCCCTGGTTGGAGCGGGAGAACTTCGCGAGGCGGTACGTCGTGTACGTGCCGTCGTCGTTGGCGGTGGTGATGTAGTCCGCGGAGACCTCCTGGACCACACCGTCCTTCTCCGACTTCAGGACGTCACCGGCGTCGACCGCACAGCGGTACTCCATGCCGGTGCCGACCAGCGGCGCCTCGGACTTAATCAGCGGCACGGCCTGACGCATCATGTTCGCGCCCATGAGGGCACGGTTGGCGTCGTCGTGCTCCAGGAAGGGGATCATCGCGGTCGCGACGGACACCATCTGGCGCGGGGAGACGTCCATGTAGTCGACGTCGTCACCGGGGACGTAGTCGACCTCTCCGCCACGACGGCGGACCAGGACGCGGGACTCCTCGAACCGGAAGTCGTCCCCGAGCGGCGCGTTGGCCTGCGCGATGACGAATCGGTCCTCTTCGTCGGCGGTCAGGTAGTCGACCTCGTCGGTGACGACACCGTCGGTGACCCGGCGGTACGGCGTCTCGACGAAACCGAACGCGTTGACCCGGCCGTAGGAGGCGAGCGAGCCGATCAGGCCGATGTTCGGGCCTTCAGGGGTCTCGATCGGGCACATGCGGCCGTAGTGCGAGGGGTGCACGTCACGGACCTCGAAGCCGGCCCGCTCACGGGAGAGACCACCCGGGCCAAGAGCCGACAGACGGCGCTTGTGGGTGAGACCCGACAGCGGGTTGTTCTGGTCCATGAACTGCGACAGCTGGCTGGTGCCGAAGAACTCCTTGATGGAGGCGACGACCGGCCGGATGTTGATCAGGGTCTGCGGCGTGATCGCCTCGACGTCCTGGGTCGTCATCCGCTCGCGGACGACTCGCTCCATACGCGCCAGGCCCGTACGGACCTGGTTCTGGATGAGCTCGCCGACGTTGCGCAGACGACGGTTGCCGAAGTGGTCGATGTCGTCGGTCTCGACGACGATCGTCGTGCCGTTGTCACCAACCGTCTCGGTCTCACCGGCGTGCAGCTTCACCAGGTACTTGATCGACGAGATGATGTCCTCGACGGTCAGCACACCGGCGTCCAGCGGGGCCTCGCTGCCCAGCTTCTTGTTCACCTTGTAGCGGCCGACCTTGGCGAGGTCGTAGCGCTTCGGGTTGAAGTAGAGGTTCTCAAGAAGCGTCTGCGCGGCCTCGCGGGTCGGGGGCTCGCCCGGACGCAGCTTGCGGTAGATGTCGAGGAGCGCGTCGTCCTGGCCCTGGGTGTGGTCCTTCTCCAGGGTGGCGCGCATGGACTCGTACTCGCCGAACTCCTCCAGGATCTGCTCGGTCGTCCAACCGAGAGCCTTGAGCAGGACGGTGACGGACTGCTTGCGCTTGCGGTCGATGCGGACACCGACCATGTCGCGCTTGTCGATCTCCATCTCCAGCCAGGCACCCCGGGACGGGATCACCTTGGTGGAGAAGATGTCCTTGTCGGACGTCTTGTCGATCGAGGAGTCGAAGTAGACGCCCGGCGAGCGGACCAGCTGCGACACGACGACACGCTCGGTGCCGTTGATGACGAAGGTGCCCTTGTTGGTCATGAGCGGGAAGTCGCCCATGAAGACCGTCTGGGACTTGATCTCGCCGGTCTCGTTGTTGGTGAACTCAGCGGTTACGAAGAGCGGGGCGGCGTACGTGAAGTCGCGCTCCTTGCACTCGTCGATGCTGTTCTTGGGAGGTTCGAAACGGTGGTCGCGGAAGGTCAGCGACATCGACCCGGAGAAGTCCTCGATCGGAGAGATCTCCTCGAAGATCTCCTCCAGACCGGACTTCGTGGGGACGTCCTGACCCGACTCCAGAGCCGCCTCGACCCGACTCTGCCAGGCGGAGTTGCCGAGCAGCCAGTCGAAGCTCTCGGTCTGCAACGCGAGCAGGTTGGGAACCTCGAGGGGCTCCTTGATCTTTGCAAAGGAGATGCGCAGCGGGGCGGTGCTGGCGCCGTTGTTCATATTCGCGGTCGAGGCAGTGCGCGAGGCGGCCAAGAGGGGGTCCTTCCGAGGGCTCGGACTCACTACGCGCGTACCGGCCCCTCTCAGGGGCAAAGAGACATGGACTTCCTGAGACGGCCCGGAAAGGCCAGGTCAGAGTTGGTCCGGTCATCGATGCTCAAGTGAGGGCATGCCCCTGGTGACGGGCAGGGAGCAGCTAACAGGCAGCGCAAAGGGTCAGTGTAGCCACTTGGCGCACTGATGTCCAGCCCCGCTTTTTTGAGACCCTCGTCGTGCTCAACACCCTCGGCAAGCTCACGTCCTCAACGCGTTGATACTGCCCTCTTCGCCGCCGATCCATGCCTCGGATTCGGATCGTTGTGACGACGCGTCCTGAGAATTGCGCGCTGCGTGCGGTTCGTCAAGGCCTCCATGGCCCACACCACATACCACCAGGGATGCTCGGAGGCACGAAGAAGATCACCATACTCCGCGAACCCCTGATCGCAAGGCTGCCGCTCACCCGACCCAGGAACGCCGAAGAGCGACCACCCAGATGGATGATCGCTCTTCAGTGCTCAGGCGTTACAAGGTCCTTGGGACCTCGTTCACGACCTGGACGGAGTTACTTGACCTCGACCGAGGCGCCGGCGGCCTTGAGGGACTCGGCGGCCTTCTCGGCGACGTCCTTGGCGACCTTCTCGACGACGGGCTTCGGGGCGCCGTCCACGAGGTCCTTGGCCTCCTTCAGGCCCAGCGAGGTCAGCTCACGCACGACCTTGATGACCTGGATCTTCTTCTCGCCGGCACCCGTGAGGATGACGTCGAACTCGTCCTGCTCGGCCTCGGCCTCGACAGCAGCGGCCGGGCCCGCGGGGGCGGCGGCAACCGCGGCGGCGGCGGTGACGTCGAACTTCTCCTCGAACGCCTTCACGAACTCGGAAAGCTGGATGAGGGTCATGGTCTCGAACTCGGCGAGCAGTTCGTCCTGGGTGAGAGCCACGATGGCTTCCTTCCACTAATTTCGGCTGGTGCCGGTGTGTACATGTCTGGCGGGCGTACGTTCGGCCCGCTACGACCGTTGCCCTGGGCGCGGAGCCTCAGGCGGCGGTCATGCTGCGAGCCGAATTACTCGGCACCGCCCTGCTCTTCTTGCTTGGCGCGAAGGGCGTCCACCGTGCGGACGAGCTTCGACGGAAGCGCCTGGAAGAGCTGCGCAGCCTGAGTCTGCTTGCCCTTGAAGGCACCCGCCAGCTTGGAGAGCAGAACCTCGCGGGACTCGAGGTCCGCGAGCTTCTTGATCTCGTCGGCGGACAGCGCCTTGCCGTCAAGGACACCGCCCTTGATGACGAGGTTCGGGTTGTCCTTGGCGAAGTCACGAAGACCCTTCGCCGACTCCACCGGGTCACCGGTGATGAAGGCGACCGCCGTCGGACCGTTGAACAGGTCGTCGAGCGTAGAGATCCCGGCCTCGTTGGCCGCAATCTTGGTCAGCGTGTTCTTCACCACGGCGTACTGGGCGTTCTCACCGAGCGAACGACGCAGCGTCTTGAGCTGCGCCACGGTGAGACCCCGGTACTCGGTCAGCACGGCGGCGTTCGAGTCGCGGAACTGGTCCGCGAGCTCGGCTACCGCGGCAGCCTTGTCGGGCCTTGCCATAGAGCGTCGGCCTCCTTCCGGGTGATGAGGACCGCTCAGAAGGGGCTGGGACAGAAAAAACACCCCGGCGCAGGCGCACGGGGCGTAGCTCGACCGGAAACAACGTTCCCGGGAACACATCCAGTTCACCTGCGCGGGTCGTCCACTGTTCAGCGGATCCTTCGGTCACCACACCCTGTGACAGGCGCGGCAACGACCAGCGGTCTTTGGCTTCTCCCGAAGAGTACGGGACCCCCATACTCCCAAGCAAATCCGCCCGTACGGCTCAGCGGCGCCACCGTCTCAACGGCTCCACCGGTGAGCAGCAGAGCGACAGGTGCCCCTCCCAATCCCCGTCCCCCGCACCGGAGTTGAGCCCGGCTCAGGAGCCCGTGCCGGACCCCGTCGCCGTGTCGCCGCTGCCCGGTGTCAGGCCCTGCTTCTTCAGCAGTGCCGTGAAGTCCTCGGTGTCGTCCGCCGGGGGCACGGTCGCGTCGACCTTCACGCCGTAGTCGCTGTAGTAGGCGGTCTGGCTGTACCGGCCGGACGACATAGCGCCCTTCTCCACCTTCTTGACCAGCAGATTCTGGGCGTCGACCCAGATGTCGACCTGCTCCGTGGCGACGCCGGCCGCAGTGAGCTGCTTCTTCAGGCCGGCGAGCTGGCTCGCGGTGAGGTTGGAGTTCTTGGTGGCGAGGTCGGCGACGTTCACCGTGCCCGAGTAGTGCGTGGTCCGCCGGCCGCGCACCGACTCCGTACCGACCTTCTCGACGTCCCCGGAGGCGAGCAGGAGCTTCACCGACTGGTTCGGCGTGGAGTTCTGCATCTGGTCCCTGAGGTACGCACCGGAGCTGCCGCCGAGCTTGGCCAGGTCGTCGTAGTCGTACTTGAGCCAGTGCCTGCCGCCCGCCTGCGCGGCGAACTTCTCGCCCATCTTCGCGTAGTAGGCGTCCGGCAGATAGCGGGCCTCCATCGATGTGTTGCCGGCCGCGCGCATCGTCCGGGCCACCGTGCCGCCGGTGTACGTCATGGTGAGGGTGCCGGTGATGCCGTCGTCCCAGGCGAGGTTGCCCTTGGCGTCCATGGACATCACCGAGCCCAGGACGGTGGAGGACTCGACCTTGGCGGAGTCCGCCCTGTCGGTGGACTGCTCGGCGCTGCGCAGGGCCGCTATGGAGCTCACCAGGGTCGCGCTCTTGCCCGCGGCCTTGTCGTCCTTGCCGGACCCCTCGGAGGACCCCATGGAGTCACAGGCGGCCACCGAGGCCAGCGCGGTCGCCACCGCGATCGAGAGGCCCACCCGGCGCACGGTCGTGCTCTTCATCCGTCCCCACCCCTATGCCATTGCTGTGCCTGCCAGGAACGCTAGCGCAGCCCACTGACACCCCGTACGAAAAGGGGCGAGCCCCGCAACCCGAAGGTTGCGGGGCTCGCCCAAGTGCTGACGCGTACGCGACGCGGCTACCGGAGTGAGCGCGAGGCTCAGACGGAGGCCGGGTCCTCCTCGACGAGGAGGTTGCGGGTGCGGTTCGGGTCGAGCGGAATGCCGGGGCCGATCGTGGTGCTGATCGCGGCCTTCTTGATGTAGCGACCCTTGGCGGCGGACGGCTTCAGACGGAGGATCTCGTCCAGGGCCGCGCCGTAGTTCTCCACCAGCTGGGTGTCGTCGAAGGACGACTTGCCGATGATGAAGTGCAGGTTCGAGTGCTTGTCGACGCGGAACTCGATCTTGCCGCCCTTGATCTCGTTGACGGCCTTGACCACGTCCGGCGTCACGGTGCCGGTCTTGGGGTTCGGCATGAGACCACGGGGACCGAGCACGCGGCCCAGGCGGCCGACCTTGCCCATGAGGTCCGGGGTGGCGACGACGGCGTCGAAGTCCAGCCGGCCCTTCGCCACCTCGTCGATGAGTTCGTCGGAACCGACGATGTCGGCGCCGGCGGCGGTCGCGGCCTCGGCACGGTCACCGGTCGCGAAGACCAGGACCCGGGCGGTCTTGCCGGTGCCGTGCGGGAGGTTCACGGTGCCACGGACCATCTGGTCGGCCTTGCGCGGGTCGACACCCAGACGGAAGGCGACCTCGACGGTGCCGTCGAACTTGGAGGTGGAGGTCTCCTTGGCGAGACGGACGGCCTCGAGCGGGGCGTAGAGCTTCTCCCGGTCGATCTTGGCGTCCGCAGCGCGGAGAGACTTGCTGCGCTTGCTCACTACTGCTCCTGTGTGTGTCTGAGGAGTCGTGGTACGGGCCGAGCAGGCCCCGCCACGGTACTTCTACGGGGTGAAGGTCAGCCCTCGACCGTGATGCCCATGGAACGGGCGGTGCCGGCGATGATCTTCGACGCGGCGTCAAGGTCGTTGGCGTTCAGGTCGGGAAGCTTGGTCGTGGCGATCTCACGGACCTGTGCCTGGGTGATCTTGGCGACCTTGGTCTTGTGCGGCTCGCCCGAGCCCTTCTCGACACCCGCGGCCTTGAGGATCATCTTCGCGGCCGGCGGCGTCTTGGTGATGAAGGTGAAGGAGCGGTCTTCGTAGACCGTGATCTCCACCGGGATCACCCAGCCACGCTGCGACTCGGTCGCCGCGTTGTAGGCCTTGCAGAACTCCATGATGTTGACGCCGTGCTGACCGAGCGCGGGGCCGACCGGCGGGGCCGGGTTCGCCGCACCGGCGTTGATCTGGAGCTTGATGAGCCCCGTGACCTTCTTCTTCTTGGGAGGCATTGCTCTCCGGGTCCTTTCGATTCGGGTCCTGCCTGCGTCAAGGGACCACCCGAACGCAGGCATACCGCACAACGATAGCGGGTATAGATGCGCGGTCAAAAACGAAGCAGGTCAGGAGGCCCGCTTGAAGGCCTACCTGACCTGACCCACCTAGGGGCGCGGGGCTGTGCCGATATGCGACTTCCGTCGCGTGGGAGCGACCAGCCCCAACGCACCCGCAGCCGACGAATCGCCGACTAGTTCTTCTGAATCTGATCGAACGAAAGCTCAACGGGCGTCTCACGGCCGAAGATCTCGACGAGACCCTTGACCTTCTTCGAGTCGGCGTTGATCTCGTTGATGGTCGCCTGCAGCGTCGCGAACGGCCCGTCCGTGACGGTGACCGAGTCGCCCACCTCGAAGTCCAGCACCTGGACCTCGACCTTGCGCTGCGGCATCGGCTTGCCCTCGGCCTCGGCGGCCTCACGCGCGGCCTTCTCCTCGGCCTCCGGGGCGAGCATCTTGACGATCTCGTCCAGGGTCAGCGGGTACGGGTCGTAGGCGTTGCCCACGAAGCCGGTGACGCCGGGGGTGTTGCGGACGACGCCCCAGGACTCGTTCGTCAGGTCCATGCGGACCAGGACGTAGCCCGGGAGCTTGTTCTGCTTGATGGTCTTGCGGTCGCCGTTCTTGATCTGGACGACCTCTTCTTGCGGCACCTCGGCCGCGAAGATGTAGTCCTCGACGTTCAGCGAGACGGCGCGCTGCTCCAGGTTGGTCTTCACGCGGTTCTCGTAACCGGCGTACGTGTGGATGACGTACCACTCGCCGGGCAGGAGACGCAGTTCCTCGCGCAGGGCGACGACGGGGTCGACGGGTTCGGCCGGCTCGGCCTCTTCCTCGTCGTCCTCGGCCGTGGCCTCGTCGTCGAGGTCCTCGGTCGCTTCCGCGTCCTCGTCCTCGACGTGTACGGCGGCTTCCTCGGCGGGCTCGCCCGCGTCGGCGTCTGCAGCCTCGACCTCGTCAAGGTCCTCGTCCGCGCCCTCGACGATGTCGAGTTCGTCTTCCACGGACTCGTCCGGCTCGACGGCCTCGTTCAGGTTCGGGTCAGACACGTGGCTGCTTCTTCCTGGATACATGGGGGTGGAACACGCGAAAGGGGCGCCGGTCAGGGCGCCCTTCGCTTCCGGCCTCAGCCGAAGACGTACTTCGCGGCGTGATTGAGTCCATAGTCAATCACGGTCACAAGACCGATCATGATGACGACGAAGACGATGACCACCGTCGTGTACGTCGTCAGCTGGTTGCGCGTCGGCCAGACGACCTTGCGGAGCTCCGCGACGATCTGGCGGTAGAAGATGCCGAGGCGCTTCAGCGGGCCCTTCTTGGCGCGCTTGCCGCCCTTGCGAGCCTTCTTCTTGGACTCCGACACCTCGTCCTGGGCATCAGGCATGTCGATGGAGCCCACGGCGTCCGCCATTCATCCTCACCTGTTCCCGGGTCGTGGCCGTGCCGCGCCCGGTCTGAGCCGCACGGCGATACATTGCTATACGTACATGCGCTGCGCACACATCCTGGTGAAGGTGTGTGTAGCAGGGCCGGAGGGACTTGAACCCCCAACCGCCGGTTTTGGAGACCGGTGCTCTACCAATTGAGCTACGACCCTTTGTGACGTCCCCAACGTACCGCATCCGCCCGGGTGCTCGGTGTGCACCAGATAGGGCGCGGCTGCTGAAGGCCAACGAGCTAGGAGTGTACGTGTTCCGGGGCCGGTCGTCGAACAGAAAGTGCCTGTACGGGGATTGCCGGAGGAAGATCGCCCAGGCCGGGGCGGGAATCCGGACGGTTGTTCCACGCTTGCCCGATCCTGTTCAGTCTGTGAAACCGGTGTGCCGGGCGCGTTTCCGGTCTGAAACGATGGGCCCCATGAGCGCCTCAACCCCTCCCACCGAGCGCCGGGTCTCCGCCCGAGTCGGCGCGATCTCCGAGTCCGCCACCCTCGCCGTGGACGCCAAGGCCAAGGCCCTCAAGGCCGCCGGACGTCCGGTGATCGGCTTCGGCGCCGGTGAACCGGACTTCCCGACTCCGGACTATGTCGTCCAGGCCGCCATCGAGGCCTGCTCGAACCCCAAGTACCACCGCTACACCCCGGCCGGCGGTCTGCCGGAGCTGAAGGCCGCGATCGCCGCGAAGACGCTGCGCGACTCGGGCTACGAGGTGGACGCCTCGCAGATCCTGGTCACCAACGGCGGCAAGCAGGCCATCTACGAGGCCTTCGCCGCGATCCTCGACCCGGGCGACGAGGTCATCGTCCCGGCGCCGTACTGGACGACGTACCCGGAGTCGATCCGGCTCGCGGGCGGTGTCCCGGTGGACGTCGTCGCCGACGAGACGACCGGGTACCGCGTCTCCGTCGAGCAGTTGGAGGCGGCCCGCACCGAGAACACCAAGGTCGTCCTCTTCGTCTCGCCGTCCAACCCGACCGGCGCCGTCTACAGCGAGGCCGAGGCCGAGGCGATCGGCCGCTGGGCCGTCGAGCACGGCCTGTGGGTCATGACGGACGAGATCTACGAGCACCTCGTCTACGGCGACGCGAAGTTCACCTCGCTGCCCGCGATCCTCCCCGAGCTGCGCGACAAGTGCATCGTGGTCAACGGCGTCGCCAAGACGTACGCCATGACCGGCTGGCGGGTGGGCTGGATCATCGGCCCGAAGGACGTCGTCAAGGCCGCGACCAACCTCCAGTCGCACGCCACCTCGAACGTCTCGAACGTGGCCCAGGTCGCCGCGCTGGCCGCCGTCTCCGGCAACCTGGACGCCGTCGCGAAGATGGGCGAGGCCTTCGACCGGCGCCGCAAGACGATCGTGCGGATGCTCAACGAGATCGACGGCGTGCTCTGCCCGGAGCCCGAGGGCGCGTTCTACGTCTACCCGTCGGTCAAGGAGCTGCTCGGCAAGGAGATCCGCGGCAAGCGCCCGCAGGACTCGGTCGAGCTGGCCGCGCTGATCCTGGAGGAGGCCGAGGTCGCGGTCGTCCCGGGCGAGGCCTTCGGGACCCCCGGTTACCTGCGGCTGTCGTACGCCCTGGGTGACGAGGACCTCGTCGAGGGCGTCAGCCGTATCCAGAAGCTGCTGGCGGAGGCCAAGGGCTGACGTTTTTCGTGCTCCACGCGCGTGTGCGGGCCGTTTCCCTCCGGGGAGGCGGCCCGCTGCTTTGTGCGAGCAAGACCACGATCGGGGAAAGCGGTACCGGGACGACAGGAACGTACGGCAGGATTCCCGGATGGAGCACGTACGTGATGTCTCTGAACTGCCGAAAGCCCATCTGCACCTGCACTTCACCGGGTCCATGCGGCCCACCACCGTGCTGGAGCTCGCCGACAAGTACGGGGTGCGGTTGCCCGACGCCCTGACCGAGGCGCTGACCAGTGGGGAGCCGCCGAAGCTGCGGGCGACCGATGAGCGGGGCTGGTTCCGTTTCCAGCGGCTGTACGACGCGGCGCGGTCGTGCCTGCGGGAGCCCGAGGACATTCAGCGGCTGGTCCGCGAGGCCGCCGAGGAGGACGTCAGGGACGGCTCGGGCTGGCTGGAGATCCAGGTGGACCCGACGTCGTACGCACCGCGCCTGGGCGGGCTGATCCCGGCCCTTGAGGTCATCCTTGACGCGGTGGAGACCACCTCCCGTGAGACCGGGCTCGGGATGCGGGTGCTGGTGGCCGCGAACCGGATGAAGCACCCGCTGGACGCGCGCACGCTGGCCCGGCTGGCCGTGCGGTACGCGGACCAGGGCGTGGTCGGCTTCGGCCTCTCGAACGACGAACGCCGGGGCATGGCACGGGACTTCGACCGGGCCTTCGCGATCGCCCAGGAGGGCGGCCTGCTGTCGGCACCGCACGGCGGCGAGCTGGCGGGCCCGTCCTCGGTGCGGGACTGCCTGGACGACCTGTACGCGACCCGGATCGGCCACGGGGTGCGCGCCGCGGAGGACCCGCGGCTGCTGAAGCGGCTCGCCGACCGGGGCATCACCTGCGAGGTGTGCCCCGCGTCGAACGTGGCGCTGGGCGTCTACGAGAAGCACGAGGACGTGCCTCTGCGGACCCTCTTCGAGGCGGGCGTCCCGCTGGCGCTCGGCGCCGACGACCCGCTCCTGTTCGGCTCCCGGCTGGCTGCCCAGTACGAGATCGCCCGCCGGTACCACGGCTTCTCGGACCGCGAACTGGCCGAACTGGCCCGGCAGTCGGTCCGCGGATCGGCGGCCCCAGAGGACATGAAGACCAAGCTGCTGTCGGGCATCGACGACTGGCTCAGTGCCCCGGTCGCTTGAAGTGCGCGTAGGGCGCATACGGCTTGAAGCAGATCGCGACCTCGGGGCGGCGCGAGCCGTGCGGGTAGGGAAGCAGTTCGCTGCTCAGGGAGGTCACATACGCCGGGTGCCCTTTGACGACCCGTTTCTCCCGCGGCCCCCAGCCGGCCGCGTAGGCGAAGTGGGTGGCGGCGGTGGCGAGGACGTCACGGTCGCCGATGAGGAAGTACGTACGCGCGTGCGTGGTGTGCCGCAACTGACCGCGGGCGTACGGCCGCTCCTCCCACGCGCGCGCGTGGCGCTCGGTACGGGCCTCGTCCGTGCGCACGGTGAGCGGTGTACCGCGCCCGAGCGACCGCCGCAGCTCGGGCCACTTGGAGGGCCGTAGCCCCGCCTCCTGGTGGGCCACCACCAGATCGACCAGCTCCCCGCACCCCTCGTCGGGCGGCACGCTCTCGCGCAGCGGGACATGCACGATGGTGTGCCGGGAGTACGCGGCGAAGGAGAACAGCCCGGCCAGCCGGCTCAGCCCGTCGTGGTCCCCCAGGAGCGTCCCGTACGGCGCCGGGTCGCGCAGTGAGGTGTGGCGCAGGGGTTGCCCGGGCTGGACGACACGGTGTTCGTGCGGGCCGATCCGGGGTCTGAACTGGCGGAGTCTCAGCTCCATGTGGGGTGCCTCATAGGTCAAGGGTCCCGGTCAGGAGGGGTCCTCGGCAACGGAGATTCCGCCCAGCAGCGTCCGGGCCAGGCGGGACGCGAACTCGTCGACGGGCGGGCGTACGCCGTTCTCCGCCGCCTCGTAGGCGAACGCGCGCTGTGCGCAGGCGCCCAGGAGGAGGGACGCGGCCGCGAAGGTGTCCGCGTCGGGGCGGACGCGGCCTGCGGTCTGTTCGGCGCGGAGATAGGCGTCCAGGGCCTCGATCGGCTTGTGGGGGCCCGAGCCGAGCTGTCGCAGCGCCTCGTCGTGGCGGCGCTTGAGCTGGGTCTCGGCGTACAAGGAGGCCGCGATCGGGAAGCTCTGCTCGTAGAAGAGGGCCGCCTGGCGGGCGATCTCGGTGAGGTTGTCCTCCAGGGAGTGCCGTCCGGGTTCGGCGGCGAGGCTGCGCAGCAGTGGGGTCAGCTGGGGCAGCCGTTCCATGAGGACGTGGATGAACAGCTCCTCCTTGCCGGCGAAGTACTTGTAGAGCGCGGCTTCGGAGCAGCCCGCTGCCTTCGCGATCTCCTTGGTGGTCGCCTTGGCCAGGCCGATGGTGAGCATCAACTCGTGGGCGGCGTCGAGGATGCGGACCCTGGCGGGTTTCTGCGCGGCGGGCTCCGCGGCCTGTTTCTGCTGCATGGGGCCCAAGGATTCCATGTCCGGTCCGTTCGGGCTTGACGGGTGGGTGAGCGCTTACCCACTCTAGAGGGAGGCAGGGGTGAGTGAATGCTCACCCACCTCGTTCAGCGACAGGAGTGCGCCATGAAGCTCACCGTTTTCGGTGCCACTGGAGGCATCGGTCAGGAGATCGTCCGCCAGGCGCTGGCCTCGGGCCACGAGGTCACGGCGGTCGTACGGGACCCGGCGCGGCTGACCGTGCGGGGCGCGGGCCTCGAGGTGTTCCGCGCGGACCTCACCGACCCGGAGGCGGTGCGCCCGGCGGTCGCGGGCCGGGACGCGGTCCTGTCCGGGCTCGGGGCGCGCAGCCGCAAGGACGCGGGGGTCGCGACCCGGCTCACACGGACGGTCCTGGCGGCCATGGAGGCGGAGGGGGTGCGCCGGGTGCTGGTGGTGAGCGCCGGTCCGATCGGCCCGGACCCGGAGGGCGCCGGGCTCCTCGACCGCACCGCGCGCGGGCTGATCTCGGCCCTCCTGAAGGACGTCTACGACGACCTACGCGAGATGGAGGCGGCCCTCGCCGCCGGCGCCACCGACTGGACGAGCGTCCGCCCGCCACGCCTGCAGAACAAGCCGGTGACGGGCACGTACAGGACGGTCGTGGGCGGCTTCCCGGACAAGGGCCGGTTCATCGCGCGGGCCGATGTCGCCCACGCGATGCTGGCGATGACCGACGATCCCCGGACGGTGAAACAGGGGGTGGGCGTGGCCTACTGAGCGGGCCTGCCGACGGTCAGGTGTCGACGGAGGCCGACTCGGCGGGGGTCATCGCCATGTCGAGCAGAACCACGGCGTCGTGATCGGCGCTGCCCGGCACCGCGTGGAAGGCGATGAGCCGCTGGCCCTCGGCATGGGAAAGGTGCATCACCTCAAACCCGAGGGTGAGGGAGCCGACCGACGGGTGGTGGAAGCGCTTCTTGCCCGCGTCACGCGAGCGGACCTCGTACCGCTCCCAGAGACGGGCGAAGTCCTCGCTCTTGACCATCAACTCGTCCACCAGCTCGGTCAGTTCGGGGGAGTCGGGATCCGCGGCCGACATGGCGCGCAGGTGGGCGACCGTGCCCGGGGCGAGCTGCTCCCAGTCGACGTACAGCCGGCGGGCGCCCGGGTGCAGGAACATGTGCCGGACGATGTTGCGGCGCCGGGCGGGCCAGCTCTCCATGCCGGCCAGCAGCCGCAGCCCCGCGGGGTTGGCGGCCAGCAGGTCGTTCGTCCGGCTGACGACGTAGGCGGGGAACGGCCGCAGCCCCTCCATCAGCTGTTTCACACCGGGGCGCACGGAGCGGGAGACACCAGGGCGGGCGGCAGCCGGCGTGGCACCGGTCGCGCTCTGGGCGACGAGACCGTGCAGGTGGTCCACCTCCTCCTCGGACAGGCGCAGCACGGTGGCGAGGGCGTTGACGACCGCGGGGCCCGGCCGGGTGTCCTTGCCGCGCTCCAGCCGGATGTAGTAGTCGACGCTCACTCCGGCGAGCGCGGCCAGTTCCTCACGGCGCAGCCCCGGGGCCCGCCTGGTGCTGGTGCCGACGGGCAGTCCCAGCTGTTCGGGACGCAGGGCCGCGCGGCGGGCGCGCAGGAACGTCCCCAGCGCGTTGGCCTGGCTCGACTGGTTCGCCTGATCGCTCATGCCCCCAGTCTCGCAAGGCCCCGCGCCGTGTGGAAGGTCGAAGGGGGACCTGCCGGATCCCCCCTCGTCGGGTCCCGGACGAGCGCGGTCTTCCTGGTTTCCGGCGTCCCGGGCAGCGTGGAGGACGTCCGGTCGGGCCACTCCTTCCGGTCCGTCCGACCCGCCCCCTTCCGACTCAGGGAGACTCCGATGTCCACTGTCACCACACCGGCCCGCCGCCAGGCGGCGCCCGCCAGCCCCAGGGGTGCCAGCCCGGCGACGGTCCTGGTGGCCTCGTTGCTGGGCTTCTTCGTCATCGCGCTCGACGCGCTCGTCGTCAACGTGTCGCTGCCCGCCATCGGTCACAGCCTCAGCGGGGGCATGACCGGACTGCAGTGGGTGGTGGACGGCTACACGCTGATGTTCGCCGCCCTGATGGTGTCCGCGGGGGCGCTGTCCGACCGGATCGGGGCGAGCCGTGCCTTCGGCGGCGGGATGGTGGTCTTCACACTGGCGTCGGCCGCCTGCGGTCTTGCGCCGTCGCTGTCTCTGCTGGTCGTGGCGCGACTGGTGCAGGGTGCCGCCGCCGCGGTCATGATGCCGGCCTCGCTGGCACTGGTCCGGCAGGCGTTCCCGGAGGCGGGCGCACGTGCCAGGGCCATCGCCGTGTGGACCGCCGGAGGTGCCATCGCGGGCGCGCTGGGGCCGGTGCTGGGCGGTGCGCTGACCAGCGCGTGGAGCTGGCGCGGGGTCTTCTTCATCAATCTGCCGGTGGGCGTGCTCGCGCTGGTGCTGCTGGCCCGGGTGCCGCGCTCGGCCGGTCGGCCCGCTCCGGTGGACCTGCCCGGTCAGCTGGCCGGTGTGGTCGCGCTGGGCGCCCTGACGTACGGCGTGATCGACGGCGGGGCGCACGGGTTCGGTTCGCCCGCCGTGCTGCTGACGCTGCTGGTCGCGGTGGCCGCGGCGGTCGTCTTCCTGGTCGTCGAGGCCCGTCAGAAGCAGCCGATGGTGCCGCTGTCGCTGTTCAGGTCGCGCACGGTGTCGGTGTGCGTGGCGGTGGGCTTCGCCATCAACGCGGTGTTCTACGGGATCGTGTTCGTGCTGAGCCTCTTCTTCCAGCAGGTCCGCGGGCAGTCGGCGCTGAGCGCGGGGCTGATGTTCGTGCCCATGACGGCACTGGTGGCGGTGGTCAACCTGTTCGTGGCGGCCTGGGCCGCACGCCGGTTCGGACCGAAGGTGCCGTTGGTGGCCGGGCAGATCGGTACGGCGCTGGGTCTGCTCGGGCTGCTGACGGTCGACCGGGCCACGCCCACCGCGCTGCTGGCGCTCACCGTGATCCCGCTGGGCATCGCCGGTGCGCTCGCGGTGCCGCCGCTCACCGCGACGATGCTCGACGGCGTCCCGGCGGACCGTGCCGGTACGGCGGCGGGTGTGCTCAACACCGCCCGGCAGGTCGGCGGCGCGCTCTCCGTGGCCGTCTTCGGGGCCCTGATCGGCAGCGGCGCGTCCTTCACCGACGGGATGCGGGTGAGCCTGGCCGTGGCCGCGGTGCTGCTCACGGCGTCCGCGCTGGCGGCCGTGTTCCTGCTGCCGGGCCGACGGGCCACCGCCGGCTGAGGCCGGCCGTCGGGCGGGCGTCCGTTCCCCCGTCCGTCCGCCCGGCGGTCCTCCGGCCCCGCCCAGCCGCGCCATCGCGGCCGGGCGGGGTTCGGTCATGCCAGGGTGCGGTCGTCCCAGAGGACCTCGATGGTGATCGCGGTGATCTGCCAGCCGGTGGCGGTGCGGGCGAACCCGTAGACGTAGCGGCCGCCTCGGGCCAGCCGACGCGGGCCGCTCTCGCCGGGGACGACATGGGTGGACTGGAACATGGCGGTGGCCGTGGCGGTGTCGCCGGTCACGGACACCAGGTGGTTGGTCACGAGGTGATGGGTGGCCAGCACCCTCTCGCGGGCCTCGCGCCACTGCGCCACGACGGCGTCGCGGGGTGTCGGCACGGGCTCGCCCGGGGTGTCGGAACCGGTGTGGCGCACGAGTACGGACGGGGCGAACAGGGCGGGCAGCCGGTCCCATTCGCGGAAGTCGACGTGGTGCCCGAGCCGCGAGCAGACGGTGATCAGGTCGAGTCGGTCGGCCGTCGTCGGGACGGTCGCCGGTGAGGTGGTCTGCGGGGAGTTCATGAGCTCCTCCTTCTCGTACGGGTGCGGCCGCCGACTCGGTCGGCGGCCGCACCCGGGGACGGGGTCGGTCGGCTAGGCGGCCGCGGTGCGCCGGTCCTCCATCAGGGACACGATGTCGTTCACGTCCCGGGCGTCGGCGAGTTCCTCCTCGGGGACGAGCACGCCGTACTGCCGCTGCAGGATCACCGAGAGCTCGACCATCACGAGCGAGTCGAGTTCCAGGTCGGAGAAGGAGCACCCAGAACACCGGTCTCCGGCCCACGGCCGGGGCTGCCTCCCGCCCCCGCGAGCTGAAGCAGGAACGAGCCGCGCGCACCCGGGACCAGATCCTCAACGCCGCCGCCGAGGCCTTCGCCGGCACGGGCTTCCCCGCCGTCACGATCCTGGACGTCGCCGAACTGGCCGGCGTGACCAAGGGAGCGGTCTACTTCCATTTCGCCAACAAGGAGGCCCTGGCGGTCGCGGTCGCCGAGGAGTTCTACGCGCTGCTTCCGGCCATCGCCGAGACGGTCAGGACCGAGCCGATCGCGCCGCTCGACGCCGTCGCCGAGCTGCTGATCCGGACCGCGACCGCGTTCCGGGACAACCGGATGATCCAGGCGGGCGCACGCCTGCAGATCGAGCGGCACCTGGTCGAGGCGGCCATGCCGACGCCGTTCACCGAGTACACGCACCTCATCGCCGACCTGCTGGCACAGGCCCAGTCCGACGGCCAGCTCCCGGCCTCCTCCGACCCCCAGGCGATGGCCCGGGTCGTGGTCGCCGCCTTCTTCGGTGGCCAGCACATCTCCTGGGTCCTGCACGACCGCAAGGACCTCGCGGAACGGGTACGGGAGATCATCGACGTCATCCTGCCCTGAGGGGCGTACTGGCGAGCCGGGCGAGAGACGGTGTCACGGAGGCACCAGCACTCGCGTCCGGGACGTCCCTAGAGGCTGACGCCGACCGTCACCGGTTCGTTGACCAGGGTGATCCCGAAGGTGCCGTGCACACCGGCGACGACCTCGCGCGCGAGGGTGAGCAGGTCCTCGGTGGTCGCCGCGCCGCGGTTGGTGAGGGCGAGGGTGTGCTTGGTGGAGATACGGGCGGGTCCGCTGCCGTACCCCTTGGTGAAGCCGGCCTTGTCGATCAGCCAGGCGGCGGAGGTCTTGGTGTGCCCCTCCCCCGCCGGGTACGCGGGCGGCTCCACGCTGTCCCCGAGGCGCTCCTTCACGCGCGCGTGGAACGCAGAGAACTGCTCGTCGGTGAGGATCGGGTTGGTGAAGAAGGAACCGGCCGACCAGGTGTCGTGGTCCTCGGGGTCCAGGACCATGCCCTTGCCGGCGCGCAACGCGAGGACGGTCTCGCGGGCCTTCGCGAGCGGTACCCGGTCGCCGGGCTCGACTCCGAGGACACGGGCCGTCTCGGCGTACTTCACCGGCGCCGACAGGCCGTCCGCGTCTTCCAGTTCGAAGCGGACCCGCAGCACTACATAGCGCTCGGGGTCGGCCTTGAAGCGGCTGTGCCGGTAGGAGAAGGCGCACTCCTCGTTGGTGAGGGTGACCGTCTCGCGGGTGGTGCGGTCGTAGGCGACGACCTCGGTGATGGTGGCGGAGACCTCCTGGCCGTACGCCCCCACGTTCTGGATCGGGGTCGCACCGGCCGACCCGGGGATCCCGGCGAGGCACTCGACCCCGGCGAGCCCGGCCTCCACGGTGCGGGCGACGGCGTCGCTCCACACCTCACCGGCCGCCAACTCCAGCCGCGTGCCGTCCAGTTCGAAACCCTGTGTGACGATGCGCAGGGCGGTGCCCTCGAAGCCCTTGTCCCCGATGACGAGGTTCGACCCGCCTCCGATGACCAGCAACGGCGTCCCGGCATCGTCGGCCGCGCGCACGGCGTCGATCACCTCGGCGTCGGTGCTCGCGGTGATCAACCGGGTCGCGGGACCGCCCAGCCGGAAGGTGGTGAGGGGGGCGAGGGGAGCGTCGTGGAGTTCCTGCACGGGGCCAAGCGTACGAGACGGGACTGACAACGCCGGGGGCGGCGGGGTGTGGCCCGCGGTTTCGGCGCGAGGCGTGTCCAGCACCAGCATCCCACCCGGCACGGGTCACACCTCCGGCACTGGCACTGGCACTGGCACCGGCGCCGGCACCGGCACCGGCACCGGCGCGACCAACGCCTCCGGCACCGTTCGCCGTATCCGGCGCGAGCCCCCGGCATTCGTCCGGATCGCTCACCCCCGCACAGCCAACTCCTTGACCACCACGGCCTTGACGCCCGCGACAAAGCCGAGCACACGCATCCGTCCGACCACGCCACCGAAGCCGCACGCCCGCACGCCCGCACGCCCGCACGCCCGCACGCCCGCACGCCCGCACGCCCGCACGCCCGCACGCGTAGAGCCTCACCAACGACGACAAGTCCACGCACGCGTGAAGCTCCCCCCCGGCAACGGCAGACACCGCCCCACATGAAGCCCCACCGGCGAAGCCGCACACGCGCGTGGGCCCCACCGGCAAGGTGGGGCCCCACGCGTGCGTGCCAGGTGTCCGGCTCAGCGACCGGCGTTCTCCAGTACCGAGTCGGACTCCGAAGCCCCGACGGAGTCCGAAGCCCCCGCCGAACCAGACGTCGCCGCAAGCTCCGCCGCCCGCCGCTTCGTCGGGATCAGCAGCGTCGCGACCCCGGCGAGGGCGACCACCGCGGCCCCGGTGACCAGCGCGGGCTTCAGGCCGTCGACGAAGGTCTGTGCGGTCTGGTAGCCGCCCTGGGCCGAGAAGATCGACGCCATGATCGCGATGCCGAGGGCGCCGCCCACCTCGCGGAGCGCGTTGTTGGCGCCGGAGGCGATGCCCTGCTCCTGGGGGCGGACGCTGGACATGACCAGGTTGGAGGCCGGCGCGAAGAACAGGGCCATGCCGATGCCGCTGAGGATCAGACCGGGGAGCTGAGCGCCGTAGGAGACTTTCGTGGTGACTACGTAGGACATCCAGCCGAGACCGGCCGCCTGGAGGAAGAGGCCCGCGGCGACGACCGGGCGGCCGCCGATGCGGTCGGAGAGGATGCCCGCGATGGGGGCGACGAGCATCGGCATACCGGTCCAGGGGAGCATCCGCAGGCCCGCCTCGGTGGGCGAGTAGCCGAGGACGCCCTGCATGTACTGGCTGAGCAGGAAGATCGAGCCGAACATCCCGAGGAACATCAGCAGGCTCGCCGCGTTGATCCCGGAGAAGGCGCGGGAGCGGAACAGCCGCATCGGGAGCATGGGGTTCTTGGCGTTGACGCTGTAGATGATGAACCCGGCGAACAGCGCGCTCCCCGCGAACAGCCCGGTGAGGACGAGCGAGCTGGTCCAGCCGTCGGCGGGCCCGCGGACCAGGCCGTAGACGATGCCGAAGAGGCCGCCGCTGACGAGCAGGGTGCCGGGGAAGTCCAGCGGGGCGCCGGTGCCGTGCGACTCGGAGAGGCGCAGTCGGGCCAGCGGCAGCAGGGCCAGGCCGAGCGGGACGTTCAGCCAGAAGATCCAGTGCCAGGAGATGTGCTCGGTGAGGCTGCCGCCGATGAGGGGTCCGGAGGCGACGGCGAGTCCGTTCACCGCGCCCCATATGCCGTACGCCATCCCGCGCTTGGCGACGGGCACGGCCGCCGTCAGCAGGGTCAGCGTCAGCGGCATCATGATCGCCGCGCCGACGCCTTGGACCGCGCGGGCCGCGATCAGGGACTCGATCCCGGGCGCCATGGCCGCGGCGGCGGAGGCGACGGTGAAGACGGTGATGCCGACGAGGAAGAGCCGGCGGCGCCCGAACCGGTCGCCGAGTGCCGCGCCGAACATCAGCAGGACGGCGAAGGTGAGCGTGTAGGCGCTCACGGTCCATTCCAGGTCGCCCAGCGCGCCCCCGAGGTCCTTGCGGATGGACGGCAGGGCGGTGGTGACGACGAGGTTGTCCAGGGCCGCCATGAATCCGGCGACGCTGGTGATGACGAGGGCCCAGACCATTCCCCCGCGACGTGCGGTTGGTTGTGACATCGCTCCCCCAAAGGGTGCTCGTACCGATGATTAGTTATTGATGACTAACTTTGCCGGGCAGGAAAAGGCGCAGAATCCGCCCCTTGCCCGCTACTACGACTTCTCCAGCCGACCGGTGACCCGGGCCTCCGGATACAGCCCTTCCCAGACCCGGTGCTCGGGTGGAAAACCCATGGCCGCAAGGGTGTTGATCAGCATTCCGTACGCCATGAAGGTCGTGGTCTCCTCGACGTCCGCCCCGAGCGGCAGATGCACGATCTCCCAGAGCTTCATCCAGCCGTTCCGCACGACCTCGCCGAACTCGTGGTCACCCTCCGCCTCGGCGGCGGCCACGGTGATGTACGTCTGCATCTGCATCTGGAGCTTCTCGGGATTCTCCGTGATGAGCCGCACATAGGCGTCGGCCATGGCATGCAGGGCTTCCTCGCCCTCCAGCCCCTTGCCCGCCTCCTCCAGCGCCCGGCACACGTCGTCCACGCACCGCAGCGAGGCCGCCGCGAAGATCGCCTTCTTGCCCGGGAAGAGCCGGAAGAGATACGGCTGCGAGACACCGACCCGCTTGGCGATCGCCTCGGTGGAGGTGCCGTAGTACCCCCGCTGCGCGAACTCGGCGATCGCCGCGCGGACGACGCTTTCGCGCCTCTCTTCTGCGCTCATCCTGACCATGCGAGAAAGTTAGTACTCAATCACTAACTACGTCAAGGGGTACCGCGCGGCGGGCTTCCAGGGAGTGGCACGCCGTTCCGCGCTGTGACGCGACGCACAGGCGGGACGGCTCCGATACTGGCCGGCGTCACTGCCAGTGACCGGGACCGAATCGGCCCTGGCCGACCCGCACGTAAGGGGCGCCCGCCATTGCGGACGCCCCGTACCTCAGCTCACGCCAGTCGTACGACCGCCCGCGACATCCCGAGCACCTTCTGCCCGGCGCTCATCGCCACCAGGTCCACGCGGACCGTGTTGTCGTCGAGCTTGGCGGCGACCTTGGCGCTGACCTCTACGGTCGCGCCCTGGTCGTCGTTCGGGACGACGACGGGCTTGGTGAAGCGGACGCCGTACTCGGCGACCGCGCCCGGGTCGCCGGTCCAGTCGGTGACCACGCGGATCACCTCGGCCATGGTGAACATGCCGTGCGCGATGACGTCCGGGAGCCCGACCCCCTTGGCGAACTTCTCGTTCCAGTGGATCGGGTTGAAGTCCCCGGAGGCACCCGCGTACTGGACGAGGGCCGCGCGGGTCACGGGGAAGGTCTGGGCCGGCAGCTCGGTGCCGACCTCGACGTCGTCGTACGCGATCTTCGCCGTCATGTCAGTTCTCCTCCGCCGCGCGGGCCACAAGCTTGGTCCAAGCGGTCACGACGTGCTCGCCGGCCTCGTCGTGGACCTCGCCGCGGATGTCCAGGATGTCGTTGCCCGCCATCGACTTGACCGCCTCGATCGTGGAGGTGACGGTGAGGCGGTCGCCGGCGCGCACCGGGCGGACGTAGACGAACTTCTGGTCGCCGTGCACGACCCG
The DNA here is from genome assembly GCF_000367365.1 of Streptomyces prunicolor NBRC 13075. GTDB lineage: Bacteria > Actinomycetota > Actinomycetes > Streptomycetales > Streptomycetaceae > Streptomyces > Streptomyces prunicolor. The sequence goes on along the minus strand of NZ_BARF01000005.1, from coordinate 10,594 downwards.
GGTGTAGTCGAGGCCCAGCTGCGGGTCCTGGACGACCTGTCCGGCGGCCTTGAACGTGATGGAGAAGACGAAGGTCGGCGGGGCGATCACATCGGGGTGACCGAGCGCCTTGGCGGCCTCCGGATCCGTGTACGCCGGGTTGGCGTCGCCCACCGCCTCCGCGAACTCGCGGATCTTCTCCCGGCCCACCTCGTAGGGGTCGGTGGGCGGGTAGGTCCGCCCCACGAAGGACTGGTCGAGCGCCATGGCCCGTACCTCCTGATGTTCCTGCTGCCGTGTGGCCTGCTGCTGAGTGGCCTGCTGCTGAGTGGCCTGCTGTGTGGAGAACGACGCGAGGCCGCCCCCAGACTTCGGGGACGGCCTCGTGTACGAGCCTGATTCTTATCGCGTTTCGCGATGCGCGGTGTGCGCATTGCAACGCGGGCAGTGCTTCTTCATCTCAAGACGGTCCGGGTCGTTACGCCGGTTCTTCTTGGTGATGTAGTTCCGCTCCTTGCACTCCACGCAGGCCAGCGTGATCTTCGGGCGGACGTCGGTGGCAGCCACAGGAGTGCTCCTTGACGAACGGATGGGACTATGAACGCATAACAGAGTAGCCGATCGAAGGACCGACCCCGCAATCGGCTACTGTCAGTAGCGGTGACCGGACTTGAACCGGTGACACAGCGATTATGAGCCGCTTGCTCTACCGACTGAGCTACACCGCTGTGATGCGATCGGTTCCCATCTTGCGACGAGAACCTTTCACACCAGAGCCCCAATACGGAATCGAACCGTAGACCTTCTCCTTACCATGGAGACGCTCTACCGACTGAGCTATTGGGGCGAGCGATGAAGACATTACACGCTCCGCAGCCGTTCGCCCAAATCCGTTTCGCGGCACCGCTCCAGCCGCTTCCAGGGCCCTCCCAGAGGCCTCAAGGGCCCCTCCCATATGGGGGACCACACCGGTACGACTATTGCGCTCCTCCCGGCCGTGAGCGGATCACCGCCCTAGGCTCGACTCACTCTGCGTGATCTTGCGCCCCTTTGCGCGGTCCCCAGTCCTGAGCCCCGAAGCCCCGAGCCCGCGAAGCCCTGAGCCCCTGGAGCGCGATGCCCGACAGCCAGCCCCAGCCGTCCCATTCGTCGTCTGGCCCGTCGGGTTCCTCAGGCTCGTCGGGACCGGCCGACCCGGCCGCGCTCCTGCTGTGCGGGGCCCGGCTGACCGACGGCCGGACCGTGGACGTACGGCTGGGCGGCGGGCGCATCGAGGCGGTCGGCACGGCCGGCAGCCTGGCGACGGACGCCACGCGCGCGTGCGGCGCGCGCGTGGACCTCAGCGGCTACCTCCTCCTCCCGGCCCCGGCCGAGCCGCACACGCACAGTGACACCGCCCTGTCGGCCGAGAACGGCGGACCGGTCTCCTACGACCCCCAGGACGTCCAGCGCCGCGCCACGGAGGCCGCGCTGCTGCAACTCGGGCACGGGGCCACGGCGCAGCGGGCACACGTGCGCGTGGGGGACGTTCAGGGGCTGAGCGCGCTGGCCGCCGTACTGCGGGCGCGGCGGGCGCTGCGGGGGCTGGCGGAGTTGACGGCGGTGGCGATGCCTCGGCTGCTGACCGGGGTGGCGGGGGCGGACGGGCTCGCGATGCTGCGGGACGCGTTGAAAATGGGTGCCTCCGTAGTGGGCGGTTGTCCAGATCTGGACCCCGATCCGACCGGGTACGTGGAGGCCGTCCTGGAGGTCGCGGCCGAGCACGGCTGCCCGGTCGACCTGCACACGGACGCCGCCGACCCGACCCGCCTGGCCCGGCTGGCGGCGGTCGCGGGCGGGATGCGCCCCGGGGTGACACTCGGCCCGTGCGGCGGCCTGGGGCGGCTGCCTGCGGACACGGTCACGCGGATCGCGGACCAACTGGCCGCGGCCGGTGTGACGGTGGTCTGTCTGCCGCAGGGCGGCTGCGGCGGCGTCGACCGCCGGGGCACGGCTCCCGTACGACTGCTGCGCTCGGCCGGCGTCCAGGTGGCCGCGGGCAGCGGCGCCCTGCGCGATGTGTCCAACCCGGTGGGCCGCGGGGACCCCTTGGAGGCGGCCTACCTGCTGGCCTCGCGGCACGGGATGCGGCCCGAGGATGCCTACGACACGGTGAGTTCGTCTGCACGCGCGGCGCTCGGTCTGCCCGAGGTGCGGGTCGAGGCGGGATTTCCGGCCGAACTGCTCGCGGTGCGCGGCGACCGGCTCGCGGGCGCGCTCTCGCTGGCGTACAGCCGGATCGTGGTGCACCGGGGGCGCGTGGTGGCACGGACCAGCGCGGTGCGGGAGTACTGCAACACGGCGGCGGGCTCGGAGTTGGGGCTGCCCCGGCAGGGGCGGGGCGAGTTGTCGTGAGCGGCTGCTGTTGCGCCGGGGCGTACGCCTGAGGCGCTGCGGCTCGGGTCCGCACGCCCGGCGCGTCCCTCGCGGGTGTGCGCCGCTGGGACGCGGCTGAAGTTGTGCGGCGCGTGCGGCCGTCCGGGCGTACGGTCGAAGGCATGCGCATTGTCATCGCTGGAGGTCATGGTCAGATCGCGCTGCGGCTGGAGCGCCTGCTCGCCGCGCGCGGTGAAGAGGTCGCGGGCATCATCCGCAACGCCGAACAGAGCGACGATCTACGGGCGGCCGGCGCCGAACCGCTGCTGCTCGACCTGGAGTCGGCCTCGGTCGAGGAGGTCGCGGCCCTGCTACGGGGCGCGGACGCGGCGGTCTTCGCGGCGGGCGCGGGCCCGAACAGCGGCACGGCCCGCAAGGACACGGTGGACCGGGGTTCGGCGGTGCTGTTCGCCGACGCGGCGGTCCTGGCGGGCGTACGACGGCATGTCGTCGTGTCCTCGATGGGCGCGGATCCGACGCACTCCGGGGACGGCGTCTTCGACGTGTATCTGCGGGCCAAGGGCGAGGCCGACGCGCATGTACGGGGCCTGGACGCCCTGGACTGGACGATTCTGCGCCCCGGTTCACTCACGAACGACGCCGGCACCGGGCTGGTCCGGCTGGAGGCGCACACCGGTCTCGGGTCGATCCCGCGCGACGATGTGGCCGCCGTACTCGCGGAGTTGGTGGAGACCCCGGCGACGGCCGGCCTGACGCTGGAACTGATCGGTGGGTCCGCGCCGGTGTCGGTGGCGGTGAAGTCGGTGGCGGGGAACTGAGGAGCTGAGCAACTGGGGTTCCCCGGCGGCGGGGTGGGCCGCCGTTCAGAAGAGTGGCATCTGGCCGGGGAACTCCGGGACCACGTACCCGTCCAACGCGGGCTGTGCCGCCCCGAGTTCCGCCTGGCGGCGGGACCCGGGGCATGACACGAGGTCCCCGCTCTCCCGCGCGCCGGGCGGGTCGTGCCGCGCGAACCGGCCGGCCACGACGGCGATTTCACGACGGCACTCGGGGCAGCTTCTGCGGCGGGACGACATGGGATCAGTCTGCCCCGCCGCAGGCCGGGTCGGCCGTCGAGGCTCGCTCGGGCGCGTTCAGCTGTGGGCGACGGTGAGTCCGTAGAAGGCGACGCGGGCGCCCTTGGTGGTGCTGTCGGAGGACGACTGGTTGTAGGAACCGGCCTTGAAGTACTGCTTGTAGGCGTTGAAGGACGACGGGATGGCGTAGTGCGTGGTGCTCCCGTTGACCGTCAGGTTGATGGTGTTCCCGCCCGAGACGCCGATCGTGTAGCTCCACGTCTTGCCGACCGACACGTTGCCGACGGTGTGCAGGGTCTGGCCGCCGGAGGGCGAGTTCTCCGTGCCGAGGACGATGTCGCCGCTCGACCGGTAGTACAGCTCCAGCAGCGGCTTGGTGGACGTGCCTCCGCTGCCGAGGTGGATCTGGCCGACGCAGACGTTCGAGGTGACGGATACGACCCGTAGCGTCGCCTTCATCGTGTGGGTGCCGCTGAGCGACCAGTCGGCGGCGCTGCCGCTGCGGTTCATCTCGCGCAGTTCGGAGCGGGCGTAGTTCGAGTTGGGGGTGGTGACGCCCTTCTCCGGCGCCCAGAAGGTCATCGCTCCGTCGCGGGTGTCCGTGTAGAAGTACGAGTCCTGGAACCCGTTGGCCCCCTGGAGCCGGGACGACGAGATCGTCGTGGGCGAGCCGGGGGAACCGATCGGCTCCTGGAGCTGCCACACCCCCAGGTCGAAGTTCCCGCCGGGCGCGACGGTCGGGTCCGCCAGGGGTGCGGCGACGGCGTGGGTGGTGTTGCCGACGGCGGTACTGCCCGATGCGGCGGGGGCCGTGAGGGCGAGGCCGCCGGTGACGGCGACGACGGTGGCCAGGGAGGTGAGCAGCGTACGCATGCGCATGGGGGGGTGCCTTCCTGTCTGCTCTGTGGACTCGGTTGGCGCACGCCCATGTGTTCATATAGATGAACTTTGTGTTTCAACATGAACGCGGTGTCGCGACAGTAGGACCGTGGCACGGGCACGTCAAGACCGGCGGCGGGGCAAGGGAATGCCGCGGAGAACGCTCCAGGAACGACGAAAGGGTCTGTGATCAGCATTGCTGCTGATCACAGACCCTTCGATCATGTGGCGGCGCCAGGGTTCGAACCTGGGTAGGCTAAGCCGGCAGATTTACAGCGGGCTCCATTCGTCGCCCGTGACCAGGGGTTTCTCTAGAAAACGCAACCGCCGGGGGACGCCTGGGGGAAACGGCCCTACTCGTCGGCCTCTTCCAGCACTGCAATCAGGGTCGCAGGGTCACCATCGAAGGTGACGTGCGGTTCATCCGACTCGGGTGGCACGAATCGGGTGCGGTAGCGCTGGAGGTCGCTCTCCGAGAAGTAGACCGAATTGGGATCGTGCTCATGGTCCGCGTTGCGCTTGTTGATCCTTGACCAGAGTTCGTCGTGGCTTGCTTCGAGGTAGACGAGTACCGGAGTTGCGCCTGCGTCGGTCGCGATGATTCGCCACCGGGTGCGGTCATCCGGGGTCCAAAAACCGTGATCAACCACAACATCGCGCCCCGCCATGAGGTGTTCGCGAAGTTCAGCCGCCACGTCCTCAAGCACCGGACGCTCAAGGGTGGGGAAAGTGCCTCGTGGGAAGTCCACCCCATACACGCCATGGCGGCGGTACATCTCCTCATCCGGGCACAGGCGCACGAACCCGCGATCAGTGAGAACACGGGCAAGAGTGGTCTTGCCGGAGCCGGGGAGTCCAGCCATCAGGACACAGAACGGTGGGCGCAGGAACATCGGTCTCGTCAGAGTCTGGGAGATGGCAGTCATCTCGGCTTCAGCTTCAGGAGTGAGCAAGCCGTCACGGCGAGCGGCAAGCAGGTTGCCCATGCGGACTTCGAGCACGCTCATGAGCGTGTCGTCCATGGTCCTCACTGGGAAACCTCCGATTCCGTCCGCCAGGTACGACCAGGGCCTCCAAGGTCGACACCGTACTCGACGACATTCCCCTCACTGTCGATGAACTTCGCAGTCATCACGACCACGGGTTCCGCCGGCGGGTTCTCAGAGTCCAGCTCCAAGAGCTGAGCATCCTCCGCAGTCAGTAGCCGCGCCGATGCACTGTCGATCCGATGACTGATCGGGAGGCCCGTTGCCTCTGCGATGAGCTGGAGGGATGTTCCTCCGCTCAGCCGCTCGCTGTTCGCCAGTTGCGGGATCAGCCTCCCGTACTGAGCGGGAATCCAAGACGTACTGTGCGCCACGATGCCGTGCCGGTCTCGGTACACCCGGCATCGGCGGATTACGTCGGACTGAGGGGCGACGCCCAGAGCTTGGGCCACCTCCGGGGGCGCAGGAACGATGGCGGCCTGATGCGAGTCGGACCTTTCGCCTGACCCCCAACTTGATCCGGTACGGCGGCCCCGATCCTGGCGCTGAGATCCCGAGGACATCGAAGAGGGCCGGTCAAGGACTTCCGTCCCGATGCCGTGAATACCCCTGACTAGACCCTCGTTGCGCAGCTTGCGCAGCGCCTTCTCAGCCGTTGCGGTGCTCACGCCCCACTTCTCCGAGAGGTTCTTGATGCTCGGCAGAAGTTCTCCGGGCGACATCTCACCGGACTCGATCAACTCCGTGTAGTGGGCGGCAATTTTCGCGTACGGCGCCCGATTGTCGGCCTGACCTGCCATGTCGCCTGCTCCCTCTCACCAGTTCCCTGCGGTTCCCTACCCTACCGCTTGACACCGCAGGGAACCCTAGGGAACCTTAGGGATGTGCCCGCCGGTCGGAACGTCGACCGAGGGTCATCGTGCCCCGGTATGCCCGCATTGATGGCGGGCGTACCGGCTCGGAGCAGCGTCAACGCCCGGAGGAAAGCCCGCAGGGGTGAGTACGAAGGCAGCGTCAGTTGGTTGAGAATTCAATAGGGATTCAAGTTCGACGGGGTTCAACTCCCCGTCCCCGCGACGGCCCGGGTGATGGCCGTTGGCGGCCACTTCGCGGCGGGTGAACCTTTCCCGCCCTGCGTGTCAGCTCTGGAGAAACGCCCCGGGGATCGGTGGGAACCGACCTCCGGGCGCGCCACCTGATACGCGCCGCCCTGCTGGCGTCAGAGCAGTGACGATGACGCACCCGATTCACCGGCTCGGGACCTGCACACCGTGGCAACGGCGCGCAGGTGAAAGCCGTGTCCCTGCAACCTGCGGGAGGTCGGCATGAGCCGACGACATACCCGGGCGCCGCCGTACGGACCGGCCGGCGGCGCCGCACCACCCTCTGATCCGGTCCGTTCTCGGCGTCGCGGCAGGAACACGCCGCGGCCGGCTGCCTCTCCCATCCGTCCGGCCCGCACACCTGCGGTGGTCGTACGGATGGGAGCGCGGGGAGCCGGAGGGTTCCACTTCCACCACATGAGAGGACCACCTCATGCCGAAGGTCAAGTTTTCTGCGTTCGCCACCGACGCCAAGACCGGCGAGAGGGGCCACGGCACCGGTGAGACCACGGTCAGCCACTGGGTCTCGCACCACCACTACCCCGAGGTCATCAGCCAGGACCTGGAGTGCCAGGGCTACAAGGACGTCGCGGTCGTCGACGTGACCGTCAAGGACTGACGAGCCGCCCCGCCCCTGACAGATCTACATCCCTATTAACGGCGCGCGGCCCCGGGTGGCTAGACCCGGGGCCGCTGTTCGGGCCGTTCCACCTGTGGAAGGAACCACGACCCAATGAAGCACATCGTCACTGTTCACGAGGTTGTTACCGCGTTCGCCGAATGGGGTGAGCCCACCAACGCGGAACTGGACGCGATCAACATCGAGATGCCCGTCATCCTGGCGGACCTCGACCTGCTCGACGCGCAGCTCATCACCTTGGACCGCACCCCGAGCGAGCTGGACCAGCAGCGCATCCGCCGTGCCCGGCGCCGTCTGCTCACCGCCCGCCGCGAGCTGGCCAACCAGGGTGCCGAGGGCACGTCGGGCGGTGTGGCATGAGCGCCACCACCGACCAGAACCTGACCGCCGCGCACGCTGAGGTGAAGGCGGAGATCGCGCGGACCGACAACAAGACCGCGCTGCTGCTGGCGTTCGTCGGCGCAGTGATGGCCGGCGCCTGGACCATCGGCAGTTCCCTCCCGCTCACCCCGCCCGCCGTGGTAGTTGGCGCGCTCGGTATGGGGCTGCTGGTCGCGGCGGCGGGACTGCTGCTGCGCTCGGTACGCCCCAACCTGAGCGGCCGGCACGGCTTCCCACTGTGGGCCACCCTCACCTCCGAGCAGATCGCCGACGCGGTATCCGGCGACCTTGCTGCCGACATCGCGGGGCTGTCCCGCCTGGCGGTCGCCAAGTACACGGGCCTGCGCCGCGCGGTCGACCTGACCCAGGCCGGCGGCGCCCTGCTCGTTCTCGCCGTGCTGATCGCGGTGGGGGGTGCGGCATGAACGGGCTGCTCACGGCTGTTTCGGTGGCGGGCCCGCTGGCCTGCGGGTGGGGCGTTCACGGACTACTGATGGGCCGCCGCCTCACACAGGCTCGCCGGGACCCGCTGTCGGGTCTGTGGACCCGTGCCGCGTTCGAGCGGCGGGCCCTGCGGATTCTGGGCAGCCAGATGCACACGGCGGTGGTCCTGGTCGACCTGGACGGCTTCAAGGCCCTCAACGACACGGCCGGCCACGCGGCGGGGGACGCGGCGATCCGCGCCACCGCCGCGAGCCTGACCGACGCCGTGTCCGCGTATCCCGGCGCGGTCGTAGGACGGCTGGGGGGAGACGAGTTCGTGGCCGCTGTCCCGCTGCCCGGCACGCACACTCTGCCGTGGCTGCTGGACGCGCTGCACGACGCGATCACCGCCCCGTTCCATTTCGAGGGCACCGACCTGTCGGTCGGTGTCTCTATCGGTGCCTCGCTCTCCAGCGACCTTCTCCCCGATGCCCCTCAGGGGGGTCCGGTGGCGTTGTCGCTGCTGATGCGGCTTGCGGATGAGGCCATGTACACGGCCAAACGCGCCGGCGGCGGCTGGTACGACCCCGCCGCCGCCACGCCCGGCTGCACGACCACCGCCGGGCGCCGCACTGGACGGCCCGGCACCACCGGCAAGGAGGTGGCGTGATGAACTCCAACGGCAGGAAGCTGCTCGTCGCCGCGTTGGTCGCGGTGGTCGGGATGGCGTTCCGGGTGTCCTGGAACGCGTTGCGGGATATCGCGAACGCGATCGGGGCGGATCACACCGCCGCGACCCTCTACCCGTTCGTGGTCGACGGCCTGATGGCCCTGGCCCTGGTCGCCACCCTCGTCCTCACGGGCGACGACCGCAGGTTCGCACTGCGGGTGCTGGGCACCTACACGGGCGCCTCGCTGGTCCTCAACTACGTGCATGGCCTGGTCCCCGCTCTGCACGGGGCCACGGTCGACTGGGGACGGCTTGCCGACTGGGACCCCGCCAACTGGGCCCTGGTCCTGCTCGCCACGTCGCTGCCGGTCGGGTCGATCTACTTCGGCTCCGATCTCGTCGCGAAGGTCCTGCACCACCAGCCCACCCCGATTCCCGCTCCCATCGTGAATGCGGAGGAATCTACCGAGACAGTAATCAAACGGTCTACGGCTGATCTGCCCGAATCGACCCCCGCACCGATCATCACGCCCGCCGTGGCGAACCCGGTCCGGATGCCCGATCCGGTGCCGGTCGGCTTCGTGAAGTCGACTCTGCCGCTCAAGCCCGTACCCGCCCTCGGGTCGGCCCCGGCCAAGCCGATCGGGTCGACTCCCCAGCGCACGGTCGCGGCGGCATCGACCCGCCCCCGCGCGGCGACCGGCCGGGTTCCCAACGTGGCGCGCTCGCCCCAACCCAGGCGCACCGAAGCCGAGTTGCTCGATGAGGCCCGCAAGGCGACTGCCAACCTGCCGGACGCGAAGGTGACCGCAGAGGGCATCCGCCGCGAGATCCACACCTCACCGGCCAACGCCCGCATGCTGCGCGACACGATCCTTGCCGAGCGCGTTGCCGCTGTCGGGACGCCGTGATGACCCCGTTGCGTATCGGTTCGGTGTGCACCGGTTACGGCGGGCTGGACATGGCCGTGCGGGAGGTGTTCGGCGGGGAGCTGGCGTGGGTGGCGGACAACGACCCCGGTGCCGCCCGCATCCTCGCCCACCACCAGCCGGGCGTGCCCAACCTCGGGGACATCACCGCCCTCGGCTGGCACGACGTGGAACCCGTCGACATCTACATCGGCGGGTATCCGTGCCAGCCGTTCAGCTCCGCCGGAAAACGGAAGGGAACCGCCGATGCCCGGCACATCTGGCCCCACATCGCCCATGCCCTTCGGGTTCTACGACCCCGCTACGCGGTCTTTGAAAACGTCGCAGGGCACCTTTCTCTCGGATTCGACACCGTCCTCGCCGACCTTGCCGCCCTCGGGTTCGATGCGCAGTGGTGCACTCTTCGCGCGTCCGACCTCGGCGCCGCCCACCAGCGCAAACGGCTCTTCGTCCTTGCGTGGCCTGCCGACACCGGCGGCGCGGGACTGGCGGGGCGGCGGGCAGCGGGGGCAGCTTCCGACGGCCGTCACCTCGCTGCTGCCGACGCCCTCGACATCGGAGAACACCGGTCCGGGGCACGCGGCGCAAGGCGGGATGAACCTGCGCCACGTCGTCTCCCTCCTGCCGACACCAGTGGTCGGGGACTCCAAGGGCGCCCGCCAGTCGACAGCCCCGAACCCCCGCAGCAGTTCCCCGACGCTGACGGACGTGACGTTCAGCGGGGCACTGCTGCCGACTCCCCGCGCGTCGGCGAACGAGAACCGGCAGACACGCCGGACTCCGTCGCAGGAAGCCGGAACGCACGGCAAGTGCCTCGCTGCGGAAGTGGCCAGCCTGCCGACTTCGGCGCCTACGCCCCGGCGGTCACGCGCTGGGAAGCCGTCCTCGGACGCCCCGCTCCCCGGCCAACTGACGCTCTGGGACGGCTGAACCCGCCCTTCGTCGAATGGCTCATGGGCCTGGACGCCGGACACGTCACCGACGTACCCGGCCTGTCCCGCTCCGCACAGCTCAAAGCGCTGGGCAACGGCGTCATGCCGCAACAGGCCGTAGCCGCACTGCACACCCTCACTACCGCCGGACACCGGTCCGACACCCTCGCCGCGTGACGCGACACACCCCCAACACTCCATTCCTGAAAGGGAGTTGAGC
>NZ_BARF01000006.1 GCF_000367365.1 Streptomyces prunicolor NBRC 13075 | reverse complement strand
ACCGGCGCGCAGCCGAACGACTACGCCGCTTTACGCTGACGCCGCTCGCCCGGCACCTCCCCCGGCTCCGGCGCGGGAGGCGGCGTAGAAACGGCCTTGGCCGCAACCCCCGCCGCCAACAGCTCCCGCATGGACACCCCAGCGAACGCAAACGGCCGCGCCCACTCACGCTGGTTCTCTGAAACCGACATGGACGCCTCCTGGGAGCCGGGGGCAGACGTAGTTAGGTAGACCTAACTACGAACTGGATACCATGTGACCACGCGCGAGACCCCGAACGCAACATCTTGCCGACACCTTGTCGGAACCCACACCCCTCGCACCCCCTCGCACCCCCCGGTCAGCCGCCGAGCACGCCCAGTTCAACCGCGGCCCACCGCGCACCGAGCCCGGTGACGGTGACATGCCGTACTTCGTCGGTGGTATCCCCGACGGCCCGGTGGATGACGAGCGAGAGCCGGTCGTCCGTCAACTCCTCGACCTTCCCCTCACCCCACTCCACGACGATCACGGACTCGGGCAGCGAGACATCGAGATCGAGGTCCTCCATGTCATCGAGCCCGCCACCGAGCCGATACGCGTCGACGTGCACAAGCGGCGGCCCGTCACCGAGCGAGGGATGCACCCGGGCGATCACGAAGGTCGGCGAGGTCACCGCTCCCCGCACCCCGAGCCCCTCCCCCAGACCCCGGGTGAGTGTCGTCTTGCCGGCGCCCAACTCCCCCGTGAGCATCACGAGGTCGCCCGCGCGCAACAACTTGGCCAGACGCAGCCCCAACTCCCGCATCTGCTCGGGGGAGTTGACGGTGATCGATACGGACAGGGGCTCAGCCGCGTTGTGCGGTGCTGCTGGTGCTTCCATAGCCACTTACGGTAGCGCCTGCCGGTACGGCACCCGCGCGGGTGAGCAGGTCGGCGAGGCGGTCGGTGACGACCTCCGGGTGCTCCAGCATGACCAGGTGCCCGGCGTCCGGCACGAGCACCAGCTCGGCGTCCGGCAGCAGGTCGGCGATGGCCTCACTGTGCTCACTGGGCGTGACGAGATCGCCGATCCCGGCCAGCACGAGCACCGGCATGTCCTTGAAGTGGGGCAGGGCGGCGGTCTTGTCGTGGTCGGTGAAGGCCGGGTAGAACTCGGCGACGACATCGATGGGCGTGCCCTCGATCATCCGCTCGGCGAACCGCGCGACCGCCGGATCGACGTCCCGCGAAGCGAACGAGTACCGCTTGATGATCCCGGCGAACAGATCGGCGGTGGCCCGCCGCCCCCGCTCCACCAGCGCGGCCTGCTGCCCGAGCGCCTTCAGCACGCCCGGCAGCACCCGCCGCACCGCGTTGACCCCGGCGACCGGCAGCCCGAAGTTGACCTCGCCGAGCCGCCCGGAGGACGTACCGACGAAGGCGGTGGCGACGACCCGGTCGCGGATCAGGTCGGGGTACTGGTCGGCGAGCGCCATCACCGTCATGCCGCCCATGGAGTGCCCGACGAGCACGATCGGCCCCTCGGGCACGGCCGCGTCGATCACGGCCTTCAGGTCGCGCCCCAACTGGTCGATGGTGAGCGGCATGTCGTCTTCCAGCTGCGCGACCCCGCGCGCGGAACGCCCGTGGCTGCGCTGGTCCCAGTGCACGGTCCGCACGACCCCGCGCAGGGCGGCCCGCTGGAAGTGCCAGGAGTCCTGGTTCAGGCAGTACCCGTGACTGAAGACGACGGTGACGGGGGCCGGGGCCTTCCGCCCGAAGAGCCGCCGCCGCTTGGGCGTGACGGCGACCTCCGGCTCGATGTCGTCGACCTCGTAGTACAGCTCCGTACCGTCGTCGGCGCGGGCCGTACCAGGCGTACCGCGCAACGAGCCGTACGGCCCCGTCGAGTCGAGCGCCAGCCGGGCCCGCTCGCGCATCCCCCGCCCGACGGTCATCCGCTCTATGGCGACACCGGCCGCGGCACCGGCGGCGATCACACCTATCGCGGCACCGGCGATACCGGTGGCCTTCCGCCAGTTCCCGCCCGCCCCCGCGGCGGCGGAGGCGACCGCAGCGACTGCCTCCGCACTGCTCTCGCTCACGTGCCGCTCCTCTTCACGTCAGAACCCTGCGCTACGTCGTCTCCCTCATACCCGGGAATGATCTCCGGAACGACCTCGGGGCCGACCCCGGGACCGCCCTCGCCGACGACCTCATTGACGTAGACGCGGGGAACGCGTGTTCCGATGCGGGTCACGATCTCGTAGGCGATGGTCCCGGCGGCCTGCGCCCAGTCCTCGGCGGTGGGCTCACCATGATCACCGGCCCCGAACAGAATCGCCTCCGCCCCGGCCTCCAGCTCGTCCCCACCCAGGTCCACGACGAACTGGTCCATGGCGACCCGCCCGGCGACCGTCCGCCACTTCCCGCCGACCAGCACCGGCCCGGTGCCGGAGGCGTGCCGCGGGATGCCGTCCGCGTACCCGACGGGGATGAGTCCGAGGGTGGTCACGCCCGGGGTGACGTAGTGATGCCCGTAACTGACCCCGTGCCCGCCCGGCACCTGCTTCACCAGCGCGACGGACGCCTTCAGGGACATCACCGGCCGCAGCCCGAAGTCGGCCGAGGATCCCACCTCGGGGCTGGGCGAGATGCCGTAGACGGCGATGCCGGTCCGGACGAGGTCGAAGTGCGCGTCGGAACGGGTGAGCGTGGCAGGCGAGTTGGCGATGTGCCGCACCTCGGCCCGCACCCCACGCTCCTCCGCGTACGCCACCATCTCGCGGAAGAGAACGAGTTGGGCGTCGATGGAGGGATGCCCGGGTTCGTCGGCGCAGGCGAGATGGGACCAGAGCCCGGTGATACGGAGAAGCCCGTCGCTCTCGGCGCGCAGGGCAGCATCGACCAGCTCGACCCAGTCATCGCCGGGCTGACACCCACTACGCCCGAGCCCGGTGTCGGCCTTGAGCTGCACGCGCGCGGGAAGCCCAACAGCACGAGCGGCGTCAGTGACCTCTTCCAGGGCCCACATCCCGCTCACCGACACATCGAGATCGGCCTCGATGGCCTCCCGCCAGGGCCCGCCCGGGGTCCACAGCCAGCACATGATCCGCACGCCGTCGGGCAACCCGGCACGGGCCCGCAGGTCGAGCGCCTCCTGGGGCGTGGCGGTACCGAGCCAGGTGGCCCCGCCCTCGACAGCCGCGCGGGCACACGGCACCGCCCCATGGCCGTAGGCATCGGCTTTCACCACGGCCATGACGGCCGCGCCCGGCGAGAGGGCGCGCAGGGCACGCACATTGGCCCGCAGGGCGCCCAGATCGATCTCGGCGCGGGCGCGCAGCGGTGCGGTGAGCTGTGTCGCTGTCTCATTCATGGCACCCCCAGTGTCTCAGAGGGGACTGACACCCCCTCTGAGCCCTCCTCGTTCCCTAGTTCCCGGGCCGGTGCCCCCACACGTACACGCGGTCGCCCTTCTTGAGGACACCCCAGAGCTTGCGTGCGTCGGCCAGCCGCAGATTGACGCAGCCCCAGGAGCCGACGGTGGTGTAGATGCTGCCGTAGACGGCGTGGAAGGCGATGCCGCCGTCGAAGAACTGGGCATACGGCATGGGGCTGTTGTAGAGCGTCGACCAGTGGTTCTTGTGCTTCCAGTAGATCTTGTGCCAACCGCCCCGGGTCACATGCCCACCACGCCCACTGCGCATCGGCACCGGCCCGAAGACGACCTTCTTCCCCTTCTGCACCCAGGTCAGCTGCCGGTCGAGATCGACACAGGCGACCCGGTACGAGCGGACGGGACACTTCCGCGCGGCGTTCGGATTCTTCTTCGCACCGATCAACTGCATCCGCGCCCAGGTCACCGGCCCGGCGAACCCGATCGCAGGCTTAATGCCCTGCTTCTTTTGAAAGGCACGAATGGCCTTGCAGTCGGCACCCGACTGCCTGCCGTCCACCTTCAGCTTCAACCACCGCTCCACGCCCCGCTGATACGGCCCGGTCTGCTTGCTGCAGCTCACCTTCGCGACGGCGTCCCCGATCGGCACGTACTCGACGAGCGCGTAGGTCCCCACGGCGGCGTTGTGCGGCTCAACCCGGTCTTCTTCAGCGCTGGGCGCGTACACCTTCGGCGGGAGCGCCTGATCAGGCGTATCGATCTGCCACGGCTGATACGGCCCCGGCGGCACCCCCGGCACCAACTCACTCTCCCCGGGCCCCGCAGCCGGCGGCACCGGCCCATCGGCACCCCAGGCACTACCGGCCCCGACGGGGAGAGCGATCACCGCGGTGAGCAGCACCGCGATACTTCTGTGCGCGATTCGTGTACTGATCATGCGATCAGAGAAACGTGGCGGTACGGCGGGAGCCGGGTGCCGCGCGGAGGGGTCACCCTTATTGACGAGCGTTCACTGTCAGCCCGTCCGGCTTTTCAGCACAGGCCGCCATATCCAGCCCGTCCACTCGTTCAGCACGGGCCGCCACCACTCAGCCCGTTGGGGGTCCCCCCTCTGGGGGAGTTTGAGGACGAGGCCGTCCAGGCCGAAGCGGGGGTCTGGAGGCGGCAGCCCCCAGTGATGGGACGGGTAGGGGCGGCGGGGGCGAAAAAACTCAGTCCCGCACATCCCGCCAGGCAACCCGAACCGCCTCAGCCACATCATGCGCCCCCACCGGCGCCCCATCCGCAGCCAACCTCCCCGCCAATCCATGCAGATACGCCCCCACACTCCCCGCATCGAACGCCGACACCCCCGCCGCCAACAACGACCCACAGAGCCCCGACAACACGTCCCCACTCCCCGCCGTAGCCAGCCACCCCGTCCCCGTCGAATTGACCCGCACCGCCCCACCCCCCGAGTCGGCAACAAGCGTGGTCGACCCCTTGAGCAACACGGTCGCCCCATACCGCCCGGCCAACTCCCGCACGGACTCCAACCGAGCCCCTTCAACTTCCCCCCGAGGAACCCCGAGCAACGCAGCCGCCTCCCCCGCATGAGGAGTCATCAACGTCGGCGCCCGACGCCCCCGCACAGCACCCGGATCAACCAACCGCAACCCGTCCGCGTCAATGAGCACAGGCACATCAGCGGTCACCACATCAGCCACAGTCGAGGCGTCATCACCACCCCCGGGCCCGACAACCCAGGCCTGCACCCGCCCAGCCTTCAGCGGCCCACCCTCCGACACCAGCACCTCAGGAAACCGAGCGATCACCGCATCAGAGGCCGGCCCGACATACCGCACGGCCCCCGCCCCACCCCGCAAGGCCCCGGCAACGGCAAGCACAGCAGCCCCCGGATACCGCCCGGACCCGGCGGCGATCCCGACAACCCCCCGCCGATACTTGTCACTCTCGGCCCCCGGCACAGGCAACAACCGCGCCACATCCGCATGTTGCAGGGCCTCCGACTCGGCCTCATCAGGCAATTCACCCCCCAGCCCGATATCAACAAGCCGCACGGCCCCGGCGTACTCCCGCGCAGGATCGATCAGCAACCCAGGCTTATGAGCCCCGAAGGTGACGGTGACATCGGCCCGCACGGCAGCCCCCCGCACCTCACCGCTGTCCGCCTCGACCCCGCTGGGCAGGTCAACGGCGACGACGACACCCCGGGAGTCCCCGGCAAGCGCCGCGAGCCGCGCGGCGTCGGGCCGCAGCCCACCCCTCCCTCCGATCCCGAGAATCCCGTCGACGACGAGATCGGCGCGGAGGACGGTCTCCTCGGCATCACCGGCCGCGACGGTACGACCGCCCGCCCGCAGCAGCGCCGCGAGCCCGCCCGGGTGGGTGCGCTCGGGCGCGAGCAGCACGGCCGCGACCGCCGCGCCCCGCCGAGCCAGCCGCGCCCCGGTGTACAGGGCATCGCCCCCGTTGTCCCCGCTCCCCACCAGCAGCACGACCCGACTGCCGTAGACCCGCCCCAGCAACTGGGCGCAGGCGACGGCGAGTCCGGCGGCGGCCCGCTGCATGAGCGCACCCTCCGGAACCCGCGCCATCAGCCGTCGCTCGGCGGCCCTTACCGTCTCCACGCTGTACGCAGTACGCATACGGTCGAGTCTGCCCCGTGTGCGGCGGGGACCGCACCCGGGCCGTCAGCCCTCGGCCACGACCACGGCGGAGGCCACCCCCGCGTCGTGGCTCAACGAGACATGCCACGACCGCACCCCCAGCTCGGCCGCCCGTGCCGCGACCGTCCCCGTCACCTTCAGCCGGGGCTGCCCGCTGTCCTCGACGTACACCTCCGCGTCCGTCCAGTGGAGCCCCGCCGGGGCACCGAGCGCCTTGGCCAGGGCCTCCTTCGCGGCGAAGCGGGCGGCGAGGGAGGCGGGCCCACGGCGTTCCCCGCTCGGCAGCAGCAACTCGCTGTCCAGGAACAGGCGTTGGGCCATACCGGGCGTACGTTCCAGGGACGCCGCGAACCGGGCGATCTCGGCCACGTCGATACCAACCCCGATGATGCTCATGCCGATCACCCTATGACGGCGCGGATACGCCGAAGGGGGTGGCGCGTGGCCGGGGCCACGCGCCACCCCCTTCCCCCCCGTTGTGGGTCAGCTGCGCGTCAGCGTGTAGTCGCCGCCGCCGTTGTCCCCCGTGACGACGACGCCGTAGCGGCCGGTCCGTGTCGGGGTGAAGGTCACCGAGACCGGTCCACCGAATATGGGGTCCGCGACAGCGGACACCACCGCGGAGCTACGGTTCTGCACGAACGTCGCCGGCGTGCTCGGATCGTCGCCCATGATGAACAGGCTGGCGGTCGAGATCACGCTTGCCTCGGTCAGACTGATGGTCACCGGCACACCCGCGGTCAGGTCCGTCTCCTCCACCGCGGCGACATTCGAGTCGTCGAAGCGGAACGAACTGGACGACGCCGGCTGCAAGGTCTGGAAGGCCTGCACGTGCTCGATGCGGAAGGTACCGGGTCCCCGGAACTGGTTCACCCGTGGGTAGTAGTCGCCCAGCGGCCGCAGATTCGAGTCGATCGCGACGAAATCCACCGCCTGGTCGTTGAAATTGCTGGCCTTGAGGAACGACGTCTGCGCCCGGTCGTCGTACATCGTGAAGTCGAAGTCGGTCGGCGCCGACGGCCGCAGCGCGACCACGGACCACGAGTGGACCGTGGTGTTGAAGCCGAAGTTCTGCGGTGGCGTGTCCGAGAGGAAGGTGGGGAGGGACTGCCCTTGTCCTTCGATCAAGGGGTTGCGGTACTGATAGTCGATCGTGTTCTGGTAGAGCGACCCCTTGGTGGCGTCGGACACGTCGAACCCATCCGCTCCACGGCTGTTCCAGAACGACGCGAACGTGTTGTCGACGTGATGCGCCAGCGTGAAGAATTCCACTCCGAAGCCCTCACTGTGCTGGTCCCAGGTTTCGCTGGCATGGGCGCCGGTGTCGATGAGGTCCTGAAGTGCGCCGATGACCCGCGTCTCCGTCACATCACCGTTGGCGACACCGTTGGAGCCCCAGCTCGGATACTCGTAGTCGGCCGAGTCTCTGTATACCGACGTGTGGTACATGGCCAACGAGAAGAAGGTCGCCCATCCCTCGATCCATGCGCATACGGCGGTGCTGGCCGCGTTGGGAGGATGAGGAACGGGGCAGCCCGCGGTCGACGGAAACGCGTCGTTGTAGAGGTCGTCCATCAGTGCGTGGCCGATCTCGTGCATGACCGACATCGGGGCGTCCGGAGTCGCGGAGAGCAGCGACACGAAGTTGCCCGTCTGGTCGTAGTGATCCATCCCGCTGGTCCGGTCGTTCGCCCAGTCGATCCGCACCTGGCTGCACGTGGTGTCCTTCGGATCCCAGCAGCCGTTGGAATGCGGAACCCCCAACCACGCGTCGTTGCCCACATCGAACGCGTGAGCGGCTCGGTTGCCCGCCACGTCGACGGGGGCCATGGCGCCGAAGTTCACCGTGCTGCCCGGCACCGGATTGGCACGGATCGGCGTACTCCAGTTGTAGACGTCCGTGCCGTTCTGTACCCGCCACGCGGCGTTCTCGGCCTTGAACGTGATGTACATCTGCGTGAACTGCGCGGCGCCGAAACAGATGTCGAAATTGCCCGCGGAGTTCGTGAGCCCGGCGATCAGCGCGCCGGTGAGGTGATCCCGCACCTGCACCTGACTGTTCATGGCGTTGTGCCGCACACCTGCCTGGTCGGTGTAGCTCCAGTTGCCGACCGCGTGCGTGTCACAGGCCAACAGCGCCGGTGAGGCGCCGGAGGTCTGCTTCCGCGCCGGAAGTCCCGGACCCGGCACACCGCTCGTCGCCTGCCAGGCCGGGCGTTTCGCCGCAACTGTCGACGCCGCCACGGCAGTTGGTCCGCCGTCGCCCGAGGCCGCCCATCCGACCCCGGGTCCCGCCAACGCGCACAGCACTGTCAGCACGACAGTGAGGATGGTTCTTCGCGCCGCCCTCATCAGCCGTACAGCCAGTACTGGTTCCAGTTCACGGACGTACCGCAGCTGTACTGAAGGATTCCGGCCTTGTTGGCCGTGCTCGAATTGGCGACGGTCGCGCATTTGAGGCTGTGGCGCGCCACCAGCTGGAATCGCAGGGTGTTGTCCGCCACGTAGTTCAGTCTCCACTGCTGGCTGTACTGCGTGTTGCAGCCGTTCTGGACCACGACGGCGTTGTTGTCCGAGCTGCGGTCCCGGACGTCCACGCACTTGCCGCTGCTCTGGTTGACGATCCGGTAGTAATTGCCGCTGGTGTCGCTGTCGATGTACTGCAGCGCCCATTTCTGGTTCGCGCCGCCGTTGCACTGGTACTGCTCCAGGCCCTGTCCGTCGTCCGAACTGGACTCGGGCAGGTCCAGACACTTACCGCTGTTGTAGTTGGTCAGCGGCAAGTAGGTCAGGGCCAGCGGCTGGACGGAGCCGACACCGGCGGCAGCGGCTCCCGACAGTCCGACCAGGCTCGCGCCGAGCGCCGCGGCGACTATGGCATTGATCATGCTCAGTCTCATGTGGTCATCCCCCGATGACGAGAACTGGGTGGTCCGGCGACAACGTTGCCGCCGTGGGCAAGCGTGTCCGCGCCGCGCTCGCGGGGGATGAGCAACCGTTACTCAACTACCCCGAGTGCCTGGGCCAGTTCGTGCCGGGTGGTCACCCCGAGCTTGGCGTAGGCGTGCTGGAGGTGGTTGTCGACCGTGCGTACCGACAGGGCCAGGACTGTGGCGATGTCCTTGCTGGCGTTGCCGACGGCGGCGAGCAGGGCGATCTCGCGCTCGCGGACGGTGAGCGGTGCGGTGGCCTGGGCGAGGATCAGCAGGGGGGTGCGGGCACCCTCGGAGCGGACTCGGGCCG
>NZ_BARF01000007.1 GCF_000367365.1 Streptomyces prunicolor NBRC 13075 | reverse complement strand
AAACGCCGGACGGGCTGAAATGTCACCGGTGTCCAGTAGCGGAGCCCTGTCGTACGTTCGCCCGCACCCAGTCCACGATCGACTGCGTGGTCGCCCCGGGCGTGAAGATCTCCGCGACGCCCTTCTCCTTGAGCGGGGCGATGTCCGCCTCGGGGATGATTCCGCCGCCGAAGACGAGGATGTCCTCCGCCTCGCGCTGCTTGAGGAGGTCGATGACCGCGGCGAAGAGGGTGTTGTGGGCGCCGGAGAGGATGGAGAGGCCGATCGCGTCGGCGTCCTCCTGGATCGCGGTGTCGACGATCTGGTCGGGGGTCTGGTGGAGGCCGGTGTAGATGACCTCCATACCGGCGTCGCGCAGCGCCCGCGCGATCACCTTGGCCCCGCGATCGTGGCCGTCGAGTCCCGGCTTGGCCACCACCACGCGGATCGGACCGGCTGCCACACCCATCACTGCCTCCATGAAGCGACTGCGTTCATCCCTACCCACGGGTACCGCGGTACCCGCTTCAGTGCGGGAAGTGAACGAACGTTATCTCCAGCATCCCGCAACCGGCAGTTTCGCGGCGGATACCGAGGGGGAAATCACACGATGGGACACGTTCGCCGCGCAGCGTTCCAGCGGGAACAAGCGCAACGGGAGCCGCAACGAGGTCGCCGTACCGCCGCGCCGCAGGCCGCGCGGCGCGGTGGTACGGCGCATCGGCACAGGCACGAGGGGTACGCCGCGCGCACCCCTCGCCGCACCGTCGGTGATTCCTCGCCGTGGCCTCCCACGAGGGCACACGGGGGACGGAGCTGTCGTTCCGTGTGCCGACAGGAGGTCGGCCATGAAGGTCACCGGGGCTGCACTGCCCTTTCTCCCCCTCTGTCAGCGCCTCCTGCCCAGCAGGCTGGCGGGCCTCTCGATGACCCTCCTGAAAGCGACCGCCCTGGAGGTCGTGATCCTCGCGGGCCACCTTCTCCTCTATCCCTCCGGCATGGCCCAGGAACGCCGGGGCCCCCTGCCCGAGCCGCCCTCGCCCCAGGACGCGACCCAGCTGCCGACCGAGGCGAAGCCCCCGGTGGTGCTGTTGCACGGGTTCATCGACAACCGCTCGGTGTTCGTGCTGCTGCGCCGTTCCCTGGCCCAGCACGGCCGCCGGCAGGTCGAGTCCCTGAACTACTCGCCGCTGACCTGCGACATCCGCACCGCGGCGGAGCTGCTCGGCCGGCACATCGAGGAGATCTGCGAGCGCACCGGCAGCCGGGAGGTCGACATCGTCGGGCACAGTCTCGGCGGGCTGATCGCGCGCTACTACGTGCAGCGACTCGGCGGTGACCTGCGGGTCCGCACGCTCGTGACGCTCGGCACCCCGCACTCCGGCACCGCCGTCGCCCCGCTGGCCAACGCCCACCCGATCGTCCGCCAGATGCGTCCCGACTCGGCGGTGATCGAGGAACTGACCCGCCCCGCGCCCGGCTGCCGTACGCACTTCGTCAGTTTCTGGAGCGATCTGGATCACCTGATGGAGCCGCTGGAGACCGCCTGCATCGACCACCCCGACCTGATCGCCCAGAACGTCCAGGTCAGCGGCATCGGCCACCTCGCTCTGCCGGTCCACCCGGCCGTCGCGACCGGCATCCGCCAGGCCCTCGACACCCCGCTGTCGGAAACCCCGGCCGCGACCCACAGCACCGCCCACACCAACGCCCACACGGACACCCGCGCCGGCGGCCTGACCGTGGCCTGACCGGACACCGACAGCGGGCTCACAGCCTCACGAAGATCGAACGCTATTCGAACCCAAGGCCAAACCCGTGCCCGTCGTCCCCCGAAACACGGCCGAATGCCCGTTTCCGGCTGACGCGAAACCTGACGAAGATTGTCGTGCCCGCATACTGCCGGGTACAGTCCACCGCACTGCTCTGGCAGCCCCTGTTGTCGAGGCGAATAGAGAAGTTGGTGAACGATCGTCACCCGTCGGGGACCATGACCACCCCGGCCCCGGCTTCCGATGCCACCTCGGCGCACTACGCGTCGTACGGCGGGCAGGACGCCCAGTACGGTGACTTCACCACGTACGGCGACCACACCACCACGGGTTTTCATCCGGGCGCGGACGGCGCCCAGGCCACCGCGAGCTTCGCCACCGACCCCCTCTTCGGCGACATGCCGGGCAACGGCCACAGCCCCGCCCACGACACCGGGTCGCACCCCATGGCTTCGCAGGCCACCGGCGCGTACGACTCCTCCGGCTGGTCCACAGGTGCCCAACACACCCTGAACTACGACCCGTACGCGGCCCAGCACCACGCCGCCTACGACACGGGCGCCTACGAGACCACGGCCTGGTCGGCCGACTACCAGCAGCTGTCCGCCATCCCGCCGCAGACCGGCGCCCCCGACATCAGCGGGCAGTGGGACGCGAACGCCTGGCTCCAGCCGGACACTTCGGCGCCTGCCGCCGCTCCCGCCGACCAGACCCAGCAGTGGGAATGGGGCACGCAGAACTTCGACACCGGCGCCTACGACGCCACGCAGTGGAACGCCGACGGCAGCCCCGCCGACGCGACCACCACCTTCGAGCAGGCGTCGTACGACGGGACGCACGAGGGCACGTACGACGAACCCGCCCCGGAAGACGGCGAGTTGACCGCCACCGGTGAGATGCCCACCCTCGACGAGGCCGAGCCGGAACAAGACACCGCCCAGCCGCACCCTGAACTCCTCGACGACCAGGAGGAGTTCACCCCGGCCGCGACTCCCGTCGGCTCGCGCGCCGCAGCCCGCAACGGGAGCCGTTCCCGGCGTCGTACGCCCCCGAAGCGGTCCGCGCTGATGACCATCGCCGTGCCGTCCGCGTGTGTGATGGGTGTCGCCGGTATCGCCGCCGCGTCCGTCGGGACGCTGACCGGGGGCAGTGACACCACGGCCTCCGCCTCGGACGCGACCACGGTCAAGCCGTCCGTCGCGAACAACAAGCTGGACGCCCAGATCAAGAGCCTGTCGGCCGGTGCCGACGACTTCGCCGACCGGGCCAGCCGTACGCAGGAACGTATCGACCTCAAGGCCCAGCAGGAGACCGAGAAGAAGAAGGCCGCTGCGGAGGCGGCCCGCAAGGAGCGGCTGCGCCCCAAGTACGTGCTGCCGGTCACGCAGAAGGGCCTCAGCGCCTACTTCGGCCAGGCCGGCGTCAACTGGATGTCCGTGCACACGGGCATCGACTTCCCGGTCTCGTACGGCACTTCGGTGATGGCCGCGACGGACGGCGTCGTCTCCACGAAGTGGAACAGCGCCTACGGCAACATGCTGATCCTCACGGAGAAGGACGGCACGCAGACCTGGTACTGCCACCTCTCCAGCTACCGTGTCGCCTCCGGTACGACGGTGAAGGCCGGCGACCCGATCGCGTACTCCGGGAACTCGGGCAACTCCACCGGCCCGCACCTGCACTTCGAGGTGCGCCCGGCGGGCGGTGCGGCGATCGACCCGCTCCCGTGGCTCCGCAGCCACGGGCTCGACCCGACCTGAGCCGCTCCCGCCGCCCCAACTCCCTTACAGGCAGCCCCTTTTAGAGGCGACTAAGGGCGGCTAAGGGCAACTCCCTTACGGGTTACAGCTTTTCCACCGGCGCGTACCGCAGTAGCAGCCGCTTCGGCTTGGGCTCCCCGAAGTCGACCGTCGCCTCCGCGTTCGCCCCCGTGCCCTTCACGCCGACCACCGTGCCGAGCCCGAACTGGTCGTGCGTGACCCGGTCGCCGACGGCCAGCGCCACGACCGGCTTCTCCGAGGTGCGGCGGGTGGCGAAGCCCGAGGCACCCGACGCCGACGAGCGCGAGCGGGACGAGGACAGCGAGGACGCGATGCCCGAGGCCGGACCCGTCGACGGCGGGGCCGCCATCGCGCCGGTCCGCTTCCACTCCACGTGCGCCGCCGGGATCTCCTCCAGGAAGCGGGAGGGCGGGTTGTACGACGGCTGTCCCCAGGCGCTGCGCAGCGACGAGCGGGTCAGGTAAAGGCGTTCACGCGCGCGCGTGATGCCCACGTACGCGAGGCGCCGCTCCTCCTCCAGCTCCTTGGCCTGGCCGAGGGCGCGCATGTGCGGGAAGACGCCGTCCTCCATGCCGGTGAGGAAGACGACCGGGAATTCGAGGCCCTTGGCGGTGTGCAGGGTCATCAGCGTGATGACTCCGGAGCCGTCCTCGTCCTCGTCGGGGATCTGGTCGGAGTCGGCGACCAGCGCCACCCGCTCCAGGAAGGCCGCGAGCCCGACGGGCGTCTCACTCTCGCCCTCCCCGCCACTGTTCTCCTGCTCAAACTCCAGGGCTACGGCTGCCAGTTCCTGGAGGTTCTCGATGCGGGTCTCGTCCTGCGGGTCGGTGGACGCCTGCAACTCGGCGAGATAGCCGGTGCGTTCGAGGATGGCCTCCAGGACCGTCGCCGGACCCGCGCCGGAGTCGACGATCGTACGGAGGTCCTCCATCAGCGTGTTGAACTTCTTGACCGCGTTCGTCGACCGCGCGGCCATGCCGTAGGCCTCGTCGACGCGCTTCAACGCCTGCGGGAAGCTGATCTTCTCGCGCTGCGAGAGGGCGTCGATCATCGCCTCGGCGCGCTCGCCGATGCCGCGCTTGGGGACGTTGAGGATGCGGCGCAGCGGGACCGCGTCCTCCGGGTTGGCCAGCACGCGGAGGTAGGCCAGGACGTCCCGGACCTCCTTGCGCTCGTAGAAGCGGACTCCGCCGACGACCTTGTAGGGCAGGCCGACGCGGATGAAGATCTCTTCGAAGACACGGGACTGGGCGTTCGTCCGGTAGAAGACGGCGACATCGCCGGCCTTCGCGTCACCCGCGTCGGTGAGACGGTCTATCTCCTCGGCGACGAACTGCACCTCGTCGTGCTCGGTGTCCGCGACATAGCCGGTGATCTGCGCGCCCGCGCCCGCGTTGGTCCACAGGTTCTTGGGGCGGCGGGACTCGTTGCGCTCGATGACCGCGTTGGCGGCGCTCAGGATCGTCTGTGTGGAGCGGTAGTTCTGCTCCAGGAGGATCGTCGTCGCGTTCGGGTAGTCCTCCTCGAACTGGAGGATGTTCCGGATCGTCGCACCCCGGAAGGCGTAGATCGACTGGTCGGCGTCGCCCACGACGCACAACTCGGCGGGCGGCAGGTCGTGTTCGCTGGGCGGGACGTCGACCGGGTGCTCGGAGGTGCCGACCAGCTCGCGCACCAGCGCGTACTGCGCGTGGTTGGTGTCCTGGTACTCGTCGACCATGACGTGCCGGAAGCGGCGGCGGTAGTGCTCGGCGACGTCCGGGAAGGCGCGCAGCAGGTTGACCGTCGTCATGATCAGGTCGTCGAAGTCGAGGGCGTTGGCCTCGCGCAGCCGCGACTGGTACATCGCGTAGGCCTGGGCGACGGTCTTCTCGAAGCCGTCGGCGGCCTGGGCGGCGAAGTCCTCCTCGTCGATCAGCTCGTTCTTCAGGTTCGAGATCTTGGCGCTGAAGGACTTCGGGGGGAAGCGCTTCGGGTCGAGGTCCAGGTCGCGGCAGACCAGGGCCATGAGGCGCTTGGAGTCGGCGGCGTCGTAGATCGAGAACGAGGACGTGAAGCCGAGCTTCTTCGACTCGCGGCGCAGGATGCGGACGCACGCGCTGTGGAAGGTCATCACCCACATCGCGTTGGCGCGCGGGCCGACGAGTTGCTCGACGCGCTCCTTCATCTCGCCCGCGGCCTTGTTCGTGAAGGTGATCGCGAGGATCTGCCCGGGGTGCACGTTGCGCTCGCCGAGGAGGTAGGCGATGCGGTGGGTGAGCACACGGGTCTTGCCGGAGCCGGCGCCGGCCACGATGAGCAGCGGGGTGTCGGAGTGGACGACGGCCGCGCGCTGGTTCTCGTTCAGCCCGTCCAGGAGGGCGGCCGGGTCGACCACGGGGCGTGGGGCGCCGTCCCGGTAGTGGGCGTCTCTGCTCGCGGGCACGTCGAACTTCCCGCCGAACAGGTCGTCCGGAATCTGCTCCGGTCCGTGCTCGTCCTCGGGCGGGGGCGGAGGCTCTCCCTCATGGGCCCGAGGGGCCTGGAGATCCGCCAGGAAGCTGTCGTCAAAGAGGCTGCTCATCGCTCTCCGAGTTTAGGGCGCCGCACTGACAACCGGCCGCCACCCCAGGAACTCGGGAAAATTCACGGACCAGAACCGGTCGATCACGATCAGCGATGGCCGGTCTCGCACGTGATCGAGGTCGCTGAGACATGTCGGGCATATCGAACATCAACCTTCACACAAGCCACACGAATTGGCTAGCGTGCGTTCAAGCCGCACGCCCCCGCCGACCTGGGGTGAACCGGTCCAACTCCCTTTCGTGGCACGGACCGTAGGGCACCATCTGGAAGGAGTCGCCTCCTTTGGCGTCGTCGCACCGCAAGCCGCGTTCCGCGGGCTCGCGCATCGCAGGCATATGGACCCCCGCCGCCGACGACGGCGATCGGAGTCCCGGAGAGGTCGAGAAGAAGATCGATGACCTCTACCGGCGGGCGGAGTCGGCGACCGAGACGTACGACGCGGCCAAGCAGCGCAAGCGCGCGGACAGCCTCCTGGGCGACGTGGCGAGGCGCGCGCAGCGGCTCAACTCCGTGCGGGAGCGGCTGAGTTCATTCACCGCCGCGCAGTACCGCGCCGAGGCCACCGCCCCGGACGCCTCGACCTTCCTGCTCCCGGACACCCCGCCGGACTACTTCGAGCAGGCCCAGCTGATGAGCCGGCTGACCAGCCGCCAGAAGAACGCGGTGCGTCACGAGACGACCGAGAGCCTCCAGACCCCCGACGGCACGCGGAGCGACCTGAGGACGGCCAAGGCAACCGTCCAGAAGAAGCTCTCCACCGCGCGCGAGCTGCTGTCACAGCCGACCGGGCCGAAGCAGCGGCAGGAGGCCGCGGCCCAGGCGGCGGCACTCGCGAAGCAGCGGGCGGAAACGGCGAAGGCCACCCCTTCCGACTCCTCGTACGCCACCAAGGCGGCCAAGGCCGTCGCCTTCGCCCGCGCCCAGGTCGGCAAGCCGTACGTCTGGGGCGCCGCCGGTCCCGGCTCGTACGACTGCTCGGGCCTCACCCAGGCCGCCTGGAAGGCCGCCGGGTTCACCCTCCCGCGCGCCACCACCGACCAGGCCGACGCCGGCACGACAGTCTCCCTGGCCGACGCGCAACCCGGCGACCTGGTCTTCTTCCACGACGACAGCAGCCACGTCGGTGTCTACGTAGGCGACGGCACGATGATCCACGCCCCGAAGCCCGGCGCCTACGTCCGCGAGGAGTCGATCCACCACGACGGCACGGCGCTCATCCACAGCGTGGTGCGACCGGTCTGAGCGGAGTCCGTACGCGCGCGTGAGGGTGTTTTCGAGCGCCACGCACGCGTTGCAGGTGTTTTTGACCTCCACGCGTGCGTGGCCCTTCGTCCGCACCAGGGCGGCTCCCTAGCATCGGCCCATGTCCGATACCGGTGTTTCCCGTTTCCGCGCCTGGTGGGCGCAGCGCCCGCCGGCGGCCGGGGCCGTCGTGATGGCGACCGCGATCGTGTCGGTCGGCCTGCGTGTCACCGGGTACGAGGTGCTGTCCCATATCGCCTTCGCCGTGGCCTGCGCCTTCTGGCTGGGGCTGGCCGCCGACTTCGCCGTACGGCTGCTGCGGGACCGGCGGCGGTGGCTCGCGGACGCGGGGACACCCGGCGCGCTGACCGCCACGGCGGCGACCGCCGTACTGGGGACGCGGTTCTCGGCGGCGGGCTGGCAGACGGTGGCCGAGGCGCTGCTGGCGGCGGCCGCGGTGCTGTGGCCCGGGCTGCTCGTGCGGGTCGTACGGAACTGGCAGGGGCGGATGCCTGGGACCGTGTTCCTCGGGTGTGTGGCCACCCAGTCGCTGGCCGTGCTGGCGGCGACGATCGCCGGGGCCGAGGCGGCGGCCTGGCTCGCGCACACGGCGCTGGTGCTGTTCTGGTTCGGGCTGGTCCTCTACGGCTTCGCACTCGCGCGTTTCGAATGGCGGCAGCTGATCATCGGGGCCGGTGACCACTGGATCGTCGGCGGCGCGCTGGCCGTCTCGGCGCTGGCCGGGTCGAAGCTGATCGCCGCCGACAGCGCGCGCCTGTACCTGTGGAACTCCGACGACCGGGGCGTCCTGCGGGCCGTGACCGTAGCGCTGCTGGTGCTCGACGTGGCCTGGTGCGTGGTGCTGGTGGCCGCCGAGGTCGCCTGGCCCCGGCCGCACTTCGACGTGCGGCGCTGGTCGACGGTGTTCCCGCTCGGGATGACGGCGGCGACCATGCTGTCCGTGGGTACCACCGTGGACGTCTCGTGGCTGCGGACGCCCGGGGAGGTGGTGCTGTGGATCGCGGTGGCCGCGTGGCTGGTGGTCGCGGCGGGGACGGTCCGGCTCTACCTCGCCGCCACGTCCGGGGTCACGTCCACAGGACCGCGATGAAGATGTTCACCATGGTGAGCCCGCCGACCAGCGCGAACTGGCTCTTGTCGACCGTCTCCTCGTCCCGCTTCACATAGACGAGGCCGAGGATCACGATCAGCAGCGCGAGCTTGATGCCGATCTTGATGTTGTTGACGTGCTGATCGTCGGCCTGATTGAGGCCGACCAGGATCGCGCCGGTGACCAGCATGGTCAGCGCGCCGTGCAGCATGCCGGGGACGAAGCGGGCCGTGCCCTGGCCCATCGCCTTCATCTGGGTGAGGAAACCACCGAGCAGCGCCGCGATGCCGATGATGTGCAGGCCGACGAAGAGGTGGATGAGTACGTCCATGAGACCGGAGCCTAATCAGGGGCTCCGGGGCCGGCCGACACCGCCCCTCTGCAGCGGCCTCCATGACCTTGCATATATGCGGCCCATAGCACCGCGCCGTCCCGCCCCGCGTCGGAACCGCCGCTTCGGTCAGCGCTCCGCGTGAAGGCGGCGGACCCGGGCCGGAATCACAGTCAATTACGGGCAATTGCCGATCACCTCATGCCAGTTGTGCACATGCGTTACCGGGCCGTCACCGTCAGGTTTAGCGTCCTCCACCAGGTGACCGGCTCCCCACCGCCGCCCGGACCAGGGGCGGCAGCCGGACACCACCGCCGAGAAGTCCGGCGGCGGCCCGCTCCCCCTGTGTGGGCCGCCGCCGGACGCGCAACCGCCCGCTCCCCCGGCGGTCGTACGAAAGGACGTGCAGTCCACGTGGCAGCGCACCGCAAGCCCCGACAGCGCTCGCTCAGCGGCAATACAGCCCGTACGGCGGCGACGATCGCCCTCGCGGGCGCGGCGACGGCGACGGGCTTCGACGGGACCTCCCACGCCGAGCCACAGCTGACACCGACGCAGGTCAAGGCCAAGGTGGACAAGCTGTACCAGGAGGCGGAGGTCGCGACCGAGAAGTACGACGGCGCGAAGGAGAAGGCGGACGCGGCCGAGAAGCAGCTGAACACCCTGCGGGACGAGGCGGCCCGCAAGACGGAGAAACTCAACTCGGCCCGGGACTCGCTGGGTTACGTCGCCGCCGCGCAGTACCGCAGCGGCGGGATGGACCCCGCGGTGCAGCTCATGCTCTCCAGCAACCCCGAACGGTATCTGGACGGCGCCGAGTTCGCCGACCGGGTGGGCCACCGGCAGACGGCGGCCGTCGCCCTCGTACGGCAACAGCTGCGCGAGATCGAGCAGTTGCGCGGCGCCGCGCACATCGAGCTGACCTCGCTGAAGTCCCGGCAGGCCGAGCTCGGCAGGCAGAAGAAGACGATCAACGGCAAGCTGGACCAGGCACGCCGCCTGCTGTCCGGGCTGACTCCGCAGCAGCGGGTGCAGGTCGGCGAGGCGGGTGGCACCGGCCGCGCGTCACGGTCGACGACCGCGGCACGGGGCGCGCTGGCCGCGCCCGGTTCCTCCGCCGCCGCGTCCGACGCCCCCAACTCCCGTGCGGCGGCGGCCGTTTCGTACGCCTACCAGAAGCTCGGCAGCCCCTACGTCTGGGGCGCGACGGGCCCCAACGCCTTCGACTGCTCGGGCCTCATCCAGGCTGCGTACAGCTCAGCCGGTGTCTCCCTGCCCCGCACGACCTACGCCCAGATCAACGCCGGGCAGCGGGTCTCCCGGTCCGAACTGCGCCCCGGCGACCTGGTGTTCTTCTACTCGGGCATCAGTCACGTCGGCATCTACGTCGGCGACGGCCAGATGATCCACGCCCCGAACCCGACGGCTCCGGTACGGCTGGCGCCGATCGACCAGATGCCGTTCGCGGGGGCGACCCGGGTGGTGTGAATCCCGAGTGAACTCCCTTACGGGGTACGACCCTTTCGGATCCGGGTCACACCAGTCGCCGTGCCGTCGCCCACCGCGTCAACTCGTGCCGGTTCGACAGCTGGAGCTTCCTCAGCACCGCCGAGACATGGGACTCGACCGTCTTCACCGAGATGAACAGCTGCTTGGCGATCTCCTTGTAGGCGTAGCCACGCGCGATGAGGCGCAGAACCTCGCGCTCGCGCTGGGTGAG
The DNA here is from genome assembly GCF_000367365.1 of Streptomyces prunicolor NBRC 13075. Taxonomy (GTDB): domain Bacteria; phylum Actinomycetota; class Actinomycetes; order Streptomycetales; family Streptomycetaceae; genus Streptomyces; species Streptomyces prunicolor. The sequence goes on along the minus strand of NZ_BARF01000007.1, from coordinate 67,275 downwards.
ACGGTCGAGGTCCTCGTCGACCGGCGGGGCGTCGGTCGACGCGAACGCGTCGAGGACGAAGCCGGCCAGGCGGGGCGAGAAGACCGCGTCGCCCTCCTGGACCCGGAAGACGGAGTTGACGAGGTCCGTGCCGGTGATCGTCTTGGTGACGTAACCGCGCGCACCGCCCCGGATCACCCCGATCACGTCCTCCGCCGCGTCCGACACGGACAGGGCGAGGAAGCGGACGGGCTGCTCGGCGTCGCTCATCAACGGGGCGCAGCGGCGCAGGACTTCGACCCCGCCGCCGCCCGGGAGGTGGACGTCGAGGAGGACCACCTCGGGGCGGGTCGCGGTGATGACCGTGACCGCCTGGTCGACGTCCGCGGCCTCGCCGACCACCTCGACCCCGGTCTCCTCGGTGCGGCCGATCTCGGCCTGGACCCCCGTACGGAACATGCGGTGGTCGTCGACGAGGACCACGCGCACATGACGCCCGCCCGCGCTCCCGCCGGTCGGCTCCGCCGGTTCGTTCGTCTCGGTCGCGTCGCTCATGACGTCTTCTCCGCCCTCTCCATCTCCAGCTCGACCTCGGTACCACCGTCCGGCACCGCGCGCAGGCGTGCCGTACCGCCGTGGCGCTCCATGCGGCCGATGATCGATTCTCTGACGCCCATACGGTCGGCGGGTATCGAGTCGAGGTCGAAGCCCGGTCCGCGGTCACGGACGGACACGAAGACCGTCTTCCCCTCCACCTCCGCGTAGACCTGTACGGCGCCGCCCTCGCCACCGTACTTGGCCGCGTTCACCATCGCTTCGCGCGCGGCCTGCATCTGTGCGCCGATTCTGTCGTCGAGCGGGCAGTCGCCGACGATGACCACCTCGATGGGGACGCCGTGCTTGTCCTCGACCTCGGCCGCGCTGCGGCGGACCGCCTCGGCGAGGGTGTCGGGTTCGTCGGCCTCGTCCTTGCCGGTGCCCTCCGGTTTGTAGAGCCAGGCGCGCAGGTCGCGCTCCTGGGCGCGGGCCAGGCGACGCACCTCGTTCGGGCTCTCCGCGTTGCGCTGGATCAGGGTCAGGGTGTGCAGCACCGAGTCGTGGACATGGGCGGCGACCTCGGCACGCTCCTGGGCGCGGATGCGCATCAGGCGCTCCTCGGAGAGGTCCTGGGTCATCCGCACGAGGTACGGGCCGGCGAGCAGGGTGATGCCGACGAGGACCGCGAGGGCGGCCTGGAGGACCGAGCCGAGGTGGCTGGCGGAACCCTGGAGCACGAAGATCGCGGTGGCGCCGGCGGTGACCAGCAGGACGCCACCGCCCGCGCGCAGCAGGCTGAGCGTACGGCGGCGGCTGCCGACCTCGGCCCAGCGGGCCCGGCGGGCGTTGTCCGCCTGGCGCCAGACGAGGGCGACGCCCGCGCCGACGAGGACGGTCGGGAAGAGATAGGCCTTGGCACCGCTGCCGAGATTCACATTGCCGACGAAGACCAGCGCGACGACGACCATGAGGAGCAGGGCGACGATCTGGCCCTTGTCCGGCTTGCGGGCGACGAGTCTGCGGCGGCCGTCCGGCGAGGTCTCGGTGGAGACGAGCGACGGGGGCCGCTGCCCGGCGACCCCGCCGACGCCGAGCGGCACGAAGAACCAGAACGAGGCGTACAGCAACGCGCCGAGCCCGTCCGCGAGGAACAGCCCCACGAACACCAGCCGCACCCAGATCACTGGCAGCCCGAGATGCCCGGCGAGCCCCCGCGCCACACCACCGAGCCAGCGTCCGTCACTGCTGCGGTAGAGCTTGCGCGGCGGCCGCGGGTCCTCGACGGGCAATGCTGCGGCTTCCGGCATGCCACCGATGTTCACACGCCCCGCCGTCCGGGGCATCAGGGTCGACCCCCGAGACTCCCCTGATCTTCGAATTCGGCGTGCTCGGACCTCCAACTCAGCGCGCTCGGCCCGCGAGAACGGCGTGCCGCGGGGGTTCTGGCGGGTTGCCGGAAGGGGAAGCGGTGACAGCGGTCCGCGGGTCGGCTGCGGCTGCGGCTGCGGCTGCGGCTGCGGCTGCGGGGGATCTCAGCGCCACCGGCACACGAGCCGGTCGCGGTGTCGGTCACGGTGGCACGGGAGCCCGGCGGACACCCCGGCCGCCCACGGCAACCACGCCCGCCCGGCGAACAGCTCGCGGCACGGCCCACCGGCGCGCACCACAGCCCCTCGAACACTCCCCCGGTCCGGGTCAGGGCGGAATTCAGGGTTCGGCCAGGGTCGTCCCGACTGCCATCGGCGGCTCGCGGCGGGCAGCATGGACGCATGACAGATCACGAGCACGCCGCGACGGGTCCGGGACCCGGCTCCGGCCCACGTCCGCGAGCGGGCGGCGGGCCGCAGGACGCCGTGCCCGGCGCGGGTGCCGCCTCGTCGCCGGGTGCGGTGCCCGGCAGCGGCACCGCGACCACGGCTCCGCACCGGTTCCGGCGGGACCGGCGGTCCAAGGTACTCGCGGGGGTGTGCGCGGGGCTGGGGCGGCAGTGCGACATGGACCCGGTGATCTTCCGGATCACGCTCGCGGTGCTGTCGGCGACGGGCGGCATCGGCCTCATCTTCTACGGCTTCGCCTGGCTCTTCGTCCCGTACGACGACGAGGAGGAGAACGAGGTCCGCAAGCTCTTCACCGGCCGTGTGGACGGCCAGGCCCTGGCCGCCGTGCTGTTCGCGCTGGTCGGCTGCGGTGTGTTCCTGTCGATGCTGAACAACGCGAGTGTGCTGACCTTCGCCGTCGTCCTCTCCCTCCTGCTGGCGGGCGCAGGGTACTGGTCGCAGCAGCGCGGCGCCCCCGACCCCGACCCGCTGGCCGCGCAGGCGGTCGCCGACGCCCCGCCGGAGGCCCAGGCGCCGCCGGTGCCCGCCGCCTATCCCTCCTGGTGGCGTGATCCGATCGTCAAGGACGGCACGCACGTCGGTGGCACCGGCTATCTGTGGGGCCCCGGCGACTCCCGCGACCGTGACATCACAGACGTGCTCGACATCCGCCTCGGCCCCTCGTACCCGCACTGGCGCGAGGATCAGCGAACCCCGCGCCCGGCGCCTCCGAAGCAGCGCGGCCCGCGCTGGATCGGCGGCTGGGTGTTCCTGCTCGCACTGTGTGCGGGCGGCCTCGGCACCGCCGCGAAATGGGACGACCAGGCGCTCGGCGCCAGCCTGCAGGCGGGTCTGGCCTGTGCGCTCGTCGTCTTCGGCCTGGGCATCGCGCTCAGCGCCTTCCTGGGGCGCACGGGGGCGGGCTCGGTGTTCCTCGCGATCGTCACGGCCGGCCTGCTCGCCGCCTCGGCGGCCCTGCCCAAGGACCTCACCACCCACTGGGAACACCTCACCTGGCAGCCCGCGGCGGTGGCGGACGTACAGCCGAAGTACGACCTGGGGAACGGGGTGGGCACGCTCGACCTGACCCGGTTGCGGCTGACCAAGGGGCAGACGGTCGCGACGGACGCCGAGGTGGGCGTCGGGCAGCTGAAGGTGATCGTGCCGTCGAACGTGACGGTGAAGCTGAGTGTGGACGTGCGCGTCGGGGACATCCAGTTGCCCGGTGACGACAAGAAGGACGTGGACGTGGAGCCGGGCAAGCACCAGCAGGTCACCCTGACCCCGGCGACGGGCGTCAAGAGCACCGGCACGCTGGACCTGGACCTCCAGGTCGGCGTCGGACAGGCGGAGGTCAGCCGTGCTGCGTCATGAGTTCCAGCCCGGGAAGCTGGTCGCCGGTCTCTTCCTCGCCGCCGCCGGCGTGCTCTACGCCGGGGACGCGGGCGGGCTGTGGGTGACCGAGTGGTTCGCGGTGATCCCGCTGGTCACGTTCGGCCTGGTCCTGGCCGGAGTGGTGGCGGGCGTGAACGGCGCGATCCGCAGACGCCGAGGGGCCGGCCGCAGGAACACGGCCGACCCTGGTCCGGACATATCCGGCTGACGATCACCTACGAACTGGCCCGGCGGCTACCGGTAGCCGCCCGCCCGTTGCCTTCGCCTGCCGCGGATCGCCGCGTCCAGGGAGAACACGGAGGCGCCCGCGAGGACGAGGGGCAGCCAGGCCATCAGGTAGGCGAGGTCGTTGCCGTAGTAGTAGGGGTCGTTCGCCCAGCTGATGGTCAGCCACAGGCTGAGCGAGATCAGCGCGCCGCCGAGCGCGGCGAGGCGGGCCAGCAGGCCGATCAACGTGCCGATGCCGACGGCTAGTTCACCGAAGGCGATGGCGTAGCCGAAGCCGACGGGGTTCTTCAGGGACAGGTCCACCAGGGCCGGGATCGCCGACGAGTCGCGGACCGCGCGCATCGTCTCGCCGATCGAGCCGGCGCCGGAGGACTTCATGAAGGCGCTGTCGGTGAGTTTGTCCAGGCCCGCGTAGATGAAGGTGACGCCGAGGAAGACGCGCAGTGGGAGCAGGGCGTATCGGGTGGCGGTGTCCCGCCAGTTCCGGTCGCCGTCGAGGTACGGGGTTTGCGTATCCATCCGAGTGCTGTGAGTCATCGCCCTTAGCCGCCTCTCGCCCGCTGTGCCGTGACCCCTCAACAGACCATACGTACGAAAAGGAGGACCCGCTCAATCATGCTTCGACGAATTTTTGCGACTTCGGCCAGGTTCGTACGGTGGTTGGCTCATCGAGGGCGTCAGTCCGTCACGTCGACCACGCAGGCGTTCGTCTCCACGCCCGCCGCGGTCACGACCTGTACCTCCACGCGGCCGGGCTCGACGTCGGCCGGGACGGGGACGGTCAGGAGGGTGTCCGTGGGGTTGGAGAAGCCGCCGGCGACCGGGACGAGGGGGACGTGGACGTTGACCGGGCCGATGCGGACGACCATGCGCGAGAGGCGGTCGGCGGTCTGGGCGCCCGGGGGCACGAAGCCCGCGCCGCGGATCTCGATGTCGTCGCCGGTGCGGATGGGGGCGTCCAGGTCGCCCGCCTCGCGGGAGCGCACCACCGAGAGGATGACCGGTCGGCCGCCCTCCGCGTACTTGCCGGCCAGGTATGTCGCGGCCGAGATCAGCACGACCACCGCCAACCCCCAGGGCAGGTCGGGCAGTTGGTCGGGGCGGCGGGCGAGACGTACGGCGACGAAGACGAGGGCGACGGCGCTGATCGCGACGTACTGGATGTCGGCGAAGGTGCCGCGGCCCGAGTCGTCGGTGAGGAGGTCGGCGGCGCGGGGGCGGTCGGCGGGGAGTTTCTGGAGGCGCTGGCCCAGCACACGCAAGCCGACGACCCGGCGGACGAGTACGGCGATCGCGCAGACCACGGCGAGGACGGTCACCACACCGGCGCCGCGGGCGAGTTCGAGGCCGGAGATGAGGGCGTCGCGTTCGGCGTGGTCGGAGGCGGCGGCGAGCCGGCCGGCCAGGACCAGCACCGCGTACGCCACGAACAGCACCCAGGAGACGGCCACGGCACGGGAGGTCGACAGCCGGTTGTCCTCACCGATCACCGGGGCCAGTGCCCCGCCCCGCGCGCGGTGGAACCAGGAGGCGGCCGTCACCGTACCGGCGACCATGAGCGCGGCCAGCAGTCCGGCCGTGCGGGCCGCCGTCCAGCCCGCGCCGATCGCGGTGAGCGACTGCACCAGGAGCAGCACCACGAAGGCGCCCCACACCGCGAAGGCCGTGCGGTGCCACAGGCGCGCCAGCCAGGCACCGCCCTCGGCGCGGCCGCGTTCGGCGACGACGTCGGCGGACTGGGTCAGCTCGTCCGAGACCCACTGCCGGGAGGCGGACGCCGAGTGCGCCACCGCCGCCGGCAAACCCTCGCCGGCCGCGAAGCCGTCCCTCTTGACGAGGAACGCGGCGACCGCGCGCCGATGCCCCTCGCGTGCTCCGTGCGGGCAGTCCCCGCAGGCGCAGCCGCCTCCGTGCGCACCGAGGTGCTCGCCGCCCTGTCTCGCCTCCTGCACCGCCACGCCCGACGCCTGCCTTCCCCATGCCCCTTGGCCCGCGACCCCGGGCCCTCACGTTCGGCGGCCGGCTCCGAAGCCTTTGGCCACCGCCTTGCAACTCCCGCACGACAACAGCGGATTGTGCCCTACGGGACACGGCCCGCGTCCGGCAGGTCTGGTCAGCGCGGGTGAAGTGAGCGCCGCCGTGTTGACCCGGCTGCGAGAATTTGCGTATGGCCGAGATCATCCAGCGCGACGGGACCTGGGCCTTCGACGGCACAACGGTCCGTATCACGCCGGGACTTCACCGCTCCGTGCCACTGTTCCGGCAGACGTACGGGGAGATCGCGGTGCCCCTCGAAGCCGTCGCGGGCGTCGTCTACGAACCCGAGCGCAAACGTGGCCGGCTGCGCCTGAGACTGCGCGAGGGCGCCGACCCGCTGTTGCAGGCGACCGGTGGACGGCTGCCGGACCCGGCGGATCCGTACCGGCTGATCGTGGACATCGACCGGTCCGGGGTCGCCGAGTACGTGGCGGAGGAGATCCGGCACGCGCTGCTCCTGGACCAGATCCCCAAGGAACCCACCAAGGCCTATCTCCTGCCCGGCCCGCCGGTCCCGGTCTCCGTCCGCTCCTCCGACGGCACGGTGTCCTTCGACGGCGCCCAGGTGCGCATCGACTGGGCCGACACCTCCGAGCGCGTCAAGCGTGCCACCGGGCCGCGCATCGTCGCGGTCGGGGACCTGGTCCAGGTGGAGTGGCTGCCCAACTCCGGTTACGAGGACGGGTTCATGCGGTTCGTGACCCGCGAGACGGTGTTCTCCAAGCTGCCGCCGGAGAAGGACCCGTACGCCCTCGATCTGTGGGGCAGCACCCGCCGGGATCTGCTCACCGCGCTGGTGGCGACGGCGGTGACGGCACGGCTGCCGCATCCGTCGGCCCGGGAACTCGAACGCGACGACGGCGAGTTCACGGACCGGCCCCGGCGGGCGGCCACCGTCCCGCAGCAGGCCGACCATCACGACGTACTGCTGCGCAGGCTGCGGGAGTTGGGCGAGCTGCACCGGGAAGGGGTGCTCACGGACGAGGAGTTCACGATGACCAAGGCGGCGGTGCTGCGGGGTTTCCGGTAGGAGGAGCCTCAGCTGAGGAGATCGGGCTCGCTGCGGCTGATGTCCTGCCACAGGGGCTGGTAGTTGATCCACGCGACGAGGTCACCGCCGGTCTGTTCGCGGGTGGCGACGGCGAGTTTGTGGTCGATGAGGAGAGGTCTGCCGGCCGCTTTCGCCAGGAGCTGGACCTGGCAGGAGCGTTCCATGGACAGGAACCACCAGGCCGCCGCGTCCACCGAGTCGCCCACGGTGAGCAGTCCGTGGTTGCGCAGCACGAGCGCCTTGCGCGAGCCGAGGCCGGCGGCGATCCGCTTGCCCTCCTCGGCGTCGACGGAGACGCCGCTGAAGGCGTCGTAGAGCGCGTGGTCCTCGTAGAAGGCGCAGCTCTCCTGGCTGATCGGGTCGAGGAAGTCGCCGAGGGCGGAGAGGGCGCGGCCGTGCACGGAGTGGCAGTGGGCGACCGAGACGACGTCCGGGCGGGCGGCGTGGACCTGGGAGTGCACGGTGAACGCGGCCTGGTTGACGTGGTGGCGGCCCTGGAGGACCTGGCCGTCCGAGTTGGCCAGCACCAGATCGCTCACGGTGACGTGCCGGAAGGGCATCCCGAAGGGGTTGACCCAGAAGCAGTCGCTGAACTCGGGGTCACGGGCGGTGATGTGCCCCGAGACCCCGTCCTCGAAGCCGAGCCGGCCGAACAGGCGCAGGGCGCCCGCGAGCCGTTCCTTGCGGTGCCGGCGTTCGTCCTCGACCGACTCGTGCATCGGCGGCATGGCGAACTGCAGCCGGTCGGTGGGCAGGGGGGAGGGCGGGGTCGGCCCGTGCATCGGTCCTCCAGCACTGGGTTCCTGGTTACCGGCGGAAGTTACCGTCAGTGAGGCGAAAAGGGCAGTGGTGTTCTGTAAAGATGCGGCACCAAGCGTGCCCGGCGTTCCCCAATCCGGACAGTGGATGTCGGGTATCGGCGGGACAGTGACCGTATGACATCGAACTGGGCGGTATTCGTCGCCGCCGAACCCGACCTCGCCGCGACCGTCGAGGAACGTTTCGGAACCTTCACGCACCATGTCCTCGCGACCCTGCGCAAGGACGGGTCGCCGCGTACGAGCGGGCTCGAAGTGCGGTTTCTGGACGGTGAGTTGTGGCTCGGGATGATGCCCGACTCGCTCAAGGCGTTGGATCTGCGGCGCGATGCGCGGTTCGCATTGCAGGCGAATCCGGGGGCGGGTACGGACACGCACGGTGGGGATGTGCGGGTCGGCGGGCGGGCGGTGGAGGTGACGGATGCCGGGGTGAAGGGGGCGTACAGGGAAGAGGTGGAACCGCCGGAGCCGTTCCACCTCTTCCGCACCGAGCTGACGGAGGTCGTGCGGACCTACGTCGAGGACGAGACGTATCTCGTCACTCAGGTCTGGCATCCCGGAGAGCCGGTGCGCACTCTCAAGCGGACCTGAGCCTCAAGGAAGGCTTACTCCCACTCGATCGTGCCCGGCGGCTTCGACGTGATGTCGAGTACGACTCGGTTGACGTCGGCGACCTCGTTGGTGATGCGGGTGGAGATCTTCGCGAGGACGTCGTACGGCAGGCGCGACCAGTCGGCGGTCATGGCGTCCTCGGAGGAGACCGGGCGCAGGACGATCGGGTGGCCGTAGGTGCGGCCGTCGCCCTGGACGCCGACGCTGCGGACGTCCGCGAGGAGGACCACCGGGCACTGCCAGATGTCGCGGTCGAGGCCGGCCGCGGTCAGTTCCTCGCGGGCGATCGCGTCGGCCTCGCGGAGCAGGTCGAGGCGGTCCTTGGTGACCTCGCCGACGATCCGGATGCCGAGGCCGGGGCCCGGGAAGGGCTGGCGCTGGACGATCTCGTCCGGGAGACCCAGCTCCTGGCCGACCATCCGGACCTCGTCCTTGAACAGCTTGCGGAGCGGTTCGATGAGCTGGAATTCCAGGTCTTCGGGGAGGCCGCCCACGTTGTGGTGGGACTTGATGTTGGCGGTGCCAGTGCCGCCGCCGGACTCGACGACGTCCGGGTAGAGCGTGCCCTGGACCAGGAACGCGACCTCGGGGCCCGCGTCCGCGATGATCTCGGCCTGCGCCTGCTCGAAGACGCGGATGAACTCGCGGCCGATGATCTTCCGCTTCTGCTCCGGGTCGGAGACCCCGGCGAGCGCGGTGAGGAAGCGCTCCTCCGCGTCCACGACCTTCAGCTGTACGCCGGTCGCGGCCACGAAGTCCTTCTCGACCTGCTCGGTCTCGCCCTTGCGCATCAGACCGTGGTCGACGTAGACGCAGGTCAGCTGGGAACCGATCGCCTTCTGGACGAGGGCCGCCGCTACGGCGGAGTCGACACCGCCGGACAGACCGCAGATCGCGCGCTTGTCGCCGACCTGCTCGCGGATGAGGGCGACCTGCTCGTCGATGACGTTGCCGGTCGTCCAGTCCGGGGTGAGGCCCGCGCCGCGGTAGAGGAAGTGCTCCAGGACCTGCTGGCCGTAGGTCGAGTGCATGACCTCCGGGTGGTGCTGGACGCCGTAGAGCTTCTTCTCGTCGTTCTCGAAGGCGGCGACCGGGACGACGTCCGTGGACGCGGTGACTGTGAAGCCCTCGGGGGCGGCGGAGCAGGCGTCGCCGTGCGACATCCACACCGACTGCTCGGCCGGGGTGCCTTCGAAGAGGGTGGAGGACGACTTGGAGACGTGCAGTTCCGTACGGCCGTACTCGCGGGCGCCGGTGTTGTCGACGGTGCCGCCGAGGGTCGTGGCCATCAGCTGGAAGCCGTAGCACATGCCGAAGACGGGGACGCCGGCGTCGAAGAGTTCGCGGTCGAGGCGGGGGGCGCCGTCGGCGTAGACCGAGGAGGGGCCGCCGGAGAGGATGATCGCCGCGGGGTTCTTGGCGAGCATCTCCGCGACCGGCATGGTGCTCGGCACGATCTCGCTGTAGACCCGGGCCTCGCGGACGCGGCGGGCGATGAGCTGGGCGTACTGCGCGCCGAAGTCGACGACCAGGACGGTGTCGGGGGCGGGGGTCGCTGACACGGGAGCGGGGCCTTCCGGCGGTGGGGCGGGGGGTCTGGGTACCGATTCTAACGGGGCTCAGGTGGGACACCTGGTCGTCCCTGGGGCTCCGCCCCCAGACCCCCGAGGCTTGTGCCCGCCCACCACCCGACTCGGGCGACTTCACAGGTGCCGTAAACGCCCGCCCCGCCCGACCCCGTCAGCTCGATCGGTACCGGCAAGCACCCTCAAAAAACCTTGTGCCATACTCGCCCCATGCTCACGCACCCGACCTTCCTCTTTACCTATGGCAACCGGCCCGCCGGCTGCCATGGTCGAGCTGCTTGAGTTACTGACAAGCGACTTTCCAGGCGCCCCGGGCCGACAAGGCCCGGGGCGCCTGTCGTTCTCCGGGGGTTGTCGGACCGGGGTGGCCGTTCCCCGACGAGGAGACCCTTATGACCACCACCACACCCGAGCAGACCGCCAGCACACCCGAGCAGACCATCGCCGACGCCCGTGACCGCATCGACGCTCTGGACGACCGGATCATCGGTCTGATCCAGGAACGGGTCGCCGTGTCCGCCGTCGTCCAGGACGCGCGGATCGCCTCCGGCGGGCGGCGGGTGAGCCTTACCCGGGAGAACGAGATCCTCAGCCACTACAGTGCCGCGCTGGGCAAGCCCGGTACCTCCCTGGCCATGACGCTGCTCGAACTGTCCCGGGGTCGTATCTGAGGCCGGTCGTATCTGAGTTCGGGGCCGCTCTCACCCGTACGGCGCGTGACCGGCCCGCGAACCGCTTCGTTGGGGTGGTGTCCGCGCCAGCCAGGGGCGGGCCCGAAAGAACCACGCGTGGCTCGGCTGGGGCGATGAGACGTACGGATCGTGCCGTGCGTCGTGGGACCTCGCTCCAGGGTCGTGACCGGACGGCAGGGGACAGCAGCCCGGTCACCCAAGAGAACGGTCGGCTCCGGGGACGCCCGGGGCCGCCCGGCGGAAATGCAAAAATGCACAAAGCCGGATCGAACGGTTGCGGAGGCCGCGTCCATCCAGCACGATGCGTAGAAAGCCCCTGAGTGTTCCGAGTACTCCCGGGCTCCCAAGTCCCCATGTACGCAATCGCATTGGGCATCGCACCGCGGTGCACTGTCCCATCGCCAAAGGTCGAGGCCAAGCGTGCGCCCCATGTGCGCCGGGGCGCCTACCCGGTGTACTTCGGACAACTTCACACAGCGGCGCAACCCCCCGGCGCCGCTCCCCAGGCACCGGCGCTGCCCTGACGCCGGTGCTGACGGAGAAGGGCCCCGCGGCTCCGTCCCGCGGGGCCCTTCGCTTGCCCGTCAACCAACCCAACAACCGGCAGGCAGGCAGCACGACTCACCAGCCTCCGGCCAACTCGCCAAGCCTCAGGCCGAGTTCCCCAGGCCTCAGGCCCAGTTCCCCAGACTTCAGGCCCAGTTCCCCAGACCTCAGGTCCGGCTCACCGTCCCGCAGGACTCGTTCTCGCCCGCGCCGATGTCCTTGCTGCGGTCGTACGGGTCCGTCGTCGGGCCCGACGGTGCGGCTCCCGTGGGCTCGTCCGATGCCGAGTCCGAGGAAAAGGCCGGGTGGAAGTAGCCGTCGTAGACCTCGCAGGCGCTGTTGCCGAAGTCCGCGTCGTAGTGGACGACGCTGAGGCGGCCGGGGGTGACCTGGTAGCGGGCGGGGTCGAGGAGTTCGAGGTCGATCTCGCGGCGGACGATGGTGCGGGTGACCTCGGTGGAGCCGTCGGTGCGGGAGACCGGGTAGACGAAGGTGTAGTCGGCGTGGATCTCGACGCCGGAGTGCTTGCTCTTCTTGAAGGTGATACGGCCGCGGGTCTTCACGACGTCACCGACAAGCCGTACGCCCTTGGGGTCGAAGCGGCTGAAGAACATCAGGGGGTCGTGGGCCTTGGCCGGGGTCTTCAGGGACGTGTTCAACTCGTCGAACATGCCCGGCTGTTGGGGGTCCAGCACCGCGAGCGCGGCGGTCGGACGGGCGCCGGCGATCGTCTTCGGGTCGAGGTTGGCGGCGACGAGGAACTTCTCGGCCTGCTGGAGGGCGAGTTGGACCCGTTCCTTCGAGAGCACGCCGATGGCCGTCGCCTTCGGCAGGACGATGCCGGCCGCGCCGTCGGCCCAGTTCAGCGCGGGCGAACCGGCGAACGGCCGGTCCAGGGTGGGGGTTTCGGGGCCCACGGCGGAGGGCGCGGCGGTCGGGGCCGCGGTCTCCGGCGCGAGCGGGGAGGCCGCGGCAGCGTCAGGAGTGCCCCCGTCGCTCTGATCACCCTTGCCGAAGGGGTCGCCCGGGATGAGGGACGGTTTCATCGCGACCACGGCGACGGCTATCGCGAGCGGGACACCGAGGGCGGCCCGCCAGCCACGCTTGCGCTGGGCCCGCCCGTTCATCTCCTGCCAGGCGGGACCGGTCCGCCAGCCTTCCGGCTCCTGACGCTTGCCCTTGCTCTTGCCCTTGCCCTTCCCTTTCCCCTTGGCGTCGTCGCTCTTCTTCAGCCGCTCGGTCACCTCACGGGCGCGGACGGACGGTTCCTTCGGGGCGGAGGCGCGGATCTCGCTCTCCGTGTCGCGGGCGAACTGTTCCCAGACATCGTCGGGGATCTCCGGGTGCGAGGACGGTTCCTCGGCGGGCTTCTCAGACACGTCCCCAAGTTCTAGACGTTCCGAAAGCCTGTTCACAAGAAGAACTTGGGTGTGACACAGCCCACATAAGAATCCTGTGAGGATGGGCACAACCGTTCGCAGGTTCAGCGGGTCTCACCTGCATACCCAAGGGCCACACCCGCGCCCCACACGCGGAGCCCTCCACCCAGTGTGCTGCGCTGCCGCAGCACACCGGACTTCTTGAGGACTTCATGAAGCTTCGCCGTGCCATGGCCGCGGCGGCCGCGACGGCCGTCATCGCTCCGCTCGCCCTGCTGTCCGCGCCGGCGGCGTTCGCCGACTCCCCGGACACCTCGTCCAGCAGCCCGGCGGCCGAGGACAGCACGCCCGCCGCCGACGACAGCACCCCGGCAGCCGATGACAGCACGCCCGCCGCGGACGACAGCACCCCGGCGGCGGACGACAGCACTCCGGCCGCGGACGACAGCACTCCCGCGGCGGACGACAGCACCCCGGCCTCGACGGGCACCCCGACCGGGAGTTCGTCGCCCACCCCCTCCGCGTCGCCGACCAAGCCCGGCGACGACTGGGACCCGTACGCGGACTGCAAGACGTTCGACCTCGACGAGAAGCTCACCGCGTCGATCACCGGGCTGCCGAACAAGATCGTCGCCGGTTCCGGCTGGCACACCTTCAAGTTCGTGGTGAAGAACGGCTCGGACAAGGACCTCAGCAACGTCTGGATCAACGCGCTCACCGAGTACAGCGACGACACCAACGAGAGCTCCTCGCTGATCCTGAACCTGGCGGACATCCAGCTGAAGCAGGACGGCAAGTGGACCGACTCCTACCAGCAGACCGTCGGTTCCGGGAGCGACAAGACCACGCTGTCCGGGAGCATCGTCGCGGTCCTTCCCACCCTGGAGAAGAAGTCCTCGACCACGCTCGACCTCCGCGTGAAGATCAAGCGCGAGGCGCCGGCGGGCTCGTCGTTCGCGCTGAGCCAGGCGGTGTACGCGGGCAAGGGCAGCTCCTGCTACGGCAACGGCGACTACTACGACTTCACCGTGCTCGCCGCGGGCAGCAGCTCGGGTGACGTCGGCGACGCCACGCCGACCGGCAAGAAGCCCAAGGGCACCGACGAGGACCTGAAGCCGCAGGGCGCGGTCAACGAGGCCACCGGCAACCTCGCCGAGACCGGCTCCAGTTCCGCACTGCCGGTCATCGGCCTCGTGGGTGGTGCCGCGGTCGTCGCGGGTGCCGCCGCGGTGGTCATGGTGCGCCGGCGCAAGACCGGAGAGAGCGCGTAACACGTAGCTCGCCGTACAAGGAAGGACCTGCGCTCGGAGGGGGGCGCAGGTCCTTCTGCTTGCACTGAAGCTTTGCTGCTGAATGCCTTGCTACGGCTTCGTCCGCACCGTCGGCATCCCCAGGAACGGCAGCTTCAGCGCGCCGAACGCGCCCTCGGGAACCGCCGGTTGACGCGGCTCCACCGGCTTCAGGCGTTCGTACGACAGCCCCTGCTCCGGGCGCGGGTCCGGCTCGCCCTTGTTGGGCCAGTACGACATCGCGCGCTCGGCCTGCGCCGTGATGGTGAGGGACGGGTTGACGCCGAGGTTCGCGGAGACCGCCGAGCCGTCGACGACCGAGATGCCGGCGTGGCCGTAGAGGCGGTGGTACGGGTCGATCACGCCGGTCTCGCGGGAGGCGCCGATGGGGCAGCCGCCGAGGAAGTGGGCGGTGAGCGGGGTGCCCATCAGTTCGCCGACGTTCGAGCCCGCGAAGCCATTGATCTCGGCCGCGATCGCCGCCGCGCCCTCCGAAGCCGCCCTGATCTGTTTGGGGTTGGGAGCGCCGTGTCCCTGACGGGCCGTCAACAGCCCTTTCCCCACGCCGTCCGGTTTCAGGTACGTCGTCAGGGAGTTGTCCAGCGACTGCATCACCAGGCCGATGATGGTCCGCTCCGACCATCGGCGGTTGGAGAGCGAGCGCAGGACGAGGAGGGGGTGCCTGGCCGCGTTCGCGAGCCAGCCCAGTGCCCTCGACGAGCCCTCCGCGTACGGGACTTGGAGGATCGAGAGGCCGCCCATCGAGTTGGATCCCTTGCCGTAGCGGACCGGTTCGATGTGGGTGTTCTCGTCGGGGTGGATCGAGGACGTGATGGCGACTCCGCGCGTGAAGTCGACCTGCCGGGTGCCGGTCGCCTTGCGGTACCGGCGGCCGGTCGTCTGCGCGCCGACCAGCGCCTCCGAGTTGGTGCGGGTCAGTTCACCCAACTTCTCGGAGAGGTACGGCAATTGGCCGCCCGTTTTCATGCGGTGCAGGAGAGTCTGCGTGCCGTAGGTGCCGGCGGCGAGGACGACCCGGCGGGCTTTGAAGGTACGGCCCTCCGACGTGCGGCGCGCGTCGGTCGGCAGGGTGGCGATCGCGTAGCCGCCCTGCGAGTCGTCGGTGACCGATACGACCGTCGTCATCGGGTGGACCTTCGCGCCCGCCTTCTCGGCGAGGTAGAGGTAGTTCTCGTTCAGGGTGTTCTTGGCGCCGTGGCGGCAGCCCGTCATGCACTCGCCGCACTCGGTACAGGCCTTGCGGGTGGGGCCCGCGCCGCCGAAGTACGGGTCGGCGGCCTGTTCGCCGGGGCGTGCCTTCGTGGTTCCCTCGGCGTCCTTGCCGTCGCCGAAGAAGACGCCGACGGGGGCCATGTGGAAGGTGTCGCCCACGCCCATTCGCTGGGCCGCGGCCTTCAGGTGTACGTCCGACGGGGTCATCGTCGGGTTGAGGCGTACGCCGAGCATGCGGCGGGCCTGGTCGTAGTACGGGGTCAACTCCTCTTCCCAGTCGGTGATTTCGCGCCACTGGGGGTCTTCGAAGAAGGGCTTCGGGGGGACGTAGAGGGTGTTGGCGTAGTTCAGCGAGCCGCCGCCTACGCCTGCGCCGGCCAGGACCATGACGTTGCCGAGCAGGTGGATGCGTTGGATGCCGTACATGTTGAGCTTGGGGGCCCAGAGGTAGTTCTTGAGGTCCCAGGAGTTTTTGGGGAGCGTCGACGGGGTGAAGCGGCGGCCTGCTTCCAACACGCCGACGTTGTAGCCCTTTTCCGTGAGGCGTAGGGCGGTTACCGAGCCGCCGAAGCCTGAGCCGACGACTATGACGTCGTAGTCGTAGGTGTCCTGGGGCACGGGGTCTCCTCGTTGAGTTTCGCGTGCGGGTGCGTTGTGGCTGAGCGCGCCCACGCGGCGGAGCCGCATATCGATACAGTGCCGCGCCCCTAAAAGCAAAAGCCCCTACCTGAGCCGGAACAGCTTCATCGCCCGGAGACTCCTGCTCATGAACTGCGCATACGCCTCGTCGGTCATTCCCAGCGAAGGCGCCATCGGCAACAGCCGCTGCTGGGCGACCGTTTGGGCCTCCGTGTACTTGAGGATGCCCTCCGAGCCGTGGCGGCGGCCGAGGCCGGAGTCCTTCATGCCGCCCATCGGGGACTGGACGCTGCCGTAGGCGGAGGCGTAGCCCTCGTTGACGTTGACCGTGCCGGTGCGGAGGCGGGCGGCGATCGCGCGGCCCCGGCTGCCGTTCTTCGTCCAGACCGAGGAATTGAGGCCGTACGGCGTGGAGTTGGCCTCCTCCACCACCTCGTCGTCCGTCTTGAAGCGGTACACGGAGACGACCGGGCCGAAGGTCTCCTCGGCGCAGACGGCCATGGGGGCCTCGACGCCGTCGAGGATGGTGGGCTCGAAGAAGTACGGGCCGATGTCCGGGCGGGCGACGCCACCGGCCACGAGCTTCGCGCCCTTGGCCACGGCCTCGTCCACATGGCGCGTCACCGACTCCAACTGGCGCTCCCCCGCCAGCGATCCCATGTCCGCGCCGTACGCCAGCGACGTGCCGAGGCGCATCGCCTTGGTGCGGGCGGCGAAGCGGTCGAGGAAGGTGTCGGCGATCGACTCGTGGACGTACAACCGCTCGATGGAGACGCAGAGTTGACCGGCGGAGGAGAAGCAGGCGCGGACCGCGCCCGCCGCCGCCTTGTCGATGTCGGCGTCCTCCAGGACCACCATGGCGTTCTTGCCGCCGAGTTCGAGGGAGACGCCGATCAGGCGGGCGGCGGCAGCCTGCGCGACCTCACGCCCTGTGCGGGTGGAGCCGGTGAAGGAGACGTAGTCGGCGTGCTTGACGACCTCGGGGCCGACGACCGGGCCCTCGCCGAGGACGACCTGGAAGACCTCGGCCGGCAGGCCCGCCTCGATGAGGAGGTCGCGGGCCCACAGGGCGGTCAGGCAGGTCTCCGTGTCCGGCTTCATCACGACCGCGTTGCCCGCCGCGAAGGCCGGGAGCGCGTCGCCGACGGAGAGTTCGAACGGGTAGTTCCAGGGGGCGATCTGGCCAACTACCCCGCGCGGATGCCGGAGTTCGGTGACCTTGGTGAGGGTCGGGACGGCGCCGGTGTGCCGCTTCGGCTTGAGGTAGGCGGGGGCCTTGCGGCCGTAGTGGCGGGCCGCGACGGCGACGGCCTGCACCTCCTCGTGCGCGTGCAGCCGCGCCTTGCCGGTCTCCAGCTGGATCAGGTCGAGGACCTCGGCCTGGCGGGCGAGGACGAGGTCGTGGAAGCGGAGCAGCACGGCCGCACGCTGCCGTACCGGCGTCTGCGCCCACAGGGCCTGCGCGGCGCGGGCCGCGTCGAAGGCCTTCGCCACGTCCTCGGGTGTGGACTCGGGCAGGTCGGCGAGCTTCTCACCGGTGAACGGCGAGTGGTTGGCGGTCCGGCCGGAGCCGACCACACCCTTCGTGAGCTGGGCGACCAGCTCCGGGGTGACCACATCGGCGGCGGTACGGGCGCCTGTGGGGGCCGGCGCGAGGGGGTTCGTGCCGGTCGTCGTTTCCGTACCGGTCTTTTCCGGGGCCTGCGAGTCCGTCATGTGCGGCAGGGTATGCCGCTACGGGAGGTTTGGGTACCCGTCGGTAATGGGGATTCACCGAGTACTCACACCGCGCCAGTGATCACTGGCAACGAATGCACTGATCAGGGCGTTGTGTGGGGATGATCACCGGCCGGTGGTCGCCGGATCAGTTTCCCGGGAGGGTGAGCCGGGCGCGGGCGCCCTTGAAGAGTGCGGTGCCCTTCTTCTCCGCCGGTGTGCCCTTGGGCATGTCCACGCGCAGTTCGTACATGCGCTGATCGGCGGTGCGGACGATCAGGGCCATCGCGCGGGTGGGGACGCCCGACTGTGCGTAGGTGGTGTCGGCGAGGACCGCGTCCTTGTTTCCGCGGAAGCCGGTGCGGGTGTACTGCGGGTTGGACGTGCCCCGGCCCAGGGTGTGCGCTTCGGCGAGGGGCGAGTCGGCGGCCTTGTCCCATTCGGTGAGGCGGACGCGAAGGGCGCCGGCGCCGTAGGTGACCGTGCGGCTGCCGGCTGCCGCCTGTGTCTCCAGAAGCTGGTACTGGGGCGGGAGGAAGAGGACCGCGCTCATGCCGTCCCGCTGGTGGGCGGTCCAGGAGTCCGAGTCCTTGCCGAGGAATCTCTCCAGGACGGTGCCGAGGACGAGGCCTGCCAGGAGGAGTACCCCGAGGGTGAGAAGGGCGCGCCGGGGACGGGACTTGGGCCTGGGTTCGGGTTCCGGTACGGCGTCGCGGACGGTGGCCGCCTCTTCAGGCGCTTCGGGCTCCGTGTCCTGAACCGTGACCGCCGGCTCCGGTACGTCCTTCCCCGCGGCCACCGCCTCCAGTACCGCGCCGACCTCCTCCGCCCCCGGCCGTTCCTCCGGGTCCCGCGCCAACATCCGTACGACCAGCGGCCCGAGAGGCCCCGCCCGGGTCGGCTCGGGTGGTTCGCCGGCGAGGATCGCGCCGAGGGTGGACTCAACAGTCGTACGGCGAAAGGGAGATGCCCCTTCGACGGCCGCGTACAGCAGCACACCCAGGGACCACAGGTCGGAGGCCGGTCCGGCACCCGTGCCCGACATGCGCTCGGGGGCGATGAACTCCAGGGAACCCACGAACTCCCCGCTGGCGGTGAGGGATTCCTCGCCCTGGATGTGCGCGATGCCGAAGTCGGTGAGGACGACACGGGCATGGGGGTCCCCCTGCTCGAGCGAAGTCGAGAGTGGGGGAGGGCCGAGCAGGACGTTGGCGGGTTTCACGTCCCGGTGCACGATGCCTACGGCGTGGGCGGCGCACAGGGCGCCGAGGACCGCGAGGCCGATGCGCGCGGCGTCGGCGGGCGTGAGGGAGCCGCGCTTGAGCAGTTCGTGCAGGGACTCGCCGCGCACCAACTCCATGACGATCCACGGGAGTTCGTCCTCGATGACGACATCGTGGATGGCCACGGCGGAGGGATGGTCGACCCGGGCCGCGGCGCGGGCCTCGCGGTAGAGCCGGTGGGCGGCGCGCTGGAACTCCTCGTCCTCCGGATCACCGGGCAACCGCGGTTGTTTCACGGCGACTTCGCGGTCCACGAGTTCGTCGTACGCCCGCCACACGGTGCCCATGCCGCCGGAGCCGATCCGTTCGAGCAGCCGATAGCGACCGCCGACCAGACGTTTGTCGCGCACCTGTTCGCCGACTTCGCTCATGCACCATCAGTACCGTGCCGGATACGGCCTTGTCGACGCGCGTCCTGCTACCCGAGCACGAGCCTGCCACCCTCCCGCCGAACCTCCGCGACACCGGTACCGCCGAAGTGTGCCGGAATCACCAACTCCCGTTCGTCCGCAGCCCGTTCGAGGACGCGTCGGCGGCTGTCCGCGGCCTCCCGGGGATCGAGACAGAAGCAGCTGCTGCACTCGGGATGCGGAATCTGGACCGGGCTGTGCAGCAAGTCCCCTACGAACACGGCCCGTTCACCGCCGGAGGCGACCCGCAGGACGGACGACCCCGGGGTGTGCCCGGGCGCGGACTCCAACGTCAGCTGCTCGTCGACGCGGTACGTGCCGTCCCACAGGGTCGCCAGCCCGGCGCGGTGCACGGGCGCGACGCTGTCCTCGTAGGTCAGGCGGTCGTCAGGGCGTACCGCACCGCCGTAGTTGTTCTCGGGCCCGAAGTGGAAGTCGTCGGCGGCAGGCAGGAGATACCGCGCGCTCGGGAACATCGGCACCCAACTCCCGTCCACATCATGGGTGTTCCAGCCCACGTGATCACCGTGGATGTGCGTGTTGACGACGACGTCGACCTCCTCCGGCCGTACGCCGGCCCGCGCCAGCCGCCCCGGGAGGTCGCCCTGACTCATGTGGAACAGCGGATTTCCGGGCCGTTCCCGCCCGTTGCCGACCCCGGTGTCCACGAGCACGGTCCGCCCGGCGCTGCGCACCACCCACGTCTGGAGCGCCACCACCACGCGGTCGGTCTCGGGTTCCCAGTGGTCGGGCGCGAGCGTCTCGCGGAGGTCCTGCCAGACGCCGGGCGGCAGGTCCGGGACGAGGGTGCGGGCGGGGGCGTAGGGCTGCGCCCACTCGACGACTCGGACGACTTCGACGTCACCGATCATGAAGGTCTCTACGTTGTCCTCGGTCATGGAAATCAGCGTAGAGAGCGTTCTGTGAGTGCTTCAATGCGCTGAAGACTCATCTGGATACGCAGACAGCTCACCGCTGCCGCGTCTGGCGTAACCTGGCCGCATGGACGTGGTGAGCGACGCGATCTCCGCCGTACGGACCGGGCGGCCCTCCTCCAACCGACTGCGCGTGGGCGGCAGTTGGTGCACTCGGCTCGCGCCGTACGCGGGTGCCGGGTTCCATGTCGTGCTCGCGGGTGGCTGCTGGCTGGTGCCCGACACGGGCGGTGAGCCGGTGACGCTGGGCGCGGGGGATGTCGTACTGCTGCCGCACGGTGCGGGACACGTGCTGGCGGACTCGCCCGGTGACACGGCGCGGGCGGTGCCGTTCGAGGAGATGCGGCGGCCGGCCGGGGGTGGGGACGGGCGCGAGGTCGAGTTGCTGTGCGGGAAGTACCAGCTGGACCGGAGCCGGACGCATCCGCTGATGGCGGAGCTGCCGGAGGTGGTCCATCTGCCGAACCGGGTCGGCCGCCACCCCGAACTCCGGTCCGCCGTCGACCTGTTGGCGAACGAGTTGGACGAACGGCGGCCGGGAGCCTGCCTGGCGCTGCCGAGCCTGCTCGACCTGCTGCTGATCTACCTGGTGCGGGCGTGGATGTCCGAGGCGGAGACGGGCAGTTGGCCGTCGGTGCTGAGCGATCCGGTGACCACGGCCGCGCTACGGGCCCTGCACTCGGACCCGGCCGCGCCCTGGACCAACGACCGGCTGGCCGCGGCGGCGGGCGTGTCCCGGGCGACGCTGGCCCGCCGGTTCACCGCGCTGGTGGGGCGGGCACCGATGGCGTATCTGACGTGGTGGCGGCTGACGTTGGCGGCGACGCGGCTGCGCGACACGGACGCCTCGCTGGCGGCGGTGGCACGGGAGGCGGGGTACGGCAGCCCGTACGCCCTGTCGCACGCGTTCAGCCGGGAGTTCGGGGTGACGCCGGGGAAGTACCGGGTATCGGCGGGGAGTTCGTAGTCACTCGCCCTCGGGATCGGGGGCGTCGTCGGGATCGGGGTCGGGGTCGTCCTCGTAGTCCTCCGCGAGCCGCAGTCCCAAGTCGGACTCCCATTCCAGGGCCCAGCGCCGCAGTTCCGCGATCTCCGCCGCGTCGAGTCCATGCGCCGCGAACTCCTCGTCGCTCACCCAGACAACGCTCTCCAGCCGGTCCCGCAGCCCGAAGAGGTCGAAGTCCGTTCCGCCGCCACGCAGGCCCAACTGCTCCAGTTCCACGGCGGAGTAGCGGCGGCGGGCGGCGAACACGTCGACCACATCGGCCGGCAGACCGCGGTCGCCGAGCGCGCGCACGCTCATGACCGCGAGGTCAACGTCCGTATCGCCGCTCACGACTTGTCGACGTCCAGGTTCGCGATCGCCGTCTTCGCCACCTCGCGGCCACGGGCGGTGAAGTCGCCGTCGCCGGGGTAGCCGATCGTGAGCCGGTACATGTCGCCGGAGGTGGTCTTGTAGTAGAAGATCTGAACCTCGCGGGGGCGGGGGTACTGGCTGTCGTCGGTGTCGTAGACGATCGTGTTCATCGCGGCGGGCCTGCCCCGGTAGGTGCCGGTCGGCTCGGTGGCCGTCTTCGGGTTCTCCGGCATGTCGAGGCTGGAGCTGCCGCTCTGCTTGAAGTCGCCGTTGTCGTCGTACATTTGGGCCGCGGCGGAGTCCTTGATCTCGTCGAGGGTGTCCTCGGACTTCTTGAGGAGGGCGAGGCCGACCGAGATGCTCCCGCTCCAGTCGGTGTACGTGATCCAGTGGCCCTTGTCCGTCCGGCGGTCGGGCAGGCCGGGCTGGTACTTGGCGGGGACCGCGAGCGTCGCCGCGACGTCCTGCACGTGGTGCTTCCGCCAGTCGGACGGGAGCGTCCGCGATCCGGCGAACGGGTTCCCGATCAGCAGATACGCCGCCACCGCCGCCGCGACGACCACCGCACCGAGCCCGAACCACGTCTTGCGGCCCGGCCGAACTCCCCTTGCCGCACTGGGGCGTTCGACGTACCGCACCTCCTGCGTGGGCACCGGCGCCGGCGGGTTCGCCACCGATTCCAGTGCGGCGCGCACCTGGGCCGCGTTCGGGCGGCTCGCCGCGTCCTTGGCGAGGAGGGCGGTGATGAGGTCGGCGAGCGGGCCCGGTGCCGAAGTCGGCGGTGCGGGCGCGGAGTTGAGGACCGACTGGAGAGTGGCGGGGGTGTTGCTGCGGCGGAACGGTGAGACGCCCTCCGTCGCCGCGTACAGGACCACGCCGAGGGACCACAGGTCGGAGGCGGGGCCGGGGCGCTGGCCCAACACCCGTTCCGGCGCGATGTATTCGGGCGAGCCGACGAAGCCGCCGGTGTCGGTCAGGTTCGTCTCGCCCTCGATCTGGGCGATGCCGAAGTCGGTCAGGACGACGCGGTCGTGGCGGCCCAACAGGACGTTGTCCGGCTTCACATCACGGTGCAGGACGCCCGCCGCGTGCGCCGCTTCCAACGCGCCCAGCACCTGGAGGCCGATCCGGGCCGCGTCGCGCGCGTCGAGGGTGCCCTCCTGCAACGCGTCGCCCAGCGAGCGGCCGGTGACCAGCTCCATCACGATCCACGGCTGACCGTCGACGACGGCCACGTCATGCACGTTCACGACGGCCGGGTGGTCGAGCCGGGCCGCCGCGCGGGCCTCACGGCGCATCCGCTCGAAGGCGTTGGCGCGTTCGCGTTCGGGAAGGTGGTCCGGGACGCGCGGTTCCTTCACGGCGACCTCGCGGTCCACCGTCTCGTCCTTCGCCCGCCATACCGTGCCCATCCCGCCGTGCCCGAGCTTACCGAGCAGCCGGTACCGCCCGGCTACGAGGCGTCCGGTGCCGGGTTCCGGCGAGGGGGCGGGGGCGGCAGCCGCGTACGGGTTGTCCGGGTGCGGCACCGGCGTGGGCACGGCCAGCCGCGGGTTCGGCGGTTGCAGAGCGAAACTCGTCGGCTCGTCGGCTCCGTGTCGGGCTCCCCCATGGCTGCTCATACCTCCATCCATATCGCGCCAGATGCCATCGCAGCCACCTCTGGTGCTTTCCGGTCACAGAGCCGTGACGCGGGATGCCCCATATATCGGGTTCATGCCCGTGCGAACGTGCCGAGCGCGACGTCGAAGTACTCCTTCGCCTCCCGCACCTTCCCGACCGGCGCCGACACCCACACGTCGTACATCCGGCCGTTCTCCTCCCAGGCCATGTCGTAGGTGTGCCGGGGCCCTTCCGCCGTGCTGAAGCCGTTCCAGGTGAACTCCCAGAGCGCCGCGGGGTGTCCGTAGTGCGTGGTGTCGGTGACCTTGCCGTCGTGGTAACCGGGGTTCGTGTCCGCCCCCTTGGCCGCCGAGCGCTTCATCACCGCGAGCGGGCCGCCCTGTTCGGGGTCGGACATCTTGATGCCGAGGCGGAAGGTCTCCCCCGGCGACATGTAGAAGATGCGCTCGCCCTGCGGTACCCGCACGAAGTCCTCCGGTACCGCGAGGGAGAAGCCGTCGGGATCGTGGGCGATGCGGTAACCGGACGGTGCGGTGGGGGTGTTGGACGTGGCCGAGAGTGTGGGTGTGGGTGTGGGTGTGGGTGTGGAGGACGGTGACCGTGTACCGGCACTCGTGGAGGTCAACGGCGCCGAATTCGCCGGCCCGGCGGCGCCCCCGTCTCCGTCCCCCCGGATCAAGAGGGCCGCGGCCGACACCCCGGCCCCCGCCATCGCCGCGACCAGCAACGCGGTGACGAGCACACCGCGCCTGGTACGCCGGGGCGACTGCTGCTCCGCCGTGGCGGAGGGCGCGGGGGCGGGCGGCGTCGCCGGGGTGGTCAACTGCCTTCTCGGTACGTCCCGTTGGGTCGGCGTGTAGCCCGGCGTCGGGTGTGCCGTACGGCCGGACGACGTGGCGCTCGGTGTCCGCCCGGTGTCCAGGAAGGCCCGCAGCATCCGCTCCGCCTCGGCCGCCTCCAGCCGCAGTTCCGGATCGCGTTCGAGCAGTCCCCTTACGACGGGCAGCAGCGGCCTGGCCTGCTCGGGCGGGCGGATCTCGTCGAAGACGACCGCGTGCAGGATGCCGCCCAACGAGTCGCGCCGGAACGGCGATTCACCGCTCAGGATCGTGCACAGCAGCGCGCCCAGCGACCACAGGTCGGACGCGGGACCGGTCCGCAGGCCCGACATGCGCTCCGGCGCGGTGTATTCGGGCGAGCCGACGAACGCGCCGCTCTCGGTGAGCGTCGTAGCGCCCACGACCTGCGCGATACCGAAGTCGGTCAGCACGACCCGGTCGGCTTCGGCCTCGTCGGAGGCCGTCCCGAGCAGCACGTTGGCCGGTTTGATGTCCCGGTGCAGGACGCCCGCCGCATGCGCCGTGCGCAACGCGCCGAGCAGGGCGACCCCGATCCGCGCGCCCTCGGCGGCGTCGACCGGGCCACGGGTGGAGATCAGATCGGCGAGCGAACCGCCGTCGAGCAACTCCATGACGATGTACGGCTGTTCGTCCTGCTCGACCACGTCGTGCACGACGATGACGTGCGGGTGCCGCAGTTGCGCGACCGCCCGTGCCTCGCGCAGCGTACGGTCGCGCTGCCGACGGGCCTCCTCCTCGGAGAGGGTGTCGTCCTGGGCGATCTCCTTGACGGCGACCTGGCGGCCCAGCAGTTGGTCGGTCGCCCGCCACACGACGCCCATGCCACCGCGCCCGAGCCGCTTCTCCAGTCGGTAACGCCCGGCGATCACCCGGACGTTGTCCCCCTCGGTCCCCATGCGCACCATCATGACGCAACCGGAAGCGGTCAGCCCGAGTCGGGGCTCCAGCTCTGCAGGACCGACTTGAACTGCGCGCTGGTCTCGGCCCAGTCGGCGGCCGGGGACGACATGTAGATCGCGAACTCCACGCCGTCACGGGACAGGTACGTCTCCTCGATGGCCCGCCGCGGCCCCGGGTAGGGGGTGTCCTTCGCCTGCGCGGTCCAGGTGTAGTCCCAGAGGGAGCCCGGACGGTCGCGGTAGGTGTTCTCCTCCAGGGTCACCCGCTTGTAGGCGACCAGGCGTTGGAGCTGCACCTCCAGGTCCAGTTGGTGGTCGTACGCGGTGGGGAAGTCCGGTGAGGTGTCGAGGGCGATGCGGACGAAGTGCTTGCCGTTGTCGGGCGTGTAGTCGACCTGCTTGATGCTGCCGTCGTCGCTGACGCCGTAGACCTTCCGCTTCCAGCCCTTGGGGAGGGAGACGTCGAAGCCCCAAGGGTCGTGGTGGACCTCCCAGTTGGCGGGAACGGAACCCTGCACCGGGGACGGCGTGGCGTCGACCCCGCTGGGGCTCGGGCTCTGCGAGACGCCGGAGCCCGGGCTGGTGCCGTTCTCGTCGCGGTCCTGGTTCCACTTCTGCAGCCCCAGCGCCGTACCGCCGCCGACGAGCGCGGCGAGGACGACCACCAGGACGACCGAACGGAACCGGCGACGCTTCGGCCGGGCGGGCGGGACCGCCGTACCGCCGACGAGCGGCGTGTGGTGGGTGGTCGGCCCGGTCGCGGACGGGTACGGCGTCGCGCCGCCGGTCGCCGACCCGTACGGATTCACACCCGAACCGGAACCCGAACCCGGACTGGAGTTCTCCGCCAACCCGCCGTGCTGCGAGCCCACTTGCTGGGTCGGCAGCCATTCCTGCGCCGCCCTCGGCCTGCGCCCCTCGGCCGCCTCCGCGAGCATCTGCTCGGCCTGGTCGGCGTCGGGTCGTAGCGCGGGGTCCTTGTTCAGCAGCGCGGCGATGACGGGGGCGAGCGCACCGGCGTACCGCGGCTCACCGGCCTCCTCCTCGACGACGGCCTGCATGGTGGACAGCGGCGAGGTGCGGCGGAACGGAGAGCGGCCCTCGACCGCCGTGAAGAGCGTGGCGCCCAGCGCCCACAGGTCGGAGGACGGACCGGGGTCGGCGCCGCGCACGCGCTCGGGGGCGAGGTAGTCGACGGAGCCTACGACCTCTCCCGTGCGCGTGATGGTGCTGTCGCCCTCGATCTGCGCGATGCCGAAGTCGGTGAGCAGCACCCGCCTGTCCTGCCCGAGCAGCACGTTGCCGGGCTTGACGTCACGGTGCAGGACACCGGCGGCGTGCGCGGCACGCAGGGCGCGCAGCACCCATATGCCGATGCGCGCGGCCTCGGCCGGCTCTATCCGGCCCTGCTCCTTGACCTCGTCGGCAAGGGAGTTGCCCTCGACCAGCTCCATGACGATCCATGGGCGGCCGTCGTGTTCGAGTACGTCGTGCACGGTGACGACGGCGGAGTGGTTGATCCGCGCGGCGGCGCGCGCCTCGGCGCGGGTGCGCGCCAGCAGCCTCGGCTGGTCGCTCTCGGACACATACAGCGCGGCCGTCAACTCCTTGATGGCGACGGCCCGGTGCAGCACCTCGTCGTGCGCACGCCACACCCGGCCCATGCCGCCGCTGCCGATCGACTCGGCCAGCCGATAGCGCCCCGCGAGGAGCAGGCCCTGCATCTGATTCACGTTTCCCCGCAATGCTCTTGACAGGCTCAGCGTAAGGACAGGCCCTCGTCCAGGGAACCGGCGGGGTACCACGGAGACCGCACTGTGACGGTTGTCGCTTCTGCGCCCGAACGGGAACCAGCGCGCTCCGGCGCGCCGCCTTCGCAGGTCACCCGGTGTACTGGTAGGTCGACGACGCCTGCTCGTACAGCCGTGTCACCTCGTCCCGTTGAGCCTCCGGGCCGCGTACCTGCACGATGTGGTAGCGCCCGTTGATGAGGAACGCCATGTTGCGCACGAACAGATCACCGCCCTGACTGTCCGTCCAGGTGAACTGCCCCTCGGCCATGGTCTTTCCGCCCACCGTGATGGTCCGCAGCCCGGTCGCGGTGGCCCAACTGGAGTTGCGGTACGGCTGCAACTCGGCCTCCTTGTCCCGCTGATAGACCATCGGGTCGCTGCCGTTCGCCGTGGCGCTGTCCCGTCCCGCTACGACGATCAGCTCGAAGTCGCCTT
The DNA here is from genome assembly GCF_000367365.1 of Streptomyces prunicolor NBRC 13075. Taxonomy (GTDB): domain Bacteria; phylum Actinomycetota; class Actinomycetes; order Streptomycetales; family Streptomycetaceae; genus Streptomyces; species Streptomyces prunicolor. The sequence continues at coordinate 40,126 of NZ_BARF01000007.1, read as the reverse complement.
GGGAGTAGACGACTTGGCCGCTCCCGTTCTTGGGCGTGCGGGTCCAGCCCTTGGCCACGGCGAGCTGGAACCCTTCGGGGTCCTTGCGCAGCACGAACCCGTCGGCGACGTTCGGGTCGGTCGATGTCTGGCTCGAACTGGCGGATGTGGACGGGGTGTTGTGGCTGCTGGGCGAGGTCTGATCGGGCTGCGGCTGGCTGCTCGCCGCGGCCGAGGACTGGGAGGGCGCGGCGCTGACGTCCCCCGCGGTCCCGGTTCTGTCCCCCTGCCCGGCTCCGGTGTCCTCCCCGGCCTTGGGCAGGAAGAGCATGGCGTACGCGACGGCACCGGCCAGCAGAAGGAAGATGAGGATGACCAGCGTCCGCCCCAACCTCCTTGGCGACCCTCCGACTTCCTGCTTGGCCCGCTTGTGCCGGCCGTGCGGACTGGTCGCGGGCAGCCCGGCCCGCCGCCTGCGCACCAACTCGCCGCGCCGCCGCACGATCGGCAGTCGGCGCGGGTCGGTCGGCGGGGTGGCGACGACATGAGTACCGGCCTCGGGCTCGGGCGCCGAACGCACCAACGACCGCAGCCAGCCCCGCAGTTCCTCGAAGTCCAGCCGCTCGGTCGGGTCCTGCCGCAGCAAGGACTCCACAACGGGCCGCAGCGGCCCGCACTCCTCGGCGAAGGCAGGCGGCTCCGCACACACGAGCTGCACCAGCTCGGCCGTCGACTCCTCCGGATAAGGCGCATGCCCCTGTACGGCCCGGAAGAGCAGCGCCCCGAGCGCCCACAGGTCGGTCGCCGGCCCGATCGGCGCGGCCAACTGCCAGTTCTCATGCACCGGCACGGCCTGCTCGGGCGCCCACCGCTCGGTCACCGGCCCCACGACAGTCATCCGCACCTGCCGCGCCCGCTCGGCTGCGAGCGCGGTGGCGGGACCACGGCGAGCGGGGGCACCGACGGAGGCGAGATCGTCCCAACGGGCGGGGGGTTGGGGGGAGTTACCGGAGTTGCCGGGGGCGGACCCGTCGTGGCCCGGGAGATGGGGGTCACCCAGGAAGGGGACGCCGGACTGACCGGCGAGCTGACCGGCGGCGGGGGTGAGGGCGCCGTAGGTGGAGGTGTCGGGGGTGTGGGCGGAGGTGCCTGGGCGGTGGGGGGAGGTGTCCGGGCCGTAGGCGGAGGTGCCCGCGCCACCGTAGGGACGGGCTTCGCCGCCCTGGGGTGAGGCGTCCGGGCCGTGGGGACGGGTGTTGCCGCCGCCGGTCGGGGTGCCCGCGCCGCCGTAGGGACGGGCTTCGCCGGAGTAGGCCGAGACTTCGCCGCCCTGGGGACGAGCGTCGCCGCCGCCGGTCGGGGTCTCCGTGCTGCCGTAGGGACGGGCCTCCCCGCCGTAGGCCTGGGCGTCCGGGCCGTAGGTGGAGGCGTTCCCGTCGTGAGGACGGATGTCTCCGCCGCCGGTCGGGGTGCCCGCGCCGTAAGGACGGGCCTCGCCACCGTAGGCCGGGGCGTCCGAGCCGTAGGCCGAGGCCTCCCCGCCACGGGGACGAACGTCGCCGCCGCCCGTAAAGGTGCCCGCGCCGCCGTAGGGACGAGCCTCGCCGCCGTAAGCCGACGGGTCCGGGACGGGGAACGTGTCTGTCGGGGACGGTGCGCCAGGGCGTGGTGCCGCGCCGTGCCAGGCGGTGGTGTTGCGGACGCCGTAGGGGTCGGCTATCTGGCCCGGGGGCGTGGTACCGGCCGTGTGCTCGACGCCGTTGCCGCCGGCGTACGGCAGTTGGGCCGAACCGTTGGCCTGGGGTGCGGCGTCGCGCTCGCCCTCCACGGCGGGGCGGGCACCGGGGAGCGCCGGCTGCTGGGTCTCCTGTACGCGGGCGGCGGCTCGCGCGCCCGCGCGGTACGCGGCGATCGCGCCGGCCCGCGCGGCCCGGACGTCACCGCCGGCGTCCGCTTCTCTGCGGGCCAGTTCGGCGGAGGACGCGCTCGCGCCACCGCCCTCCACACCGACTCCGGGCAGCCCTCCAGCGGCCCGCGCCTCGATCGCGGCCCGCCGGGCGGCCTCGGGGTCCACCGCACCGGGGCCTACGGCAGCGGCGGCCGCACCGGTGCCGGTTCCGCCGCCCGCGCCGCCGAAGCCGATCGCCCCGCCGCTACTGGCGCCGCTGCCACGGGAGTTACCGGGGACCGCAGGAACCGTAGAGCCGCCGGGAGCCCTGGGTCCGGGAGGAGCTGTCGAGCCCGCGGGAGGGAGGGAGCCGCCCGGGGCCGTGGAACCCGCACGCGGCACAGAACCGCCCGGAGCCGTAGCACCCCCGCGCGGCACAGAGCCACCCTGGGCCCGGAAACTCGCGGGTACCGCTGCCTCGCCACCGCGCTGCCCTTGCTCCCCGCGTCCGCCCTCGTCGCCGTCCTGGACCGGCACCGGGTCGTAGCCGCACAGTGCCTCCTCCGCCGCGCCGACCGCGAGGCCGGTCAGCATCACGCGACCGTCGTCGCAGACGAGCACCGTGCGGGCGGTGATGTTCCGGTGGACCCAGCCGTGCGCGTGCAGGACTCGGAGTGCCATGAGCACGTCGGCGGCGACCTCGGCCGCCCGGTACGGCGACAACGGCTTCTCGACCAGCAGCGCCGACAACGGCTGGGCGGACACCAGTTCGCTCACTATCCACAGCGAACCGCCCTCGGCGAACACGTCGAAGACCTGGTCCAGCCGGGGATGGTCGGGGATCCGCGCCGCGGCCTGCGCGGCCTCGACCGCACGCCGTACCGCCGGATCGGAGGGCCGCCGCGTGGCGGTCCGCGCCGCGGTCGGCCGCCGCGCCCCGCGCTCACGCGCCGTGAACCCGTCGGGCAGCCCGTCCTCGCCGAGCACCTCCGCCTCGACGACCTCCGGCAACGGCACCTGGCGTACCAGGACTTCCTGCCCGCTGTAGGTGTCGAAGGCCCGGGTCTCGGTGAGTTCGTACTCGTCGGAGGGCGGCAGCGGCAGGCGGTAGCGGTCGGCGAGCACCCGACCCGCATAGTCGTCCACGTTGCCTCCCCCGGCCGCCCGGTTGGTCAATTCCGTTCGCCTTGCGGCCCGTTCCGCCCACATACCTGGATGCGTACGGTCCGCAACCACTCACGATACGTGCCGGAGGCAAGCCACAAAGAGGGGTTGACGGATCTGGCGCGCCAAACCCGGGCCCACCCGCCTCACGACTTCGGTTCGAACGTCTTTGTCAGGGTCGTCCAGGTGTTCTTGCGGAGCTCGCTGCCCCAATTGGCGTCTTTCGCGGTGTACATGAGGGCATATCCGAGATGACTGTTGACGACGAACCCGCGGTCGATGGTGCGGTACTTCGTCCCGCCGTCCTCATAGGTGAACTCCCAGTCGGCCGTGTTCCAGCTCCGGTAGTCCACCTTCTCTATTCGGATCCGCGTGTACCCGGAGCGCGTCATGTACTGCTCCTGGTTCTTCCAGTCCGCCACCGGATCGCCCTTCGGCGTACTGGTCCAGGCGACCAGCAGCTTCTGCCCGTCCGGCCCGGTGAACCGGACCCCCGCCGAATCGGTCGACTGGTACGACCACCCGGCGGGCAGCCCGATCGAGAACCCCTGGCTCCCCTTGTACGTCTTCACAACCGCGGCGCCGCCCGAGGAACCGTCCGCCTCGTCACCGGTCCCGCCGGACGCGTTCGTACCCGAACCCGCCGTGTTCCCCGCGGCCGGTGCCGTAGCCGTGGAGTCGGTCTTCGCCCCGCCCGTGCTCCCGGTGCCGCCGTTGTCCTTCTTGGTGTCGTCGGCACCCGCGCTCGCGCTCGCACTGGCGCTACTGCCCGCCTTGGCACCGCTGTTGCTCTTCGACCCCTTCGAGCCGCTGTCACCATCGCCGTCACCGAGCGTGAGCGCCAGCACGACACCGAGCACCGCGAGCACGATGACGACCGCGATGATCACCAGCGTCCGCTTCGGCACCACGTCGGTGATCGGCGCCCTCGGCACCGGCCGCGGCGGCAGATCCGGCGGCGTCATCACGGGCCACCCGGAACTCCGCCCACCGGAAGCCGAGTTGGCCGACCGAGTGCTCGACTCGTGCGTCGCGCCACCCAGGTCGCGCGCACCGGAGTCCCGCAGTCCCGTCTCCCGCAGCCCGGCCGCCTGCACACCGAGAGCACGCGTACCGGGGTCGCGTGTACCCGAGTTGCGCGTACCCGAGTCCGACGCACCGGCCTTCGCCGCCGAGCCGGCCGCAGCATCCGAACCGGCCACAGTCCCGGAACTAGCCGAAGCCCCGGCACCCCCAGCAGTCCCCGCACCGGCCGACGTCCCGGAAGGGGTCGCCGCACCAGAAGCACCCGCCGACCGAGCCGAAGGCACCCCGGGCGTCCGAGGCCCGCCAGCAGCAGACCCTGAACTCCCGCCGGTAGCCGCGCCCTTCGCACCACCGGAGCCGGCGGTCCCCGCAGCGCCAGAGCCACTCCTGCCCGATGCACCGGCAACGCCGGCCGAACCAGCCCCGGCAGCAGCAGCCGCGCCGGCACCCGCACCAGAGCCACCCGGCTTACCGGCAACGGGAGTTGAAGCCGCACCAGAACCCGAACCCGAACCCGCTGCTGGACTCGCAGTCGGCCCCGGACTCGTAGCAGAACCCGCGGCCGCCGCAGACGTGGCCGCCCCGGCCCCCGCCGAACCCCCCGAAGCCTTCCGCATGGACCGCAACGCCCCACGCAACCGCTCGGCCCCGGCCGAAGGACCCGAACTCCCGCTCCCGCCACCGCTCTTCTTGCCACCGGACTCCGCGGGCCCCGGCTGCGCGGGCAGCGGCACCACCCGCGTCGCGTCCGCCGCCGGCTCCGGCTCGGCCGCCTTGGGCTCGGGCGCGTGGATCACCGCGTTGAGCATCGCCCGGGCACCCGCGTCGTCGAGACGCTGGGCCGGATCCTTGTTCAGCAGGCCGTAGATGACGTCCTTCAACGGCCCGGCGTTCTTCGGCTCCTCCAGCGGCTCGGTCATCACCGCGGTGAGCGTGGCGATCGCGGAACCCTTGTCGTACGGCGGTGCGCCCTCGACCGCCGCGTACAACAACCCGCCGAGCGACCAGAGATCGGCCGCCGGACCGGGCTTGTGCCCGCGGGCCCGCTCCGGGGAGATGTAGGAGGGCGCGCCGACGAGCATGCCGGTGGAGGTGATCGAGGGGTCGCCCTCGACCTGCGCGATACCGAAGTCGGTGAGCACGACCCGGCCGTCCTCGGAGATCAGCACGTTCGACGGCTTCACGTCGCGGTGCAGGATGCCCTCACGGTGCGCGGACCGGAGCACGTCGAGGATCGCGAGCCCGACCTCCGCGGCGCGCCGCGGCTCCAGCAGGCCGTCCTCCCGGATGGCCTCGGCGAGCGACTTGCCCTCGACCAACTCCATGACGATCCACGGCCGGTCGTCCTCGTCGACGACGTCGTAGACCGTCACCGCGCTGGTGTTACGGATCCGCGCGATGGCCTTGGCCTCGCGCAACGTCCGTGTGATCAGCCGCCGTTTCTCGTCCTCGTCGATGCTGGACGGGAACCGCAGCTCCTTGACGGCGACCGTCCGGCCCAGGGTTTCGTCCTCGGCACGCCACACGGTGCCCATGCCTCCGCGGCCGAGCACCCCTCCCAACCGGTACCGCCCGGCGAGAAGACGCTCGTTCTTGTCCCGACGAGTGTCCTGACGGGATGTCCCCGCCCGCTCCGCCTCCGACATGCGTCCCCTCATGCAACCCGCCCTGACAGAGCCTCCATTGTCCCCCACCGAACAAGTGCCCAACGCCCAGGGGGCCTCTCCCCGCGCACCGACGGCACATCCCCTCGCATATCCGCCGCAGGTCACACAGCCAAGTCCGGCAGGATGACCCGCGAGAACGGAGGTTCGCGATGCCCACGCCTCGGACACTGCTGGCCATTCCGCTGTCCCTGACCCTCCTCTGTCTGTCCACGGCCGCCTCGCAGGCGGGCCCGGCGCCGAACACAAACGCCCTGGTCCGACTGCTCGTCACCCGGGGCAGAGCCCCCGCCGCCGCGCTGCTGGCCGACGACAGCACGGGCTCCCTCGGCGCACCGACCGGGACGGACCGCACGGACGCCGGGACGAACCACGCACTCGGCACGACGGCCTACGCACAGGCCGGACCGGGCATCAGCCGTGCCGACCACTTCCGCGCCGGCAGCATCACGAAGACCTTCATCGCGACCGTGGTCCTCCAACTCGCCGCCGAACACCGGCTGTCCCTGTCCGACACGGTGGAGCAGCACCTGCCCGGTCTGGTACACGGAGCGGGCAACGACGGGCGCGCGCTGACCCTCCGTTCCCTGCTCACCCACACCAGTGGCTTGTACGACTTCACCGCGGTCACCGGGGGCACGGTCCCCGTCTCCCCAACTCAGGCCGTCCGTATGGCAGTCACCCACCCTCCGGCCGATCGAGGCCGCTTCTCCTACTCGAACACCAACTACGTGCTGCTCGGCCTGGTGATCCAACAGGTCACCGACAACTCGTACGCCACCGAGGCCGAGCGCCGCATCATCGCTCCGCTGCGTCTGACGGGCACCTCCTTCCCGGGCTCCCGCACCACTCTTCCCTCGCCGCACGGCCGCGCCTACGCCACCGACGGCTCCGACGTCACCGATCTCGACCCGCGGGTGGCCGGCGCCGCGGGCGAGCTGGTGACCACGCTCGCCGACCTGGACCGCTTCTACTCGGCCCTGCTCGGCGGCGGACTGCTGCCCCCGCACTGGCTGCGCGAGATGCTCGACACCCGTACCGCACACGGCTCGTACGGCATGGGTCTGTTCCCCGTGAGGCTTCCGTGCGGCATCACGGTGTGGGGGCACAACGGCCGTATCTCGGGCAGCTACGTGCGCACCGCAGCCACCGTCGACGGCCGTCGTGTCCTCACCTTCCGTGTGAACACGAGCGAGATAGCGGACCCCGGTCTCGAACCGGCCCTGCTCGCCGCCGAGTTCTGCCCCCGCATCTCGTAGAACGGCCGGGTTCCGGACAAAGATCCCAGTTCACGACACTCGTTCGAGTGAAGCGACCTCAATCGCGGCGGGGGTTCGGGTGTAGCGGGGTTCGGGGTCAGCGGGGTTTCGGGTGCGGTCGGCGACCGCACCCGACCGGCATCGTCACAGCGGCGCGATGTCCGGCGCCCCCAACCGCGCCGCGTCCGCCGTCAGGTCGTCGGGCTGGCGTTGCGACTCCCGCTCGGCCTCCACCCGCTTCTCGTAGTGCTCGACCTCGCGCTCGATCTGGTCCTTGTCCCAGCCGAGCACCGGTGCCATCAGTTCGGCGGCCTCACGGGCGCTGCGCGTGCCCCGGTCGAAGGTCTCGATCGAGATGCGGGTGCGACGGGTGAGGACGTCGTCCAGGTGCCGTGCGCCCTCGTGCGAGGCGGCGTAGACGACCTCGGCGCGCAGATAGTCGTCGGCGAACTGGAGGGGTTCGCCGAGCGTGGGGTCCTTGGCGATGAGGTCGAGGATCTCCTCCGCCATCGACCCGAAACGGTTCAGCAGGTGCTCCACGCGCACCACATGGATGCCGGTCTTGGCGGCGATCCGCGCCCGCGCGTTCCACAGCGCCCGGTACCCCTCAGCCCCGAGCAGCGGCACGTCCTCGGTGACGCACTCGGCGACCCGCATGTCGAGCCCGTGCACCGCCTCGTCCACGGCGTCCTTGGCCATCACCCGGTACGTCGTGTACTTGCCGCCCGCCACGACGACGAGCCCCGGCACCGGATGCGCGACGGTGTGCTCGCGCGACAGCTTGCTGGTGGCGTCGGACTCACCGGCAAGCAGGGGACGCAGCCCGGCGTACACGCCCTGGACGTCGTCTCTGGTCAGCGGCACCGCGAGCACCGAGTTCACGTGTTCCAGCAGATAGTCGATGTCGGCGCTGGACGCGGCCGGGTGGGCCTTGTCGAGGTCCCAGTCGGTGTCGGTGGTGCCGACGATCCAGTGCCGGCCCCAGGGGATGACGAACAGCACGGACTTCTCGGTGCGCAGGATCAGCCCGCTGGTGGAGTTGATGCGGTCCTTCGGGACGACCAGGTGGATGCCCTTGGAGGCCCGGACATGGAACTGTCCGCGCTCCCCGACCATCGCCTGGGTGTCGTCGGTCCACACGCCCGTGGCGTTCACGATCTGCTTGGCGCGGATCTCGTACTCCCCGCCCGCCTCGACGTCCTCCACCTTGGCGCCGACCACCCGCTCGCCCTCGCGCAGGAACCCGGTCACGCGCGCGCGGTTGGCGACTTTCGCACCGTACGACGAGGCCGTGCGCACCAGGGTGGCCACATAGCGGGCGTCGTCCATCTGCGCGTCGTAGTACTGAAGGGCGCCGACCAGCGCGTCCTTCTTCAACGCGGGTGCCACGCGCAGGGCGTGACGGCGGCTCAGGTGACGGTGTGTGGGCAGCCCGCGGCCGTGCGCGCGGGCCATCGACATCGCGTCGTAGAGCGCGACGCCCGAGCCGGCGTAGAGGCGCTCCCAGCCCTTGTGCTGGAGCGGGTACAGGAACGCCACCGGCTTCACCAGGTGCGGGGCGAGCCGCTCCAGGAGCAGTCCGCGTTCCTTGAGGGCCTCGCGGACTAGGGCGAAATCGAGCATCTCCAGATAGCGCAGACCTCCATGGATGAGCTTGCTCGACCTGCTCGATGTGCCGGACGCCCAGTCGCGCGCCTCGACCAGTCCCGTGGACAGGCCGCGTGTCACGGCGTCCAGGGCGGTGCCCGCGCCGACCACGCCCGCGCCCACCACGAGCACATCCAGTTCGCGCTCGGCCATTCCCGCCAGTGCCTCGGCTCGCTGCGCCGGACCCAGTGTCGCTGTCCTCACCGCTGCCTCCCGCTATCGGTAGCGCCGGCCGCACCCGTTCGGCGAAGCCCGGTTCGTATCCCTCCTGCCCAAATTCTGACCGGGTTGCCCGACTTCAGCCACCACTCGCCCCCAGTCTGTGGACAACAATCACAGGACTGCCGAAAAACACAGCCGTCCAATCCCGCATAACGGTCATATTTACTCCTAGTCTGACATTGCGCTCGCTCGTTCTGTCCACAGGGCTTGCGCACCTGTCCCACTTCGGTTATCTGTCCCGCTTCGGTATCTGTCCCGCTTCGGTATCTGTCCCGCTTCGGTATCTGTCCCGCTTCGGTTATTGGGAAGGACGGCCCACGCCATGCCCGCAGATCTCGCCGTCATCGGACTCGGTCCTCTCGGCCTGCCCCTGGCCCAGGCCGCTGTCGCCGCCGGCATCGCCACGGCCGGCTTCAAGACCGGCCCCGAGGTCGGCTCCCTCAGCCCCGCCGAACTGCGCCGGATGCTCTCGGGGGGCTTCCGGCCGGCCACCAACCCCGCCGAGCTCGGCCGCGTACGCACCGCCGTGATCTGCGCGCCGACTCCCCCGGACGCGGACGGCAACCCCGACCTCAGCCAGGTGGAGACGGCCGCCCGCGCCCTCGCGGCCCACCTGCGCCCGCACACCACGGTGATCCTGGAGTCACCGGTGCACCCCGGCACCACCGAGAACTTCCTCCGCCCCCTCCTCGAAGAGGGATCGGGCCTCCGCGCGGGCCGCGACTTCCACCTCGCCTACTCCCCCAGCCGCGTCGACCCCGGCAACCGCGACTTCACCCCGGCGAACACCCCCAAGGTGATCGGCGGCCTCACCCCCGCCTGCACCGAGTCGGCCGCCGCCTTCTACGGCCGCCTCACCGACAAGGTGGTACGCGCGCGTGGCCTGCGCGAAGCGGAAACCGTGCAGCTACTGGAGACCAATTTCCGGCACGTCAACATCGCCCTCGTCAACGAAATGGCCGTCCTGTGCCACGACTTGGGCGTCGACCTCTGGGACGTCATCCGCTGCGCCGAGACCAAGCCGTTCGGCTACCAGGCCTTCCGCCCCGGCCCCGGCGTCGGCGGCCACGCCGTCCCCCAGGACCTCACCGGCCACGGCCCCCGCCCCCTCCGCATGGTCGAACTCGCCCAGCAGGTCAACAACCAGATGCCCCGCTACGTCATCCAGCGCGCCGCCACGCTCCTCAACGAGCACGGCAAGTCCGCGCGCGGAGCACGGGTGTTGCTGCTCGGCGTCACCTACAAGGCCGACCTGGCCGACCAACAGGGCACCCCCGCCCAGGAGATCGCGATCCGCCTGATGGAACTCGGCGCCTCCGTCAGCTACCACGACCCACACATCCCGTCCTGGAGCGTCCTGGACCGCCCGGTCCCCCGCGCGGACTCCCTCTACGAGGCGGCGGCCGACGCCGACCTGACGATCCTGCTCCAACAGCACCGGACGTACGACCTCCAAGGCCTGTCGGTGAAGGCGCAGTTGCTGCTGGACACGCGGGGGGCCACACCGACCGGGGCGGCACACCGGCTCTGAGCACGAAAACGACTGGTCACAGGGTTACGTCGACCTGCTAATCTCCCCACACTCGTCGCACAGTTGTCGCATATTCGCGCGCACGCGACTCCGCTTCGCTTTTCCTGTTCTTCACATCCCGTGGGGGGATCTCTGTCATGAGCCAGTCAGCCACGCCACCACAGCAGCCACAGCAGCAGCCCGGGGCTCAGCCGCAGGCACCCGCGCAGCCGCAGCCGGTCGACGGCAACCCGTACGCCCAGCAGCCCGGCGCCGTACCGCCGCCTCCGGCCCCGAACGCGCCGTACGCCCCGCCCGCTCCCCCGAAGAACAACATCGCGCTCGGCCTGGTGACCGCTGTCGCCGCCGCGCTGGTCGCCGCCGGGATCTACGGCTTCGTCATCGGCACCACCAAGCACGAGATCGGCTGGGCGGCGATCGGCGTCGGCTTCGTCATCGGCCTCGCCGCGGGCAAGCTGGGCGGTCGCAACCCCGTGCTCCCCGTGGTCAGCGCCGTGCTGGCCCTGGGCGCGGTCTACCTCGGCCAACTGGTCGGCGAGGCGATGCTCATCGCGGACGAGTACGGCGTGAACTTCAGCAAGGTCTTCTTCGACCACTTCGGCGTGGTCCAGGACGCCTGGAAGGCCGACTCCGACCCGCTCACCTTCGTCTTCTTCGCCATCGCCGCGTTCGCCGCGTTCTCCGGCACCAAGAAGGCGGCGCTCTGACCCCGGCGCGCGGGTAGTGCAGGGGGGCGCTTGGGGCGGGGTGTGCGTCGGGGGCTGGTGGCGTGCGACTCGCGGCGCCGGTACCGTACGGAATCAGGTGGGGCCGCCGTAGTGGCTGCTGCGGCAGGCTCGCGGAGGACCATGGAGTGTCCGCCCCTGGTTGTTGCAGGGACGGCCGCTCACCTTCCACCGACAAGGTGGAGCCCACCGCAGAGGGCACTGCGGCAGGCTCCTGAAAAGTGAACGGAGTGTCCACCCCTACTTGTGTTGGGGGTGGCCGCTCACTTTCCGCCGTACATCCACAAGATCCACCTCCTCCGTTGCTTCACCATCCGAAGACGGATCCGGTCCCAGCGGGTGGGCTTGCGGCGGCGACCCATGGGCGCCCCCTTCCACGAGGCCGCCCATTAGCCCGGTAGGCGGTTCGTCTGGAATTCGGGCCGGGCCCCGAGAGCCCGGGTCCGGAACGATTTCCGTGGAAGGGGGCACCCCACACAACTGGGGCGCCGATCACGGACGTTACCGCCCCGACACGCCCCACCAGCGAGCTTTCGCCCCGAACGCAACCGTGCGCCCCCCAACATCAACGCGCGCCCCACGCCCCCCACTTGGGCACACAAAAGGGCCCGGACCACCCAGGCCCGGGCCCCTAAAAGCGTCGTACGGCTACCGCGTCGTAGAACCGCCTACCGCCTACCGCTTGTGCTGCGAGTCGGCCACCGTGACCTCGACCCGCTGGAACTCCTTCAGCTCGCTGTACCCGGTCGTCGCCATCGCGCGCCGCAGCGCCCCGAAGATGTTCATCGAGCCGTCGGGGATGTGGGAAGGGCCGGTGAGGATCTCCTCGATCGTGCCGACCGTGCCGAGGTCGACCTTCTTGCCGCGCGGGAGTTCCTCGTTCACCGCCTCCATGCCCCAGTGGTGGCCCTTGCCCGGCGCGTCCGTGGCGCGGGCGAGCGGGGAGCCCATCATGACCGCGTCCGCGCCGCAGGCGATCGCCTTGGGGAGGTCGCCGGACCAGCCGACACCGCCGTCGGCGATGACGTGCGCGTACCGGCCGCCGGACTCGTCCATGTAGTCGCGGCGGGCGGCGGCCACGTCCGCGACGGCCGTGGCCATCGGGACCTGGATGCCCAGGACGTTGCGCGTGGTGTGCGCGGCGCCGCCGCCGAAGCCGACGAGGACGCCCGCCGCGCCGGTGCGCATCAGGTGCAGGGCCGCCGTGTACGTGGCGCAGCCGCCGACGATCACCGGGACGTCCAGTTCGTAGATGAACTGCTTCAGGTTCAGCGGCTCGTGCGAACCCGACACGTGCTCCGCCGAGACCGTCGTACCGCGGATGACGAAGATGTCCACGCCCGCGTCGACGACGGCCTTGGAGAACTGGGCCGTACGCTGCGGGGAGAGCGCGGCGGCGGTGACCACGCCCGAGTCGCGCACCTCCTTGATGCGCTGCCCGATCAGCTCCTCCTTGATGGGAGCGGCGTAGATCTCCTGGAGGCGGCGGGTCGCGGCGTCCACATCGAGGCCGGTGATCTCGTCGAGGAGCGGCTGCGGGTCCTCGTAGCGCGTCCAGAGGCCTTCGAGGTTCAGCACGCCGAGGCCGCCGAGCTCGCCGATGCGGATCGCGGTGGCCGGGGAGACGACCGAGTCCATGGGGGCGGCCAGGAAGGGCAGTTCGAAGCGGTAGGCGTCGATCTGCCAGGCGATCGAGACCTCCTTCGGGTCCCGCGTACGGCGGCTGGGGACGACGGCGATGTCGTCGAAGGCGTACGCCCGGCGGCCGCGCTTGCCGCGCCCGATCTCGATCTCAGTCACGTGTGTGGCCTTTCCTTCTTGCGTCTCAGCGTCTTCCAGTATCGCCGACGGGTACGACAAGGGCGGCCCCGGTGTGTCCGGAGCCGCCCTTGAGGAAGCCTGCCGACTACTTGCTGCGGCTGTAGTTCGGTGCCTCGACCGTCATCTGGATGTCGTGCGGGTGGCTCTCCTTGAGGCCCGCCGAGGTGATCCGGACGAAGCGGCCCTTGGTCTCCATCTCCTCGATGGTGGCCGCGCCCACGTAGCCCATGGTCTGGCGCAGCCCGCCGACGAGCTGGTGCAGCACGTTGGCCAGCGGGCCGCGGTAGGGCACCTGGCCCTCGATGCCCTCGGGCACGAGCTTGTCGTCGGAGGCGACCTCGGCCTGGAAGTAGCGGTCCTTCGAGTACGACCGGCCCTGGCCGCGGGACTGCATCGCGCCGAGCGAGCCCATGCCGCGGTACGACTTGAACTGCTTGCCGTTGATGAACTGCAGCTCGCCCGGGGACTCCTCGCAGCCCGCGAGGAGGCTGCCCAGCATGACCGCGTCGGCGCCGGCGGCGAGCGCCTTGCCGATGTCTCCGGAGTACTGCAGGCCGCCGTCACCGATGAGCGGGACGCCGGCCGCGCGGGCGGCGAGGGAGGCTTCGTAGATCGCGGTGACCTGCGGGACGCCGATGCCGGCGACGACGCGGGTCGTACAGATCGAGCCGGGGCCGACACCGACCTTGATGCCGTCGACACCGGCGTCGACCAGGGCCTGGGCGCCGTCGCGGGTGGCGACGTTGCCGCCGATCACGTCGACGTTCACGCTCGACTTGATCTTCGCCATCCAGTTGAGGGCGTTGCTGTTGTGGCCGTGCGAGGTGTCGACGACCAGGAAGTCCACACCGGCCTCGGCGAGGGCCTGGGCGCGCTCCAGTGCCTCGGGGCTGGCGCCCACGGCAGCGCCGACGATGAGGCGGCCCTCGGCGTCCTTGGCGGCGTTCGGGTACTGCTCGGCCTTGACGAAGTCCTTGACCGTGATGAGGCCCTTGAGGATGCCGGCCTCGTCGACGAGGGGCAGCTTCTCGATCTTGTGGCGTCGCAGCAGCTGCATGGCGTCGGCGCCGGTGATGCCGACCTTGCCGGTGACCAGCGGCATCGGGGTCATGACCTCGCGCACCTGACGGGAGCGGTCGGTCTCGAAGGCCATGTCGCGGTTGGTGACGATGCCCAGCAGCTTCTTGTTGCCGTCGGTCACCGGGACGCCGCTGATGCGGAACTTGGCGCACAGGGCGTCGGCCTCGGCGAGCGTGGCGTCCGGGTGCACGGTGATCGGGTCGGTGACCATGCCGGACTCGGAACGCTTCACGAGGTCGACCTGGTTGACCTGGTCCTCGACGGACAGGTTGCGGTGCAGGACGCCGACACCGCCCTGGCGGGCCATCGAGATCGCCATCCGGGACTCGGTCACCTTGTCCATCGCCGCGGAGAGCAGCGGGATGTTGACCCGGACGTTGCGCGAGATGCGGGACGAGGTGTCGACCGCGTTCGGGAGCACGTCGGACGCGCCCGGCAGCAGCAGCACGTCGTCGTAGGTCAGCCCTAGTGTCGCGAATTTGGCGGGCACTCCGTCGACGTTGGCAGTCATGACACCTTCCCCAAATGGCCTTGATCGGTGCGGATGTCCATGCTAACGGGAAGCAGGGGCCCCGAATTCCACGATTCCACGGCTGTGACCGACTCCGGGCTTCGTATGTTCGTACGTGATCGGTCGGCCGACTGTTCAAGGAAGGCGCTGCCGCTCAAGGCGCACTCATCGCGCCAGGGGCCGTCACCGAAGGGGCAATTGGCCGCCCCGGAGTGCGGTGCCCTACTGCTCGGCCAGTGCCCGCAGTCGACTCAGCGCCCGGTGCTGGGCGACCCGGACCGCGCCGGGTGACATTCCCAACATCTGGCCGGTCTCCTCCGCCGTGAGACCTACGGCGATGCGCAGCAGGAGGAGCTCGCGCTGGTTCTCCGGGAGGTTGGCCAGGAGTTTCTTGGCCCATTCGGCGTCGCTGCTGAGCAGGGCGCGCTCTTCGGGGCCGAGGGAGTCGTCCGGGCGCTCGGGCATCTCGTCGGAGGGGACGGCCGTGGAGCCCGGATGACGCATCGCGGCGCGCTGGAGGTCGGCGACCTTGTGGGCGGCGATGGCGAAGACGAAGGCCTCGAAGGGGCGGCCGGTGTCCTTGTAGCGGGGCAGTGCGAGGAGGACGGCGACGCAGACCTCCTGGGCGAGGTCCTCTACGAAGTGCCGTGCGTCGCCCGGGAGTCGGGACAACCGGGTGCGGCAGTAGCGCAACGCCAGGGGGTGGACGTGGGCGAGCAGATCGTGGGTGGCCTGCTCGTCGCCGTCGACCGCGCGAAGGACGAGTCCACCAATCGCCCCTGGGGCACTGGCCGCCTCGTCGTCACGCATCGGTCCATGGTGCCTTGTGGCCGAAGGGTCCGTGGCACCGCGTCCGTTGTTGTGCACCGAAGCGTTATGAGCAGGTGCGCCGGAACTCATCTCCTGCGCCCTCCCCTCCCGCTCGACCGACTCGTCCCCGAGGAACTCCACATCTCAAGGATGCGGCATCCGCGGCGAAACGAGCAGCGGGCACCCGGCGGGCCCCTTTGCCGCCCCCGCCCACCATGAGGTAGGCGGGGATTGTCGTACCCCCGCTGCAACCCACTGACCTGGGCCTAGGTCCTGTCGTCGCATTCCCGTCGTCGCCCGGAGGGCAGCCCGGCGGCGTCAGGTGCGTGCTCTCGGCGTGCCGGGCCCGGACCCGCGTACTGGACGTACTCGGGTCCGGGCCCGGTGCGGCGAGGGTGCGTGCATGGCGTCGCCGGGCAGACGGGAATGCGACGACAGGACCTAGCGGACCAGGCCCCACCGGAAACCGAGCGCCACGGCGTGTGCCCGGTCCGAGGCGCCGAGTTTCTTGAAGAGCCGCCGTGCGTGTGTTTTGACGGTGTCCTCGGAGAGGAACAGCTCACGGCCGATCTCCGCGTTGGAGCGGCCGTGGCTCATCCCTTCGAGGACCTGGATCTCGCGCGCGGTGAGCGTCGGTGCGGCGCCCATCTCGGCGGACCGCAGCCGGCGCGGGGCCAGTCGCCAGGTCGGGTCGGCGAGGGCCTGGGTGACCGTGGCCCGCAGTTCGGCGCGCGAGGCGTCCTTGTGCAGATAGCCGCGGGCGCCGGCCGCGACCGCGAGGGCCACGCCGTCCAGGTCTTCGGCGACGGTGAGCATGATGATGCGTGCGCCCGGGTCGGCGGACAGCAGCCGCCGCACGGTCTCGACACCGCCGAGTCCGGGCATGCGTACGTCCATCAGGATGAGGTCCGAGCGGTCGGCACCCCAGCGGCGGAGGACTTCCTCGCCGTTGGCCGCCGTCGTCACGCGCTCGACACCGGGCACGGTCGCGACCGCGCGGCGGAGCGCCTCTCGGGCAAGCGGGGAGTCGTCACAGACGAGGACGGATGTCATGGCCGCCCTCCGCAACTGATGCGCGTCACCTTGAGCCTCCAGGCTGGTACGAAATCGTCACCTGTGCGGTCGATCGTCTCGGACGCCTGCCCGAGCACTTGTTGTTTTCAACCGCCTCGCACTCTCAACGACGGTCACTCGAAAGAGTTACGGGGCCGCGTGCCATCTTCGGCACTCTACGTGAGGGTGCGGACACGGTGGAGGCGTGCGCGGCCGACCCACAAGCTTTCATCACAACCGGTGCCCCATTCAGCCCTATTTCTTCCCTTTTGCTGGTGTCTGAGGCTAGATTCGCAATGAGTCATATTTTCATCTCCTTAGATCGTAGTTGTACGGTCGTGGACACCGTATCCGCCCATAACGGCTACAAGGGGTCACGCAATGGCAGATTTCTCCCGCCTTCCCGGACCGAACGCGGACCTGTGGGACTGGCAGCTCCTGGCTGCCTGCCGAGGGGTCGACAGCTCGCTCTTCTTTCATCCCGAGGGCGAGCGCGGTGCGGCACGAAGCGCTCGTGAGAACTCGGCCAAAGAGGTCTGCATGAGGTGCCCGGTCCGCGCACAGTGCGCGGCGCACGCGCTGGCGGTGCGCGAGCCGTACGGCGTCTGGGGCGGCCTGACCGAGGACGAGCGCGAAGAGCTCATGGGGCGTGCCCGCAACCGGCTGGTGTCGGCTTCGGCCGCCGGGGACATGGCTTCGAACAACTGAAGGAACGTTTCTCCAACTAGCTCTCCACCAGGGGGCCCACCTAGCTCTCCACCAGGGGTACGCGCACGCGTGCCCCCCTATTTTTTCGCGGCCTACTGGCCTACTTTCCGCGGGCCTACTTTTCGCTGGCCGCCCGCGCCAGCTGGTCGAGGGTCGCCGCCACCGCCGGTACCCGCGCCAGGTCGGGCAGGGTCAGCGCGACGATCTCCCGCCGCACCGCCGGTTCCAGCGTCACCGTCCGCGCTCCCCGGGGCCGTACGGACTCGATGGCGAGCTGGGGCAGTACGGCGACGCCCAGCCCCGCGCTCACCAGGCCGACGACCGCCGGATAGTCGTCGGTCGCGAAGTCGATGCGCGGGGTGAAACCGGCCCGCTCGCACACCTCGACCAACTGCCCACGGCAGCGCGGGCAGCCGGCGATCCAGGGGTCGTCGGCGAGTTCGGCGATGGCGACCGACCTCCCGCGCGCGTGCCGGTGTTTTTCCGGGACCAGGGCGACCAGGCGGTCACTGAGCAGGGGGCGTACGACCAGGTCGGACCAGTCCTCCGCGCCCGCTGCCGTCTCGTAGCGGAAGGCGAGTGCGATGTCGCAGTCGCCCTCCCGTAGGAGGTCGATAGAGTTCGGCGGCTCGGCCTCCTCCAGGGAGACGCGGGTGCCGGGGTGTGCGGCGCGCAGGGCGGCCAGGGCCGTGGGGACGAGCGTCGAGCTGCCGCTGGGGAAGGAGACCAGGCGGACCCGGCCGGCGCGCAGGCCCGCGATCGCGGCGACCTCCTCCTCGGCCGCCGTCAGCCCGGCGAGGATGCCGGCGCCGTGCCGGACCAGGGCCTCACCCGCCTGGGTCAGGCGCATCTCGCGGCCGGTGCGGATCAGCAGCGGGGTGCCGACCGAGGTCTCCAGGGCCTTCATCTGCTGGCTCACGGCGGGCTGGGTGCAGCCCAGTTCACGCCCGGCCGCCGAGAAGGAGCCGGTGGCGGCGACGGCGCGCAGCACACGGAGATGTCGGGCCTCGATCATACGCCGAGCATAAGGGCCCCTTGGGGGCAGTGGCGAATAATGTGGCGCACCTTTGGGATGGTCTCGTCTACCGTGCCGTCATGAAGCTTCTCTCGCTGAATCTGGGCCGGGCCACGGCCGTGCCGTACACGGAGCAGCCCGAGGGGGTGACCGGCATCGACAAGCGGCCGACCGACGCGCCGGTGCGGGTGAGCGCGCCCGGGCCCAAGGGTGTCGCCGGAAGCGGGCTGGCCGGGGACGCGGTGTGCCATCGGCGGCACCACGGGGGCGACGACCAGGCGGTGTACGCGGTCGCGCGCGAGGATCTCGACGACTGGGAGCGGGAGTTGGGGCGCCCGCTGGCCAGCGGTTCCTTCGGGGAGAATCTGACGACGCTGGGGGTCGACGTGTCCGGCGCGCTGATCGGCGAGCGCTGGCGGATCGGTTCCGAGGTGGTTCTGGAGGTCACCTGCGGGCGGATCCCGTGCCGTACCTTCCAGGACCATCTGGGCGAGCGCGGGTGGGTGAAACGGTTCACCGTGAAGGGTGCGCCGGGGGCCTATCTGCGGGTGATCGAACCCGGTGAGATCCAGGCGGGCGACGCGATCGAGATCGTGCACCGGCCCGACCACGACGTGACGGTGGCCCTGCAGTTCCGGGCCGTCACGACCGAGCGGGAGCTGCTGCCGCGGCTGCTTCCGGCGGGCGAGGCGCTGCATCCGGAATCCCTCGTGCAGGCCCGGAAATATGTCGCGGAACACCCGGGCTGACCTGGTGCCGCAGCCCGTTCGACACGGTGTTCGACACGTGTTCGTCACGGATCTGGAGGGGCTGTGCAGAGATCGGACCGGCTTGCTCCGGGTCACTAATCTTGCGCCATGACAACGGCATTGATTACGGGATCGACCGCGGGGATCGGTGCCGCGTTCGCGCGGCGGCTCGCGGCGGACGGACACAACCTCGTGCTGGTGGCGCGGAACACCGCGCGGCTCGGGGAGCAGGCGACCGAACTGCACGACCGGCACGGCATCGAGGCGGAGGTGCTCACCGCCGACCTGGCCACGGACAAGGGCATCGACACGGTCGCCGCCCGCCTCGCCGACCGCAAGAACCCCGTCGACCTGCTGGTCAACAACGCGGGCTTCGGCAACAAGGGCCGCTACCTCGACGTATCCATGGCCGACGAGCTGAAGATGCTCAAGGTGCACTGCGAGGCGGTGCTCCGGCTGACCAGCGCGGCGACCGAGGCGATGCGGGAGCGCGGGCGCGGCGGGGTCGTCAACGTGGCGTCGGTGGCGGCCTTCGTACCGCGCGGGACGTACGGCGCCTCGAAGGCGTGGGTCGTGCAGTTCACGCAGGGGGCGGCCAAGGACCTGGCGGGTACGGGCGTACGGCTGATGGCGCTGGCGCCCGGTTTTGTGCGGACCGAGTTCCACGAGCGGGCCGGGATGGGTACGGACAACATCCCGAACTGGATGTGGCTGGACGCGGACAAGCTGGTCGCGGCGGCGCTCGCGGATCTGGCGCGCGGCAAGTCGCTGTCGATCCCGGACCCGCGCTACAAGGCGCTGATGGGGCTGGTGAAGATCACTCCGCAGGCGGTGCTGGGCGGGATCACGTCGAAGACCGGGCGGAAGTACGGGCCGCAGTGACGGCAGCCGCCTCGGTGGGGGCGGGCTCGGTGAGGGCAGTCGGCTCGATTACGGCGGGCTCGGTGACAAAGGTTTCGGTGGAACGCGAAGGCCCGGCTCCCCCTGAGGGGCGCCGGGCCTTCGACGTACACACGTCCTACGGGTTCACCGACTCGCGTCAGTGGGAGTGACCGTGGCTGTGACCACCGGCGGCCGGCTCCTCCTCTTCCTTCTTCTCGACGACCAGGGTCTCGGTCGTGAGGAGCAGGGAGGCGATGGAGGCGGCGTTCTCCAGGGCGGAGCGGGTGACCTTGACCGGGTCGATGACGCCGGCCTTGACCAGGTCGCCGTACTCGCCGGTCGCGGCGTTGAAGCCCTGGCCGGGCTCCAGGTCGGCGACCTTGGCGGTGATGACGTAGCCCTCGAGGCCCGCGTTCTCGGCGATCCAGCGCAGCGGCTCGACGACCGCGCGGCGCACGACGGCGACACCGGTGGCCTCGTCGCCGGTCTTGTCGAGGTTGCCCTCGAGGACCTTGGCGGCGTGCACCAGAGCGGAGCCACCACCGGAGACGATGCCCTCCTCGACCGCGGCGCGGGTCGCGGAGATGGCGTCCTCCAGACGGTGCTTCTTCTCCTTCAGCTCCACCTCGGTGGCGGCGCCGACCTTGATCACGCACACGCCGCCGGCCAGCTTCGCGAGGCGCTCCTGGAGCTTCTCGCGGTCCCAGTCGGAGTCCGTGTTCTCGATCTCGGCCTTGATCTGGTTGACGCGGCCCGCGACCTCGGAGGAGTCGCCGGCACCGTCGACGACGGTCGTGTCGTCCTTGGTGACCGTCACGCGGCGGGCGGAGCCCAGCACGTCCAGGCCGACCTGGTCGAGCTTGAGGCCGACCTCCTCGGCGATGACCTGACCGCCGGTGAGGGTGGCGAGGTCGCCGAGCATCGCCTTGCGGCGGTCGCCGAAGCCGGGGGCCTTGACCGCGACCGCGTTGAACGTGCCGCGGATCTTGTTCACGACCAGGGTCGACAGGGCCTCGCCCTCGACGTCCTCGGCGATGATCAGCAGCGGCTTGGAGGCGTTGGCCTGGATGACCTTCTCCAGCAGCGGCAGCAGGTCCTGGATGGAGCTGATCTTGCCCTGGTGGATCAGGATGTACGGGTCCTCGAGGACCGCTTCCATCCGCTCCTGGTCCGTCACGAAGTACGGCGACAGGTAGCCCTTGTCGAAGGCCATGCCCTCGGTGAAGTCCAGCTCCAGACCGAAGGTGTTGGACTCCTCGACGGTGATGACACCGTCCTTGCCGACCTTGTCCATCGCCTCGGCGATGAGCTCGCCGACCTGGCTGTCCTGGGCGGACAGACCGGCCACGGCGGCGATGTCGGCCTTGTCGTCGATCGGCCGCGCGGTGGCGAGCAGCTCGTCGGAGATGGCCTTGACGGCGGCGTCGATGCCCTTCTTCAGGGCGGCCGGGGAGGCACCCGCGGCGACGTTGCGCAGGCCCTCGCGTACGAGCGCCTGGGCGAGCACGGTGGCGGTGGTGGTGCCGTCACCCGCGATGTCGTTGGTCTTGGTCGCCACCTCCTTCACCAGCTGGGCACCGAGGTTCTCGTACGGGTCCTCGAGCTCGACCTCGCGGGCGATGGTGACGCCGTCGTTGGTGATGGTGGGGGCGCCGAACTTCTTGTCGATGACGACGTTGCGGCCCTTGGGGCCGATCGTCACCTTGACCGTGTCGGCAAGCTTGTTGACGCCGCGCTCGAGGGCGCGACGGGCGTCCTCGTCGAACTTCAGGATCTTCGCCATGGGAGCGGTTCAGCCCTCTCGGAAAACGTGGGTGAAACGAACCACGCCCCCGACGCCCGGCTTCATAAGGTCGCGGGGGCCAGGGGCGCAGCTCACTGCAAAACTGGGTGTAGCTCGGTATATCCAGGTGGTACCGGTGGTACCGGGTGAGCTACTTCTCGATGACCGCGAGCACGTCGCGGGCCGAGAGGACGAGGTATTCCTCGCCCTGGTACTTCACTTCGGTGCCGCCGTACTTGCTGTACAGCACGATGTCACCGGTCTGGACGTCGAGCGGCAGGCGCTCGCCGTTCTCGAAGCGACCCGGGCCCACGGCGAGGACGACGCCCTCCTGGGGCTTCTCCTTCGCGGTGTCCGGAATGACCAGGCCAGAGGCCGTGGTCTGCTCGGCTTCGAGTGCCTGGACCACAATGCGGTCCTCGAGCGGCTTGATGGCAACCTTGGAGCTGGCGGTCGTCACGATCCGACCTCCCCCTTCGGAGATCTCACGGGGTTAACTGTCTGAGGTGGCGACCAGGTCGATCCGTCGTCGCGGGTGCCGGACCTGCCCGTCGCTATTGGCACTCTCCAGGGGGGAGTGCCAGGTCTGAGACTATGACTGCGATTAGCACTCGGTCAAGCGGAGTGCCAATGCCCGCGGCGCTTGAGCGGAATTTCTCCGTCGCCCCGAGCTGTCCGGCGGGCCTGTGCTTGATGCCGCCGTCCCTGGGGGCTGTGCCCCCAGACCCCCCTTCGGCCTGAACGGCCTCGTCCTCGAACGCCGGACGGGCTGGAGTGGCCGGACCTCGCTCCGTCGGCTCAGAGGTAGTCCTCCAGGCGCCCCACCGTCAGCCCCAGTTCCTGGATCCCGCGCAGCAGGCGGGCCGTGCTGTCGGCCGGGCCGACCTGGACGATGTCGCCGGGGGTGAGGTGGTGGTCGCCCCGGGCGTAGGTCAGGGTTCCGGTCGTCGTGGAGGCCCGCCAGAGGACCAGGGCGGAGACTCCGCAGTCGGCCGCGGCACGGCGGGTCGTCGTGTCGTACGTGCCGTAAGGGGGCCTGAGCAGCCGGGAGTTGGGCCGGGGCCAGTGGCCGCAGATCTCGCTGCGCTGGGTGGCGTAGGGCAGGCCGGCGAAGTGGCCGTGTCGCGGTGCGGTGGGGAACACCGTGACCGGGAGCCGTAGTTCGCGGACCAGGTCGGCGAACCTCGGGTCCCGTCGCGTGTCCGCGCCCGTGCCCTGGGCGTCGTAGGTCAGGAAGACGACCTTGTCGTGGGTGCGGACGTGGTCCACGACGGGTGGGAGGCCCGGGCCCGCCGAGCGGGGGGCGGGTCGGAGGGAGGGTTTGGGGGCGGGGGCCAGCGGGGCCGTCAAACCCCAGTGGCGGTACGGCTGTTCGCGGGTCGGGCCGTGCGGGTGGACTCGTTGGGCGGCCTTCTTGCCCAGCCGTTCGATGGGGTCGACGGACTGGGCGCAGCCGGTGAGGAGGGTGGCCGCCAGAGCGACGGCCACCGGTACCCGGACCCTCACAGGTAGTCCTCCAGGCGGGCCACCGCGTACCCCTCCGCCGTGACCTTGCCCAGGAAGCGGCGCATGTCGTCGACCATCGTGCCCTTCCAGTCCGCACGGCCCCGGAAGTGCGTCAGGACGATGTCCCCGGGGTGCAGGGACCGGTCGTCCTCGCGGTACTCCCAGTGGTCGACGAACACCTCCTCGTCCCAGATCGGGGCGTACTTGATGCCGCAGGACTTCGCGGCGACGAGGGTGTCGTGGTTGTAGTTCCCGTACGGCGGCCGGAAGACCGTCGGGGCCTTGCCGAACTGCTTCTTCATGATGTCCTGCATGCCGCAGATCTCACGCTTCTGCTCGGCGTACGACAGGCCCGGCAGATACGGGTGCGTGAGGGTGTGGTTGTTGATCGTGTGCCCCTGGGACTGCATCTTCCGGAAGTAGCCGTAGTCGTCCTTCACCAGGTAGTTGCTGAGGAAGGCCGTGTACGGGATCTTCAGGTCGCTCATCATCCGCAGGAACGCGGGGTCCTTCTCCTCGCCGTCGTCGATGGTGAGGAAGACGATCTTCTGTTTCGTGGGGATCGTGGTGAAGACCGGCGGGAGGTTCAGCTCCTCCTGGTCGTCCACCTCGAAACCCTTGCGCGCGGTGATCTCCGGCTTGTGGGCGGGCGCCGGCGGGGCCTGGAGGGGCACCTTCGCCAGCCCCCAGCGCTTGGCCGCCGCGACCCGCGCGGCGTACGCGGCGCGCAACTTGGTCGCGTAGGAGTCCAGCGCGCGGGCCGGGGGCGCGTGCAACGGCTGCGCGCCGCCCGCCGGGTGGACGGCCACGCCGGAGCCGGGCTGGCCGCACCCGGAGACCAGAGCGGCGAACGCGAGGGCGGCGAGCGCGCCACGGGCGGCCCCTGTCATCCGACCTCGATCGCCCCGGGCCCCTCGCCCTCCGCGCGCCCGATTGATGTCATTTTGTACGACTACTCGCATGGGGTCGGATCTTTTCAGGACCCGGCCCCGATCCCGCGCCGACACCGCCAACACACCGCCACCGGAGGCACACCGTCCACCGACTGGCCCACAATGTCCCGGTGAACGACCCCACTGACCCGACGCACGACCCCGTACGCGCCTTCGCCGCCCTGCTCACCCCCGAGGGCCGCGCCCTCCTCGACGAGGTCCGCGGCACCGACCCGGCCAAGGAACTCGCCGTCGCCACCCGGCTGCGCCGCGACCACCCCGCCGACCTCGTCTCGGCGGCCCTCGGCCAGGCCCGGCTGCGCCAACGGGCGGCGGCGGCGAAGTTCACGCCCGAGGACGCCGACCGGATGTTCTTCACCCCGAACGGCTTCGAGCAGTCGACCCGGACAAGCGTCGCCACGTACCGCGCCGCCCGCCTCCTGGACCTGGGCGTGACCTCCGTCGCCGACCTCTGCTGCGGAATCGGCGGCGACGCGATCGCGCTGGCGCGGGCGGGGGTGCGGGTCCTGGCCGTGGACCGCGATCCGCTGACGGTTGCCGTGGCGCGCGCCAACGCGGAGGCACTGGGGCTGGCCGAGCTGATCGAGGTGCGCGAGGCGGATGTGACGGAGGTGGACACGTCCGCGTACGACGCCGTCTTCGTCGACCCCGCGCGGCGCGGCGGCCGGGGGCGCATCTTCGATCCCGAGGCGTACTCGCCCCCGTTGTCCTGGGCCATCGGCGCGGCTACGACGGCCCCGCTCGCCGCGCTGAAGATCGCACCCGGGGTACCGCACGAGGCGATCCCGGCGGCGGCCGAGGCGGAGTGGATCTCGGACGGGGGTGATGTGAAGGAGGCGGTGCTGTGGTTCGGGACGGGTGTGCGGGCGGGGGCAGTTCGGGCAACTCTCCTCCCCGGACCGCGAGTTCTGCACGGGCGGGGACTTCCGGACCCTGAAGTCCGTTCCGTGGGGCGGTACTTGTACGAACCCGACGGCGCCGTCATCCG
Organism: Streptomyces prunicolor NBRC 13075; assembly: GCF_000367365.1. Classification (GTDB taxonomy): domain Bacteria; phylum Actinomycetota; class Actinomycetes; order Streptomycetales; family Streptomycetaceae; genus Streptomyces; species Streptomyces prunicolor. The sequence goes on along the minus strand of NZ_BARF01000007.1, from coordinate 15,162 downwards.
CGCCCACCTCGTCGCCGAGGTCGCGGAGGAGGTCGACGGTGGTCTTGTCGACGAGACCATCGCGTATGTGACAGCGGATGAGCTACGGCCTACCGCGTATGCCTCAGCCTATGAGATCACCGATCAACTCCCCTTCGGCGTCAAGAAGTTGAAGGCGTTGCTGCGGGAGCGGGAGGTGGGCGTGCTCACCGTGAAGAAGCGGGGGTCGGCTGTCGAACCGGAGGAGTTGCGGCGCAAGGTGAAGCCTCAGGGGCCCAACTCGGCGACCGTGTTCCTTACTCGGGTGGCGGGGGCGCCGGCGATGCTGATCGGGCGGCCCGTCTGACGGTCAAAGGTCGTGGACCCCCTTTGCGCTACGACGCCTCCGCCGCCCGGCGCAGCAGGAGTTGGCGTTCGCGTTCGTTGCGCGCCAGCGAAGCCGCCCGTGTGAACTCCGCCTTCGCCTCCGTCGTACGGCCGAGGCGGAGGAGCAGATCGCCGCGGACGCTCGGGAGCAAGTGGTAGTCGCGCAGGGCGGGTTCGGTGGCGAGGGTGTCGACGATCTCCAAGGCCGGGGCCGGGCCCTGTGCCATCGAGACGGCGACCGCGCGGTTCAACTCGACCACCGGGGACGGGGATCGGGTGGCGAGGAGGCCGTACAGGGTCGCGATCGTCGGCCAGTCGGTCTCGTCGTAGGTGTACGCGTGGGCGTGGCAGGCGGCGATGGCGGCCTGGAGGGCATAGGGGCCCGGGGCGCCTGTCGCTACGGCGTCCGCGCGGCCCAGGGCGGTGATGCCGCGGGCGATGAGGAGGCGGTTCCAGCGGCGGCGGTTCTGGTCCTTGAGGAGGACGGGGTCGCCGTTCGGGGCGGTGCGGGCGGCCGAGCGGGAGGCCTGGAACTCCAACAGGGAGGCCAGGGCGTGCACTTCGGGTTCCTTCGGCATCAGGCCGGAGAGGAGTCGGGCCAGGCGGAGGGCGTCCTCGCAGAGGCTGGGGCGGAGCCAGTCGTCGCCTGCTGTCGCCGCGTAACCCTCGTTGAAGATCAGGTAGATGACGTCCAGGACGGAGCCCAGGCGGGCCTCGCGGTCGGGGCCGTAGGGGACCTCGAAGGCGACGTTCTTGGTGGCGAGGGTGCGTTTGGCGCGGACGATGCGCTGGGCGATCGTCGGTTCGGGGGCGAGGAAGGCGCGGGCGATCTCGGGGGTGGTCAGGCCGCCGAGGAGGCGCAGGGTGAGGGCGGTGCGGGCCTCCGGGGACAGGACCGGGTGGCAGGTGGTGAAGACCAGGCGCAGGAGGTCGTCGTCGATGTCGTCGGGGGCGGAGGGTTCCTCGGGCGGGGCCGTCGTCTCCAGGGTGCGGCCGATCTCCTGGAGCTTGCGGGCGTAGTTCTCGCGGCGCCGGATCAGGTCGACGGCGCGGTGCCTGACCGTGGCCATGAGCCAGGCGCCCGGGTTGTCGGGCACGCCGTCCCTCGGCCACTGCTCCAGCGCGGCGACCAGCGCGTCCTGCGCGAGTTCCTCGGCGATGCCGACGTCGCGGACCAGGCGGGCGACGGCGGCGATGATGCGGGGGGACTCGATGCGGAAGACGGTCTCGATGGTGCTGTGCGGGTCCGTGACCTTGCCGCGAGCGTTCGTGGCGGTGGCACGCGGGTCTGCGGTGGGTTGTGATTCCGGAGTCACAACCCACCATGCAACACCCCCGGCGGCCTCAGACCAAGGAAGGCCGGGAAAGGCCACGGAAACCGCGCGGAGCCGGGGAAGGCTCAGCCCTCCGCGATCTCCCGCACCTCGCACGTCACCGTCCAGAACTCCTCGTGCACCTTCAGGAACCGCTTCGTCCACTCGATCGCCTCGGCCATGTCCTTGCACTGCATGAGCGCGTAGCCGCCGACGACCTCCTTGGACTCGGTGAAGGGGCCGTCGGTCACGGAGATCTTGCCGCCCTCCCAGTGCACGCGGGCGCCCTGCGCGGTCGGGGTGAGACCGGCGGTGTCGAGCATGACCCCGGCCTTGGTGATCTCCTCGATCAGCTCGCCCATGCGCTGCATCAGCTCGGCGCTGGGGCCCTCGGCGGGGGCGGTCTTCTCATCGATCTGCACGAGGGAGAGGTAGCGGGGCATGGTGACTCCTCGGGTCGTTCGCTGACGTTCTCTGACGGTGTCCGACCGGGCTCTTCCCGGCCTTTCAACCATGCGTCGAACGAGGGGCGAGCGGATCGACACACTCGCCGGAATTCCCCGAAGATTTTTTCCGCCTCCGTATCTACGCAGGTCAGCGCAGTGACTCCCACAGATCGCTCGCCGCCGGCTCCTTCGCGACCACCCGGTTCGGGTCGGACGGTGCCGTGACGTTCGGCATCGTCACCGTCGTCACCGCGTCCGCCGACAGGCCCTTCACACTCTGGCCGAGGCTGATCAGTTCGCTCAGGGAGTCGAGGCCGGTGTCGGTGGTGAGGCTGTCGGTCACCGCGTCGGTGACCTCGTAGAGCTTGGTGGGGTCGGTGAGGAGGTCGTTGGTGGAGATCTGGGTCAACAGGGCCTTCACCAGCATCTGTTGGAGACCTATTCGGCCCAGGTCGCTGCCGTCGCCTATGCCGTGCCGGGTGCGGGCGAGGGCGAGGGCCTGCTTGCCGTTGAGGTGGTGGGTGCCCTTCTTCAGGTGCAGGTGGCTGTCGTCGTCGTCGATGTCCTGGGTGGTGGTGACCGTGACACCGCCGAGCGCGTTGACCAGCTTCGCGAAGCCCGCGAAGTCGATCTCTATGTAGTGGTCCATACGGACGCCCGTGATCGACTCGACCGTCTTGACCGCACAGACCGGACCGCCCACGGAGTAGGCGGTGTTGAACATCGCGCTGTACGCCACCGACGTCGAACCCCCCGACGACAGCGGGCAGGACGGGCGGGTGACGAGGGTGTCGCGCGGGATGCTGACGATCGTGGCCTTCTTACGGCCCGCGTCGATGTGCACGACCATCGCGGTGTCGGAGCGGGCGCCGGAGCTGTCGCCGCCGCCGAGTGCCTTGTTCTCCTTGCCGCTGCGCGAGTCGGAGCCGAGGACCAGGATGTTCAGGGAGCCGGTCGGCACGGGGGCGGCGGACGCGGACGCGGCGGCGGAGGGTGTGGTCACCGCCTTCGCGGGGCGGTCGGCGCCGAGCGCGCTGTCGATGTCGACGCTCTTGATGTTGCTGTTGAGGTGCCAGTAGGCCCAGCCGGCCGTGGCGACACCCAGGACGAGGGCACCGGCCAGAGTGAGGCCGGCGATCTTCAGCACTCGTGATCGCCGGCCCACTCGTCTGTCCTCGTCAACGTTCTCTGTGTCCGTCACGGGGAGGAACGTAAGTGTGAATTATTAGGAGAAAGTTAGGGGAGACGTCCCGAGACGGTTTTCTACGGAAAATTTCACGGTTCTCAGTCCCGTCTCACTCCCCCGCGCTCCCCCACGCGTCCCTCCCCGCCTCCCTCATCCCAGGGTCACCACCGGTACCGGGTTGCTTCCGCTCCAGGACGCGTTGAACCCGAACGACACCGAACCGCCGTCCGGAACCGTCCCGTTGTAGCTCGCGTTCGCACAACTCACCGCAGTGCCCGACTGGGTGCAGGTCGCGTTCCAGGCCTGGGTGATCTGCTGGCCGGCGCCGTACGTCCAACTCGCCTTCCAGGACGACAGCGAGGCCCCGGAACAGGCGATCGTCACCTGCCCGGTGAACCCGGTGTTCCACTGACTGCCCACGCTGTACGTCGCCGAGCACGCCCCGGTCGGCGGGGTCGTGGTCGTGCCGCCGAGCGCCTCCGAGAGGCCGTAGTACGCCGGTTTCGGCGCGTAGTTGGCGTCGTACGGTGTCGCCGCGCCGTAGCCCGGGAACGTGCTGTCGACCCAGGAGTCGGAGTCGGTGAAGCCCCACACGGTGACGTTCACGCAGCGCGCGACGGCGACACAGGCGGCCATGACGCTCTTGAAGTCGGCCTTCTGCTGGGCGAGTTTGGTGCTGTCGGCCGGGAGCGCCATCCGTACGTCCAGCTCGGTGATCGCCACGTCCACGCCCAGGTCGGCGAAGCGCTGGATGTTCTGCTGGAGGGTGGCCGGGACCTGGCCGAGGATGAGGTGGGCCTGGAGGCCGACCCCGTCGATCGGAACGCCCGCCGCCTTCAGGGACTTGACCAGGTTGTAGAGGGCGGTGGACTTCGCGTTGACGCCCTCGACGTTGTAATCGTTGATGTAAAGCTTGGCGGCCGGGTCGGCCGCGTGGGCCCAAGTCAGCGCCTGCGCTATGTAGTTGGCCCCGAGGCCGTTGTACCAGAGCGTCGAGCGGTACGTGCCGTCCTCGTTGAAGGGCTCGTTCACCACGTCCCAGGCGGTGATCTTCCCCTTGTAGCGGCCGACTTCGGTACTGATGTGGTTCTGGAGCAGGCTGCTCAACTGGGCCGAGGTCCAGGTGCCGTTGGTCAGCCAGCTCGGGTTCTGGCTGTGCCAGACCAGGGTGTGGCCGCGCACCTGCTGGTTGTGGGCCTGCGCGAAGGCGACGATCTGGTCCGCCTCCGCCCAGTTGAAGCTGCCCTGCGTCGGCTCGACCGTCTCCCACTTCATGGCGTTGCCGGGCGTGAGCGAGCTGAACTGACTGCCCGCGATGTCGCCGTACGTGCCGGTGAGCTTGGAGCCGGTGACCGCGGTGCCGATGACTTTGCCCTTCGCGGCGGCGAGGTCGCGCAGCGGGGTGTCGGCGGCGTGCGCGGCGGGTGCCGCGAAGAGCATGACGGCGCCGGTGAACAGGGCCGCCAGGGACAAGCCGGTTCTCAGAGATCTCATGCGGGTGCCTCCGAAAGTTTCGGTTGTGCAACCGATTGGCTTCGGAGGAGTGTGGGACGACCGACCCCACTCGTCAATACGTCACCTTCCGGCCACGCGCGTCACCGGCACATCGCCTTCCAGCCACCGGGGTCACCCGGCGGGCGGTGCCGTACTGCTCCGCACCACCAGACTGGTCGCCAGCTCCACCCGGCGCGCCGCCGAGGACTCCCCCTCGCGCCCGAGGTCGAGCACCAGCTTCGCCGCCGCCTCGGCCATCTCCGTCAGGGGCTGTCGTACGGTCGTCAGCGGCGGCCCCACCCAGCGCGCCACCGGCAGATCGTCGAAGCCGACCACGCTCAGGTCCTCCGGGATGCGCAGCCCGAGTTCGCGCGCGGCCTCGTACAGACCGAGCGCCTGGAGGTCGTTGCCGGCGAAGACGGCGGTGGGCCGGTCCGGGCGGCGCAGCAACTCCAGCCCCAGCCGGTAACCGGCCTCGTGATGGAAGTCGCCGGTGGTGATCAGCGAGCTGTCGACCGGCAGCCCGGCGGTCTCCAGGGCGGCCCGGTATCCGTCCACCCGGGCGCGGCTGCACATCATCCGGGACGGTCCGCTGATCGCGCCGATCCGGGTGTGGCCGAGTTCGACCAGGTGCCGGGTGGCGGCGAGCCCGCCCTGCCAGTTGGTGGCACCGATCGAGGGCACGTCCGCGCCCGGGTCACCGGCCGGATCCATCACCACGAACGGGATGGAACGGCTGGTGAGCAGCGCCCGCTGCGACTCGTCGAGCCCGGAGAGGACCAGGATCACGCCGTGCGGGCGGCGGGCGGCGACCTGGTCGGCCCAGGTCCGGCCAGGGGTCAGCCGCCCCGCACTCTCACTCAGCACCACGCTCAGCCCGGAGTCACGGGCCACGTTCTCCACCCCCCGGATGACCTCCATCGCCCAGGCGCTCTCCAGCTCGTGGAAGACCAGGTCGATCAACGGGGAGCGGGTCGCCTCGGCACGGCGGCGCCGGTAGCCGTAGACGCGGAGCAGGTCCTCGACGCGGGTGCGGGTCGCGGGGGCGACGTCGGCGCGGCCGTTGAGGACCTTCGAAACAGTCGGAGCCGACACTCCGGCCTCGCGGGCGATCTCGGCGAGCGTGGCGGTCTGGGTCGGCCGACCCGCTGTCTGGGTTTCGGCGGAATCCGGGGCTGTCATGGCGGCGATCGTATCCCTGCACGACCTCTTGACGAACCCCCCAGCGCGCCTTACGTTCCCGGAACATTCGTAGAACGGCTCGAAACATTCGCACGAGAGGTGCTGGCTGTGCTGTTTATGGATCCCAACACGTCCAACGGCGGGCGTACGTTCAGCAGGCGCTGGGTGCTCGGCGCCGGTGCCACCACCCTGCTCACCACCGGGCTCACGGCCTGCGGCTCCAGCGACAGCACCGGCGACAGCGGCACGGTGACCGCCTTCGTCTACGGCGACGACGCGGTGAAGGTGCAGGTCAAGGCCGTCACCCGGTTCAACGCGTCGGCGGCGGCGAAGAAGGCCAAGGGCAAGATCAAGCTGGAGAAGGTGCCGGGCGCCGAGTACCCGGCCAAGCTGCGCACCGCGATGGGCTCGCCGAACGCGCCGGACGTCTTCTTCAACTGGGGCGGCGGCTCGATCAAGGCGTACCAGGAGGCGAACCAGCTGGTCGATCTCACCGACACGATCAAGTCCGACCCGGTGCTCAGCGGCGGCTTTCTGCCGTCGGTGCTCGCGGCGGGTGCGCTCAAGGGTAAGAACTACGGCATACCGATGCGCGGGATGCAGCCGGTGATCCTCTTCTACAACAAGACCGTCTTCGCGGCACACAAGCTCCAACCGCCCACCACCTGGGCCGGGTTGCTCGACATCAACAAGAAGCTGAAGGCCGCGGGGATCACTCCGTTCGCGCTTGGCGGCGCCGATATCTGGCCCGAGTTGATGTGGCTGGAGTACCTGGTCGATCGGATCGGTGGGCCCTCGGTCTTCGACAAGATCAAGAACGGGGATGCGTCCGGTTGGGGGGACCCGGCTGTTCTCAAGGCCGCCGAGACCGTCAAGCAGCTCATTGACGACGGGGCGTTCGGCAAGGGGTTCAGCTCTGTGTCGTACGTCAATGGGGGTGCGCCTGCGGTGTTCGCCAAGGGCAAGGCGGCGATGCATCTGATGGGGTCGTGGGAGTACTCGACGCAGCTCGGGAAGTTTCCCGACTTCGCCAAGAGCAACCTTGGGTGGTTCGCGTTTCCGAAGTACGAAGGGGGCGCCGGTGATATCCGTAACGTGGTCGGGAATCCCACCAACTACTGGTCTGTGAACGCGCGTACGGGTAACAAGGACGCGGCGATCGCGTTTCTGCGGGACTGTGCGTCGGAGGCGTATGCGAAGGACCTTGTCGCCAACGGGGATATTCCGACCACGTCGAACGCGGAGAAGCTTCTCGACTCGTCGCCCAATCCGGAGTTCGCGAAGTTCCAGTATCAACTCGTGCAGCAGGCGCCGGCGTTCACGTTGAGTTGGGATCAGGCGGTGGATCCGGATGTGTCTACGCCGATGCTGACGGAGATCAACAAGCTGTTTGTGGGGAAGAGTTCGCCGGAGCAGTTCGTGGCCGCGCTCAAGGGGTTGAAGTGAGTAATCGCTCCGCGGTGGGGGTGGTTCGTCGGGTGCAGGTGCGTCGTGGCTTGTCGCGCAGTTCCCCGCGCCCCTATGGGGGCGCTCCAGCTCAGCGGAAATCAGCAGTGAACCGGAATTCGCCTCACGTCGTGTGGGCTGTGCCCGGGGTTCTCTTCTTCGTCTTCTTCGCTGTTGCGCCCATGGTGTTGGCCGTCTACCTCTCCTTCACCACGTGGAACGGGCTCGGGAACCCGAAACCGGTCGGCCTCGCCAACTGGCAGAAGTTGCTGCACGACTCCCGCCTCACCCAATCCCTCACCGTCACCGTCCTGTTGACGGTGACCAGCTGGGCCTTCCAGACCGTCGTGTCTCTGCTCCTCGGTGTCTGGGCAGCCGGCCGTCAGCGCAACCGGGCCGTCCTCTCCGCGATCTTCTTCGTACCGTTTCTGCTCTCCTCCACCGCCATCGCGTTGCTCTTCTACGCGCTCCTCGACCCGAACTTCGGTGTCATCCACCAGGACACACTGGGCTCCACGAGCGGTGCGTTTCTCGCGATCGTGTTTGTCGGGGGGTGGCAGTTCATCCCGTTCCACACGCTGATCTATCAGGGTGGAGCTCGGCAGATTCCCGAAGTGCTCTATCAGGCGGCGGCAATTGACGGTGCGGGCCGCTACCGGCAGTTCTTCTCGATCACGTTGCCTCAACTCCGCAACACGGCAACGACATCGAGCGTGCTGATGATCGTCGGCTCGCTCACCTACTTCGAGACCGTGCTGATCCTCACCCAGGGCGGGCCCGGCACGGACACGGCGATCCTGCCGTACCTGATGTACGAAGCCGGCTTCAAGAGCTACGACTTCGGATACGCGAGCGCGATCGCGACCTTCCTGGTCGTCATCGCCACCGCGCTCTCCCTCGTCCTGGTCCGGCTCACCGGTTTCGGTGCCATGCGCAGTACCCGCGAAGGGATGTGACGGAGTGTCACACGACACGTTGCCGCGTCCGGTGAAGACGGCGGAGGAACCCGTGCCGGAGCAGCCGACCCGCAGGCGCCGGCACTGGACCAGGCGCCCCAACCCGGTCGCCGGGCTCGGGTCCCTCCTCTGGCTCGCCGTCGTCATCGTCCCGATCTACGCGATGATCTCGGCCTCCCTCACCCGCCAGGACAAGGCCCTCGGCAACAACGCCCTGAAACCGCCCACCGATCCGACCTTCGCCAACTACAACACCGTTCTGCACAACGGCTTCGGCCACTTCCTCGCAAACACGGCACTGGTCGCGGCGGCGGTCGTAGGCATCGTGCTCGTGCTGTGCGTGCCGCTCGCCTACGTGGCCGTACGCACGAGGACGGTCTGGTCGAGTGCGGCCTTCCGGCTGTTCCTGATGGGAGTCGCGATCCCGGCGCAGGCGGTCGTGGTCCCGCTGTACCTGATGATCGCCAAACTCGACCTGTACGACAGCCTGTTGGCGGTCATCCTCCCCACCGCCGCCTTCGCGATGCCGGTCTCCGTGCTGATCCTGACCGGCACGCTGCGGGACATCTCGGAGGATCTGTACGAGGCGATGGCGCTCGACGGCGCGTCGGCGACGCGGATGCTGTTCCAGCTGGTCATCCCGATGACCAAGGGCGGTATCAGCACGGTCGTCATCTACGCGGCGCTACAGGCCTGGAACGGTTTCCTCTTCCCGCTGATCTTCACCCAGTCCGACGGGCCGAGGGTCCTCACGCTCGGACTCTTCAACTACGTCAGCCAGTTCGGCGTGAACATCCCGGCGCTGCTCGCCTCGGTCGTCCTCTCCGGCATCCCGATCTTCGCCGTCTACCTGGTGGCCCGGCGCGCCCTGGTCGGCGGCCTGATGGGCGTGGGCGGCAAGTGAGCTGCCCCAACTCACCTTTCCCGAACGGAGTTTCATGACCACCGCCCCCTGGCGCGACCCCGCCCTGCCCGCCGCCGCCCGCGTCGACGACCTGCTCGCCCGGATGACCCTGGAGGAGAAGACCGCCCAGCTCTACGGTGTTTGGGTGGGCGCCGCCACGGACGGCGACGGAGTCGCCCCGCTCCAGCGGGAGATGACCTCGGACTACGACTGGGACGAGCTGATCACCCGGGGGTTGGGCCAGCTCACCCGTTCCTTCGGTACGGCGCCGGTGGACCCGGAGTTGGGCGCGCAGGCGTTGGCCCGCGCACAGCGCCGGATCGCGGCGGCGGGGCGTTTCGGCATCCCGGCGGTCGCCCACGAGGAGTGCCTGGCGGGGTTCACGGCGTGGGGTGCGACGGCGTATCCGGTGCCGTTGGCGTGGGGCGCGAGCTTCGACCCGGGGCTGGTCGAGGAGATGGCCCGGCACATCGGCACGGACCTGCGCGCGGTCGGCGTCCACCAGGGACTCGCCCCGGTACTGGACGTCGTACGGGATCCGCGGTGGGGCCGGGTGGAGGAGACGATCGGCGAGGACCCGTACCTGGTGGGGACCATCGGGGCGGCGTATGTGCGGGGGCTGGAGTCGGCCGGGGTCGTCGCGACGCTGAAACACTTCGCCGGGTACGCGTCCTCGGTGGGGGCGCGGAATCTGGCGCCGGTGCGGGCGGGGGTGCGGGAGTTCGCGGACGTGGTGCTGCCGCCGTTCGAGATGGCGTTGCGGGAGGGCGGCGCGCGTTCGGTGATGGCGGCGTACAACGAGACGGACGGTGTACCGGCCTCGGCGGACCCCGGCCTGCTGACCCAACTCCTGCGCGAGGAGTGGCAGTTCACGGGGACGGTGGTCGCCGACTACTTCGCCATCGGTTTCCTGGAGACGCTGCACCGGGTGGCGGGCAGCCCGGCGCAGGCGGCGCACGCGGCGCTGGAGGCGGGGATCGACGTAGAGCTGCCGACGTTGAAGTGCTACGGGAAGCCGTTGGTGGAGGCGGTGCGGGCGGGGGAGATCCCGGAGGCGTTGGTAGACCGGGCGGCGCGTCGAGTGCTGTTGCAGAAGGCCGAGTTGGGGTTGTTGGACGAGAACTGGGCGCCGGAACCGACCGGGCGGATCGACCTCGACTCGACGGCGAACCGTGCCCTGGCCCGCCAACTGGCCGAAGAATCCGTGGTGTTGCTGGACAACCCGGACGGTCTGCTGCCGCTGACGCCGGACGCGCGCATCGCGGTGGTGGGCCCGCGGGCGGCGGACGCGCTGGCGATGCTGGGCTGTTACTCCTTCCCGTCCCATGTGGGCACGCACCACCCCGAGGTGCCGATGGGCATCGACATCCCCACGGTGCTGGAGTCACTACGGGCCGAACTCCCGGACGCCAAGGTGACGTTCGCGGAGGGGTGTGACGTCTCCGACCCGGACACCTCCGGTTTCGAGGAGGCGGTGGCGCGGGCGGCGGAGGCGGATGTGTGCGTGGCGGTACTGGGCGACCGCGCGGGCCTGTTCGGACGCGGTACGTCGGGCGAGGGCTGCGATGTGGCGGACCTCCAACTACCGGGAGTCCAGGCCGACTTGCTGGACTCACTCATCTCGACGGGCGTCCCGGTGGTCCTGGTCCTCCTCACCGGCCGCCCCTACGCGCTGGGCCGTTGGCACGGCCGACTGGGCGCGGTGGTGCAGGCGTTCTTCCCGGGGGAGGAGGGCGGCCCGGCGGTGGCGGGAGTACTGGCGGGCCGCGTCAACCCGTCGGGCCGCCTGCCGGTGAGCGTCCCGCACGCGCCGGGCGGCCAACCGTGGACGTATCTCCAGCCCCCCTTGGGTCTGGCCGACGAGGTCAGCAGCCTGGACCCGACCCCGCTGTATCCCTTCGGCCACGGCCGCTCGTACACGACGTTCGCGTGGGAGCCCGCCGAATCAAGGGAGTTGGAGATCGACACGGACGGCTCCTACGACCTGACGGTCACCGTCCGAAACACGGGCGACCGCGCGGGCGCGGAGGTAGTCCAGCTGTACCTGCACGACCCGGTCGCGTCGGTCACCCGCCCGGACGTCCGCCTGATCGCTTACCAGCGACTGGAGTTGGCGCCCGGCGAGGCGTCCCGGGTGACCTTCCACTTCCACGCGGACCTGTCGGCGTTCACCGACCGCTCGGGGCGCCGGGTGGTCGAACCGGGCGTACTGGAGCTGAGGTTGGGGGTTTCCAGCGCGGAGGTACGGCATACGACACGGGTGACGCTGACGGGTGCCGTGCGGGTGGTGGGGGCCGAGCGGCGGCTGCGGTGCGAGGTCGGCCTCGGTGAGTAACGCCCCCAGCCGCCTCAGGCGCTACCCCCTGGCCTTACGCCGGCTCGCCTGTATCAGTGCCCCCACGCCGAGCGCCGCGAACCCCACGACCAGGAACGTCACGACCTCCAGCAGCGGCGGCAGCGTGTGCTCGGTGATGAGGGACGTGATCGTCATGGCCACGGCCATGAAACCGAAGGACAGGACCACACGCTTCAAGAAGAGCCTCCCGACGGTCTGTTGGGTGATGTGCGACGGAGGCGCCGGGGAGCGGAACCTGGTTACTCACCCACCGACTCGAACCGCCACCGATGCACCGCCCGCATGACCAACTCCCCGTCCGGCTCAGGGAGTTCGGGCAACTCGGTATCGTACTCCGCGTCCCACCACGTGATGACAAGAACCCGGTCCTGGGGCGCGCGCAGGAACTCCCGGCGCAGCGGCTCGGCCGGAAGCCGTTGCTCCCGTGCCCAGGCAAGCAGATCGTCGCCCCGCCCCGGGACCGCCCGGGCCTCCCACATCAACGCAACCACCGTCACGAGTACAGGTTCTCCTTGCTGACCTCGTGCACGTGATCGTGATCGTGGGAGTGGCCGGGGACATGCGGGTCCGTCACCGGGAGGGACGAGTCCGCCGAGAGGTCCCAGTCCGACGGGGTCCGGTTCCGCGCCACCATCTCCGCGCCCAGCGCGGCGACCATCGCGCCGTTGTCCGTGCACAGCTTCGGGCGCGGTACGCGGAGGCGGATACCGGCGGCCTCGCAGCGTTCGGCCGCCAGCGCGCGCAGGCGGGAGTTGGCCGCGACGCCACCGCCGATCATCAGGTGGTCGACGCCCTCGTCCTTGCAGGCGCGTACGGCCTTGCGGGTCAGGACGTCGACAACCGCCTCCTGGAAGGACGCCGACACATCGCGCACCGGCACCTCCTCCCCCGCCGCCCGCTTCGCCTCGATCCAGCGGGCCACCGACGTCTTCAGCCCCGAGAAGGAGAAGTCGTACGCCGGGTCGCGCGGCCCGGTCAGCCCGCGCGGGAACGTGATCGCCTTCGGGTCGCCCTCCTTCGCGTACCGGTCGATGACCGGCCCGCCCGGGAAACCGAGGTTCAGGACGCGGGCGATCTTGTCGAAGGCCTCGCCCGCCGCGTCGTCGATCGTCGCGCCCAGCGGCCGTACGTCCGAGGTGATGTCCGAGGACAACAACAGCGAGGAGTGGCCGCCGGACACCAGCAGCGCCATCGTCGGTTCTGGCAGCGGGCCGTGTTCCAGCTGGTCGACGCAGATGTGGGAGGCGAGGTGGTTGACGCCGTAGAGGGGCTTGCCGAGCGCGTAGGCATACGCCTTCGCCGCCGAGACGCCGACCAGCAGGGCACCGGCCAGGCCGGGGCCCGCCGTGACCGCGATGCCGTCGAGGTCACGGGCGCTCACCCCCGCGTCCTTCAGCGCGCGCTGGATCGTCGGGATCATCGCCTCCAGGTGGGCGCGGGACGCCACCTCCGGTACGACCCCGCCGAAGCGGGCGTGCTCGTCGACGCTGGACGCGACCGCGTCCGCCAGCAGGGTGGTGCCGCGGACGATGCCGACGCCGGTCTCGTCGCAGGAGGTCTCGATGCCCAGGACGAGCGGCTCGTCGCGTGAGTCAGTCATGGATCTCGGTTCCTTGTACGGAAGTTGACCCCGCAGCGGAGCTGCTGTCGGGATCTGTGGTCAGGCGCATCACCAGGGCGTCGACGTTGCCCGGCTGGTAGTAGCCGCGCCGGAATCCGATGGGCGCGAAGCCGAAGCGCTCGTACAGCTTCTGCGCGCGGACGTTGTCGACGCGGCACTCAAGCATGATCTCGGCGCACTCGAACTCGCTTGCCGCGGTGAGGAGTTCGGTCAGCAGGGTGGAGCCGAGGCCGGTGCCCCAGTGGTCGCGGGCGACGGCGATGGTCTGGATGTCGGCCTGCTCGCCGGCGGTGGCGAGGCCGGCGTAGCCGATGACCCGCACGCCGCTGCCGGTCTCCGCACCGTCCACCTCGGCCACAAGGTACCGCCGGGTCGCCTCCGCCCCCCGCGCATGCGCCAGTTCGGACCAGAACATGCCCCGGGACCAGGCGTCCTCGGGGAAGAGTTCCTTCTCCAGTTCCAGCACGGGGTCGATGTCCCACCAGCGCATCTCGCGCAGTCGAGGGCTCACGGATTCGGTCACTTGGGGGTGACCACCTTGTAGTTCTTGGGCACCTGGGCGTCGGGACGGCGCAGGTACAGGGGCCGGGGCTCGGGGAGTTCGACGCCCGCCGCGAGTCTCTCGGCGGCCAGCGACGCGAGCGCGGCGGCGGACACGTGCTCGGGCTCGTGGGCGGACGGGAAGGTGTCCGGGTAGAGCAGCGCACCGGCGCCGACGGCAGGCAGCCCGGCCACCTGCTCGGCGATGTCGGCGGGCCGGTCCACGGCGGGGTCGGTGAGGCGGGTGCGGGAGTCGGCGTAGCGCGCCCAGTAGACCTCCTTGCGCCGCGCGTCCGTGGCCACGACGAACGGGCCGTCGAGGTCGGTGGCGTAGGCGAGGCCGTCCAGCGTGCACACGCCGTGCACGGGCACGCCGAGCGCGAACCCGAAGGTGTCGGCGGTCATCAGGCCGACGCGCAGCCCGGTGTAGGGGCCGGGGCCGATGCCCACGACGATTCCCGTGACGGCGTCGAGCGTGAGCCCGGCGCCGGCGAGCACGTGGTCGACGGCCGGGAGCAGCAGCTCACCGTGGCGGCGCGCGTCCACCTGACTCGACGAGGCGATGACGGCCTCGCCGTCGTGCAGGGCGACGGTGACGGCGGGGGTGGCGGTATCGAGAGCGAGCAAGAGCACGCAAACAGCCTACGGCTCCGGCGCCGCGAGCACGGCCGCCCCGGTGGGCCCGGCCCCGGCTGCTACGGTCACCTAGGGTCACCGGACTTACGGGACGTACGGGACCGTACGGGGCACCGTCACAGGATGTAGACGTAGAGACGCGGAGGTGGGCGCTGATGGCCGGCAGCAGCTCGGGAATCGTGGCCGGGCTCACCGTGGCGGCCGTCGCCACGGTCGGTTTCCTCGCCTATCAGGCATCGGCGACCGTCCCGCCCGGGCTGGGGAACTCGGCCCACGCGAGCGCCTCGCCCGCGGCGGTCGCCACCTCGAAGGCACAGCGCGACAAGAAGAACCCCGCCGCGCTGCCCGCCGGCTCCGGCAAGGGCGAGCGGGTCGTGTACTCGGTGGACGACGACCGGGTGTGGCTGGTGGCCGAGAACAACAAGGTCAACCGCACGTTCAAGGTCACCCCCGGCACGGTGGACCCGGCCACGGGCTCCTACGCGGTCACGTCCCGCTCGAACGCGATCACCGGCACCGACGGCACCCCCATCCAGCACGTCGTCCGCTTCACCAACACGGACAACGTCGCCATCGGCTTCAGCGCGGCGGTCAGCGGCACGACGGACGCCCCCGACCCGACGACGAAGTCAGGCGGCATCCGCGAGTCCATCGAGGACGGCGCGGCAATGTGGGAGTTCGCGACGATCGGGCAGAGCATCGTCGTAATCCGCTAGGTGGATCGTGCCCCAAAGGGG
>NZ_BARF01000008.1 GCF_000367365.1 Streptomyces prunicolor NBRC 13075 | reverse complement strand
CGCGCCCCTGGGTGGGCAAGGGTGGCCGGAACCGAAAGCTCAGCCCCCTCCCTGCGCCCCCGAAATGCCGTAAAGCGGAAGGGGCCGGAACCCTCGAAGTCCCAGCCCCTCCCCCGCAGCCACAACCAACCACCGATCAGGCGATGCGCTCCAACACCACCGGCGAAGCCGTGAACTTGGTTCCCTCGGCGCCGATGTCGTAGGAACCCTTCACCGCCTCCAGGGCGTACTCGAAGCGCTCCGGTGTGTCCGTGTGCAGGGTCAGCAGGGGCTGGCCCGCTGTCACCACGTCTCCCGGCTTGGCGTGCATCTCCACTCCCGCGCCCGCCTGCACCGGGTCCTCCTTGCGCGCACGCCCCGCGCCGAGGCGCCACGCGGCGATGCCGATGTCGTAGGCGTCGAGGCGGGTCAGGACTCCCGACGTCGAAGCCGTCACCACGTGCTGCTCACGCGCCACCGGCAACGCCGCGTCCGGGTCTCCGCCCTGCGCCGCGATCATCCGGCGCCACACGTCCATCGCGGAACCGTCCGCCAGGGCCTTCGCCGGGTCGGCGTCCTTCACGCCGGCCGCGTCGAGCATCTCTCGGGCCAACGCGATCGTCAGTTCCACCACATCGGACGGGCCGCCGCCTGCCAGGACCTCTACCGACTCCCTGACTTCGAGGGCGTTGCCTGCCGTCAGGCCCAGCGGGGTGCTCATGTCCGTCAGCAACGCTACCGTCTTCACGCCGTGGTCCGTGCCCAGGCCCACCATCGTCGACGCCAACTCCCGCGCGTCCTCGATCGTCTTCATGAACGCGCCCGTGCCGACCTTCACGTCCAGGACCAAGGAGCCCGTGCCCTCGGCGATCTTCTTCGACATGATCGAGGAAGCGATCAGCGGGATCGCCTCCACCGTGCCCGTCACGTCCCGCAGCGCGTACAGCTTCTTGTCCGCGGGGGCCAGGCCGTCGCCCGCCGCGCAGATCACCGCGCCGGTCGTGTCCAGTACGTGCAGCATCTCCTCGTTGGAGAGCAGCGCGCGCCAGCCGGGGATCGACTCCAGCTTGTCCAAGGTGCCGCCGGTGTGGCCGAGGCCTCGGCCCGAGAGCTGGGGGACCGCCGCGCCGCAGGCCGCCACCAGCGGGGCCAGCGGGAGCGTGATCTTGTCGCCCACGCCACCCGTCGAGTGCTTGTCGGCCGTCGGGCGGGACAGGGACGAGAAGTCCATGCGCTCGCCGGAGGCGATCATCGCGGCGGTCCAGGTGGCGATCTCGCGGCGGTTCATGCCGTTGAGGAGGATCGCCATGTTGAGGGCGGCCATCTGGTAGTCGGCCACCTCCCCGCGGGTGTACGCGTCGATGACCCAGTCGATCTGCTCGTCGCTCAGTTCACCGCGGTCCCGCTTGGTGCGGATGACGGAGCTGGCGTCCATCGAGACTTGCGCCATGGCTTGGCTTTCCTTCCGAACGTTCAGAAAATGTGCGGCCCCGCCGCGGGGAATGGACCAACTCGGCGGGGCCGTACGGGAGTTACCTGGTGAGATGGTCCGGCCCGAAGGCCTGCGGGAGCATCTCCGAGAGCGGCAGGACGCCCACCGGTGTCTCCACCAGCAGGCCGGGGCCGCCGAACTCGTACAACAACTGCCGGCAGCGGCCGCACGGGACGAGGATGTCGCCCTTGCCGTCGACGCACGTGAAGTGGGTCAGCCGGCCGCCGCCGGTGCGCTGGAGGTTGGACACGAGTCCGCACTCGGCGCACAGGCCGAGCCCGTACGACGCGTTCTCCACATTGCAGCCGGAGACCGTGCGGCCGTCGTCGACCCGGGCGGCGACCCCTACGGGATAGCCCGAGTACGGCGCGTACGCGTGGGACATCGCCTCCCGCGCCTCCGCCCGCAGCTCGTCCCAGTCGACGGCCAACTCGGCGGCGGGCGAGGTCACTTGCCCTGTCCCTTCCGGTACGGCAGGCCGTCCGCCTTCGGCATCCGCAGGTGCTGCGCGGACAGCGAGAGCACCAGCAGGGTGACGATGTAGGGGCTGGCGCCGACCAGTTGGGTCGGAACCTGGTCGGTCGTGGCGTACCAGACGAACATCAGGGCCGCGATGACAGCCGTGACGACGGCGGGGACGTAGCGCTTCTTCCAGACCAGGTACGCGCAGCCCGCGACGAGCAGGAAGCCGATCAGCAGGATCAGGGCGTGGACGTTGGTGGCGCCGCCGCGCAGGTTGAGGCTGTCGGTGTAGCCGAACAGGCCCGCGCCGAGGGCGAGTCCGCCCGGCATCCAGTTGCCGAAGATCATCGAGGCGAGGCCGATGTAGCCGCGGCCGCCGGTCTGGCCGTCGAGGTAGACGTTCGAGGCGACGATCGACAGGAAGGCGCCGCCGAGGCCGGCGAAGCCGCCGGAGATGATCACGGCGATGTACTTGTACTTGTAGACGTTCACACCCAACGACTCGGCGGCCACCGGGTTCTCACCGCAGGAGCGGAGGCGGAGGCCGAAGGCGGTGCGCCACAGGATCCACCAGGTGGCCGGGACCAGCGCCACCGCGATGACGGTGAGCGGGGAGAGGTCGGTGATCAGACCGCCGATCAAGCCCGCGAGGTCCGAGATCAGGAACCAGTGCTTCTCGTTGAGCGTGTCCAGCCAGCTCGACAGTCCTGGGATGTCGAAGGTGCCCAGGGAGTCGATCGGTGGGGACTGCTTGGCGGAGCCCTGCTCGGTGTTGGCGAAGGTGAACTTCGAGAGGTAGCGGGTGGTGCCCAGCGCCAGGATGTTGATGGCGACACCGGAGACGATGTGGTTGACGTTGAACGTCACCGTGGCGATCGCGTGCAGCAGCGCGCCGAGGCAGCCGCCGATGATGCCGAAGACGATGCCGGTCCACGGGCCCCACTGGTAGCCGGCCCAGGCGCCGAACCAGGTGCCGAGGATCATCATGCCTTCGAGGCCGATGTTGACGACGCCCGCGCGCTCGGCCCAGAGGCCGCCGAGACCGGCGAGGCCGATCGGCACGGCGGCGCGCAGGGCCGTGGACATCTGGCCGGTGGACGTGATGCCGTCCGCGCCCGTGATCAGGCGGACGATCGACGTGAGGATGAGCGCGCCCGCGATGATCAGCAGGAGCACGGGGAGCGAGAAACGGCGGCCGCCCTTGCCGGGCTGCTGCGCCTGCGGCTTGGCGATGGTCGCGGTACTCATCGGGCCGCCACCTCCTTCTTCTCGGAGTTGTTCCGGGCGGCAGCGGCGAGTTCCTCACCGACGCGCTTCTGCTGGCGGCGCAGGCCCCAGGTGCGGACGACCTCGTACGAGATGACGACCGCGAAGACGATCAGGCCCTGCATGATCGTCGCGATCTCCTTCTGGTACGCGACCGGGGTCGCGTAGTCCAGGGCGGGCGACGCCTTGTCGAGGAAGGCCCAGAGGAGGGCGGCGAGGGCGATGCCGCCGGGGTTGTTGCGGCCGAGGAGGGCGATGCCGATGGCGGTGAAGCCGAGGCCCTCGGGGAAGGTGAGGCTGTAGGTGTGGCTGTCGCCGAGGAGCAGCGGCAGACCGGCGAGGCCCGCGACACCGCCGGAGATCAGCATCGCGGTGAGCGTCATGCGCTTGGCGTCGACGCCGGAGGCCGCGGCGGCGGACTCGGACTCGCCGGTGGCGCGCAGGTCGAAGCCGAAGCGGGTGCGGTTGAGGACGAGCCAGTACAGGACGCCCATGATCGCGGCGAGGAAGACCAGGCCGTAGATCTCGCCGACGTCCGAGCCCAGGTCGATGCCCGGGATCCAGCCGGACTTCTTCATGATGCCGGTCGTCATGTTGTTGCCGACCTGCACGCCCCAGGTGTTGGTCTGCGTGAGGTAGAGGATCAGGCTGGTGGCGATCGCGTTCAGCATGATCGTGGCGACGACCTCGCTGACGCCGCGGGTGACCTTGAGGACACCCGCGATCCCGGCCCAGAAGGCGCCGGTGAGGATCGCGACCAGGAGCAGCAGCGGTACCTGGAGGACGGCCGGGAGCGCTACGTGCGCGCCGACGACCGCGGTCATCACTGCGCCGAGGCGGTACTGGCCGTCGACGCCGATGTTGAACAGGTTCATCCGGAAGCCGAGGGCGACCGCCAGGGCGGCGATGTAGTACATCGACGCCTGGTTGATGATCAGCACCTGGACGTCGGAGTACCCGATCTGCTGGAGCATCAGGTTGTACGGCTCGATCGGGTTCTTGCCCGAGGCGAGCAGCACGACCGAGGTCAGCAGGATCGCGGCGACCAGCGCCATGACCGGGCCGGCCACGGCGAGGAGCAGGCGCTCCTTGTCGAACTTCTTCATCGGGCCTCGTCCTCCGGGGCGGCGGTGTCGTCCGCGTTTTCTACGGTGCTGTCCGCGCCGTTTTCTACGGTGCTCTCCGCGCCGTCCGCTGCTTCCTCGACGTGTTCGAGGTGACCGGACGCGGCGCCGGTCATGGCCGAGCCGAGTTCCTCGGGGGTGACGGTGGCCGGGTCGGCGTCGGCGACCAGCCTGCCGTCGTAGATCACGCGCAGGGTGTCCGACAGGCCGATCAGCTCGTCCAGGTCGGCGGAGATGAGCAGCACGGCCAGGCCCTCGCGGCGGGCCTCGCGGATCTGGTCCCAGATCGCGGCCTGCGCGCCGACGTCCACACCGCGGGTGGGGTGGGCGGCGATCAGGAACTTCGGCTTGTGGCTCATCTCGCGGCCGACGATCAGCTTCTGCTGGTTGCCGCCGGAGAGGGAGGCGGCGGTGACGTCGATGCCGGGGGTGCGGACGTCGTACTCCTCGACGATCCGGCGGGTGTCGGCCTGGGCGCCCTTGATGTCGAGCCAAATGCCCTTGGCGTTGGGCTTCTCGGTGACGTGGCCGAGGATGCGGTTCTCCCACAGCGGGGCTTCCAGGAGGAGGCCGTGGCGGTGGCGGTCCTCGGGGATGTAGCCGATGCCCTTTTCGCGGCGCTTGCGGGTGGCCCAGGGCGTGATGTCGTCGCCGAGGAAGCCGATGGTGCCGGAGTCGGCGTTCTTCAGGCCGATCAGCGCGTCGATCAGCTCGGTCTGGCCGTTGCCCTCGACGCCGGCGATGCCCATGACCTCACCGGCGTGGATGGTGAAGGTGACGTCGTCCAGGACGCGCTTGGCGGTGCCGGTGGCGGGGGCGAGGTCGCCGAGCAGGCCGCCTGCGGTGGGCTCGGACTCGGCGCCCAGGGAGGCGCCGCCGGCGGCGTAGACGGTGAGGCTCTTGACCTCGATGACCGGGGTGTCGGTGACCGTCGACTCCGCCGTCTCGGGGGTGGGGAGTTCGCTGCCGACCATCATCTCGGCGAGCTGGCGTGGGGTCGTCGCGGAGGGGACGGCCGTGCCGACGGTCGTGCCGCGCCGGATGACCGTGATCTCGTCGGCGACCGAGAGGACCTCGCCCAGCTTGTGCGAGATGAAGATGACCGCGAGGCCTTCGGACTTCAGCTCGCGCAGGTTGCTGAAGAGGGCGTCGACCTCCTGCGGGACCAGGACGGCGGTGGGCTCGTCCAGGATCAGGGTGCGGGCGCCGCGGTAGAGGACCTTGAGGATCTCCACGCGCTGGCGCTCGGCGACACCGAGGCTCTCGACGAGAAGGTCCGGGCGGACGTTCAGGCCGTAGCGGTCGGAGATCTCCTTGATCTTCTTGCGGGCGCCGCCGCCGATGCCGTGCAGCTTTTCGCTGCCCAGGACCACGTTCTCCAGGACGGTGAGGTTGTCGGCGAGCATGAAGTGCTGGTGGACCATGCCGATGCCGCGGGCGATGGCGTCGGCGGGGGACGAGAAGGTGACCTGCTCGCCGTCGACGGCGATCGTGCCCTCGTCCGGCTTCTGCATGCCGTAGAGGATCTTCATCAGGGTCGACTTGCCGGCGCCGTTCTCGCCGACGAGGGCGTGCACGGTGCCTTTGCGGACACTGAGGCGGATGTCGCTGTTGGCGACGACCCCCGGGAAGCGCTTGGTGATCCCCACCAGCTCGACCGCGATCGTCGACTGATCGCTGAGCGGAGGGCTGCTGGACGCGTCGATGGCGAACTCTCCTCGTGGAAAGGGGCCTCTCTACGCGCGTAGCGCCCCTGCTTTAAATAGTGCCCGGACCTGATCGTCTTCTGTCTGGCATCCGATCCGTTCCGAGCATTCTGCCGCGCGAACGGGGCGCGGAGAGACATCCTCCCCACACCCCGTTCCGTGGCCGTAACGCTGTCATTACAGCGCTCTTTTGGCCATGGTCGTGACTGGCCTAGAACCAACGGTTCAGGAGGTCTTGACCTTGATCGTGCCGTCCTTGATGCCCGCCTCGGCCTTCGCGAGGGCGGCCTGGAGCGTGGCGTTGTTCTTGAAGGTCGGGTTCGAGTCGGCCAGGCCGACCGCGCCGTTGCTCAGGGAGCCGCGGATCTCGCCGCTCAGCGGCTTCTTGTCCTTGATGACGGACTTGGAGAGGTCGTAGACCGCGCCCGCGACGTTCTTCAGGGCCGAGGTGAGGATGTACGGCTTGTACTTGGCCAGCGCGGCCTGGTTGTACTGGTCGGAGTCGACGCCGATCGCCCAGACCTTGTGCGCGGCGGCGGACTTGATGACGCCCTGGCCGGAGAGACCGGCGGCCGCGTAGACCACGTCCGCGCCGGCCTCGATCTGACCTTCGGCCGCGGCCTCGCCCTTGTCGGGGCTGGAGAAGCCACCCTGGGCGGCGGTCTGGGTCAGGTACTGCGTCTTGACCGTGACGCCCTTCTTGGTGTCCTTGACGCCCTGCTCGAAGCCCGCCGCGAACTTGTGGATCAGCGGGACGTCCACGCCGCCGATGAAGCCGACGGTGTTCGACTTGGTGGTCAGCGCGGCGGTGACGCCGGCCAGGTACGAGGACTGCTCCTCGTGGAAGACCATGTCGGCCACGTTCGAGGCCGTGATGGTGTTGTCGTCGATGATGCCGAAGGTGATCTTCGGGAACTTCGCGGCGGCTTCCTTGACGGCGGGGGCGTAGGCGAAGCCGACACCGATCACCGGGTTGTAGCCGGACCTGGCGAGGGTCTCCAGGCGCTGGACCTTGTCCGCGTCGGACTCGTTGTCCTGCGGCTCGACGTCGCGGCCGCTGACGCCAAGATCCTTCTCGGCCTTCACCAGACCCGCGTAGGCGGCGTCGTTGAAGGACTGGTCACCCTTGCCGCCGACGTCGTAGGCAAGACCAATACCCTTGGACGTGCCGGAGGAACTGCTGCTGCTGGAGCTGGACTCGCTGGACGAGCTGCCGCAGGCGGAGACGGTTACTGCAAGAGCTGCGGTTGCAACGCCTGCAACCGCGATTCGGGACACCCGGCGCATGGAACGAGACTCCTTCGTGCAAGCGCCCAAACCAGGCGCTGGTTCCGCCGCAGCGTAACGCGCGTAGACCAGACGGAAAACCCCATCTGTCCGGTCCGTTATAGAGCTGTGGCCACAGATGGTGGCCAGCGTACGGACAGCCAGGCGTCCCTTGCGGGAGGCAAGGGGCGCCTGGCTGCAACGATGCCCGGAGGGGCTAGTCAAAGACCCTCGTCATGGAGCGTCGTACTACTTCGTGTTGACCGTGATCTTGCCGGAGACGATGTCCGCCTTCGCCTTGTCCACCGCCGCGACGGCGGCCGTCATGGCCTTGTACTTCGGGTTGGAGTCGGCGAAGCCGACGCCGTCGTTGTCGAGGCCGTAGCGGACCACGCCGGTCTTGGGCTTGCCCTCGTAGACCGACTTCACCAGGTCGTAGACGGCGCCGCCGACGTTCTTGAGCGCCGAGCCGAGGATGGCGTCCTTGTACTTGGCCAGCGCGGCCTGATTGTACTGGTCGGAGTCCACGCCGATGGCCCAGATGCCCTTGGCGGAGGCCTCGGAGATGACGCCCTGGCCGGAGAGACCGGCGGCGGCGTAGATGACGTCCGCGCCCGCGTCGATCTGGCCGCTCGCCGCGTCCTTGCCCTTGTCGGGGCTGGAGAAGCCGCCCTGGGCCGCGGTCTGCGTCAGGTACTGCGACTCGATCTTGATGCTCGGGTTGACGGACTTGGCGCCCTGGTCGAAGCCGGCCTCAAACTTGTGGATGAGGGGGACGTCCACGCCGCCGATGAAGCCGATGTGGTTCTTCTTGGTCGCCTTGGCCGCGGCGACGCCCGCCAGGTATGAGGACTGCTCCTCGTGGAAGACCAGGTCGGCCACGTTGGCGGCCTTGTCCTGCTCGTCGTCGATGATGCCGAAGGTGATGTTCGGGAACTTCGCCGCGGCCTCCTTGACGGCCGGCGCGTAGGCGAAGCCGACACCGATCACCGGGTTGTAGCCGGCCGTGGCCAGGCTCTCCAGGCGCTGCACCTTGTCCGCGTCGGACTCGTTGTCCTGCGGCTCGATGTCGCGGCCGGTGAGCTTGAACTCCTTCTCGGCCTTCTGGAGACCGGCGTACGCGGCGTCGTTGAAGGACTGGTCGCCCTTGCCGCCGACGTCGTAGGCGAGGCCGATGCCCTTGCCGGTGTACTTGCCGGACGAGGACGAGGAACTGTCGCTCGCCTTGTCGGCGTCCTTGCTGGAGCTACCGCAGGCGGTGGCCGCGAGGGCGATGACCGTGACGGCCACCGCAGCTTGGGAGAACTTCGTCCTCCGAGTTGTCTGACGCACAGCAAGCACTCCTTCGTCCCCACGGCACCGTCACCGGACCGCTTCCCCAAGCCGCCGCCTCTGTGGCGATTTCCGCGCACAGTAACGCGCGTAGACGAGGAGGGGAACGGGGTTTCTCCTTGCCGTTACCGGATCGTGCCGCCGCCGCGTTACGTTCACGCGCCGGTGGTTACACCCGGGTGACACAAGGGGACGTAGGGGTACCGAACGGGCACCCCTACGGCCACCTGAGCCGAGGCGTTCCGTTCAGATCGCGCCGTCGATCAGCGCGGCGGCGGTGAACAGCTCCACTCCGACGGTGATCGCGGACTCGTCGGCGTCGAAGTCGCCCTGGTGGAGATCCCGCACGGTCCGCTCCCCCGGGGTGCGGACGCCGAGCCGGGCCATGGCGCCGGGCACGTGCTCCAGGTACCAGGAGAAGTCCTCGCCGCCCAGGCTCTGCTCGGTGTCCTCGACGGAGAGCGGTCCGCGCCGTGCTGTCATGGCGTCCCGCAGCAGCTCGGTGACGAGCGCGTCGTTGACGACCGGCGGCACTCCGCGCACGTAGTCGATCGCGGACTTGGCCCGGTACAGCCCGGCGATCTCGTCGATCGCCGCGTGCACGATGTCGGGCGCCTGCCGCCAGGCGTCGAGATCGAGACACCGTACGGTGCCGGAGAGCTCGGCGTGCTGCGGAATGACGTTGGGCGCGTGGCCGGATTCGATCCTGCCCCAGGTCACCGACACCCCGCTCCGCGCGTCCATCCGGCGGGAGACGATCGCGGGCACGTCGGTGGCGACGCGGGCGGCGGCGGTGACGAGGTCGGTGGTGAGGTGCGGCCGGGCGGTGTGTCCGCCGGGGCCGTCCAGGGAGACCTCCAGCCGGTCGCAGGCGGAGGTGATGGGGCCGATGCGCAGCCCGATCCGCCCGCTGTCCACCTTGGGGTCGCAGTGCACGGCGATGATCCGGCCGACCCCGTCCAGCACTCCGCACTCGATGGCGTCGGTGGCGCCGCCGGGCAGGACCTCCTCGGCGGGCTGGAAGAGCAGCCGTACGGCACGCGGCAGCAGACCCTGCTCGTGCAGCCGGGCGAGCACGAGGCCGGCGCCGAGCACCACGGTGGTGTGGATGTCGTGGCCGCAGGCGTGGGCGCGGTCGGGCATGGTGGAGCGATACGCGCACTCACTCTTCGTGTCCGGGATGGGCAGGGCGTCGATGTCGGCGCGCAGCGCGAGCATGGGTACGGCCGGGTCGCGGGGGCCGATGTCACAGACGAGGCCGGTGCCGATGGCGAGGACGCTGGGTTCGAGACCGGCGAGTTCCAGCCGGGCCTTGATCGCGGCGGTGGTCCGGAACTCCTGGTTGCCCAGCTCGGGGTGCATGTGCAAGTCGCGCCGGAACGCGACGAGTTCGGCACGCAGGTCCTCCGGCAGGGTGCCCAAAAGCACATTCCCGACGGATTCGACCTCGGACTCTGGCGACGTCAATTGCTTCACCCTCTAAAGGGTAGGACGCCGGGGTGGCCAACTGACCCTCGATCAACAAAAGTTCAACCCATCAGGGGAAGAAAATCTGGCCGCTCGACGCATGCATGGGGGTTGAGATGGGTAGATACTCAGTTTTCCCACACATACCACGCCCCGCGCTTTCTGGGCGGCCCTGTCCACCTGGCGGGACCAGATTCGCTGGACGTTGGCCAAAGAGGCCCAACGGCACCGCAGGTCGAACATGCCGGGAAACGCCTATCTCGCGAAGATCCACCTTGCATCGGGTTGGAGTTGCTTCACCCTGTCAAACTACTCGTCGCTGGAGCTACGGGTTTGCAGAACGGGCACCACTGGATGTGGTGCTGCGTTTGCGTCCAGCCCCACTCCGCTGACGCGGCAGTGGGACAGGGGCCGTTGACCGGGCCCCGCGTCGCCACAACTCCCACGCGCGGGCGCGGATGTTGCGGGAGCCGTTCCGGTCTGCGTGATCAACGAATCCGCAGGACCGACACACGAACCAGGCCTGCGAGACCCGGTTCGCCTTGTCCACGTGCCCGCACTCGGCGCAGGTGCGCGAGGTGTACGCCGGATCGACGTACACCACTGGCACCCCCACCCGGCGGGCCTTGTATGCAATGAACGATCCGAGCTGGGCAAACGACCAGCTGGAGTGGGTGGCCCGCTGGGGCTTCCTCAGCCGTACCCGCTCGCGGATACCCGTCAAATCTTCCAGGGCAATACCGCGACCGGTGCGTTCAGCCTCGACCACCACATGTTTCGCGATCTTGTGGTTGATGTCCTTCGCCCGCCGCGCCTCCTTGCGTCGCCGCTTCTTCAAGCGGCGTTTGGTGGACGAGGTGTTCTTCCTCTGCAGCTTGGTACGGAGTTTCCGCTCCCGGCCCCGGATGCGGTTGAGGTCCCGACCGGCCATGATCTCGCCGTCGGACGTGGTGGCGATGTTGACGATACCCAGGTCGACGCCGAGGAAGTCCACCAGATCGGTGTTCAACGGCATCTCAGGTACTTCACATGTGGCCAGCAAGAACCACAGACCGTCGCGGTACACGAGATCCGACTCGCCCTTGCGGTAGAGCGTCAGGGTCGCCAGCTGCTTCGGTGAGCCGGTGAGCGCGATGTTCTTCACCCGGCCATTCACCGTCCAGACCGACACTCGTCGCTCTGCCATCTGCCAGGACAGCATCCGGTCGTCGTACGGCTGTGCCCCTTCCGGGCGGAAGGCGATCGGGCTCCCCACAGCACGCATGTACCGCTTGGAGCCGGGCTTTCCGAGGTTTCCGGCCTTGATGTTGGCCTTGAGCGTGGCGTATGCGTCGCACGTCTTCTTGATCACATGCTGAGCCGCCTGCGCTCCGAGGTCCCATCTCGCCTTCGCTTCGCCGTAGACCAGTTTGCGCAGCGCGAAGTTGCTCTTCACATCTCTTTCGAAGGCGACTCGGCTGACCCAGGTCGCCGCCTCGTTGCAGGCGCGCAGGGTCGCCTCAAGTGCCAACGCCTGCACGGGCGTCGGCAGCAGCTTCACTTGCACCACCAGCTTCACACTCGCGACCGTACCTTCGCGCAACGAGCTTCCGCATTCGAACATGGAAAAAATCCATACACGCCTGCGACCTCCTGTTACCCCTCTCCAGCCCTGCGACGAGGCCATCATCGCCACGCCGGAGCAGTTCCCCGCCGGAGGCAGGCCAGCGCGGAGGCACCGCCCCGCCCGACCCCGGAATCGTCGCTGCTGCACAGCACGTCGGACACGTGGCACAACTCGGGCGCTGGGGTGGAGACATGGTGTCCAACCTCGACGGACACCCTCCTGTGGGCATGCAACTGCGGCGAGGTGAGCGTCGACGAAGTCCCGGTGGAGGCCCAGGTCCCGGAATCATCACTGCCACGCGACGATACGACTACGCAGCGCAGCCAGAGCCTGCGACCTGGGCACTCTTCGTCCTGTGAAGGCACCTGTGAAGGCCCCCATGGAGGCATGCGGCTGCGGCGAGGACCAGATCCCCTGGATGCTGGCGAAATTCGGCCTCTTCGGCACGGCGGGACTGGTCCTGGCCGTACTGGTCATCATGATCCTGGCGGGATGGATGCTGGGGACGGTGGTGTGGCTGATCCGCCGCCGGGCGGAGGGCACGAGGGCGCCGGACACCCCGGGAACCACGGCGTCCAGCCGGGACGACTCCGGGCCCGGCGAACTGGGCGGCTTCACTTGGCGCGATGAAGATCCCTGAGCCGCGAGCCCTTGCTAGGGTCCGCTGACGTGACCGACCCCAACGCGGATCCCGCCGCGGACTTCATAGAGTCCACCCGCTCCTCCTACGACACGATCGCCCCCGCGTACAGCGCCGAACACCCCGACGGCCTGGGCGAGGGCCCCGTCGAGGCGGGCCTACTGACCGCCTTCGCCGAGCTCGTCCGTACGGCGGCTGCGGGCGAGGCGCAGGTGGCCGATATCGGCAGCGGCCCCGGCTATGTGACCGCGCGCCTGAACGCCCTCGGCCTCCGGGTCTTCGGCATCGACCTCTCCCCGCACATGGTGGCGCTGGCGCGCGAGGCTCATCCCCAACTCCGGTTCGAGGTCGGCTCGATGACGTCCCTGGACGTACCGGCCGAGACCCTCGGCGGGGTGATCGCCCTCTACTCCACGATCCACATCCCGGACGCCGACCTGCCCGGCGTCTTCGCGGAGTTCCACCGGGTCCTACGGCCGGGCGGCTACGTCCTCCTCGCGTTCCAGGCCTCGGAGGGCGAGCACATCCACATGACGGAGCGCTACGGCCTGGACATCGCGCTCGACTACTACTTCCGCACCCCGGCCGAGATCGCCACGTACCTCACGGAGGCGGGCCTGAGTCTTTACGCGCAGGCCCTCGTCGAGCCGCAGGGGCAGCAGAAGTGGGGGCGCGCCTTCGCGCTGGCTCACAAGCCGACGGGGTCCGCCTGAGCGCGGACGGTGAACAGCAGCGGTGAACGCACCCCGAGCCGGGCGGCACAGTCCGCGACGGTCGCGGCCAGCCAGCCGACCGCGTCGCAGGACCACTCGGCGAGTTCACCGCGCAGAGTCATGCCGTGCAGGGGCGGCCCGTTCCAGAAGCTGTCGTGGAACAGCGGCGGAAGGGCATCGCCCCGCGCGGTGACGTCGTCACCCCCGCACGTGAACACGTCCTGCTCCAAGTCCCGCAGATCCTGGGCGAGTTGCCGCGCGACGGCCGGGATCACCGGATCGCGCCCGCTGTTGATGTCGACGTCGACCGAGATCCTGGCCCCCGGGTCGCGCTCACCGAACCAGTCGACGGTCAGCATCGACGGTACGGCGGCGTAGGCCGGCCGTGCCGCCGGATCGATCCCCTGCACCGGCAGCAATACCTGCACCGAGGACAACCGCACCGTGCCGATCCGCGCCGTCACGTCGTGGGCGCAGCGGAGGAACTGCTGGACGGGGAGCGGCCGTTCGGCCATCACCGCACCGGCCTCGACCTGGAACCAGGAGACCCGTCCCGCGCCGGGCGCGGCCTGCGGATGACTCCACCCGGCGTCGTTCATGGCCCACAGCCCGGGACCGCCCGCCGTCTGCTCCTCCAGCCAGCCCATCGCGAGGGACCGCTGGTAGAAGAGCTGATACGCGTCGTGCTCGGGGTCGTGCCACGCGTGCGGGGTCAGTTCGCCGTACAGGGCGGCGAACAGGGTGCCGGCGGTGGGCGGGGTCGTGGGGGCAACTCCGGGTTGTGGAGCGGCTTCAGGTTCTGCCACGTGGTCCTCCTCGGCTTGCCGCGATGTCGGCGTCCTGACGATGGTCGCGTCCCACGCGCGGCATCGAGCGGCTCACGGCCCTCAGCTCCGCAACCAGAGTCTGCCGAATCGCTGCAGCCACCTGATCCGGGTCGTCGACTCCTCTGCCCGCAGCCGTGCCCCGTGGGCCGCACGGGTCTCCACCAGGAGTTTCACGTACTCGGCGATCGTGACGTCAGGTCTCTGCCGTAGTCCGGCCGCGGTGCGCCGGATGTTCAGGGGGACTCCTTCGCAGAGATCCACCAGCAGGGACATCGCATCCGGTTCTTGGACCGCGCGGTTCTCACCGTCCACGCCCATGCTCAGCAGGGTCACGAGGAGGCTGAGGGAGTCCGCCGTCGACAGAGGCTGTAGATGTATCGCGTGAGCCTCCAGATCGGTGAGGCCGTTCCGGGAGGTGACGAGAACGCGGTGGTGGGCCACACCAGGACGCAGCCGCTCGATCTGCTCGGCCTGCACCGCGTTGTCGAGCAGGAGGAGTGCCGGGCCTGGGCGTTGGGCGAGGCAGGTGCGGTAGTGGCCGTCCCACGTCGTGGCGAGGCCGGAGACCTCATGGTCACCGACACCCAGATAGCTGAGCAGGATGCGTACGGCTTCGTCGTCCGCGAGAGGGTCCATTCCCGGGCGGTGCAGGTCGACGTAGAAGACACCACCAGGGAACCAGTCGTTCGCGACGGCCTGGTGGGCGGCGCAGAGGGCGAGTGCCGACTTTCCAAGGCCATCGTGTCCTGACACAACACAGACAGCCAGGTGTGGATCGCCCGTTCCCATGCCAGAGGTATCGGTATTTGGGTCCAGGACCCCCATCAGCTGGTCTAGTTCGTCGTGACGGCCGAGAAACACAGCGGGGGCTCCGGGAAGCGACGCGGAGGCTTCACGAGGCGGGCGCGGATAGTAACGCTCTTCCTTGGCGGTGAAGCCCGTGATGCGGGCGTCCCGGAAATCCAGGTGGTCGCCCTCGTACGACGACGACATCTCAGCGGGAGCTTTCGGCCTGGAAGCGGGCATGTGCGGCCTCGGTGACGGCATTGGCGTGTTCGTATGCGTCGGCCGCCTGCCCCCAGCAGCCACGGGCCGCACTGTCGTCGGTCGAACTGAGGGCGAGCGCGAGATTGCGCAGGGCATTGCCCTCTCCGTACGAGTCACCCAAGTCCCGGCGCAGTTCGATCGCCCTCGTGAGCGCTTCGACGGCTTCCTGAGTCCGCCCCGTTCGGTGCAGAATGATTCCTAGATTGTTCCAGACATCGGCTTCGCCGACGGTGTGACCGACCTCCTGCATGAAGTCCCTGGAACGAACGAAGGCATCGGTGGCGTCCTCCAACCGGCCCGCGTCTCGCAGCGCGATCCCAAGGTTGTTCCAGACCCCTGCTTCTCGGAAGCGGTCGCCCGTCTCCTCATACAGGTCACGGGCTCGCGTGTGGGCGTCGATCGCCTCTTCCGTGCGCCCCGCCTCATGCAGGGCGATCCCTAGGTTGTCCCAACTGACGGCTTCGCTGGGTCGGTTGCCCACGGTCTGAGCAAGCGCACTGGCTCGGGTGAACGCCTCGACAGCCTCCGCCAAACGCCCCATGGATGAGAGGACGATCCCGAGATTGCCCCAGGCGCGGGCCTCAGCGGCCTTGGCACCACTTCGGTGCGCGACGAGCCGCGCCGTACAGCTCACCGCGAGCGCATCATCGAGGTAGCCGTTCTCGGTCAGATACGGCACCACGTTCAGAGCGATGGCGAGGGACATCGGGGCGTACTGCTCGTCCTCGGCCCACTCGGCTGCCGCCACCAGGTTCGGCCGCTCCTCCTTCAACCAGACCTCGGCGTGCTCACGGCCGTCGAACCCATTGTGTCTATCGGTGGGCCAGTCACCCAGCCAGTCGAACGCGGCCTGGCTCCGCTCCGCGTAGAAGGCGAGAACACGCCTCCGGGCCGACTTTCCTTCCTCGTCCTCAGGCGACGTCAGAGAAGCTGCGTGGTCCCGTACCAGGTTATGGAAACGCCAGCGTTCCTCACCGAGCCACGAACCTCTCACCGGGACTACGAGGGAGGCTTCCGCGAGCCCTCCCAAGAACTGACCCGTCTCGCGTTCAGGCAACCCCGTCATGGCAGCGGCTGCAGCGGTTCCGGTCTCCGGAGTGGGCGCCAGTGCCAAGAGCCGCAGGACCCTTGCCAGTTCGGGAGCGAGACGCTGGTAGAAGGAACGGAAGACCTGCCGGAGTCCCATGACGTCGACGCGGTCATGAGACTCACTCAGTTCCTCGACGAGCAAGGCAACGGTGCGGTTTCGACGCCTTGCGAGCATAGCCGCGCTGATCGACAGAGCCAGGGGATGACCACCGCAGAGCAGGGCGAGTTCCCTCAGAGATTCCGGTTCTCCGGAAGGACGGGGGTCGTCGGGATCCCGCAGGTGGAGAGCTTTGGTCAGGAGAGCGACGGCTTCCTTCGGTTCGAGCGGCGCGAGGTCCACCAGTCTCGCCTCCAACTCCACGAAGCGATCGCGCGAGGTGACGAGGACACGGTGCCGACCGCGTCCGGGCAGCAAAGGCGTGATCTGCTGCGGAGCCGAGGCATTGTCGAAGATCAGTAGCACCGGAGATCGCTCGGCGAGCAACGAGCGGTACAGGGCGAACTGACTGGACGGCTCGGGCGGCAGTTCCCTGCCCTGTACGCCGAGTGCGCTTAGCAGAGCCACCACTGCCTGATCAGCAGTGACGGGCTCGTCGTAGCCTCTCAGGTCGACGAAAATTGCGCCGCCCGGGAACCATCCCTTTGCCACCGCCTGATGCGCCGCCTGCAACGCGAGCGCCGTCTTTCCGATGCCCCCAAGGCCGGACACCGAGCAAACGAGAACCGGCAGATCCGTTGTCACATGGGGGTCAAGGAAAGTAAGCAGCCTGGCCAGATCCACAGCGCGCCCGGTGAATCCGGCAGGACTCGGAGGAAGGGCGGAGACAGCCAGCGGTACGGAACTGTGGTGGATCGTCTTGCCCACCACAGAGGCATTGGTCGATCCGCCGCTGAACACGTTGAAGTCGAAGGATCCGCCTCCCCGTTGCGTAGTCATACGGCTACTCCCCCGTGATTTGGCCCCATGCTAGGCGAACGTCACGCCACCGTCACCGCCGACAACCGATGCACATCGCGCGCCGTCCCCGTGACCCCCGACAGAAACCCCTGCGCCCGGGGCGAGGCGTTCTCCGTCAGCCACGCGGGGTCGATGTCGCACACCGCGACGCGGACCTCCGTGCCGACCAGGGCCAGCGGCAGGGTGTGCACGACGGTCGAGGGGAAGCTGAGGATCGTGCGGCCGATGGGGCCTCGGCGGGCGATCAGTTCCAGGGGGAGGTCCGGGCGGACGATCTCCAGGCCCGTGTCCACCGCCAGCCGGTGGAGTTTCTCCGTGCTTTCGCGGCGGTGGGCGAAGTAGCGGGTGGCGCCGTGGGTCTTGGCGAGGGTGGCGACCGCCTCCAGATAGCGGTCGTTGTCCACAACTCCCGTTTCCACCAAGGACGTTCCGACCATGTCCGCGCCCTTGGTGATGCGGGGCGGGCCGAAGGTGGCGCGGGTCCAGGCGAAGGCGTTGGCCGTGATCGTGACGCCCTCGGGGGTCGTCTCGATCGGCATCGACGAGAAGACCTCCACCGTGCGGCGGGTGCTCGGGGTCAGGCGGCGGCGGGCCACCGAGGACACCGGGGCGAAGATCAGGTCGCGGGGGCCGGGGCGGCCACCCTTGCGGTGCCAGCGGACCAGGCGTTCGCCGCTGGCCAGTTGGGCGACGAACTCCATCGTCGCGGTGCCGTCGTCGACCACCACCAGCTCGCGTGCCTTGGTGATGGTCAGCAGCAGTTGTACGTAGCGCGAGAACGGGTCGCCCATCACGATCCGGTCCGCCTTGCGCAGCAGCCCGGTGAGGCCGCCGATCGTCTGGAAGGGGGCCGCGGGTCCGCCCCGCGCCTCCTCCCAGCGCACGGTGTGGCCCTCGTCGCGGGCGAGGTCGGCCATGCGGCGCAGCTGGCCGCGGGTCATCGGGTCGGTCGGTGACAGGACCACGAGGGTGAGCCCCCCGCCGGGTGCCTCCTCGGCCCTGGGCGCACGCAGGTGCGCCCACTCCAGCACGTTCAGAAGCTGTACCGGACTCTCCACGAACGCGAGAGTGTGGGGGGTGAGGCCGGCGGTGCCGGCGTGGGGGCTCATTGTCGTACGACCGTCCCGTGACCGTAAGTGACGCTGGCGCTGGCGCTTGATGGTTCGGACAGACTCAGACCGCGACCGGCTCGCCCGCCGCCGCGGCGATCTCGGCCTCGGCGACCACGCCGTTGACGCGGCGCAGCTTCTTCATCGGGCCGAGCTCCGACTCGTAGACCTTCTTGACGCCGTCGCCGAGGGAGGCCTCGATGGTGCGGATGTCGCGGACGAGGCGGGTCAGGCCCTGCGGCTCGACGGAGGCGGCCTGGTCCGAGCCCCACATGGCGCGGTCGAGGGTGATGTGACGCTCGACGAAGGTGGCGCCCAGCGCGACCGCGGCGAGGGTGGTCTGGAGGCCCGTCTCGTGACCGGAGTAGCCGATCGGGACGTTCGGGAACTCGGCCTGGAGGGTGTTGATGACGCGGAGGTTGAGCTCCTCGGCCACCGCCGGGTAGGTCGAAGTGGCGTGGCACATCAGGATGTTGTCCGAGCCGAGGACCTCGACCGCGTGGCGGATCTGCTTCGGGGTCGACATGCCGGTGGAGAGGATCACCGTGCGGCCGGTCGCGCGGAGCGAGCGGAGCAGCTCGTCGTCGGTCAGCGACGCGGAGGCGACCTTGTGGGCCGGGACGTCGAACTTCTCCAGGAAGGCGACGGCCTCGGTGTCCCACGGGGAGGCGAACCAGTCGATGTTCTTCGACTTGGCGTAGTCGTCGATCTGGCGGTACTCGTCCTCACCGAACTCCACGCGGTGGCGGTAGTCGATGTAGGTCATGCGGCCCCAGGGGGTGTCGCGCTCGATGTCCCACTGGTCGCGCGGGGTGCAGATCTCCGGGGTGCGCTTCTGGAACTTGACGGCGTCGCAGCCGGCTTCGGCGGCGGCGTCGATCAGCTTGAAGGCGTTCTCCAGCTCACCGTTGTGGTTGATGCCGATCTCGCCGACGACGTAGACGGGGTGGCCGGGGCCTGCGGTCTTCGAACCGAACTGGCGCAGACGGGAGTTGTTGCTCATGACAGCGGGTTTCCTTACTTGGTGAGGGAATCGAGAGAGGGGCCGAGGATCCAGCTGGCGATCTCTCGGACAGCGCCGTCGCCACCGGGCACGGTGGTGACCGCGCGTGCGGCGCCGCGTACGACGTCGTGGGCGCTCGCGACCGCCACGGGCCAGCCCACGAGGGCGAAGCACGGGAGGTCGTTGACGTCGTTGCCGACGTAGAGCACGCGCTCCGGCGCGATGCCCTGCTCCTCGCACCACTGCTTGAGTGCGAGGTCCTTCCGGTCGATGCCGTGCAGGACCGGGAGTTGGAGCTTCCGGGCCCGGGCGGCGACGACCGGGTTCTGCTCCGAGGACAGGATCAGCATCTTCAGGCCGGTCCTGCGCAGGGCCGCGATGCCGAGGCCGTCTCCGCGGTGCACGGAGACGAACTCCCGTCCGTCGGAATCGATCAGCACCCTGTCGTCGGTCTGGGTGCCGTCGAAGTCGAGTACGACCGCGTCGATGTCGTCGGCGGTCGGGAGTGAGCCGGGGCGGTCCGCGTCGAAGAGCGGCGCCAACGCCCTTGCCCTGGCCAGCTCGTGGGGATCGTCGATCTCCAACACGCGGGCGGGGTCGGTCCGGACGAGTTCCGTGCGGCCGAAGAAACGGTGGCCGACCTTGCGGAAGCCGGCCGCGTCCATGCCGTACACCGCGCCGGTCTCCAGGAAGTCCTGGGGGCGGTCCTGGCGGCGCGGGCGGAACGACTTGTCGTGGTTGACGCCGTAACCGCCGCTGGTGACAGGCGGGTTGGCGACCTTCGTGGCGCCCCCGACCTCGTCCGTGCGGGCGGGCTTGACGACCGGGGTCGCCTCGTCGTCCGCGTCGCGCCACACGAAGCCGTGGAAGGGGGCGACGGTGTGCGCGGTGTCGGCGCCGTTCGCGACGATCGCGTTCACGATGCCGTCGACGTCCTCGCGGACGATGAAGGGGCTGGTGCACTGGACCAGGAGGACGACGTCGACAGCCGCGCCGTGCAGCGCCTCGTGGGCGTCCATGGCGTGCAGGACGGCGGCCTCGGAGGTCGCGGTGTCGCCGGCGATGGCGGCGGGGCGCAGCACGACCTCGGCGCCGGCCTGGCGGGCGGCGGCGGCGATGGCCTGGTCGTCGGTGGAGACGACCACGTCCGTGACCAGTCGGCTGGCCCGGCACTCACGCACGGCGCGGGCCACCAGCGGCACTCCGCCGACGGGGGCGAGGTTCTTGGCGGGGACGCCCTTGGAGCCGCCGCGCGCGGGGATCACCGCGAGCACCCGACGCACCGAAGCGCCTTGGCCTGCTTGCGAGTTGGACAGGGGCTCTACTCCCATGGGATGTGCTCCTTGAGCGGAAGTCTTGGCGTGCGCGGCTGTGGCGTGCGCGGCTGTGGCGTTCACAGCTCCCCCATCCGGCGGATGACGGGCGCCACGCGCTGCACGCCGTGGCGGTAGGCGCCGCGCGCGGCCCGGCGCACGATCTGCCGGACGGGGCCCGGCTCCTTGTCGGCGGCGGGGGCGCCGGGCAGCGGGGTGCCGTCCGGGCCGAGGTGGTGGCGGGCGAGGATGCCGGGCAGATAGCCGGGCGCGGTCTCGGGCGTGTAGTAGGGCGTGAGGGCGGGCATGCCGTCCCCGGCCAGCAGCTTGGTGATCCGCTCCCGGGCCGCGTCGAAGGCCGTCTCGTACGACCCCTCGGCGGCGACCCCCTGCCGGGCCACCCACTCCGCGTCCGGCACCGGCCGGTACCCGGCGTCGAGCTGGTCCCAGGAGGCGAGGCACCCGGAGCCGACGAAGTGGTGGTTGCCGAGCCCCTCGCGGATGCCGAGGTCGGTCAGCACGACGGTGGGGATGCGGCGGTGCAGGGACTCCAGGGCGGCCGTCGAGCTGACGGTCACCAGGAGGTCGGTGCGGTCGAGCACCTCGCCCATGTGCCCGTACACCAGGCGGAAGTTGGCGGGCAGGTCCTTGCCCTGGACCAGCTTCTGGTAGGGCAACTCCTCGATGTGCGTGGTGTGTTCGCCGGGCTTGGAGCGCAGCTTGAGGAGGACCTCGCGGTTCGGGTGGAGCCGCGCGTGCTGAACTGCCCGGTCGAGCAGGTAATTACGGTCCCGGCGGTTGTCCGGCACCGAGGGCTGCACCGCGAAGACCACTGTGTATGAATCGTTCCGGCCGCACTCGCCGGTGTAGGCGTCCCCGCCGAGGAACGGCAGGGCGACCTCGGTGACCGCGTCGGAGTCGGCGCCGACACCGTCGTAGACCGCCTTGAAACGGTCCGCGTCCTGGCGGGAGTTGGCGAGGACGAGGTCCGCGCCGTGGCGCAGCAGCAGGCCGTCGGTGAGCTTCTCGTAGACGACTCCGACGTAACCGGTGACGACCACAGGGCGCTTGGCGCGTCCGTCCCAGGCGCGGGCCAGACCGTGCAGCATCGCCTGGACCCCGCCGCCGACGAGGGAGAGGACGAGGAGGTCGTACTGGTCTTCGTCGCCTCGCTCCATGGCACGCAGGAACTCGACGGCGGTCACCTCGCGGAGGGAGTCCGCGGTGACGCCGACTTCCTTCAGCTGGCGGGCTGTTGGGGTGGCACGACCCCGCAGGAGGTACCCGTCCAAAGAGATGTCCGAATTCGGCGGAGCGATGCGGTTCGCGGTGAGCGAACCCCATTTCCACCGGGTGTCGGAATCCGCGAGGACGGCGACTCGCAGGGTCTGCGTTGCACTTGCTGGCACACCGAAGACGCTAGGAAGCGATTCCGTTGTTCGGCCCAACCCGAAGGCAACAGACGGTTAACAGCACACCGCTGAATGGCGAATCAGGGCGCCCCGGGCGCGAAATCCAACCCGCTTCATAGGTTCGCCACGCGCCGTTCATCCAATATCAAGGTGAAGGTAAAGACGGATGACGGGCCGCCACCTAACGTCGTCTGCGTGGTCAAGCTCTCCGTCATCGTGCCGTTCTACAACGTGCAGCAATATGCGCCCGACACGCTCAAGAGCCTGCGGGCGAACGCGCGCGCGGACTTCGAATTCATTCTCGTCGACGACTGCTCGCGCGACGGGACACCGGACATTCTCGCGCGCGCGGAGCGCGAGCTGCCAGGAGCGGTGCATGTCCGACACGAGAAGAACGGAGGTCTGGCGACCGCGCGCAACACCGGGATCGACAAGGCCCGCGGGGAGTATCTGACGTTCCTCGACGGGGACGACTGGCTCGCTCCCGGGTATTTCTCCCAACTGGTGGACGCCATCGAGGAGTTGGGCTGCGACTTCGTGCGCACGGACCATGTCCAGTGCACCGCGCGGGCCCGCACCATCAACCGCGTGCCGCACGGCAGGCGCGGGGTGGTGATGGATCCGCGCGAGGCGATCCTGCCCGCCGACCGGTCCACCTCCGTCGACTACGCGTACGCCTGGGCGGGGATCTACCACCGCCGGCTGGTCGACCGCGGCCTGCTGCACTTCACCGACGGGCTGCGCACGGCCGAGGACCGGCCGTGGATCTGGAAACTGCACCGGGAGGCGGAATCGTTCGCCGCGGTGAGCCTGCTCGGTGTCTTCTACCGACGCGGAGTCGCCTCTTCCCTGACCCAGATCGGGGATGTCCGCCAACTCGATTTCATTCGCGCGTTCGACCAGGTGATCGAGGAGACGGCGCAGGACCGGGACGCGGACAAACTGCTTCCCAAAGCAGTTCGCACCTATTGCGCAATCATTTCCCATCATCTGGGATCCATCGAAAGGTTCGAGCCGGCGGTGGCGAGAAAACTGAAGTCGATGAGCGCCGTCGCGCTGCGGCGCATGCCGCAGGACGTGGTGGACGAGGCGCTCGACTCCATGGACATCCAGCGCGCGACGAGGCTGCGCCGACTGCGCCGCCGTCCCGCCGCCGCGGGGGCCGCCGCGTGACCACTCAGATCTTCCTGGCGTCGACGCTGTACGGCACCGCCACGCTCGCCGCCGCCCTCGACTCCGACTGCTTCCGCCCGGCGGACCGGCGCATCCTCCTGGTCTGCAACAACGCGGCGACCCCGGAGACCACACCCGGCCTCGACGAGGCACCCGGCTTCGACCGGCTGCGGGAACGCTTCGACGACGTGCTGTCGTGGAACGAGACCATCTCCCCCTTCCACCCCGGCGGTTGGTCCCCGCGCCTGGACGACGTCCCGATGTGGGAGCGGCATCTGCGGCTCCTGTGGAACCTCGGTGACGACCCCGTGGAACTGGCCGTCGAGTCGATCCAGGTCAACCCGGCGCTCGGCGTCAGCCAGATCTTCACCGGCGCCCCCGTCACCGTCTACGCCGACGGCCTGATGAGCTACGGCCCGACCCGCAACAAGATCGACCCGCTGGTCGGCACCCGGGTGGACCGCCTGCTCCACCTGGACCTGGTCCCGGGCCTCACCCCGCTGCTCCTCACCGAGTTCGGCGTCGAGCCGGAGATCGTCCCGACCGACGCCTTCGTCAAGGTGCTCTCCGAACTCGGCGACACCGCCGAGGAGTTGCCCGCACTCCCCGACGAACCCGCCCTGCTGCTCGGCCAGTACCTCTCCGCGCTCGACATCCTCACCGCGGAGGAGGAAGAGGAGCTGCACGTCCGGATGCTCAAGGGCGTGGTCCAACTCGGCCACACCCGCGTGGTGTTCAAGCCGCACCCCTCGGCCCCGGCCCGCTGGTCGCGCGCGCTGGAGCAGGAGGCGGAGAAGCTCGGCGCCGACCTCTCGGTCCTGGACACCCCGGTCCTCGCCGAGGTCCTCTACCAGCGGCTGCGGCCCGTCCTGGTCGTCGGCTGCTTCTCCACGGCCCTGCTCACCGCCAGCGCGCTGTACGGCCTCCAGGTGGCCCGGGTCGGCACGGCCACGCTGCTGGACCGGCTGACGCCGTACGAGAACAGCAACCGGGTGCCGGTGACGGTCGTCGACGCGCTGCTGCCCGAACTCACGGACCGTACGGCGGTCGCCGAGCAGCGGCCGGGCATGGACGTGGCGACGCTGAACGAGCTCGTCCGGGCCGTCGGCTACGCGATGCAGCCGAAGATCTACCCGCAGCTGCGCCCGGCCGCCGAGGGCTATCTGACCCGGCGCCTGGACTCGCACAGCTGGCGCTACTTCAAGCGCAAGCGCCTCACCTCGCTGGCGCTGCCCGGCGCGGTACCGGCCCAGCTCGCGTTCATCCCGCGCAACGCGACCGTGCGCCGGGTCGCCCGGCGGGCACGCCTGCTGAAGCGGACCGTGAGCCGCTGACACACGGAGAACAGCGCGGGTCGGCTCCCCTGAGGAGTCGGCCCGCGCTGTTTTCGGGGCTCCCTACACGGGGGCCGTAGCCGTGACCCCATGAGGTTGTGTACGCCAAAACGAAGCCTGGGTGAACGCCCAGGGACGGGGTGGCGAAGGGTCGCGTCCGGGGCGTAAACCCGCCCGGATGTCGGACTAGTGTGCTGTGACCCAGCCCAGTCCCATCGAGGGGAAACCTGTGATCGACACGCCCGCGGACACCCGGGAGCACCCGACGGGCACCGTGGTCCGCGCCGTCCTGCCGCCGACCGCCGACGCGGCTCCCCCGGCCGAACCGCCGCGGCCGCCGAAGCGCCGGGAGAGCCGGCTGCGTGCCCTGGACGGGCTGCGCCTGGTCGCCGCGCTGATGGTGGCGGCGTACCACTACGGCGGCCGTGACGGCGAGGTCGTGCAGGCCTGGGGCACCTCGCCGAGGCACCAGTTCCCCACCCTGCACTCGCTGTTCTCGTACGGCTGCCTGGGCGTGCAGGTGTTCTTCGTGATCAGCGGGTTCGTCATCTGCATGAGCGGCTGGGGCCGCCCGCTGCGCTCCTTCTTCGCCTCCCGTGCCTCCCGGCTGCTGCCCGCGTACTGGGCGGCGATCCTCATCATCACCGGCGTCTTCGCGCTGCCGGTGGTGGCGTACAAGGCGGCGGCGCCGAGCGATGTGCTGGTCAACCTGACCATGCTGCAGATGCCGTTGGGCGTCGACCGGGTGCTGGGCGTGTGCTGGACGCTGTGGGCGGAGATCCGCTTTTACGCCCTGTTCGCCCTGTGCGTGGTGCTGCCCGGCGCGAACCGGCGCCGCGTGATCATGTTCTGCGCCGGCTGGACGCTCGCCGCGGCGATCACCCAGGGCGCCAAGTCGCCGCTGCTGGACATCATCCTGATGCCGGAGTACGCCCCGTACTTCATCGGCGGTGTCGGCCTCTACCTCGTGCACCGCGACCGCAAGGACGCCTACGCGTGGGGCATCGTCGCCGTCAGCTGGCTGATCGGCCAGCACTACGCGGTGGCCAGGCTGTGGCACGCCCCGAACGACACGGCGTTCTCCAACCGCTCCGCCTGGGGCATCATCCTGGTCGTCACCTTCGGCTACGTCGCCGTCGCCGCGATCGCGCTGGGCTGGATGCGCTGGGCGAACTGGCACTGGCTGACGGTCGCGGGCGCGCTGACGTACCCCTTCTACCTCGTCCACGAGCACCTGGGCTGGGTCGTCATCAAGGCCTACCACCGGACCCTGGGCATCCCGTCGTACGCGACCATCGTCCTCACGGTCGTCACGATGCTCGTCCTGGCCTGGGTGCTGAACCGCGTCGTGGAGGAACGGCTGACGCCGCGCCTGCGCGCGCTGCTGTCGACACCGCGCAACTGACGAGCGCCACGGCACAGGTGACGCACAGGAATTGGTTTTTCGTTCACCTCGCGGCCCGTTTGTCCGGGCGTGGTCGGGCAGATGCTGGGGAGTCCCGCACGGGTTCGAGCAGGCGAGCCCGTCCGTATCAGGGAGTGCTCCGCGCAATGACCCTCGCACCAGGCACGATACGACCGCCCCACCGACTCGACGACGTTCCCGGCTGGTTCCCTGTTCTCGACCAGGTGCTTTTCGAATGGTTCCTGGACCGGCAGGAGTCGACCGGAACGCGGGGTGATCTGCTGGAAGTCGGGGTGTACATGGGCAAGAGCGCGATCTGCCTCGGCCGGCACGGCCGCGAGGGCGAGAAGTTCACGGTGTGCGACCTCTTCGAGGGCGACGCGCTGGACGACGCCAACCAGGCGGAGTCGACGAAGTCGTACGCCTCCCTCACTCAGCGCACCTTCGAGGAGAACTACCTCGCCTTCCACGAGACGCTCCCCCGCGTCCTGAAGGGCCCCAGCAGCATCGTCCCGACCGAAGTCGCCCGGGACAGCTGTCGTTTCGTGCACATCGACGCCTCGCACCTGTACGAGCACGTCCGCGACGACATCGGCGCGGCCCGCGACGCCCTGCTGCCCGGCGGGATCGTGGTCCTGGACGACTTCCGCTCGGAACACACGCCCGGTGTCTCCGTGGCCGTATGGGAGGCGGTGCTCTCCAGGGGCCTGCGCCCGATCTGCCTGAGCACCCAGAAGCTCTACGGCACCTGGGAGGACCCCGGTCCCGTGCAGGACGAGCTGCTGGCGATGGTGCGTGGGCGCGAGGACTGCGACCTCAGCATCCAGCAGGCCGCCGGACACCGCATCGTCCGCCTCAAGTCCAAGAAGGGCATGCAGGCCCCGCCCTTCCCGCCGTCCCGGTTCGCGCACCGTACGGAAGAGGTCGCACCCGGACAGGCGACGGCCGCGGCCCCGCTCCGCCGCCGCGGCACGACCCGCGCCCGCCGCCTCGCGGCCGACGTGCTGCCGCCGATCCTCACGCGCGCGATCCGCAACGGCCTCAGCCGGTCCTGAACCGCGCCTCGACACCGGCGACGATCAGGTCGAGCCCTTCCTCGAAGTGCCGGCCGTAGTCCTCGAAGATCTCCGCGCCCGCCGCGGCCGACAACGGGAAGTCGGCCATCAGGCGGGCGCGTTCGTCCACGTCGTAGCCCGCCCGGCGCTCGTCCGGCAGCGGCTGGACGCCCTGTTCCTCGCTGACGAAACCGATCGTGTAGAGGTACGACGTCGAGGTCGCGCGGACCGCCTGGGCGAGGGTGAAGCCGGCCTTCGTGAACAGGCGCAGCGTGCGTTCCATCTCCACGGCGTGCAGGGTGCCGGTGAAGCGTGAGCCGCTGAAGACCTTGGCGCCGTCGCGGTAGCCGAGCAGCGCGTCGCGCAGTCCGCGATTGGATTTCAGCAGCCGCTCCTTCCAGGTGTCCTCGGGGGTGACCGGGGAGTCGGCGACCATCCGCCGGTACATCTCCGTGGCCATCTCGTCGAGCAGCGCCTGCTTGTCCTTGAAGTGCCAGTACAGCGCGGGCGCCTTGACGTCCAGCTCCTTGGCGATCGCGCGCAGGGACAGCCCGTCGAGACCGACCTCGTTCAGCAGGCGCAGGGCCGTGTCCGCGACGCGCTTGCGGTCGAGGGGGGTGCGTCGTTCCGTACTCACGCTTGACACCTTAACAGCGTTAAGGGCACCCTGATGCCCATCGGGACTTAACATCGTTAAGGAGACTGGATCATGACCGAGCACGCATCCCTGGCCGAGCACGTGGACGTACTGATCGTCGGCGCCGGCCCCACCGGACTCGCCCTCGGTGTCGACCTGGCCCGGCGCGGGGTGGACGCGCTGGTCGTGGAGCGCGGTGAGGGGCTGTCCCCCGGCTCACGCGGCAAGGGCCTCCAGCCCCGCACGATGGAGGTCTTCGACGACCTCGGGGTCCTGGACGCGATCCTCGCCGCGGGCGGCGACTACCCGGTCGGGATGGTCTGGCAGAACGGCGAGCGGGTCGCCGAGCAGAACATGTTCGACCCGGCCGAGACGAACGAGGACTCTCCGTACGGCGCCCCGTGGATGGTGCCGCAGTGGCGCACCCAGGAGATCCTGCGGTCCCGGCTCGACGAGCTGGGCGGCCGGGTGTCCTTCGGCGGCGAGGTCACCGGGATCGCCCAGGACGCGGACGGTGTGACGGTCGAGTTCGCGTCCGGCGCCCCCGTCCGCGCCCGGTACGCGGTGGCCGCGGACGGCGGTCGCTCGGTGATCCGGCGGGCGCTGGGCATCGGCATGACCGGCGAGACCGTCGACCCGAATCCGATCCTGGTGGCCGACACCCGTATCACCGGCCTGGACCGCGACAACTGGCACATCTTCCCGCCGCGCGGTGACGAGGGTTTCCTCGCGATCTGCCCGCTGGCCGGGACCGAGGACTTCCAGGTGGTCGCCCAGCTCCTGGACGACAGCGCGCCCGACCTCTCCCTCGACGGCGTGCGCAAGCTCGTCGCCGCGCGTTCGCACCTCGCCCCCGAGGACGTGACCGAGGTCCGCTGGGCCTCGGACTTCCGCCCCCGGGCCGCCCTCGCGGACCGTTTCCAGCAGGGTCGGGTCTTCCTCGCCGGGGACGCGGCGCACGTCCACTCGCCGGCCGGCGGCCAGGGCCTCAACACCAGCGTCCAGGACGCCTACAACCTGGGCTGGAAACTGGGCGCGGTGCTGCGCGGCGAGGCCCCCGCGAGCCTGCTCGACACCTACGAGGAGGAGCGGCGCCCGAACGCGGCCGAGATGCTCGGCCTGTCCACCAAGGTGCACCGGGGCGAGGCCCGCCGCGGCGAGGCGACCCGCCAACTGGGCATCGGCTACCGGGAGTCGAGCCTCACGGAGGAGACCCGGGCGGCCTCGGACGGGCTACGCGCCGGCGACCGCGCCCCGAACCGCACCATCGCGGGCGTACGCCTCCTGGACGCCTTCCGGGGCCCGCACTGGACCCTGCTCGCGCTGGGCACGGCGGCACCGGCGGGCGGCGACAGCGACGCCGTACGCGTCGTAGCAGGCCCGCCGACCGAGCCGTACGGAACGGGCCTCTTCCTGGTCCGCCCCGACGGCTACCTCGGCTGGGCGGGCGATACGGAGAGCGGCCTGGCCAAGTACACGGAACGCTTCAACCTCGGCCGCCCGACCGGCAGTTAGACCGAACTCGCCAGTGACAGCTTCACCGCGAAGCCCAGGAACAGCGCCCCCGCCGCCGAGGTGGCCCCCGCCGCGAGCCGCCTGCGACGGCGGAAGGCCGTCGCCAGCCGGGTCCCGCTGAAGATCAGCGCACTGAGGTACAGGAAGCTCGCCAGCTGCGCGAAGGCGCCGAGCACGACGAACGACAGCGCGGGGTAGGCGTACCCCGGGTCGACGAACTGCACGAAGAAGGCGACGAAAAACAGGATCGCCTTCGGGTTGAAGAGACTCACGACGAAGGCACGGCGGTAGGGCCGCTCCTCGGCCGCCTCCTCGGCGGGCGCCGCCTCCATGGCCGCCGCCCGCTCCTTGCGGCTGCGCCACATCGCCCACGCGGCCCGCAGCATCCCGAACGCCAGCCAGGTCAGATACCCGGCCCCCGCGTACTTCACGATCCCGAACAGCACGGCGTTGGCCTCCAACAGCGAGGCGACCCCGGCCGCGGAGAGCGTCATCAGCACGGTGTCCCCGCACCAGACACCGGCGGCGG
Source organism: Streptomyces prunicolor NBRC 13075 (assembly GCF_000367365.1). Classification (GTDB taxonomy): domain Bacteria; phylum Actinomycetota; class Actinomycetes; order Streptomycetales; family Streptomycetaceae; genus Streptomyces; species Streptomyces prunicolor. The sequence goes on along the minus strand of NZ_BARF01000008.1, from coordinate 113,798 downwards.
CCGTGTACCCGGCCCGGGTGCCGCGCCGGGCGGCGACCGAGAGGACGTACAGCGAGTTGGGGCCGGGCAGCAGGACGATCAGGACCAGGCCGGCGAGGTAGGTGGGGAGGTCTATGACACCGAGCATGAGAACGAGTGTCGCATGCGCGGGACGCCGTTCGCGGCCTGTTATCCGGGGGTACGTGTCCGGGGTACGACGCCGGTGAGACGACGGGGGTCCGTGATGCGTACTACGGGTATGGGGAGGCGTACTACGGGTATGGCGCGAGCGTTCGCCGCCGTGGCGGCCCTGTCGGCAGTGGTGGCGTTGTGCGGCTGCACGGTGCAGGGCACGGACGCGGACGGCAAGCACCACTTGCCCGTCCGCATCCAGCTTCCGGACAGCGGCAGTGGCAGTGGCAGTGGCAGTAGCACCGGTACCGGCGACGACAAGGCTTCCGCCTCCCCGCGCACCGCCCGCGCCGCGAACGTCCTCTGGGCGCGCGGCGACAGCGGCACGGACGTGCGCGAGTTGCAGGCGCGGCTACGGCAGGTCGACTGGCTCTTCGACGGGCCGACCGGGACCTACGACGATCTCACCGAGCAGGCCGTCGCGGGTTTCCAGGGCAAGCGCGGGCTGCCGAAGACCGGCGAGACCGACACCGTCACCTGGCAGCGGCTGCTGAAGATGACGCACGAGCCGGGCAGGTGGGACCTGTATCTGATGGGCGGCCAACCGGCCGGCGCACCCGACCCGCGCTGTCTCACCGGCCGGGTGCTGTGCATCGACAAGACGAGCCGGACCCTGCGCTGGATGATCGACGGGCGGACGGTGTCGACGATGTCGGTGCGGTTCGGCGCGCAGTACACCCCGACCCGCGACGGTGTGTTCCAGGTCTACTGGAAGGCCCGGAAGTGGGTGTCCACGCTCTACCACTCCCCCATGCCGTACGCGATGTTCTTCAGCGGCGGCCAGGCGGTGCACTACTCGTACGACTTCTCGATGCGGGGTTACGCGGGCGGCTCGCACGGCTGCGTCAACGTCCGGGACGAGGCGGCGATCGCGAGTCTCTTCGCGCAGGTGCGGACCGGCGACAAGGTCGTCGTCCACCAGTAGGTGGATGAGGCGCGGGCGGGACCGGGGGAACGTGTCCCACCCGCGCCGTGTGCACGAGCCTAGGTACGGGGGGAACCCCGGCTCTGTGCGTTGGCCGATGACCAGTCGGCTCACTCAGTACTGCGCCGCGGCGGCCGGAAGTGTCACACCTGCCGCGAAGAAATTTCCACTCGCCATGAAAGCGCAGGTCAGCGGCGTGCGCCGAGTTCAGAGCACGCTGTACGTCGGACTCGGCGACGGGGTCTGCCGGGTCTCGGTGCTGGTGGTGTGCGTCGGGGCCGGGGTGGTGGACGGCGACTGGCGCCGGAGGAGCGGGGCGAGGATCGAGGGGCTCGGGGTGGCGGCGCCTTGGTTGTTGTAACCGCTGCCACTGCCACCACTGCCGCTACCACTACCGCCGTTGCCGCTACCGCCGTTGCTGCTGCCGCTGCCGTTGCCGCCGCCCGGTGCGAGCGGGGATATGTGCCCCTGCCCGTTGGTGTCACCGCCCTGGTCGCCGGTCTGGTCGCCGGGACCGCTCGAACCGTCGCCCTGACCGCCGCCGTTCTTGCCGTCACCCTTGCTGTCGCCGGTGCCGCCGGTGCTCTTGTCGTCCGTGTCGGTGCCGGTGTTCTTGAGCAGGCCGTTGCAGTACGTCCACACGTGGGAGGTGCCGCCCGCCGCGCCCTCCAGGGTGCGCTTGCGGCCGGGGGCCAGGGGCTTGCCGTCGCGTACCGCACGGCAGGACGAGGTGACCCCGCGCCACCACTTGCCGGAGCCGACCGAGTCGTCGCCGGAACCGGTGCTCGGCGTGGGGTTCGCGCCGCTGCCGGCGGCCTCGCCGGAGGAGTCGTCGGAACCGCCGCCCGCCTTGGGCGTGCCCGAGCCGCCGGTGCCGCTCGGCGCGGGCGAGACGAGGGTGCGGTCGGGCGGGGTCACGGCGGCGGAGATGGAGGAGGCGGGCGTCGGGTCGTCGTAGAACGGTGTCGGGAGGACGCCCGTGCCGACGGCGGCGGCGACTCCGCCGAGCATGCCGACGGCGAGCGCGGCGGTCAGGCCGACCCGTACGGGTCTTCCCCAGCGCGGTCCCGGGACGGTCGCGGCGGGCCGCCCGAGCCGGACGAGACCGGCGTCGGAGGACGGCCCGCGGCCGCGCCGGGCGAGGGCGGCCCGCTCGACATCGTTGCCGGTGCGCGCCGCCCTGAAGGCGGTCAACGCGGCTTCCTCGCCCGGGAGTTCGACCTTGGCCGACGAGGGTTCCACGGACAGCGCGCCGAGGGTCCTGGCGAGCCGGTCGGCCTGGTCGCGGGCGGCCGGATCGACGGCGTCCAGGGACTCGCCGCGCAGCAGCAGTTCGGCGGTCTCACGGTCCAGCCATCGGCCGGGGGTCCGAGGGGTGTTCCCCGGAAAAGCAGAGCGCTCGTCGGCCATCACATGTCCTTCTGCGTCCGCGCGCGCGTATGCGTCACAGTGGCGGACGTCACCGCGCGGTCGCGCGGGTCTCGCTGGGGCGGCAGGGCGTCGAGGGCCGCGGCGGATTCCGGGTCGCCGCCGAGCAGTTCCGCGAGCCGTTTCAGCCCGCGGTGCGCGGCCGTGCGGACGGCGCCGGGCCGCTTGCCGAGGGTCTCCGCGGCGGTCTTGGCGTCGAGGCCCATCACCACGCGCAGGACGACGGCCTCGGCCTGGTCCTGCGGCAGCTGGGCGATGAGGGCGAGGGTGCGGTCGGTGGCCAGGGCCTCGATGGCCTCGCCGGCGGTGTCGGAGTCGGCGGCGCGGCCGGTGAGTTCGGTCTCGTCGCCGACTGTCGCGGGGCGCCGGCCGCGCATCCGTATGTGGTCCAGGGCGCGGTTGCGGGCGATCCGGGCGGCCCATCCCCGGAACCGGTCCGCATCGCCGCTGAACCGGTCCAGGTCCCGGGCGATCTGCAGCCAGGCCTCGGACGCGACGTCCTCGGCGTCCGGATCACCGACCAGCGTCCGTACGTATCCGAGCAACCGTGGGTGCACCGTGCGGTACACAGTCCGGAACGCGGTCTCGTCCCCGTCCTGTGCCGCAAGCACCGCGGCGGTCAGCTCCGCGTCGTCCCCCAGCACGTGGTCCCTCGAATTTTGTTGGTCGCGTCCGCCCTCCGGCGCGAAAGGCACGTTACGACCTGAAACTGTTCCTCGTCCATGTCCGTACAAGCCTCAACTACGTGGTTCGCCCCTGCGGTGTGACAGAAAACGCACCCACGGCGCTGTAAAAAGTACGGGCCGCCGCGCGGCCCGTACAGCGCGACGGCCGGGGCCTCTCCTGTGGGGGGTGGCGGCCCCGGCCGTCTCCGCGAGATCTCTCACTCGTGACCTTCCTGTGCAGCACGTCTGTCGCCACCGGCGCTCTCGGGAAGTCGCCCCCGCCGCGGGCCGCCGCCCATAGGCTCGGGACATGGAGGACGTGGACCCCGCGGGCACGGTACGCAACCTGATCTCCGGGGGTGCTCAACGCACTGTCGTACAGGCCGGGACAGTTCACCTACACGTGGACACCGAGTCTCCACCTGCGTTGCCGTCCGGCGGTGTTGAGGACCGGTGGGTGCGAGCCGCGGAGCGATCGACCCTGTGGGACCACGTCGACGACGCTCGGAGCGCACGGACACTCAGGGCGCATGTGTGCTCCGCGGTCGCCGGGTTGGCCGGCGTACGCGATGCCGCGCAGGACGCACTCGCCGCGGATCCGTGGCAGGACCCGGGCACCGCGGTGCGATTCATCGACCGGGTCGAATGGCTGCTGGGTGACCCGGGCGCCGGGCGCCCACTCGATCTGTACCCGGCCGAGGCCGCGCTGCTGATCCTCGTGCCGTTCCTGTACGGCGCCAACAGGGCGCGGACCGCGTCCCGTTGGGCCCACGTCGGACCTGACCGGCTCGGCCCCGTGCCTGACGCGGACGAGGATCGGCGCGCCTTCGAGGCGTTCACGGCAGGGCACGATCGACTGGTCAAGCGTGCGGCCCTGCGGCCCGATGCGGCGCGACCGATCGGCTGGTGGTTGTTCCACCGCTGGCTGCTGGGACGTGGCGAGCACGCCGAGGCGGGGCCCGTTCGGGAGCTGCTTCATGAGATCGAGGGCGAGGATGAGCTGGTTCAGGGCCTCGGTGGCATTCTGGAACCCGGGCGGGTGACCGCGCTCCTGCATGCGGTGCGGCGCGGCCCTGATGTGACGAACGCCGAATTCCTGGACCGGCTGAGCGGAGAGGACCAGATTCGGGTCCCTGCCGTCCCGGCCCGGCAGCGGGTACGCGATCGCAGACTCGCCCTCCTGCTGGCCCTCGCGTACGGGACCTGCCTGGAGACGACCGCGCTCCCCGATGTCATCGTCGAGCATGTCGGCATCCCCCACCCCGTCGACCTCGAACAACTTCGTGACACGGTCGAGCGGGCGACCTGGGGCGGCCAGACGGCACACCCGGCACTGCGGGCCGACTGTCACCACGAGGCAGTCATCGAAGGACTACGGCAGTACGTCACGCGCTCCAACGAACTTCTGCGCAGCGTCGACCGAACGGCACGCGACCGGATCCCGCAGCCCATGCCGACGCTCCCCACGAGTCTCTCGGCCGACGACGTGTGTCCGGCCGACGGCGTGTTCGACGGCTGGGCCGGATTCCGCCTGGACGAACGACGCGTCCGGGAGCTGCTGATGGGCGTACAGCTCTACAAGGACCGCGACTTGGCGGTGCGCGAGCTGTACCAGAACGCTCTCGACGCATGTCGCTACCGCCGAGCGCGAACCCAGTACCTGGACCGGAGCGGACGCGGCGGCGCCTACACCTTCGCCGGACGGATCGAGTTCGAGCAGGGACGGGACGACGACGGACGCCCCTATCTGGAATGTCGGGACAACGGCGTCGGGATGGGCGACGCCGAATTGCGCGGCGTCTTCTCACAGGCGGGCGCGCGATTCGCCGAACAGAGCGACTTCAAGCTTGAACACACGGCATGGAGCGAGGTGGACCCGCCAGTGGAGATGCACCCCAACAGCCGTTTCGGCATCGGAGTGTTGAGCTACTTCATGCTGGCCGACGAGTTCACCGTGACAACGTGCCGCATGGGTCTCGACGGCAGGCCAGGGCCGGTGCTGCGCGCTTCGATTCATGGGCCCGGCCATCTCTTCCGCATCGTCACCGCCGCCGAGCGAGGCGACGAGCCGGGCACGCGGGTGCGGCTGTACCTGCGGAAGGGCGGGGCGGTGTCCAGTGTTGATGTGCTCGAACGCCTCCTGGGGATCGCGGAGTTCGACACCGTCGCCGAGGACGAGTCACGCCGGACCCACTGGACGGCGGGCGTGGTGCGGGAGCGGAAACAGCCGCGCGATGAGCGCTTCGGACTCGACGCGCACGGCGCCCGGGTGACCTGGGTGGACGCCCCGCCCGGAGTACAGCTCACCTGGACCGAGCACGGCGGTGCCTTGCTGGTCGACGGCCTGGTGGTGCAGCCCGCACGGCGCACGGGGGTCGTCTCCTCGGCCGCGTCCGGGCTGACCGGCGTCGTGGTCAACCTCTCGGGTCCGTACGCACCGGCCCAACTGTCCACCGACCGGGCCGAGATCCTCGACGATGTCGAGCCGGTGCTGAACGCGCTTCTGGCGAAGGCAGTGGATCCGTTGATCGCAGCCAACGGTACGGCGCTGCCGGATTTCGCCTGGATCTGCCGGGTGGCCAAAGAGAGCACACAACTCGCCGACCTCGTGGCGGACGCGCTGCTGCGCGCGGCGCGTCCGCTTCCGTACGAGAACGGCGTGCTCGACGTCGCGAGGTGCGGGGTGCTGCCGTCGGACGGCGAGATGTTCGCCGCTCGTGGACGTGGAGAGGGCCGGGACGATGCACCCTGGACGTTTTCCGGAAGCCCTCCGGACCACATCTACCTGTGGCGCCTTCTTGCGCATAAGGATGAGCGGATCCTGAACCAACTCACGCTATTCTGCCCCGAATTGGATGCTGCGCAGCCGGTACTCCCGGCCATGCCCTCCGATCAGCTGTTACTGACCGAACCTCCGAGTTCTGGTTTGACGTACTGGTGTTGGGCCACGCTGGGCTCCCCCCGAGAGCGATTCCTGCCGTCGGGCCTGCGCGGAAGGACGTCGCTGGATGCCACGATCCGCCGAGCCGCAGTGCTGGGGCTCCACGATCTGCGAATCGAGAGGATTCCCGCCGCGCTGAAGGCGTCGGATCCAGATCTCCAACTGCTCTGTGACTCCTCGGGGCGGCCTCTGCGGCGGTCGACGAACGTCACTGTCACCGAACTGATGCGCAAATCCGTCCAGGCTCACCAGGAACCGGAGCAGGTGGCCGCTCTCTGGCGGGACCTCGGGATCAACGTGCCCGGCGCCGTGGGCACGTTGGCCAATGCCGCACTGCACGACGAACTGTTGGCGCACGACCCGCAGCACCCGACGGACTGGTTCTCGCCCGGTGAGACGGTGCCGCCCGGTCGTATCGCCCAAGCCGCCATCGACCTCGACATCACCGTCAGCGAGGTCTGTGCCCGCTACGAGGCTCATGGCCTGCGTCCCGACCGAGCCGCACTGCCCGAACGGCCGGACCGCCAACTGCCAATCGTCCTGAGGCGAGGCTGTGAGGACACGGAAGCCTGGCTGACGCGTACGGATCCGATGGCCCTCCTCCAGTCGCTTCTCGCCGCACACAAGTTGGACATGACGCCGACCGAAGCGCTGGGCAGGTACCGCGAGCTCGGGTTCTCCCCGCCGTGCCCGTTCCCCGACGACGCTACGACCGACGATCTCGCATTGTTCAACAGCTGGTGGGTCGACGACCCGCTGGGTATCGCTCCTCCGGGCCCATTGCCATACGACTTGCTTCTACAATCGGGCGCCCATCGTCTGGGACCGGCGATCCGAAGATTCGAAGATTACGGTTTCAATGTGCCGTTCAGAGCGCCTCACCGCCCCGACGAGCTGGATGAGCAGCTGTTGTCTCGCTCTGGGCCGTGTTCATGGTTCGGCCTCTCCGTCGGTGACACGATGCCGTTCGCGTATCTGGTCGTGGCCGCACGGTCCGTACTCCGGCCTCCAGCCGAGCTCGCCGAGCGGATGGCGACATACGGGCTCACGGTCTCCTGTCCGGACCTGCCGGCCGGGCTGTCGGCAGTCGACGCGCACGAGCTCCTCTGGGACTCGAAATACGACGAGACCTATTTGTCCGCAAGTAATCAGCTCACGTGGCAGGAGCTACTACGTCGCGCAGCAGAGTTGAATGCGAACCTCGAACAAGTCGTCCGCTGGCTGGCCGAGTTGGGGATCCCGGTGCCCGACATCGGAGAGCAGCTGCGCCGTGCCCTCGCCCGGGTTCCTCGTCCTCTTGGTGTCAACTGCCGTAAAGGGTAGGCAGGTCGACCAGGAGGAGGTCGTCGCGGCGGTTCGCCAGGTCGACGAGGTCCGGGTAGAAGCCGTGCAGGGAGTACAGGGCCAGGGTGGCGGCGCCGGTGTCGTAGCCCTGGCCTTCGAGCAGGGCACGGATGCGTTCCAGGCGCTCCAAGTCACCGGTCCCACGGCGGGCGGCCGTCGCCTTGGCCTCGCCCAGCAGCGCGATCCGCGCGCGGGGAGCCTGCGGGCGCTCACCGGCAGCCAGGGCGATGACATCCACCTCGTGCTTGGTCCGGGCGGCCTGGTCGGCGACCTCGGTGGTACCGACCGGGCCGGGCAGGCCGTCGGGCAACAGGGTGTGGGCGTAACGACGGGTGAAGTCGCGCGCCAGGTCCTCGAAGTGGGGTCCGAGGATCTTGGAGTTGAAGGTCGGAGTGGCCTGCTGCCACACCTGCTCGGCGAAGCCCTGCTCCACGGCGGAGGCCTGCGGGAGGGTGATGAGCTGGTTGAAGCGGATGACCGGGTCGGCGAGCGTGATGACGGGGTGCCTGGAGCGGAGGATGTCCTGCTCCCGCCGGATGTAGCCGGTTGATTCCAGCACTCCGAGGGGGTGGGCGACGGCGTTCCGCGGGCGCTCCAGGGCGGCGCCGATCTTGCTGGGGGTGGTGGCGCCCCGCGCGATCGCGGTGAGGATGTCGTAGTACAGCGTGTGCTGGGTGATCCTCGGGTCCTCGCGCAGCAGGTACTCGGTCTCGGTGCGCGAGTACACCGCCCGTCCCGGGTCGAGCAGTGTCCGGGTGAGCCAGGTATCGAAGCCGTCGTCCGGATGCGGCCGAGCGGCCACCGGCCGGTAGCCGGGGGCCCCGCCCAGTACCGCGTGCACCTTCAGCGCGGTCAGCGGGTCGGTGATCTGCCAGAAGGTCCGGCTGTCGCGGTAGTCGAAGGGGCCCAGCCGTAGATCGACCACGGCACGTCCGCGCAGCGGCTTGGTTCCCGAGAGCAGTTCGTGCATGACACTCATCGCGGAGCCACAGAGAATCAGCCGCGGTCCCGGCCCGGCACCGGGCAGGGCGCCCCGCTGGCGTTCGTCGTAGAGCTGTTGCAGCAGCCCGGGGATTTCGGGCGAGTGCTGGAGCAGGTACGGCAATTCGTCGATCACCAGGAGCGGGCGCGCCGAACGGGCGGTCACCTCAAGGGCGTTGGACAGGACGTCACGCCAGTCGGTGAGACGGAGGCTCCCCGGCCGCAGGCCGGCGTGGGCGGCGACCGCGTCACTGAACCGCTGGATCGCGGGCAGCCGCCCCTCCTCCCGGACCGCTGTGACGTACAGGCCGCCGACCTGCTCGGACAGGGCCTGCAGAAGGTACGACTTCCCATGCCGCCGCCGCCCCGACACAATGCCCAGCCGCATCGCCGGATCCGGATCAGTGAGGAACTCCGCGAGCAGATCCCACTCCCGGTCTCGGTCGACCACATCGTCCGGCTTGATCGGCAGGCCTTTCTTCACTCGCTCTCCTACACATCGACTTCGACGGATTACGTCTAAGTCTACTTCGACAGAAAGCGTCGCACTGGAATTCACCTCATGAATCGGTCGGGCCAGGGGTGGCGGCCCCGGCAGTCTCCGCGAGTTCCGCGCCCCCGACCACCGCGCCGCTGATATCACCTCAGAGATAGGAGCTCGGGCCGCCCGTGCTCCATGGTGGTCGTCAACCGCCCGCCCAACACAACGCGTCCCGAACGCCTCCCGTCGACCACCCACCTCTCTCCGGAGGCTGCCGTGTCCCGATGCCCCACCGACAACCACGACTTCAAGGCGACGCTGTGCGCCAAGCGCGTCAACGGCGTCATCCACGCCTGGACGAAGGCGAGTTGGGACGGCACCGGCCGGTTCGTGGACCGGACCGGACTTCTGGACGCCGCCCGCTTCCGCCTGGAGATCAAGAAGTCGGTGAGTGGCACGGACCCCGTCGTGAAGTCCGCGAACTCGTACGGCACCACCTGCAGGTCCGAGCACGGCAACACCGCCGGCAAGGGCTACCGGACCACTTCGTTCAGCGCTTCGCCAGTCGTCTGAAGCGCTGATCTCTTACTCCTGACTCCCGGCCGGGGGCGACCATACGGGGGTCGGCCGGGGACCGAGGCGAGCCGTGTCAGCGGCTCGACCGCGCGCATCCCATCCGCGCGGACCTCGGTCGGGCGGGGAGTCGTACCTCCCTTACGGCTCCCCGCAACTCCCACGGCCCGGACGCAACGCACCGCGTCCGGGCCGTGGTGATCTCCCGCCCGGAGCGGACGCGGCACCGTGCGCCCCGCTCCGGTCACTTCGTTTCCTCTGCTCGGGAGCCCTGATGGCCCTGTTCTGCGCCGCGTTCGAGGTGTCCACCCGCACCTCGGCCGGCCCTCGCGTCACGGCCGGGCCCGGCACCGCGGCGGTCGTGGCCCCGGACGACGACTGCGGCTACGCGACGGCCCTGCTCCGCCAGGGCCGGCAGCCCGTGGCCGTCCACCCCGTGCCGCGCCCGATCCCGTCCGTCCACGCCGTACGGGCGGACGGACCCTACGTGCGTACGGTCGAGCACCGCGGCTCGCTGCGGCAGACGGTCAAGGCGTTGCGCGCCCTGGACGTGTCCGCCGTCGTCGCCGGAAGCGCGGCGGGCATCGAGCTGGCCGAGCGGATCGCCTGGCACCTTGGCGTGCCGGGCAGCGATCCCGGCGCCGCGCCGCTGCGCCGGGACCACGGTGTGCAGGCCGCCGCGCTGGCCCGGGCAGGTGTCCCCGCCCTGCGCGGCGTACGCACCACGAGCCTGGCCGAGGCCCTGCGCTGGGCGGCGGAACACCCGCTGGGCGACTACCTCCTGGCTCCGGCCGCGGCCGGAGTGCCCGTCGAGGCGGTGGTGTGCTCGCACGCGTCCGGGATCGGCTCCGCCTGGCCCGCCATGCGCCGGGCGGTCGCCCGCCACTCCGACGACCACCACCTGGTCCTGTCCGAGCGTCCGCCCGGCCGCGAGTTCGTCGTCAACACCGTCACCCGGATCGGCCTGGACGGACTGCCGGAGCACACCGTCACCGACCTGTGGGCGCGGACCCACACGCCCGACGGACTCCCGGCCCGCACCGACCTCCTCGACCGGCACGCACTGCTCACCCGGGCCCTGACGCGGTACACGCTGCGCGTGCTCGACACGCTCGGGGTGGTGTGCGGCCCGGTCTCCAGTCGCGTCGCCTTCGGCGCGGGCCGGACGCCCGTCCTGGTGGGCGCGCTGGCCGTGCCCGGAGCGTCGCTGGCCGACGACGCGCTGCGGGCGGCCACCGGACGCGACCGTTTCGCCGACGCCCTGGACGCGGTGCTCGCCCCCGCTCCGGGCCGACCCGTCCCCGCACCGACCGGCCGGCACGTCGTACGGGTCCACTTCCGCCCGCGCGCCGGCGGGGTCGATCCGTCGCTGGGGCGCGTTCTGCGCGGGCTGCCCACCGTCGTCGCGGTGAGCACCGGTCTGCGGGCCGGGGCTTCGGCCACCGACACGCCGATCGGTGCCGAGGTGGTGCTCAGCGGCGGCGAGCCCCGGGCCGTCGAGGCGGACTACCGCGTGCTCCGTGCCCTGGAACGCGAGGGCCTCTTCCCGGCGGACCGGCCGTGACCCGGCAGGAAGCCCCCTTCCCTCTCCGCCCTCCCCCTTTTGTCCCCCGTCCCCCGTCCCGTCGTCGGAGAGGCACCCATGACCACGTCCACACCGCCGTCCTGGTCCGCCGCCGGCCTCGACCACGCCCTCGCCAGGAGCCGCGCCGAGCAACGGGCCGCGCTCGGGCTCTACTTGCCCGTCGGCTACCCCACCCGCGCGGCCGGTCTGGACGCCCTGCACCTGATGGCCAAGCACGCCGACGTACTGCAGCTGGGCGTTCCGCACACCGACCCGGTGCTCGACGGCCCGGTGATCCGGCGGGCCGCCGCGCAGGCCCTCGACGCGGGCTTCCGTATGCGCGACCTGTTCGACGCCGCGACCGAGCTGACCGCCGCCGGTACCACTGCGGTGCTGGCCATGTCGTACTGGAAACCGATCGAGGTCTACGGGCCCCGCGCCTTCGCGGAGGAACTGGCGGCCGCCGGTGTGTCGGGCGTGCTCGTCCCCGATCTCCCCGAGACCGAGACCGAGACCGGCACCGGCACCGGCACCGCGGCCTCGACCTGGCAGCGGGCCGCCCGCGCGGCGGGTCTGCACACCAGCACCCTGATCCCGCCGCGCGCCTCCGACGCGCACCTGGCCGCGCTCGGCTCCGTCACCAGCGGTCTGATCCACGTCCCCGCCACACCCGGGTTGACCGGCGCCCGGCGCCCGCTCAGTCCCTACCTGCCGCACCTGGTACGGCGGGTGCGCACCCTCACCGGCCTGCCCGTGGCGGTCGGCATCGGCATCGGCACCCCCGACCAGGCCGCGCAGGCCTCCGCCTACGCCGACTCCGTGATCGTCGGATCCGCCGTGATCCGCCGGATGCACGCCCAGCCCGGAGCGGCGGCCGTCACCGCCGCCGAGGCCGCCCGCGACTTCGCGGAGGGCGTCCGCCGCGCCCGGCCGCCCGCGACCTGACCCCGCCTCACCTCTCAACGCTGCTGCGCAGGCGGCGCCGCCGGATCCGTCAATGGCGGGCGGGCACCGCCGAGCGGGGTGGTCACGTGGAGCGCCACGGTCAACGGCCGGATTCCGCTGAGGCGTTGCTCTCCCGGGTCTTCGTCGATCGGGGGCCAGATCGTGATCAGGTCCCGCTCCATGAGCGTCTCCGCCGCCTGGACGCGCCAGCGGACGGTGCGGTCGCTGACGTGGAGCCGGCTTCCGGCCGCGTCGGAGTCGAATTCGGCGAGCACCCAGGCACGTACGGTCTGCAGGAGGTCGCGGCTGTCCGTCGCCAGGGGGCGCAGGAACTTCTCGGCCCAGGCCCGGACGGGGGCCACGCCGAGGACGTCGTCGAGCGAGACCTGGCGGTACGGCGACGGGTCGGCGCCGTGGGTGGCGACGATCTGGATCGCCAGGGAGACGACGATGCGGTCGAGGGTGCGTTCGGGGACGAAGCCGAGATCGGCGAAGACCTTCGCGACGCGGCGCTGGAGCGTGTTGCGGTGGATCCGGATGATGCGGGACGCCTTGGTGGTCTTGAACTCCAGGGCCATGGCCACGGAACTGAGGATCTGCATACCGCCGGTCGCGGTCAGGACGGGGTCCAGCACCCTGCTCGCCCAGGCCCGGGCGAGATCGGCCGGGAGGATATCGGCGAGACCGAGCACCTTCGTCCTGTTCACGATCATCTTCTCGGCCCGGTACTCGGTGCGGCCGAGCGCTTCCAGCGCCTCCGAGTAGGCGGCTCCCACGTTCGCCATCGGGTAACGGCTGCTGCCGCCGACGCTGACCCGGGCGCCGTCGAAAGTGGTGAGAAGCCGGCCGATGTCCTGCTCGGGGTCATGCCCGGAGTTCACGGGAACGATGCTGATGATGTGCTCGGGGTAGGCGGGACAGCGGACCGGGAGCGCGGTGTCGCCGAGGTCCTTCTCCACCTCCGCGAGGACCCGGTCGCGGTGTGCGGAGCCGCAGTTGATGATGAAGACCCGCGCCTCTTCGCTGTCCAGCAGGCCCGGCGACACTCCGGCCATGACGCGCTGGGCGTCGGTGACATGACCGGTCATCAGGAGCTGGAACACCGACAGCCGGATCTCGGTGAGGGCCTGTCGGAAGTCCGGCTCGCCGATCCGTCCCGACGGTGCCAGCGCCAGGGCGAGCGCGTTCGCCGCATGGACGACGAGTGCTCGTTCGCTGTGCCCGAAGGGGTCCTTGAGCGCGACCGCGAGGAATTGCTCGCTGTCTCCGATGGATTCGACACGGGCGAACAGACCGGCGGGGGTGGTGAGTTGCCGGCGGTCCGGGTTCGTCAGCACGGAGGCCAGGGCGATCGGTGCCGTCGCCGGAGCCGCCGCGAGGATCTCCCCGCGTGAGCCGATGACGACCTCCGCCGCGAGTTCCCGCGAGAGCAGGTCGGCAATGCTCTGGACCATGTCGGCGGCGGGTGCGCGGAGTTGGTCGAAGAGTGAGCTGAGCCGGGCGACGTGCTGATGGACGGCGGCGGCGCTCATCTCGGTGACCAGGCCGGCCAGGTTGGTCTTCCACTGGTGCAGCGTCCGGTTGGAGGCCAGCAGCGGCACCTTGTAGTGAGCGGCGCCGGCCCGGACCGCGTTCAGGGAGTCGTCGTCGGGGAGCGCGCTGGTGACGACCAGGCCGGCCGCGTGACGGGAAGCGAGGGTGGAGAACAGGCGATCAGTGTCCCCCAGAAAACCGATATCGGAGGCTATTAACACCCTCTGGATATTCTCCCCTATCCAGTCGGTATCGGACAGAAGGCGTACGGACTGGACCTCTCGGTCGGCGATACCGCCGGAACATGCGCCAAGCCCGAGCTCCGGTATGTTCACAAGCTGCCGAAGGCCGATCATCGAGGCAAACACCACCCTTTCTCTATAACACCCTACCGGGCGTATTCATCCCGCTACGACGAGTCCGCACACCTTGTTCGTCTTCTTGTTCGTCTTCGAGCCCATGCTCCTGCGGAGGAGAGAAGAAAACGCCGACATGGGCGGGGCAATGCATGAATGGGCCGTGCTTGCCGGCGACGGTGGAAATCGGGGCACTGAGATCCCACAGCGCGTCGACAGCATTCTCGATCGCGGCCTCCGCGATCGAGGTGGCCAGACCCGGAGCCGGGCAATGGTGAATTCCGGCCGACCACGCGAGATGGCTGCGATCCAGCGCGTCGCCCCGTCCCGGGCGCCCGGGGTCCAGCCCGGTGGCCGCGTGACTGATCAGGACCGGCACTCCCTGGGGGACCCGCACACCGTGCACGGTCTTGGGCCGGCGTGCGTAGTGCACCGAGGAGTTCGCCACCGGGCAGCGCGCGGACAGGGTCTCGTTCAGGGCGGTGCGCAGGGTCACCGCGCCGCCGACCAACTGGCTCGCGTAGGCGGGCTCGGTCAGCAGGGCGTGCAGGGTGGATCCGATCCAGGCGGCAGTGGGCGCGGCGCCCAGGACGATCAGCGACGCGAGCTGGCCGACCGTCTCCTCCTCGCTGAGGGCGGCGGGATGGGCCAGCAGGAACGACGTCAGATCCGTACCCGGGGTCTTCTTCTTCGTCCGGATCGTGTCCCGGAGAATGTCGGCGAGGTCGGTCCAGCCCAGCGTGGCGTCGGGTTCCGCGGCGGTGAGGGCGTGCACCGCGTCGCGCAGGGAGTCGGCTGTCTCGGGTGGGCAGCCCAGCAGTTCGGTGAAGGCGAGGGCGACGACCGGCTCCGCGTACTCCCGCATCAGGTCCGCGTGGCCGCGGGCGGCGAAGCGCTGGATGAGCATGCGGGAGTCCCGTTGCACGCGGGCCCGTGTCTCGTGCGCGTCGATCCCGGCGAGGCACTCCTCCAGCGCCCGCCGCAAGCGCTCGTGGACGCGACCCTCGGCACGCTGGACGCCGGGAATGACCATGTACGCGAGTTCGGCGGGGATGCGGTTGTCCGCGACCGCGCTCCAGTGCGCCGGGTCCCTGCTGAAGTCGGGGTCGGCGAGGAGTGCGCGGGCGGTGGTCCAGCTCGTGACCACCAGGGCGTGCACGCCCTCGGCGATCTCGGCCCAGGCCACCGGTCCGGCGGCCCGCAACCGGTCGTAGGCCTCGTGCGGGCGCTCGCGGAAGTCGTCGCCGAACAGCCGCGGTACGGGGTGATAGGTGTTCATGTCACGCTCCTCATCGGCCGGAGGATGTCCGCGACCAGGGCGATCAGGCCGGTCTTCGCGGATTCGAGATGACGTGCGTCGAGGTGCACGACGGGCCGGTCCGGCGGCAGGGACAGCGCGTCGCGCAGCACCGCCTCGTCGTAGAGCGGTGCTCCCGCGAACGTGTTGACGGCGATGGCGTAGGGGACGTCGGCCTCTTCGAGGAGTCCGATCGACTCGAAGGACTCCTCGATGCGGCGGGTGTCGACGAGAACGAGACCGCCCAGAGCGCCGTCGAGAAGAGAGCGGATCATGTCCGCGAATCTCGGCTGCCCCGGCGCACCGAAGAGGTAGACGACGATCCCGCCACCGAGAGTGCGCCTGCCGAAATCCAAAGCGACGGTCGTCGTCGATTTGGTGGCGACATTCAATTCGTCGACCACTTGACCCGCCCGGGTCAGGCGCTCTTCCGTACGCAGCGGCGCGATTTCCGAGATCGCGCCGATATAGCTGGTTTTCCCGACCCCGAACGGCCCGAGGACGACAATTTTCACCGACCGCATTCCGGCCGGCAGATAGGGAGCACTAAAGGCGTTCGAGACCATGGAGGACTCTTTCGAGGAATTCGGCCTCGTGACGCTGTGCCACGGGAACGAAGGGATCGGCTGCCAGCAGATGGCCGCTCGCCACCAACTCGGCGACCAGGGTGCGGACGACGCCTCCCGGCAGGTACAGATGCGCGGCGACGTCCGCCACGGAGAGCACACCCGGCGCGCACAGCGCCATGACCCGCTGGGCCTGGGCCCGTAACCCCCGGCCCTTCGCCTCGGAATCGACCGACAGCAGAGTGGCCAGATCCACGTGGACGCCCGCCGGTGCGGGGTCCGCGCCGATGACCGTGTGGGAGCGGACGACACCGCGACGGGAGTGACCCGCGGCGGAGACCGGGCTCATGCCCGGTGCGGTTGGCGATCCCTGGACGCCAGGAACGGCTCCAGTGCCTTGGTCAGCTTCAAGGCCTTCGACAGCGCGAGCTGGGTGTTCGGGTGGACCACACCGCCCTCGACCGCGAGGGCGAGCCCGCTGTTGTGGCCGGCCGCCAGCACCAGGACGGTGTGCGTGCCGAAGTCGATCGTCTGCACGCGGGACATGGGAAGCATGCCCGGGGCCACATGACAGAACTCCGCGAAGTTGCGCTGGAGGGAGTACAGGCCGGCGACCACGGCGCAGGACCGCTCGATCGCCTCGCGGCCGAGGCCGTCGGCGCAGGCCAGGGGCAGCCCGTCGGACGAGAAGAGCACGGCGGAGACCACGCCTTCCCCCAGCAGGCCGTTGAGTTGGGGGCTCAAGTCGGCCGTGTCGGCCGTCGCGTGCTGGAACGCGGTCATTCCTGCGGTCACCCTTCCGTGGTGTGTTCGGTGCCGAATCCCTCGGCCAGGATGTGACTGAGCTGTTCGAACCCCTTGGCGAGTGCCACTGCCTCGGGGTCGCTGATCGCGTGCTGTCGAGGTGCCGTGTCCTGGGGCCGGGCACGGCGCGGCTGCCGCTTGGGCAGGGAATGGGCCTGCGCCGGACCCGGGCCGGCCGCGGCCTGCGAGGACGGCACGGCCGGAGCGTCGTGCACGGGATCCGGGGTCGGCCGCCCGTGCCCACCGGAGCTCCACTGCGGAGCCGGGATCGTCTCCGCGCCCGCTGCCGGGACCATCGCCGTATCCGCCGCCGGGAACGTCTCCGTACCCGCCGCCGGGAACGTCGGAGGCGGTACGGTCCGCAGCTGGGCGGCCGACGGCGCCGCCCCCGTGCGGCGGGCGGGACCGTCCTCGTCCGCTTCCGCGGCCAGGCGTTCCGCCGGGATCAGCAGATCCGCGCGGACGCCGCCCGAGGCGGACGGCGACAGTGTCACGCGCAGGTTGTACTGGTGGATCAGCCGCCCGATGACCAGGAACCCGAGCGAGAACGGCTCGGCGAGCGCGGTCACATCCGCACCGCCCGAGGCCAACGCGCGCTCCGCCCGCTCCAGTTGCAGCGGACTCATACCCAGGCCGCTGTCCTCCACCGTGATGCGGATACCGGCCCGCACCCGCTGCACATACGTGGAGGCCTTCTCCCCCGAGTAGGACGTGGCGTTGTCGAGCAGCTCCGTCAGCGCCACGATCACCGGTTCGACGATCAGCCCCTCGACCAGTACGTCGTCGGTCGCGGACTGGAAGGCGTACTCGACGGCGTCGAGGTGCGGGATCTGCCCGCGGGCGCTCTCGATGATCTCCAGGACGGAGCAGTTCGCACGCTGCACGCCGGGCCAGGAGTTGGCGAGGATCCGCAGACGCTGCACGGTGTGGCCGGCCAGGGTGACCGCGTGGTCGATCCTCGCCAGCGCCTGCGGGGTGGTGCTGCCCGCGCCCTGGTCCTCATCGGCGTCGAGCGCCGCGTCGATGTCCCGCTGCGCCCGCGTCAGCGCGGCCTGGATCTCCTCCGCGGCCACCCGCACACCGGCACCGGCCGCGTCCTCGGCCTGCCGCCGCACATCCGCCGCGGTCTGCCGTAACAGCGTGTCGAGTACGGCGAGATATCCCGCGATCTCCGAGCCCTCCAGGGAGCCGTGCCGCAGCCCCGGCTCGTGCCGCACCGGGACACCGCGGATCTCCTGGACCGCGGCGGGCAGGCGCCGCTCCACGAAGTGCTCGACCTCCCCGATCACCTGCTGCGCGTACTGCCAGTTGCCGGAGGCGTCCGCACGGGCCTGGTCGAGCTGATGCTGCCACTGGGCGCGGAGCTCGGCCGTCGCGGCCGTCCCGGCGTTGTTGCGCAACTCGGCGTCCCGCTGGGCGACTTCGGCCTCCCGCAGCCGGGTCCGGGCAGTCGTCAGACGCTGTACTGCTCGTCGCCGGCCCGGAAGCTGCGCCACCCACGTCGCCAGCGCCGCCGCCACAGCACCGGACACAGCCACGGCCGCTTCGATGAATCCGGTCACAAGGGGTGCGCCATTCTCGGGAGGGAGGGAGCGAGGGAACCGGGGACGGAGCCGGGACGGCAGCTGTGGAGTGCGGTCAGGCGGCCTCGCCCAACCCGTGCGGGAAGAACGCGAGGAACCGGCAGCCGACCGCCGAACTCGGGTAGTGCACGCTCCCGGGCCGGCCCGAGATGACCGAGCCCTTCGGCCAGGCGGCGTGACCGTCGTGGAACTCGCCGTCCAGGATGACCAGATGCTCCCACCGGTGATGCGGATCCTCACCGGCGTTGGCGCCCGGGGCCATGACGTACTCCTGGATGACGGAGGGATCGTCCGGAGTGGCTTCCTTGATCGTCTTGACGGTGATGAATTCGGTCAGGGCGGTCGCGGGCACGTCGTGTGCCGAGGTGACGCTGAAACCAGGAAGCATGCTGTTCCTTCACGTTGGTGTGCGGCCGGGGTCGGTTCCCACCGGCGGGCGGCCGACTCACGGGGCCGCCTGGCCCTGGGAACATATGAGCCGTCACGCGAGCCCCGCCAGCCCACAAGTGCACCGTTTTCACGGCTCCTCATTGCCGCGG
Organism: Streptomyces prunicolor NBRC 13075; assembly: GCF_000367365.1. Lineage (GTDB taxonomy): Bacteria > Actinomycetota > Actinomycetes > Streptomycetales > Streptomycetaceae > Streptomyces > Streptomyces prunicolor. Next base: position 95,102 of record NZ_BARF01000008.1, on the reverse strand, counting down.
TGCATCACGTCGATCCCTTTGTTGCCACCGTGCACCGTTGAGTCCTTCGGCATTGCCACGGTGCACCGCGGACCGTCGTTCCGGACAGCCGCGAGACGCGGTACGGGAGCGAACGGCGACGGAATGCACCCTGCCGTGGTGCATTCCGGCAACAAGGAAAAGCGGAGTGGTGCACGGCGGCAACACATGCGCCGCCAATGTGCACCGCGGCAACCGGCGGGCGGCGAAATGGTGCACCTGCGGCCTAGCGGGGCCCGTGCGACGGCTCTTAGGTTCACAGGCCCAGGCAGTTACGGGAGCGCTGAACGCGCCCTACCGATGGTGGAGTCGTCGCCCATGATCAATGTCCATGCAACGGCCGCGGTCGTCCCCGGAGCCGGAACGCCCGAGCACGCCAACGCCGGCATCTGGCAGTAAACCCGCACCGGTACCGGTCAGTTGGGCCGCACCATCAAGGAATTCACGCAAGGAATTCACTAAGGAGTGGAAGTCCGTGTCAGGACTACGCACCGCCGAGATACCCGCGGCTGCCACGCGCACCCGGCGCTGCGCCGAGTGCGCCGGCCGACTGAGCAGATACAACAAGGAGAACAGGTGCGGCGCCTGTCTCCGAAGCCGGCCGGCGACCGCACCGGAATCGCTCCGTGTGCCCGCGCGGGTCTGGGACGTGCCGGAGGTCCAATTCGCCCTGGCGGAGCGCGACTTCGGGAGACTCTGCACGCTGGTGCGAACCCTGGGGAACCTCCGCCAGGACGACATGGTCACCCTGACCGGACTGAGTCAGTCGTTCATGTCGATGCTGGAAACAGGCACCCGCCGCCTCACGAACATCGACAGAATCGTCGAACTCCTCGCCGGCCTGAACGTCCCGGTCGAACTGACCGGCTTGGTACTGCGACCACAGGCCGATCCGCAGACCGGTCACTTCCGTTCGCCCGGCCGAGTACCGCCCTCACCCATGGCCCGCGCGATGGCATCCGTGGGCCACGGAGCGGTCTCCGGTCTCCCCTGCCCGGACGGCACGCGCTAGGCGGCACGCGGTAGTCGCGGCCCTTCGGCACCGCCAACACCTCGTCCACACCGGGCAGTTGCCCGGCCCGACCGGCTCCCGTAGCCCGGCACCCGACACCCTTGCGCCAACCGGCCATCCCCGGCCGGCACCCAGCGAGCCCACCTCCTGCCGCCGGACGGCGAACCCGCGACGGCCTCCCCGGCCTTCAACCGCCTCGCCGCCCCGCCCCGCCCCACCGCCTGACCAGCGAACCTCTGCCCGGGCAGTGAAGACACCCCGCCCGCACGGCAGTTGACGATCATGGACATCGCGCCGCCCCGACCGGAGCGCCGAGGCCGGTACCTCCCGGCGCCGGAGGCCTCGGCCCCCCCGGCGCGGCCAACACCCCTTACGCAGCCGACATGTTGACTCCGTGTTAACCCGATGGAGTGGCCGCAGATATCACGGTTGACGGTGATAGCATTCCGCCGTCTGCGACCTTGATCCACTTTTGTTCAGGCCTTGAGTCTGAACGCGGTCGTCTCTCCGCGTCGACCAGTCATGCAGTCCCCCGGACGGGTTGCGGATCCCTGCAAGGCGTACTCGACGACGCCTGCATGCCACGCGCCGGGAAAGGTTTCCATGACTCAAGACGTGCTTCTTTGGTGCCTGGTTGCGATAGCGGTGATAGCCATAGCCGCAGTCGTGGCACTCATGCTCCGCAGCAGAGCCCTGGGGAGGAGGAAGACGGAGTCCGAGGCCGCGCTGGAGGCGCGGCTGCGGTACGCCCAGGGTGAACTCGACCGCGCTCAGGCCTCCTTGGTCCAGCTGCGGGACGAACAGGACGGTGTCATCCGCGAGGCGGAGCAGGCCGCCGAGGAGAACACCAAGTCGGTCCTCAAGGGCGCCGCCCGCTTCCTGCAGAGCCTCGCCGCCGAGCAGACCACGCTGCTGGACGGGGTCCAGCGCGAGTACGGCGGCCACGCGGTCCTCTCCGACCTGATGGACATCACCCACGCCAACGCCCAGATGGCCCGCAAGGCACAGGGCATCGCCGTCATGTGCGGCGCCCCGCTGGGCCGCCGCAACCAGCCCGCCAGCGTCTACGACGTGGTCCGCAGCGCCCAGAGCCAGATCCGCAACTTCCAGCGGGTCGAGATCATGCAGCCCAGCGGCATCGCCCTCAAGGCCTCCGCGGTCGCGCCGGTCGCCCTGGCCGTCGCCGAACTCCTCGACAACGCCGCCAGCTTCTCCCAGGCGGACGCCCCGATCGAGGTCACGTTCCGGCAGGCCCAGAAGAACCTGTGCATCGTCATCGACGACGCCGGCGTCGGCATGGGCGACGAGGACCGGCAGCGGGCCGGCGCGCTGCTGTCCGGCGAGGGCCTCCCCCGGCTGTCCCAGCTGGGCACCCAGCCGAAGTTCGGCTTCCCCGTCATCGGGATGATCGCCCGTCAGCACGGCTTCACGGTGGATGTCACCGGTGTCTCCCGGTACGGCGGCGTACGGGCCGTCGTCCTACTGCCCGAGGAGCTGTGGACCATGGAGGAGACCCTGCCGCCGGCCACCGAGGCCCCCGTGAGCAGCATCCGGCCGATGGAGACCGGAAGGTCGGCGCGTACCGCGGGCGGCCTGCCGAAGCGCGGGTCCCGCACCTCGCCCACCAGCATCACCAACGGCGCGGAGCAGGCACCCCGCCGAAGTGCCCGGCGCGGCTCCGGCAGCCTGGCGGCCCTGCAGCGCGGTACGCAGACCGCGCGTGACACGGCCTCCTTCGACACCCAGACGCCCGGAGGGTCCGAAAACGCATGAGTACAGGAGACCTGTCCTGGATGGTCCAGGACATCGTGGACAACGTGCCGCGGGCACGGCACGCAGTGGTGCTGTCCGCGGACGGCATACCGCGCGGGTCCACCGACGACCTGACCGGCCAGGACGTGCGGACCATCTCCGCCGCCATGGCGGGGATGCAGTCGCTCAGCCGGGCCACCGCCCACTTCGCCGGACTGGCCCAGGACCGGCAGTGGATCCAGACGGTCATCGAGTTCCAGCACGGCTGGGTGTTCCTGATCGGGGCCGGGCAGGGTGCCTACCTGGCCGCCGCCGCGGAGCCCGACGTGGACATGGAGCAGCTCTCGTTCCGGATGAACCGGCTGGTCTCCCGGCTGGGCAACAACCTCACGGCGCCGCCGCGGGTGACCGCCGGTGACGCGCCGCAGACCCTGGACCGCGCCTCGGCACTGCGGGACGCGGAGGGCGGGGCGGTCTTCCTGCTCGCGGAGCTGGACAAGGCGGTGGCGTCGGTGCCGGGCGCCGTGCACGCCCTGCTGCTCGGCGCGGACGGTCTGCCGCGCGGGGCGAGCGCGGGGATCGGCAGGAACCTCGCGGACACCATCTCGGCGGCCATGACGGGCATCCACGCCTACAGCCGGGCGACCGCGCCGTTCGCGGGCGGACAGCAGGACGACGAATGGCTGCAGACGGTCATCGAGTTCGAGCACGGCTGGGTGTTCCTGATCGCGGCCGGCGAGGGCGCCTTCCTCGCGGCGGCCGCCGAACACAGCTGTGACATCGAGGAGTTCACCGAACGGCTGGGCGACACGATGCCGGCGCTGACCGCCGGGTCGGGCGCCAGCGGAGGAAGGACGGGCGATGAGTGACGAACTGGACGGCGAGCTGGAACTGACGGCCCCATTAGTCCCCCTCTTCGTCATCGCGCAGGGTCGCGCGCTGCCACGGGAGAGCGAGTACGAGCACACCACGATCATCACCGCCCAGGACGGTGCCGTAGCGGCCGCTCGCACGCTGGCCCCGGAGGCCCGCACGGTCATGGACCTGATCGCGGACGGCTTCCTCTCGGTCGCCGAGGTCGCCGCCCACACCCGGCTGCCCCTGGGCATCGTCCGCATCCTGTTGGCGCAGATGGCCGAGGACGGCCTGATCCATGTGCGCAATCCGGTGCCCCACGCCGAACGCCACGACCCCGTCCTGCTGACCGCCGTGCTCGACGGCCTGATGCGAATTCGAACCGGAGCGTAGTCCCGTGTATCTGGATCCCGACGTCTCCCGCTCCGTGAAGATCCTGGTCGTGGGCCACTTCGCGGTCGGGAAGACCACGTACATCGGAAGTGTCTCCGAGATAGAACCGCTCCAGACCGAGGAGGAGATCACCGAAGCCAGCGAGGGTCTCGACGACCTCTCCGAGACGCCGGACAAGACGACCACGACCGTGGCGATGGACTTCGGGCGTCTCACCCTGGGCGAGGACCTGGTCCTCTACATCTTCGGAACTCCCGGGCAGGAACGCTTCAAACAGATGTGGGAGGGGCTGTCCCGGGGAGCGCTGGGGGCGCTGGTCCTGGCGGACCCCGAGCGGCTGGAGGAGACGTTCCCCATCCTCGACCTGGTCGAGGCCTTCGGTCTGCCCTACGTCATCGGCGTCAACACGTTCGAGGGGAAGCACGAGTTCCCGCTGGACGAAGTGTGCGAGGCACTCAACATCTCCGAGGAGACCCCGGTCATCCACTGCGACGTCCGTGACCAGGACTCCTCTATGCAGGCACTCATCACGCTCGTGAAGCACCTCTTGTCCTCACTCGGCTAGGAGCCAGCATGCAACAGCCCTTCGACATGTCCGGGGCACCGGCCGGTTGCCCCGCGCACGGCAACGTCCCGCTGTACGGGTCCGACTTCGGCGCCGACCCCGAGAACACCTACGCCCAGTTGCGCAAGCAGGGGCCCAGCGCCCCGGTCGACATCGCGCCGGACGTCGAGGTCGAGCTGGTGACCAGTTACGACGCGAGTCTGTACATCCTGCAGAACCCGACCCTGTTCGTGCGGGACTCGCGGCGCTGGAACGACCTGAACGCGGGGAAGGTACCCGCGGACAGCGCGGCCCTGCCCATGATGGGCTACCGCCCCAACGCCCTGTTCAGCGACGGCGCGGCGCACGCCCGGCTGCGGCAGGCGGTCACGGACAGCCTCGCGACCGTCGACCAGGGCCGCATCGTACGGCTGACGCAGCAGTCGGCCGACTACCTGATCAGCCAGTTCAGCTCGGAGGCGCTCGGTCAGGCGGAGCTGATGTCCGCCTACGCCCAGCCGCTGCCCCTGCTGGTCTTCGGTGAACTGTTCGGCTGCCCGCCCGAGCTCGGCGACCGGGTGATCGCCGGCATCACCGGCATCTTCCAGGGCACCCCGGGTGCCGACGAGACCCTGGGCGGCGCGCTCGCCGAACTGATCGCCCTCAAACGCCGGCAGCCCGGCGAGGACCTCACCACCCAGCTGATGGTGCACTCCTCCCGGCTGACCGACGAGGAGGTGCTGCACCAGCTGGTGACCCTGCTCTCCGGCGGCACCGCGCCCCTGGCGGCCTCGATCGGCACCAGCGCCGCGCTGTACCTCAGCGACGACTGGCCGAACGGCCTGCCGATCGAGGACGCGGTCGTGAAGACGCTGTGGAACTACGCCCCGATCGCCAACTACGCGGCCCACTACCCCACGCGGGACGTCGAGTTGGGCGACCGGACCCTCCACACGGGCGACCCGGTCCTGATATCTTTCGCGGCCGCCAACACCGACCCGAAGCTGACCGCACACCGCGAACAGCTCAGCTCCAAGGCCCACTTGGCCTTCGGCGCGGGCCCGCACGCGTGCCCGGCCAAGGACCCGGCGTTCATGATCGCGGCCACGGCCGTCGAGTCGCTGCTCAACCGGCTGCCCGATGTCGAGATGCGCGTCCCCTTCAAGGAACTCTCCTGGGTGCCGGCGCCGTGGAGCCGCCAGCTGGTGACGGTGCCGATCCGGTACTCCCCCCGCGCGGTGCCGTCCGCGGCCAGGGCCCGCCCGGCCCGCCCGGCGACCGGTCAGCTCGCGCCGTCGCCCGCCAGCATGCCGCAGACGGCCATGGGCGGCCGGCCCGCGCACGCCGCTCCGCGCCCCAAGGGCGGGATGTTCAGCCGCTTCCGGGCCTGGGTGAATGGCGAGTGACGTAAGTAACCCTACGAAAGCACTGTGTTATTGGATGATTCAAACACCCCACGGGTACGGATGGCGGCTGGCAGAGAGGAGCCACCATCGTGGGAAGCGTCACGACTCCGGCATCGGACCGTCGGGCCACCATCTCCCTGTTCTCCCGTCTTCGGACGGCTGACGGACAGGCCGATCCCTTCCCCATCTACGCGGAACTCAGGGCGCGCGGCGCGGTCAGCCCCGCGCCCTGGGGCGGTCACCTGGTGACCGGCTACGGCACCTGCGACCAGGTACTGCGCAACGGCGTCTGGCTCGAACCGGACACCAGCTGGCGGGAGAAGCAGGGTGAGCGCACGCGCTGGAGCGCCCCCTCCGCACGGGAGATCAGCCGGACCCTGCCCGCGCTCAACCCTCCGGAGCACACCCGGGTGCGCCGGTCGGCCGGCGGCTTCGACCGCACCACCGTCGAACAGCTCGGCCGCCGGGTGAGCCAGGTCGTCGAGGGACTCCTCGACACGCTGCACGAGCGCCTGCGGGACGGGGAGGCCGACTTCGCGGCACTGGTGGGCGAGCAACTCCCGGTCGCCACCGTCGGCTACTGGCTGGGGCTGCCCAGCGCGGACTGGCCCCGGCTGCGCGAACTGACGCATGACCAGGTCTTCACCCAGGAGCTGCTCCCGAACGCCAGCCAACTGGCCCGTTCCGACGCCGCCATGGTGGAACTGCGCGCCTACTTCGTGGAGTTGGTGCGCGACCGGCGCCGACATCCCGGGGACGGGGACGATCCCGTCTCCCGCTGGATACGCACCTGGGACGAGCTCGAACCGGACCGGGACAAGGCCGACGAAGCCGTCTACTTCCTCGCCCTGTTCGTCCTGCTGGCCGCGCTGGAGACGACGGCGACCCTGCTGTCGACCATGACTCTCCTGCTGGTCGAGGAACCCGGCCGCTGGGGTCTCCTCCACGAACACCCGGACCTGGTCCCCGCGTTCGTGGAGGAGACCCTTCGCTACGACTCCCCCACCCACGTCATCAGCCGGATCGCCTCCCAGGACTGTCTCCTGGAGGACACCGAGGTCAAGGCCGGGGAGATGGTGCACCTCATGGTGGGCGCCGCCCATCGCGACCCCGCCCGGTTCCCCGACGCCGGCTCCTTCGACCCCCGGCGCAAAGTGGCCCACCTGGCCTTCAGCGGAGGCATCCACTACTGCCTGGGCGCACCCCTGGCCCGGCTGGAGGCACAGACCCTGCTCAGCCGTATGATCGCCCGCCTGCCGAGACTCACCCTGGTCCGCCGCCCCGCGATGGCACCCCGGGTGGCGTTCAGGCGACTCATGAACCTGGACGTCTCACTGACATGAACCCGCCAATACCGCCAAGTACCGCCACACCAGCCCCCGTTCGGGAGCCCACGGACCATGCCAAGCCCGTGGACCATACGAAACCCGTGGACCATGCGGAGCCCGTGAACGATGCGGAGCCCGCACCTCCCGCTCCCCCCGTCGGCCTCACCCGGACCGGTTCCGTCCTCCATGTACGGCTCAACCCGTCCGCCCAGGACGACGACGTCCTGAGCTCCGCGGTCATGGACGGACTCATCGCCGTCCTGGACGGCCTCCACGAACAGCCCGACATCCAGGTCCTGGTGCTCTCCTCCCTGGGCAAGGACTTCAGTCTGGGAGGGGACCGCAAGGAGTACCAGGAGACGCTGGCCGTCGATCCGACCGGCGCCGCGACGCGACGCATCGCGGACAAGGCCCACCGCCTGTGCCAGGCACTGGAGAACACCCACGCCGTCACCATCGCCCGGCTCCACGGCAAGGTCATCGGCGCCGGCCTCGGACTCGCCGCCTACTGCGATCTGCGCGCGGGCGCGGACACCTCCCGTTTCCGCATGCCGGAGATCGCCCTCGGAATGGCACCCACCTGGGGAGGCGCGATGGGGCGCCTGATCGCGGAGGCCGGTGCCGCCCGGGTCCGTGAACTCCTGCTCACCTGCGAGGAGTTCGATGCCCCCACCGCCCACCGCCTCGGACTTCTGCACAAGGTCGCGCCCCTCGACGAGTTGGACGACGCCATCACCGCCTGGACCAGACCCCTCGCCCGGCGCTCGCCCCAAGCCCTCGTCCTGACCAAACACATGCTCGCCGGCTACGCGAAAGCCGCCCGCACCACCGACACCGCCCTGCTCGACTCCCACCTCCTCGCCGCGCAACTCGCCCAGCCCCGCTGAGCGGCAAGGACGGAACGGGATGTGACACGCACGGGCCGCCCGGGGAGTCTCCGCCTCGGACGGCCCGTGGCCCCGGAAGCGGCCGGCGCCCCGCCCCGCATGACGCCTACGGCCCGCTGCCGCCCCGCGGCCGCCAGTCGTCCTGACTACGGGTCTTCCCCGACCGGGTCCCGGAGTCCCGCGCGGCCCTGAACGCCGCCACCGCTCGCCGTTCCGCCGCGTCGTCCACGACTCCGTCGCGCAGCGCCGCACCCAGCAGCCCCGGGAGGCCTGACAGACCCGGCAGACCAGTACCGCCCTTGTCCTGGTCAGCCATGCCCGTCTCCGTCCCGTTCCTGTTCCCTTTCCTGTTCCCTTTCCTGTTCCCTTTCCCGTTCCCTTTCCCGTTCCCGCACGCCCAGTTCACGGGCCAGCCGCTTCAACCCCCGGTAGGCGGCCGTGCGTACCGCACCGGGACGCTTGCCCAACACCCGTGCGGCGGCGGGCCCGTCGAGCCCCACGACCACCCGCAGCAGTACGGCCTCGGCCTGGTCCCGCGGCAGCCCCCGGACCAGCCCGAGGGCGTACTCCGTGGAGAGGGACTCCAGCGCCTGCTCGTGGGTGCTGTGCGGACCCGGCAGTTCGAGTACGTCCTGTTCGAGCGTCGCCGGTCGCGGACGTACCCGCTGTCTTCGCAGGTGGTCCAGGGCCCGGTGCCGGGCGATGGTCGCCGTCCAGCCGCGGAAGCCCGCCCCGTCGCCGCGGAACCGGCCCAGGTCCCGGGCGATCTCCAGCCAGGCGTCGGCCGCCACGTCCTCGGCCTCGTCGCCGACGAGCCCGCGCAGATACCCGAGCAGCCCGGGCTGCACGATCCGGTACGCGACCGCGAAAGCGCCGTCGTCGCCCTCCTGGGCCCGCGCGACGGCCGCGCCCAGTTCCCCGTCGTACGCGTGCCCGCGCCGGGGCTCGCCTGTCTGGCCCAAGGCCCGTCCTCGTCCGTACCGAGTGCGCGAAGAATCCGTACGGGCACGGCGGTCCCCCTCGGTGATCCCCCGCACCCCCCATCGCCATCAGCGCCGCATCTCACAGAAACGTCACAGCCCGTCCGCCGCCCGACACATCTCCGGCCCGCCCACGGGGCACGGTCCCTCTGGCCCCGGTGTCCGTCCCCCGTGGCGTCCCCGCGAACGAAGGAGACCCATGTCCGACCTCCGTATCGGTGTCCTCGGCTACGGCCTGCGCGGCAGCCTCGCCCGGGTCGCCCACCGCCCCGGCGCGGGCTCGCGGGTCACCGCCCTCACGGACCCCGACCCGGCGGCCCGGGCGGAGGCGGCCCGCGACTTCCCGGGTGTCTCAACGTCCGCCGACCATCGGGAAGTTGTCCTGTCCCCCCACATCGACGCGATCCTCGTCCTCACCCCCGACCACACCCACGCCGACCTCGCCTGCGAGGCGCTGCGCGCGGGCAGACCCGTCCTCGTCGAGAAACCGCTCGACATCACCGTCGAACGCTGCGACCGCGTCCTCCGTACGGCCCACGAGACCGGCACCCGCCTCTACGTCGGCCACAACATGCGCCACATGCCGGTGATCCGCCTCATGCGCGACCTCGTCGAGGGCGGCGCGATCGGCACCGTGAAAACGGTGTGGGTACGGCACTTCGTCGGCTACGGCGGCGACTGGTACTTCAAGGACTGGCACGCCGAACGCCGTTACAGCACCGGCCTGTTGCTCCAGAAGGCCGCGCACGACCTAGACGTGGTGCACTGGCTGGCCGGCGGCTACACCAGCCAAGTCCAGGCGTTCGGCGACCTGTTGGTCTACGGCGCCAATCCGCACCGTCGCCCGCCCGGTGAACCGAAGACCCCCGACTGGTACACCGAGGACGGACACTGGCCGCCGCACACCCAGCGGGCGCTCAACCCGGTCATCGACGTCGAGGACGTGTCGTTGGTCAACATGCGCCTGGACAACGGGGTGTTGGCCGCCTACCAGCAGTGCCACTTCACCCCCGACTACTGGCGCAACTACACCGTCATCGGCGACGCGGGGAGACTGGAGAACTTCGGCGACGGACCCGGCGCGGTCGTGAAGGTGTGGAACAGCCGCCGTTCGGGATACCGGGAGCACGCCGACGCCGAGTACCGGGTCCCCGACACCGAGCAGGACGGCGAACACGGCGGCGCCGACCCGCTGTTGATCGACGAGTTCCTGCGCTTCGTACGGCACGGCGGGCGCACCGACACCTCGCCGGTCGCCGCGCGGATGGCGGTGGCCGCCGGCGCGGGTGCCACCGAGTCGCTGCGGGACGGCGGTACCCCGCGTGCGGTGCCGCCCCTCGATCCGGAACTCGTCGCCTACTTCGAGCGCGGTCAAGTCCGGGTGTCGTAGGGCTAGATGGGGGTGTCCACCGGCTGCTGCGGGGTCTCCTTCGCCACCGCGCCCACTGTGGGCACCCGGTCCGTGTTCACCAGGACACCGGCGATGAGCGCGGCCAGCAGGATCGAGGCCATCGCCCACCAGGTGGCGACGTTGAAGCCGTGCACCGCGGCCTTGGCCTCAAGGAGCTGCTTGTTCACACCGGGGCCCGCGTGGGCGGTGGCGTAGCGGGTGGTGACCGTGGCGGCGATCGTGTTGAGGAGCGCCGTACCGATCGAACCACCCACCTGCTGGGCGGTGTTGAAGGTGGCGGAGGCCGCGCCGGAGTCGCGCGGGGCGACGCCTCCGGTGGCCAGGGACACCGAGGTCATCATCGCCGTACCCATGCCGAGGCCGAGCATCAGCATGCCGGGCAGGATGTACGTGGCGTACGCGGGCTCCACCCCGACCTGCGCGATCAGCGCGAGCGCGCCCGCCGCGACCAGCAGGCCCGGGACCATCAGGGCGCGCGGCGGAACCCGGTTGAGGAACCGGGCCGCGATCTGGGTCGAGCCGGTGATCATGCCGACGGTGATGGGGAGATAGGCGACGCCGGTCTTCACCGGCGAGTATCCGAGGACGCGCTGCATGTAGTACGTCAGGAACAGGAACACACCGAACATGCCGATGGTGACGAACAGGATGGTCAGGAACGCGCCGACCCGCTGACGGTCCTTCACCACCGACATCGGCAACAGCGGAACCTTCGCCCGGGTCTGCCAGAACCCGAAGGCGCCGAGCAGCACGACCCCGGCGGCGAGCAGGGTCAGGACCAGTCCGTCGCCCCAACTCCGCGACTCCGCCTCGGAGAAGCCGTACACCAGGGTGAGCATGCCGAGGGAACCGAGGAGCGCGCCGGGTATGTCGAGGTGGGCTTCCGGGTGCCGGGAGCTGTCGCTGAGCAGGACCCAGGCACCGGCGAACGCGACCAGCGCGATGGGCACGTTGACGTACAGACACCAGCGCCAGTCCAGGTATTGGGTGAGGAAGCCGCCCGCAAGGAGCCCAACTGCCGCACCCGCGCCGACAATCGCGCCGAACACTCCGAAGGCCTTGCTGCGGTCCTTCGGGTCGGTGAACGTCGTCGTGAGGAGCGACAGCGCGGAGGGGGCCAGCAGGGCGGCGAAGACACCTTGCAGCGCTCGGGCGCCGAACAGCATGCCCTGGTTGGCGGCGGCACCGCCGAGCGCGGACGCGGCGGCGAAGCCGATCAGCCCGATCATGAAGGTGTTCTTGCGCCCGGCGAGGTCGGCGATCCGGCCACCGAGCAGCAACAGCCCGCCGAACGCGAGGGTGTAGGCGGTGATGACCCACTGCCGGTTCCCGTCCGACATGCCGAGGTCGATCTGGGCGGACGGGAGTGCGATGTTGACGATGGTCATGTCGAGGACGACCATCAACTGCGCGAGCGCGATGACGACGAGCGCCCACCAACGACGGTTCTCGGCCATGGATCCTCCCCGGGTCCGGCGAACGCCCTCATCGTCCTCCCGCACCGCACCCTTTGGGAACGCCAGCGTCTCTTATTGCGCCGATTTTGCCGAGCGGACCCCGCTGCGCGCCGGGCGCCCGGTACCAGGCGCCCGGCACTGAACTCCCTTACCGTCGCCCGGCGTTCACCGCGTCCCGGCACAGCAGTCGCAGCGACCCGTGCCCGCCGAAACACCGCCGCGCCTCGTCGATGGGATCCCACAGCCGCCCCTCGGGAGTACGCAGCCAGTGCTCACCCCCGGTCGCCCACCACTCGCCGCCGGTCTGCCGCGCGATCACCTCACCGGCGTACGCCCCGAACCCGCGCAACTCGCTCTCGATCGCGGCGTACGGCGCCCCCTCCCGCCGTATCTCCTCGATCATCCGGTCGACCCGCCACAGGCTCTGCGCCGAGTAGTCGAGCCGGACCCGGGCCCCCTCGCGCATCGTCGCCACCGCGTCGGCCGCCCACCGCACGGGCTGCGCGGCGGCCCTCGGCCTGTTCTCCTGAACCGTCATCGCATGTGTCATCACACCGAGAAAACCTTGGTGGCCGGGTGTTCCGGCACCCCGATCCGGGCATTTCCCCGGACCGGCGCAGGACCGCCCCACCCTCGCCGCACGACGATCACAGACCTGGCACCCGACCGCCGCTCAACTCCGCCCGCGCGCCCGCCGCGAGACCACCGCGCGCAGCACCCGGCGCCCCTCCGTCGACACCGCGAGCACCTGGCGCAGTCCGCCGACGGCGGGGCCGGTCCCGTTTCCGTTTCCGGTTCCTGCGAGGAGTTCGAGGACGGTGATCTGGCGGCGCAGCTCGGCGGCGACGAGGGGCGACATGCCGTCCGTACGACCTTCGCGGCGGGCGTCGACGCCGTCGTCGACGCCGCCCGCGGGGACCATGACCTCCAGGAGCCGGTGGATCCGCAGCGAGGCGACCGAGCAGGCATCGGCCCACACCTGTACGGGAGTTCCCGCCGGAACGGCCGGCGCGGTCGCGAGCATCTGCCGGGCGAGCCGCACGGCGCGATCCTCGCCCGGCCCCTCGCCCGGTCCCTCGCCCGCTTCCTCACCGGGTTCCTCGAAGAGCGCGGGCAGCTTGGCGCGCGCCCGCTCCAGACACTCGCCCCACGTCTCCCCGTCCGCCCCGTCCGCGAGGCTGGTCCACAGGGGCCGCAACACCTCGTCATCACCGCCCAGCAACGGCACGCACCGATCCAAACAAGCCAGTCCACTGGCAGCCAGTGCGCGTTCGTCGGCCTGCGCGATCAGTTCCACCAGACTCATCCAGACCTCCCTCAGCGGGGCCCTCCCCTATGGAGCCCGCGTTTCCCCTGACTGCGCGCTCCACCCCGGGAGTGTCACACGGGACACCCCCGGGCAGGCGGAGAAAACGGAAGAAGAGGTTTTCGGCCAACGGCCGGACACCCGGCCGAGCGCACTCAGAGCCCGACCGGAACCCCCGGCCCCGCCAGCGCCTTCTCGTGCTGCATGCGGGTCAGCCGCAGGACGACGAGGATCGCGAGCGCGGCGGCCGCGATGTCGAGGCCGTCAGAGATCATCAACTGGTAGGCGGCGGCGTTGATCTGGTCCGCCGCCTCGGTCTTCCCGTAGTCCGTGATGCCCAGGCGGTCGCTGAAGAGCGACAGGAGCCACAGGGTCCACCAGATGTTGACCAGCGCATGCGACCTGCGGGCGCCAACGGGCCTGCTGGCATCCCAGATTTCGAGGGTGACCCGGCGCGGGTACCAGAGGTTCACGAACGGGACGAACCATCCGCCGATCGCCCACCAGGGCTTCATGCTCTGCTCGCCCGGATCGAACACCCCGGCGTTGGCCCGCACCCGCACGAACCAGCACAGGTACACGATGGCGCACGTGACCAGCGCGCCCGACTGGATGCCGCCCGCCACCGAGTTGAGCGTTTCCGCGTCGTCCAGCCGCCGGGTGACCGCCCCGCCCGCCGCGCCGTCCATCAGGTCGCCCGTCACGTCGTACAGCACGAAATCGGCGTAGACGGCGAACAGATCCACGGCGATGACGAGCCCGAGCAGCGCGACGGCGGCGCGGCCGAGCCCGACGGGCGAGCGCAGGTAGGGACCGGGCGCGGGTCTGGGCGCGGGCATGGGAACGGACATGGTGAAACCCCCCGAGTGCAAACAGAAGAGAGGGGAACATACGTTCTTCGGCCCGCACGCGTCCAGCCGCACCGACCGCCCGCTCAGCCCCCGCTCGGTCTCCCGCCCACGCCCTCGCCCACTCCCCCGCTCAACCCACCTTGTCCGCAAGGGACTTGAACTGCGTCCACGTCAGCGCCGGCGTCCCCGGATCCCACAGCTTCTGGACCGTGGCCCGCAACGGCATCCGGATACCGGCCGCGACCTGGGCCTGGGTCTGCGAGTTGGCGAGGTCGCACCACACCGCGAACGACCCGCCGAGGATCTGGCCGTCGTACTTCGCCGGAACCGCCGCAGTCCCGCGCAGCACCCGAGGCGTCCACTGCTCGTAGATCCGCCGCCCCGTCGGATAGACGAAGGTCTGCGGCTCGCCGAGGACGTAATACAGGTACTCGTCGTTGTAGTTGAGGACCTTGCGCCCCGCGCTCAGATAGGCGACGGGCTGCCGGGCGCCGATCTCCTTGCCCGTCCAGTACGCCACCTGGAGATCCTTGGCGGCCCGCACGGACGTATTCGCGAAGAAGCCGTCGTTCCACACCCGCATCGTCCGGTCGTGGTTGCGGACCGTGTCCGCGCGGTCGTTGAGCCAGCCGGTGGTGAGGTCGGCGACGGTGCCGCCGGAGCCGTAGGCCTTCGTGGCCTCGGCGGCCAACTGCGGGAAGGATGCCTGGGGGTTGGCGACGGTCAGCGCCTGGTACTCGTCGCCGCCGAGGTGCCACTGGTCCCCGGGGAACAACCCCGCGTACTCGTCGAGGAGTTCGTCGACGATCGCGGCGGACGCGTCCTTGGAGATGTCGATCGCGCCGCGCGTGGCGACACCCGAGACGTTGCGCAGTTGCAGATCCGGATGGGCGGCGAGCACCGCGCCCAAGTGCCCCGGCGAGTCAATCTCGGGCACGACGGTGATGTGCCGACTGGCCGCGAGGTCGACGATCTGCTTCACCTGCGCTTTGGTGAGGTGATCCTTCGACACGACCTCGGGATGGCTGGTCGACTCAATCCGAAAACCCTGGTCGTCGGAGAAGTGCAGCCCGAGCTCATTGAACTTGAGGTCGCCCAACTCCCGTACCCGGTCCTCGATCCAGCCCGCGGTGAACGGTTTGCGCGCGATGTCCAGCATGAACCCGCGCCGCGGCTTGGCCGGTTGGTCGTGCACGACACCCTCCGGCGCGGTACCGCCACCGTGCACTTCCTGCTTGAGCGTCCGGGTCCCGTAGAACACCCCGGCGTCCGAGGGCCCACTGATGTTGACCCGCCCCCCGCGCACGGTCATGGCGTACGACTCCGGGTTCGCGCCCTCGTCGTCGTTCAGCGCCAGCCGTACGTCCCCGGCGCGCACGTCACTCGCCTCACCGCCGTACGTCAGCCCCAGCTCACCCGCGATCAGCCGCCCCTCGTCGACGAGATCGGCATCCTCGACGACGACCCGACCACCCTTGGCGGGCCGCCAGCCAGGGCCACGCGCGGGCGTATGGGAACGCACGGCGGGAATGGTCCGGGGCGTCTGCGACAGCGGATACGACCGGGTCGGACTGGGACTCGGCGTCGGGGACGCGGAACGGGAGGCCGCACCGCGCGAGGCGGCGGAGGTCTCGTCGACGGACCCGACCGCCGTACCCCCGGAGCCCCCCTCGTCCCCGGACGCGGCCCACAGCCCGAGGCCCACCCCGCCCCCGACCACCACGGTGGCAGCGGCGACCGCGATCAGCCCCCGCCGCTGCCTCAACGACTTCGACGGCTTCACCTGCTTCGCCGACGAGCGGCGCCTGTGCTGGCTCACGGCGCCAACCTACGGCCCCGGGCGGATCGCGGGTGTCCACCACGCGTTCCGAAACTCTCCCTTCCGGGTGAAATTCGGGCATCCGTCGGACACCTCATGACCACTCCCGATAACGTGGTGACGCACTTCTCACTCTTCATCTCCGCATCCCCTGCCGCACCGTTCCGTGACGCGAGGATCCACACTGCCTGCGCCCCGCCTTCCCCAGCTCCCCGACCTTCCCGGCCGAGTGGCCATACCGGCGCTGCCCGAGCAGTCCCGGACGTCGCGGTACCCGCATTCGCTGGCGGGGTTCAACGCCGCGTCCCCCGACGACGCCAGCCACACCCTCCTCGCCTGCCTCCACAGCCTCCACTGGTCCCGCCGCCTCACCGACCACCGCCCCTACCCCGACGTCGACTCCCTACTCGCCGCATCCGACGAGGCGGCGTACGACCTGACGCCGGGCGACCTGGCGGAGGCCTTGGCGGGCGAGTCGCTGCCGGTCCTGCCGGACGACACGTACGAGGCCGCCCACATGGCTCTCGACGCGGCCCACGCGGCATACGAGGCGAGGTTCGGCCACGTGTTCGTCATCTGCCCGGACGGAATTGCCCCGGACGAGGTCCTCGACCACGTACTGGCAGGCATCCGATCCCGCTTGACGAACGACCCGGAGGAGGAACGGGTGGTTGTCGCAGAGGAACTCCGGCGCCTGGCAAGGGGACGACTGCTGGGGGTTCTTTCTTTTAGGGGCGCGGGGCTGTGACATTTGCGGCTCCGCCGCGGGGCGCGACCAGCCACAACGGACCCGCACCCGGCAAAACAGACGAACCCCCGACCCATTAGCCGCCCGAAACTAGCCCGTCCGTACCCCTTTGGGTGCCATTTTGATCACACCAGCAGGCCCGCCGTAAGACCCACATCAACGGCTGGATACGATGCTGAGGGCCGGAGGACCGTACCCGGCCGGGCCCGACCGACAGAGAAGCCGGCGCGGCCCTAAATCCCCGCTCCCGGAGGGTTCTTCCGTGCCGGCTGGAACGCTGTACCGCGGCCGGGAAGGAATGTGGTCCTGGGTGGCTCATCGAGTCACCGGCGTCCTCATCTTCTTCTTCCTGTTCGTACACGTGCTGGACACCGCTCTTGTGCGTGTCTCCCCCGAGGACTACGACAAGGTCGTAGCCACCTACAAGACGCCGATCGTGGCACTGCTGGAGTACGGCCTCGTCGCCGCGATCCTCTTCCACGCCCTCAACGGCCTGCGCGTCATCGCCGTCGACTTCTGGTCGAAGGGCCCGCGCTACCAGAAGCAGCTGCTCTGGTCCGTCGTCGGCCTGTGGCTGGTGCTGATGATCGGGGCGATCTACCCCGTACTCGGCCACGCCGCTCGTGTTCTCTTCGGGAGCTGACACAGATGTCTACGACTGAAACCGCAGCGTCGGGCATCGGCCCCGTGGAGAGCGCGTCCGTCTACACCGTGGACAACCCCGCGCCCCTCATCGAGGCCCCCCGCAAGCGCACCAAGAAGACCCCGAAGTCGACCCGGGGCAACTTCGAGATGTACGGCTGGCTCTTCATGCGCCTGTCCGGTGTCGTGCTGGTCGTCCTGGTCCTCGGCCACCTGCTGATCCAGCTCGTGCTGGACGGCGGTGTCTCCAAGATCGGCTTCGCCTTCGTGGCGGGCCGCTGGGCCTCGCCGTTCTGGCAGGTCTGGGACCTGCTGATGCTCTGGCTGGCGATGCTGCACGGCGCCAACGGCCTGCGCACGGTCATCAACGACTACGCGGAGCGCGCGAACACCCGGCTGTGGCTCAAGGGCCTGCTCTACACCGCCACGGTGTTCACCATCCTGCTGGGCACGCTGGTGATCTTCACCTTCGACCCGAACATCCGCTAGGCCACCGGGCTGAGGGACTGAGGAATTCTGATGAAGATCCACAAATACGACACCGTCATCGTCGGCGCCGGCGGCGCCGGTATGCGCGCCGCGATCGAGTCGACGAAGCGCAGCCGCACCGCGGTACTGACGAAGCTCTACCCCACCCGCTCCCACACGGGCGCGGCGCAGGGCGGTATGGCCGCCGCGCTCGCCAACGTGGAGGAGGACAACTGGGAGTGGCACACCTTCGACACGATCAAGGGCGGTGACTACCTGGTCGACCAGGACGCCGCCGAGATCCTGGCGAAGGAGGCCATCGACTCGGTCCTCGACCTGGAGAAGATGGGCCTGCCGTTCAACCGCACGCCGAACGGCACGATCGACCAGCGCCGTTTCGGCGGTCACAGCCGTAACCACGGCGAGGCCCCGGTCCGCCGCTCCTGCTACGCGGCCGACCGCACCGGCCACATGATCCTCCAGACGCTGTACCAGAACTGCGTGAAGGAGGGCGTGGAGTTCTTCAACGAGTTCTACGTCCTCGACCAGCTGATCGCCGACGTCGACGGCGTGAAGACGTCGGTGGGCGTGGTCGCGTACGAGCTGGCGACCGGCGAGATCCACGTCTTCCAGGCGAAGGCCGTGATCTACGCGTCCGGTGGCTGCGGCAAGTTCTTCAAGGTGACGTCGAACGCGCACACCCTGACCGGTGACGGCCAGGCCGCCGTGTACCGGCGCGGGCTGCCGCTGGAGGACATGGAGTTCTTCCAGTTCCACCCGACCGGCATCTGGCGCATGGGCATCCTGCTGACGGAGGGCGCCCGCGGTGAGGGCGGCATCCTCCGCAACAAGGACGGCGAGCGCTTCATGGAGAAGTACGCGCCGGTCATGAAGGACCTGGCGTCGCGAGACGTCGTGTCCCGCTCCATCTACACGGAGATCCGTGAGGGCCGCGGCTGCGGTCCCGAGGGCGACCACGTCTACCTCGACCTCACGCACCTCCCGCCGGAGCAGCTCGACGCCAAGCTGCCCGACATCACGGAGTTCGCGCGCACGTACCTCGGTATCGAGCCGTACACGGACCCGATCCCGATCCAGCCCACCGCGCACTACGCGATGGGCGGCATCCCGACGAACGTCCAGGGTGAGGTCCTCACCGACAACACCACGGTCGTCCCGGGCCTGTACGCGGCCGGCGAGGTCGCCTGCGTGTCGGTGCACGGCGCGAACCGTCTCGGCACCAACTCGCTCCTGGACATCAACGTGTTCGGGCGCCGGGCGGGCATCGCGGCGGCGGAGTACAGCCAGAAGGCGTCGTACGTCGAGCTGCCCGAGGACCCGGCGCAGCAGGTCATCGACCAGGTCGAGCACCTGCGCAACTCCACGGGCACCGAGCGCGTGGCGGTCATCCGCCGCGAGCTGCAGGAGTGCATGGACGCCAACGTCATGGTGTTCCGCACCGAGCAGACGATCAAGACGGCGGTCGAGAAGATCGCGGAGCTGCGCGAGCGCTACCGCAACGTCTCGATCCAGGACAAGGGCCGCCGTTTCAACACGGACCTGCTGGAAGCGATCGAGCTCGGCAACCTCCTGGACCTCGCCGAGGTCATGGCTGTCTCCGCGCTCGCCCGCAAGGAGTCCCGCGGCGGTCACTACCGCGAGGACTACCCCAACCGCGACGACGTCAACTTCATGCGCCACACCATGGCGTACCGCGAGGTCGGCGACGACGGCACCGAGTCCATCCGTCTCGACTACAAGCCGGTCGTCCAGACCCGCTACCAGCCGATGGAGCGTAAGTACTGATGGCTACCCCTGTTCTGGACAAGGCGGAAGCGGCCGGCCAGCCCGAGCCCGGCTTCGCCGACTCCCCGTACATCACGGTCACCTTCCGGATCCGCCGCTTCAACTCCGAGGTCTCGGCGGAAGCGGTCTGGGAAGACTTCCAGATGGAGATCGACCCGAAGGAGCGCGTCCTCGACGGCCTCCACAAGATCAAGTGGGACCTGGACGGCACGCTCACGTTCCGCCGTTCCTGCGCCCACGGCATCTGCGGCTCGGACGCGATGCGGATCAACGGCAAGAACCGTCTCGCCTGCAAGACCCTGATCAAGGACCTCAACCCCGAGAAGCCGATCACGGTCGAGCCGATCAAGGGTCTGACGGTCCTGAAGGACCTGGTCGTCGACATGGACCCGTTCTTCCAGGCGTACCGCGACGTGATGCCGTTCCTCATCACGAAGGACACGAACGAGCCGACGCGCGAGCGTCTCCAGACGGCCGAGGACCGCGAGCGCTTCGACGACACAACGAAGTGCATCCTCTGCGCCGCCTGCACGTCGTCCTGCCCGGTCTTCTGGAACGACGGCCAGTACTTCGGCCCGGCCGCCATCGTCAACGCCCACCGCTTCATCTTCGACTCACGCGACGAGGCGGGCGAGCAGCGCCTGGAGATCCTCAACGACCGCGACGGCGTGTGGCGTTGCCGCACGACCTTCAACTGCACGGACGCGTGCCCGCGAGGCATCGAGGTCACGAAGGCGATCCAGGAAGTGAAGCGGGCGCTGATCACCCGGCGGTTCTGACGTTCTTTGCGATACGACTGTGAGGGCCCCGTTTCTGGTTGGGAGCGGGGCCTTCCGACGTGCGGCAACCCGTTTGGGTGGACGTGATCGTCAAGGACATACCGGCACTGTCCGGCCTACGATGATGCTCTCGACACCAGCCCACAGGAGGCACCTGATGTCCGCAGCAGCTGTCGAGCGGCCGCATGAGGACCGTCCGTTGATCGCGGAGGCGAACCGAATCATGGATCGCCTCCCGGGCTACCGCGTCGAGATCATCGGAGGCCAGATCATCGTGTCCCCGCCGCCGGACGGCCCGCACGCCGAAGTCTTGACCGATCTCATGCTGCCCTTCGTGGCTTCCGGCCTACACGGGACGGAGTCGAAGGTGCTCCAAGGCGTTGGCCCCTGGCTACCGACCGGGACCGAGGACTACGCGATCCCCGACCTTCTGGTGGTCGACGCCGACTACCGGGATCACTACGTCGAGAACAACTGCTACGACCCCGTCTGCTTCCGCCTGGTCCTGGAGGTCACCTCCAGCAACTATCGGACCGACCTGCGAGACAAGGTGAAGGCGTACGCCGCCGCCAAGATTCCGGTTTACGTGATCATCGACCGCAAGCATCAGCGCCTCCACGTCCTGACCAACCCCACGGGGGACGACTACGAGAGCCACCGCCCGCACTCCCCCGGCGAAGTGGTCACCCTGCCCAAGTCCATCGGCGCCGAAGTCACCCTCGACGTGGCGGAGATCCTCAAGACCGGTCAGCCCAAGAACGACTGATCTCGCCGCTCGGCTCACAACCGGCTCAGGATCGTCGGGCAATCCCGGGCCTGCGCCGATCATCGCTCTAACCTGACGGCATGTCAGATGAAGAGTCGTACGAACTGCTCGGCTTCGACAATCTCCTCCTCCCCGTCGGGGACCTCGCCGAGGCCGTCCCCTTCTATGAACGTGCCGGGTTCACCGTCGGGTTCCGGCTCGACGAGGCCGGGATCGCGATTCTGAAGGTCGGGGGCGAGACGCCCGGAGTTCTCCTGCGACAGGAGGACGGGCTCGGACACAGACCACCCCCGTGGCCCTCACCCCGCGTGTGGCTGGAGGTCCCGGACGCGCGGAAGGCGGCCCAGCGCCTCACCACCGCCGGGATCCCCCTCCTCGACGCGCCGTTCTCCGTGGCCACCGGGTGGACCGTCGAGATCGCCGACCCCTGGGGCAACGTCATCGGGTTCACGGACTACTCGAAGCGGCCGGAGCTGGCGCGGCGGGTGTGACGCAGGTCCCAGCGCAAGCAAGTTGAACACGTTCAAAAATGCTCCTACAGTTCTTCCTGTCAGCACTTTTGAACGTGTTCAAGAAGGGGGAGGCGTATGGACCGCACGGTCATCGCCTACGTCATCTACCTGGTCGTCAGCATCGGGCTCACCATCTGGGTGGCCCGTACGCTCAGCCGCAACGGGCGGATCTTCCTCGCCGACGTCCTCCGGGGGAACGAAAAACTCGCGGAGGCCGTGAACCACCTCCTAGTAGTGGGCTTCTACCTCGTCAACCTCGGGTTCGTCGCCCTGTACCTCAGCGGCGACGCCACCATCGAGGACACCCGGGGCATCTTCGAGGCCCTGTCGACGAAGGTGGGCGTGGTGCTGCTGGTGCTCGGGGTGATGCACCTGGGGAACGTGTTCGTGCTGAACAAGATCCGCCGGCGTGGCGTGCTGGAGCACGAGCAGGTGCCGCCGGTCGGGCCGCAGGGCTGGGTTCCGCCGACGGCCGGGGCGTGACGGGGGTGGCCCCGGCCGTCGGCGGGACCCAGGACCGGGACGCCCAGCGCGTCCCGGTCCACGGGCTCACCGTCCTCTACGACGCCGACTGCTCCCTGTGCACCTTCCTGCGCGACTGGCTCGTACGGCAGTCGCAGCTGGTGCCCCTGGAGCTGGTACCGGCGTCCTCCGAAGAGGCCCGGCGGCGCTTTCCCGGGCTCGACCATCGCGCCACCCTCGACGAGATCACCGTCGTCGGCGACTCCGGGCAGGTCTACCAGGGCGCCGCCGCCTGGATCGTCACCCTGTGGGCGCTGCGCGAACACCGGCCGCTGGCCCACCGGTTGAGCACCCCGGCCGGGGCCAGGATCGCCAAGGGCGCCGTGCTCGCCGCCGCCAAGTGGCGCGGGGCGCAGTGGGGCCCGGGGCGCTGGGGCGGCGGTGTGTACCGGCAGCGGGACGGGTGGACGTACGACCCGAGCAACGGCTGGTCGTACACCGGACCGGGCTGCGCGGGCGGCTCCTGCGCCACTGGATAGGCTCTGTCTCCGTGCCCGTGAAGAACGACAGCCCCGAAGAGGACGGCGGTACGCCCGCCAGGTCCGCTAAGTCCGAGCAGACCCGTGCGCTCATCCTGGAGACGGCCATGCGGCTGTTCCAGGAGCACGGCTACGACAAGACGACGATGCGGGCGATCGCCAAGGAGGCGGGCGTCTCGGTCGGCAACGCGTACTACTACTTCGCCGGCAAGGAGCACCTGATCCAGGGCTTCTACGACCGGATCGCCGAGGAACACCGGCTCGCGGTCCGCGAGGTGCTGGACCGGGAAACCGATCTGGAGGCGCGGCTCGCGGGTGTGCTGCGGGTGTGGCTGGACATCGCGAGGCCGTACCACGAGTTCGCGGTGCAGTTCTTCAAGAACGCGGCCGACCCGGACAGCCCGCTCAGCCCGTTCTCCGCGGAGAGCGAGCACGCGCGCGTGCAGGCCATCGACGTCCACAAGGAGGTGCTGTTCGGGGCGAAGACCAAGGTGGCGCCGGAACTGCGGGACGTGCTCCCGGAGTTGATGTGGCTCTCCCAGATGGGGCTCGTGCTCTATTGGGTGTTCGACCGGACCGAGGGGCGCGAGCGGAGCTACCGGCTCGCGGAGCGCGGGGCCCGGCTCACCGCGCGCGGTGTGTCCCTCGCGCGCTTCCGGGTGCTGCGGCCCCTCGTCCTGGAGGTGCACGAGCTGTTCACGGACTTCCTGCCGGGCATGACGCACGCACTGCCCGACCCGGCGAAGGCCAAGAAGAAGCAGGCGAAGCAGGAGAAGCGCGGGGCGTCCGCCGACGGACCTGCCGACGGCGAACGCCCCTGAGCACTCAGGTCGGTCGACGGCGTCAGTTGACCGCGTCCACCTCGCCCTCCGCGAGCTCGACGTCGTAGACCAGCGGACCGTCCGCCACCGTCACCTTGCGGGCGATCGAGCCGTACGACGTGGCCGTCGTCGCCAGGAGGTAGGTCCCCGGTGCCGGGACCGACACGATGTACGAGCCGTCCGCCAGGGACTCGACGCGGTCCAGCTGGCGTCCCCCGGCCGTCAGCAGCGTCACTGACGCGCCCTCCACGGGCTCGCCCTCCGTCGTGCGGACGAATCCGTGGACGGCCGAGGACGGGCCCTCCACGGCGGCCGGAGCGGGCTCCTCGGCGGGTTCCACGGCGAGGTGCGGCAGGCCCTTGTCGAGCCAGCCCGGGAGCCACCAGTTGGAGTTGCCCAGGAGGTGCATCGCGGCCGGCACCAGGGCCGTACGCAGGATGAAGGCGTCCAGGGCCACCGCGGCGGCCAGGCCGACGCCCGCCGTCGCCGCGCCGGAGTTGCCGCTGAGGACGAAGGCCAGGAAGACGCAGACCATGATCAGGGCGGCGGAGTTGATGACGCGGCTGGTCTCCGCGAGGCCGACGCGCACCGCGCGGGCGTTGTCCTTGGTGTGGACCCACTCCTCGTGCATACGGCTCACCAGGAACACCTGGTAGTCCATCGAGAGGCCGAACAACAGGGACAGCATGATGACCGGCAGGAAGGCGTTGATCGGGCCCTCCTTGCCGAGGCCGAGCATGTCCAGGCCCCAGCCCCACTGGAAGATCGCCACCAGGACACCGAAGGAGGCCGCCGCCGCGATGAGGTTCATCAGGGCGGCCGTCAACGGGACGACCAGGGAACGGAACGCGAGCAGGAGCAGCAGGAAGCTCAGGCCGATGATCGTCGCCACGAAGAGCGGGAGGCGGTCGCCCGTGACGGCCGCGAAGTCCTTCGAGATCGCCGTCACGCCCCCGACGTGACCGGTCGCGCCGGCCCCGGGGATCACCTTGTCGCGCAGGGTGTCGATCAGGTCGTCCGTCTGCACGGACTGCGGTGAGGTCTTCGGGACGACCTGGATCACCGTCACCCCGTCCGTGGGCGGCAGCGCGGCGACCTGGGCCACGTCCTTCGTCCCCTGGATGTCCTTCACCAGGGTGGCCGTGTCACCGCTCGAAGTGACCACCTGGAGAGGGCCGTTGAAGCCGGGGCCGAAACCGTCGGCCAGGAGGTCGTACGCCTTCCTGGTGGTCGTCGAGGTGTTGTCGTTGCCCTGGTCGGTGGCGCCGAGGCGCAACGACAGCACAGGGAAGGCGAGTACGGCCATGACGACGAGGGCGAAGGCCGCGATCCGGCGCGGGCGCTTCTGGACGGCGGCCGACCAGCGGACCGCGAGGTTGTCGGTGCGCTCCGGCTCGGGCCCGTCCGCGAGCTTGCGGCGCTGCTTGCGGCTGAGCACACGCGGGCCCAGGAAGCCGAGCAGGGCGGGCAACAGGGTCGTGGCCGCCAGGACGCTCAGGACGACCGTCAGCGAGGTGCCGACGACCACGCCGTCCAGGAAGCGCAGGTTCGTCACCAGCATGCCGGCGAGCGCGATGCACACCGTGCCGCCCGCGAACAGCACCGCGCGGCCCGAGGTGTTGAGGGCGATGACCGCCGACTCCTCGGGATCGAGGCCGCGTTGCAGGCCGCGTCGGTGCCGGGTGACGATGAACAGGGCGTAGTCGATGCCGACGCCGAGGCCGATCAGGGTGGCCAGCAGGGGCGCCAGGTCGGGGATGTCGGTGGCGTGGCTGAGCAGCTGGGTGGAGAACAGGCCGGTGCCGACGCCGAAGATCGCGATACCGATCGGGAGCAGGGCCGCGTAGAACGAGCCGAAGGCCAGGAACAGCACGATGGCCGCGGCGAGGATGCCGACGCCCTCGGCTATGCCGCCCGGCGGTTCCTCCACGCGCTGGACGGCCTGGCCGCCCAACTCGACGTGGAGGCCGTCCTGTCGGGCGTCCCGCGCGGTGTCGACGACGTTCTGGACGAGCTCCTTGGGGACGGCGTTGGCCTGCTCGGCGAAGGTGACCTGCGCGTACGCGATCGTCCCGTCGGAGCTGATCTGTGTCGCGCCCCGGGCGCCCGAGTACGGGCCGGTGACGCCACCGACGCCCTTCATGTCAGCGATCTTGTCGAGGGCGGGCTGGATCCGGGACCGTACGGACTGGTCCTTCACCGAGCCCGAGTCGACCTTCCACACCACCGTGTCGGTGTCGCCCGAGCTGTTCGGGAACGCCTTCTGCATCAGGTCGTACGCGCTCTTGGAGTCCGTGTCCGGGAGGGAGAAGACGTTCGCGTAGTCCGTCCCCGCCGTCGTCGCCGAAAAGCCCAGGCCGAACAGTGCCCCCACCCACAGCAACAGGACCACCAGCCGGTGCCGATAGCACCACCGTGCCAATGCCGCCACGCTCAACGCTCCTTATTCGAAACCGAGTTGAACAGCTCGGTCGCTCGGTCGGTCGGATGGTCCCCCAGGTCCTGGGCTACAGAATTGGCGGCGGCACGCACGCGTGGACATGCATCGGCCATGACTCTCAAGGAACTCCAAAGACCGAACCGGCCCGACTGTCAGTGCCCCGGCCGATACTGGGGGCATGACGGCTCCAGGAACCGTGCTGGTGGTGGAGGACGAACCGAGCATCGCGGACGTCCTCGCCATCGCGCTGCGCTACCACCGCTTCGAGGTGATGGTCGCGGGCACCGTGCGCGAGGCGCTCGCCCTCGCCGAGCGCACCCGCCCGGACTGCGCGCTGCTCGACGTGATGCTCCCGGACGGCGACGGCCGCGCCCTGGGGCACGAACTGCGCGCCCGCAGGCCCGAGCTGGCGATCGTCTTCCTCACCGCGCGGGACGCGCCGGCCGAGATCGTCGGCGCCCTCGGCTTCGGCGACGACTACATCACCAAGCCGTTCGACATCGACGTGGTGGTCGCCCGCATCACCGCCGTCCTGCGCCGCACCCGCCCGGAAGACGTCCTCCCGCAGCGCCCGCCGCTGCGCTACGGCGACCTGGAGCTGGACGAGACGACGTACTCGGTGCACCGCGCGGGCAACTCGGTCGAGCTGACCCCCACCGAGTACGCCCTGCTGCGCTTCCTGGTGCGCAACGGCGGCCGGGTCGTGCCCAAGGAGCAACTCCTGCGCCACGTCTGGCAGTACGAGCACACCCCGCCGGAGTCGACCGTCGTCGAGACCTACATCAGCTATCTGCGGCGCAAGCTGGAGACCCTGGGACCGCCCGTGATCACCACGCGGCGAGGCGTCGGATACGGGCTCGCATGAGGAAGTTCCACCTCCCGAACTGCGAGCGCGGGGCCCACTCCCTGCGCGCCAAGCTGACCCTGGCGAACGTCGCGCTGCTGGCGCTCGGCATCGTCATGGCCACCGCCGTCAGCCTGATGGGCATGCGGCACTATCTGCTCGCCCAGGTCGACACCGAGCTGACCAAGTCCCGTGACTCGCTGAGCGGTTCGCAGCTCACCATGGAGCAGCTCAACATGCTGAGCACCCTGTCCGGCCTCGGCGACCAGCTGATGCCCCAGCGGAGCGCCGCCTCGGCGAACCCGGACAAGGTGTTCGCGGCGGTCGACTCCCGGGGCAAGGTGCTCACCATCGCCGGCTTCGCCCCGACCGCCGACCAGCGGGCGCTCGCCGCCCTCTTCAGCGACCCGGCCGCGCTGGCCGCCGACGGCACACCGCGCGACATCTCGCTGAGCGACGCCCCGTACCGGGCGATCGGGACCCGGCTCGCCGACGGCACGTACATCCTGATCGCCGCCTCCACGGGCGGCCTCCACCACGCCATGGCCAAGGCCCTCAAGCTGGACCTCGCCTTCGGCAGCCTGCTGCTGGTGCTGCTCGCCGCGCTCACCATGGTCAGCGTGCGACGGCGGATGCTGCCCCTGGAGGACATGGTCGAGACCTCGACGGCCATCGCCGAGGGCGACCTGACCCGGCGTGTTCCCTCCAGCCACCATCCGACGCAGGAGGTCGAGCAGCTGCGGGTCGCCCTCAACTCCATGCTTCACCAGGTGGAGTCGGCGTACCGCACGCGCGAGCGTACGGCGGCCCAGCTGCGCCGCTTCGTCGCCGACGCCTCGCACGAGCTGCGCACCCCGCTGTCGGCGATACGCGGCTACCTCCAGCTGTACGACAAGGGCATGCTGACCGAGCCCGACGAGCGCAAGCGGGCCTGGGACCGGATGAACGCGGAGGCGGACCGTATGGGCCGTCTCGTCGACGAACTCCTCACGCTGGCCCGCCTGGACCAGCGGCCCGAGCTGCGCTTCCGCAACGTCGATCTGAGCCGCCTGGTGCGCGACGCCGCCGAGGACCTGCGGGTGCAGCAGCCGGAGCGGCCGGTCACGGTCGGCGCCGACGGCTCCCTCCTGGTGCGGGCCGACGAGTCGGGGCTGCGCCAGATACTCGGCAACCTGGTGACCAACGTCCGCACGCACACCCCTGCCGACGTGCCCGTACGGCTCGGTGTGGAGCGCGAGGACGGGGTCGTACGGCTCTGTGTCGCGGACCAGGGTCCGGGGCTCTGTGAGGACGACGCGGCGCGCGTCTTCGACCGGTTCTTCCGGGCGGGCGGCGGTGCGGGCAGCGGTCTGGGGCTGGCGATCGTGCAGGGCGTCGTCCAGGCGCACGGCGGCGAGGTCGCGGTGCGGACGGCGCCGGGCGAGGGGCTCGCGGTGACGGTGACACTGCCGACGCGGACGCCGGTGCCGTCGTAGCGCCCCCGGGGTGTCACGGGACGTCGGCCGCCTGGACCAGTGCCCAGACCGTCTTGCCGTGTGTGCCGCGGCTCCAAACGCCCCAGGCGGCCGCGATGCCCTCCACGAGGTGCAGGCCGCGGCCGGCCTCCTCCAGGTCCTTCACGACCCGCAGCCGGGGTTCGAGCCGGCCCTCGTCCGACACCTCTATGAGGCAGGAACCGTCCGCGAGGGCCGTCACCGCCACCTCGAACTCCCGCTCCAGGAGCGGCCCGTGGCGTACGACGTTGGTCGCCAGCTCGGAGACGAGCAGCAGCGCGTCCTGGAGCGCCGGATCATCGCTCCGGTGCCCCCAGTCGGTCAGGTGGTCCCGGACCCGGCGCCGGGCGAGACCCACCGAAGCCGGGTGCCGGGGCAGCCGGAAGGAGTTGCGTCTGACCACGTCGGCTCCTCACCCCCACACACCTCCGTCACATGGTGCTGCGTGCGAGGGCCGACCGGCGTCACTCGGACAAAAGATCGAACAAAGGTCAGCGCCCGGAGGCGTCAGATCCAGTCCAGCGCCCACAGCCGGAACACACCGGTGCCGTCCGTGAGATAGGAGATGCCGCCGACGTCCTCGCTGCTCACGACGTACTCCTTGCGCTGCCACAGCGGGATCAGCGGCACGTCCGCGGCCACGTCCGACTGGAGGTCGCGGAAGTCGTCGTCGACGCGGCTGCGGTCGGCGAACTTCTGGCTGTTGAGGATCAGTTGGTCGACGATCTTGTTGCTGTAGCCGGTGTTCATGGTGGAGCCGGTGCCGATCAGCGGGGAGCCGAAGGTGTCCGGGTCGGGGTAGTCGGCGACCCAGCCGACGGCGTACGCGTCCAGCTTGCCGGTCGCCCAGCGCTTCTGGAAGTCGGTCCACTCGTAGCCCTTGACGTCCACCTTGAAGAGCCCGCTCGCCTCCAGCTGCTTCTTCAGCTCGGCGGCCTCCTCCTTCCCGGACCCGTGCCCGATGCCGTACCCGTAGGTGAAGTGCACCGGGAGCGAAACGTCGGCCTCTTCGAGGAGTGCCTTCGCCTTCTTGGCGCTCTGGGAGGGGTAGTCGTCGAAGAAGGACGTCGTGTGGCCGACGATGCCGGCCGGGATCAGCGAGTACAGCGGGTCGACCGTGTCGTCGTACACCGTGGCGGCCAGCTGTTCGCGGTTGATCAGCCAGGCCATGGCCCGCCGCACGAGGACGTCGTGCAGAGGCGTGCCCTTACGGGTGTTGAGGTAGAGGTTGCGGGTCTCGGAGCTGTCCGCCTCCGACACGCGCTGGTTCGGGTCGCTCGCAGAGAGCCCGGAGAGCATCTTCGGCGGCAACTGGCGGGTGGCGACCTGGACCTGCTTCGCCCGGTACGCCTTCTGCAGCGCGTCCGAGTCGGCGTAGTACCGCAGCTCGATCGGGCTCCCGGTGTTCTTGACAGCACCCTTGTAGTGGCTGTTCGGCGAAAGGACCGCCCTCTTGTCCTTCGTATACGTGGACAGGGTGTACGGCCCGGTGCCGTCGACCCGGAAGCCGTTGCGCGGGGCGTCCTTCGGGTACTTGCCGCTGTCGACGATCGCACCGGCGCCGGTGGCCACCTTGAACGGGAACGTGGCGTCCGGCGACGACAGATGGAAGGTGACGGTCATCCCGGAGGCATCGACCGAGCGGAGCGTGGAGAGCAGCGACGCGGGACCCACATCGGAGTTGATCTTCTTGACCCGGTCGAAGGAGAACTTCACGTCCTCTGCGGTCATCGCGCGCCCGCTGGGGAAGGTGAGCCCGTCGCGCACCGTACAGCGGTACGTCGTCAGCCCGCCGCCCACGAACGCGCAGCTCTTGGCCGCGTCCGGCACGGGTGTCGTACCGCCCGAGTCGAATGTCATGAGCGTCTGGAAGACGTTGCTGTACAGCGCCCAGGATCCGGCGTCGTACGCGGCGGCCGGGTCGAGGGACGTGACAGCGTCCGTCGTCCCGACCGTGATCGTCTTGCCCTTGCTCCCGTCCGAGGGCAGCAACTGCCAGCCCCCGACTCCCACGGCCGCCAGAACCAGCAGCGTCGCGAGAATCCGTATGCGAACCGACCGCATCGGTGTGCCCTCCCAAGGGCCCTCCCGGGCCCCTCACATGCCACTCCCCTAGTGGCGCGGATCACCTAACCACAGGAGTTTCACCCGGGGGAAGAGGGTTCTGCCGAGATGAGAAAGAACTTACCGACGGGTGTTAATTGCCCGTTTCACAGGCGACTCTCAGCCAGTGCGCAGACTCGCCCGACGCCACCAACTAGGCCTGTTTCGAAGCCAGTTCGACGACCGTGATGTCCGACGGCGCCCCCACCCGCGTCGGTGGCCCCCACGCGCCCGCACCCCTGCTGACGTACAGCTCGGTGTCGCCGTAGCGCTCCAGGCCCGCGACCGTCGGATTGGCCGCCGCCGCGATGAAGTTGCCGGGCCACAACTGACCGCCGTGGGTGTGCCCGGAGAGCTGGAGGTCGACGCCGTGCTTCACGGCCTCGTGGATCTGCACGGGCTGGTGCGCGAGCAGCACGCACGCGCGCGTGGTGTCACGATCGCCGAGCGCCTTCCCGAAGTCGGGGCCCTGGCCCTCGCTCTCGCCCTGGAGGTCGTTGACCCCGGCGAGATAGAAGCCGGGGAGTTCGGTGCGGGCGTTCTCCAGGGTGTGGATACCGAGCGTGCGCACCTCTTCCAGCCACTCTTCGGCGCCGGAGAAGTACTCATGATTGCCCGTGACGAAGAACGACCCGTGGCGCGCCCGCAGTTGAGCCAGGGGTGCCGCGGCCGGTCCCAGGTTCTTGACGCTGCCGTCCACCAGGTCACCCACGACCGCGATCAGATCGGGCTGGGTCGAGTTGATCGTGTCGACGACCCGCTGCGCGAAACCCCGCCCCAGGACCGGCCCCAGGTGGATGTCGCTGACCACCGCGATCCTGAACCCGTGCGCGGAGCGCGGCAGCTTGGCCAGCGGCACGGTGATCCGCTTGACGCTCGGACCGCGCAGGACACCGTAGGTGCCGTAGCCGACGGTCCCGACGGCCGCGGCGGCGGCCGCACCCCCGACGACCCGGGAGACGAAGAGACGCCGGGAGGGGACGGCGAGGGGCTGCGGGGACGGTTCCTCCGGGGAGGGCTCATCCAGGGAGGGCTTGTCCACTACGGCCGTCTCGGGCCGCCCGCGCCGTTCCACGAACCGGCGCAGCAGCGGCCGTAGGACCTCACCCGCGAGGACGGCCAGCAGCAGGTAGATCGCCAGGGCCATCCACAGGAAGCCGGGCCAGCCCAGGGCGCGCTGGAGCCAGAAGGGGGCGCCGCCGCGTTCGGCGGCCAGGGCCGCGATCATCAGCAGCGGGCCGGCGATCAGTACGGCCGTGCCGGTGACGCGGGCGGGGTCCCACGCGCGCGTGGTGTCGCGGACCAGGCGGCGCCAGACGTACCAGTGCGCTCCGCCGAGGACGGCGACCGCGACCAGGACGACGAGAGCGATGACGACGATGGCCACTTCTTTATGAAGTCCCGCGCAGTGCGCGCAGTCCACGCAACCCGAGGCCCCCGATGACCGTCCCCAATACGAAGGAGACGATGGCGAGGGTCAGGTGCACCCAGAAGTACGCCGTCGGGTGGCCGTCGTCGAAGGCCAGTCCGCTGCTGTCCGCTACCAGGTTTTTGACGAAAGTGACCCAGATGATCCAGCTCCACACCCCGAAGGCGAGCAGGAACCAGGAGACGGGGCGGCTGAGCTTCATGAGTCCAGTATCGCCGTCGTCCCCGGGGGCCCGTGTCCGGGGTGGGGTCGGTGACGGGACTTCGGGTCCCTGGGCATGTACGTTCTCGTCCGTGCCCGCTCCACTGCAGACCACCAGGCGATCCCTGTTGGTGCTTTCCGCCGCCCTGTCGTCCCTCGCGCTCGCCGCGCCCGTCGCCCTCGCGGCCCCGAGTCCGACACCGACTCCCACCACGAGTGCGACCACGACTCCGAGTCCGTCGGCCAGTTCGTCGGTGACTCCTACGGCCACTCCCCCGGCGAACATGTCGTCGGTGGGCGGCACCCGGCTCGCCATGGCGGGGACGCAGGTCAATCTGACGGCCGGTGTCCCGGTGCTGCCGAAGGACGTGACCGCGCGGTCGTGGATCGTGAGCGACGCCGAGTCGGGCGCGGTGCTCGCCGCGCACAACGCGCACTGGCGGCTGCCTCCGGCGAGCACCCTGAAGATGCTGTTCGCGGACACCGTGCTGCCGAAGTTCCCGAAGACGACCGAGCACAAGGTCGTCGCGTCCGACCTGGCCGGCATGGGCGCCGGTTCCAGTGTGGTCCCGATAAAGCAGGGCGAGAGCTACACGGTCCACGATCTGTGGCTCGGTGTCTTCCTGCGCTCCGGCAACGACGCGGTGCACGTCCTGTCGCACATGAACGGCGGCGTCGACAAGACCGTCGCCGACATGAACGCGCACGCCCAGGACCTCCAGGCGCTCGACACGCACGTGGTGACACCGGACGGCTACGACGAGCCCGGGCAGGTCTCCTCGGCGTACGACCTGACGCTCTTCGCGCGCTCCGGGCTGCAGAAGAAGGACTTCCGGGAGTACTGCTCGACGGTGAGCGTGAAGTTCCCGGGCGAGACCACGAAGGTGAAGGGCAAGTCGGTCCGCGGGACCTTCGAGATCCGGAACACCAACCGGCTGCTGAGCGGCGACTCGGACGTCTCGGTGTACCCGGGCATCGCGGGCGTCAAGAACGGCAACACCACCAACGCGGGCGCGACCTTCACCGGCGTCGCCGAGCGCAACGGCAAGGTGCTGCTGGTGACGGTCATGAACCCGGAGAAGGACGAGCACAACGAGGTCTACAAAGAGGCCGCGAAGATCCTCGACTGGGGCTTCCAGGCGGACGGGAAGGTGCAGCCGGTGGGAGAGCTGGTCGCGCCCAGGAACGTCCCTCAGGCGAGCGCACAGCCGGGTGCTACGGCCACCGGGGAGGCGGGGGGCGACACGGCCGCGAAGCCGTCCGTGAGTTCCGCCGCCTCGGCTTCGGAGGAGGACGACGGTTCCGGCGGGGTCGGGATCGCGCTCGCGATCGTCGGCGGGCTGCTGGTGCTCCTCGCGGGCGGTGTCTTCCTGGTCAACCGGCGCTGGCCACTGCCGGATCTGGTCCGTCGTCGCCCTCGTCCCTGACCTTCGGGTTCTCGGTCTCGTCGGTCGGGTCGTACTCGTCGTCCTCGGGGTCACCCTTGCTCGGCGTCGCCGTCCAGGCCGCGCAGAACAGGACCAGCTTCGAGGTGAAGTTCATCCACAGCAGCAGTGCCACGGGGACGCCGAACGCGCCGTACATGCTCTTCGCGGCGACCCCCTGGATGTAGCCGCTGAGCAGCAGTTTCAGCAGTTCGAAGCCGACGGCTCCGATCAGCGCGGCCACCAGGAGTCGGCGGCGCGGGGGGTCGACGCCGGGCAGCAGGGTCAGGACGTACAGCAGGAGCAGGAAGTCGACGAACACGGCGACGGCGAACGCGGCGATACGCAGCAGGATCCCGCCCCAGCCGCCCTCCACCAGGCCCAGTTCGCGGCTGATCCAGTCGACCAGGGCGGAGGCGACGGTGGAGATGGCGATCGTCGCGAGGACGGCGCCGCCCAGGCCGATCAGCACCCCGGTGTCGATGAGTTTGCGCAGGAGGGGGTTCTCGTCGCGGTCGGGCAGCTCCCACACCGCGCGCAGGCACTCCCGCATCGAGCCGACCCAGCCGATGCCGGTGAACAGCAGGACGGCACCGGCGATGAGACCGATGGTGCCCGCGTTGTCCACCAGGGAACCGATGTTGAGCTGGTCGGAGATGCCGGGGACCTGCTCGGCGATCTTGTCCTGGAGTTCGTGCTGTTGATCGGTGCTCAGGGTGGCGGCGGCGATCGCGGCGGCCACGGTCAGCAGCGGGAACAGCGCGATGAAGCTGATGAACGTCATCGCGGCGGCCAGCTGCGACCACTTCACCCGGTCCAGCCGCTCGTACGACCGCCACGCGTGCGTGAGCATCAGGCGCGCCACCAGCGGCCCGATGAGGGGGAGCTTCTTCAGCCAGTCCATGATCCGATTCTGCCCTCGTCCGGGGAGACCGATGTGCGGGTACCCCGCAAACACGCGCGCGTGCCGTCGTGGTCGGCGGCATCCGATTAATCGCCCATTCCAGGGAGGGCGTCGACGCCGTACGACCGACCGCCCATAAGGGGGCGATACGGTCACCGGCATGCGTCCTCCACAGTCCCTCCTCGTCCTCGGCGGTACGTCCCGGATCGCGCTGGCCACCGCCCGCCGGCTGATCGCCCGCCGCACCCGCACGGTGTGGCTGGCGGGCCGCCCGTCGCCCTCCCTGGAGAGTGCCGCTTCGGAACTGCGCGCCCTGGGGGCCGAGGTTCACACCGTCGCCTTCGACGCGCTCGACCCCGACTCCCACGAGACCGCGCTCGGCAAGGTCTTCGCGGAGGGCGACATCGACATGGTGCTGCTCGCCTTCGGCGTCCTCGGCGACCAGGCGCGGGACGAGCGCGATCCGGCCGCCGCGGTGCGGGTCGCGCGGACCAACTACATCGGTGCCGTCTCGTCCGGACTGATCGCCGCGCGGGCGTTGCAGACCCAGGGACACGGCTCCCTGGTGGTGCTCTCCTCGGTCGCCGGCGAGCGGGCCCGCCGCGCGAACTTCATCTACGGCTCCAGCAAGGCGGGCCTGGACACCTTCGCCCAGGGGCTGGGCGACGCGCTGCACGGCACGGGCGTGCACGTCATGGTCGTACGACCGGGGTTCCTCCGGTCGAGGACCATGGCCGACCCGAAGGCGGCCTCGCTCACCACCACCCCCGAAGCCGTCGCCACAGCCATCGAACTGGGCCTGCGCCGCAGTTCGGAGACGGTGTGGGTACCGGGGACGCTGCGCGTGGCGACATCGGCGCTACGGCACCTGCCACGGGGGCTGTTCCGGCGGCTGACGGTCTGACCGCGCCTGAACGGCTGCCTACTAGTGGCTGGGGATCGTGCCGCGCTCGGTGTGGGCCGCCTGGGGCGGTACGACGGCCGCGCCGAAGGCGAACTCGCGGAGCTTGCGCCAGACGCCGTCGGCGCCCTGTTCGTACAGCGCGAAGCCGGAGCACGACCACTCCGCGCGGTAGTCGGCGAGCGCTTCGAAGGCGCGGTCCATCAACTCGTCGTCGATGCCGTGCGCCACGGTGACGTGCGGGTGGTACGGGAAGTGCAGCTCGCGCGCCATCGGCCCCGAGTCGTGGCGGATCTGCTTCTGCAGCCAGGTGCAGGCCGAGCCGCCCTCGACCACCTGGACATAGACGACCGGGGACAACGGCCGGAAGGTCCCGGTGCCCGACAGCCGCATCGGGAAGGGGCGCCCGGCGGCGGCGACATCGACCAGGTGGGCCTCGATCGCGCGCAGTTGCGAGGCGTCCACCTCGGTCGGCGGCAACAGCGTGACGTGCGTGGGGATGCCGTGCGCCGCGGCGTCGCCGAAGCCCGCGCGCCGCTCCTGGAGCAGGCTGCCGTGAGGCTCCGGGACCGCGATCGACACGCCGATCGTTACGGTCCCCACGTCGTCTCCTGTCGTCCTGTCGGTGGTCGTGATGATGGTCCTGATGGTGCGCTGGGCGGCCACGCGCGGCCACCCGGCTATCGACTGTACGGCCACACCTGAGTTGTGGGCAGGCGCAACCGTAGTGATGTGCAGCGCTCTGTCCAGTGGTACGCGGTGGTACTCGGGTGCGGCCGGGCGCTTCAGTGCTTGGCGGGCAGGAAGCCGACCCGGTCGTACGCCTGGGCGAGGGTCTCGGCCGCGACGGCTCGCGCCTTCTCCGCGCCCTTGGCCAGGATCGAGTCGAGCGTCTCCGGGTCGTCCAGATACTGCTGGGTGCGGTCCTTGAAGGGCGTCACGAACTCGACCATGACCTCGGCGAGGTCGGTCTTGAGCGCGCCGTACATCTTGCCCTCGTACTCCTGCTCCAGCTCGGCGATCGACTTGCCGGTGAGGGTCGAGTAGATCGTGAGCAGGTTGCTGACACCCGGCTTGTCCACGGCGTCGTAGCGGATCACCGTGTCCGTGTCGGTGACCGCACTCTTGACCTTCTTGGCGGTCGCCTTCGGGTCGTCGAGGAGGTTGATGAGGCCCTTCGGAGTCGACGCCGACTTGCTCATCTTGCTCGACGGGTCCTGAAGGTCGTAGATCTTCGCCGTCTCCTTGAGGATGTACGGCTTCGGGATCGTGAAGGTCTCGCCGAAGCGGCCGTTGAAGCGCTCGGCGAGGTCGCGGGTCAGCTCGATGTGCTGGCGCTGGTCCTCGCCGACCGGCACCTCGTGCGCCTGGTACAGCAGGATGTCGGCGACCTGGAGGATCGGGTACGTGAACAGGCCGACGCTGGCGCGGTCGGCGCCCTGCTTGGCGGACTTGTCCTTGAACTGGGTCATGCGGGACGCCTCACCGAAGCCGGTCAGGCAGTTCATGACCCAGGCGAGCTGGGCGTGCTCGGGGACGTGGCTCTGGACGAAGAGCGTGCAGCGGTCCGGGTCGAGACCGGCGGCCAGCAGCTGCGCGGTGGCGAGGCGGGTGTTGGCACGCAGGTCCGCCGGGTCCTGCGGGACCGTGATCGCGTGCAGGTCGACGACCATGTAGAACGCGTCGTGGGACTCCTGCAGGGCCACCCACTGGCGGACGGCGCCGAGGTAGTTGCCGAGGTGGAACGAGCCTGCGGTGGGCTGGATTCCGGAGAGCACTCGGAATTTAGGCAGCGGCGCGGAGCGCCCCGTTTGAGGGCGGTGGTGGGCGACGGGTGGGCGGTCTGAGGCCATGTTCACCATTCTCTCAGGTCTCGGGGACCGGTCCGGAACTGGTTCGGAAGAGATGTGACACGGGTGGGAACCGATCCGGCTCGGGCGGTGTACCAGATGTGTGAAGACGCGGGAGGGGGGCCGCATCGTCGATGAGGCCGCGGTGATCGCACGCGTACGCGCCGGAGAGCCGGAGGCGTACGCGGAGCTGGTGCGGGCCCACACGGGCATCGCACTCAGGGCGGCCGCGGCACTCGGGGCGGGTGCGGACGCGGAGGACGTGGTGCAGCAGGCCTTCGTCAAGGCGTACGGCGCGCTGGGCAGGTTCCGGGACGGCGCGGCGTTCAAGCCGTGGCTGCTGTCGATCGTCGCCAATGAGACGAGGAACACAGTGCGTACGGCGGCGCGTCAGCGCACGCTCGCCGACCGGGAGGCGGCGTTCGCGGAGGCCGAGCCGTTGATACCGGAATCGGCGGACCCGGCGGTCGCCACGCTGGAGACGGAGCGCCGCGCGGCCCTGCTGTCCGCCCTGGAGCAGCTGAGCGAGGAGCACCGCCTGGTCGTGACCTACCGCTATCTCCTGGACATGGATGAACCGGACACGGCCCAGGCCCTGGGCTGGCCACGCGGCACGGTGAAGTCCCGGCTGAACCGCGCGTTGAAGAAACTCGGCCGGTTGCTGCCGGATTTCCGACCTCGGGAAGGGGGTGATGAGCGTGAGTGACGGACGGGAGTCGTACGAGGGTGCCCCTCAACTGCCCGACGAGTTGCGGGCGTTGGGGCGTGCGCTGGACGCGCGGCGCGGTGGCGGGGGCGAGGCCGGCGGGTCCGAGTCGATGGTCGAGCGGGTGCTGGCTCAGATACTGGCCGAGCAGACCCCGGTCCCCGTCCAGGAGGCCGGGCCGTCCGGGATCCGGGCGCGACTGCGCGCCGTCCGGCGCTGGATGCGGATGCGTCGGCGGGCACTGGTGGCGGCCCTGTGCGGTCTGCTGACGGTGCTCGTGCTCACGCCTCCGGTACGGGCGGCGGTCTTCGACTGGTTCGGCTTCGGCGGGGTCGAGGTGCGGTACGACCCGTCGGTGGTGCCCTCGGCCGGGGCCGAGGTGCCGGGGTGCGGCCGGTCGGTGACGCTGGCGCAGGCCCGTGAGCGCGCGGGGTTCGAGCCGCTGGTGCCGGACGCGCTGGGCGTTCCGGACGCGGTGACGGCGACCGGCGAGCCCCAGGGGCGCTTCCTGGTGAGCCTGTGCTGGCGGGAGGACGGGCACACGGTCCGGGTCGACGAGTATCCGGCACGACTGGACCCCGGCTTCGTGAAGACGGTGCGCGAGCCGCCGGAGTGGCTGTCGCTGGGCGGGACGGCCTCGCCGGACGGTGTGCAGGACCCGGCGCTGTGGTTCGCGCGCCCGCATCTGCTGAGCTTCTGGCTGGTGGACGCGGACGGGGACCGTTATACGCGGGAGGAGCGGACGGCGGGGCCGACGCTGCTGTGGACCCATGCGGTCGGCGGGGTTCCGGGCGGGGATCTGACGTTCCGTCTGGAGGGCGTGGGGTCGAAGGGGCGGGCCGTGGAGATCGCGAAGTCGCTGGACCGGGGCGAGTAGTGCGCGTGGTGCGAGCTGTGCAAGTGGCGCCGATTGTGCAAGTGGTCTGAGCGGTGTGGGTAGTTCAGGCAGCGCGGCTTGGGTGGGAACCTCGGCGGGCCGAGCGGTGTACCAGAAGTGACAGGCGGCTCGCGGGCGGGTCGTACGGGGATCGGCGGATGGGCTGGGGGGTTCGGATGTCCGGAGGCGGGAGTGCGGGCGGGGCAGGCAGGAGTGCGAGCGAGGCGGGGAGGAGTGCGGGCCGGGCAGGGAAGAGCGCGGGCGGGGTTCGTGAACTGGCCGCTCTGAGCGG
This sequence comes from Streptomyces prunicolor NBRC 13075, assembly GCF_000367365.1. Lineage (GTDB taxonomy): Bacteria > Actinomycetota > Actinomycetes > Streptomycetales > Streptomycetaceae > Streptomyces > Streptomyces prunicolor. Next base: position 56,076 of record NZ_BARF01000008.1, on the reverse strand, counting down.
GGCGTTGGCGATGACGCTGGCCCTGATGGTGTGGGGTGCGTCGGATGCGTCGGCGGGCGGGCCGACGAGCGTGCTGGTGACCTCGCCGGAGAGCGGGCGGGCCAGGGGGCTGTACTACTCGGACGAACAGTACGGAAAACTCCAGCAGTTACTCGGGCCCGAGGGCAAGGGCAGCCGCGACAAGCCGCCCGAGGCCGATCTGGTCCACGCCCACCAGATCAACGTCACCTGGCTGGCGCACGACATATCGCCCTGGCGGATCGACCGGGTCTTTCCGGTCGAGTCCCGGCCGCAGGCGGTCTGGATCCACACGGCGGCCGATGTCCCGGAGAACACGAACCTGAACGGCTATTGGCACCGGGCCGAGCACCCCGCCCAACTGCGCGCCCTCTTCGACAAGTTGGGCGTGCTGGGCAAGGGCACGGGTGACGGCTACTCCGGCATCTTCCCGGCGCCGTGGGAGTCGACCGAGCCCGCACCGGCCGCGGTCGCGCCTGACTCCGACACGGGGACGGGGACAGTAACGGGGACAGGGGCGGGGACCACCACGGTGCGGGCCTCCCTGCCGGACAAGAGGCATGGCACCGACTGGTGGTGGGCGATACCGGGCGCGGCGGCCGGAGCGGTACTGGCACTGGGTCTGCGGCCGTTCGTCGCGCGGCTGCCGCTGGACCGGTGGCGGAAAGGGCGGGATCCGGGGCCAGGGCCGAGGCAGGAGTTGCGGGACGTGTGAGGGGCGGAGGAGACGAGGACGGGCAGAGGGGAAGCAGGGGATGGAAGGAGGGGGACGCATGGAACGTGGGAGGGGACGGGCGAAGTTGCGGGGCCTGTGTCTCGTAGCGGGGCCGGTGTTGATGGCTCTCGCCGGGGCGGCTCCGGCCCACGCCCAGGCCTTCGGGACGGATCAGGCGTGGCCCCGGGCCATGGAGCAGGCTCAGGTCTCGGCTCAGGACCCGCTCCGAGACATCCCGGATCTGGCGCTGGTCGTGACGGGTGACTCGGGCCGAACGGAGACGTGGCGCTCCGGGCAGTCGTCGTTCGCCCGCCTGTGGACGTTGTTGCAGCCGACGTACGCGGGGACGGAGCGGGTGTCGCGGGAATGGGAGACGGGCCGGTATCCGGAGGTGCGGATCACCGTGGTGTGGGGGCTGACCGGGGTCGGGGGCTGGCCTCGGACGAGTCGGGCTCCGGGTGGTGATGTGGCGGTGGAGCGCGAGGACCAGTTGTTCGTGGCCGCGGACGGCACACCGTGGGTGCGGACGGATCCGGCTCCGGAGGTGGCGGACGACGACATCCGCTGGCATCGGGCGCCGCGCGCGGTCTTCGCGCAGCTGGAGCGGGCGGGGGTGCTCGGCGGAACCGACGCCGCCGGCAAGGCAGTTGGGGGTGGGGCTGGATCTGCGGAGCTTGCCGGATGTGCCTGGTGGGCGGCGGCGGGGGTGGCTATCGGGGTCGGCGGCACGCTGCTGATACGCCGCGCGGCGGCCCGGGGTGAGGCCGGACCGCCGCGCGAGGAACCACGACAGGAACTCATCGATCTGTGAGAGTCGCCGATCTTTGACAACTCAAGAGCGTGAGCGTGGGTCAGCCGAGGTCGATCTCCGGGTACAGCGGGAAGCCGGCGACGAGGTCGGTGGCGCGGTGGGAGATCTCGTCCGCGATCTTCGGGTCGAGGATGTGCTGGGCCTTGGAGGGCGCGCCCTTGCTCGTGGTGCCGGGCTCCGTGGTGGTGAGGACGCGGTCGATGAGACCGGCGACCTCGTCCATCTCGGCGGTGCCCAGACCGCGGGTGGTCAGGGCGGGGGTGCCGATGCGGACGCCGGAGGTGTACCAGGCGCCGTTGGGGTCGGCGGGGATGGCGTTGCGGTTGGTGACGATGCCCGAGTCGAGCAGGGCTGCCTCGGCCTGGCGGCCGGTGAGGCCGTAGGAGGAGGCGACGTCGATCAGGCTGAGGTGGTTGTCGGTGCCGCCGGTGACGAGGGTGGCGCCCCGGCGCATCAGGCCGTCGGCCAGCGCGCGGGAGTTGTCGACGATGCGCTGGGCGTAGTCCTGGAAGGAGGGCTGCCTGGCCTCGGCGAGGGCGACGGCCTTGGCGGCCATGACGTGCGGGAGCGGGCCGCCGAGGACCATCGGGCAGCCGCGGTCGACCTGATCCTTGAGGGAGTCGTCGCACAGGACCATGCCGCCGCGCGGGCCGCGCAGGGACTTGTGGGTGGTGGTCGTCACGATCTGCGCGTGCGGGACCGGGTCGAAGTCGCCGGTCAGCACCTTGCCCGCGACCAGGCCGGCGAAGTGCGCCATGTCGACCATCAGGGTCGCCCCGACCTCGTCGGCGATCTCGCGCATGATGCGGAAGTTCACCAGGCGGGGGTAGGCGGAGTAGCCACCGACGATGATCATCGGCTTGAACTCGCGGGCGGAGGCGCGCAGGGCCTCGTAGTCGATGAGGCCGGTGAAGGGGTCGGTGCCGTAGGAGCGCTGGTCGAACATCTTGCCGGAAATGTTGGGGCGGAAGCCGTGGGTGAGGTGACCGCCGGCGTCCAGGGACATGCCGAGCATGCGCTGGTTGCCGAAGGCCTGGCGGAGTTCGGCCCAGTCGGCGTCGGAGAGGTCGTTGACCTGGCGGACGCCCGCCTTCGCGAGGGCCGGGACCTCGACGCGGTCGGCGAGGACCGACCAGAAGGCGACGAGGTTGGCGTCGATACCGGAGTGCGGCTGGACGTAGGCGTGACGGGCGCCGAAGAGTTCGCGCGCGTGCTCGGCGGCGAGGGACTCGACGGTGTCGACGTTGCGACAGCCGGCGTAGAAGCGGCGGCCGATGGTGCCCTCGGCGTACTTGTCGCTGAACCAGTTGCCCATGGCCAGCAGGGTGGCCGGGGAGGCGTAGTTCTCGGAGGCGATCAGCTTGAGCATCTCGCGCTGGTCGGCGACTTCCTGGCCGATGGCGTCGGCGACGCGCGGCTCGACGGCGCGGATCACATCGAGGGCGGCGCGGAAGGCGGTGGATTCATTGGAAAGGGGCGCGGAATTGTCGGGCATGGGGACCTCCGGACGTGGCGTTCGGCGTTCTCGGTACGGCCCAGGCGCACGGCACACAGTCCAGCTCGGGCCGCTCCCCGATGGTCGGTCCCATCCCAGCGCGCCAGTCACGGCCCACCGGTCAGCCTACCGGGCGGGCCGGACGGTGCGGCTCCCGCGTCCACCATGCGGGCGAGGATAGGAAAGGGGCACCCTCACCCCGGGAGACGCCATGACCAGTACGGAAGCCAGTAACGAAGCCAGTACGGAGGCCCTCATCGCCGCCGCCGAGGCGCATACCGCGCACAACTACCACCCGCTTCCGGTGGTCGTCGCCACCGCCGACGGGGCGTGGATGACGGATGTGGAGGGGCGGCGCTATCTGGACTTGCTCGCCGGGTACTCGGCGCTGAACTTCGGGCACGGCAACCCTCGGCTGATCGCGGCGGCGCAGGCGCAATTGGAGCGGGTGACTCTCACCTCGCGGGCGTTCCATCACGACCGGTTCGGCGCGTTCTGCGAGCAGTTGGCCGAGCTGTGCGGCATGGAGCTGGTGCTGCCGATGAACACGGGCGCGGAGGCGGTGGAGACGGCGCTGAAGACGGCCCGGAAGTGGGGGTATCAGGTCAAGGGGGTGCCCGAGGGGAGGGCAAAGATCGTCGTGGCGGGCAACAACTTCCACGGCCGTACGACGACGATCGTCAGCTTCTCGACCGACCCGGAGGCGCGGACGGACTTCGGGCCGTACACGCCGGGCTTCGAGATCGTGCCGTACGGGGACCTCACCGCGATGCGGGCGGCGGTCAGTGAGAACACGGTGGCCGTGCTGTTGGAGCCGATCCAGGGTGAGGCGGGGGTGCTGGTGCCGCCGGCCGGATATCTGGCGGGGGTACGGGAGTTGACGCGGGAGCGGAACGTGCTCTTCATCGCGGATGAGATCCAGTCGGGGCTCGGGCGGACGGGGCGGACGTTCGCGTGCGAGCACGAGGGGGTCGTACCCGACATGTATGTGCTCGGGAAGGCGCTGGGCGGTGGGGTGGTGCCGGTGTCGGCGGTGGTGTCGAGTGCGGAGGTGCTGGGCGTGTTCCGGCCCGGGGAGCACGGGTCGACGTTCGGCGGCAATCCGCTGGCGTGCGCGGTGGCGCTGGAGGTGATCGCGATGCTGCGGTCGGGCGAGTACCAGGCGCGGGCCGCGGAGCTCGGGGAGCATCTGCACCGGGAATTGCGGCAGTTGACGGACACCGGGCGGGTGACGGCGGTGCGTGGGCGGGGGCTGTGGGCCGGGGTCGACATCGCGTCGGCGGTCGGGACGGGGCGGGAGGTCTCGGAGCGGTTGTTGGACCGGGGCGTTCTGGTGAAGGACACCCATGGTCCTACGATCCGGATCGCGCCGCCGCTGATGATCAGCCGGGAGGACCTGGACTGGGGGCTGGGTCAACTCCGGGCGGTGTTGGGGGTGTAGGGCCTGGGGCGTCGGGACCTCGGGGCTGGGACCTCGGGGCTGGGACCTCGGGGCTGGGACCTCGGGGCTGGAGACTGGGTCTGGTGCCCGGGGGCTCGTCCGGGGGATCTCCAGAGATCGGTGAGAGGGTCCGCCCGGGAGGGCCGTGGCGATCTCATCTCCCCTACAGTCACTTTGTGCTCTTTGGAATGGTGTGCGCGCTCGGCGCGGCGGTCTGCTTCGGTACGGCGACGGTGTTGCAGGCGGTTGCCGCCCGGGCGGCCTCGACGGGTGGGGGCGGGGACGCGGCGCTGTTGCTGCGGGCGCTGCGACAGTGGCGGTATCTGGCGGGGCTCGGATTGGACGGTCTGGGGTTCGTGTTCCAGATCGCGGCGCTGCGGTCGTTGCCCATCTACGCGGTCGGGGCGGCCCTGGCATCGAGCCTCGCGGTGACGGCGGTGGTGGCCGCGCGGCTGCTGGGAGTTCGGCTCCGCGGGACGGAGTGGGCGGCCGTCGGGGTGGTCTGCGCGGGGCTGGCGATGCTGGGGCTGGCGTCCGGGGCGGAGGGGCACCGGGACGGGTCCATGGCCTTGAAGTGGGCGATGTTGGGGACGGCGGTGGCGGTGTTGCTGCTCGGGCTGGTCGGCGGGCGACTGCCGGAGCGGGGGCGGGCGTTGACGCTGGGGTTGGGGGCGGGGTTCGGGTTCGGGGTGGTCGAGGTGGCGGTCCGGTTGATCGACTCGCTGTCGCCCTCGACGCTGGTGAGCAATCCGGCGACGTACGCGCTGCTTGTCGGTGGGGGTGCGGCGTTCTTGTTGCTGACGACGGCGTTGCAGCGGGGGTCTGTGACTACGGCGACGGCGGGGTTGGTGATCGGGGAGACGCTCGGGCCGGCGGCGGTGGGGGTGGTGTGGCTCGGAGACCGTACGCGGAGCGGGTTGGAGTGGCTGGCGGTGTTGGGGTTTTTGGTGGCTGTGGCGGGGGCGTTGGCGTTGGCGCGGTTCGGTGAGGTTGCCCCCGGCGGTGAAGCGGTGGAAGGTGCGGGTGAGTTGGGGTGACCGGCCCTGGGGGCTGCGCCCCCGGACCCCCGCTTCGGCCCTGAAGGGGCCTCGTCCTCAAGCGCCGGACGGGCTGGATTGTCGGCCTGCGTTGAAGGGTGCACCCCCTCCGGTGGACCCGGGGCACAGAGGACACCCTCACGGCAGCACCCTGCACAGCGCCTCCACCGCCCCCGCCCACGCATGGTCCGGCGGGGTTCCGTAGCCCACGACCAGCGCGTCCAGAGGAGCGGCGACGGCGTGTTCGTGGCGGTAGAAAGACAGGGTGTGGAGGGCGAGGCCCTGCCAGGCTGCGGCCTGGACCACGGACTGTTCGGTGCCGGGCGGGAGGCTGAGGACGGCGTGGAAGCCGGCCGCGATGCCGGTGGCGTGGACGTCGGGGGCGTGCTGAGCGAGGGCCTCGACCAGGGTGTCCCGGCGGCGGCGGTAGCGCAGGCGGGCGGCGCGGACGTGGCGGTCGTAGGCGCCGGAGGTGATGAACTCGGCGAGGGTCAGTTGATCCAGGACACCGCAGGTGTCGATGCCGCCCTTCGCCTTCGCGATCTCCTCCATCAGTGAAGGGGGCAGGACCATCCAGGCCAGGCGGAGGCCGGGGGCGAGGGATTTGCTGGCGGTGCCGAGGTAGACGACGTGGTTCGGGTCGAGGCCCTGGAGGGCGCCGATCGGCTGGCGGTCGTAGCGGAACTCGCCGTCGTAGTCGTCCTCCAGGACCAGGCCGCCGGTGCGCCGGGCCCAGTCGACGACCGCGGAGCGGCGGTCGTGGTGGAGGGGGACGCCCATGGGGAACTGGTGGGCGGGGGTGAGCAGGACCGCCGGTTCGTCCGTCAACTGTGCCGGGTTCGTGCCCAGTTGGTCGAAGGGGAGCGGGCGGGTGCGCAGACCGGCCTCGGCCAGGATCTGCCAGTGCGCGGTCAGGCCGTAGGACTCCACCGCGATCGCGCGGGAGCCCCGGGCCCGGAGAGCCGTGCCGATCAGCCTCAGGCCGTTCGAGATGCCCGCGCTGATCAGGATGTGCTCGGGGTCGGCGCCTACGCCTCGGGCGCGGGAGAGGTAGGCGGCGAGGGCGGTGCGCAGTTCGACACGGCCGCGTGGGTCGCCGTAGCCGAGGGCCTGGTAGGGGGCGGCGGTGAGGGCGCGGCGGGCGGCCTTGAGCCACTCGGTGCGGGGGAAGGCGGCGAGGTCGGGGGTGCCGGGGACGAGGTCGTAGGTGGGGCGGCTGCGGAGGCGGCGGGGCGGGGTGGTGTCCGTGGGCGGGACGACGGCGCGCTCGGCGACGCGGGTGCCGGAGCCCTGGCGGGCGGTGAGCCAGCCCTCGGCGACCAGGTCGGCGTAGGCGTCGGCGACCGTGTTGCGGGCGATACCGAGGTCGGTGGCGAGGGAGCGGGAGGAGGGCAGCCGGGTGCCGGGGGCGAGGCGGCCGGTGCGGACTGCGTCGCGCAGCGCGTCCGTGAGGCCTCGGCGGACGCCGGTGCCTGTACCGGTGCCTGTACCGGTGCCTGTGCCTGTGCCGGTGCCGGTGCCGGTTGGATCGAGGTGCAGGTCTACGCCCAAAGTGGCCCACGATTTTGCCATGGAAATGGACCATACTCCTGGGCTGCCTGACTTCTAGAGTCGAGGACATGACCACAGCACACGAAGCTCCTTACGCCCCCGAACACAGCCCCCGCCTGGACTGGGCCAAGCACGCACCCGAGGTCTACAAGGCGATGGTCCGGCTCGACGCCGCCGCCCGTCGGGGCCTCGACCCGACGCTGCTCGAACTGGTGAAGATCCGCGCCTCGCAGCTCAACCACTGCGCGTTCTGCCTCGACATGCACACCAAGGACGCGCTCGCGGCGGGCGAGAGCGTGGAGCGGATCATTCAGCTCGGCGCGTGGGAGGAGTCGCGGCACTTCTACACCGAGAAGGAGCTGGCGGCGATCGAGCTGACCGAGGCGGTCACCGTGATCACGGACAGTTTTGTGCCGGACGAGGTGTACGAGCGGGCCGCCGAGCAGTTCGAGGAGGCCGAGCTGGCGCAGCTGATCGCCGCGATCACGGTGATCAACGCGTGGAACCGGTTCGGGGTGAGCACGCGGATGGTGCCGGGGCACTACAAAGCGGGACAACACAAGTGACCGTGCGGACACGGCTGTTGGACCGGGAGGTCGGGCGGGCGCTGTCATCGGTGAGCGCCGCCGCGAAGAGGGGGCTGGGCGATCCCGCGCTCGCCGAGCTCGTCGTGATCCGAGCCTCGCAGCTCAACCACTGCGCGTTCTGCCTGGACATGCATCTGACCGCCGCCCGTGAACTCGGGGTGAGTGAGCGGCAGTTGGACATGATGGCCGCCTGGGAGGAGGCCGAGGGCGTCTTCGATGAGCGGGAGCGGGCCGCGCTCGCGCTGACCGAGGCGGTCACAGTGCTGACGGAGGGATTCGTGCCGGATCAGGTGTATGCGAGAGCCGCCGCGCACTTCGACGAGGGGCAACTCGCCCATCTCATCGGGCTGATCACCGCCATCAACAACTGGAACCGGGTGATGGTCAGCCGTCGTATCGAACCCGGGGGTTATCCGTCTTGAGTGGAGTCGAGGTCTTTCGGAGTCTGCATCGGCGGCGGCTGCTCGGTGATCCGCTGGTGCTGCCCGGGCCCTGGGACGCGGCCAGTGCGCGGGTGTTCGTGGAGGCCGGGTTCGCGGCGCTCGCCACGCCCAGTGCCGGGGTCGCCGCCTCGCTCGGGTACGAGGACGGGGCGGTGCCGGCGGACGAGATGTTCGCGGCGGTCGCGCGGATCGTGCGGGCCGTGGACGTGCCGGTGTCGGCGGATGTCGAGGGCGGGTACGGGCTCGCGCCGAAGGAGCTGGTGGAGCGGCTGCTGGAGGCGGGGGCGGTGGGGTGCAACCTGGAGGACTCCGAGGGTGGGGTGCTCAAGGATCCGCGTCGGCACGCTGATTGGCTGGCGGAGGTGCGGGCGGTGGCGGCGGAGCGGTTGTTCGTCAACGCGCGGGTCGACACCTTCCTGCACGGTGACGGGAACCCCGAACTGGCCATCGAGCGGGCCGCGTTGTACGTCGCGGCGGGTGCCGACTGTGTGTATCCGATCGCGGCTCCGGCTGAGGTGCTGCCGTTGCTGCGGTCCGGTATTCAGGGGCCGGTCAACGCGCTCGCGCGGCTGGACGGCGCGGGCCCCTCGCCCACCGCACTCGGTGAACTCGGGGCCACACGCATCACGTTCGGGCCGGGACTCCAGCGCTGGGCGGCACACGCACTCCTAGGGAGGGCCGCCGAGCTGAAGCCGTGAGCGGTGAACGGTGAAGGGGAAGCAGGGTCAGGACAGCCAGGCCTTCCAGGTGGTGGGATGGTTGTCCACCCACTTCTTCGCCGCGTCCGCCGGGGACATTTTCTGGTCGGCGATCATCAGGGAGACCTCGTTCTGGTCCTCAGTCGTCCACTTGAACTTCTTCAGGAAGGCCGCCGCCTTGCCGCCCTTCTTCGCGAAGTCCGTGTTGAGGTACTTCTGGAGCGGGGTGTGGGGGTAGGCGCAGGCGACCTTGGCGGCGTCGGCGTCACAACCCTCCTTGTAGGCGGGGAGTTCGACCTCCGTCATGGGGACCTTCTTGAAGAGCCACTGGGGTGCGTACCAGTAGGTGAGGAAGGGCTTCTTCTCCTTGGCGAACTGCTTCATCTGGGTGATCTGCGCGGCCTCCGAACCGGCGAACACCACTTGGTAGTTGAGCTTCAGGTTCGTCACCAGGGCCTTGTCGTTGGTGACGTAGGAGGGCGAGCCGTCCATCAACTGGCCCTTGCTGCCGCTCTCGGCGGTGCGGAACAGCGAGGAGTACTTGTTGAGGTTCTTCCAATTGGTGATGTCGGGGTGCTGCTTGACCAGGTAGGTCGGGACGTACCAGCCGATGTGGCCGGTGACCCCGAGGCCGCCCGCGCGGGTGATCGTCTTCTTGTCGTCGACGTAGCGCTTCTCCTGGTCGGGGTGGCCCCAGTCCTCCAGGATCGCGTCGACCCGGCCCTGGCTGAGCGCGTCCCACGCGGGGACCTCGTCGACCTGGACGGTGTCGACGCGGTAGCCGAGCTTGTGCTCCAACAGGTACTGCGCGACAGCCACGTTGGCCTGTGCGCCGACCCAGGACTGGACGGAGAGGGTCACGGTCTTGGCGCCCTGCGCGTTGGCGAAGGGTGAGGCCTGCTTGGTCATGTCGGCGGCGCCGCAGCCCGAGAGCAGGGCGAGGGACGTCACCGCGGCCACTGTGTAAGCCGTACGAACTCGCATGTCACGCTCCCTTCTTGGTGCGGCGTTCCGTCGGTTGGGTCACCCGGTCGAGCATCAGGCCGAGGCAGACGATCGCGGCGCCGGCGACCAGGCCGGTCGCCAAGTCGCCCTGGGCCAGGCCGAATACGGCGTCGTAGCCGAGGGCGCCACCGCCGACCAGGCCGCCGATGATGACGACGGCGAGGACGAGGACCACGCCCTGGTTGACGGCGAGGAGCAACGCCGGGCGGGCGAGCGGGAGTTGGATCTGCCGTAGCTGCTGGGCGCTGGTCGCGCCGAGTGAGCGGGCCGATTCCAGGGCGGCCGGGTCGACCTGGCGCAGGCCCTGGGTGGTGATGCGGACGACGGCGGGGAGGGCGTAGACGACTGCCGCCGCTACGGCCGGGGCGCGGCCTACGCCGAACAGGGCGACGACCGGGATCAGGTACACGAACTGCGGCATGGTCTGGCAGACGTCGAGGACGGGGCGCAGGGCGCGTTCGACGCGGTCGCTGCGGGCGGCGGCGATGCCGGTCGCAAAGCCGAGGACGAGGGTGACGGCCACGGCGGCCAGCACCTGCGACAGCGTGTCCAGGGACGGCTTCCACACCCCGAGTACGCCGATCGCGGCCATGGCGAGGACGGCGGTGAGCGCGGTGCGCCAGGTGCCGATCACCCAGGCGAGGGCGGCGACGATCAGCAGCACCGACCACCACGGCAGCCACTGGAGGCCGTCGCGTACGGGGTCCAGGACCCAGGTGGTGAAGTGGCCGGCCCAGTCGGCGGTGCCGCCGAGGTAGGGGACGCCGGAGTAGAGGTGGGCGGTCATCCAGTCGACGACGCGGTTCACGGGTTCGGCGATGTTCAGGGTCCAGCCGGAGGGCCAGTCCAGGGCGCCGGCGAGCCGGACCACCACTGCTACGGCCACGGTGGCGCCGAGCGCGTACAGCCACGGGCGGAGAGTCGACCCCGGTTCACCTGCTGACTCGTCGGTCTGTTCGCCCGCTGCGGCGGTGACGCGGTCCAGTACGACGGCCAGGAGCACGATCGGGATGCCGGCGGCCAGGGCGGCGCCGACGTCGACGGAGGCGAGGGCCTGGTAGACGCGGTCGCCGAGGCCTCCGGCGCCGATGACGGAGGCGATGACGGCCATGGAGAGGGCCATCATGATCGTCTGGTTGAGGCCGAGGAGGAGCTGCTTGCGGGCCAGCGGGAGCCGGGCGGTCAGCAGGCGTTGGCGTCCGGTGGCGCCCAGGGAGTCGACGGCTTCCAGGACCTCCGGGTCGGCGTTGCGCAGGCCGAGCGTGGTGAGGCGGGCCATGGGCGGGGCGGCGTAGACGACGGTGGCGAGGACGGCGGCGGGGACGCCGATGCCGAAGACCAGGACAACGGGGAGGAGGTAGGCGAAGGCGGGGAGCACCTGCATGGTGTCCAGGACCGGGCGCAGTGCGCGGTCCGTGCGCTCGGAGAGGCCGCCGGCCAGGCCGAGCAGGGCGCCCACGACGACCGAGGTGAGCACCGCGACCACCATCAGCGCGAGGGTCTGCATGGTCGGTACCCACATGCCGAGCAGTCCGCAGGCGAGGAAGGCGACGCCGGTCCCGATCGCGAGGCGTATGCCCGCGACCCGCCAGGCGACGAGGGCGCCGAACGCGGTGACGCCGGCCCAGCCCGCGGCGAGCAGTACCAGGTAGACGGCGCGTACGGAGAGGACGACGGCGTTGCTGATGTAGCCGAAGAAGTACAGGAACAGCGGGGAGCTGTCGCGGTTGTCGATGATCCAGTCGTTGGCCCGGCCCAGCGGACCGGACAGGTCGACGGTGAGGGCCTGCGGCCAACTCCCGCTGGCCCAGTGCGCGTTGGCGAGCGGTACGAGGATCGCGGCTGCGAGCGCGAGCAGCAGGAGTTTGTGCGCGGCCCGGTGCCGGAGGACGCCGGGGAGGGCGAGGCGCGGGGCGGGTGCGGTGACCGTTGCCATCAGACCGCCCCCTTGCCGGTATCGGCGAGCTCCGCCCCTGCCACGACGTCCAGCAGCCGTGCGTGGTCGACCACGCCGAGACAGTGGCCGTCCTCCACGACACAGGCGGGCTTTCCGCTGCGGGACACGACCTTGATGGCCTCGGCGACGACCGCGTCGGCCGCGAGCGCGCCGGGGTGCTCCGAAGCTCCGCAGTCTCCTGGGCGCATCGCCGTACGGACCGTCATGACGTCCGCGCGCGGCACGTCCCGTACGAACTCGCGGACGTAGTCGTCGGCCGGGGAGCCGACGATCTCCTCGGGGGTGCCGAGTTGGACGATGCGGCCGTCGCGCATCAGGGCGATGCGGTCGCCGAGTTTCAGCGCCTCGTTCAGGTCGTGGGTGATGAAGACCATCGTGCGGCCCTCCTCGCGGTGCAGCCGGACGACCTCCTCCTGCATGTCGCGCCGGATCAGCGGGTCGAGGGCGCTGAACGGCTCGTCGAACAGGAGGACTTGGGGGTCGACCGCCAACGCCCGGGCCAGGCCCACGCGTTGACGCTGGCCGCCGGAGAGCTGGCCGGGGCGACGCTGCTCCATACCCTCCAGGCCGACCTTGGTGACGACCTCGGCGGCCCGGCGGCGGCGCTCGGCCTTGCCGATGCCCTGGATCTCCAGGCCGTAGGCGACGTTGTCGAGGACCGTGCGGTGCGGGAGGAGGCCGAAGTGCTGGAAGACCATCGCGGCGCGGTGGCGGCGCAGTTCGCGCAGCCGGGACTTGTCCATGGCGCGGACGTCCTCGCCGTCGATGGCGATGGTGCCGGCGGTGGGTTCGATGAGGCGGGTGAGGCAGCGGACCAGGGTGGACTTGCCGGAGCCGGACAGGCCCATCACCACGAAGACCTCGCCCTTGCGGACGTCGAAGGAGACGTCGCGGACGGCGGCGGTGCAGCCGGTGCGGGTGTGCAGCTCGGCGGCGTCGAGGGCGGTGAGTTCCGGGTCGGCGGGGACCTGGTCGGCCTTCGGGCCGAAGACCTTCCAGAGGCCGTCCACCGAAAATACGGGGTTGCCAGAGGCGCCTGTGCTCATGCTCGTGGTCGCGGAACTGCCGGGCTCATCAAGGCCGTTGGGCGTACTGAGGGTACTCATCACGCACCACCTCCGATCAGGTCAACAGCCCTCTCGCCGACCATGAGCACCCCGATCATCGGGTTCACGGCGGGCATGGTCGGGAAGACGGAGGCATCCGCGATCCGGAGGCCGTCCAGGCCGCGGACCCTCAACTCGGGGTCGACCACGGCCAGTTCGTCGGTGTCGGCGCCCATGCGGCAGGTGCCGGCCGGGTGGTAGACGGTGTGGGCGACCTTGCGGGCGTACTCGCTGAGTTCCGCGTCGCCGAGGATCTCCGGGCCGGGGCACACCTCCCGCTTCAGCCAGCCGGCGAGTGGTTCGGTCTTCGCGATCTCGCGGGCGATGCGGATGCCGTCGACGAGGGTGCGGCCGTCGTAGTCGTCCTCGTCGGTGAAGTACCGGAAGTCCAGGGCGGGTTTGACGGCCGGGTCGGCGCTCTCCAGGTACAGGCGGCCGCGGCTCTTCGGCTTGGGGATGTTCGGGGTCATCGAGACGCCGAACTCGGGGCGTTCGTAGCCGAGCCGCTCGGCGTTGTCCGTGAAGGGGACCTGGTAAAAGTGGAACATCAGGTCCGGGCCCGGGAGTTGGGGGTCGCGGCGCACGAACAGGCCCGCGTCGGAGTCCATCGCGGAGTTCTCCGGGATCGGCCCGTTCGTCTCCCAGACGATCACCGACTCGGGGTGGTCGAGGAGGTTCTCGCCGACGCCCGGGAGGTCGACGGCGACGGGGATTCCGAGCGCTTCGAGGTCCTTGCGGGGGCCGATGCCCGAGTGCAGGAGCAGCCGCGGGGAGTCGACGGCGCCGGCGCACAGGACGACCTCGCGGCGGGCGCGGACGAGGAGTTCCTCACCGTCCTTGGTGCGGACGTGGACGCCTTCCGCGCGGGTGCCGTTCAGCTCCAGGCGGTGGGCCCAAGTCTCAAGGAAAAGGGTGAGGTTGGGGCGCTCGTCCATCACCGGGTGCAGATACGCGACGGACGCGCTGGACCGCTTGTTGTTCTCGGGGTGGTAGGCGAGGTCGAAGAAGCCGACGCCGTCCGTGAACGGGGCCTTGTTGAAGCCCTCGACGCGCGGGACGTCGAGTGCTTCCTGGGCCGCGTCGACGAAGTCGCGGGCGATGGCGTTCCGGTCCTTCTCGTCGACGGGGACGATGTTGTTGAGGAGGCGGGCGTAGTACGCCTCCATCGAGATCGCGCCCCAGCCCTTGGCGCCGGCCGCCTCCCACTCGTCCCAGTCGGACGGCAGCGGCTTGAAGGCGATGAGAGTGTTGTGCGAGGAGCAGCCGCCGAGCACGCGGGCGCGGCTGTGCCGGATGTGGGAGTTGCCGCGCGGCTGCTCGGTGGTCGGGTAGTCGTAGTCCAGCTCGCCGCCGAGGAGGCCCATCCAGCGGCGCAGGGTCAGTACGTCCTCGCGGCCGACGTCGCTGGGGCCGCCTTCGATGACGGCGACGGTGACGTCGGGGTTCTCGGTGAGGCGGGAGGCGATGACGGAGCCTGCCGTTCCGCCGCCGATAACGACGTAGTCGTAGACGTGGGGGTTTTCGGGCATGGGGGTGACTCCAAATGAGGGCCTGGGGCTGTCTTTCAGGTGCGAGTGCGTTGTGGCTGGTCGCGCCCACGCGGCGGAGCCGCATGTCGGCACAGACCCGCGCCCCTAGGTGGGCTGGGGTTGGCGGGGTCAGTAAGTCGACGGGATCAGCCTGCGAACCAGCGGACCGGCCTTGGCGCCAGGTTCTGGTAGACGTGCTTGGCCTCGCGGTACTCGGCGAGTCCGGCGGGGCCGAGTTCCCGGCCCACACCGCTCTTTCCGAAGCCGCCCCACTCCGCCTGCGGGAGGTAGGGGTGGAAGTCGTTGATCCAGACGGTGCCGTGCCGCAGCCGGCCGGCGACGCGGCGCGCGCGGCCCGCGTCGGCGGTCCAGACAGCGCCCGCGAGGCCGTACTCGGTGTCGTTGGCGAGTGCGACCGCCTCGTCCTCGGTGCGGAAGGTCTCGACGGTGAGGACCGGTCCGAAGACCTCTTCGCGTACGACGGTCATCTCGCGGTGGCACTGGTCGAGGACGGTCGGCTCGTAGAAGTAGCCGGTGGCGGGCCGGGTCGCGGTCGGCTCGGGGCGCTTGCCGCCGGAGCGCAGCACCGCGCCCTCGGCGAGCGCGGCGGCGACGTACGACTCGGTCTTGGCGCGCTGCTGTTCGGAGACGAGCGGGCCGCACTCGACGCCGTCCTCGGTGCCGCGGCCGAGGCGGATCTTCTCGGCGCGGCGGGCGAGTTCGGCGACGAAGCGCTCGCGGACGGTTTCCTCGACGATGAGGCGGGCGCCCGCGGAGCAGACCTGGCCGCTGTGGATGAAGGCCGCGTTGAGGGCCTGGTCGACGGCGGTGTCGAAGCCCTCCTCGCTGGCGCAGGCGTCGGCGAAGACGACGTTGGGGTTCTTGCCGCCGAGTTCGAGGGCGACCTTCTTCACGGTCATGGCGGCGGCCTGGGCGACCTTCGTGCCGCTGATGAGGCCGCCGGTGAAGGAGACGAGGTCGACGTCGGGGTGCTCGGCGAGGCGGGCGCCGACCGAGTGGCCGGGGCCGGTGACGATGTTGGCGACACCGGCGGGCAGCCCGGCCTCGACGAGCAGGTCGATCAGGGCGACCGTCGTCAGCGGGGTGATCTCGCTGGGCTTGACGACGAAGGTGTTGCCGGCCGCGAGGGCGGGCGCGATCTTCCAACTCGCCTGGAGCAGAGGGTAGTTCCAGGGGGTGATCAGCGCGCAGACGCCGACGGGCTCGTGTACGACGACGCTGTGGACGTCAGGCGTGCCCGCGTCGACGACTCGGCCGGGGGCCTCGCCCGCGACGAGGTCGGCGAAGTAGCGGAAGGCGTCGGCGACACAGTCGATGTCGACGCGACCCTCCTCTACGGTCTTGCCCGCGTCGCGGCTCTCCAGCAGGCCGAGCTCTTCGCGGTCGCGCACGAGGAGGTCGGCGACGCGGCGCAGGAGCGCGGCGCGCTCGGTGACGGGGGTGCGCGGCCAGGCCCCCTGACCGCCGTCGAAGGCGGCACGGGCGGCGGCCACGGCTATGTCCGTGTCCTTCTCGTCGCCCTCCGCGACCACGGCGAACGGCAGCGCGTCCGCGGGGTCGATGATCTCGCGCGTGGCGCCGGAGACCGCTTCCAGCCACTCGCCGCCCGCGTGGATGGTCTTCCCCGGCTGCTGTTCCGTGTTCTCGGCCATGATCGGTATTGCCTTCCGTTCCTGTTCAGCGTCCCAGCGTCACCTAACTGTCACTCTCGGGGACTGCGTGCGCCTGCCCGGGACGTCCGGATGCATGCGCAATCCATGGCCGAAAGTGGGCCGGGTCACTGAACAGGGGGACAAAAGCCGCTAACGGCGCTTGGCCGACGCGGTTGCCCGAAGGCTGCCGTTGCGTTGCGGTTCAGCGGTTCAGCGGATCGCGGCGCGGAGCCGGTCCTGTGTCTCGTGCATCAGGTCCCGTGCCTTGGCCGCGTGGGTTCCGACCAGGGTGCCGTCCCGTTTGGCGAATTCCCCGCCGACCAGGACCGTCTCCACGTCGGCCGGACCGGCGCCGAGCACGAGCATCGCGACCGGGTCGCCGAAGCCGTCCAGGTGCGGCGAACGCAGGTCGACGATGGTGATGTCGGCCTGTTTGCCGGGGGTGAGCGAACCGGTCTCGTCGGCGAGACCGAGTACCTGGGCGCCGCCGAGCGTGGCCAGCCGCAGCATGTCCCGCTGGTGCAGTGCGACCTCGTGCACGAGGTCGTTGCGGGCGAGGGACTCGGCGTTGGCGCGCGAGCGTTCCGCGGCCAGCGCGAGGCGCATCTCGGAGAACAGGTCGGTCCCGGCGCTGCACACGGTGTCGACCCCGAGTCCGGAGACGATGTCACGTTCCAGAGCTCGCCCGGTGGCCGGGTAGGTGCCGAACTGCATCAGCATGTCCGTGCTCGGGGTGATGGTCACGGTCCCGCCCGAGGCGGCGATCAGGTCCATCTCCTCGTCGGTCAGCTGGTTGGCGTGGATGTAGTTGACGTCCGGGCCGAGCAGCCCGTCCCGGCGCAGCGCGGTGACCGCGTCCGCGGTGCCGGCCATCCCGACGTGGATCGAGATCGGCAGGCCGAGTTCGCGGGCGAAGGCGAAGTCCTGGCGGTTGCGCTCCGGGGAGGTGAAGCACGGTCCGCGCAGCGCCATGCCCATTCGTAGCCGTCCGGTGCCGGTGGCACTGTTGCCGGTGCCGCTGTTGCCGCTGCCGCTGCCGCTGCCGCTGCCGCTGCCGGGGAAATGCTCGTCGCGCATGCGCCGGGCGTCGAGCGGGTGCGGCGGGTTCGGATCGTCGTCGGCCGGACCGGGGCCGCCGTAGAAGAACAGGCCGCGGATTCCGGATTCGCGCAGGCCGCGCAGGTTGGCGTCGGCGTGGTCGGCCGACTGAAGTGCGTGGGCCCAGTCGCCGATCGTGGTGATTCCCGCGTCCAGCGCTTGCATCGCTCCCCACAGGGTGCCGGCGTAGATGTCGGCCGCAGTGTGGTCGAGCGAGATCCCGGTCAGGACGGCCGGTCCGTAGCCGTATCCGGTCATCTGCGGGGTGAACCCGGCGATCGCGCCCTGCCAGACGTGTCGGTGCGTGTCGATCAGGCCCGGGACCACCAGTCGGCCCCGCGCGTCGACGACCTCGGTGTCCGGCCCCGGGCGCAGGCCGACACCGATCTGCGTGATGACACAGTCCCGCACGCGCACATCACCACCGGGCACATCTCCGAGCGCGTCACCGAGCCCGTCGCCGAGCGTGTCGTCGAGCGTCACGACGTGGCCACCGGTGATCAGGATTTCTTTGGACATCGTCGAACTCCGTTTCAGTTGACGCGACTTCGGGGTGACAGGGCCGGTCGTATCGGGACCGCGTCAGACGTACCGGAACCGGGTCGGACGTATCGGAACCGGGTCGGACGTATCGGGACCGGGCAGGGTCATCGCGACGCGCGGATCGAGACGCCGGTGAGCCGGGCGCAGTAGTCGAGCAGGGCGTCCTGGACCTTCGCCTCGGACGCCTTGGCGGGCACGGAGCGCCGCTTCTGGTGGTAGAAGTGCCGGCCGGTGACTCGCGCGGCCTCGTCGTCGCTGACGGCGAGCCACGCCTGGGTGACCGGGCCCTGTGCCAGGTCGTCCGGCGCGCCGGGGCCGCCCATCCTGGTCGCGACCCACCCGGGTTCCACCGAGTTCGACAGCACGTCGGGCCAGTGCCGTGCGACACCGCGCGCGAGCAGGACGTCGAACAGCTTGCTGTCGCTGTACGCCTGGGCCCCGTTCCAGCGCCGATCGGTCCACTGCGCATCCGACAGGTCCGCGTCCCCGCCGCGCGCCATGCCCGAACTGAGGTAGACCAGCCGGTCGGGCCGCGTCATCAGCGCGGTCAGCAGGTAGGGCGCGAGGACATTGACCGTGAACAGCTGGGACAGGCCGTCGACGGTCTCGACGCGGCGCGGCTCGCGGTAGCCGATGCCCGCGTTGTGGATGACGGCGTCGAACCGGCCCGCCGCGTCGGCCTGGGCGGCCACCGACCGGATCCCGTCGAGGGATCCCAGATCACCCACCAGCACGTTCTCGGCGGCGGGCAGGACCGCACGCGTATGCGCGGCCCGCGCGGTGTCGCGAGCGTGCAGGGTCACCGTGTGGCCTTGGCCGATCAGCAGGCGAGCGGCCATCAGGCCGAGGCCGTCGGAGGATCCGGTGATCAGGACGTGAGGCATCGTCGCACCTCCCAGAGGGCGTTCGAGATGTGTGCCGGGTTGTCGAGATGCGCCCCGAGCTATCGACAACCCGGGTTGTCGATCAGAACGCCGGCGACAGGCAGGAACCGGGATCCCGGCCCGCTGTCGCGGCACGTCCACTGTCGATCTGTCGGGGCCGCCCTGTCCAAGACCCTTTACGTCCCCTGCGATGCCCACGGGGCATCAACCATGCCGCGTACCAGGAGAAGGACCGCCGCCGACGCGTCATGCCCAGCGGGCATCACAGAGCGCGAAACAGGTCTTGGACGGCACCCGCGACCAGGCCGCACGGTGGAGTCACACCTGAACGATGAACAGCGAACGATGAACAGCGAGGGACGGCATGAAGATTTTCCTGACGGGCGGATCCGGCTACATCGGCCGGGCCACGATCGCCGAACTGGTGCGACAAGGCCACTCCGTGGAGGCGCTGGCACGCAGCGAGCAGTCCGCACAGGCTGTGACAGCCGCCGGGGCGATCGAGGTGCGCGGCGGACTCACCGACCTTGACGTGCTCAACCACGCGGCCGCCCGCGCCGAGGCGGTGATCCATCTCGCGCAGGCCAGCTCCGCGGACATGGATCTCGCCGCGGCCACGGCCATGCAGGACGGCGTCGGGGCCGGACCCTACGTGCACACCGGCGGCACCTGGGTCTACGGCGACACCGACGGCGTACGGGACGAGACCGCACCGTGGAATCCGCCCGGCGTGGTGGCCTGGCGCAGGTCGGTCGAGGACGCGGTCACGGCACGCGCCGCCGAGGGCGGTCGCCCCGTCGTCGTACAGCCCGGGCTGCTCTACGGAGGCGACAACCGGCTGATCGAACATTTCTTCATCGCCCCGGGTAAAATCAGGGGCGCTGTCCCGTACATAGGCGACGGCGCCAACCACTGGGGCCTCGTGCACATCGACGACATGGCCACGCTCTACGTCGCGGCGCTCTCGGCGAAGCCGGGATCGGTCTACATCGGGGTCGGCGAGGGCCACCCGACGATGAAGCAGGTCGCCGAAGCGGCGGCGCGCGGTGCCGGACTCGACGGCAGGACGGTCTCGATCACACTGGAGCGGGCCCGCACCGAGATGGGGCCCGTCGCGGACGCGTTCGCGCTGGACCAGCGCCTCACCTCGGCCAAGGCCCGTCGCGAACTGGGCTGGGCACCGGCGCACGGCGACCCGCTCGCCCCCTTCGAGCGCGGCTGATCACCCGGAGGAACCGCATGGACGTCGACCTGCGCAAGCTTCGCTACTTCCTCGCGGTGGCCGAGGAACTCCACTTCGGACGGGCCGCGGAGCGCCTGCACATCACCCAACCCGTGCTCTCCCGCCAGATCCGGGTGCTGGAGAGCGAGCTGGGCGTGGACGTGTTCATGCGCGACCGCCGCAGCACCGTGCTCACACCGGCGGGCGAACAGCTCGTCCACGACGCCGGGCCCCTGTTGGCGAACGCGGACGCGCTTCTGCGGCGGGTACGCGCCGCGAGCGAGAGCGTCACCCGCCTCACGATCGGGTTCATGCCGGGGATCACGTTGACCCCCGTCGTCCGCCTGCTGCGTGAGCGCCACCCCGGGCTGGACGTGCGGATGCTGCGCACCGGCTGGCACGACCAGGTGGAGGTGCTGCACGACGCCCGCGCGGATGTCGGCATCGTCCGCCTGCCGATCGACCCGGCGGGCCTGGAGATCAGGCCGCTGTTCACCGAACCGCGCCTCGTCATGGTGGCCTCGTCCCATCGCCTCGCCGGCAAGGAGACCGTGCGAGTCGCCGACCTCGCGGCCGATCACCTGTTGCAGGACCCCGACGCCGTCCCCGAATGGCGGGATATCGCGGTGGAACTGCGCACCGGTGAGCGCCGCCCGGTGCCGGCGATCCACAGCGTCGAGGAGAAACTCGAACTCGTCGCCGGCGGCCAGGGGATCGCCGTGATCCCGGCGTCCACCGCGAACTTCTACACCCGACCCGGCGTCGAGGCGATCCCTGTCGACGACCTCGGCCCCAACCATGTCGCGGCGGCCTGGCCCACCGGGCGGACCACCGGCCTGGTCCAGGAGTTCGTCGACGCCGCGACCGCCCTGCTGCCCGAACAAGTCGTAGAAGCTCACTGAACGAGGGCAGGGCACGGCAGCCGCACCACGACCATGGACCCCCCCGACTCCTTTGACTAAAGTCAAAGAACTATGGAGCCAGTCACGAACCCGGTGTCACCCGCGGACGTAGCGGCCTTCCGGCACTTCAACCGCTACTTCACCCGCCGCATCGGCGCCCTCGACGACCACTACCTCGGCCAGGACCGCCCCCTCGGCGAGGCCCGGCTGCTCTTCGAGATCGGTGACGGCGTCTCGCTGCGCGAACTGCGCGGCCGACTCGCCCTGGACGCGGGCTACTTGAGCCGGATGGCGAAGTCCCTGGAGGCGCAGGGCCTGGTCCGGCTGACCGTGCCCCCGCACGACACCCGCCTGCGCCTGATCGAGCTGACCCCGGCGGGCCGCGTCGAGGTCAAGGAGCAGAACCACCGCTCCGACGCGCTCGTCGCCGGCCTCCTCACCACCCTCACCGCACCCCAACGCACCGAACTCACCCACGCGTTGGCGACCACCCACCGCCTCCTCCGCCTGGCCGGCATCACGGTCACCCTCGTCGACGGCGCCGCCGAGGACGCCCGCGCCTGCCTCGACGCCTACGCCGCCGACCTCGACGCCCGCTTCCCCGAGGGCTTCGACAAGACGGATCTCGTACGGCCCGAGGAGGTCACCGGGGACGCGGGCGCGTTCTTCGTCGCGTACGAGGAGGGGCGGCCCGTGGCCTGCGGGGCGCTACGGACCCTGGAGCCGGGCGTCGGCGAGATCCGGCACGTCTGGGTGCACCCCGCCGCCCGCCGCCTGGGCCTGGCCCGCCGCATCCTCGCCGAGCTGGAACTGGCCGCCGTAGAGCACGAGTTCACTGTCGTACGGCTGGACACGCACGCGGCGCTCACGGAGGCGCGGGCGATGTACCGGGCGTGCGGGTACGCGGAGATTCCGGCGTATGTGGACCATGTGTACGCGGACCACTGGTTCGAGAAGCGGCTGGGGCCGCCACCCCCCACAGCATCGTGAACGCCTTCACCTGTCAGGTGCTTGACCCGGCCTGTCGTTGCTCGACTCGTTGCTCGACGAGTTCGAACGTGATCCCGGCCCTGACCAGCCGGTCGATCAGCGCGTCGCCCATGGCGGCGGCCGGTGTGACCGGACCGACCGTCCGCGGCAGGTCGTCGAAGGCGAGGCTCATCGCGGCTTCGCCGAGGATCTTGGCCGTCTCGGTGTAGCCGGGGTTGCCGCCGGACACCCGGCAGACCACGTGCCGGCCGCCACCGGTGCGGTGGAAGGTGGCGGTGAACGTGCTCCTGGCGCGGACCTCCTCCGTCGGCCCCGCGCCCGAGTCCTTCAACCTGAGCAGTACCGACCGCAGCGGCTTGATCTGCGCGCCGACCAGCAGCGTGACGGCCAGGCCGATGATCCCGGCCGCGGCCGGAAAGCGGCGGGTTCCGATCCAGTGGCGGTATGTGAAGTCCGGTCGGTAGCGGTCGAGGAGCCGGCCCGAGTACGCGATGTTCTGACCGTCGACACCGGGAAACGGCACGAGCCAGAGTCCGAAGCGGCGCGCCGGCCACGCGCTCGGGTTCCGGGAGCGGCGCCCCGTCGGCCGGCCTTCGACGGCGGCACGGGCTCGGGCCGCGGCACGCCACTGACGTAGCCGCGCAAGGTAGTTGACCACCGTGTGGTACGTGCCGCCCGAGAAGTCCGCCGAGGTCTGGACGACCCCGTCGACGGTGATCGGTACGTCCTCGGGAAGGTGCTTGACGGTGAAGTACGTGCCGAGGTCGTGCGGCACCGAATCGAAGCCCGCCGAGTGCACGATCCTGGCGCCGTTGGCGGTGGCGGCAGTGCGGTACTTCACGAACATGGTGTCCACGAACTCCTGCTCCGCCGCGAGGTCGAGATAGTCGGTGCCCGCTTCCGCGCAGGCCTTCACGAGTGCCTCGCCGTACTTCAGGTACGGGCCCACGGTCGTGATCAGGACCCGGGTCGAGGCAGCAACCTTCGCGAGCGCGGCCGGATCGGCGGAGTCCGCCACGAGGATCGGCAGGTCGGGCAGACCCAGACCGTCCCGGACCGCCTCCAGTTTCCGGGCGCTGCGGCCGGCGATGGCCCAGCGGGCGCCGGGAGGCAGATGTTCGGCCAGGTACTCGGCGGCGAGCCGACCGGTGAAGCCGGTCGCTCCGAAGACGACGATGTCGCAGTCGCGCGTAACCATGACCATGGCCATGACTCTTGGCCATCGCCCAGCCGTGGGGGCAGGTGCCGATCGGCGCGGGACTTGTGCGTTTCGGCGGCCGTCAGTCCAGTCATCAGTCCGGCCGTCTCAGCCCGGACATCAGCCCGAACGTCTCAGCTTGGCCATCAGCCTGGCGGTCTCAGCTTGGCCGTCTCAGCACGGCGGTCCGGTACGCGCGCGGCCCCATCCCCTTCCAGCGCCGAAACGCGTGCGAGAAACTGGACACCTCCTGATAGCCGAGTCGTTCGGCGGCCTGGGCGACCGCGAGTCCTTCGGCGAGCATCTCCTCGGCGAGACGCTCCCGGATCTCGTCCAGCAGCTCGCGGTAGGAGGTCCGCTCGGCGGCCAGGCGTTCGCGGAGGGTGCGGGAACTCATCGTCAGTTCACGGGCGACGTGTTCGGCCGTCGGCGGGTCACCGGGTCGGGCCAGCAGCAGGTCGCGCACCCGGCCGGCCACACCGGTGCGGGCGCTGCCGCGGTCGAGCAGTTCCCGGCACTGCTCCTGCGCGAGCGCCTGGGTGTGCGCGTTGGCCTGCGGCATCGGCAGGTCGAGCAGGGCGGCGTCCAGGGCGATCAGCGTCTCGTCGCCGCCGAACTCCGGCGTGACGCGCAGGACTTGCTCGTAGGGCTCCGGGTCCGCGGGCGGGAACGCGAGCACCAGCCGGCGGACCTGGATCCGGGCGGAGAAGAGTTCCCGTTGCAGCGTGGCGATGACCGCGAGATCACGTTCGACGGTGAAGCGCCGCAACGGCTCGGGCACGTCCGGGGCGGTCAGCACCAACTGGGCCTCGTCGCCGGTGCGTCGGAGGTCGAAGCGCGACCAGGCGTACGTCAGGTCGAGGTACTGAAGGGCGATCTTGAGCGCGGCGCCGAGGGTCGGGCTGCTCACCAGGGCGAAACCCCAGAAGCCGAAGGACGTGAGGTGGAAGCGGCTGCCGGCCTCCAGCCCGAGATGGCCCCGGCTGTCGGTCGCCGCGAGCAGGTTGCCGACCACCGCCTGCTCCTGCCGTGCGGTCACCTCGGTTCCGGTATCGCTCAGCGCCGCTTCGGTGAGTCCGGTGCCGGCCAGGGACGCGGTCGCGGGCACCCCGAGCTCGACACCGAGGTCGACCAGCACCGACACGCTGGTCGGCGGCCGAGGAATCTCCCACTGAACCATCGGTGCCTCCGTCCGGGCCTCCGCCGAATCCAACAGCCTTCGAGCCCTCGCCGAATCCAACAACCCTCGCGCCCCCGCCGAATCCAACAGCTTGCGGGCCCCCGCCGAATCCATCAACTCTCGCGGCTCCGCCGAATCCAACAACTCCGGCGCCGACGGACACCTCCTCCCCGCTGATCGAGACGCGGAACATCGAGGTCAGGACGGATCACGGAAGGGCCTGAAGATGGCGCACACCGCCTCGATCGCGATCATCGGCACCGGCTTCGCCGGCCTCGGCATGGCCGCTCGACTCAAGAGAGCCGGATTCCACGACCTGACGCTCTTCGAGAAGGCCGACGACGTCGGCGGTTGCTGGCGGGACAACACGTACCCCGGCGCCGCATGCGACGTCCCCTCACACCTGTACTCGTACTCGTTCGCGCAGAACACCGCATGGTCCCGACGCTTCGCACCGCAGGCCGAGATCCACCAGTACCTGCGGGACACCGCGGACACGTTCGGCATCACGCCCCACATCCGCTTCAACTCCCCTGTGACGACCGCGGAGTTCGACGAGGAATCGGCCACCTGGACCATCACCCTCGAGGACGGATCCGTCCACGTCGCCGACATCCTCATCGCCGCCACCGGCCTCCTGAACCGTCCGCTCGTCCCCGGCATCCCCGGCCTCGACACCTTCCAGGGCGAGCAGTTCCACTCCGCGACCTGGAACCACGACTACGACCTGACCGGAAAATCCGTCGCCGTCGTCGGCACCGGCGCCTCGGCCGTCCAGTTCGTCCCGGCCATCGCGCCCCGCGTCGCGCGACTGACCCTGTTCCAGAAGAACGCCGCGCACGTCATCCCCAAGCCGGACCACCCCTACGCTCCGATCGCCCGCACCGCGTTCCGCAGGATCCCGGGCTTGCAGCGACTCTCACGCTGGCTCACCTACTGGCAACTGGAGCCACGCGGCGCCGCGTTCACCAGGTTTCCCCGGCTGCTCAAGATCGCCGACCGGCAGTTCCGGCGCCATATCGCGCGCCAGGTCACCGACGACGCCTTGCGCACCGCACTGACCCCCGAGGACCCGATCGGCTGCAAGCGCATCCTCCTCTCCAACGAGTACCTGGCGTGCCCTGTTCGGGGCGATGGTCCCACTGGCCGCCCTGCTCGCCCTCGCGGTCACCCTCACCGCACCCCGCACGGAACGCTCCACGCACAGCAACCTCGACCCCACCGGCACCGCCCTCCTGACCACCGGCCTGGTCGCGATCCTCTTCGGCATCATCGAGGGCCCGGCCTACGGCTGGACCTCCCCGCGCCTCATCACGGCGTTCGCGGCAGGCGCCGTACTCATAGCGGCCTTCACCGCCCACGCCCTGCGCTCCCGCACCCCACTCCTCGACCCGCGCGTCTTCACCTCCCCCACCCTCCGCGCGGCCACCCTCGGCACGGCCACCGGCTTCTTCGGCCTGTTCTCCCTCTTCTACGTCAACTCCCAGTACCTGCAAGAGATCAAGGGCTACGGCGCCGCCGTCACCGGCGTCGCGATCGTGCCGCTGACGATCGGCATGGCCCTCGTCCCGAAACTCGCCGTCCGCTGGTCGCACCGCCCACGCCCGGTCATCGGCACCGGTCTCGCCCTCATCGGCCTGGGCCTGCTGGGCGCGTCCACCGCCGACGCGGGCACCCCGTACTGGACGTACGCCTGCTGGCTGCTCGTGATCTCGGCGGGCACCGGGCTCTCCATGCCCGCGCTCACGGTCGGTGTCGTCACCTCGCTGCCGCCGCACCGGACGGGCCTCGGTTCCGGTCTCGGCACCTCGGCCCGCGAACTCGGCGCGGCTCTGGGCGTGGCGGTCACCGGCACGATCCTGGCCGCCCACCCCGACCTCGCCCACGGCATGGCCCCGGCACTGCGCACGGTCGCCCTGATCGTCCTCGCGGCCACCGCGATCGTGATCATCGGCCACCGCGACCGCAAGACCACCACACGCACTATCGCGTCCGACGAGAAACGCGTACTATCGCGTCCAGCCCGCCACTCCTGATCACCAACTCCCCCCACGCGCCGCCCAGTCGAGGAGCCCGCAGTGCCGTCCACCCTCCTGAACCCCGTCCTCGACCTGGTCACCCTCCGAGCCACCGTCACCGCGGCCGAACCGATCACCACCCGCATGCGCCGCCTGCGCATCGAGAGCGACGCCCTCACCGGCCTCGACGTCCGCCCCGGCCAACAGGTCCGCGTCCTGGTCACCGGCCTGACCCTGCGGACGTACTCCGTGTGGCGCTACGAGCCGTCCGGCGCCGTCGAGTTGTGCGTGCTGGACCACTCCGAGGGGGGACCCGGGGGTCGTTGGGGGAAGAGCGTCGGCATCGGCGAGCAGGTGCGCCTGCGGAAGCCCGAGGGCACCTTCACGCTCCGCCCCGACGCCTCCCACCACGTCTTCGTCGGCGAGGAGACGGCCTCGGTCGCCTTCGGCGCGATGCTGGCCGCACTGCCGGAGGGGGCGCGGGTCTCCGGCGCCGTGGAGACGGAATCGGCGGCGGACCGACTGCCGTTGACGCACTCCGAGCGCCTCAACTGGCTGACCAGGGGCGGGACTTCACTCCCGGACGCCGTACAACACCTCGCCCCCGAGCCCGACGGCATCGCGTACGTCGCCGGGGAGGCCCGTACCGTGCAGCAGGTCCGGCAGGTGCTCGTACGGGAGTTGGGCTGGGACCGGCGTTCCGTCCTCACGAAGCCGTTCTGGGCGCCGGGGAAGAAGGGGATGGAGTAGGAACGCGCCCCCGCCCAAGGGCAGTTCGCCCCCGCCTACCGGCAGTTCGCGCCCGCCGGGCAGAAGGAGCCGAGCGCCGCGGTGAGCGGTGCGCGGACCACGGCGGGATCGAGCGACTCGGGGCCACTGGACCGGACCGCGTAGAGCGAACCGTCCCCCGCCTCGAAGCGATGGTCGATCACCCGACGCCCACCGTTGCCCTGGTCGTCGTAGCGATAGGTCAGTTCGGCCCAACTGGGCCCGGCGGCACGGTCGATGACTTGATAACCGGGCTGGCGGGCGAAGCCGTAGCCGGGGTCGTTCTCCGCGAGATCCAGGGACTCGGCCGGGGAGTTCTCGGAGACGCGGAAGATCTGGAGGCGGCGGGTGCCGTCCGGGGAGTCGTAGGTGACCACCGGGGCCTTCGCGCCCTGCCGTTGGGTACGGGTCCAGCCCTTGGGGACGTCGAGCGTGTAGCCGGTGGGGTCCTGGACCGTGCGGTACGACGGGGCAGCAGCAGCCGATCCGGATCCCGTCGCGCTCACGTGATCGTGCGTGCCGCGGTCGTGCGTGACGTACCAGACCCCTCCCCCGGCACCCGCGCCCAACACCACCGCGAGCGCCACCGCGAGGACCAGCCGCCAGGCGCGACGGCCGGAAGCGGGCGCGGGGGCGGGAGTTGGAGCCGGGACGGGAGCCGGGAAGGGAACCGGTGGTGACACCCACGGCGGCGGGGTCAGCGAGGTCTGCGTCTCCGCCGTCGACCACACCGACCAGGGCGCCTGTCCGCGCTCCTCGCTCGGCTCGCGTTCGGCACTGAAGCCGCCCCAGTCACTCATCACGAAACCCCCGAATCACCCACCACTTACCTCTTCCGAAGTTAGCGGCGGAAACAGGGAACGGGCCCCGCTCCGGTCGTAACCGGAACAGGGCCCGCGCAATCCCGTGACAGAGCCGTCGAGAACGGCCCCGCGAATGCCTGGGGGACGACTAGATCAGGCCGAGGGAGCGGACCGCCTCGCGCTCCTCCTCCAGCTCCTTCACCGACGCGTCGATGCGGGCGCGGGAGAACTCGTTGATGTCCAGGCCCTGGACGATCTCGTAGACGCCGTCCTTCGTGGTGACCGGGAAGGAGGAGATGAGGCCCTCGGGGACACCGTAGGAGCCGTCCGACGGGATGCCCATGGAGGTCCAGTCGCCGTCCGCCGTGCCGTTGACCCAGGTGTGGACGTGGTCGATCGCGGCGTTGGCGGCGGAGGCCGCGGAGGACGCGCCGCGGGCCTCGATGATCGCGGCGCCGCGCTTGGCGACGGTCGGGATGAACTCCTCGGCCAGCCACTTCTCGTCGTTCACGGTCTCGGCGGCGTTCTTGCCGGCGACCGTGGCGTGGAAGATGTCGGGGTACTGGGTGGCGGAGTGGTTGCCCCAGATGGTCAGACGCTTGATGTCGGCGACCGTGGTGCCCGTCTTCTTCGCGAGCTGGGTCAGCGCGCGGTTGTGGTCCAGGCGGGTCATCGCGGTGAAGCGGTCGGCCGGTACGTCCGGGGCGGCGGCCTGCGCGATGAGCGCGTTCGTGTTGGCCGGGTTGCCGACGACGAGGACCTTGATGTCGTCCGCGGCGTTGTCGTTGATGGCCTTGCCCTGCGGCTTGAAGATGCCGCCGTTCGCGGAGAGCAGGTCGCCGCGCTCCATGCCCTTGGTGCGGGGGCGGGCGCCGACGAGGAGGGCGACGTTCGTGCCGGCGAAGGCGACGTTCGGGTCGTCCGTGATGTCGATGCCCTGGAGGAGCGGGAAGGCGCAGTCGTCGAGCTCCATCGCCGTGCCCTCGGCGGCCTTGAGCGCCGGGGTGATCTCCAGGAGACGCAGCTTGACCGGCACGTCCGCGCCGAGCAGCTGGCCGGAGGCGATACGGAAGAGCAGGGCGTAACCGATCTGGCCGGCCGCGCCGGTGACGGTGACGTTCACGGGAGTGCGGGTCATGGCGTTCTCCGTTATGACAGCTGGCGGTGGGGCGGCACTGCCCCGGGGTGCGGGACGTACAAATGATCGATCTCTTGGCGTCGAGAGATCCACCGGTCAGGCTATCGCGCATCCGCGATCCCGGACTCCCGGGTCCGTGTGGCCCACCCCACAGAACCAGGCTCCCCGCACAAATGAGGCGGCCGTCCGGCTCGGGAGAGGAACACCGGACGGCCGCCGTGGGGGCACCGGGGGTCCGGACTCCCGTGGGGGTACTTTCCGCCTGCCCCCGATCCGGAGGGGGCATTCCCCACGTTCACAGAATCCCCACAGACCCTCGCCCCTAGGACCCTCCCTAGGTGGTGCACCCCTTCTGCCCCGACGCCAGCGTCACGCAGGCCTTCGCCTCGCCCGCGTCCTTCACGGCCACCATCGGCGTGTAGGCGATGGCGTCACCGCCCGCCGTGATGCTGTCGGTCTCCTTGGCGGTCCCCGCGCTGACCTGCACGGAGTCCCCCACCACACCCGTGGTGATCCGGCCCCAGGCGGCACCGCACGTCTTGCTGTAGCGGACCTCGACGACGGTCGTGCCGACGGTCGCGGTCTTGGCGGTGGTCACCGCGCCCGCGTCCGTGGTGCAGCCCATCGCCTCGGCGTCCTTGCCGGTGCAGCCCGCGTCCACGCACTTCACCCCGGGCGGCAGGTCGGGGTTGGCGCCGGCGGACGCCGAGGCCGAGGTGTGCGCGGCCCCGGCCTCCTTGTCCCCACCGCCCTTGTTGGTGAACAGGAACACGGCCGCGATCACGACCAGCACCCCGAGGACCCCGGCCCCGAACATCAGCGCCCGCCGCCCGACACCGGACGACCCGGATCCACCGGACGGCCCGGACACCTCCGGTATACGACCCGGCCCGCCGGGCTGCGCCTGCCCCGGCACCGGCCCGGACGGCACCGCCGCGGAACCGTCCCCGCCGCCGCCCGTCTGCTTCGGCCCCGAATACCCGGCGATCCCCCACGAGTTGGCGACCTTCGAAGCACTCTCCCGCACGTCCTTCGAGGCACTTTCCCGTACGCCTTCCCGTACGTCCCTCTCGGGCGCCGTCGGCTGCGGCGGCACCGTCGGGGACACTCCCGCCGGGCCCGCGATGCCCGGGGTGGCGGTGACGCTGCCGCCGCCCTTACGTGCCGTCTTGCCACTCGGCGCGCTCGCCGGGGGCGCCGCGGGCTCACCCAGCGCGTCACGCGCCTGGGAGATCCGGAGCGCCTCCATGGTCAGGTCGTGCCGCATCTCCGAGCGGCTCCAGGCGCGCTCGGCGAGCTCCCACATCGTGGTCAGATGAACGGGATCGGTACCGGTGACCTCGGCCAGGGCGACGATCGCGCCCTTCGGTGCGAGGAGCCGGCCGTTGAGGTAACGGTCCCAGGATGTCTTGCTGTAGCCCGTGCGGTCGGCCACCGCCGCGATGCTCAGGCCGCTGCGGTCCACGAGCCTGCGCAACTGGCTCGCGAACTCTCTGACCTGCGGATCGAGTTCATCCGGCAAGGCCCTCCAACGAGGCATTGCTTTCCCCCCTCTGCCCTGAATTGCCCACGCTAACGCGGTTGTTGGTCGAGTTCGTTGCAAATCCGCAAACTTGTCAATACATCGACACACCGGACGCACAGTGGCGTTCACCCCAGCACGACGACTCCCGCGACAGCCATGAGGAACATCAGAAACAGCAGCGCCAACGCGTACCGGAGCAGCCGTCCGCCAGGCCCGCGTTCCGCCTTCTCCGTCTCCTCGGGCGGTGTGTCCCACCAGGGAAGGGTCGGATCGTCCCGGTACTCGTCCCCGCCCACGCCCTCCGCCTTCGCCGAAGGCACCTCCGGTCGGGGCCAGGCCTGGACCGCCAACTCCCAGCGCACGCCGATGCGTTCGGAGTCGACACCGGCCACCCGGCACAGGGCGAGCACGGCCTGCCGGGGCGGCGGCTGGGTGGCGTTGAGATAGCGGTGCCAGGAGGACTTGCTGTACGCGGTGCGCGCGCCGAGCGCCACCAGGCTCAGCCCGGTGCGGTCCTTGAGGAGGCGCAGCTGTTCCACGAAGTGCCGTACCTCCGCCGGGAGTTCGTCCGGCAGCGGCTGCCAGCCGCCCATCGCGCTTCCTCCGCCCGCTCACGCGCCCGCCCCGCTTGCCCGTTCCGAGCGAAATGACGACACCGGAAGGGGAACGGTTCCCTCGTCGCCGGGCGGTGCGGAGCCCGTAGCGAAACGGTCACCTCCCTGCCACAGCGCGCCGACAGGTATTGAGCGGGACCCCCACCGGGCGCCACGGTGAATGCAGACGGCGGCGCGTCCTTGCTCGGGGGAGGGGACGGGCCGCCGTCGTGCGTCGTGAACTGCCGGGCGCCGCGCGCCAGTTACTGATTCCTGGTCGCTAGTTGCTGTTGACCGTGTAGTGCAGCGTGTCCTTCAGATACGGGATCGTCAGCCACGGCTTCGGCTGCGCCATCATCGCCAGCAGGACGATCGCGAGGCCGAGGATGCCGTAGGTGACGATGTCGGTGAAGCGGGAGCGTACGGCGAGCATGCCGACGTCCGGCATGACCCAGCGCAGGACCGCGCCGGCCAGGAGCGCGGCGCCGATGAGCAGGGTGCCGTAGCGGAAGACGTCGAAGGCGGTCAGGAGGAGGCCGAGGCCGACCGTGCCGAGGATGGCGAGGATCGGCCACTGGCGGGCCGGTGCCGGGGCGTCGCGCGGGGCGGTCCGGCCGCCGCCCTCGGGGCGGGCGGTGTCCCGGGTGAAGAGGGGGAAGCGGCGGGTGGTGCGGCGCGGGTTCCCGTCGGCGTCGGGGGCGCTGACCGGGTCCGTGACCTCGATGTCGTCCGTGACCTCGGTGACCTCGGTGTCCTGGGTGCCCTCGGTCTTGCCGGGGTTGTTGTCAGGCGACACTGCGCTCCGCCGCCTCGACCACGTTGACGAGCAGCTGGGCGCGGGTCATCGGGCCGACTCCGCCGGGGTTCGGGGAGATGAAGCCGGCCACCTCGGCGACGCCCGGGTGGACGTCGCCCACGATCTTGCCGTCGGCGCCCCGCGAGACGCCGACGTCGAGGACGGCGGCGCCCGGCTTCACGTCCTCGGGCCGGATCAGGTGGGCGGAACCGGCGGCGGCGACGATGATGTCGGCGCGCTTGAGGTGCGAGGAGAGGTCGCGGGTGCCCGTGTGGCACTGGGTCACGGTGGCGTTCTCGCTGCGCCGGGTGAGGAGGAGCGGCATGGGCCGGCCGATGGTCACACCACGTCCGACAACGACCACCTCCGCGCCCTTGATCTCCACGCCGTAGCGGCGCAGCAGGGTGAGGACGCCGTTCGGGGTGCAGGGCAGCGGGGCGGGCTCGTTCAGGACGAGTCGGCCGAGGTTCATCGGGTGGAGCCCGTCGGCGTCCTTGTCCGGGTCCATGAGTTCGAGGATGCGGTTCTCGTCGATCCCCTTGGGAAGCGGGAGTTGGACGATGTACCCGGTGCAGGAAGGATCCTCGTTCAGCTCCTTCACCACCGCCTCGATCTCCTCCTGCGAGGCGGTGGCGGGCAGTTCGCGCTGGATGGACGCGATGCCCACCTGGGCGCAGTCCCGGTGCTTGCCGGCGACGTACTTCTGGCTGCCGGGGTCGTCCCCGACCAGGATCGTGCCGAGGCCGGGCGTGACGCCCTTCTCCTTCAGCGCCGCCACGCGGGCGGTCAGATCGGACTTGATCGCGGCTGCGGTGGCCTTGCCATCGAGAATCTGGGCGGTCATGGACCCATCCTCGCGGATGACGCCCTCAGGGTTCCAATCCGGGTACACCCCGGGTGTATCACCATGATCACCCGAGTAACCGGAGGAGCCCCACGTTTACGTGGGGGAGGAATCCGGCCTCCCGCGTAGCGGGGCAGGAGAAGCCGAATCGCCGCCGGGCGATTCGGCGTCCACCCCAGCGGAGCGGAGGCCGACCTCCAGCATGTACACCAGCTCAGAGTTGAGGGACCGCCTCTCGGACTTGGCGTGATCGCGTAGCCGGTCACGGAGGTCTTGGGGTAGGCGCAGAGTCAAGCGGACTTCGGTCGTCATGGTGCTATTATGGCATCATGACGACACCAAAGGGAGTTGCGGACACCGGGCGCGCCCGGTGGACGTTCCGGCTCCGCGCGTCGTCCACCGCGCTCGCGGCTCTTGAAGCGGAGTGGGACCGGTGTCGGTGGATCTGGAACGAGAGCTGCGCCAAATCCAGACAGGCCCACCTGTGGAACAAGAGCCGCCCCGAGGGTGCAGACAAGCGGACGTGTGGCCCTGCCCAGCTCGACAAGATGCTGACCCAGGCCCGCACCGCGAACGCATGGCTACGCGAGGGCTCCTCAGTCCCGCAGCAGCAGATCATCCGCGACTTCGCCAACTCCCGCGCCAAAGCACAGAAAGACATCAAGGCCCGGCTCCCCCAGCGGCAGCGGGCCGGGATGCCGAGGTACAAGAAGAAGCACGAGGCCGACCCGAGCCTGAACTACACACAGCGTGGATTCCGGTTGAAGGACGGCCGTCTACACCTGGCCGGGGGCATCGTGCTGTGCGTGGTGTGGTCGCGGCAGCTGCCCGAGCCGCCGTCGTCGGTCCGCGTCTACCGGGACAACCTCGGCCACTGGTACGCGTCCTTTGTTGTCCCCGCCATGGCTGAGGTACTGCCGGAGACCGGTGCGGTGATCGGCGTGGACTGGGGCGTGAAGGAGACCGCGACCACTACATCCGACGCACACGATCTCCCCCACGCCGAGCACGGGAAGAAGGCCGCTCAGCGGCTCGCGCACTACCAGCGGATGATGGCGCGCCGGAAGCCGAAGCGAGGCCAGCCCGGATCCAACGGTTACAAGGCCGCGAAGAAGCAGACCGCGAAGCTGCACAAGAAGGTGGCGAGGCAGCGTCAAGACACCGGACGCAAGTGGGCCAAGAAGGTTGTCCGCGACCACGACGCGATTGCGGTCGAGGACTTCAAGCCGAAGTTCCTCTCCAGGACAACCATGGCGCGCAAGGCGGCGGATGCTGCTATCGGCGCCACCAAACAGGCCCTGATCGAGATGGGCCGCAAACACGGCCGCGCCGTGCACCTGGTCCACCCCGCGCACACCACCATGGACTGCGCGCACTGCGATGCGAGAGTCAAGCATCGCCTGCCGCTGTCCGAGAGAACGTACATCTGCACTGCGTGCGGAGCCACATCCCCCAGGGACAAGAACTCCGCTCGCGTGATGCTCGTCCGGGCTGGTTTCAACCCGGCTGGTGTTGATGGCGTAAGACCTCCTGGGGCGCTGCTCCAGGAGGCGGCCTGAGCCAGGAATCCCCTCGTTTACGAGGGGGAGGATTCAATGATGTTGCACTTGCACAACACCCATGGAATGCCGCTGGACAAAATCCAGCCTCGGCTAGAACGATGAACGCCGCAGTACTGCGGTAGGTGTTGGGGGGCAAGCCGCTCATCTTGTGACATTCCTCCGCGCGATCCGCATCGTCCCCGCATTGCCAACGGAGGAAAACCCGCCATGAGTTACGACCCGAACAACCCCTACGGGCAACCGCAGCAGAACCCCCAGCCGGGCTACGGCCAGCCCCAGGGTCAGCCGGGGTACGGCCAGCCCCAGGGTCAGCCCGAGTACGGCCAGCCCCAGGGCGGCCAGCCGGGCTACGGCTACCCGCAGGGCGCCCCCCAGGGTGTCCCGCCGCAGCAGGGCTACGGCTACCCGCAGCAGCCGGCGTACCCCGGTTACCAGCAGCCCGGTTACGGCGCGACCCCGCCGTACGCGAACTGGGGCCAGCGTTTCCTCGGCACGCTGGTCGACGGACTCGTCTTCGCCCTGCCGTACGTCCTGTACATCGCCGGCATGGCCAGCAAGAACGCCGCGCTGTCGGGCATCGGCGGCATCCTTCTCCTCGGCATCTTCATCTGGCAGCTGATCCGCGAGGGCCGCACCGGCCAGACCGTCGGCAAGCAGGCGCTGGGCATCCGCCTGGTCCGCGAGAGCGACGGCCAGCCGCTCGGCGTCGGCATGGCGTTCGTCCGCCGTCTCGCCCACTTCCTGGACGGCATCTCCTGCTACATCGGCTTCCTGTGGCCGGCGTGGGACGCGAAGCGTCAGACGTTCGCGGACAAGATCTGCGGCACGATCGTGATCCGCACCCAGTAATTCACCGGTTCGCGCGTTTTCCCTGGGGGCCGTGTCACCACTTGGTGACACGGCCCCCAGGGCGTTTCTTCAGTTCCCCTCCGGTTCACCTCCAGTCCCCCTTCGGTTCTACGGCAGGAACGGCGGCGGAAAGACTGCCCGTACCCGGCAATGACTTCCCGAGCGGTGCGGTGCGAAGATCACCACTTGTCCAATTGTCCAAGTCCCGCTCTCCTGAGGCAGGTTCACCCGTGAGACCCATCCGTCGAGCTGTCCGCCACACCGCACTGCTCGTCGCGGCCACCGCCGTGGCCCCGGCCCTCTTCCTCGCGGCCCCGGCGCACGCGGCCGACACCACATCGACGTCGACCGCCGTGGCCGCGTACACCCCGGTCGACCCGTCGACGGTGGACACCATGTCGGACGACGACCTACGGGTCGCGGTCGCGCGCATCCTGGGGGACCCCGACTCCGGCAAGGGCGTCATCCGCGCGGCCAACAAGGCCCTCGACGGCACGGTGGACGACCTGCGCACCTTCCTGAAGACCGGTTACCGCCTGGCCCAGGCCGAGGACGACCGAGTCGCCGTCGCCCGCGTCCTCGCCGACAAGACGATCAGCCCCGCCCTGCGCGCGGCGGCGAACGCGGTGATCGACGGGACGCCGGAGGAGTTGCGGTACTTCATCGAGGTGGGCCAGTACGAGGTGGACGCCTAGACAGTCCCGGCCCAGCCGACGAAGGGCCCCCAGGCGACGTCGGAAATGAGCAGCGCCGACCCGTCCGGGACCTTGGAGTCACGGACGGGGACGAGGCCGGGGAGGTCGTCGCGGACTTCGACACAGTCGCCGCCGGAGCCGTTGCTGTAGCTGCTCTTGCGCCACAGCGTGGCAACCTCGACACATTCACCGCCACTGCCGTTGCTGTAGCTGCTCTTGCGCCACACCGCAGTGCTCAAGTCAGGCTCTGTGCTTGCCATTTCGGTAGTCCTCTGCCATCTGCTCAACCATAGCCAGGGACGCATCCGGCGGTAGTGCCGCGGCCCTGAGCAGATCGTACGACCTGCGGTAGTCCTTCACGAGGGCTGGATAGTCGATCAGCTGACCGCTGTGCAGGCCCTCCGTATAGACCACCGGCGGCGCGTCCGGGAATGTCATCACCTTGATCATGCCCATCATGAACGGGTGCGCCACCGCCGTTTCCGGCAGTACCTGCAAAACGCCCTGATTACGGCTGATCACCTGCCCAATGTGCTCCAGTTGGACCGCCATCCCCTCGGGCGGCAGCAGCGGTTTGCGGATCAGCGACTCGTGGAGCACCGCCCAGAACGACGGACGCTCGTCCCGGTCCCAGAACTTCGCGCGGTCCAAGCGGGCCGCGACCTGCTTCTCGACGGTTTCCGGCGGCAGCCAAGGCAGCGAGGTGCGGACAACCGCCTTGGCGTAGCTCTCTGTTTGCAACAGTCCGGGGATGAGCGACGGCGCCCACTCCTCGATCGAGTCCGCGTACTCCTCCATCTCGGCGACATCCGCGAAGTACTCCGCATGCCCCGCCTGCTTCGCTTTCCGCGCGTCTTCACAACGCCGCTCGAAAAAGCCGTCCGTACCGAGCCGCTTGTCGACGTGCCTGGCGAGATCCAACGGCATGCGCCGCTCACCCCGCTCGATCAGGCTCAGAAACGGGATGCCGAAAAAGCTTCCCTCCGCCAACTGTTCGAGCGTCAGGCCCGCTTCCTCCCTCTTGAAGCGCAACTCCGCGCCGTAGAAGGAAGGGACATTCGCCGACGCGTCGGTGTCCTTGCGTGGGGGCACAACTCACCACCGCCTTTTGCCAGTTCCCGGGTGCAACCCAAACCACTGTCACGGTACGAGATTCCACGCCACTCTGTGAGCAATTCGTCACAGAGAGAGGCATACGGAAATGAGCAGTCCCTACACCCACGAGGCCACCGCCGAAGTAGCCGAACTCCAGGCCGCGTTGAAGGCACACGGGATCACTCTTCCGTCCCTCGGCCTCGATCTGCCCTCCGTCGTCATGACCTACGGCGCCCCCCTCGTCGACCTCGGAAACTGCAACCTCGACACCGCCAGGGCCCTCACCGCCGCCCTCCGCAAGGCGGCCGGCCGGTGACTCCGCTGACCCTGGAGCTCCTCGCCGTACCCAAGGTCGTGCCGGAGGCCCGCCGTGCCGTACGCGCACACCTCGGCGTCCCGTGTCCCGAAGTCCAGCTCTGTGTCAGCGAGTTACTGACCAACGTGATCCGGCACCTGGGCGAGGGCACCCCGGTGACCCTCCGGGTGACATGTGAAGACGGCCGTACCCGAGTCGCCGTCACCGACCCGGAACCGTACGCCTGGCTCGTCGTACGTGCGGCCGGGCCGGAGGACGAGAACGGCCGAGGCCTGCTCCTGCTCGACGCGCTCGCGACGCGGTGGGGTGTGGAACAGGGGCCGGAGGGCAAGACGGTGTGGTGCGAACTGCCACCGCCCGAGCCTGCCCCGGCCCCTGTCTCAACTCCCGCCGCGATCCCGGAGAATCTGGCTGACCTCAGTGGAAGAAGTGCCGCGTCCCCGTGAAGTACATCGTGACGCCCGCCTTCTTCGCGGCCTCGATGCTGAGTTCGTCGCGGATCGAACCGCCGGGCTGAACGATGGCCTTGACGCCGGCGGCGCTCAGCACCTCGATGTTGTCCGGGAACGGGAAGTACGCGTCCGAGGCCGCGAACGAACCCCGTGCCCGCTCCTCGCCCGCCCGCTCGATCGCGAGCTTGCAGGAGTCGACCCGGTTGACCTGCCCCATGCCGACGCCGACCGAGGCACCGTCCTTGGCGAGCAGGATCGCGTTGGACTTCACCGCACGGCAGGCCCTCCACGCGAAGGCGAGGTCGGCCAGGTCGGACGCGGAGAGCGCCTCGCCCGTCGCCAGCGTCCAGTTGGCCGGGTCGTCGCCGTCGGCCTGGAGGCGGTCGGTGACCTGGAGCAGGGCGCCACCGTCGATGGGCTTGACCTCGGCCGGGTGCGAGGGCGCGCCCGGGGTCTTCAGGACCCGGATGTTCTTCTTCTTGGCGAGGGCTTCGAGGGCGCCGTCCTCGTAGTCCGGCGCGACGATGACCTCGGTGAAGATCTCGGCGACCTGCTCCGCCAGCTCCTTGCTGACCGGCCGGTTGACGGCGATCACACCGCCGAACGCCGACAGCGGGTCGCACGCGTGCGCCTTGCGGTGCGCCTCGGCGACGTCCGCGGCGATCGCGATACCGCACGGGTTGGCGTGCTTGATGATCGCGACACAGGGCTCGTCGTGGTCGTACGCGGCACGGCGGGCGGCGTCCGTGTCCGTGTAGTTGTTGAACGACATCTCTTTGCCGTGCAGCTGCTCGGCCTCGGCGAGGCCCGTGCCCGTGCCGTCGACGTAGAGGGCCGCGGGCTGGTGCGGGTTCTCGCCGTACCGGAGCGTGTTCTTGCGCTCCAGGGTGGCGCCCAGGAAGTCCGGGAACAGCGAGTCGTCCACGGGCGCGTAGGAGCTCGCGAACCAGCCGGCGACGGCGATGTCGTACGACGCCGTGTGCTGGAACGCCTCGGCGGCGAGCCGCTTGCGGGTGTTGAGGTCGAACCCGCCGTTCTGTACGGCGTTCAGGACGTCGGCGTAGCGCGCGGGGCTGGTGACGATCGCGACCGACGGGTGGTTCTTGGCGGCGGCGCGGACCATCGACGGGCCGCCGATGTCGATCTGCTCGACGCACTCGTCGGCGGACGCGCCGGAGGCGACCGTCTCCCGGAACGGGTACAGGTTGACGACCACGAGGTCGAAGGGGGCCACGCCCAGCTCGTCGAGCTGCTGACGGTGGCTCTCCAGGCGCAGGTCGGCGAGGATACCGGCGTGCACCTTGGGGTGCAGGGTCTTGACCCGGCCGTCCAGGCACTCGGGGAAGCCGGTCAGCTCCTCGACCTTGGTGACGGGGACACCGGCTGCGGCGATACGGCCGGCGGTGGAGCCCGTGGAGACGAGCTCGACGCCCGCCTCGTGCAGGCCGCGGGCCAGCTCCTCCAGGCCGGTCTTGTCGTAGACGCTGACGAGCGCGCGACGGATGGCCCGCTTGCCGCTGTCGATGTTCTCGGCGGTCACTGGATAACTACCTTTCGTCCCTCAATGCGATAGCCGTTGCGGGCGAGCCGCCCCACGACATCGACGAGCAGCGTGCGCTCGACTTCCTTGATGCGCTCGTGCAGAGCGCTCTCGTCGTCCTCGTCCAGGATCTCGACCACGCCCTGAGCGATGATCGGCCCGGTGTCGACGCCGTCGTCGACGAAGTGGACGGTGCAGCCGGTGACCCGGGCGCCGTACGCGAGCGCGTCCCGTACGCCGTGGGCTCCCGGAAAACTGGGCAGCAGGGCGGGGTGCGTGTTCACGACCCGGCCGCCGAAGCGGGCCAGGAACTCCTTGCCCACGATCTTCATGAACCCGGCCGACACGATCAGGTCGGGCTCGTACGCGTCGGTGGCCTCGGCGAGCGCCGCGTCCCACTCCTCACGCGCCCCGAAGTCCTTCACCTTGCACACGAACGTGGGCAGCCCGGCGCGCTCGGCACGGGCGAGCCCCTCGATGCCCTCCCGGTCCGCGCCGACGGCCACGATCTCGGCTCCGTACGCCTCGCTGCCGACGGTCTCGATGGCGTCGAGGAGCGCCTGCAGATTCGTACCGGATCCGGAGACCAGCACGACGAGGCGCTTGGCCACGGGCTTGGCGGCCACGGCGGGGCCCTTTCTCGGGGGAGCGTCGTCTTGTGCGGCCGGCTCGCGCATCCGTACGTCTCGTGCGTTCATACGAATGCTTCGCGCCCCGGGATACGGGGAAGTCTACGAAGCGGCCGACCGTCAGCAACGATACCGGCACACCGGACAGCCCCCACGGGACGGGGGCGTGGCCGGAAGGTAGCGTCTGGGGAGAGCGGGTTCGGGAACGCGGTTGTCGTGCGACGCGTTCTCGGAGTGACAGCTCGTGAAATGTCGGCTCGTGAAGTGACAGTTCATGCCGGAGACGTATCCACCAAGGGGAAGACGCTCATTTGATGCCGGACCGCAGTCTGCGACTTCTCACGTTCCCGCCGCAGTCGGTGCTGCTCCGGGAGCGGCCCTCGTCGCCGCCCGACGCGCCCTCGGACGGGAAGAGCGGCGCCGGGCAGGACGACAACCCCTTCGCGCCGCCGCCCGAGGGCACTCCGGACCGGCCGTGGCAGCCCCGGCGCCCGGAGGGCCGCGAGGACGACGGCGACGCCCCGCAGGGCGACGGCGGTCCTTCGCCGTGGGGCAGTCAGTGGAGCGACCAGCAGCCCGGGCGTTCGTCGGGCAACTTCGGCGACCGGCCCGGCGGGCCCACCGGACAGAGCGGCCCCGAGGGCCCGGGCACCGGCGGTCCCGGTCAGGGCGGCACGCGCTGGGACCCGACGGACCCGGCCCAGCGCCGCGCCCGTTACGCCCTGCTGAGCGGCATGTGGGCCTTCTTCTTCGCCCTCTTCAGCTGGCCGTACGTGGCCCTGCTGCTCGGCTCGCTGGCCCTCTACTGGGGCGGCAGCGCCCTGCGCGCCAAGCCCCGCACCGGCGACCCGGACACCCCGGCGGTGCCCGAGTCACAGGCCCGCCCGCAGACGACGGCGGCGATCAGCGGCCTGGTCACCGCGTCGCTTGCGATCGCCCTGGTCGCCGCGATGTTCGTCGCGCAGCTGGCCTACAAGGACTACTACACCTGCGCCAACGACGCCCTCACGAACGAGGCCAAGCAGTCCTGCAACCAGCTGCTGCCGAAGGAGCTGCGGGGCTTCCTGGGCACCGCCAACTGACAGGCGGTACTGGTCAGTTCGTCCCCTTCGTATCGTTCATATCGGGCGGCCGCGGCTCGTCCGAGTGTTCCGACGGCTCGGGCTCAGGTGACGTGGACGCCTCCCGCAAGGCCGCCCAACGGGCCTCGCGGGAGGCGTCG
Source organism: Streptomyces prunicolor NBRC 13075 (assembly GCF_000367365.1). GTDB lineage: Bacteria > Actinomycetota > Actinomycetes > Streptomycetales > Streptomycetaceae > Streptomyces > Streptomyces prunicolor. Next base: position 15,148 of record NZ_BARF01000008.1, on the reverse strand, counting down.
TCGTACCAGGGCGTGGGCGCCGGCTCCGACGGCACGTCGACGGGCAGGAAGTCGTACGGGTCGAACGTGGGGTCGTGGTCGTAGGCGATGTACGGCTGCTCGACGGGAGCCTGCGCCGGTACGGGTACCGGGAGCGGCTGCCCCACCTTCTTCGGCTTGCGCGCGAACCGACCCCGGCCGACTGCGAAGGGCCGCCGGAACCAGCGTTCCGCCGCAGTGTCCGGCACCGTCTCAGCCTCGGCCTCCCTCGGCTTTCCGATCGTCGACTGCCCGATCGTCGGCGTGGGCACCCGGCGTTCCCGCAGCCGCCACGCCCGCAGCCCGACCGCCGTAGGCACCGCGACCCCCGCGATCCACGCCAGCGCCGCGCCCCCGGTCTGCCACCACACCGGCCCGAACCGCGCGAGCGCGGCACCTCCGAGCGGCCCGCCGGACAACTCCGCGAGCAGCGCCAGCACTACGGCACACAGGGCGGCGGCGAGCAGCGCGGTGGCGGCGGTGCGGCCCTGCGCCCAGGGGGCCTGCGCCGAGGGGGCGTGGGTGGCGGGGGTGTGCGACGGCTGTTGGCGGAGCCCGGCTCCGGCCGCCCTCCGCTTCGTCTCCTCCGGCAACTCGCCCGCGCCGTCGCCCCGTTGAGCCGCGGTACCGCCCACCGCGACCCGCGCCACGAACCACCCCGCGGTCACCCCGGCCGCCACCGGCACCAGCGCCGCGAGCCAGTTCAGCGGGGTTCCGGTGCCCGCGTCCGGGACCGCGGCGAGGAGCGGGAACGGCGGGAGGAGCGGGGCCGGGGCCGAGGAGAGCGGGGCGACGGTGTGGTGCACGCCGAGCGCGAAACCGGGGCCGAGGGCGTAGGACGCGGACCACACGGCCGCGTTGGGGATCAGCGCGAGGCAGAGCAACAGGACGGCGAACCGGCCCGACAGACCCTCCGTCAGCTGGAGGAAGGAGGTCCGGGCAGCGCCGCCGTGCCAGACCAGCGACACCCCGAGCAGCAGCGCACCGCCCCCGACGAGAACCGCCGTACCGAGACCGGCGGCACGTGCGGCGGTGCCGATACGGGCCCGGGACTCACGGGCCTCCGGACCGAGAACGAGCCGCCGCAACCCGGCCGGCAACAGCACCAGCACGCTCAACACGGGTTCGCGCGGGCGCCCGTACGCCTTCCACACGCCCGAACCGGCCGCGCCCGCGGCGAGCAGCGGCAGGCAGATCGCCGTCCAGCTCCAGGAGGGGGAGAGTTCGCCGCCGGACGCGTAGAGGGCGGCGGCGGTGCCGACGGCGAGGTAGCCGAGGGCGACGCCGGTCCAGGCGGTGCGGGCGGCGATCGGGGGCGGGCCTTCCGGGTCGTCCTCACCGTCTCCCCCTCCCAGCACCGCGTGCCGGGCCGCCCGGTGCAGCAGCCACAGCGGCAGGGCGAGGAGGAGCAGCGGGGTGACGCCCACGGGGGCGGGGACTCCGGAGAGCGTGTCGGCGCGGACGAGTTCGACGCCGTGCGCGAGGAGCCACAGGGCGGCGGCCATGTGCAGGGCGCCGCCGGGCCCGCTGTCGGGGTACGGCGAGCTGATCCACAGCACCATCACGAGCACCGCGAACGAACCGAGTCCGAGCCCCGCCGCGACCGCGCCACCCAAGAGGCTGGCGGCCAGTCCGGGGGATCGGTCGCGCATCCGGGTGAGCAGGGGCGACAGCAGCGCTCGGCGGTGGGTCATCGGCATCACGCCCGCCATGCTCCCAACGACACGCGCTTTCTCGTCGTAACAGGCGAACCTCGGAAGTGTCGCTCAATATACGTTTATGTACTTTTTCGTACGAAGGGGCGTCCGGTGACGCAGAGCCCTGCAACCCCGCTCCCTCCGCCCAAGGAACGCCGACGCCTGCGCGAGGCGGGCTCGCTGACGCAGGCTCAGGTCGCGACCCAGGTGGGCGTCAGCCGCGAGACGGTGCGCTCGTGGGAGACCGGCCGCACCAACCCACGCGGCCGGAAACGGGAGGCGTACGCGAAATTGCTCACCAGCCTGGGTGAAGACACCCCCACCGAAGAGCAACTCCCTGCCGAGGAAGCCGAAGCAGCCGTGGAGGACACGGCGGAGATCACGGGGTTGGCGGCGACGGTGACGGAGCCTCAGCCGACACCACCACCGCCCGCTCCCCTGACGCCCGCTCAGGCCTTCGACGCGCTCTACGCGTTCTGCGCGCCCGCCCTCGTGCGGCAGGCCTATCTGCTGACCGGGCGGCGCGAGTTGGCGCGGGAGTCCGTCGAGCGGGCCTTCCAGGTCGCCTGGCAGCGCTGGCCCGAGGTGGCGGTCGACCGCGACCCGGCGGGCTGGGTGCGCTCGGTGGCGTACGAGTACGCCCTCTCCCCCTGGCACCGGTTCCGCCCCAGATACCGCCACCCGGAGCCCCCGCCGCCCGACACCGCCGACCGCGCCCTGCTGACCGCCCTCCTCAAACTCCCGCCGTCGTACCGCCGCACGCTTCTCCTCTACGACGGTGTGGGGCTCGGTCTCGCGGAGACCGCGGCGGAGACGGAGGCGAGTACGCCGGCGGCGGCCAACCGGCTGCTGCACGCGCGCGAGGCGCTTGCCGCGCAGCTCCCGGACCTGTCCGACCCGACCGAGTTGCACCGGCGGATGACCGAACTGGCCTCCACCGGGCGGCTGCACGCGGCCAAGCCCCCGACGGTCCGCTTCGTCGGCGAACGCCGGACCGTGTTCTGGACCCGGGCGGCGATCGCGTTCACGGTGGCGATCATCGGCGCGACGACGTTGACCGTGCGGACAGCTCCGACGCACTACGAACCGCCGGTGCCGTTGGGGCAGCGGGTGGAGGGGGTGCCGCCGCGGGTGGTGCAGGGCGCGTTGTCGGAGGAGGAGGTTTCTCTTCGGGACCGTCTGCGGAGCGGAATGACGAGCGGTCCGGAGAGGCTGGCACCGCTGGGTCGGTAGGTCGTCGGCCGCGACCCGGTGGGGGCTGGTCGCGCAGTTCCCCGCGCCCCTAAAAGACATGGGCCCGCCCGCGTTTTTAAGGAGCGTAGTTCCCCGCGCCCGTTCAAAACAGGTCGGCTGAAACGGGCCGGCTTTTAGGGGCGCGGGGATCTGCACACGCCTGAAAGAAACGCGAGCCCGAGTTTTTAGGGGCGCGGGGAACTGCGCGACCAGCCACGACGCACCCGCAGCCGCCGAACAACCGGACCCGGCACCCCATGACGCGCGATGGGCCCGCCCCAACCTACGGAGCGAGCCCATCAACGTTCAGCTAAAACCGCTCAGCCGGCCAGGATCTCGCGGGCCAGCTTCGCCGTCTCGGTCGGGGTCTTGCCGACCTTGACGCCGGCGGCCTCAAGGGCCTCCTTCTTCGCGGCAGCCGTACCGGAGGAACCGGAGACGATCGCGCCGGCGTGGCCCATCGTCTTGCCCTCGGGCGCGGTGAAGCCCGCGACGTAACCGACAACCGGCTTCGTCACGTTCTTCGCGATGAAGTCCGCGGCCCGCTCCTCCGCGTCGCCACCGATCTCACCGATCATCACGATCAGATCGGTGTCGGGGTCGGCCTCGAACGCGGCGAGCGCGTCGATGTGCGTGGTGCCGATGACGGGGTCGCCACCGATGCCGACGGCGGACGAGAAGCCGAGGTCACGCAGCTCGTACATCATCTGGTACGTCAGCGTGCCGGACTTCGAGACCAGACCGATACGGCCCGGCTTCGTGATGTCGCCCGGGATGATGCCGGCGTTCGACTGACCGGGGGTGATCAGACCCGGGCAGTTCGGACCGATGATGCGCGTCTTGTTGCCCTTCGCGACCGCGTACGCGTAGAACGCGGCCGAGTCGTGGACGGCGATGCCCTCGGTGATGACGACCGCGAGCGGGATCTCGGCGTCGATCGCCTCGACGACCGCGGCCTTGGAGAAGGCCGGCGGTACGAAGAGGACGGATACGTTCGCGCCCGTCTTCTCGATCGCCTCGGCGACCGTGCCGAAGACCGGGATCTCGGTGCCGTCGACGTCGACGGACGTGCCGGCCTTACGGGGGTTGACGCCACCGACGATGTTGGTGCCGTCGGCCAGCATGAGCTTGGTGTGCTTCATGCCCGTGGAGCCGGTCATGCCCTGGACGATGACCTTGCTGTCCTTGGTGAGGAAGATAGCCATGGCTGTTTTGTCCCTCGTCCCTTACTTCGCAGCCGCGAGCTCGGCGGCCTTGTCGGCCGCGCCGTCCATGGTGTCCACGCGCTGGACCAGCGGGTGGTTGGCGTCGGAGAGGATCTTGCGACCCAGCTCGGCGTTGTTGCCGTCGAGGCGGACGACGAGGGGCTTGGTGACTTCCTCGCCCTTGTCCGCGAGCAACTGAAGCGCCTGCACGATGCCGTTGGCGACCTCGTCGCACGCGGTGATGCCGCCGAAGACGTTGACGAAGACCGACTTGACGTCGGGGTCGCCCAGGATGATCTCCAGGCCGTTCGCCATCACGGCCGCGGACGCGCCGCCGCCGATGTCGAGGAAGTTGGCCGGCTTCACGCCACCGTGGTTTTCACCGGCGTACGCGACGACGTCCAGGGTGCTCATGACGAGACCCGCGCCGTTGCCGATGATGCCGACCTCACCGTCGAGCTTGACGTAGTTGAGGTTCTTCTCCTTGGCGGCCGCCTCAAGGGGGTTCGCCGAGTCCTTGTCCTCGAGCGCCGCGTGGTCCGGCTGGCGGAACTCGGCGTTCTCGTCGAGGGAGACCTTGCCGTCGAGGGCGATGACCTTGCCGGAGGCGACCTTGGCGAGGGGGTTGACCTCGACGAGGAGGGCGTCCTCCTTGATGAAGGTGTCCCACAGGGTCACCAGGATCTCGGCGACCTGCTCGGCGACGTCGGCCGGGAACTTCGCCTGCGCGACGATCTCACGGGCCTTCTCGATCGAGACACCTTCGTTGGCGTCGACCGGGACCTTCGCGAGGGCCTCGGGGTTCTCCTCCGCGACGACCTCGATCTCCACGCCGCCCTGGACGGACGCCATGGCGAGGAAGGTGCGGTTGGTGCGGTCGAGGAGGTACGAGACGTAGTACTCCTCGACGATCTCGGGCGCGGTCTCGGCGATCATCACCTTGTGGACCGTGTGGCCCTTGATGTCCATGCCGAGAATGTCCGTCGCCCGGGCGACTGCCTCGTCCGGGGTGGCGGCGAGCTTCACGCCACCGGCCTTGCCACGGCCGCCGACCTTCACCTGGGCCTTGACGACGGACTTGCCACCGAGCCGCTCGGTGGCTGCGCGGGCCGCCTCAGGCGTGTCGATGACTTCACCGGCCAGCACCGGTACATCGTGCTTGGCGAAGAGGTCCCTCGCCTGATACTCGAACAGGTCCACGCGCTTCCGTCCTCAGTGATATCGCGGTTCGTTGGATGCGTGGGCGTGCCGCGAAGGGCAACGTGACGTCCGCTGTCACAAGGGAGGCGCACACGGTGACCGAGCGCGCGGCATGTCCGTCTCGCAGGTTATCGCTGCTTGCAGGGGGCCCCTAAATCGAGGGTCACACCTGAGCGGTGATACCTGTCACATGATGCCGTTTTTTGTGACACGGAGTGCCGCGGACGAGACGTTCGGGCAGGTCGTTCGGGTTGGTGTTCGGGCGCGTGGTGGATAGGTGGATAGGTGGATAGGTGGTTCGGGCGGGGCCTCACCGGGTTGGGGTTGGCCCGGCGAGGCCCCATACCGCGAGACGCACTCCGGACAGACCGACGGCATTCGGCCGTCCGGGGTCACCGCCTCACGGAGTCGGTCACTCCCAGTGCCGAACGGTCCGGGCGCAGACATTGCGTGCGGCCCGTGCACCCTGGATGGCCGCGGCGGCCCTGACCCTGGACTCCCTCGGGACGGAGACGTGGGCGTCGACGAGGCGTCGCCGGAGTTCGGCAGGGGTGGTGTCGATGTTCGTGCTCATGCGCGCGTCGGTTCCTCAGGCATCGCAGAAATGGGGACATGGCGACATTCCAGGCAGCTCAACTGCCGGAAGGGCCCTGCCTAGCCTGGGAAAACGGGAACGTCCCGGTACCTGTCCCGCGTCTCGCCCGCGTCCGCACGCGCGGCGGCACCGGGCACGATCCGCACCGGCACCCGGTTGTCCAACGTCACGGCATGCGCGTCACAGTGCCGCGACGACCCGTTGTCCGCACCATCGGTGTCGCCGGTGGGCGCCGGACGCTGGGTCGGGATGTGTCCCGCACAGGCCGACCGGGCGTGACGTACGACCGCATGTCCTACGGTGCCGAACGCAGCGGCGGTGTCCGCGACGAAGCGCGGCCCGTACGTGGCGCCTACGCCCACCGTCACCTCGGCAGGCCTCGCATCCGAACGATGCCCACCGCTCGAAGGCCGCGGGACCGACCGGACGGGCGTCGGCACCGACACCGGCGCGGGCACGGTGTGCGCCGGAGGCGTCTGCACCGGAATCACCGGCTGACTCGGCGCTGCGGGGACCGAGGGCAGCACGGGCAAGTTAGGCAGGGTGGGCAACGAAGGCGCCTCGGTCAACACCTCGGTCACCGTCTTCGTCACCACGTCACTCACGGGCCGCACGACCCGCTCCACGGTGTCCGAGACCGAAGCCAGCACCGGAGCCGGCACCGGAGCGAGAACAGGAACCGAAGCCGGAACCGGAACGGGACCTGGCTTGACCACCTCGGTGGAAACCGAAGCCACCACCGGAATCACCGGCCGCTGCCCCGTGACCCCGTCCGCCGCCTGCGCCTGTCCCCCGAAGACAACGCCGAGCACGAACAACCCGCCTCCCAACAGGGCGACTTGCAACACCCGTTGACGCACACGGCGCCCAACCGCCGTACGCATCACGCGCAGGGCGGCACCGGACAACGCGGCGGGCCAGTTCATGAGGCGACGATCCTTGCACGGGCCGCCCTAGAGCGCGCAACCCCCCTGTCCCCCAAGCCAGTTCGTCACGCGGTGTCCGGTATCGGCAACGGCCGTTTCTCGATCGCCGCCGCCATCACCTCCGGGAACAGATCGGGCGTACAGGCGAAGGCCGGCGCCCCCAACGCGCCCAGCGCGGCGGCGTGTTCGCGGTCGTAGGCGGGCGTGCCCTCGTCGGACAGCGCGAGCAGCGTCACGAACTGCACCCCCGACGCCTTCATCGCCGCGACCCGCTTCAGCATCTCGTTCCGGATGCCCCCTTCGTAGAGGTCGCTGATCAGCACGACCACCGTCTCGGCGGGCCGGGTGATCTGCGACTGGCAGTACGCGAGCGCCCTGTTGATGTCCGTACCGCCGCCGAGCTGGGTCCCGAAGAGCACGTCCACCGGGTCGTCGAGCTGGTCGGTGAGGTCGACGACCGCCGTGTCGAAGACAACGAGCCGGGTGTTGATCGACCGCATCGACGCCAGCACCGCCCCGAACACGGAGGCGTAGACGACGGACGCCGCCATCGAACCGGACTGGTCGATGCAGAGGATGACCTCCTTCTTCACGGACTGGGACGCCCGCCCGTATCCGATCAGCCGCTCCGGCACGATCGTCCGGTACTCGGGCAGGTAGTGCTTCAGGTTGACCGCGATCGTGCGGTTCCAGTCGATGTCGTGGTGGCGCGGCCGGTTGATACGGGCGCTGCGGTCGAGCGCGCCGGTGAGGGTGGCCCGGGTGCGGGAGGCGAGCCGCTTCTCCAGGTCCTGGACGACCTTGCGGACCACCGCCCGCGCCGTCTCCTTCGTGGTCTCCGGCATCGCCTTGTTGAGGGAGAGCAGCGTGCCGACCAGGTGCACGTCGGCCTCGACCGCCTCCAGCATCTCCGGTTCGAGGAGCAGCGCGGACAGCCCGAGCCGGTCGATGGCGTCGCGCTGCATGACCTGGACGACGGAGGACGGGAAGTACGTCCGGATGTCCCCGAGCCAGCGCGCGACGGACGGCGCCGACGCCCCGAGCCCCGCCGAACGGTCCTTCGCCGCCCGCCCCTTGTCCTCCCTGCCGTACAGCGCGGCCAACGCCCCGTCCATCGCCGCGTCCTGCCCGGACAGCTCGCACCCGGTGCCGTCGGCCGCGCCGCCCCCGAGCACCAGCCGCCACCGCCGCAACCGCTCCTGCCCGGGGTCCGCGACCCCGCCGACCGCGACCGCCTCGGCCGTCATCCGCGCACCCCCGCCGTACGCAGCCCTTCCCACAGCGGCACGACCCGCACGGCCGTCACCGGGCGGTCCACGCCCCCACCGGCACGGGCCAGTTGACCTCTCTCCCCCGGCCTTCCCTTGCCCTGCCTGCCGTTGCCGCTCGTCATCCCGCCACCCCCACAAGCTCGTTGTCGCCGTTGTCCACCACGTCGTCCAGCCCCAACAGCAGCCGCAGCACCGGCACGACCGCATCCGCGCGCCCGGCGTCCAACTCCGCCCCGAACCCGGGTATCCCGGCCGCCGTCGCCGCCGTACCCACCTGCTTCCCCGGCCCGCGCCGCACCAACTCCCCGAGTGTTCGGCGCACTCCGGGTTCGTACGACGAGAACGTTCGCCTCAGCAAAGGCAGTACGTCCGTGAACGCCTCCGCCGGCACCCGGGTCAGCCACTCATCCACCAACCCGAGCAGCCGTTCATCGTGCACGAGCAGCAGCCCGCCCCCACCACCGACGAACCCCTCGATCCACGCGGCCGCGTCCGCCGGCGGCGTCCCCGGCGAGAGCACCAGCCCCATCAGCCGGGCCGCCTCGTCCGGCCCCAACTCCCCCTCGTCCAGCAGGAGTCGTACGGCCCGCCCCCGGATGACACCCGGCACGGTGTCCCGCGCGGAGAGCGTCCGCAGCACCGCGCGCCAACGGTCCCGCAGGTCACCGTGCCCGGGTCCGGGGCCAGGTCCATCGCCCTGCCCCGGTGCGGAGGTGTCACCATGTCCGTGTCCAGAGGCGTCGCCCAACAGCGCCACCGCCCCATGCACCGCGTCCACATGCCGCCGCATCTGCTCCGCGGCATCCGCGTCGAGGGCCGCGCAGGCCGGGGGCAGGCCGACGAAGACCCGCTCGGCGAGGCCCGCCGCGACCTCCGTCAGCGCGCCGGTGTCGGTGCCGCGGACGTCGCCGTAGCGCAGCGAACGGACCAACGCGGGCAGCGCCTGGGCGAGATGGCCGACGTCCGTGTCGAGGGCCGCGCGGTCGGCGAGAACCTTCATCACCACCGGGAGCGCGTCCGGCAGTTCGGCCAGCAGACAGCGCTCGGCGAGTGCGGTGACGTCGGCGAGGCTCTGCGCCCCGATCGCGTCCCCCTCCGCCTTCGCGGTCGCCGCCGCGAGCACGGTGGTCCCCCACACCCCCGCCTCGGCGACCCGTACCGCCAACTCCGGTTCCCAGCGCAGCCGCCAGGTCTCCCGGAACGTACCCGTGCTCCCCCGCGACGCGACCGGCTCACCCCACTCGATCCGCAGAAGCCGCAGCCGATGCAACAGCCTGCTGCGCCCGGCGTCGGTCTCCTTGCGCAGGTCGAGCTCCAACTCCCGCTCCAGCGCCTCCGGTTTGATCCGCAGCTTGCGCTGCAAGCGGTCGAGGTCGCGCTGCAACGGCACGGCGGGCGCACGCGGCGGCACCTCGCCCAGCACATCACCGACGACGAGCCGGTCGTGCACCAGCGCCAGCGGGACGTCCGAGCCCTCGCACATCACCGCGCGCACCGCGTCGGTGGTCTCCCCGAGCCCCGGCAACGGACGGCCGCGCATCACCGCAAGCGTCTCCGCCAGCCGTACGGCCTCGATGACATGGGCCGGGGAGACGATCCGGTCCTCCTCCCGGAACAGCCCCGCCACCTTGGTCATCCACCGCTCGACCGGCCGGTCCGGCGCGCCGAACAGATGGCCGTACCAGCCCGGCGAGTCGATGCCCGCGCCGTAGCCGCTGGCCCGCGACAGCCGGCGATGCGTCCACGGCACCCAGGTCAGATCGGCCTTGACCTTGGGCAGCCCCTTCAGCAGCGCGCGGTCCGCGGCCACGCCCGCCTTCTGCCGCAGCGCGGGCACATGCCAGGCCCCGCACACCACGGCCACGTCGTCCTCGAACTCCCGCTGCGCCGCCCGCACTTGGAGCCGCATATACGCCTCCCGCACGAGATCCCGCTCATGCCCGCCGACCCCGTACGTCTCGCGCAGCGCCCCCATCGCCTCCTCCAGTGCGGTGAACGGCGCGAACGCGTCCCGCTCCCCCGCACCCCGGTGCTCGACGACGTCCTCCCACCAACGCTCGGGATCGTCGTAACCGGCGGTCTCGGCGAGGACGGCGAGGGGGTCAACGCGGAGATCCGGGCCGGAAGGCTCCGGGGCAGAAGGGGGCTCGCTGGACGGAGTCCCGGCAGTCGGGGTCTCGTCAGTCGGGTCCGGTGGCTGCTCCTCCCCCGTCAACTCGCCCTCGCCGTCGTCCTTCTCCCACGCCAGCGTGTGCGTCGCCGGGAGGTCGATGAAGCGGGCCGGGACCTCGTGCTCCAGGGCCCAGCGGATGGCGACCCACTCCGGGGAGAACTCGGCCAGCGGCCAGAAGGCCGAGCGACCCGGTTCGTCCACGGCGTGGGCGAGGAGCGCGACCGGCGGCCGCATGTCCTCGTCGGCGGCCAGCGGGATCAACGCGTCGGCCTCCGGCGGCCCTTCGATCAGTACGACCCGCGGTTGGGCCGCGTCCAACGCCGCCCGCACGGCCCGCGCCGAACCGGGCCCGTGATGCCGCACCCCGAGCAGCAGCGGCCCGGCACCCCGGCCCCCGCCCCCCTCAGTACCCGCCACGTCGTCCCCCTCCCCTCCGGATCCCACTCCCGCTCCCGCTCCCGCACCAACTCCACGCGGAGTCGTCGTCGACCAGCCCCCTGGAGTCGCTCACGCGCTCACCTCCCGGCAGGCCCGGTAGAAGTCCTTCCAGCCGTCGCGCTCCCGGACGACCGCCTCCAGGTACTCCTGCCAGATGACCCGGTCGGCCGCCGGATCTCGGACCACGGCGCCGAGGATGCCCGCGGCGACATCGCTGGGCCGCAGCAGCCCGTCACCGAAGTGGGCGGCCAGGGCAAGCCCGTTGGTGACGACGGAGATCGCCTCGGCCGTGGACAGCGTGCCGCTGGGCGACTTGAGCTTCGTCCGGCCGTCCGCCGTGATCCCGTCGCGCAGTTCGCGGAAGACGGTCACCACCCGGCGGATCTCGTCGACGCCCTCGGGCACCGCGGGCAGGTCGAGGGAGCGGCCGATCTGGTCGACGCGGCGGGCGACGATCTCGACCTCGGCGTCCGCGCTCTCCGGCAGCGGCAGCACCACCGTGTTGAAACGGCGGCGCAGCGCGCTGGAGAGGTCGTTGACCCCGCGGTCGCGGTCGTTGGCCGTGGCGATCAGGTTGAAGCCGCGGACCGCCTGCACCTCCTGCCCCAACTCCGGTATCGGCAGCGTCTTTTCCGACAGGATCGTGATCAGCGAGTCCTGTACGTCGGCCGGGATACGGGTCAACTCCTCGACGCGCGCCGTCATCCCCTCCGCCATGGCCCGCATGACGGGGCTGGGCACGAGGGCGTCGCGGCTCGGGCCGTTGGCGAGCAGCTGCGCGTAGTTCCAGCCGTAGCGGATCGCCTCCTCCGGGGTGCCGGCGGTGCCCTGCACGATGAGGGTCGAGTCGCCGCTGACCGCCGCCGCGAGGTGCTCGGACACCCAGGTCTTGGCGGTGCCGGGCACGCCGAGCAGGAGCAGGGCGCGGTCGGTGGCGAGGGTGGTGACGGCGACCTCGACGATGCGGCGCGGGCCGACGTACTTCGGCGTGATCACCGTGCCGTCCGGCAGCGTGCCGCCGAGCAGATAGGTGGCGACCGCCCACGGCGACATCTTCCAGCGGACCGGACGCGGCCGGTCGTCCAGCGCGGCCAGCGCGGCGAGTTCGTCGGCGAAGGCGTCCTCGGCGTGCGGCCGCAACACCTCGCCCGACGGCTTCTCGTTCGCTTGCTCAGGCGTGGTTTCTACAGACACAGTCATGGCTGAGGCCCCCTCCAGCTCGGCCGGTTCGGATCTGGTGTCCACCTTGCACGACCCCACTGACAACGCGTTCCGACCTGCGAAAACGCGTTCGCGAAGCCGACGGCCGGATCGCTGACGGACCGATTGTCAGTGCTGGGATCTACCTTCGATGACATGACTCAGCAGGGGGTGCGCTGGACGGCTGATCAGGTGCTGGCACTGGCGCCTGACGCAGCGTCACGCAAAGCGGGAAGCAAGCTCGGGGCGGCGGGGCCGTGGTCCGAGGCGGGCAGTTCTGACGAGGGGACGGTGTGGGGGCTGTGCAAGGGCAGTGGCAGCAGGCCGTATCAGACGGTCATCGACATCGCGGACACGGCGGGGCCCGCGTACAAGTGCAGTTGTCCGAGCCGCAAGTTCCCGTGCAAGCACGCGCTGGGACTGCTGCTGCTGTGGGCGGGCGAGGACGGTGCGGTGCCGTCGGGGCAGGCGCCGGGCTGGGCCGAGGAGTGGCTGGCGGGGCGGCGGAAGCGGACGGAGGAGAAGCGGGCGGCGGGGGCGTCCGGTTCCCCGGCCGCCGCTGATCCGGAGGCGGCACGGCGCAGGGCGGAGCGCCGGGCCGAGCGGATCAGCGCGGGCGCGGGCGAGTTGGAGCAGCGGCTGACGGACCTGCTGCGCACCGGCCTGGCCTCGGCGGAGCAGGCGGGGTACGGGCTGTGGGAGGAGACCGCGGCCCGCATGGTCGACGCCCAGGCCCCCGGACTGGCCGCGCGGGCAAGGGAGTTGGGGGCGATCCCGTCCTCGGGCCCCGGTTGGCCGGTGCGCCTGCTGGAGGAGTGCGCGCTGCTCCATCTCCTCGACCAGGCCTGGCTGCGCCGCGAGCGCCTGCCCGACGACCTGGCGGCCACGGTCCGCTCCCGCGTCGGCCTGCCCGCCGCACCGGACGGCCCACCCCTGCGCGACCACTGGCTGGTCCTCGCCCAGTACGACACGACAGACCCGAAACTGACGACCCGAAGAATCTGGCTGTACGGCACGGCCTCGGGCCGCACCTCCCTCGTCCTCTCCTACGGCGCCGGGGGCCGCGCCCCCGAGTTGGCGCTGCCGATGGGGCTCGCCCTGGACGCGGAGGTGTCCGCGTTCCCGGGCGCCGGACAGCTCCGAGCGTCCCTGGGTGAGCAGTTCGCAGCGCCTTCGCCTACGACGGAACGGCCGCAGGGGGTGACGACGGCGCAAGCCGCCGTCCACTACGGAGAGGCCCTACGGAACGACCCCTGGCTGGATTCCGTCCCGGTGACGCTGGACCGGGTCGTGCCCACCCCGGACGGCGGCTCCTGGCAACTGGCCGACGCAGGCGCGGACTTGGCGCTCCCCCTCACGCCCACCGCCCGTTCCCGCCCCGGCCTGTGGCGGCTCGTCGCGCTCTCCGGCGGCGCCCCGGTCAAGGTCTTCGGCGAGCTGGGCCACCGCGGCTTCACCCCGCTGACGGCCTGGCCGGAGGGGGCGGGAGAGCCGGTGTCGCTGTGCTGAGCCCACTCACCAACTCGACGGAAGGCACCGCATGAACACCACCCCCTCACCGGCGCCCACTGCGGGCGACTGGGAGGAGCTGGTCACCACGGCCCTGCTCGGCACGGACCGCCGTACACCTCCGGGGTGCGCGCCGGGCCAGGACGCACCCGTGGCACTGCTGGACGCGGCGGCCGTGGAGACCGTACGACGACGGGCGGGCCTGAGTCCCGCGCGGGCGGCACAACGCCCCGAGCCGGCCGCACCCGACGCGCGTCCGGCGCTGCCCACCGCGGCGGCCCGCAGGCTGGCGATGCTGCTGACCGACCGTCCGGGTACGGGCGGTGGGGGTCGTAGGGGCACCTCTCCGGATCTCATGGAGTTGCTGCCCCAGTGGCTGACGGCGGCCAACGCGCGCGGATTCGCCGCGCCCGTCCAGGCGTTGCCCGCGCTGCTGGACGCGGCCCGGGGGCGTACGGATCTGCGGCCGGCGGCGCTGGAGTTCGCGGGCCCGCGCGCGTTGTGGCTGGCCCGGCTGAACCCGGACTGGCGGTTCGCCCTGCGCGCGACACCGGGCGGCGGCACCGCCCTGCCAGATCTCGACGACCCCGACCAGGTCCAACTGCTCTGGCAGGAAGGGCTGTTCGCCGAGCGGGTCGCCCTGCTCGCGGCGACACGCGCGCAACGACCCGCCGCCGCACGCGAGTTGCTCGTCACGACCTGGGCGACGGAGCGGGCGGAGGACCGGCTGATGTTCCTCGACTCGCTGCGGATGGGTCTCGCGGCCGAGGACGAGGCGTTCCTGGAGCAGGCGTTGGCCGACCGCAGCCGCAACGTACGCGCTACGGCGGCCGAGTTGCTGTCGGCGCTCCCGGATTCGGCGCTCGCCGCGCGGATGGCGGTACGGGCATCGGCCTGCGTGGCCGTCGACCGTACGCGCGAGGAACCGGGGCTGGTGGTCGAGGCACCGCACGAGTGCGACTCGGGCATGGAACGGGACGGTGTGGTGGCCAAGGCTCCGGCGGGACGGGGTGAACGCTCCTGGTGGCTCGGCCAGTTGGTGGAGGCGACTCCGCTCGGGACCTGGGAGCGGCGGCTCGGCGGGCGTACGCCCGGGGAGATCGTGGCGCTCCCGGTGGCGGACGACTGGCGGAGCGAACTGCACGCCGCGTGGTGCCGGGCGGCGGTACGGCAGCGGAACGCCGAGTGGTCAAGGGCACTGCTGGGAACGCCGTCGGCGCCCGAGGCGGGCGGGCCGGGGGCGGTGTCCCTGGCCGAGCGCGCCAAGCTGCTCAGCACGCTGGGCGGGGGCGAACGGGCCGAGTGGGTCGCCGGGTTCATCGGGGTGCAGGGGTTGTCCGAGGCGTTTCAGCTGCTCGGGGTGTGTGCGGTGCCGTGGGCTGCGCCGCTTGGGCGGGCTGTCGTGGACGCGCTCAACATCGCGCGGGACGCGGGGAGTTATCCGTGGAGTTTCAGTGGGGTGATGGGGCTGGCCGAGCGGTGCCTCGATCCGGCCGAGGCGAGTCGGCTGGACGGGTTGCTGGCGGTACCGGACGAGTCGGAGGACGCGGCGCCCGGAGCCGGGGGCTATTGGGCGGAGGCATTTCAGAGACTGGTTACTACGTTGCGGTTGCGCGCGGCGATGGCGGAGGAGTTGGGGGAGTTGCAGTCGCCGTAGAAGCGCCGGGGGTTGGAAGCGCCGTA
>NZ_BARF01000009.1 GCF_000367365.1 Streptomyces prunicolor NBRC 13075 | reverse complement strand
AGCCCCGCGCCCCTTAAGGTGAATGCGCCTACGTGGGGAGCAAGTTGCCCTTTCTTGCGAGTAGGAACTGCTTGAAGGCTGCCACTGGCGGGGTGTCCGGGTGGCCGTCCAACCACGCCACGCCGATCTCTCTTACCGCCCTCGGAGCCGTGACCGTCAGCTCCGCAACTCCCGGGCGGGGTACGGCCGGTGGAGGCAGGAGGGCGACTCCCAGGCCCGCCGCCACCAGGCCCCGTAGGGTCTCCGCCTCCTCTCCCTCGAAGGCGATCTTCGGGCGGAAGCCGGCCTCCTTGCAGACGGCGTCGGTGATGCTGCGGAGGCCGTAGCCGGGTTCCAGGGTCACGAAGGTCTCGTCGGCCGCTTCTGCCAGGCGGATGCGCTTGCGCGTGGCCAGGCGGTGGTCGGCCGGGACGACTAGGCGGAGTTTCTGTACGTCGAGGCGGTGGGCCACCACGTCGGGGGCGTCGAGGGTCGGGGAGGTCAGGAGGCAGAGGTCCAGTTCGCCGGCGCGTAGCCGCTCCAGCATGGCCTCGCCGTAGTTCTGGACGAGGCTGAAGCGGACGCGGGGGTGGTCGGCGCGGAAGGCGCGGATGAGGCCGGGGACGGTTTCCGAGCCGAGCGTGTGGAGGAAGCCGAAGGCGACCTTGCCGGTGGCGGGGTCGGCGTCGGCCCGGACCTCGTCGGCGGCCTTCTCGATCTCGGCGAGGGCGCGCTCGACGGAGGTGAGGAAGGTGCGCCCGGCGGGGGTCAACGACACCGCGCGGCCTCTGCGCGCGAACAGGTCGACGCCCAGGTCCTGTTCGAGGCGGACCATCGCCCGCGACAGGGTGGACTGCGGGACCTGCATCTCCTGCGCGGCCCGCGTGACGTGCTCGGTGCGGGCGACGCCGGCGAAGTACGCGAGGCGCGGCGCGAGCAGCGCGACGATGTCTTCTGTGTCACCGGACGGTGACAGGTGAGCCTGTGAGCTGTACTGATGCACCATGGGAACGATTATGGCGTTTCCGTGCATTGGACGGATCAGCGGGCGGCTACGTAACTTCGAAGCATGCCTTCCGCCGATACCGGGGCGTCCACCGTCGTGGCCGCCACCAGCCCTGTCCCCGACTCCGACGCACGGCTGACGCCGGGTGGTCCCGGTTATCGCCGGATGAGCTTCGCGCTGTTCCTCGCGGGCGTGGCGACCTTCGCGCTCCTCTACTCCACGCAGGCGCTGCTGCCGCTGATCTCCTCCGGTTTCGCGGTGTCGGCGAGTGCGGCGAGCTGGACGGTGGCGGCGGCGACGGGTGGGCTCGCGTTGTTCGTCCTGCCGATGAGCGCGCTGTCGGAGCGTTTTGGACGTCGTACGGTCATGACGGCGTCGTTGGTGGTCGCGGTGAGCCTCGGAGTGCTGGTGCCGTTCGCGCCGTCGCTGGGCGCGCTGGTGGCGTTGCGGTTCCTCCAGGGGGCCGCGCTGGCCGGGCTGCCGGCCTCGGCGACGGCGTACCTCGCGGAGGAGGTGCGGCCGAAGGCGCTGGTCACGGCGATCGGGCTGTTCGTGGCCGGTAACAGCGTCGGCGGGATGAGCGGCCGGGTCATCACCGGGTGGGTCGCGCAGGAGTGGGGCTGGCGGGTCGCGGTCGGGGGGATCGGTGTCATCGCGGTCGGTTGTGCCGTCGCCTTCCGGCTGCTGCTTCCCGCCCCTCAGCACTTCACGCCGGGTTCGTTGCGCCCACGCGTCCTGGCCCGCACGGTCCGCGGCCACCTCGCGAACCCGCTGCTGTGCCGGCTGTACGCGATCGGCGCCCTGTTCATGACGGTCTTCGGCGGCGTCTACACCGTCATCGGCTACCGCCTCACCGAGGCCCCCTTCTCCCTCCCCCAGGGCATCATCGGCTCGATCTTCCTGGTGTATCTGGTGGGGACCGTGTCGGCGTCCACGGCGGGGCGGCTGGTCGGTCGGCTGGGGCGCCGGGGCGCCTTGTACCTGGCGGGCGGTACGACGGCGGCGGGGCTCGTGGTCTCCCTCGCCGATTCACTCCCCCTGGTGCTGCTCGGCCTGGTCCTCATCACGGCGGGCTTCTTCGCGGGGCACGCGGTCGCGTCCTCGGCGGTCAGCAAGACGGCGACGACGGGGCGTGCGCAGGCGTCGGCTCTGTATCAGTCCGCGTACTACATCGGGTCCAGCACGGGCAGTACGGTCGGCGCGATGGCGTTCCACGCGGGGGGCTGGGCCGGGACGGTGGGCGTGGGGGTGCTCGCGGTGGCGGGGGTTGTGACGATCACTGTGTTGGGGTCGCGGGCGGCGCGGACGCAACGGGCGCTGGCACCGATCAGCCCGTCCGGCGCCTGAGGACGGGGCTCCACACCAATACCGGGTGCCCGGTTACCGCTCTGACCTGCACGTTCGTTCACTCCTCGCGCCATTGTCAGTGGGCTGCGCTACGTTTCGGGGTAAGGGAAGAACGGCCACAGGGGTGGGTGGGCGAGACCATGAGTGACAGCGTTGTGACTACGACGGACGACCTCGATGTCAGGCTGGAGAAACACCGCGTCGAGCTGACCGGGTACTGCTACCGCATGCTCGGCTCGTCCTTCGAGGCCGAGGACGCGGTGCAGGACACGATGGTCCGCGCCTGGCGGAACTACGAGAAGTTCGAGGGCCGGTCCAGTCTCCGTTCCTGGCTGTACCGGATCGCCACGAACGTCTGCCTGGACATGCTGTCCGCCGGCAACAAGCGGGCACGGCCCGTCGACCTCAGCGACTCCACGCCTCTCGCGCAGGCCGCGCTGTCGCCCCGCGCGGACAACACCTGGCTGGAGCCGATGCCCGACGCGCGCGTGCTGCCGACGGTCGCCGACCCGGCGGAGGCGGCCGTGGCCAAGGAGTCCGTACGGCTCGCGTTCATGGCCGCCCTGCAGCAACTGCCGCCCAAACAACGGGCGGTGCTGATCCTGCGCGAGGTGCTGGCCTGGCGGGCGAACGAGGTCGCCGAGCTGCTCGACACCTCGGTCGCGTCGGTCAACAGCGCGTTGCAGCGGGCCCGGGCGACCCTCGCCGAGCGGGACGACAAGGCGGCCGACGCGGCCGTCTCCGACCCGCTCGACGAGGAGCAGCAGAAGCTTCTTGAGCGGTACGTCGCGGCCTTCGAGGGCTACGACATGGCCGCGCTCACCGCGCTGCTGCACGAGGACGCCATCATGACGATGCCGCCGTTCGACCTGTGGCTCACCGGCCACGACGACATCACGGGCTTCATGACGACGATCGGTTCCGCCTGCGAGGGATCGCGACTGATCCCGGTGCAGGTGAACGGTCTGCCGGGCTTCGCCCAGTACAAGCCGGACCCGGAGGCGGGTGGTTACGCGCCCTGGGCGGTCCAGATCCTGGAGATCTCAGACGGCGGGCTCACCGGGTTCCACTTCTTCCTGGACACCAAGCGCTGGTTCCCGCTGTTCGACCTGCCCCTCCATCTCGAAGCGGAGTCCGACCAGGTCGAGGAGGGCGCGTAGTTCGGGGGCGGGGGCGCGGAGTCTGATCCGGCCGCCCCCGGTCCTCCGGGCGGTGAGTTGCAGCCGGGCCAGGAGGTCGACGGTACCGAGGCCCGGCGGCCCGGGCCCGACGACCTCGACCAGGACCACTCCGGCTCCGGTCGCCTCCATCAGTGCCCGTACCTCGGCGCACAGCCCCGCCACCTCGTCACGGGTGACGGGGCGGGCCGGCACGAGTACAGCGGGTGTCTTGGCGTCCACGATCGGTAGACCGGGTGGGCGGTCGTAACTCATCGGGGGCGACCGCCTAGGTTTGCTGTATGCCCCACGGATCAGCCCCGCCCTGGATACCCGACGCCCTCCCGCGCGCCGAAGTCGGTGCGGAGGGGGTGCCGTGCAGGGGGTGCTGACCGGGTTCGCGGTCATCGGTGTGGTCATCGCGGTCGGCTATCTGATCGGCCTGCGCGGTTCCCTCGGCGAACACGGGCGGGACGTCCTGACCAAGCTGGCCTTCAATGTCGCGTCCCCGGCGCTGCTGTTCACGACCCTCGCGCGGGCCGATCTGTCGGTGATCTTCTCCAGTGGGCTGCTCGTGACGGTGCTGAGCACGGCTGCGGTGGCGGGGGTGTTCGTGGTGGTGGGGGTCGTACGGGGCTGGGGTGTCGGCCGTACGACGATCGGGGCGCTGTGTTCGAGTTACGTCAACTCCGGCAACCTCGGGATTCCGATCTCGGTGTACGTCCTCGGCAATGCGTCGCTCGTGGCGCCGGTGATGTTGTTCCAGCTGGTGGTGGTGAGCCCGCTGGCGTTGACCGTCCTCGATCTTTCGGGGGCGGGTGAGAAGGGGCCTTTGTGGCTGCGGCTGCTTACGCCGCTGCGGAATCCGGTTGCGGTGGGGTCTCTTGCGGGGGTTGCGGTTGCGGGGATCGGGGTTCATGTTCCGGGCCCGGTGCTGGATCCGCTCACCCTGATCGGGAACATGGCTGTGCCGGCGGTGTTGATCGGGTTCGGGATTTCACTGCGGGGAAGTGCGGTTCCTGCGCGGGGCGTTGAGCGGGGGCCGGTGTTGTTGTCGGTTGCGCTGAAGTCGGTGGGGCAGCCGGTGATTGCGTGGGCGTTGGCTGTGGCTGTGTTCGGTATTCACGGGGCGGGGTTGCTCGACGTGGTGGTGACGTCGGCGTTGCCTGCTGCGCAGAACCTGTATACGTACGCGAGTCGGTATCGGGTGGGTGAGGGGTTGGCTCGGGACTCGATCCTGCTGTCCACGGTGTTGTCGGTGCCGGTGTTGGTGGGGATTGCTGCGCTG
>NZ_BARF01000010.1 GCF_000367365.1 Streptomyces prunicolor NBRC 13075 | reverse complement strand
ACCAAGAGACAACGAGAGGGACCGACCGTGCACGCCAATCTCATCGCGCAGGCCAACGCATGGCTCGCCGAGGACCCCGACGCGGAGACGCGCGACGAGCTCGCCAAGCTCATCGACGCCGGGGACGTCACGGAACTAGCGGAGCGCTTCCGCGGCACCCTCCAGTTCGGCACCGCCGGCCTCCGCGGCGAACTCGGCGCCGGGCCCATGCGGATGAACCGCGCGGTCGTCATCCGCGCCGCCGCCGGACTCGCCGCGTACCTCAAGAAGAACGGCCACACCGACGGAACCGGAACCGTCGTCATCGGCTACGACGCCCGCCACAAGTCCGCCGACTTCGCCCGCGACACCGCCGCCGTGATGGTCGGCGCGGGACTCAAGGCCGCCGTACTGCCCCGCCCCCTCCCCACCCCCGTACTCGCCTTCGCCATACGGCACTTGGGCGCGATCGCCGGTGTCGAAGTCACCGCCAGCCACAACCCGCCCCGGGACAACGGTTACAAGGTCTACCTCGGCGACGGCTCCCAGATCGTGCCCCCGGCCGACGCGGAGATCGCCGCCGAGATCGACGCGGTCAACTCCCTGCATGACGTGCCCCGGCCGACGGAAGGGTGGGAAACCCTCGACGAGGGCGTCCTCGACGCCTACCTCGCCCGCACCGACGCCGTCCTCGCCCCGAACTCCCCCCGTACCGCCCGCACCGTCTACACGGCGATGCACGGCGTCGGCAAGGACGTGCTGCTGGCCGCGTTCGCCCGGGCCGGCTTCCCCGCGCCCGTGCTCGTCGCCGAACAGGCCGAGCCCGACCCGGACTTCCCGACCGTCGCCTTCCCCAACCCGGAGGAGCCCGGCGCGATGGACCTCGCCTTCGCGCAGGCCCGCGCCACGGACCCCGACCTGATCATCGCCAACGACCCGGACGCAGACCGCTGCGCGGCGGCCGTCAAGGGCCGCACCCAGGGCGGCAGTTGGCGCATGCTGCGCGGCGACGAGGTCGGTTCGCTCCTCGCCGCACACCTCGTACGACGCGGCGCCCGGGGCACCTTCGCCGAGTCGATCGTCTCCTCGTCCCTCCTCGGCCGTATCGCCGAGAAGGCGGGCCTCCCCTACGAGGAGACCCTCACCGGCTTCAAGTGGATCGCCCGCGTGGAAGGCCTTCGCTACGGCTACGAGGAAGCCCTCGGCTACTGCGTGGACCCGGACGGCGTGCGCGACAAGGACGGCATCACGGCCGCCCTCCTCATCACCGAACTGGCTTCGGAGTTGAAGGCCGAGGGGCGCGATCTGCTCGACCTCCTCGACGATCTCGCCGTGGAGCACGGTCTGCACGCCACCGACCAACTCTCCTTCCGTGTCGAGGACTTGAGTGTCATCGCGGACGCCATGCGACGGTTGCGCGAGCAGCCGCCGACCGCGCTCGCCGGGCTGGCCGTCACCAACGCCGAGGACCTGACCGAGGGGACTGCGAAGCTCCCGCCCACGGACGGCCTGCGCTACACGCTCGACGGTGCCCGGGTCATCGTCCGGCCCAGCGGCACCGAGCCCAAACTGAAGTGCTACCTGGAGGTCGTGGTCCCCGTCGCCGCGCACGCCGACCTCCCGGCGGCCCGCGCGCAGGCCGCCGAGACCCTCGCGACGATCAAGCGCGACCTGTCGGCGGCGGCCGGTATCTGAGCGACGCCCTGGGGGGTGCCCGCGTCCGTCCGGGGCACCCGGCGCTCGTCCGGGGCACCCGTCCTCGTCCCGTGTACCCCGTGCTCGTCCCGTCCTGCGGTCAGGACAGCCAGCGCGTGACGAGCAACGCGGTCCAGGCCAGCCCGAGAAGCACGGCGACGGGCCACAACTGGCGTCCCCGCTCGCCCACTTCGCTCTCGCCCGTGGGACGCAGCGCGGGGTCGGAGATCATCGCGGAGAGTTCGGCGGCGAGCGCGTCGTAGGGGTGGATCAGTCCGCGCCGGCGTTGCCACCAGGCCCAACGGGGCGCGGCCACCGCCCAGTTGTCGCCGTCGCGCACCCGCAGCTGGAGTTCGAAGGATTCCCGGCGGGCCGCGCGGAGCTCGTCCCAGGGGATGTGGCGCGGGGCGCGCAGCCGGTTCAGCCAGATGCCGGTGCGGTCGGCGGTGATGCGCCAGCGCAGTTTCACGGGGACGCGGACGGCGCACATCAGGCCGAAGAGGAGAAGCAGACCTCGGAACCAGAGGCTGTCGTCGATCCCCAGCAGGAAGTACCCCAAACACCACTGCACGGTCAGGAAGCTCGCCAGCCAGTCCACCGGCCCCGCCCGCCAGCGCCGTACCGGCACCACGACGGTCCCCGCCCGCACGGTCGCGGCCAGTTCCCCGTCGCGCGCCTTGTCCCGGGCCGCCCGGACCGCCGCCCGCTCCTCCCGGGCGATCCGCCGCCGCGCGGCACCCGCCGCCAACGGCCGTACGGGCCCGGTCGACCACTCCGTCACCGGCGGCTCACCTGGCTCCTTCGCCGCGCTGAGCAGCAGGATCTCGGCGCCGTCGCAGGGGATGCCGTACAGGACGGCCTCGCGCAGGGGGGCGCGAGCGCCGGTCTTCGCAGGCGCGTCGAGGAGTTCCTCCAGCTCCTCCTCGTCGCCCTTGTCGCCCTTGTCGTCCTTGTCTTCCTCCCCGTTCTCGTCGTCGCGTACCGCCCTTGTCGCGACCGTGAACAGCGGCCGTAGCGCCTCCGTGTCGTCCGTCGCGTAGACCACGGCGTCCTCGTGGTCGTCCTTGCCGACGAGGACGCGCAGGACGGGCGCGGGTGTCGCGCGCAGCGTGAGCGCGCGGCGTCGGCCGAGGGTTCCGGAGAGGAGCAGGGTGAGTGCCAGGCCGACGATGAACAGGCCCTCGGCGAGGGCCACTTGGCGGTCGCTCGTCCATCGCCACAGATCGGCGGTGGCGATGAGTACGACACCGGGTACGCCCACACCGGCCCCGAACTTGAGGAGGAGCCCGCCCCGCCGCACCCGCCCGTCCGCGTCCGGCGGTACGGCCGTGACCCCGCCGACCGCCGCCAGGGCGCTCCGCCGCTGGCGGGCACGCGCGCGTGCCCGTAGTTCGGTGGCCGTCACGGAGGCCAGGACCAGCAGGGTGGCGCACACCAGGGCCGGCCAGGACAGTTCGGTGGCCCGTATCGCGACCAGTGCGATCAGGACGGGCGCGGAGAACCGTACGACCTCGGGACGCCACAGCGACCACATGGCCTGGAGCGGCAGCAACGCGGCCAGTTCCGGGGGCAGGTCCGTGGTCGTCAGCAGGGCGAAGGCGACCAGCACGGCGCACCAGAGGGCCAGTTCGAAGGACCATCGCCGGGGCCGGACCGGCACCCACCACGGCACCGCCGCGTCGGCCCACACGCGCGCGTGCTCCCCGTTCCAGGGCACGCACCCCTCGGGTATCGCGGAGGGGGGCAGCAGCGACGGCTCCTGGACGTTCGTGGTCATGACATCCCAGAGAAAGAGGAGAGAAGGGTGCGCGGGGAGCGTGGGCGGTGCCCGTCCGGTCTGCCCATCCGGTCAGCCCGCTCGGTCAGCCCGTCGCCAGCAGGATCGCCAGCAGTACGGCCCCGGCGACCACCGGCGCGATCACCTCGTACGCCCAGCGCACGGTGATCTCGCCCTGCGCCGACTCCGTCTGCCCCTGGTCCTCCAGCAGCTCGCGCAGATCGGCCATGACCTGGTCGGACTCCGCGCGCGTGGACCCGCCCTGCACGGCCCCGCCGCCGAGGCCGAAGCCCGCGGACCTGCCGAAGGCGCCGGACCTGCCGCCCCCCGCGTTCCCCGTCTCCGCCGTGGCCCGTGCCTCGCGCCGCGCCGCCTTCTTGCGGGCACGCAGCGAGACCGGGATCGCCCACAGCTGGAACTTGGCGCCCGCCGTCGTGAGGACCTCGTTCGAGTAGCCGGATCGCAGTGCGGCGATCTCGCCCCACGGCAGTACGACGATCCGGAACGGGTTGCGGATCCGCAGCCGGTCCGGGTTGGCGTACACCGCCGGGCGGAGCGTGAACGCGACGATCAGCGGTACGACGAGGATCATGCCCGCCAGTGCGAGCCACGGCGTGCGGCCGTGGCCGGTCACGAGGGCGTCGATGCCGAGCCAGCCGACGATGGCCAGCAGCAGGACGCCGCCGACGATGCCCGCGGGTGAGCGGTGGGTCCGGTCTTGGGGGTCGGCGTCGGTGTGCGGGGTCGTCATGGTGCGATTGTGCCTCAGGGGTCCGCCTAGTCGCCGTTGGGGTTGTGTGCGTTTGCGGCCTCAGGTGCATCGTGGTTGCTCGCGCCCACGCGGCGGAGCCGCACATAGATACAGCCCCGCGCCCCTTCAGGCGCGATATCTCACCCGGGCTGTACAGCCGCTACGCGCGTAGATATGCTCGTCTGGTGACCATGCCCACCACTGCACCTGCTGCTGCACACTCACTCGGCGAGGTGACGGCGTCGGACAGTACGCTGCGCCGTTTCCTTCACGGGCTGCCCGGCGTCGACGCGGTCGGCCTGGAGGCGCGTGCCGCCTCGCTGGGGACCCGTTCCATCAAGACCACCGCGAAGGCGTACGCCATCGACCTCGCCATCTCGATGGTCGACCTGACGACGCTGGAAGGCGCGGACACCGCGGGGAAGGTCCGGGCGCTCGGCGCCAAGGCCGTCCGCCCCGACCCGACCGATCGCACGAGCCCCTCGACCGCGGCCGTCTGTGTCTATCCGGACATGGTGGCCACCGCGAAGGAGGCCGTCGCCGGTTCCTCCGTGAAGGTCGCCTCCGTCGCCACCGCGTTCCCGGCCGGCCGTGCCGCGCTCGCCGTGAAGCTGGCCGACGTGCGCGACGCGGTCGCCGCGGGCGCCGACGAGATCGACATGGTCATCGACCGCGGGGCGTTCCTCGCGGGCAACTACATGAAGGTGTACGACGAGATCGTCGCCGTGAAGGAGGCGTCCGGGGCGGCCCGCCTCAAGGTCATCTTCGAGACCGGCGAACTCTCGACGTACGACAACATCCGCCGCGCGAGCTGGCTCGGCATGCTGGCCGGCGCGGACTTCATCAAGACGTCGACGGGCAAGGTCGCCGTCAACGCGACCCCCGCGAACACCCTGTTGATGCTGGAGGCGGTGCGCGACTTCCGCGCCCAGACCGGCATCCAGGTGGGCGTGAAGCCCGCGGGCGGTATCCGCACCTCCAAGGACGCGATCAAGTTCCTGGTCATCGTCAACGAGACGGCGGGCGAGGACTGGCTGGACAACCACTGGTTCCGCTTCGGCGCGTCCTCGCTCCTGAACGACCTGCTGATGCAGCGTCAGAAGCTGGCCACCGGCCGCTACTCCGGCCCCGACTACGTGACGGTGGACTGATCCACATGGCATCCACATCTGCATCCGCTTCCGTTTTTGAGTACGCACCGGCGCCCGAGTCCCGCTCGGTCGTCGACATCGCGCCCTCCTACGGCCTGTTCATCGACGGCGAGTTCACGGAAGCGGCGGACGGCAAGGTCTTCAAGACCGTCTCTCCCTCCACCGAAGAGGTCCTCTCCGAGATCGCCCAGGCGGGCGAGGCGGACGTCGACCGCGCGGTGAAGGCCGCCCGCAGGGCCTTCGAGAAGTGGTCGGCGCTGCCCGGCTCCGAGCGCGCGAAGTACCTGTTCCGCATCGCCCGGATCATCCAGGAGCGCAGCCGCGAACTGGCCGTCCTGGAAACCCTGGACAACGGCAAGCCCATCAAGGAGACGAGGGACGCCGACCTCCCCTTGGTCGCCGCGCACTTCTTCTACTACGCGGGCTGGGCCGACAAGTTGGACCACGCCGGCTTCGGCGCGAACCCCCAGCCGCTCGGTGTCGCGGGCCAGGTCATCCCCTGGAACTTCCCGCTCCTGATGCTGGCGTGGAAGATCGCCCCGGCACTGGCCACCGGCAACACGGTCGTGCTGAAGCCCGCCGAGACGACCCCCCTCTCCGCCCTCTTCTTCGCGGACATCTGCCGCCAGGCGGGCCTCCCCAAGGGTGTCGTCAACATCCTTCCGGGATACGGCGATTCGGGCGCCGCGCTGGTCGCGCACCCGGACGTCAACAAGGTCGCCTTCACCGGTTCCACGGCGGTCGGCAAGGCGATCGCACGCCAGGTGGCCGGCACGACCAAGAAGGTCACCCTCGAACTCGGCGGCAAGGGCGCGAACATCGTCTTCGACGACGCCCCCATCGACCAGGCCGTGGAGGGGATCGTCACCGGCATCTTCTTCAACCAGGGCCAGGTCTGCTGCGCGGGCAGCCGCCTGCTCGTCCAAGAGTCCATCCAGGACGAGCTGTTGGACTCCCTGAAGCGGCGCCTCTCCACCCTCCGCCTCGGCGACCCGCTCGACAAGAACACGGACATCGGCGCGATCAACTCGGCCGAGCAGCTCTCCCGTATCACCACACTCGTCGAACAGGGCGAGGCGGAGGGCGCCGAACGCTGGTCGCCGTCCTGTGAACTCCCGTCCTCCGGCTACTGGTTCGCCCCGACGCTCTTCACGAACGTCACCCAGGCGCACACCATCGCCCGCGACGAGATCTTCGGCCCGGTGCTGTCCGTGCTGACCTTCCGTACGCCCGAGGAGGCGGTCGCGAAGGCCAACAACAGCCAGTACGGCCTCTCCGCCGGCATCTGGACCGAGAAGGGCTCCCGCATCCTCGCGGTCGCGAGCAAGCTGCGCGCGGGCGTCATCTGGTCCAACACGTTCAACAAGTTCGACCCGACCTCGCCGTTCGGCGGCTACAAGGAGTCGGGCTACGGCCGCGAGGGCGGTCGCCACGGCCTGGAGGCGTACCTCGATGTCTGACGCACGACTGTCCGTCTTCAAGACCTACAAGCTGTACGTCGGCGGGAAGTTCCCGCGTTCCGAGAGCGGCCGGGTGTACGAAGTGACGGACCCCAAGGGCAAGTGGCTGGCGAACGCACCCCAGTCCTCCCGCAAGGACGCCCGCGACGCGGTCGTAGCGGCGCGCAAGGCGTTCGGCGGCTGGTCCGGCGCCACGGCCTACAACCGCGGCCAGATCCTCTACCGCATCGCCGAGATGCTGGAGGGCCGCAAGGACCAGTTCGCGCGTGAAGTCGCGGACGCGGAAGGCCTGTCGAAGTCCAAGGCGGCCGCAGTCGTCGACGCGGCGATCGACCGCTGGGTCTGGTACGCGGGCTGGACCGACAAGATCGCACAGGTGGTTGGCGGCGCGAACCCGGTGGCGGGCCCGTACTTCAACCTCTCCTCCCCCGAACCGACGGGAGTAGTCACCGTCCTGGCGCCCCAGGAGTCCTCCTTCCTGGGCCTGATCTCGGTCATCGCCCCGGTGATCGCGACCGGCAACACGGTCATCGTCATCGCGAGCGAGAACTCCCCGCTCCCCGCACTGTCGTTGGGCGAGGTCCTGGCCACCTCCGACCTCCCCGGCGGAGTCGTCAACGTCCTCTCCGGCAGGACGGCGGAGATCGCGGCCCCCCTCGCCGCCCACCAGGACGTCAACGCGATCGACTTGGCAGGCGCGGACGACGCACTCGCGAAGGAACTGGAGATCGCAGCAGCCGACAACCTCAAGCGAGTCCTCCGTCCACAGCCTGTGGATTACGCGGAGACTCCCGGCATCGACCGCCTGACAGCCTTCCTGGAAACAAAGACGGTCTGGCACCCCACGGGTTCGCTAGGAGCGAGCGGCTCCTCGTACTGAGCGGCCGAAGGCACGCTCTTCAGGGGCGCGGGGAACTGCGCGACCAGCCACAACGGGCCGTCACCCGGCAACGAAACCGCAGCTCCCCACCCCTCCCCCGCAATCCCTCAACCCCCCAACAACCCCGTCACCTGCCCAACCACCGGCATGCTCCCGATCGACTGAGCCTCAGCCACCGGCCCCGTCAACGCCTGCGAGGCCAACGGCTGAAAGTCCGCGAGCTGAGTGGCAACTCCGTTGTCGAGCGGGTCAACACCCGTACCGGCAAGGGGGTTGGGCTTGAGCCCGGCAACAGGCCCGGTGACATACCCGACCGTCCCGGTAAGCGCGCCCAGCCCCGCCGCGGGGTCGATCTTGCCCAGAGACGTGGGCCGCGTCCGCATCACGTCTACGACCGGCGCGGTGTCCGCGGCGGCCGACGCCGCCCCCGCACCGAGGGCGACTCCCGCGGTCGCGAGGGCGACGAGGGCCCGCTGGGCGGTCGGATGCTGGGGGGACGTGTGTCGTGCCATTGCTGGTGCCACCTTCTGGTGCGCAGGGTAATCAGGTCAGCACGAAGGGTAGTTGACGTGTGATGCGCGTTCCACTGCCGACCCGCGGGGTCGGCAGGACGTACGGAATGCGTCAAACTGGTGTCCCGTGAGCATCCTTTCCCCGTCACCGGCCCGTGTCGTGCTGCTGTGCGGCCCCTCGGGTTCCGGCAAGTCCCTCGTCTCCGCCCGGTCCGGCCTCCCCGTGCTGCGGCTCGACGACTTCTACAAAGAGGGCGACGACCCGACGCTGCCGCAGGTGGCGGGGAGTTCGGACATCGACTGGGACCACCCCGACTCCTGGGACGCGGACGTCGCGGTCGCCGCGATCGTCGAGCTGTGCCGCACGGGCCGTACGGACGTGCCGGTCTACGACATCTCGCTCAGCGCCCGCACGGGCACGGAGGCGGTCGATGTGGGCCGGACCCCGTTGTTCATAGCGGAGGGCATCTTCGCCGCCGAGGTCATCACCCGGTGCCAGGAGCTGGGTGTCCTCGCGGACGCGCTGTGCCTGAGCCGGGGTCCGATGCGCACCTTCCGGCGCCGCTTCCTGCGGGATCTCCGGGAGGGCCGTAAGTCCGTGCCGTTCCTGTTGCGGCGCGGCTGGCGGCTGATGCGTCTCGAGCGCTCGATCGTGGCCCGGCAGACCGGACTCGGCGCGTACGCCTGCGACAAGGACGAGGCGCTGGGGCGGCTGGCCGCGGCGGCGGTGGGCCGGCGCCCGGCACGAATCAGTCCGGCGTCTTCTCCGTCATAGGACCGCAACCATCAATTGAGGCACCACGACGGCGAGCAACCAGGTCGGCGAGAGCGGCGCCGGTTCAGGCGCAAAAAGCGGGACTGGACGGACCCCCCGGCCCTCCAGTCCCGCTCTCCCCGTTCCCCCGTGGTACTTCCCCCGTGCTTTCCCCCCATGGTCCCCGTGACCCCGTCGGCACCCCCCGGTACCGATCCCCCGTGGTCCCCCCGGACCTCCCCCGTTACCTATTCCCCCCCGACCTTCAGGCGACAAGCTCCCCGAAGGCGTCCTCCTCGTCACGGCCGAAGCTGAGGACCTCGTCCTCGCGCATGCGGCGGAGCGACCGCCAGATGCTGGACTTCACCGTGCCGACACTGATGTCGAGGATCTCCGCGATCTCCGGGTCCGTGCGGCCCTCGTAGTAGCGGAGGACCAGCATGGTGCGCTGGAGTTCCGGCAGCCGGGACAGCGCCTGCCACAGGACCGCGCGCAGTTCTGTGCCGCGCATCGCGTCCGTGTCGCCGGGCGTCTCCGGCAGCTCCTCGGTCGGGTACTCGTTCAGCTTGCGGCGGCGCCACGCGCTGATGTGCAGGTTCGTCATGGTGCGGCGGAGGTAGCCCCCGACCGCGGCCTTGTCGCTGATCCGGTCCCACGCCTTGTACGTCGAGAACAGCGCGCTCTGCAGCAGGTCCTCGGCCTCGAAGCGGTCGCCGGTCAGGTGGTAGGCGGTTGCGTACAGGGAGGCGCGGCGCTCCTGGACGTAGGCGGTGAACTCCGCCTCCGACAGCGAGCGACGCTCCCCCGTGTCCTCCCTGTACGCGCTTCCCCCGTGCGCTTCCCCCGTGTGCGCGTCAACCACCGTCATGAACCCGGTGTGCTGACGCCCGGCACCGCGAACGCACCCCCGCCCGCTCACGGCACCGGACTTCTCGGAACCCCGGGTGACGTCGTGCAGACGCGTGATGACTGCGTTGTTGCTGGTGCTGTGCAGCGTGTTCATCTCGCGCCCCCCGTAGTGGACTTGCCCGGTGTTCGGATGTTCCGGCGTGGTTCCTTGCCTGTGCCGAAAATCCTGCCGGGGTCACTTCATGGGCTTGTCCGCCGACTGTCACAGACCTGTCACAGGGGTCGGTCTCTGCAGCTGCCCTCAGAAAACGGACAGTCCGGTCACAGAAAAGGGCGCTACGGGGGCGCACACATACCTACAAGGGCTACGTACACGTACAGGTGTCGAAACCCCACCCCCACATGGGCCAGAATGAGGCCCGTGCCTTCCCTGTTGCTGATCGAGGACGACGACGCCATCCGGACGGCCCTGGAGCTCTCGCTGACGCGCCAGGGACACCGGGTAGCCACCGCTGCCAGCGGCGAGGACGGTCTGAAGCTGTTGCGTGAGCAGCGGCCGGACCTGATCGTGCTGGATGTGATGCTGCCCGGCATCGACGGTTTCGAGGTGTGCCGTCGTATCCGGCGCACGGACCAGCTGCCGATCATTCTGCTCACAGCGCGCTCCGACGACATCGACATCGTCGTCGGATTGGAGTCCGGTGCCGACGACTACGTGGTCAAACCCGTGCAGGGGCGCGTCCTGGACGCCCGCATCCGGGCCGTGCTGCGGCGCGGCGAGCGGGAGGCCAACGACGCGGCGTCGTTCGGTTCGCTCGTCATCGACCGGGCCGCGATGACCGTCACGAAGAACGGCGAGGACCTCCAACTCACGCCCACCGAGCTGCGGTTGCTGCTCGAACTGAGCCGGCGGCCCGGACAGGCCCTGTCCCGGCAGCAGTTGCTGCGCCTGGTGTGGGAGCACGACTACCTCGGCGACTCGCGCCTGGTGGACGCCTGTGTCCAGCGGCTGCGCGCCAAGGTCGAGGACATCCCCTCGTCCCCGACCCTCATCCGTACCGTGCGCGGCGTCGGCTACCGCCTGGACTCGCCTCAGTGACCGACGCACCAGGGGGGATCCGCGGCTGGCGCCCGGGTCGTAAGGGAGTTCTGTGGCGGCTGCGGTTCACCAGCCTGCGCCTCAGGCTGGTCGTGGTCTTCGGCCTGGTCGCGCTGACCGCCGCCGTGTCCGCGTCCGGCATCGCCTACTGGCTCAACCGCGAGGCCGTCCTCACCCGCGCCCAGGACGCCGTACTGCGCGACTTCCGGCAGGAGATGCAGAACCGCGCGGGCGCCCTGCCCGCGCACCCCACGCAGGACGAACTGATGCGCACCGCGGGCCAGATGGCCAACAGCAGCCAGCGCTTCAGCGTCCTGCTCGTCGGCGAGGACACGAACGACAAGGCGGTCTACGGCAACTCGGGCGGCCTGAACGGCTTTTCGCTGGAGGACGTGCCCAAGTCGCTGCGTACGGCGGTGAACAAGCAGCAGTCGGTGACCGACGGCAACAAGGAGCCGTACCACCTGTACTGGCAGCGGGTCACCGAGCACGGCACGCCGTATCTGGTGGCCGGGACGCGGATGATCGGCGGCGGGCCGACCGGCTACATGCTCAAGTCCCTTGAGCCGGAGGCGAAGGACCTCAACTCCCTCGCCTGGTCGCTGGGTATCGCCACCGGGCTGGCGCTGATCGGTTCCGCGCTGCTCGCGCAGGCCGCCGCGACGACCGTCCTCAAGCCCGTGCACCGGCTCGGCATCGCCGCGCGCCGGCTCGGCGAGGGCAAGCTCGACACCCGGCTGCGGGTCTCCGGTACGGATGAACTCGCCGAGCTGGCACGGACGTTCAACCAGACCGCCGAGGCGCTGGAGAAGCGGGTCGCCGACATGGCCGCCCGCGACGACGCCTCGCGCCGGTTCGTCGCCGACATGTCGCACGAGCTGCGCACCCCATTGACCGCGATCACGGCGGTGGTCGAGGTGCTGGAGGAGGAACTCGACGCCGAGACCGGCAGCGTGGACCCGATGATCGAGCCCGCCGTACGGCTCGTCGTCAGCGAGACCAAGCGGCTCGGCGACCTCGTCGAGAACCTGATGGAGGTCACCCGCTTCGACGCGGGCACCGCCCGGCTCGTCCTCGACGACGTCGACCTCGCCGACCAGATCACCGCGTGCATCGACGCCCGCGCCTGGCTGGACGCGGTCGACCTGGACGCCGAGCGGGGCATCCACTCCCGGCTCGACCCGCGCCGCCTCGACGTCATCCTCGCCAACCTCATCGGCAACGCCCTCAAGCACGGCGGCTCGCCGGTCCGGGTGTCGGTGCGGCTGGAGGACGACGAACTCGTCATCGCCGTACGGGATCACGGCCCGGGCATCCCCGAGGACGTCCTGCCGCACGTCTTCGACCGCTTCTACAAGGCGAGCGCCTCCCGGCCGCGCTCCGAGGGCAGCGGCCTGGGTCTCTCCATCGCCCTGGAGAACGCCCGATTCCACGGCGGCGGGATCACCGCCGCCAACTCCCCCGAGGGCGGCGCCGTGTTCACCCTGCGGCTGCCGCGGGACGCCTCCGCGCTCACGGAGGAGCCCGGCGCCGAGAACGGCGAGAAGAGCGAGGGCGCCGGCCCCGAGGAGACTGCGTCATGAACGTACGACGCCGCTACGGCACCGCACTGGCCCTTCCGTTCCTCGGCCTGCTGCTCGCCGGGTGCGGGATCCGGGCCACCGAGGTGCCGACCGACTTCGGGGCCGCGCCGTCCCGGGTGCCGTGCACACTCACCGAGCCGGACGTGTCGCCGCAGGCCGCGCGCGGGGTGCCCGTGCAGGTGTTCCTGCTGTGCGGGTCGTCGCTGGTGACCGTCGACCGGGCCGTACAGGTGCCGGACGGCACGGCGGACGCGCAGCGGCGGGTGATCGTGGCGCAGGGGCTGCTGGACCAGCTCGCCCAGGCGCCGTCCTCGGGCGAGCGGGACGCCGGTTACACGACCGACGTGCGCGGCGGCATGACGGTGAGCGGGCCGGGCGTCAAGGATCCCAAGGACGCGCTGCGGCTGAGCAATTCACCGGCCGACCTCACGTCGTACGCGCTCGCCCAGCTCGTCTGTACGTTCTCCGACTCGGCCGCGGCCGAGGGCGACGGCTCCGTGATCCTCGGCGGCCCGGACGCCGCGCCCCTGCGCCGCTACGAGTGCACGGACGACGTCCGCACCGACCCCGGCACCAAGGCACCGCCGTCCAGCGAGGTGACCGGCGGCTGAAGCCGCATGCGCCCCGGAGGTGAACGGGGCGCGAAAAGGGGCGTGTGGCGCAGGCCTCACCCTGGTGCTTGGCACCTACCCGGAACCGATCGTGCCGGAGAGGGCGTCTTGTGGTGCGTGCAGCGTGAAGGCTCCATCGGCGGCAGCGCCGCGATTCGCATCCGTGTGACAGGAGGTGTCCTCCTCGTCGCACATCTCGTGCTCGTCGCCTGGGTCACACTGCGCCCCCGGGACGTCCCCTGGATGATGCCCCCGAATCTGCACCCACTGGCCAGCATCCGGGCGGATCTGGCCATGGGCTGGCCGGAGGCGTCGAAGCGGATCGGTGAGGGCCTCGCGCTGCTGGCCCCGCTGGGTGTCCTGCTCCCGACGGTCAGCGGCAGACTCCATGTCTCCCCGCTCGCGTCCTTCGTCCGTACGGTCGCTGCGGGCGCCCTGATCTCCCTGGGCATCGAACTGCTGCAGACCGGGGTGCCGGGCCAGGTCGTCGACATCGACTCGCTGCTCATGAACACGGTCGGTGTGGCCCTCGCGCACGCCGCGATCGTCCCGGCCGCCCGCGCCTGGCTCCGTCGCCGGGTGGAGAGTCCCCTCCCCGCGACCGTCCTCCAGGAGGAAGCGTCTCAGGGGCGGACCCCGACGATTCCCAGGGTCGGCATCGCACCGTAGAGCGACGCGGGGTGCGCTGCGCGTCCGTAACGTTGACGGCAGATGGGCAACCAACCCGCCCACCGCAACGAACGCCCAGGGCCCACCAAGGGCCAGTGTCCCCACGCGTCGGCCGGGAGAGAGCCGTAGGGGGCGCGCCGGTGTCGAGAGTGCGAACGCGCGGAGGCGCGAAGCGTCGAGCACGATCGTGCTCTCGACACCGGCCGAGGCGCCCCCGTAGGCGAACGACCCAACAAAAGGAGCGCCACCATGGCCGCCATTGCCCGCCCCACCCAAGGCCGCATGATCGGCGGAGTGTGCGCAGCGCTGGCGCGGCGCTTCGGTACCTCCGCGACCACGATGCGGGTGATCTTCCTGCTCTCGTGTCTGCTGCCCGGTCCGCAGTTCCTGCTCTACATCGCGCTGTGGATCCTGTTCCCGTCCGAGGACAAGGTGCGCACCGAGGCC
The DNA here is from genome assembly GCF_000367365.1 of Streptomyces prunicolor NBRC 13075. Lineage (GTDB taxonomy): Bacteria > Actinomycetota > Actinomycetes > Streptomycetales > Streptomycetaceae > Streptomyces > Streptomyces prunicolor. The sequence goes on along the minus strand of NZ_BARF01000010.1, from coordinate 2,672 downwards.
TGGTGAGGCTCCGGCCCCCGTGCCCCGATCCGCGCGTACGCCGATGGGGCGCACCCTCTCGTCCGGGGGTGCGCCCCATCGGCGCGTTCAGGGGGCGGGGCTCAGCCCAGCGGGACGCCGTTCAGCGGCAGGCCGTGCGTGGGCAGGCCCGTGTTCGACAGCGGGAGGCCGCCCAGCAGCCCGGCGACGGGCGCGGTCGGGCCGTCGGAGAGGACCTTCTCGGCGGCCGGCTGCACAGCGGACAGACCACCGGCGAGGGCGGGCTGCGCCTGGCTCAGCGCCTGGCCGGCACCCGGCAGCGCCTTGGCGACGTTCTCGGCGGGCAGCGTGTGGGTCACGGCACCCAGCGCCTGGGTGGCGTCCGGCACCGCCGGAGCCGCGCTCGCGGCACCCGCGCCTACGGCGGCGAAGGCAGCACCGAGGGCGGCGACACCGAGGGTCTTGGCAGCAGACTGCTTCATGGTGAATGCGTCCTTGAATGGGAAGACGGGGAATGTGAGCGGTCCAAGACCGTAAACACGCGGAGGCACCCGCCGCAAACACCGAAATGCGGACGGATGGTGAACGCCCGCCCGCATTCCGGTCCTCCCCCTCAGCCCTGTTCAGCCCTCTTCTGCCACAGAACCGCTGGTGGAGGCGGTCTGCCGGAACAGCCATTCGGATTTCAGCTCGGCATATCCGGGCTTGATCACGTCATTGATCATGGCGAGTCGTTCATCGAAAGGAATGAATGCTGACTTCATAGCATTGACGGAGAACCACTGCATGTCGTCGAGCGAATAACCGAACGCCTCGACAAGGTGCTCGAATTCCTTGCTCATGCTGGTGTGCGACATGAGGCGATTATCGGTATTGACCGTGGCGCGGAAGTGCAGCCGACGCAGCAGCCCGATGGGGTGCTCGGCGTAGGAGTCGGCGGCGCCGGTCTGGAGGTTGGAGCTGGGGCACAGCTCCAGCGGGATGCGCTTGTCGCGCACGTACGACGCGAGGCGACCCAGCTCGACCGAACCGTCCTCCTTCACCTGGATGTCGTCGATGATGCGCACCCCGTGCCCGAGCCGGTCGGCGCCGCACCACTGAAGGGCCTGCCAGATCGACGGCAGCCCAAAAGCTTCACCGGCGTGGATCGTAAAATGATTGTTCTCGCGCTTCAGATACTCGAAGGCGTCCAGGTGCCGGGTGGGCGGGAACCCGGCCTCCGCGCCCGCGATGTCGAAGCCGACGACGCCCAAGTCGCGGTAGCGGTTGGCGAGTTCGGCGATCTCCAGGGAACGGGCCGCATGCCGCATGGCGGTGAGCAACGCCCCGACGCGGATCCGCCGTCCGCTCTCCCGCGCGAGCAACTCCCCTTGCCGGAAACCCTCGTTGACGGCCTCGACGACCTCTTCGAGGCTGAGCCCGCCGTCGAGGTGCTGCTCGGGCGCGTACCGCACCTCCGCGTAGACGACACCGTCCTCGGCGAGATCCTCGGCGCACTCGCGGGCCACGCGGATCAACGCGTCCCGGGTCTGCATCACGGCGACCGTGTGCGAGAAGGTCTCCAAGTACCGTTCCAGCGAACCGGAGTCGGCGGCCTCGGCGAACCACACGCCGAGCTTGTCCGGGTCGGTCTCGGGGAGTCCGGTGTACCCGGCGTCCCGCGCGAGTTCGACGATCGTCCCCGGGCGGAGACCGCCGTCGAGGTGGTCGTGCAGCAGAACCTTCGGCGCCCGGCGGATCTGGTCCGGCGTCGGGGTGTTCGGGGTGCTCTGGCTCGTCATTTCCGCACTCTAACTCCTACGCGCGTAGATCACCTGTTGTACGAATCCGTCGATACGTAACGGTGACCGCGCGGAAGGATGGCGTACACGCTCGCTTCTGACACTGTTCTGTCATGGCACAGCAAGCGACGCCGGTCAGGACGGCCCGGCTGGGGAGAGCGCTCGGTCCCGAACCGACCTCGGTGAGCGGCGTGGTGCTGCTGCTCCCCGGTGGCGAGGAGGTGTCCAGCCGCAGACCCTCCCCCATGTTGGCGACGGCCTCCGTACGGACGTTGGGGCGCCGACTGGCCCGCGCGGGCGCGGGTGACGGGCTCGCCGCGCATGTCGTCCACTACCGCGTACGCGGCTGGAACGGCAGCGAGGCACAGCTCGCGCACGACGCGGCCTGGGCGGTGGAGGAGGTCGTACGGCGGTACGGGGACGTGCCCGTGTGTCTCACCGGGATCGACATGGGCGCCCGCGCGGCGTTGCGCTCCGCGGGGCACGAGGCGGTGAACTCCGTTGTGGCGCTGGCTCCTTGGCTGCCCGAACAGGATGTCGCGGCGCCACCCGAACCGGTGAAGCAGCTCGCGGGGCGGCGGGTCCTGATCGTGCACGGCACGAACGACGAACGGACCGATCCCGAGCTGTCGTTCAGGTTGGCGGCCCGAGCGAAGAAGGCGAACCGGGACATCTGCCGGTTCGAAGTGCACTCGGATGGCCATGGGTTGCATCAGCATCGGCAGGAAGTGCACGCGCTGGCCGAGGACTTCGTGATGGGGGCGTTGTTCGGGCGGGCGTTTTCGCGGCCTGTTGAGGATGCGTTGATGGCTCCGCCGCCGTTGGGTTTGAGGATGCCGTTGGCTGCGGGGTTTGGGCGGTCGCTTCGTAGGGGTTGAGGTTTCGGTTCGGAGTGCGGGCCCGGTGGGGGCT
>NZ_BARF01000011.1 GCF_000367365.1 Streptomyces prunicolor NBRC 13075 | reverse complement strand
GGCGACAACTACCCCTTCTTCTTCACGGTCTTGACGTCACCCTTCCCGCAAGCCACCCCGTCCCTGTTCGGGTCGAGCCGCAGCGGGTCGTCCTTGCCGTTGACCTTCAGGCGGCCGTAGTCGTTCTGCTGGAGCCATGAACAGCGGGCCGCGGTAGTCGACTTGACCTCGGTCGGGAAGGCCGTCGGGACGCAGACGTTGATCGTGCCGTAGTGCCGGTCGCAGCCGGAGATGGTCGTGCTGACCTTCTGCGAGGTGCGCTTCTTGCCGGGCTCGGTGACCTTGCCCTTCAGGGAGTCCGCGAAGGAGTGGACGTGGGCCGAGGCGTCCGAGGCGGTCAGGGCCGAAGGGCCTTGCAGATGAACCCACTTGGCCACCGACGGAACCCCGTTGGCGTCGACCGCGAAGAGCATGTACCAGCCGGGCGGGGCCAGGTTGGGGTTGCTCGTCACGTTCAGGTCGACCGTGTTGCCGTTCACCGAGAGCGGCAGGTCCACGAACCGCTGGTTCGGGTCCGAGGAGTGGGTGACCGCCGCCGGACGGATCAACTCGGCCTTGGCGATGGGCCGGTCGACGGTGATCGTCTGGGTGTCGCCGTACTCCCACTCGTTGTCGATGACCGAAGTGATCGTCGGCCGCGTGCCCTTGAGGAGATACGGCGGGGTGTAGATCGACACGTTGTGGTTCCAGGTGCCGTTGCCCGGGTTGTCACCGGTCGACATCACCCGGCCGTCCGGCAGCAGGAACGAGGAGGAGTGGTAGCCGCGGGCCTCCGGGTCGGCGGCCACCGGGTCGAACGTCGTGGTCGTCGGGTCGAAGATCGACGCCTCGTACACCGGGTTCGCGCGGTTGTGCAGCCCACCGCCCGTCTCCAGGACGGTGCCGTCCGGCAGGATCACGGTGGACACGTACATCTTGCCCTGGGCGCCGGTCTCGGCCACCGGGCCGTTCCCCAAGTCGACTGTCCCCTGCGGGATTTGGGGACCGACCGTGTAAGTCGGGTTCGCGGCCTTGAGGTCGATGATGTCGGTCAGCCGGTTCGCGTCCGGGTTGGAGTCGATGTTGCCGCCGCCGACGGTGAGGACCTTCTGGTCCTGCGCCGGAGGCAGCAACACGCTTGCGGACTGGTCGCGTTGGTCCTTGTTCTGGAGTCCCGAGACCGAAGTGATCGTGTTGGCGCCGTAGTCGTAGATCGCGCTGCCCGTCCCCGGGATGTTGTTCCCGAAGACATGGCTGCCCGTGTAGAAGAGCCGGCTGTCCTGCATCAGGACCATCGACGGGTACAGCCCCCAGTACGACCAGGTCTGGTTGACCTGCGACAACGGCAGCCACTTCTGCTGGGCGTCCGACCAGTACTCGGCGGTCACCGAACCCGTCGAGTCCTCGCGCAGCCCGCCGAAGGAGATGACGTCACCGTTGCCGAGCTCGGTCGCCGACGGGTACCAGTGGCCGTCGTTGAGGTCGTTCGTCTTGCTGTACGTCTCGGTCGCCGGGTCGAAGATGTACGAGTCCTTGTACCCCTCGTACCCGTGCGAGCCGTCCGCCGCCGGGAACGCCTTGTTGCCGCTCATCACCAGCACCCGGCCGTCCTGCAACTGGATGTGCCCCGAGCAGAACATGTCCTTCGGCGTCGGGATCACCTTGTACGTCCCGGCGACCGGGTCGTACACCGCGCTCGTGAACGTCCCCGCGTCGAACTGCTCCTGGCTGTTGCCGGAGCCCGCGATCAGCAGCACCTTGCCGTTGTTGAGCACGACGGAGTGCATCGAGCGGACAGGGTTCTGGGTCGGGAGTACGTCCCAACGGCCGTTCGCGCACTCCTCGGCGGTCGCCGTGCAGGTCGCGGGTGGCAGCGTGTCCGGGACCTGGTCCATCGTGTAGTCGTCGGTGGTCGCGGACCCGGTGCCGTACACCGAAACACCCCAGGTGATCCGGTCGGTACCGGCGGGCACCTCGGGCGTACGGACTGTGGCCTGGGTCCAACTGCCCTGCATCTCCAGGGTCTTGAGGTCGCTCCAGTACTGCCAGCCGGCCGTCGCGTCGTGCCGGAACAGCGTGATGTTCGCGTCCGGTGTGGTCGTCTTGTACCAGAGCCCGAGGTCGTACTGCTTGCCCGCCGTCACCACCGGCGCGCAAGCCGTCGACTCGGTGATCAGCGCCTTTCGGTCACCGTCCACCCGCCGCGTCACGGTGACCTTCATGGCCTTCGAACCGGAGTGGGCGTCCGAAGTCGTGGCGAAATCAAAGTCGTTGTCGCCCCAGCCGGACTTCTCCCAGCAGGACGGCATCCCGTCAGTACCCGCCGTCTCGAAGCCCGGGTTGATGACGAGGTTCGCGGCCTCGGCGGACTGCGGCGAGGTGAGCAGCAGCCCGGCGGTCAGGGCGCCCACCCCGACGAAGGCGGTTCTTCTGCGGTACTTGTTCACTCGGCTCTCCTTGGTGCTGTACGGCTCTCCTTGCGGCTCCCTTTGCGACTCGGGAGGTAGACCAACGCCTCTGTGCCCACGAAGCGCAGGACGAAGGTGGTGATGAGCGCCAGCGCGGTCGCCGACAGCGCGCCCATGCCGAACTTGTGGATGAACAGGGCGATCAGCGGGATCCGCAGCACCAGATCGGCGTTGGCGAGCAGCGCGAACCGGCCCGCCCGGTCCCACCAGTTGCGGTGCCGGCGCCGGTCGCGGAACAGCAGGTGCTCGATGAGATAGAAGTTCCAGGCCACGCCCAGCTGGTTGGCGAGGATCTCGGCGGGGACGTAGTGCATGCCCGTCTTGGTGAGCGCCCACAGGCCGACCAGGTTCGGGATGAAGCCGGTGGCGCCGATCAGGCCGAAGACCACCATGCGCGCGACCGGCGAGGCGGTGCGCAGGCCGAGGAGGTGGCGGAGGAAGCGAAAGCCTTCCTGCGCAGTCGACTTGGACTCCCCCGCGAACCTGTCCTGGAAGACGAACGGCACCTCGGTGACCTGGCGCGGACGGCTGCGTACGGCGAGTTCGAGCAGGATCTTGTAGCCGAGCGGCTTGAGTGCCTCCGCCGTCACCGCGCTGCGCCGGATCGCGAAGAAGCCGCTCATCGGGTCGCTGATACCGCGGAGTTTGCGCGGGAAGAGCGTCTTGGTCAGCCAAGTCGCCCCGCGGGAAACGGCGATGCGGTATCCGCCCGCCAGTCCCTCGCGGCTGCCGCCCTTGATGTACCGGGAGGCGACGACGAGCCCCGCGTTCGCGCGCTCGCCGGTGCCGACCAACTCCGGTACCAGGGACGGCGGATGCTGGAGGTCGCCGTCCATGACGACGATCCAGTCGGACGTCGCCGCCTTGATCCCCTCGACGACCGCGCCGCCGAGCCCGCCGACCGGTTCCTCCCGGTGCAGCACGGTCACCGGGAACGGGCAGTCCTGCGCCGCCTCGGAGATCACCTCGGGGGTGTCGTCGGTGGAGTCGTCCACGAAGACGACCTCGCAAGGCAGCCTGGTAGGCACCGATTCGGTGATGCGGTGGAGCAACTCCCGTACGTTCGCGGACTCGTTGAAGGTCGGTACGACGATGGTGACGGCGCCCGGCTCCGCGATCTCGGCACCGCGTACGGCCGGATCGCCCAACTCACCGGGGACTGTGGATTCTTGGCTCATCACTGGGCTCCCACGGTCTCGGGCTGGATCTGCCGGATCTCGATGCGGTCGTCGCCGGTGCCGAAGGTGGCGACCGGGGTGGAGTGCTCGATCGCCGCCTTGACGTTGGGCAGGTCGACCGCGTCGCGCCGTACCGTCGGGGAGGCCACCACGTAGTCGATGTCCTTCCAGCCGTGCGGCATCGTCTTGGTGACGGCCGGGTCGAGGTCGGCCTTGTAGAACCAGATCACCCCGAGCCCGGGCCGGTACCCGGCGTGCACCAGGTCCAGCCAGAGCGCGTCGTCGACGAGGACGCGGGTGTCCTTCGGGTCGGCGACCTCGGTGGACAGCCACTGGGAGGCGGCCCGGTAGGGGGCGTTGGCGTCGGTGGTCATGGCGGTGCGGTCGCCGTCGTACCACTTCGGTACGACATAGGCGCCGGCCGCGATCGCGAGGACCACGGCGAGCGTGTACCGACCCCCGGTGACGTACCGGTTCTCCCCCTCGCTCCGCCATCTGCGCAGCACCGCGTGGGCGACGGAGGCGGTGCCCCCGGCCAGCACGAGCGCGAGGAAGGGCAGCGCGCCGATGATGTACATCGCGGGCAGATAGCCGTTGGGGCGCATCGAGACCAGGGCGAGGATCGCCACGGTCATGGCCGGTCCGGCGAGCGAGCGGGCGGTGACCGACCAGCGCCAGGTGGCCAGCAGGAGCAGCGCCCCGGCGAGACCGCCCAGCGGCAGGACACGGTCGTAGTAGAGCCAGGAGTGGAGGACGCCGTAGGAGCCCGTGCCCTGGTCGAGGATGAAGCCCGAACCCGGTCTGGTCATCTGGTACTTGAGGCCGTCCCAGAGGGAGACGTGGCCGCTGCCCGGCAGCAACTCGCCCTTGAGCAGGGCGAAGAGGGGGTACGCGAAGCCGATCAGGACGCAGGCGGTGATGGCTCCGGTGAGCGCGAACTTGCGGGTGTCGCGGTGTCCGTGGCGCCACATGGTGAGCAGCAGCGCGGGCAGGACGATGACCATCGTCTCCTTGGTGAGGACCGAGGCCGCACCGGCCAGACCTGCCCCGAAATGGTGCCAGAGATGGCGACTTGGGGACGCGGCCAGGCAGAACGCGAGCAGCATCCACATCACGGCGATGTTGTCGAGGAAGATCTCCCGCTGGAGGATCACGGACAGCGGGGAGAGCCCGAAGAGCACCATGCCGAGTCCGGCCGCCCAGCGCGGGAGCGAGAGCCGGCGGGCGAGGACGTAGACGAGGACCGCGCTGATCGCGCTGATGACCAGCATCGCGAGGCGCATGGTGCCGACGGTCATCGAGTCGGGGCTGAAGTGCGCGGGGATCCAGGTGAGCAGGGCGATCTGGATCCAGCCGAGCGGCGGATGGTCGTACCAGTAGGTGTAGTGGGCCAGGCCTGTGCCCTGTTGGACGGCCCAGGCCTGGGCGAGGTAGGTGCCCTCGTCGTCGCTGAGCGTCGGGTAGTCGGCGATGTTCCAGCCCTGCACGACGAGGATCGCGACGAGGAGCAGGCCGCAGAGGAGCAGGTCGGAACGGGAGGAACGGAGCCGTGAAGGTGGCGCTGTTCGACTGGCCGAACCGGTTTCAGGCGCAGGCTGCCGCTGCGCGGGGACCGTGGTGGTCACCGCGGGGAGTGTGGAGGTCACGCAGGAACGTCCTCTCGGGTCACTGCGGTTTCGGTGAGGTGCGCGCCGACGTGGGAGGTCAACTCCCAGTCGTTCTGGCCGCGTTGCTCACGCCACACTGCGCGCATCGCGGCTCCGGCGAGGAGCACCTGGTAGAAGGGGCCGCCCACGACGAGCTTCAGATAGTGGACGGCGCGGACGCGGAGTCCGTACTGCTTGCCGAAGTCGTGCAGTCCGACGACCTCGAACACGAAGGTGACGGCGGCGGTGACCAGCGGCAGGAAGGTGAGGAAGGCGATGCCCACCGGCACGTCCAGGAAGAGCGCGACCGCCGCGTTGAGCGGGATGATGACCCCGGAGAAGGCCTGCAGGAACGGCGTCATCAGCGTGTAGCGGGCGAGCAACCGCTGCCCGAATCCCGGGAGTTGCTTCCAGTCCTTCTTCCGGTAGACCTGAAGGAAGCCCTGGTTCCAGCGAGTTCGCTGCTTCAGCAACGACATCAGCGAGCCGGGGGTCTCCTCCCGGGTCACCATGTCGGAGTCGTAGGCGACGACGACCTTCTTGCCGACGCTGGACAGCCGGACGCCCAAGTCGCAGTCCTCGGCAAGGCAGTTGGGGTCCCAGCCGTCGGCCTCGCGCAGGACGTCGGTCCGCACGAAGACGGTGTTGCCGCCCAGCGGGATGAACCCCTTCTGCGCGTGCAGATGCAGCCGGGACCGGAACCAGAAGAAGTACTCCAGGCAGTTGCGCAGGCTGTACCAGCTGGAGTTGAAATTGATGAGCTGGACCCCGCCTTGGACGACGTCCGCTCCCGTCGTGCGGAACGCGTGGTCGACGTGGGCGAGCAGCTCCGGATGGACCTGGTCCTCGGCGTCGAAGACCCCGACGACATCGCCGCGGCAGTGCGGCAGCGCCGTGTTCATGGCCTTCGGTTTGTTCTTCTTCTCGTGCGTGTCGACGACGACACGGACGCGCGGGTCGCGTTCGGCGGCGCTGTTCGCCACCGCCGCGGTCTCGGGGTCGTCGTGCCCCACGATCACGATGATCTCGAAGTCGGTGTGCGTGGACTCCAGCAGCCGCTGGATGGTGTGGTCGAGCACGGCCTGTTCGTGCCGGGCCGGCAGCAGCAACGAGAACGAGACGTGCTCGTCCCCGTCCGGTCTGCTGAATCGGGTGGAGGCGAGCACTTCGGGCGTACGCCACGCGTGCATCTGCCACCACAGGGTGAAGGCGGCCATCCAGAACAGGGCCAGCGAAACGACAGCGATGAAGACAGACGTCAGCACAACAGATCCCCCCAGATCCCAATCCCCCCGGCACGACGGTGAGTTACGTCCGTCGCGTCACGAGGCAGAGACTATGGGCGACCTGTGAAGCGAACAGGTGATTTCAGTGAAGAGCGTGTTTCATCACAATGAGGCCCCCACGTGAGCATTTCTCGCACTGGTCGCGTTTGAGGTGGTTACGACTCTGTCGTTTCACCTGGTCAACGCGGTGCGCAGCCGCTCGGGGTCGGTCGTCGGCGCGTCGCAGGTAAAGTTACGGCAAACGTACGCGGCCGGTCCACCGTCGACCAAGGGCCGGTCGGCGAGCAACGGCAGTTCGTCACTCCCCGCGACCCCGAAGGCGACCACGGCCCCGGGCGCGGTCCCCAGAAGTGCCGTACGGTGCAAGGCTTTTGCGGACTCATCACCGAGCGAGGGCCCTACGACGGCGACCTCGCGCGGCCCGTCGAGATACGCCTCGGCGACGGCCAGCCCCCACCCGATGAACCGCGGCACGCGCGGCCCGAGCGCCTTGACGACCCCCAACGCCCGTTCGGCGGCGGTGCGATGGGGCTCGGCGCCGGTCTGCGCGGCATAGCTCAGCAGCGCGCCCGCGGCGGCGGTCCAGCCGGACGGGGCGGCGTTGTCGGTCGGATCCTGCGGCCGACGAATGAGCTGCTCGGCGTCGGAGGCGGTGTCGTAGAGCGCCCCGGATTCATCGACGAACCCGGCGAGAACGTGGTCGAGCAGGAACCCGGCGAACTCCAGCCAGACCCCCTCCCCCGTGACCGAGGCGAGCGCGAGGAACCCCTCGGCCACATCGGCGTAGTCCTCCAACACCCCGGCGTTCGCCCCGACTTGGCCGTCCTTGCTGGTGCGGGCCAGCTTGGCGTGCTCGTCCAGATGCAGGCGTACGAGGAGATCGGCGGCGGAGACGGCGGCCTCGACCAGGTCGGGGCGGTCGAAGTACGCGCCGGTCTCGGCGAGTGCGGCGATCGCGAGGCCGTTCCAGGCGGCGACCACCTTGTCGTCGCGGCCGGGGGCGGGCCGCTGCGAACGGGCGTCCAGGAGACGGCTCTTCACGGACTCGATCTTCTCGGCGTCGAAGGCCCCTTCACTCTGCGGCAGTTGAAGAACGGACTGCCCTTCCTCGAAGGTCCCGTCCTCGGTCACGCCGAAGTACTGGGCGGCGAGTTCGGCATCCGCCGCTCCGAGGACCTCGGTGAGCTGCTCGGGCGTCCAGACGTAGAAGGCACCCTCGACGTGCTTACCGGTCCCGTCGTCGCTGTCGGCGTCGAGGGCGGAGGCGAACCCGCCCTCGTTCGTACGGAGTTCACGCACGAGGAAGTCGGCGGTCTCGACGGCGACGCGCCGGGCCAGCTCCGAGCCGGTGCTGCGCCACAGGTGGGCGTAGACCCGGCAGAGCAGGGCGTTGTCGTAGAGCATCTTCTCGAAGTGCGGGACGACCCAGTCACGGTCGACGGAGTAACGGGCGAACCCGCCCGCGAGTTGGTCATAGATCCCGCCGCGGGCCATCCGCTCGCAGGTGTCCCGGGCCATCTCCAGAGCACCCTCGGAGCCGGTGCGGGCGTGATGCCGCAGCAGGAACTCCAGTGCCATGGACGGCGGGAACTTGGGCGCACCGCCGAATCCGCCGCGCTGCGGGTCGTACTCCCGCGTGAGCCCGAGCAGCGCGCCGGACAGCTCCTCCTCGCCGGGGGCCTCGGTACCGCCGTAGTCGATCTGCCGCTGGGACAGATCCCGCGTGATCTTCCCGGCGACCTCGGCGACCTCGTCCCGCCGATCGGTCCAGGCACTGCGCACCCCCTCCAGCACCTGCCGGAAGGAGGGCATGCCGTGACGGGGCGCGGGCGGGAAGTAGGTCCCGAAGTAGAAGGGCTCGGCGTCCGGCGTGAGAAACACGGTCATGGGCCAGCCGCCCTGACCGGTGGCCGCCTGAACGGCCTCCATGTAGACGGCGTCGACGTCGGGTCGTTCCTCGCGGTCGACCTTGACGCTGACGAAATTCTCGTTGAGGTAGTCGGCGGTGGGCTGGTCCTCGAAGGATTCGTGGGCCATGACGTGGCACCAGTGACAGCTGCTGTACCCGACGCTGAGCAGCACCGGCCGGTTCGTCCTCCGCGCCTCGTCGAAGGCCTCGGGCGACCAGGGCCACCAGTCGACGGGGTTGTCGGCGTGCTGGAGGAGGTAGGGGGAGGTCTCATGGGCCAGTCGGTTCACGCCCCTCACCCTCTCACGTCGCTCACCGGCGGCCCGGCACAGGACAGTAGGCTGAGCCGAGCAGCACCGGAACCGTCGGGCATCCTCCGAGGAGGTGCGCCATGACCGCCGAGATGGTCGTGCCCGCCTGGATGCACACGCAGATCAGCGCGGAGCGGTACGACTCCTGGTCCGAGGAGCAGTGCGCCGGCATCGAGATCGTGGACGGGATGGTCGTGGTGGGCCCGAGTGCGTCCAAGCGGCACACCCGGCTGGCCCGAATCCTGGCCAACGCCCTGAACAACGCCGCAGGCCCGGACTGGAATGCCGACACGGACTTCGATGTCCGTCTGCAGGACGTTCCGCTCACCAACCGGCGTCCGGACGTCGCCGTGTACCGGGCGGAGACCATCGACGTCACGCCCACTCGCCCCGAGCACGTACTCCTGGTCGTCGAGGTCGTGTCGCCCGGCTCCGAGACCACGAACCGGATCGTGAAGGTGGACCAGTACGCCAAGGCCGGCATCCCCTTCTACTGGCGTGTCGAACAGGCCGCCACCGGTGTCCCGATCATCTACACGTACGTTCTCGACCCTGCCACCAAGGGGTATCGGGACGGCGAGATGTTCACCGGTGTGATCAAGGCCGCCGCGCCTTTCGCCGTGACCGTCGACCTGGGATCCGTCTGACGAGCAGCGTTCCCTCCGCTTCCACTTCCGCACCGCGAACGATCGATCGTCACGGTGCATGGTTGATCGTCACGGCCAACGGTTGATCGTCGCCCTCTCGCGCTCCCGCCCTCGCCGAAGGACACTCATAGGCCAAGGAGTTGCCGCCGGAGGGGGACGTGACATGCGGGACGGCCATCGGACCGATGCCGAGCGGCTGTTGGCTCGGGCCGTGGAGGAGGAGGTGCGGCGCTCCGGCGGGCGCACCGACGGGCAGGTGCTGCTGGCGCGGTCCCGAGCCGCTCTGGACGCGATGGCCCAGACGGCGGCCGAGGAGTACGAGGCCTATACCGGGGCGCTGGACGAGGCCGCGGCCGGGCAGGTCAGCTTCGGGCAGCGGTACGCCAAGGAGGGTGGGGCAACTCCCTTGCTGGTGGCGGGCGTTGCGGCGGTCGCCGCCGTGGTGGCCGACCTGGCCCTCGGTACCGACACCGGTACGGCGTTCGGCGCCGGGGTGACCGTCGGCGTCGTCGGCGCCGCGGCGACCGTCGTGAAGGTGACCGCCTCCCATCTGCCCGCCGCGCATCACCGCGCCGGGGCCGTGAGCCAGCCCGGTGGCCCCGAGCAGCTGCGCTTGCAGTGGCTGACGGCGTTGGAGGTGCGGGGCATCCGGCCGTTCCTGGACCAGCAGCGGGTGCTCGCCGCTTCCACCGGGCCGACGAAGAAGCCGGGGCCGCAGTTGCGCGGTGCGGACAAGAGCGCGGCGGCGCGCAGGCGGAGTGTGCTGGAGCAGTCTTTCGGTCAACTTCCGGATGCCGTGGGCGCGTTCGCCGGTCGGCGGGTGGAGCTGGCCCGTATTCGGCAACTGGTGCAGGCGGCCCGCGCGAGTACGGAGACCCGGCCGACCGTGGTCGTGCTGCACGGCGCGCCCGGCTCGGGGCGCACCAGCCTCGCGGTGCGGGCCGCGCACGATCTGCGGGACCACTTCCGTGGTGCCTGCGTGGTGGACCTGCGCGGCGACAGCCCGGGCGAGCCGCCGCTGCCCACCCGCGACGCCCTGCTGCACCTGCTCAACCGGCTCGGCGCGCCCCGCGAGCAACTGCTCTTCCGCGAACGCTCCTCCCCCGACCAACAGGTCAAGCGGCTGGGCGAGTTGTACCACCAGCAGCTGACCGGCCTCCCGGTGACCATCGTCCTCGACGACGCCTCCGACGTCGCGCAGGTGGCCACCCTGGTGCCCGAGCGCTCGGACAGCCTGGTCGTGGTCACCGCCCGCAAGCCCCTCGACCTGCCCGCCGAACTGGCCGCCTGGGTCCACCAGTTGCCGGTGGAACCGCTGGACGCGGCGGGCGCGGAGGAACTGCTGGGCGCGGCGGCACAGGACGGTTCGGAGCCGTACGACGCCGAATCCGACGAGCGGATCAGGGAGTTGTGCGGCGGACTGCCGCTGGCCCTGCGGATCGCGGGCTCGTCCCTCGGCCCGCGCTCACCGCGTCAACTGGCCACGGATCTGGGGGCGTACGGCCCGGTGGAACCGGTCGAACGGGCGCTGTGGCTGCGCTACACCGACCAGTCCGACCAGGCCCGCAGGCTGCTGCGCCGGCTGGCACTGGCCGGCCGGGCCTCGCTCGGCGCGGCGGCTGCCGCCGCCCTGCTGGCCACCGACGACACGGAGGCCACCCGCCAACTCGACGCCCTGTCCCGGGCGGGCCTCATCGACCACGTCCGCGGCACCCGCTACCGCCTGCACGACCTGGTCCGCGCCTTCGCCCAGGCCCGCCTCCTCGACGAGGAGGAGTCGGCCGAACGTACCGCCGCGCAGGAGCGGTTGATCGTGAACTACGGCGAACTCGCCGACTCCGTCCTGCGGTTGGTCGACGGCAACATGTCGACGCGCTCGGACCGGTTCGGCCCGCACGGCTTCACCTCGCTCGACGAGGCGCTGCGCTGGCTGGACGACGAGTCGAGCTTCATCACCTCGACGCTGCGCCACGCGGAGGGCGTCGACCAGGGCGCCGTACTGAATCTGCTGGGCGCGCTGTGCGACTACTGCCTGCTGCGCGGCGACCTCTACCGACTCGGTGAGATCAGCGAGTTGGCGCAGGCGGTCGACCAGGGACTGCTGCTGCGCTCGGTGCAGTGGCGCACCGGTATCGCGGCCCGGCAGCTCGGCGAACTCGACAAGGCGCGCACCACCCTCACCTCCGTCGTCGACCTCTACATGGAGGCCCATCACGACGCGGGCGCCGCACGCGCCCTGTGCTCGCTCGGCATCACCCTCCACCACCAGGGCAACCTCACCGAGGCCGCGGCGAAACTCCGCGAGGCCCTCGACCTCCAGGCCCCGCCCCAACTGGCCACGGACCGCGCCTGGACCATGCACGCGCTGGCCGCCGTGGAACGCGACCGCGGCCGACTCCCCGAAGCCATGCGGCTGTTGACCGAATCCCTCGTCCTGCACCACGCCGGCGAATCCGTCCACGGCGAGGCCTGGGCCCACTTCCAGCTCGGCCAACTCGGCCTGCGCATGGGCGACATCCCCCGCGCGGAGTCCGAACTCAGCACCGCCCTGGGCCTCTACGGCCGCACCCGCGACGCCCGCGGCGAGGCCTGGGCCCTGACCCAGCTGGCCCGCGCCCGACTGGTCGCAGGCGACCCGTCCCCGGCGGTCGACGGCCTGCGCCAGGCAGCCGCCCGGCACCGCGACAACGAGGACGCCCGCGGCGAGGCCTGGACGGTCTACTACCTCGGCCAGGCCCTGGAGGAGACCGGCAACCTGGACCTCGCGGTGCGCGAGCTGGAACGCTCCCGCACGATGTTCTCCCGCATGCGCGACGTCTACGGCCTCGCCTGCGCCCGGCACCACTCGGCACGCGTGACCCGCGACCAGCGCGCCGCCCAGACGGGTTCGCTGCGCAACTCCGGCTTCGCCCGCCAGCTCCTCGTCGACGCCCGCGCCGACTTCCAGCGCATCGGCGTCGCCCACGGCGAGGCCTGGACCTGCCTGGAACTCGCGGTCGTCGACGCGGGCAACGCCCGTACCCCCCAGGCACTGACACTGTGCGACGAGGCCCTGAGCCTGTTCACCTCGTACGGCGACCACCGCGGCGAGGACTGGGCCCACTTCCTGCGCGCCACGCTCCTGCCGTACGCGGCCCCCGGCGGGGTCGAGGTCGGCACGGCGGTCGCCCAGGAGGAACTGGCCCAGCTGTCCCGCACCGGCAACCCGTACCGCGACGAGAAACTCCACGACTACGTGGAGGCGTACCAGCTGCTGCTGGAGCGGGGCGTGAATCTGGAGGCGGGCTGGCAGGCGTGGCGGCTGGGCATGGTGCCGAGCCGGCATGCGCGGGAGGTGATGGGGGTGGCGGTGTCCGGCACCCCCTGACCTCCCCTGGCCTGCCCGGACCGGCCGGGTCAGCCCCGCTTGGCCTTGGGCTCGGCCGGGGCGGACCCTGAGCCGGCCTTCGATTCCGCGGTCGACTCGGCGGTCGACTCGGCCCTCGGGTCCGCGCCCTCCTTGAAGTCGACCTTGTTCATCTGCTTGCTCATCGATTTCATCAGGCCCCAGACGGCCAGGGCCATCACCGCGAACACGATGAAGCCGAGGACGCCGGGGGTGACCTTGTTCTCGTCGACCTCGGCGAGGGGGACCAGGTGCGTCATTGCCAGGGCTGCGCTTGAGCTCATGTCAGGCATTGTCGCGGATGCCCGCAAAGAGGTCGTCCTCGGGGAGGGAGCTGGCGACGAGGGACTTCGCGAGCTCGTACTCCTCGGTCGGCCAGACCTCCTTCTGGAGCTCCAGCGGGACCCGGAACCAGCCGCCGTCGGGGTCGATCTGCGTGGCGTGCGCGAGCAGCGCCTTGTCCCGGATCTCGAAGAACTCGGCGCAGGGGATGTGCGTGGTGAGCGTGCGCTCGGTGTGCCCCGACTCGTCCCAGCGCTTGAGCCACTCCTCGTACGGCGACTCCAGGCCGCGCTGGATCAGCGCATGGTGCAGGGCCTCGGTGCGCTGACGGTTGAAGCCCTGGTTGTAGTACAGCTTCTGCGGCTCGTACGCCGTGCCGTACTCCGACTCCGGGTACTTCTCGGTGTCCATCGCGCCCTCGAACGCCACCATCGAGATCTTGTGGGTCATGATGTGGTCGGGGTGCGGATAACCGCCGTTCTCGTCATAGGTGGTGATCACCTGCGGACGGAACGAACGGATCTGCTTCACCAGCTCACCGGCCGCCTTGTCGACGTCCTCCAGCGCGAAGCAGCCCTCGGGCAGCGGCGGCAGCGGGTCGCCCTCGGGCAGCCCCGAGTCCACGAAACCGAGCCACTCCTGCTTGATGCCGAGGATCTCGCGGGCCTCGTCCATCTCCTTCTTGCGCACCTCGTGGATGTTCTCCTCGATGTACGTGTCGCCCTGGAGCTTCGGGTTGAGGATGGAGCCGCGCTCCCCGCCCGTGCAGGTCACCACCAGCACGTCCACCCCCTCGGACACGTACTTCGCCATGGTGGCCGCGCCCTTGCTCGACTCGTCGTCGGGGTGCGCGTGGACGGCCATCAGTCGCAGCTGGTCAGTCAAGACTCAAATCCTCGTAAGTCGGCGCCCGCATGAACGGGTGCGATCGGCGGCTTCTATAGTGACCGAATCCGGGGGCGAATAATTCCGGGGGTCCGCTTCTACGGCCCCTTGCCGAGAGGACGATCATGAGTACGGCGAGTACGCGACTGCCCGAGGGCCGTTACGGCCGCTCGTCGGACGAGCGTGCCGACCACAAGCTCAAGATCGCCGGTGCCGTCTGCGCGGCGGTCGTGCTCGCCCTGGTCGGCTATTTCGCCTACCACTACGTCGTCGAGGCCAAGATCAGCGCCGAGGTGATCACCTTCCAGGCCTCGGGCAACGAGGTCAAGGTGCATCTGGAGGTCCACAAGGACTCCGGGACCACCGGCTACTGCACCCTGCGCTCCCAGGCCGCCGACCAGTCCGAGGTGGGCCGCGCCGACTTCCACTTCGGCGGCTCGGCGACCAGCATCGACAAGGTCGTCACCCTGCGTACGACGGCCAGGGGCACGACCGCCGAACTGCTCGGCTGCCACTCCGACTGACGTCACCCTCGTTACGTAGGCGCTGACCAGCGTTGACGTATATCTGACGGCTTATGTCCTCCCCCTGACGCCGTTGAATTGTTAGGCTCGTGGTTTCGCCCTTCCATGAAGGAACATTCTTCTGGGTAGGGCGATGCTTTGTATTCCCAGTACCTACGAGGAGCACCTGTGACCCAGACCAGCGAAGACGTCACCTGGCTCACGCAGGAGGCGTACACCAAGCTCAAGGACGAGCTGGAGTACCTGTCTGGTCCCGCGCGCGCCGAGATCACCGTGAAGATCGCGGCCGCTCGCGAGGAGGGCGACCTGCGCGAGAACGGCGGGTACCACGCGGCCAAGGAGGAGCAGGGCAAGCAGGAGCTCCGCATCCGCCAGCTGACCCAGCTTCTGGAGAAGGCCAAGGTCGGCGAGGCCCCGGCGTCGACGGACGGCGCGGTCGCGCCCGGCATGGTCGTGACGATCGCCTTCGACGGCGACGAGGACGACACGACGACCTTCCTGCTGGCCTCGCGCGAGTACGCGAGCGCCGACATCGAGACCTACTCGCCGCAGTCCCCGCTGGGCTCCGGCGTGCTCGGCCACAAGGTCGGCGAGGTGGCGCAGTACGAGCTGCCCAACGGCAAGAAGGCCTCGGTGACGATCCTCAAGGCCGACCCGTACAACGGCTGACCCGCGAACAACGGCTGACCCGCGAAAGCGGTCCATCGCCTTCGACGAGCCCCCGGCGGCCTTGCGGCGCCGGGGGTTCCGTCATGCTCGGGCAGGCGCCTCGCGTGCCTTCTCAGGCCGTGGCCGAGCGGTACTTCCGCACCGCCAGCGTCCGGAATACGAGGATGATCAGCAGCGAGTAGATCAGTGAGGCCCACACCGGGTGCACCATGGGCCAGGCGTCCGAGGGCGACTGTCCCGGGTTGGCGAAGAGCACCCGGCAGGCCTGCACGGTGGCGCTGAACGGGTTCCACTCGGCGATGTGCCGCAGCCACGGGGTCATGTTGCTGGTGTCCACGAAGGCGTTCGAGATGAACGTCACCGGGAAGAGCCAGATCAGCCCGCCGGAGGTGGCCGCCTCGGGCGTACGGACGCTGAGCCCGATCAGGGCGCCGATCCAGGTGAACGCGTACCCGAGCAGAAGCAGCAGCCCGAAGGCACCGAGCACCTTGCCTGCATTGGTGCCCCCGTCCGACCCGACCCGCCAGCCGACCAGCAGCGCGACTATCGCGAGCACCAGCAGGGTCAGCGCGGTCTGCACGAGGTCCGCGAGCGTCCGCCCGGTCAGCACCGCACCGCGCGCCATGGGCAGCGAACGGAACCGGTCGATGAGGCCCTTGTGCATGTCGTCGGCGATGCCCGCGCCGGAGCTTGCAGTTGCGAAGGTGACGGTCTGCGCGAAGATGCCGGCCATCAGGAAGTTCTTGTAGTCGGTGGCGCTGGTACTGCCGCCGATCTGCATGGAACCGCCGAAGACGTAGGTGAACAGCACCACGAACATGATCGGCTGGATGAGCCCGAAAATTACCATCTCGGGAATCCTGCTCATGCGAATCAGGTTCCGCTTGGCGACGACCAGTGAGTCGTGCACGGACTGGCCCAGCGCGCTGCTCGGCGCCGCGATCGGCGCGGCATCGGTGACGGCACTCACTTCGCGGCCTCCTTCTTCTGCTTGCGGTCCTTGGGGGTCTGGTTCGTGTCCGTGCCGTTGTCCTCGGCCTTTTCCTCGGCCAGGTGGCCCGTCAGGGACAGGAAGACGTCGTCGAGGGTGGGGCGGCGCAGGCCGATGTCGTCTATCTCGATGCCCTGGGTGTCCAGCTCGCGGATGATTTCCGCGAGGAGCTTGGCCCCGCCGGCGACGGGCGTGGTGATCTTGCGGATGTGCTCCTCGACGGCGGTGTCGCCCTTGCCGAAGCCGCGGAGACTGTATTTGTCCAAGAGGGCCGAGGCGATCGCGATGTGGTCGCGCTCGTGCACGACGACCTCGACGCGCTCGCCGCCGGTGCGGGCCTTGAGCTGGTCGGAGGTGCCGCGGGCGATGACACGGCCGTGGTCGACCACCGCGATGTCGTGCGCGAGATGGTCGGCCTCCTCCAGATACTGGGTCGTCAGCAGGAGTGTCGTACCGCCGGAGACGAGCTGCTTGATGACCTCCCACAGCATCTGGCGGTTGCGCGGGTCGAGGCCGGTGGTCGGCTCGTCCATGAACATGACGGGCGGGGAGACGACGAGCGCCGCCGCCAGGTCGAGTCGGCGGCGCATGCCTCCGGAGTAGGTCTTGGCCGTGCGGTCGGCGGCGTCCGCGAGGTTGAACTGGTCGAGCAGCTGGTCGGCCCGGGCCTTCGCGGCCTTGGCCTTCATCTGGTAGAGCTGGCCGACCATTTGAAGGTTCTCCCGGCCGGTGAGGTATTCGTCGACCGCGGCGAACTGGCCCGAGAGGCCGATGGAGCGCCGTACCTCGTTGGGCTGCTTGAGCACGTCGAGGCCGGCGACGAGCAGCTTGCCGCTGTCGGGGCGCAGCAGGGTGGTCAGGCAGCGGACGGCGGTCGTCTTGCCCGCGCCGTTGGGCCCGAGCAGGCCCAGCACGGTGCCCTCGGGGACATCGAGGTCGACGCCGTCCAGAGCTTTCACATCGCCGAAGGTTTTCACCAGGCCTTCGGCATAGATGGCGCCTGGCATATCAGTCTCCACGTCGTCGGGGATTCTTCGAAAAGCCTAGGTATGTGTCTTTCGTTCTGCCCATGGGAACGGCATGCTTTCGCCTGCGGGCGACACGAGACACACCATAACGCGATGTATCGCGTCTCTCAACAGATTTTCTCGAACGAGTGACAGGGCAGGGGACGGGAGGCGCGGGAACTGCCTCTGACCTCAGTCGATGACCGTGTAGCCCGCGTCGCGCAGGGCGTGGCCGACCTCGGCGCAGTGCACCGGACCCTTCGTCTCCAGATGCAGCTCGACCTCCGCCTCCGTGAGCCCGAGCCGCGGATCGGTCCGGACGTGACTCACATCGAGGACGTTAGCGTCGACCACTGACAACACCCCGAGAAGCGTCGCGAGGGCCCCCGGCCGGTCCGTCAGCCGCAGCGTCACGGCCAGGTAGCGGCCCTGCGCGGACATGCCGTGGCGCAGGATGCGGTTGAGCAGCAGCGGGTCGACGTTCCCGCCGGACAGCAGCGCCACGACCGGTCCCTCGAAGCCCTGCGGATCGCTCAGCAGCGCGGCGACGGGGCTGGCACCGGCCGGCTCGACGACCAGCTTGGCCCGCTCCAGGCACAGCAGCAGCGCGGCGGACAGCTCGTCCTCGCTGACCGTGCGGACCTCGTCCACCAGGTCGGCGACGATCCCGAACGGCACCTCGCCGGGGCAGCCGACCTTGATGCCGTCGGCCATCGTCGCCGGGTTCTTGATCGCCACCGGGCGACCGGCCGCCAGCGAGGGCGGGAACGCGGCCGCCCCCGCCGCCTGTACGCCCACGATGCGTACGTCGGGCCGCAGTGCCTTCACGGCGACCGCGATACCGGCCGCGAGCCCGCCGCCGCCGATCCCGACGACGATCGTGCGCGCCTCGGGGCACTGGTCCAGGATCTCCAGGCCGACCGTGCCCTGGCCCGCGATGATGTCCGGGTGGTCGAAGGGGTGGATGAACACCGCGCCCGTCTCATGGGCGTACTCCTGCGCGGCGGCGAGTGTCTCGTCGACCACGTGGCCGTGCAGGCGCACCTCCGCGCCGTACTCCTTGGTGGCGCTGATCTTCGGCAGGGGCGCGCCCTTGGGCATGAACACCGTGGAGCGCACGCCCAGGAGTGCGGAGGCGAGGGCGACTCCCTGGGCGTGGTTTCCGGCGCTCGCGGCGACGACACCGGCGGCGCGCTCCTCGGGGAGCAGTCCGGCGATACGGACGTAGGCGCCGCGGAGTTTGAACGAGCCGGTCCGCTGGAGGTTCTCGCACTTGAAGTGCACCGGCGAGCCAACGAGCTGGGTCAGGTGCCTGCTGCCTTCCATCGCGGTCACCCGCGCCACGCCCGTGAGCATCTTCTGGGCGCCGCGCACATCGTCGAGGGTGACGGGTCGCAAGGAGTCAGCCGTGCTGTAGCTCATGACTCAAGCATCGCAGTTCACAGGCGCACGGCACGGCTGTGACCAAGCTCCGAGACTGGTTTGCGCAGCGCCGGTACGGGCCGCCTTCCATCCGCGTACCCTGTCCCCCAACCCAGCACCCCCTTCATGAAGCGAGCCCCCGGCCATGCCCACAACACCTGAAATGTCGATGGACATGACGACCGTCGGTGAACCCGGTCTCCTCGACACGCTGCAGCACGAGGTGGCGGTGTTCGCGCGCCGTGCCGAACAGACCCGGCTCGGCGGAGTCGGACAGGTGCGCAACTCCATGGACCGCGCCGCGTATCTGCTGCTCAACCGCCTGGACAAGGAAGGTCCGATGGGCGTCAAGGCGCTCGCCGCGAGCATGGGGATCGACTCCTCGACCGTCACCCGGCAGGTGGCCCCGCTCGTCGACACCGGGCTCGTCAAGCGCACCTCGCACCCCGAGGACGGCCGCGCGGTGGTACTGCAGCTGTCCCCGCGCGGGCAGTCGCGACTGGAGGAAGTCCGGTCGTCCAGGCGTCAGTTGATGGACGAGCTGACACACGACTGGGCGCCGGAGGAGCGCGAGGTGTTCTGCGCGCTCCTCACACGCTTCAACAGCGCCCTCTCCGCGCGGATGGCGGTCCCGGGCAACGAGCCGCCGTCCGCTTCCTGACTGCCGGCTTCCTGAAGGACGCGGCTTCCTGCGAGGTCGCGGGCACGCGCGCGTGCTGCCCGACTCCCGCCTTTCGTACCGAACTCTTGACCTCGCGACGACCCTGGCCTCATATGAAACCGGGTCCTTCAGGGGGGAGGCTGCGCGGTGCGAGAACGGCAGGCGTCCCAAGGCGCCCGCCGGGCCCGGGAGTTCGAGGCGTTCGTCGCGGGCGCGGCAGGGCGGCTGCTGCATGCCGCCACGCTGCTGACCGCGGAGGCCCCGGACGACAACCCGCGCGCGCGGCGCCTGTTGACGCTGTCCCTGGCACACACGTACGCGTGCTGGGACCGGCTGCGCGGCGAGGACCCGTACGACCGTGCCCGCCAGTACCTGGCCACCCGCTTCGCCCGCACGGCCTGGCACCAGTACGGCGGCCTCGGCCGGGCCCGCCCCCATCCCGGCAGCCCGCTGGGCGCGCTGGTGCCCCAGGAGCGGCTGATCGTCGTCCTCAGGTTGTACGAGGGGGTCGCCGAGGAACAGGCCGCCGCGCTGCTCGGCCTCTCCACGGAACGGGTCCGGGCGATCTGCGAGCGGTCGACGGCGACCCTGCTGCATCCGCCGCGCGGTCCGGCACCGAAGGTGGCGGGGGCCGAGGTGGTGCCGTCATGAAGCCCACGAGGCCTCTGAGGCCGCGGAGCGGGGGTACGCGCGCGTGAACAAGCCCGAGCGGGAGGCGACCGTACGGCAGCTCATGGAGCGGACTCCGCCGCAGGTGCCGCCGGAGCTGTACGCGGACGTGCTGCGCCGCGGCGGCCGGATGCTGCGCCGCAGGAGGGCCGCGCGGCGGCTGATGTGGCTGCTGCTGTGGTCGGCGGTCGTGGCGTTCACCGTGTGGGCGCTGATGGCCCATCCCTGGGTGGAGCCGCCGTCGGAGACGACTCCACCGCTGACAGGTTGGTGAAACCGAGGGCTTAGCCCAGGGCCTGCTGCAGGTCCTCCAGGAGGTCCTGCACGTTCTCGATGCCCACGGAGAGGCGTACGAGGTCGCCGGGGACCTCCAGGGCCGAACCGGCCACGGACGCGTGCGTCATGCGTCCCGGGTGCTCGATCAGCGACTCGACGCCGCCCAGGGACTCGCCGAGCGTGAACACCTTGGCGCGGTTGCAGACCTCGACGGCCGCCTCCTCGCCGCCCTCGACCTGGAAGGAGACCATGCCGCCGAAGGACCGCATCTGCTTGGCGGCGACCTCGTGACCGGGGTGCTCCGGGAGTCCCGGGTAGAGCACGCGCGTCACGCGTGCGTGCCGGGTGAGCATCTCGGCGACCTTGGTGGCGTTCTCGCTGTGCCGGTCCATGCGCACCGACAGCGTCTTGGCGCCGCGCAGCACCAGCCAGGAGTCGAAGGGCCCGGCGACCGCGCCCATCGCGTTCTGGTGGTACGCCAGTTCGTCGCCGAGCGCCTCGTCGGCCGCGATCAGCGCGCCGCCGACCACGTCCGAGTGACCGCCCATGTACTTGGTCAGGGAGTGCACGACCACGTCCGCGCCGAGGGCCAGCGGCTGCTGGAGGTAGGGCGTCGCGAAGGTGTTGTCGACGACGAGCTTCGCGCCCGCGTCCCGGGCGATCTGCGCGACGACCGCGATGTCGGTGATGCCGAGCAGCGGGTTCGAGGGGGTCTCGACCCAGATGACCTTGGTCTTCGGGGTGATGGCGGCCCGTACCGACGCCGGGTCGCTGGTGTCGGCGACCGACCACTCGACGCCCCACCGGGAGACGACCTTCGCGAACAGCCGGAACGTGCCGCCGTACGCGTCGTTCGGGATGACGACGTGGTCGCCGGGGCTGAGCAGCGTACGCAACAGGCAGTCCTCGGCCGCCAGTCCGGACGCGAACGCGAGGCCGCGGCGGCCGCCCTCCAGGGCGGCGAGGTTCTCTTCCAGGGCGGTCCTGGTGGGGTTGGCGCTACGGCTGTACTCGTAGCCGCCGCGCAGACCGCCGACGCCGTCCTGCTTGTAGGTCGAGACCTGGTAGATCGGCGGGACGACCGCGCCGGTCAGGGGATCGGCGGTGTTGCCCGCGTGGATCGCGAGGGTCTCGAAGTGCTGACTGATGTGCCTGTCGCTCATGAGCCCCGAGCGTAGTGCGCCTGCGGGGTGGACGACGATCCGGAGGTTTTCCACAGGGCCGCGGGGCGGGGTGGGGGAGTTTTCCACAGGGCGGTGGACCGGGTTCGCCAATTGTCGGACGCGTCTGGTTCGCTTGTGGCATGGAGATTCTCTGGGTCCTGATGGCGCTGGTCATGATGGGCTTC
Organism: Streptomyces prunicolor NBRC 13075; assembly: GCF_000367365.1. GTDB lineage: Bacteria > Actinomycetota > Actinomycetes > Streptomycetales > Streptomycetaceae > Streptomyces > Streptomyces prunicolor. The sequence continues at coordinate 62,364 of NZ_BARF01000011.1, read as the reverse complement.
GTGCTGGTCCCGTTCCTGCGGCGCAGGCGCGGGGCGATCGAGCAGGTATCGCCGGGCCACCCGGACGCCGCGGACCCGGCGGCCTACGGCTTCGCGCCCGAGGAGGAGCTGGACATCCGCATGCCCGGCCCCGACCAGGACCTGCTGGACGTCCTCGACCTGGTGCAGCGCACGCAGGACTACCGCGCGGCGATGCAGTTGCTGGCCGGCACGGAGATCACGGGCGAGCTGCGCTGGCAGCGCGTGCAGGCCTTCGCGGGCGCCGCCTCGCTGGAGCTGCAGCAGCGGCCCGGCGGGGTCAGCGAGACGCCGGGCGGGCAGTGGCTGCGGGTGTGGCGGCTGGAGCACCCGAAGGACGCGGGCGGCGCGGCCGTCCACGCGGAGTTCCTGGTGCAGCAGGCGTGGCGTACGTCGACGCGGGGGACGGACGAGTTCCGGATCATCATGGAGGAGGCGCGGGACGCCTGCGGGCAGGCGGCGCTCCTCTCCCCCGGTGACCCGGTCCCGTACATCGTCGAGCTGTCGGTGGCGCGCGGACTGACGTATCCGCAGCCGGAGTTCGAGCAGGTGTGGCTGAAGATCCTGGACCGCGCGCCGGCCCACATGGGGGCGCATCTGGCGGCCCTGCACTACTGGTGCGAGAAGTGGCACGGTTCGCGCGAGCTGGCGAACTCGTTCGCGGAGGCGGCCGCCGCGCGGGCCCCGCAGGGCTCCCTCCTCGCCGCGATGCCGCTCTTCGCGGTCTTCGAGCACCTCCCCGAGGTGAACCTGGTCAGCAGCTTCTACCAGAGCGAGGTCGTGGAGAAGGCGATCCACGGCGCGCTCTTCGCCGTCCACGCGGCCCGCCCCGACGACCCGATGCTGGCGCACGTCCGCCATCTCCTGGTCTTCTTCCTGGTCCGCGCGGAGCGTTGGTCCGAGGCGATGAACCAGCTCATACACATCGACGGCCATGTCGGTGCGCTTCCCTGGACCCTGTCCCCGGACCCGGCTGGGGAGTTCGCGGTCTATCGGGCGCTCGCGGTGGCGGGGTACGAGGCGAACGGCGGGAGTCCGGCGAGCCTGCCGCGCTGAGTGCCAGGTGCCGAGCACTGGATGTCGGGTGCCGGGTGCCGGGGCGGTCGTACACGAAACGGGTCGTACTGACAGGAAGGCGGAATTCTCGGAGGGGCTCGCCCGTTCACGGGGTGCGGACCCTCGTTGTGGCCCGATTGGAGATCGTATGTTCCTGCACAGTCGTACGCCCCAACTGCCGTCCCCCGAACAGGCTTTGCAGGGTCGGCCGGAGCGGGTGTTCACGGTCCCCGATCGGCACGCTGTTCTCGGCGGCCCGTTGCTCGGTCCGTACCCCGAGCACTTGCGGGTCGCCGACTTCGGACTGGGATGCTTCTGGGGTGCGGAGCGCACGTTCTGGCGGCTGCCGGTGGGGGTGTGGACGACGCTGGTCGGTTACCAGGGCGGCTACACCGAGAACCCGACGTACGAGGAGGTCTGCTCGGGCCTGACCGGTCACACGGAGGCGGTCCGCGTGGTCTACGACCCGAAGCTGATCTCGTACGAGCGGCTGCTGAAGACGTTCTGGGAGTCGCACAACCCGACGCAGGGCTTCCGCCAGGGCGGCGATGTGGGTACGCAGTACCGCTCGGCGATCTACACGCACACCCCCGAGCAGGCCGCCGCGGCGGAAGCGTCCCGCGCCGCCTACCAGCGGGTCCTCACGGGCTCGCGCTACGGCACGATCAGCACGGAGGTACTCCCTGCGGAGGGGCGGGAGTTCTATCCGGCCGAGGGGTACCACCAGCAGTACCTCGACAAGAATCCGGCGGGCTACTGCGGGATCGGCGGCACCGGAGTGTCCTGCCCGATAGGCGTGGCGCCGACCGATGGCTGACGGCTCCGCGCCCACCGCGCAGCAGGCGTTCACCTCGTTGATGCGGGCGCGGATCGCTCCCGGTCTGCGTGCGCTCGGTTTCAAGGGTTCGGGGCAGACGTACGAACTGCCCCATCTCGAGACCTGGGCGCTCATCGGTTTCCAGAAGGCCGCGCGCACCACGGCGGGGCAGGTCGAGTTCACGCTCAACGTGACCGTGGCCGACAAGCTCGGCTGGGCCCAGGCCCGCAGACGCGAGCCGCACCTGCCCGCCCGCCCCAGCCCGAACACCGTGTACGGGCCCGCGGCCTGGCACAGCCACATAGGCCGACTCCTCCCCGCGGACCGCGACACCTGGTGGACCATCTCGGCCACGGCCGACCCGGAGCCGGTTGCCCGTGGGGTCATCAGCGCGGTGACGGAGTATGCGTTGCCTGCCATTCGGGAGCGGCGGCGTTGATGAGGGGCGGGCTGCTGGACAGCCGAGCTGGTGAGGAGCTGCTGCGAGCCACCGCGGCACCAGCGACTCACGAGCGGTACCGCGACCGGTAGCCCACCCGCCGTAGCGAACGACAGTCGCAGGTGAACGGCCGTCGAAAACCGGTGGCTTTGTGTGTTGCTCGGCCCGCACCCTGTACGCCATGGAAGAACCGCAGCGCGGAATCCGTGCGGTCCACTCGGAGTCCACGATCACCGTCTACCAGGCGTATCCCCCGGACATCGGCCTGCCCGCCGCCCGCGAGGGCCGCTTTCCCGCCGCGTGGAAGCGGGACCGGATGACGTGGATCAAGCCCTCGTTCCTGTGGATGATGTACCGCTGCGGCTGGGGTGCGAAGGCAGGGCAGGAGACCGTCCTCGCTGTCGAGATCAGTCGTGACGGTTTCGAGTGGGCGCTGCGACACGCGTGTCTGTCGAGTTACGTCAGCGGGGTGCATCCCGACCGGGCCGCCTGGCAGCGGGAGTTGAAGCGTGCGCCCGCCCGCGTGCAGTGGGATCCGGAGCGGGATCTGCGCCTGCAGCCCCTGCCCTACCGTGCCCTGCAACTCGGTCTGTCCGGTGAGGCCGTGCGCCGCTACGCGGACGAGTGGACGGTGACCATCCGGGACGTGACACCGCTCGCCGATGAGATCCGGGCGCTCGTCAGCGGCGGTGACCTCGACTCCGCCGCCCGACTGCTGCCCCGGGAACGCCCGTACCCACTTGGAGACGGACCGGACGGACTCCTTGCCCACCTGCAGGGATGACGGATGCACACCGGCGACGACGGTCCCCGGAGGGAACAGCGCCGGTGCCGCTACGCTCCCGTGTCGTGCAGCAGACCCGTCTCGACATCGCACGGATCCGGGCCGCTCGCCGGGTGATCGACCCGGTGTTTCTCGATACGCCGCTGTACCGCTGTGAGGCGTTGGAGCCCGGTCTCGGGTGTGCGGTGAGTATCAAGCTCGAGACGGCGAACCCGGTGCGCAGTTTCAAGGGGCGCGGTACCGAGGTGGTCGCGAGTCTGCTGGCCGAGCGTGGTCCGCGGGCCGTGGTGTGTGCCAGTGCGGGCAACCTCGGTCAGGCCCTCGCCTGGTCCGGTCGTGGCCGGGGGCTCGATGTGACCGTCGTGGCGTCCCGCTTCGCGACCGTGGCCAAGCTGGATCGCATCCGCGCGCTGGGCGCCACGCTGGAACTGGTCGACGGCGACCACGAGTTGGCGCGGGAGCGGGCGGCGGACATCGCGCGGTACGACGGCATCCGGCTGGTCGAGGACAGCCTGGACCTCGAGACCTGCGAGGGCGCGGCCACCATCGGCCTGGAACTGCTGGAACTGCTGGAACCAAAAGGACAACAGGCGGAACAGACGGAACTGGCCGAACTGGCCGAACTGGCCGAACTGGCCGAACTGACGGGCACCGCGCCGCCGTTCGACACCGTCCTGATCGCTCTCGGCGGTGGGGCGATGGCCACCGGCGTGGGGCATGTGATGAAGGCTCTGGCGCCCGGCGTCGAGGTGATCTGCGTCCAGCCGCTGGGCGCACCCGCGATGACGCGCTCGTGGCACAGTCGGCACGTCGTCACCACCGACTCGACCGACACCATCGCCGACGGCGTCGCCGGCCGCCGCCCCATCCCGGCCGTCCTGGACGATCTTCTGCTGGTCGCCGACGATGCCGTTCTGGTGCGCGAGGAGTCGATCATCGCCGGTATGCGGATGCTCCTCGACCATGCCAGCCTCGTCGTCGAACCGTCGGCCGCGCTCGGCATCGCGGCGGTCCTGGAAGACCGTGACCGTTTCGCGGGCCGGCATGTGGTCACCATCGTGTGCGGCAGCAATGTCGACGTGGATGCCTATCAGGGTTGGGTCGGCCATCACCGCTGAGTCGGCGCGGCTTCCCTCCCTCACAGGGCCTGACTCCGCCCGACCCCGATGGACGTCATGAGAGGCTGCGGCGTGATCCAGTACCTGCGCTTCTTCTTCGAGGCCGGCGTGGACACCCCGTTGTGGCCGGACGACATGGACAGTCCCTACGGCTACCCCTGCGAGGTCGAGCGCCTGCCGATCACCCCGGCCACCCGGGCCGAGCTGACGCGGCTGTCCGAGCGGTACCAGTCGTCGATCGACTGGGACTGTCCGCCGGGCCCGTCCCCGTGGTCCGACGACGAACTGCAGCTGTTCACACAGCAGGCGCGGGCCGCGCTGGAGGCGCTGCGCCGTGAGTTGGGCACCGGCTGGGTGGTCCGGGACGAGAGACTGTTGTAGCCACCGTTCCCGCTCGCCGTGTCAAGCATTTCGACCCCGTTCACAAAGACCGGCGGCCACCCCCCTCCCCGCCCTACGATCCCGCGCATGTTGATTCGTCGCACACTACGGATGATCATCGTGCTCGCTGTGGCTCTCGCCGGAGCGATCGGGGGTGGGGTGGGGACGGCACAGGCCGAGGGGAACCAGGGCTCGGGTGGCTCGTACGATCGGCAGTTGCTGTTCTACAACCACTCCTTCGGAGTCTTCGACCGGGAGACCGCCGACGCCATCGAGCACTCCGACTACCTGCGGGAGTTCGCCAACTTCCAGGTCCGCACCACAACCGGTAGCGGCGGCCAGACCTGGACCGGCCGTTATCTGATGGGCCGCGAGACCTACCTGGAACTGCTCGGGATCGGTGACGTCCCCGGTCAGGACGGGACGCTCGGCTCCGCCGGACTCGGCCTCTCGGTCGAACGCGCCGGCGAACTGGCGACGGTCAAGGAACGGCTGAAGGCCGAGGGGGTCGCCGAACCCATCGACTTCCTCCAGACCAAGGACTTCGGCGACGGTGTACCCGTGCCGTGGTTCGACGCCGTCCTCACCGACACCCAGTACGACGCCTTCGATGCCTGGGGGATGGAGTACCGGGCGGAGTACTTCGCCGACCCGCGCAGCAACACCGAGCCGCCGAGTTTCCCCGGTGACGTCGGCCGGGAGCGCTACCTCTCCGACGACTACCGCACCCACCTGATGCGGGACGTGACCGCCGTCCGGATCGCGGTCACCGCGGGCGACCTCGCCGACACCGTGCCGCTGCTGCGGGCCGGCGGGTTCAGCGTCCGGACCGTGACGGGCGGGGGCGTCGTCGCGGAGGGCGGCGGCACCACGATCCGGCTCGACGTCGTACCCCGGGAACAAACGGGATACCGGCAGGTCGACATGTCCCTCAACCGGCCCGTGAAGGACCGGCACGTGGAGCGGATCGGCAACTCGACCCTCACCGTCGGCCCCGGCAGCCGTGCGGTGTGGACGTTCGCCGAGAACGGCACGAACGGCACCACCCGCTAGACAACAGTGCGTGCGCCCCCGTCCACCGAAGGAAGGGGGCGCACGCCTCTGGATGCCGTACTACTCGCCTCGGCGTCAGCCCTCCGCGCGGGCCGGCAGGCGCCAGCCCGGCCGCGGGAAGTGGCAGGTGTAGCCGTCGGGGTACCGCTGGAGGTAGTCCTGGTGCTCCGGCTCGGCCTCCCAGAAGGGACCGACCGGCTCCACCTCGGTGACGACCTTGCCCGGCCACAGGCCCGACGCGTCCACGTCCGCGATCGTGTCCTCGGCCACGCGCTTCTGCTCGTCGTCGACGTAGTAGATCGCCGAGCGGTAGCTGAGGCCTATGTCGTTGCCCTGGCGGTTCTTGGTGCTCGGGTCGTGGATCTGGAAGAAGAACTCCAGGAGCGCGCGGTAGTCGGTCCGCTCCGGGTCGTAGAGGATCTCGATGGCCTCCGCGTGCGTGCCGTGGTTACGGTACGTCGCGTTCGGCACGTCTCCCCCGGTGTAGCCGACCCGGGTCGCGGTCACGCCCGGGAGTCGGCGGACCAGCTCCTCCATCCCCCAGAAGCATCCGCCCGCAAGCACGGCCCTCTGCGTCTGCGCAGCCATCGCGACCCTCCAATTTCCGTCAGCTCGATCACTCGGGCAGCTGGGTCGGCCCGGTCACTCGGCTCGTACGCCGCCGGCGTCCCCTACCCAGTGTGCTCAACGCACGAGGGCCCCGCGCGATTCCGCGCCCGGCGACCTGCTCACCTCCCCCTCCTCCCCCTCCGCCCCTACGCCCCCGGCGCCCGGAAGCCGCCGATCCGCTCCTCCAGCAGTTCCGCCAGCCGCAGCGGAGTCCGGTCCTCGAACATCGGCCCGACGATCTGCACCCCCACCGGCAGCCCCTCCGGCGACCGCCCCGCCGGTACAGCCGTGGCCGGCAGCCCGGGCATGGTGGCCAGGCCGGCCCACACGAGCTGGTCGAGGTAGGGATACTCCACGCCGTCGATGTCGAGTCGGCGTGCCATCAGGTCGGGGTCGTGGTCGTGCGGGAACGCGGGAGTCGGCGTGACGGGACACACCACGGCGTCGAACGCGCCGAAGAGCTGCCGCCAGCCGTGCCGGTGCAGCTCGCGGCGATGGTTCGCCCGGATCCAGTCCCGGTGACTGAACACCATGCCGCGCAGCCGCGCCGCGTCGAGACTGTGGTCGTCCGCGCTCAGTCCGGCGGCGCGGGTGCGGAAGTACTCGTACGCCTCGTCGGGAAAACCCGCGACGGCGCCCGAGAAGTGCAACTGCGCGTAGATCAGCGCGGCTTCGGTCAGGTCGGGCAGCAGTGGAGTGTGCCGTTCGACGCGGGCGCCGGCGTCGGCGAGCGCGTCGGCCACCCGGTGCACGCCCGCCCGCACCGCGGCCCCGGTCGCGATGAGCGGATGCTCGTCGAGGACCAGGACCCGGAAGTCGCCGAGCCGCTCGTGGCGCGCGGGCGGCAGCGTCACGTCGTACGCCACACCGTGGGTCAGCGGGTCCGGTCCGGCCATGACGTCGAGCAGGAGCGTGAGGTCACGGGCGGTGCGCGCCATCGGACCGACGACGGCGAGGTCGGATTCGACCGGGAGGGCCTGCGCGGTCGGCGGGACCATGCCACGGCTCGCCGCAAGACCGAGCGTCGGCTTGTGCGCGTAGACACCGCAGAAATGCGCGGGCGTGCGCAGCGAACCCCCGATGTCGGATCCGATGGACAGCGCGCCGAACCCGAGCGCGAGGGCCGCCGCCGATCCGCCGGAGGATCCGCCCGATGTACGGCCGTGATCCCAGGGGTTGTTGGTGGTGCCGTAGATCTCGTTGAAGCTCTGCACGTCCTGCAGGCTCAGCGGCACATTGGTCTTGCCGAGCAGCACCGCGCCCGCGGCCCTGAGCCGTGACACCTGCACCGCGTCCTCGGCGGGCACGTACGTCCGGTGCGTCGGCATGCCCCAGGTCGTGGGCAGCCCGGCGATGTCGTACGACTCCTTGACCGTCACCGGGATGCCGAGCAGCGGCCGGTCCTCGCCGCGGGCGCGGGCCCGGTCGGCGGCGTGTGCGGCGGCCCGGGCGCGGTCGAAGTCCGGCACGCAGATCGCGTTGATCGCCTTGTCGTGCCGCTCGATACGGGTGATCGCCTCGTCGGTCAGTTCCGCCGAGGTCGTTTCGCCGGCGCGCAGGGCGGTGGCGAGTTCTTCGGCCGTCGGGAAATTCCACGGATTCTGCTCCATGGATCCGACCGTAACGACCATGGGGAGGAGCCACGAAATGTCGCTTCGCGCAACGGAGTTGACGTGCCGGGTCCGGTGGCCGGCGCGTGGGTGCTGTTGCTCAGCTCCTCATCTCGTACCCGCTCAGCGCCACATCTCGTACCTGCTCAGCGCCTCGTCTCGTACCTGCTCAGCGCCACATCTCGTACCTGCTCAGCGCCTCGTCTCGTACCTGGTCAGGACCACGCCGCCGGGAAGCGTCCGGGTCTCCACCAGGTTCAGGTGCACCCAGCTGTCCAGCGCGGCGAAGAACGGCGTGCCGCTGCCCACCAGGACCGGATGGGTGGCGATCGCGTACTCGTCGATCAGCCCGGCGCGCATGGCCGCCCCGCCGAGCGTCGCGCCGCCGATGTTCATCGGGCCGCCGTCCTCGGCCTTGAGCCGGGTGATCTCGGCGATCGCGTCGCCGGTGACCAGGCGGGTGTTCCAGTCGACCTTGTCGATCGTCGAGGAGAACACCACCTTCGGTGTGTCCCGCCAGTTCCGCGCGAACTCGATCTCCGCCGGGGTGGCGCCCGGCTGCTGGTCGCCGGTCGGCCAGTAGGAGCTCATCGTCTGCCACAGCTTGCGCCCGTACAGCGTCAGGTCACTCGCCTGCTCCTGGCCGAGCCACCACTGGAACAGCTCCTCGCTCGGCGGTCCGCTCCAGCCGATGTCGTCGCCGGCCGTGGCGATGTAGCCGTCCAGGGTCAGGTTCATGCCGTAGATGAGTTTCCGCATGGCTCAGCCTTCCGTCCGTGGGTCTCCGGTGGGTGGACCGGCGCGGCGCGGGAAACTCATCGGTGCGGGACTGATCGGTGCGCGATCCGGGCTCGCCGGCCGCCCCCGTGCTCTGGGCTCAGCGTGGTGTACCCGGCCGACTCGGACAAGCCGCCATGACGTCCCGATCGAGGCGGGCACGCGTCAGCCGCTCTGTGACAGCCCTTCGACACGGTCCTTCACGAGCGCCGTGTACTGCGCGGACATCTTGTCGACGTAGGTCTGGAGGTTGAACTGGCGCTCGACGTGTCTGCGCCCTTCCTGGCCGAGTCGGCGGGAGAGGACGGGGTCGAGGAGCAAACTCCTTACCCGGTCGCTGAGTTGATCGAGGTCTCCCGGTGTCACCACGTATCCGGTCCGGCCGTGGACGACGGTCTCCGGCAGGCCGCCGGTGGCCGTGACGACGACGGGGCGGCCGGCGGACATCGCTTCCAGGGGGGCGAGTCCCAGCGGCTCCGGGTAGTCCGAGGGGTAGACGACGACGTGGGAGCGGGCGTAGAGGCCCGGCATCTTCTCCTTGGGGGTCGGCACCAGGTCCACGTGGGAGCGCAGTCTCAGCTCGTCGATCAGCTTGTTGAGCCGTACGAGGAAGCCCTGCTGTTCCTCGTGCCAGTCCACGACCTCGTGCGGGCTGGTCAGCACCAGGCGGACGGGCAGCCCGCTCTGTCTGAGCGCGCCCACCATGCGGACCGCCAGCTCCGCGCCCTTGTCAGGGAAGAGGCGGGCCGGCAGGAGCACGGTGCGGGGACCGTCCTCCCGGGCCGGCGGCAGATCGCGGAACCGGCCGGTGGCGATGCCCAGGTAGCTGCGGCGGGCGCGGATGCCGAGGTGCGTCCGGCAGGCGAAGGCCAGGTATTCCGAGACCACGAAGTGGCCGTCCCAGGAGGCGCAGAACTGGGCCGTCCAAGGGTCCTCGGGCCAGATGCTGTGGTACGTGTGCAGCAGCGGCGTGCTGGTGCGTTCCCTGAGCCGGTTCAGCGCCAGGGCCGGTACCGGGGAGAAGTGGTGCAGGTTGTGGCCGTGCACGAGCTGGATGCCGCGGGTGTCCACCACGCGGGCGAGCCACGCGTACAGCTCGGCGGCCTGGCGCTCCTCGGCGGGCGTCACCCATCTCCGCGCGCCCCGGGTCCCGTCCGGGGCGCCGCCGCGGTATTCGGTCAGCCGTAAGAGGCGATGGCTGAGGATCTCGACCTGGTCGACCGGCTGCGGCCGGAGTTCGCCGGTCAGCAGGGTCACCCGGTGTCCCCGCTGCGCCAACGAGGCGGCGTAGTCGGCGAGATGGGATTCGACGCCGCCGACCGTGGGCGGAAAGGCCCAGTGCACGAGGGCTATGGAACGCCGGCTGTCCGTTGGCCCGCCACGTACCACGTGTCTCCCTCTCCTCGGGGACCGCTCTGCCTCAGGTCGTGCGAGAACCTCAAGTCGTGCGAGACCCTCCGGTTGTGCGAGAACCACAGGTCGTGCCAGAACCTCAGGCGTCGATGCGCCACTCCTCGGTGTCGATGCCCGAGACCTGCGCGCCGCCGTGGAGGTCGACGGTCACGTCGACGGATCGCTCGCCGAGCCTCAACCCCCGGACAGCGTAGGGGGATTCCAGGCCCATGCGTGAGGGCGCGATCGGCCGTAGCGTCAGCCGGCGGTCGGGGACGTCGGCGTCCACCCGGAGCATCGCGGAGCAGAGCAGTGCCGCCGCGGCTGCCGCCCAGGCCTGCGGGCGGCAGGACGGCGGATACGGGGCCGGCCGGTCGAACCGCGAGTTCGCGTAGACCGCGTAGAGCTCGGGCAACCGGTGGTCGAAGTGCCGGGCCGCGTCGAGCATCCCGTCGAGCAGGGTGGCGGCCTCGTCGACGAACCCCGTGGCGGCGAGCCCGTGCACGGCGATCGCGGAGTCGTGCGCCCAGACCGATCCACCGTGATAACCGAACGGATTGAATCCGGCCAGGTGCGCGGAACGGGTGCGGATCCCCCAGGGTGTCCGCAGTCCGTCCGACATGAGCGCCTCGGCCACCGCCCGGTGCTCCTCCTCGCTCTGGAGGATGCCGGAGTTCAGCAGGTGCCCCATGTTGGAGGTCCGGCCGGTGACGGGACGTCCGGCGCCGTCGACGGCGATGGCCGGATAGCGCCGGCCGTCCGGTTCCTCGACCCAGAAGGACCGCTGGAAGGCGGCACGGATGCGGCTCGCCCGGTCCAGCCACACCTGTGCCTGCTTCTTGTCGTCCTGGAGCGCGGTGAGGAGTTCGGCGTAGCCCACGGCGGCCTGGTAGGCGTACCCCTGCACCTCGCACAGGGCGATGGGCGGGTCCACGCGGCACCCCTCGGCATCGCGGATCGCGTCGGGCGAGTCCTTCCAGCCCTGGTGCAGGAGACCGTCGGCCCGGCCCTTGCCGTAGCTGATCAGGTCGTCGGGGCCCAGGGTGGCCGCGACCCACTCCATCGCTGCCCGGGCCTGCGGCAGCAGCAGCCGCACCTCTTTCTCGGCGAGACCCCATTTCCAGGCCTCGTGCAGGAGGACGACGAAGAGCGGGGTCGCGTCGACGGACGCGTAGTAGCGGGCGGGGAGCACCAGGCCGTCCCCGTGCCGGGTCTCCGTCGGTCGCAGCTCGTGCAGGATCCGCCCGGGGGCCTCGTCGGTGAACGCGTCGTGGTGCCTTCCCTGTCGGCGGGCCAGGGTCCGGAGGGTGCCGCGGGCCAGCTCGGTGCCGAACGGCAGCATCATGCGGGCCGCCCAGATGCTGTCCCGGCCGAACAGGCCGAGGAACCACGGGCATCCGGCGGCCACGAACTGGTTCTCGCGCTCGTCGGCGGAAGCGGTCGGCTCGGCCAGCCGCAGCGCCTCCAGGTCGGCCAGCCCCTTCGTGAGCAGAGCGGCCATGCGCTCGTGCCCGGTCACCTCGACCGGCCCCCAGGGAGCGGGCTGCCGCGGCGGTACCGGATAGTCGGCCACCGTCGTGGCCTTGCCCTGCACCACCAGTCGTACGGACCACTCTTCACCCGACTTGAGCAGCAACTCCCAGTGGAATTCGGCCAGTCCGGGCCGGTGGTCGTCCAGCGTGATCTTCGGTTCGAGCGCGCCGTCGTTCAGCGGGGCGGGCTCGGCCCGAAGCACGACCTCGCTGTTGTCTCGCGGGCTGTGCCAGCGCACTTCCGGAGCGAGGCCTTCCCCCAGTTCGCCGGGGATGTCGGCGGCCGGGACCCCCGCCTTGATCGTGGCCACGTCGGCGAGGTCGGTGGCGGCCACCACGGAGAGGGTGAACCGCGCCGCCGCGGGGCCGACGTTCTGCACCAGAACGACGTCACCCGAACCCGCTTCCGACTCCGGCTCCGTCACCGCGACGTCCGGGCGCCGGACCGCGCGTTCCCGCGTGACCAGCAGCCAGGGCGCGGAGGTCGGGTCCTCGGAGGACCGGCACACCGCCTGGAAGAACGCCTCCCGGGAGCCCTCGGTGCGATACGCGACGTGCTCCGGTTCCTGGTCGTCGACGAGCAACCGGAGCGTGTGGAGGAGCCGTTGGTCCTGGTCGTAGAAGCCGTCGACCCCGGTTCCCCGCAGCTGTCCGTCCCGGGGTGACAGCGCGAACGACGGCGCGGCCAGGCAGATCACCGAGTCGTCCAGAAACGGCTGACGGCCCGGCAGAAGGGGAGCGGAGTCGATCACTGATGGCACCTTTCCAAAACGCTGCGCGGCCGGCTGCGCCGGTGCCGGCTCGGCCCGTCGAGCTTGCGTCGCACCCTCCCGAAACGGTGGGGGAGTTCGTCCGGAAAAACACCTGACCAGCCACTTGATGGTGAGTCACGATAACGGCTCGCCGACGCGACAGCCATCATGCGGCGCGGCGTCGGCCGTTCGCAGGAGGTTTGCGCAACGGAGGCTTTTCACGGGAGGTTTACGCAACGACGGCGTTTCACAGGAGGTTTGCGCAACGACGGCGTCAAGAGCCGCTTTTCGCCTCATACTTGTTCTTCCAAACGGGGAACGGTGTTGGGCGGGGGGATCCCATGCGCCGTAACAGTCGGGGCGCACGACGTCTGAATCAGGTGCTCGCGGTCGCGGGCGCGGCGATCGCCGCGGGCGCCCTCGCCGGGGTCAAGTTCGTCGACGGCTGGCTGCAGTTCCTGGTGATCTGTCTGCTGACCCTGGGAACCGGCCTCAGCGCCTACTCCGGGCGCGCCTTCCAGAAACAGGCCGAGGGGCTCCCGCCGCAGGTGCTGATCAGTCATCCGCACGGTGACGAACCGTGGGCGCACTGGCTGGCCTGGCGGTTACGCCGCAGCGGGTATCTGACCTCCACCCGGCCGTGGGCGACCGCGGAGCACCAGGTGCCGCCGCCTCCCGAGGTGGCCCCGGACCATGAACTGATCATTGTTTCCCGGATGTTGGACGACATGAATCACCGTCCGGGACAGGGTCCGGGGCTGAGTCGCATCGCCCGCAGCCGCAGCCGATCAGCCCTCGTTCTGGTGACCGCGCATCACAACCCGCCGTTGACGCGTTGGGCCGGCTGCGAGGTGCTGACGCTGGCCGGGCGCTCCGCCGACGACGCGGCCGCCACCGTCGACGCCCGTCTGCACCAGGCCGGCGCGGTGCCGCTCCCGACGTACACGGCCCCGCACGTCGTCGGCGAGGTCGAGCCGCGCTATCCGGCGCTGGGCCCGCTGATCAGCAACTTCGACCGGCGCGGTGCCTCGCACTTCACGGCCCGGCGCAGGGAACTGGCCCTGCTGCGCGAGGTCCTGGGCACGGTCAATGTCACGGGCGACGTACGGACGTGCGCGATCCACGGGCTCAGCGGCATCGGCAAGACCCGGCTGGCGCTCGAGTACGCCCGCCGGTACGAGGACCTCTTCGACGTCATCTGGCGGGTGGAGGCCGCGCACGCCCCCACCGCCCGCGCGAGCCTCCTCGATCTCGCGCACCGCCTGCACACCGCCCGTGACCAGCCCGCGGGCGGCACGGCGCACGGCGACGACCGTGACCCCGAGCAGACGCTCCAGCAGTTGCTGTCCCACGAGTTGCCCCGGACCAGAGCGCTGCTGATCTACGACGGGGCCGAGGACGACTCCGCCATCCGCCAGCTGCTGCCGGACGCCGGGGACGGCGGTCAGATCCTGATCACCTCGGTCAACCCCGTGTGGCAGCGGAGCGCACCGCGCCACCGCATCGCCCTGGAGGCGTTCACCACGGAGGAGGCCGTGGCCTTCCTCAGCGACGCGAGCGGCATCGACGACAAGGTCGAACTGGCGCGCATCGTCGACCAGTTGGGCCGGCTGCCGCTCGCGCTGGAGTCGGCGGCCGCGTCGCTGCGTGACGATCCCGATATCGAGGGGTATCTGCGGGCACTGGAGATCCGCTCGCGGCTGGCTCCGTCCACCCGCCCGGAAGCGAGCCGCAGCGGCGCCCCCGCCTGGATCCTCTCCTTCAAGCAGGCCGAGGAGAAGGACGAGGTCGTGGGCCTCCTGCTACGGCTGTGCGCCTTCCTGGCACCGCAGGGCATCCCCGGCTACTTCTTCGAGGCCGCCGGCGGTCGCACCGATCTGCTGCCGGAGCGGCTGCGCGTCGAGGTGGCGCACCCGGCGCGCGGCCACCGTATCCGGGAGACCGCCAGGAACTCCTCGCTGCTGACCGGCGAGGCGAAGCTCGTGATGCACGCGCAGGTGCAGGCGGTGATCCGCAAGGAGATGTCCGTCGCGGAGCAGACCGACCACGCGCGGGCCGCGGTGTGCCTGGTCAACGGCTGGTTCCCGGAGGACCCGGACCGGGAGGGGACCTGGCCGCAGTGTGTCGAGCTGCTCCCGCACGCCCGGGCCGTGCTGGACCACTGCCGGGAGCTCGGTGTCGTCGACGAGAACACCTCGACGCTGTTGCAGAGCATGGGCGAGTACTTCCGCGTGCAGAGCGACCGCGCGGAGGCGGAACGGCTGCTGACGGAAGCCCTGGCACAGCGCGAGGGGCTGGGCGGCCGCCGCAACTCGCTCGTCGCCAACACCCTGGTCTCGCTCAGCCAACTCAAGCTGCTGAGCGCCGAACTGCTCGAAGCCCGCACATTCGCCGAGGAGGCGCTCGCGATCCGCGCCGGCATCGACGGCGACCGCGACCCGCGCACGCTGGAGAGCCGGATGCAGCTCGGGCGCGTCCTGCGGGAACTCGGCGACTTCGAAGGGGCGTCCGAGGCAGCGGAGCAGACACTGCTGCGCCTGCGCAGACTGCACGAACCCAACCCGGTGAAGGTGGCCGACGGCCTGTGCGATCTCGGTCTGGTCCGCTGGCGGCAGGGGCGGCTCACCGAATCGGTGAGCCTGCACCGCGAAGCGCTGCACTTCCTGGAGCGGACCCCGGGCGGAAGCGAGCCCGCGCGCCGCAACCCGATGGCGTTCGTCAACCAGTCACTGGGCCTGGCCCTGCTCGACTCCCACGACCTGGAGGGAGCAGAACAGCATCTGCGCACCGCCCTGGACATCCTGGAACGCGCCGGGTACGCGGCCGGACACCCGGTCGTCCTCTCCTCGTCCGTCCATCTGGGCGAGACGCTCCGCCAGCAGGCGGCGCGGTTCCGGGGCCACCGCGACCGGCGCTCCGCCACCGCACGCGAGCGGTCGTTCCCGGGGGAACGCGAGGCGGAGCGGCTGCTCGCGGAGGCGAAGCACATCTTCGACGAGGTGCTCTCCGCACCGCATATGAACGGCGACCGGGACCACCCCGACCGGGCCTGCGCCCTGGTCCGCTACTCGCACCTGCTGCACGAACTGGGCAACAGCGAGGCCGCGATGACGGAGGTCACGAACGCGATCGGCATCTACACCGGCAAGTACGGGGCCCAGCATCCCTACGTGGCCGAGGCCCGCTACCGCAGGGCGCTGATCCTCAAGGAATCCGGTGGACTGCCCCAGCGCTGGCAGGACGATCTGGTGACGGCACGCAAGATCTACGGACGGATCCACCCCGCGGACCATCCCCTCATCGAGCAGATAGAGGAGGAACTGCGGGACATCCCCTGACGGCGTCCTGGCCGACCTCGACGGCCGTTCAGGTGCCGGCGTCCATCAACCACGATCACTGTTCAAAGTAGATCACCAGCGTCTGCTCCGGCTGCTCGGCCAGGTGGAAGGCCGTGTAGGTGTAGGTGACCGGGGTGGTGCGGCCCGGTGGGCGCAGGCGTTTGTGACCGCTGTGGCGGGCCTGCACCTCGTAGTCGGGCCACCAGGTGCGGGCTTCCTCGCTGTGTTCGTGGAGTTCCTCGATCAGCCGGGTGTAGCGCGGGTCGGCGGGGTGCCGGCCGGACAGGGTGCGCAGACGGGCCAGCAGGCCTCTCGCCTCGGGTTCCCAGTCGGCCAGGACGTGACGGGCCAGGGGTTCGAGGAACACCCAGCGCAGGAAGTTCGGCGGGCGGTCCGTCGGTGCGGTGAGGTTCGGGAACAGGTCGACGGCGGGCTGGTTGTGGCTGAGGACGTCGTAGTTGCCGTCGATGACGTACGCCGGGTGCGGGTGCAGGAGGAGCGGGACCGAGGCCACCTCGGGGGTGAGGGGTGCGGAGGGCGCACAGTCCTCCGGCGGTGCGTGGTGGCCGGCGAGCCGGAGCAGGTGGCCGCGCTCGTGCCGGTTCAGCCGGAGGGCCGAGGCGAGGGATTCCAGGACCTGTTCGGAGGCGCGGATCTCCCGGCCCTGTTCCAGGTACGTGTACCAGGTCGCGCTGATGCCGGCGAGCAGGGCGAGTTCCTCACGCCGCAGACCCGGTGTGCGACGGCGACCGGTCCGCGGGAGGCCCACCTCGTCCGGTGTGACGCGCGCTCTGCGGCTGCGCAGGAACGCGGCCAGTTCCTGGCGTTGGTCCTGGCGTTGGTCCGGCTGGGTCGACATCGCGTGTGGCACCCCTGGTTCCAGAATAAGCAGCTTCTGGATACCAGGCTAAACGCGCTCCACACTGAAGTCGAGCGAGCAAGTGAACGTAGCGAGTGAACGTACGGATGACAGGAGAAACACCATGTCCGGAATCGACGGCAAGGTCGTGGCGATCACCGGTGCCGGCAGCGGTATCGGTGAGGCGACCGCGCTGCTGCTGGCCGAGCGGGGTGCCCGGGTGGTGCTGGGCGGGCGCCGGACGGAGCCGCTGGCGGAGGTGGCGGCACGGATCGAGAAGGCGGGCGGTGTCGCCGTACCGATCCGCACCGACGTGACCCGGCGCGAGGATCTGCACGCCCTGGTCGCGCTGGCCCGTGAGCGGTTCGGGCGGCTCGACGTGCTGTTCGGCAACGCGGGCGTCGGCCCGATCTCACCCCTCGACGATCTGCGGGTCGACGAGTGGGACGAGATGGTCGACGTCAACGTGAAGGGGCTGCTGCACGGGATCGCCGCCGCGCTGCCGGTCTTCCGCGCGCAGGGCTCCGGCCACTTCGTCACCACCGCGTCCACCGCCGGGCTCCGTGTCGCGCCGAACATGGCCGTGTACGCCGGCACCAAGTTCGCGGTCCGGGCCATCTGCGAGGGGCTGCGCCAGGAGGCCGGCGACTCGGTGCGGGTGACCACCGTCTCCCCCGGCGTGATCGCCACCGGCTTCGCGGAGGCCTCGACGAACAGCCGGGTCAGGGAGCAGATCACGGACATGCGGGACCGGCTGGCGATCCCGCCCGACGCGATCGCCCGGGCCGTCGCCTTCGCGATCGAGCAGCCGGCCGCGGTCGACGTGAACGAGATCGTCGTACGACCCACCGCCCAGGCCTGACTCCCCGCGCTCAGTACCGCGCGACCCTCAGTACCGCACGGCCCTCACCTCAGCACCGCACAGCGCTCAGTACCGCACAGCGCTCTGCGCCAACGGCGGATACACCGCGCTCGGCACCCCGTCCACCGTCGCCCCCGCGTACTTGAGCATGTCGCCGACCTGATGGTTGAGGTCGTGGGGGAAGTTGAGGGTCGGCGTGGACACCTCGTCGAGGGTCGCGGTCTGGGCCGGGGTGAGGTCGACGTCCAGGGCGGTGAGGTTGGCTTCGAGGTGGGCCAGGGTGCGGGGGCCGATGAGGGTGGAGGTGATCCCGGGGCGGGACTGCACCCAGGACAGGGCTACGGCGGCGGAGGTCGCGCCCACCTCCTCGGCCACCTCGGCGAGGGCGTCGATCACCTTGAACTGGGCGGGAGTTGGGGCACCGAGAAGGGCTGCGCGCTTGGTGTCGACGGGAGTTGACTGGTCTCGGGTGTACTTCCCGGACAGGTAACCGCTCTTGAGCGGGCCCCACGGCAGTACGGCCATCCCGGCGTCCTGGGCCAGCGGGATCAACTCGCCCTCGATGGTGCGTTCCAGGAGCGAGTACTCCATCTGGAGTGCGGTGACGGGCGTCCAGCCGCGCAGCAGCGCCATGGTGTGAGCCTTCGCGGTGAACCAGGCCGGAGTGTCCGAGAAACCGACGTAACGGATCTTGCCCGCCGTCACCAGGTCGTCCAGCGTGCGCAGGGTCTCCTCGACCGGCGTGGAACGGTCGTGGCTGTGCAGCCAGTACAGGTCGATGTAGTCGGTACGGAGGCGGCGCAGCGAGTCCTCCAGCTGGCCGATGATCGCCTTGCGGCTCGCGCCGCCGCCGTTGGGGTCGCCGAGGTAGAGGTTGCCGTAGAACTTGGTGGCCAGGACCAGACGGTCGCGCAGGCCGGGGTGGGCGGTGAGGAAGTCGCCGAGGATGGCCTCCGAGTGGCCGTTCGTGTAGAAGTTCGCGGTGTCGATGAAGTTGCCGCCGCGGTCGAGGTAGGTCTGGAGGATCTTCTCCGACTCCTCGACACCGGTGCCGAAGCCGCCGTCCTCGCCGAAGTTCATCGCCCCGAGGCAGAAGGGGCTCACCTTGAGACCACTGCGGCCGAGGCCGACGTACGAGTCGAGTGCGTTCGATGCCATGGAAATGCTCCCGTGGAGAGTGGGTGGGAAGCCGACTCTTCGAGCAGACCACTGTGAGCAGGGGGATCGTTAGGGCGATCCCACCCGGCTCTTGCACGATCCTGCCTGATTGGCTGTCCGGCGGGCGGTTGTCACCCGTCATTCCGGGTGCTTGGATCGAGCGTGTACCTGAATGATCCGGAGATTCTCCTGGACGAACTGCGTGCCCTGATCGACCGGCACGCGGGCCGTCCCATGACCATCGACGGCCTGAAGGTGGCCAAGGCGGACCGGCCCGAGGATCCGAACTCCGGGGTCGCCCGTCCCGTGCTGGCCGTCGTCGCGCAGGGCTCGAAGCGCCTGACGCTGGGCGACCGTGTCCACGACTACGGCGCCGGCCAGTACCTCGTCGTCTCGGTCGACCTGCCGGTCGCCGGCCACTACACACGGGCCAGTCCCGAGGAGCCGTTCCTCGCCTGCGGATTCGCCCTCGAACCCGCGAAGATCGCCTCGCTGCTCCTGGACGCCGGGGCCGACCCGCTCCCCCGCCGGACCACCCCGCACGGTCTCGCCGTATGCGACGCGCCCTTCGAACTCCTCGACGCGACAGTGCGTTTGCTACGACTGCTCGACCGTCCCGGCGACGCACCGGTGCTCGCGCCGCTCATCGAGAAGGAGATCCTGTGGCGGCTGATCACCGGTGAACAAGGCGCGCTCGTACGGCAGATCGGGCTGGCCGACAGTCAACTCACCCATATCAGCAGGGCCATTCGCTGGATCCGCGACCACCACACGGAGACCCTGCGCATCGAGGACCTGGCCCGGCTGGCCGGGATGAGCGCCTCCCCCTTCCACCGGCACTTCCGCGCGGTGACGGCACTGACCCCGATCCAGTTCCAGAAGCGGATCCGCTTGCAGGAGGCCCGGTTGCTGCTGTTGAGCAGCGCGGCGGACGTCGCCGAGGTGGGCTTCGCGGTCGGTTACGACAGCGCGTCCCAGTTCAGCCGCGAATACCGCCGCGCGTTCGGCAGCCCACCGGGGCAGGACGCCGTACGACTGCGGGGCGGGGCCGGAAGGGGGTGACGGGGGCATTGGTGTCCTCGTACGGTCCTATGGAGCCGGCGAGTCGTTCCTCACCCGGTGAGCCCGCTGCCGTACGGCCTCGTCAGGATCTCCAGGCTGTGGCCGTTCGGGTCGTCGAAGTACACCCCTCGGCCGCCGTCGTTCCTGTTGACCTCCCCCGCCCGGCGGTGCGCAGGGTCCGCCCAGTAGGTGAGGCCCGCCGCCCGGATCCGGCCGAAGATCGCGTCGAAATCGTCCTCCGAGACCAGGAACGCGTAGTGCTGCGGAGCGATCCCACCTGAGCCGGAACCGGAGCCGGAACCGGGATGGTCCATGAAGTCCAGGGTCACGCCATTGGGGATCGCGACCGGGATGAACGGGCCGTACTGCGGGCTCACTTGGAGGCCCAGCAGGTCGGCGAGGAATCGGGCCGACGTGTGCTTGTCGCGCGCGGCGACGATGGTGTGGTTCAGCTGCACGGTCATCGTGTGGGCCTCCTCATGCCCAAGCTACTCCGACGGCAAGCTAAGGTAAGCCTTACCTGGCCGGATTTGATCGGAGAGACAGTGATAGTGCGTGCGTTCAAGAGGAAGGCTGTCACGGCGTTGGCCGCCGTGTCCGTCGTCGCGGGTTTGCTGGCCGGGTGCTCGTCGTCCTCCACCGACAACGATGCCGAGAAGACGGGCGACGGCCAGCAGAACAAGGTGATCGGTGCCTCCGAGGGCCCCGACGCCGCGCCGAGCACCCTCGCGACCGGCATGGGCTCGGACAACGACACCGACGGCACCTTCCCCCGCACCGTCACGCACTTCGAGGGCAAGACGACGATCAAGTCGAAGCCCACGAAGATCGCCGTGCTGAGCACCGGCCAGCTCGACGACCTGCTCTCCCTCGGTACCGTCCCGACCGCCACCACCCGCGCCGACAACGCCGGACTCGTCCCCGACTACCTCGCGGACGCCTTCCCGGCGGACAAGTCGAAGCTCGCCGCGATGACCGACGCGGGCACCCGCCAGGCCCCCAACCTGGAGACGCTCGCCGCCGCCAAGCCCGACCTCATCCTCGCCAACGACTCGCTCGGCGACCTCTACCCCAAGCTGTCGAAGATCGCCCCGACCGTCGTCACGGCCGGCAACGGCATCAACTGGAAGCGCGACCTCCTCCTCGTCGGCGACGCGATCGGCAAGGGCCAGCAGGCGCAGAAGCTGCTCGACGGCATCGTCGAGGACGCCCACGAGAAGGGCGAGGCCCTCTCGAAGACCTCCGTGTCGATGCTGCGGTTCACCCCCGGCCGCACCCGGATGTTCGGCGTCTCCTCCTTCACCGGTTCCATCGCCGTCGACATGGGCCTCGACCGGCCCAAGTCCCAGCAGTTCAAGGCGATTTCGGAGGACATCGGCGCCGAGAGCATCGACAAGGCCGACGGCGACTGGATCTTCTACTCCGTGCAGGGCGACGCGGACAAGACGGATGCCGCTGGGGGTACCCCCTCTGGGGGAGTGCTCGCCGGCCCGCTCTGGAAGTCGATGAGCGCGGTCAAGACCGGACACGCCGTGAAGGTCGACGACGACCCCTGGTACCTCAACGCGGGCCCGACCGCCGCCCGCCTCGTCGTCCTCCAACTCGCCGAGGACATCAGCAAGTAGAGACGAGTAGAGAAGCGAGCAGAGGGACAGCAGAGAGTACCCAGTGAGCGTCAAACGTCTCGCCTGGTCGGCGGCCACCCTCGCGGTGGCCGCCGCCGTGCTGCTCAGCCTCGCCGTCGGCACCCGCCCGGTGCCTCCGTCCGCCGTCCTCGACGCCCTTCTGCACAGCGGGAGTTCACCGGACGCGTTGGTCGTACGGTCGCTGCGGCTGCCCCGCACCGAGATCGGGCTGACAGCCGGTGCCGCACTCGGCGTCGCGGGCGCCGCGCTCCAGGCCGTCACCCGCAACCCGCTCGCCGATCCCGGCATCCTCGGCCTGAGCCAGGGCGCGGCGGCCGGCGTCGTCCTCGCCATCGCGACCGGCCTCGCAAGCGGTTTCGGCGGCTACGTCTGGTACGCCTTCGCCGGTGCCGTCCTCGCCGCCTGCCTCGTCTACGGCATCGCCGCGCGCGGCCGGGGCGGGGCCTCACCGGTCAAACTCGCCCTCGCCGGTACCGCGTTGTCGGCGATGACCGCCGGTGGTACGACGGTCGTCCTGACCTCCAGCTCCGCGACCCTCGACCAGTTCCGGTTCTGGCAGGTCGGCTCGCTGAGCGGCCGGGACGCCGACACGGTCGTAGAGATGCTGCCGTTCCTGGTGGCGGGGGCCCTGCTGGTGCTCGCCTGTGCGCGCGGGCTGGACGCGTTGGCCCTCGGGGACGAGACGGCGCGGGCGTTGGGGCATCGGGTGGGGGTCGTGCGGGTGTGTGCGGCGCTCGGGGCGACCCTGCTGGTGGCGTCCGCGGTGGCCGCCGCCGGGCCGATCGCGTTCGTCGGGCTCGCCGTCCCGCACCTGGCCCGGCGCCTCACCTCCGGCGGCCACCGCGCCCTGCTCCCGCTGTCCGCGCTGCTCGGCGCCGCGCTGCTGGTCGGTGCGGATGTGGCGGGCCGGGTCGTACGGGCGCCCGCCGAGGTGCCGGCCGGGGTGATGACCGCGTTGGTGGGGGTGCCGGTGCTGGTGGTGCTGGTACGGCGCCGGGGAACCGCCGTATGAGCAGCGCCACCGGTGTCAGCGTCCTGCGCCCCCACCCCGCCGTCTCCCTGCTCCTGCACCGCCGTTCGGCCGTGGTGGCCGTGACTCTCGTGCTGGCGCTGGGTGTTGCGATGACCGCCGCCGCCTGTTTCGGGCAGACCTACATCTCGCCCGCCGAGGTGTGGCACACGCTGCGTACCGGTTCCGGGCAGTACGACCTGGTCGTCAACGAGTTGCGGGTTCCCCGGATCGTGCTCGGGGCGCTGGTCGGGGTCGCCCTCGGGCTCGCCGGGGCGCTCGTGCAGACCGTCACCCGGAATCCGCTGGCCAGTCCGGACGTGATCGGTGTCGGCCACGGTGCCGCCGCCGCGACCGTGCTCGCGCTGTCGGCCGGGATGGTGAACTCGCCCGGTGCCATGCCCGTCGTCTCCGTCGTGGGCGGACTCGCGGCCGCGGCGCTCGTGTATGTGCTGGCGTGGCGGCACGGGATGCAGCCAAGTCGGTTCGTGCTGACGGGAGTCGGCATCGGGGTCGCGTTGTCGGCCGTGGTGCAGCTGTATCTCGCGGACAGCGAGTTGCAGGCCGCCGAGCAGGTCAAGCTGTGGCTGACCGGGTCGCTGAACGGGCGGGGCTGGGAGCAGGCGGGGCCGCTGGCCGTCGTACTGCTGCTGTCGCTGCCCGCGTTGGTGTGGGCGAGCCGGGCCGTCCGACCCCTCGGGCTCGATGCCGACACCGCGGCCTCGCTGGGGGTGCGGGTGGACCGGACGCGGCTTGCGCTGACCGTGCTCGGGGTGGTGCTGGCCGCCACCGCGACCGGGGCGGCCGGGCCGATCGGGTTCGTCGCGCTGACCGCGCCGCAGTTGGCCCGGCGACTCACCCGTACGCCTCAACTGCCGTTGGTGTGCTCGGCGTTGACGGGTGCGGTGATTCTGGTGGCGGCTGACCTTGCTGCCCGCACGGTGTTGCCCCCGCTGGAGGTGCCGGTGGGGGCGCTCACCTCGTTGGTCGGGGGGCCGTACCTGTTGTGGCTGTTGGGGCGGAACAGGGTGAGGGGCTGAGGTTCGTCGGCGGCTGCGGGCCGGTGGGGGCTGGTCGCGCAGTTCCCCGCGCCCCTAAAGGTCGGACCAGCACAGGCGCTTTTAGGGGCGCGGGGCTGTATCGACTTGCGGCTCCGCCGCGTGGGCGCGAGCAACCACGACGCACCCGCACTCGACAGCGCGCCCCAAAGGGGCGCGGGGCTGTATCGATGTGCGGCTCCGTCGCGTGGGCGCGACCAGCCCCCACGCACCCGCACTCGACAACGCACCGGGCCCCGGAGCAGTGCGGCTCCGGGACCCGGCTTGAAGCGACGCCGTCAGATCGTGGCCGTGTCGATCACGAACCGGTACCGGACATCGCTCGCCAGCACCCGCTCGTACGCCTCGTTGATCTGCTCCGCGGAGATCAACTCGATCTCGGCACCGAAACCGTGCTCCGCGCAGAAGTCCAGCATCTCCTGGGTCTCCTGGATGCCGCCGATCCCGGAACCGGCCAGGGTCTTGCGGCCGGAGATCACGGAGAACAGGTTGAGGGAGACGGGCTCCTCGGGGGCGCCCACATTCACCAGCGCGCCGTCTGTCTTCAGCAGCGAGAGGTACGAGCCGAGGTCGAGCGGGGCCGACACCGTGGAGACGATGAGGTCGAGGGTGCCCCGCAGCTCCTCGAAGGTCTTCGGGTCGCTGGTCGCGTAGTAGTGGTCGGCGCCCAGCTTCAGGCCGTCCTCCTGCTTGCGAAGGGACTGCGAGAGGACGGTGACCTCCGCGCCGAGCGCGTGCGCGATCTTGACGCCCATGTGACCGAGGCCGCCCATGCCGACGATCGCGACCTTCTTGCCGGGACCGGCGTTCCAGTGCTTCAGCGGCGAGTACAGGGTGATGCCGGCGCAGAGCAGCGGCGCGGCCTCGTCCAGGGCGATGCCCTCGGGGATGCCGAGGACGAAGTTCTCGTCGACGACGACCTTCTCGGAGTAGCCGCCGTAGGTGGGCTCGCCGTCCTTGCCGATGGCGTTGTACGTGCCGACGCTGCCGCCGGTGCAGTACTGCTCCAGACCCGCCTTGCAGTTGTCGCACTCGCGGCAGGAGTCGACCAGGCAGCCGACGCCCACGCGGTCGCCGACCTGGAACTTGGTGACGCCGGGTCCTACCTCGGAGACGATGCCGGCGATCTCGTGGCCCGGGACCATCGGGAAGATGGCCTTGCCCCAGCCCTCCTGGGCCTGGTGGATGTCCGAGTGGCAGATACCGGCGAACTTGATGTCGATCAGGACGTCGAACTCACGTACGGCCCGGCGCTCGATGGTGGTGCGCTCCAGGGGAGCCTTGGCGGCGGGGGCTGCGTATGCGGCGACTGTGGTCATGCCGAGAGTCTCCTAGCGGGGGGATGTGCGCCCGGCTGCCTTCCGGCCGGGCACGGGACCAAGCCTGCCCGAAAGTTCTGTGGCTACCCAGGTCACGCCTCTGCGTACGTCCGCTGTGCCTACCACCAGCGAGGTCAGGCTCCCGGTCGTACGACCGGGAATACTGGAGCGTATGGACGAACAGCCCGAACCCGCCACCGAGCCCGCGGTCGACGCCGGACCGCCCCTGGACCGGCGTGCCGAGCTGAGCGAGTTTCTGCGCACCCGGCGGGCCCGGCTGAAGCCGGAGGACGTGGGGCTGCCGGACTTCGGGCGGCACCGCAGGGTGCCCGGGCTGCGGCGCGAGGAGCTGGCGCAGCTGGCCGGGGTCTCGGTGGCGTACTACACCCGCCTGGAACAGGGCAACGGGCGGAACGTGTCGGCGGAGGTCCTCGACGCGATCGCCCGTGCCCTGCGCCTGTCGGACGCCGAGTCCTCGCACCTCACCCACCTCGCGAAGCCGAAGCAGCACAAGAAGAAGCCGTCGCCCCCCACCCAGCACGTGCGCACTGCGCTACGGCAGCTGCTCGACTCGATCGACACGGTCCCGGCGTACATCTCGGGCCGCCGCTCGGACATCCTGGTGTGGAACCGGATGGCCGCGGCCGTCTTCGGCGACTGGTCACAGCTGCCGCCGCAGGAGCGGAACTGGGCGCGGCTGGTGTTCCTGCGGCCCGAGTACCGGGAGCTGTACGTGGACTGGGAGCAGAAGGCCACGGACATCGTCAGCATGCTCCGGATGGACGCGGGCTGCCATCCGGACGACCCGCGGCTGTCCGCCCTGGTCGGCGAACTCTCCGTCAAGAGCGAGGAGTTCAGGCGCATGTGGGCCACGCACGACGTCAAGGAGAAGACCTACGGCGTCAAGCGCCTCCACCACCCGCTGGTCGGCGACCTCACCCTCAACTTCGAGG
Organism: Streptomyces prunicolor NBRC 13075; assembly: GCF_000367365.1. Lineage (GTDB taxonomy): Bacteria > Actinomycetota > Actinomycetes > Streptomycetales > Streptomycetaceae > Streptomyces > Streptomyces prunicolor. The sequence goes on along the minus strand of NZ_BARF01000011.1, from coordinate 36,762 downwards.
GCTTCCGCCTGAGCGACGGCTCCGAGCAGTCCCTGATCACGTACCACGCGGAGCCCGGCTCCCCGTCCGCCGACGCCCTGCGTCTGCTGGCGAGTTGGGGTACGGACGCGACGCGGGCGGGCGCGGGGGCGGAGAAACACGGACGGCCCGCCGGAAGGTGAACTTCCAGCGGGCCGTACGCCATTCAACTCAACACATTCCGCGGCTCACTTGCCGTAGTACGCGTTGTAGATCGAGATCGTCGACTTGTTGCCCTTCTTGTCGGCGATCTTCGCGTGGAAGGAAATGGCCTTGCCCTTGGCCGGGTTGGTGACGGTGATCTTGCCGTTGACGACGTTGACCTTCTTCCAGGTCTGGCCGTAGTCGTACGACACCCACACGCCCAGGGACTTGAGGTTGCGGCCGGCTGCCGCGCCCTCGACGGTGACCGGGATCGTCGCCTTCTTGCCGGCCGCGACGCGGCTGTCCAGGCCGGTGACCGCGTTGAACCGGGCCGTGGAGACCGGGAGTTTGGCCGTGCCGGTACCGGACGGCTTCTTCGAGGAGAACGTCCAGCTCGCGTCGATCCGGGTGGAGGCGGCGGCGACCTTGACGCTGCGGATCACCGAAGTGGTCAGCTTGTACGAGGCGTTGGCGGCCGGGACCTTGAACACGCCCTCGCCGAGCAGCGGGTCCTGGTTGGAGCCCACCTTCGTGCCGTTGCGGTACAGGGTCGTGTTGACCGAGGTGAACAGCGACGAGCCCGCGTGCTGCGCGGAGTCGGCGAACAGCGGCACGAACCCGGAGATCTCGTTGCCGTTGCGGTACACGCCGTAGCCGGCGTCGAGGTGCGGGCCGAAGACCGCCGTGTTGAAGGTCCTGGTGTACGTCTGGCCGCCCTTGAAGGTCTCCGGGCTGTTCGAGACGTAGTAGGACTCGGCGATCGGGAAGCCGTCCGGGTCGAGCGCGGCGCTGTCCTGCTCGAAGTCCAGCTCCCACTTGACGCCGTTGACGGTGGAGACGTGCAGCGTGCGGGTGCCGGGCAGCGGCTGCGGGAGGGTGGAGGCGGAGGCGCCGGCGCCGGCGGGCAGATAGCCGAAGGCGTAGAGCAGACCCTTCTTGCCGCTCGCCGCGGCGCCCATGCGGCCCTTCACCGTGGCGAGTTCACTCGCCTTGTAGTGCTTGGTGTAGCCGGTGGCGAGCTGCTTGACCTTGCCGCCGGTCGTGGTGTCGTACTGCTCGTCGGCGCCCTTGGTGAAGTGCGCGTCCCACTGCTCGGAGAGCGAACCGTCGGTGATCTGCGGACCGAGGTGCGCGCTGCGGAAGTTGGCGTACGACTCCAGGAACCAACTGAAGGAGGCCTCGCCGTCGGACGTCTCGAGCGTGTAGGCCGGTCCCGCGAAGACCGACTTGGCGGCGGCGTCCGGCACCGTGACGTCGACCGGCTTGGTGGTGCGGGCGTCGATCGTGAGCGAGGTGTTCTTGGTGATGTCCAGCTTGGGCTGGGCGATCCAGTCGGCGCCCTTGGTGAAGTCCTCCGGGTCCACGAAGATCCCGGTGTCGAGGACGTAACCACCCTTGGGGACACGGACCTTGACGGTGCCCGAGGCGTCGTAGGGGCTGGCGTAGCGGCCGCTGCCGAGACCGGACAGGCCCAGCAGCGTGGCGGAGTAGTACTTGGCGGCGCTGCCGTCACGGTTGATGAACTTCAACGTGAGGTCGTACGACTGGATTTCGCGCACCACGGCCGCGGCCGTACGGACGCTCTGCCCGCCGCCCGTCGCCGTCACGTACGCGGAGTAGGCGCCGTCGAGCGTGCCGCCGAGCTTGGTGTTGACGGTCAGGCCGACCGAGGCCGTGCCGCCGGCCGGTACGGTCACCGAGGTCTTGGCGAGCTTGAAGAAGCCCGAAGGAGCCGCCTGGCCCTTGGGGTTGGTGGCGGCCACGGTGAGCTTGAGGGTGACGGCCGCGGTGCCGAGGTTGCGGTAGGTGACCTGCTTGGTGACCGGGGTGTCGTCGGTGTGCGGCCACTGCTGGACGCCGAAGCTCTCCGACACCGGGTCGGCGATGACGCTCTGCTTGATGGCCTTGTCGACGGCGATCCGGCCCGAACCCTGCTGGAACGCGGTGTAGTTGCCGCCCTTCGCGGACCCGGTGAGCGCGCCCTTCAGCTCGGCGTAGCCCCAACTCGGGTGCTCCTGCTTGAGGATGGCGGCGGCACCGGCGACGTGCGGGGTCGCCATCGACGTACCCGAAATGGTCAGGTAGCCGGGCGGGTTCTCGCCGACCTCGTTGTCGATGACGCTGCCCGGGGCCGCGGCGGCGGTGATGTCGACGCCCGGCGCGGTGACGTCCGGCTTGATCGCGCCGTCGCCGACGCGCGGGCCGGTGGAGGAGAAGCCGGCGAGCTTGTCGTTGTCGTCGACCGCGCCGACCGTGATGGCCGCGTCCGCGCTGCCGGGCGAACCGATCGACTCCGGGCCCTCGTTGCCCGCGGCGATCGCGAACAGGATCCCCTTCTCGGCGGAGAGCTTGTTGACCTCCGCCTCCAACGGGTCGATCCCCGGGGTGTCCTGGCCGCCGAGGCTCAAGTTGACGATGTCGGCGCCCTGTTGGGCCGCCCACTCCATGCCGGCGAGGATGCCGGAGTCGTCACCGGAGCCGTAGTCGTCGAGGACCTTGCCGTTGAGGATCTTCGCATCGGGCGCGACGCCCTTGTACTTGCCGTTCGACTTGGCGCCGGTGCCCGCCGCGATCGAGGCGACATGCGTGCCGTGCCCGAAGTGGTCGTTCGCGTCGGTGGCCGTGGAGAAGTTCTTGGACTCGATGACCTGGGTCTTCAGGTCCGGGTGGTCGGCGTCGACTCCCGTGTCCAGTACGGCGATCTTGACGCCCTTGCCCGTGTAGCCGGCCGCCCACGCCTTCGGGGCGCCGATCTGCGGCACGGACTTGTCGAGGCTGGCCTTGCGGACGCCGTCGAGCCAGATGTGCGCGATGCCGGAGGCCGCCTTGTCGCCGTTGGTGACGGCCTTCCACAGCTCGGGCGTGTCCTGCTGCGGGGTCTGCACGGCGTCGGCGTTCAGCGTCTTCAGGGACTGCCGCAGCCTGCCCGCGTCCCGGACGTCGGCCTTGGTCGCGGTGGCGGCGCCCTGGTAGCCGACGATGACCTTCAGACCGGCCTTCTGGGAGGCGCGCTCCGCGGACTTGTCGAGCTCGGTGACGTCGAAGAGCCGCTGGTCGAGCTTGCCGGACGCGACCAGCTGGGCCGCGTCGACGGGTATCACGAGCGTGTGCCCGTCGACCTTCCGGACCTGAACGGGTATGTGTTCACGGCCCTTTGCCGGCTCCAGACCGGCGACCCGGCCCTTCGCGTCGAGGGTGACGCGGTCGCCGGTGATCAGGGTGATGTGGTGGCTGCCCTTGAGCCGGGCCTGTGCGGCACCGAGTGGTGTGGCACCGGTCTGTGTAGCACCGGTCTGTGTGGCACCGGCCGCACGCTGATCGGGCTTCGCCGACGCCGGGGTGGTCATTCCGGCGGCAAGGGCTACGGCGGCGGACGCGGCGACGGTGGCCGCGCACGCTCTCTTCACGTGTCTGCGCAAGGCTCCCCCTGGAGCTGAGGTACCGGGCGAATTCCCCGTTCACCCGGCCGGGGGAAAGCCCGCACGCACATGCGTGACACCCCCCGGAATACGCAGTATGCCGAGGGGTGATCACCCGCTCAAGAGACGAGAGGAGGGTAAGAAAGCGCGTCCGCGAACTGTTACGCCGTCGCCCGAACTCCGTTACGCAGTCGACGGGTTCAGCTCGCGAGAACTCCGGTAGGGCTCCGCCGAGCCACTCATCCGAGCACCGAACTCCCTTGCGCAGTAGCCGAGTTACTTCGACGCGGCGTTCTCCTTCACCGTGATCTTGCCCTTGCGGATGGTGGCGAGACGCGGGGCCTTCTTCGCGATGGCGGAGTCGTGGGTGACCATGATGAAGGTCAGCCCGTGCTCCTTCCACATGCGCTCCAGTACGTCCATGATCTCGTCGCGCATCGACTCGTCGAGGTTGCCGGTCGGTTCGTCGGCGAGCAGCACCTTGGGCTGCTTGACGAGGGCGCGGGCGATGGCGACGCGCTGCTGCTGTCCTCCGGACATCTCGCCGGGGAGGTGGTTGGCCCGCTCGCCCAGGCCGACCGAGACCAGTGCCTCGGCGGCCCGTTCGCGGCGGATCTTCGCCTTCATGCCGAGCGGTACGAGGGCGGTCTCGACGTTCTCCTGGGCGGTGAGCGTCGGGATCAGGTTGAAGGACTGGAACACGAAGCCGATGTTCTCGCTGCGGACCTTGGTGAGCCTGGCCTCCGACAGTTTCGCCAAGTCGACGCCGTCCAGGACGATTTCGCCTGCGGTGGGGCGGTCGAGGGCGCCGATCATTTGGAGCAGGGTGGACTTGCCGCCGCCGGTCGGGCCTTGGATGACCAGGCGGTCGCCGTCGCCGATGGTGAGGTCGATGCCGTCTAGGGCGTGGACGGTTTCCTTGCCGCGTGAGTAGAGCTTGGTGACGCCTCTTAGTTCGTACATGGTCCAACTCCTGGAGAAGTAAAGGGGGTTGGGGCCCGTCGTGGGACAGGCCCCGTTGCGCCGTTTTCGTCTGCAGCGCCGTCGTGGCTGGTCGCGCAGTTCCCCGCGCCCCTTTGGGGCGCGCTGCAGTGACCGGCATCGACCAGGTACCGACTACTCGACCCGGCGTAGAGCGTCCGCCGGGCGGAGTCGGGACGCTCGCCAGCCGCCGAAGGCGCCGGCGATCAGGCCGCCCGCCACCGCGAGGCCTACCGCGAGGGCGATGGTGGTGGCGTTGACGGGGGCGGTGAGGGCGACGTCGAGGGTCTTGGCCGCGGCCTGTCGGCCACCGCCGAAGCCGCCGCCGCCACCGCCGGGTCCGCCGCCCGCGCGGCCACCGGCGGCGGTGCTGCCGAGGGAGGCCGACAGGGTCGGGCTGATCGCGGTCACGACGTACGCGCCCGCCAGGCCGAGCGCGATGCCGAGGACGCCGCCGACCAGACCGTTGACGACGGCCTCGCCGACCACCTGCCGGGTCACCCGGCCGGACTTCCAGCCGAGCGCCTTCAGCGTGCCGAACTCCCGCACCCGGCGCGAGACCGCCGAGGAGGTGAGCAGCCCGGCGACCAGGAACGCGGCGATCAGGACCGCGATCGACAGCCACTTGCCGACGCTGGTCGCGAGGGAGGAGGCGGTGGACAGGGACCCGGAGACGGTGTCGGCCAGGTCGGCGGAGGTGGTGACCGTCGTACCCGAGACATTGCCCTGAATGGTCTTCTTGACGGCCGAGATCTGCTTGGAGTCGGACGCCTTGACGTAGATCGTGGTGACCTTGTTCTTGTCACCGCTCAGGGTCTGCGCCTGCGTCAGCGGGATGTACAGGTTGGCCGCCGCGTCACCGCTGGTCGCGGTGGCGATACCGATGACCTTGTACTTGACGCTCTTGATGGTGACGGTGGAGCCGACCTTGAGCTTCTTCGTCTTGGCGTACGCCGAGTCGGCGACGACGACCTTGGAGTTGGCCTCGGCGGTGGTGAAGGTACGGCCGCTGGTGATCTTCGAGGAGGTCAGCGGGCCGAGCGCGGGCTTGGTGACGTCCGTGCCGTAGACCGAGTACGAGTTGATGTTGAAGTTGGCGCCGCCACCGGTGACTTCGCCCTGCGGCGCGCCGGTGCCGCCGCCGCGATTACCGCCGCCGCCCTCGGTGCCGCTCCCCTGGTTCTGCTGGAACTGGCCGCGGGTGAACTGGCCATCGACCTTGACGACGTTGAGGCTGAGCCCGCCGACGGCGTCGGAAACACCCTTCTGCCCCGCCACCTTGGTGACGGTGGTGGAGGCCAGGGTGGTGAAGCCCTGGACCATGACGCGGTCACTGCTCTGCGTCGTGCTGGAGTCGTTGTTGTTGGCGTCGAACTGGAACCGCGGCTGCTGCGAGGCGCCGGCGGTCGCGGTGGCCGCCTTGGTGACGGTCATGTCCGTGCCGAGTCCGTACAGCGACTGGAGGACCTTGTCCTGGGCCTTCCCCATGCCGGAGGACACGGAGTTGACCACGATGACCAGCGCAATGCCCAGTGCGAGGCCGGAGGCGACGACGAGGGCCGCTTTTCTGCGGCGGCGCAACTCGCGCCTCAGGTAGGTGAAGAACATGGCCCGCAAGCTAGGTACAGCGCGTGATGATGCCATAAGGCCGACATAAGAGAACGATGAGAAGGCTGTCCGTGACCAAAGAATGAGCCCGCGCGGGGCTGTCAATGGGCTTGCGCTATGCGCTGTTTTACGGCACTTGCGTCGCCGACCGGGCCCCGCGGCGGGTATCCGCGTTGCCGTACGCGATGTGCTGGTGTGATGATTTCACCCATGTCTGATCGCGGGGGAAAAGACATGGAGAACGGCGGGGAGACCGGGGACATACGACGGTCCCGACTGTCGGACTACGCGGAGCTGAGCGAGGCAGGACCACCTCCTGCACCCATCACCGAACCCGAGCCCCTGAACAGCGACGTTGTCGCGCAGGGGCAGCGCCAATTCGCGGCGCTGCTGGGCGAGTTCCGGCGTACGGCGGTGCTGGTCCCGACGGACGAGGACGACGCACCCCTGCTCGGCGATTTCGGCGGAATCCGATGGGTCTACGCGTTTTCGAACGAGTCGGCGTTGGCGAGGTTCGCGATCGCGAGGGGTGAAGGCGGGCGGGAGTGGCCGTATCAACGGCTGCTGGGAGCACGCTTGTTGGACGCGACGGTGCCGGCTGTGAGCGCTGTGGGTGCGCCGTGCGGAGTGGCGCTGGATGTGGGCACCGAGGGCGAAGGGGCGCTGTTTCCACCGGTGTTGGGGATCGTGCCGGAGTCGGCGGCGGTGGACGCGGACGCAGACGCGGAGGGGATACGGGGATGAGCGGGGACGCGGGCGAGGACATCAGGGCGGCCGGGCTCGACGAGATCGCGCAGGGGATCACCCTGGTGCTGGGCGAGTTGAAGGACCTGGGCATCGACAGCCTGGCCGGAGCGGGCTGCGGATTCTCGGAACTCGCCCTCTCCGGGCTGGAGTTGGGCAACGAGGAGTTGCTGTCGGGATTCACGTCGTTCTGCGAACGCTGGGAGTGGGGCGTGCGCGCGCTGGTGAACGAGGGCAACAACTTCGCGACGGGCGTGGGTCTTTCGGCAGGCACGCTGTACGAGACGGACCAGTACATCCAGGGCACGATGAAGATCGCGGTGAACGCGGGGATGGGCAACCCGTACGCGTCGGAGGACGAGGTCGCGCAGCAGAGCTGGGGCGACCTGGTGCGCAACAACGAGTACACGGGCGGCGTGGACTACAGCGCCGAGTCGATGGACAAGGCGCTGGACAACAGCGGACAGGCGTACAAGGACGCGGCGCGGGACGTGATGACCTCGCACACGTTCAGCCCACTGGGCCCGGGCCTCAACCCGGCCAACCTGGCGAGCGCGGCGGGGTTGAGCGGGTGCGACGACCCACCTGGTGTGGACGACCGAGGGCCACCTGTCCCACCGTACGGCGCCGGACGGCACGACCGAGTCCTGGACGTACGACGGCGAGGGCAACTGCACAAGCCACACGGACCCGTTGGGCGGCGTCTCCCACTTCGAGTACACCCACTTCGACCTGCTGACGTCCCGCACGGGCCCGGACGGAGTGCGCCACGAATTCACCCACGACACCGAACTGAACCTCACCCGGGTCACCAACCCACAAGGCCTGACCTGGAGTTACGACTACGACGCGGCCGGCCGCCTGATAACGGAGACGGACTTCGACGACCGCACCCTCACCTACACCCTCGACGCCACGGGCCACCTGACCACCCGCACGAACACCCTCGGCGAGACGATCGAGTTCGAGCGCAACGTCCTGGGCCAGGTGACCCGCAAGAACGCGGCCGGCCAAGTCACCACGTACGCCTACGACATGACAGACGGCCTCGCCCAGGCAACCGGCCCCGACACCACCCTGACGATCCTGCGCGACCGCCACGGCCGAGTCCGCTCGGAGTCGGTCGACGGCCGCGAACTGACGTACACGTACGACGAGTTCGGTCGCCGCACCGGCCGCACGACCCCGACGGGCGGGACCACGACCTGGACGTACGACGCGACCGGCCGCCGCACCGGCATGACGGCCTCGGGCCGTTCCATCGACTTCACATACGACGAGGTGGGCCGCGAACTGGCCCGCCAGGTGGGCGAAACACTCACGCTGGAGCACACCTTCGACACGGTCGGCCGCCTGGCGACCCAGTCGGCAACGAGCCCAACAGGCCGCTCCCTCCAACACCGCGCCTACACCTACCGAGCCGACGGCAACCTGACCGCGATCGACGACCAACTCTCCGGCACCCGCCGCTTCGACCTGGACGCGGCGGGCCGCGTGACGGCGGTCCACGCGGCGAACTGGACCGAGACATACACGTACGACGAGGCGGGCAACCAAACACAAGCACACTAGCCGACAGGACACCCGGGCCAGGAGGCAACAAGCGCCCGCTCCTACACAGGCACCCGCATCACCCGCGCGGGCAACGTCCGTTACGAACACGACGCCCTCGGCCGCATCACCCTCCGCCAGAAATCCCGCCTCTCCCGCAAGCCGGACACATGGCGCTACGAGTGGGACGCGGAGGACCGCCTGACGTCGGCGACGACACCGGACGGCACGCGCTGGCGCTACACGTACGACTCTCTCGGCCGCCGCACGTCGAAGTCCCGCCTGGCTGCCGACGGCGAAACGGTCGTAGAGAAGGTGACGTTCACCTGGGACGGCACCACCCTGTGCGAACAGACCACCACGTCCATGAACCTCCCCAACCCGGTGATCCTCACCTGGGACCACCGAGGTCTGAGCCCCATAACCCAGACAGAACGCATCACGACTGCGGACGCCCCGCAACAGGAGATCGACTCCCGCTTCTTCGCCATCGTCACCGACCTGGTCGGCACCCCGACGGAACTCATCGACGAACAGGGCGACATCGTCTGGCACACCCGCAGCACTCTCTGGGGCACAACGGCCTGGGCAGCAGACAGCACTACCTACACACCGCTCCGCTTCCCGGGCCAGTACTACGACCCCGAGACGGGGCTGCACTACAACTACTTCCGGCACTACGACCCCGAGACGGCGCGATACCTCACCTCCGACCCCCTCGGCTTGCTCCCCTCGCCGAACCCTGGCAGCTACGTCACCAATCCGCACACATGGGCTGACCCGCTCGGACTCACGCCCTGCCGGGAATTGGGCTTGCGTGAAGACGCACAGAAAGCGATCGAACGGCTTGAGAACATCAAGAAAGATCCCGTAGGGTCAATCAATTCTCAGCCGAATCACAATCATTACAATGCCGCTCGGCGTGAAGCGAACGGAGAAGTAGTCGCCAGGAAGCCGGACGGCACACCATTCGATCACATCACCGACCTAAAGCAGGCCAGGAACGGCCTTGATAATATTCGAAGAATCTTGGAGAGGGAGCTTCAGAGCCCACCGGATACAATTACAGATCGAGGGATTGAAGTATTGGAGAGGAAGCGAAAAGAGACCGTATCGGAACTCGACCGCCTAAATGGATTTATGCACTCCATCGGCCACCGATAGGGACGGCAAGTACACTTAGCCATGCCAACGGATAGGAACCCAGACAATGTCCACGCCTGTCGACCGCAGCCGCTCACTCGAACAACTCGAAGGTCAGCGTTGGCCGGCCCCACCCGAAGACACGACCTCCATGGTTAAGAATGTCCACGAGTTGCGACGCCGACCTGTCGGCGAGCTGCAAACACACGAGTTGGCTCGACTTATCGGGCAAAACGTCGGTCTGCCCTGGCTCCTTCCGCTGGCAGTCGAAATCCTGCGGGATACCGCAGCGACCCAGACCACCGGCGGCTGGTACGACGACGATCTTCTGTACGCGGTGGTCACCAGGAACGCAGCTACCTGGGGTGAATTCCCTGCGCTTGCCCGCGACCTCAAAGAGGCCGTGGCAGGATTGAAGGACCTTTCCCGATATGTGAAAACCGAAGTCGAGGCGTTTCTCGCGATGCCGCTCCCTGACATTCGATAACTGCTCGGCGACGCCGTATATGTCGAGATCGAAGAGCAGGGCAGGCCTGACAGGCCTTCGATCGACGACCGTATCGGACTCTCGGCCCCTCACATCGACATCTACCCATATTCCGTCTGAGCCCGGGGGCGGATGCGGCGGCGTTCATTGGCCTGAACAGAAACCCACCTCATGGAGGCCTGAACGATGTTCCGTCGCCACGAGGAACTCGATGCAACCATCGTGGCGGTAGGCCCGGTGGGTCTCATGGTCGAAAGTGGGGGTGAGGTCGGATTCATCGACCAGGTGAAGCACCCTTCTTGGGGAAACGCGAGCGCCGGCCCGCCCCGAGTTGGGGACCGGCTGCATGTCGTCGTGCTCGACGAAAGCCGGGAACCACCGCGGTTCAGCGCACTTCAGAGGGACATCGACATCGCGCGGCGTCTGCGAGACGGCAACGCGTGAATTGACCTGGGTCAGCTCAATGTCCCCCACCCGTGAGGATGTGCCGGATCCGTTCCGTGCCATCGTCCGCGTCGGCTGGACTTCGGAAGGCGATGCACAACTCCTGACGGCCCCGCGTTCCGGCTACTCCGGTACACCGCTCACGGAATGCGGCAGAAAAGCGGGCAACCCCGCCCCGCCCTCGCACAAGTACTCAAGGGCCGAAGCGAACGAATAGCAGTCGAAGAGTGCCGAGTGTTCCTCGCCCGCCGCAGGCTTGGGGAGATCCAGATCCCGCCATAGACGGCCGACGTTCTCGCCGAGGACGACCATGTCATTGCCGTACGAGAGGACGGACTGCCCCCGGCAGAACCCGAGGAAGTCACCGAGTGCTTCCGCTGCGGGGGGTCCTTCCCGGTCCAGCGTCTCCTGGTCGATGCCGGTGAGTTCGGTGAAGTAGTCGGACAGTTGAGGGTTGACCACCGGCCGGACCAGCGCCTCGTACTCCTCGACGACGGAGCAGTCCTCACGCAGCCGCAGCGCGCCGATCTGCACGATCTCCCGAAGCCGCCCCGGCGCCCCCCAGTCCCGCTCAAGCGCTCCCCGCCATGACGTGAATTCAAGGTCGAACACGACGCACGTAGGCACAGCAGCTCTCCCTCTGGCTCGGATCCCCACCACATTTTCCGGTACGGCAGCGGTAGCCGGCGTCACGATCACGCACTGGACAGCCCCTTGGTCACTGACCTACGATCCTCTTGGTCAGTGAACAAGAAGGAGGAGTCATGGATACCCAAGTCGTCATCGCCGGAGCAGGACCGGTCGGGCTGTTCCTCGCCGGAGAGCTGCGGCTCGCCGGCGTCTCGGTGCTCGTGGTCGATCCGCTCGCCGAGCCCTCACCGCACTCCAAGGGCTTGATCGTCCACCCGAGGACGGTCGAGGTGCTCGCCTCGCGCGGCCTGCTCGAACCGTTCCTCTCCGAAGGCATCACGATGCCGAGCGGGCACTTCGCCGCCCTGCCGAGCCGGCTGGACTACGGCCCGCTGGGCACGGACTTCCCGTTCGTCCTTTCCGTGCCCCAGACCCGGACCGAGAAGCTGCTGGGGGACAACGCCTCCCGTCTCGGCGTCGAACTGCGCCGTCGGCACCGAGTGACCGGATTCGACGAGCGGGAGCGGGAGATCGCGGTCACGATCGAGGGGCCGGACGGCTCCTACGAGGTGCGCGCCGACTACCTGGTGGGGTGCGACGGGGCGAACAGTACCGTGCGCGCGGCGGCCGGGATCGACTACGTGGGGACGACGTCCACCGTGATCGACTGGCTCGGCGACGTCAGCCTGGACAACCCGCCCGACACCGTCCCGTACGCGACGTTCAGCGGCAAGGGAGCCGTGATGCTGGTCAGGATGCCCGGCGGCGTGTTCCGGTTCGTCGGCGGCACGCCCCGAAGCGTCACCACCGACTGGCTGGGCGAGCTCACGTTCGAGGAATTCCGGGCCAACATCATCTCCGTGACCGGCAGCGACTTCGGCATGCACTCGCCGACCTGGCTTTCGCGCTACGGCAATGCCAGCCGCATCGCGTCGTCCTACGCCCAGGGACGGGTACTGCTCGCCGGAGACGCGGCCCACCAGCACATGCCGACCGGCGGCGTCGGGCTCAACCTCGGTGTGCAGGACGCGATGAACCTCGGCTGGAAGCTGGCCGCGGTGCTCAACGGCTGGGCTCCCGACGGCCTGCTCGCCGGCTATCACGACGAGCGGCACCAAGTCGGCGAGGCGGTCCTGGAAATCACCCAGGCGCAGACCGCTCTGATGTCCAACTACTCTCCGGACGGCCTGCGGCTGCGCGACGTGATCAGTTCGATGATCGAGACCATGCCCGAGTTCAGCTTCACACTCGCGGAGCGCATCTCCGGACTCGGCGTCCACTACCCGCCGGCCGATCCGGACGCGCACCCCCTGACCGGCCGACGCGTGCCGAACCTCGGCGGTACTCTCTTCGACTCGCTCAACTCGGGCCGTTATGTGCTGCTGGAGTTCAACGGTTCGGTCGGCGAGGTCACCCATCCGTGGCTGATCACCCGCAGCGTCGCTCGTGGTGAACTGCCGCCCGAATGGGCGGGGGTCGACGCCGCCTTGGTGCGACCGGACGGCTACCTCGCCTGGGCGGGCGCGGCCGGGGACGCACGAGCCGCAGTGGCCGCCACCAGCACGGCAACCGTTGCCCGGCAGACGGAGCCGGTCACCGCAGTGCGATGAGCGGCGCGGGCTGGAGAGGCGGAGCACCAGGCCTACCGGACGTGAGCACCAGGTCTGCCGGCCGTGGAAGGTCTGGGCACGTCGGCGGGATACGGCGAGGTGCTGCGCCTCTCAAGTCCGTCCTCACCCTTGATCGGCGCCGCTGAGGAAGCTCACTGTTACAGCACCGGCGGCGAGAGGACCTTCAACCATGGCATCGGCCGAGCAGCAGCACCTGACGGGCGAGGGACGCGCGGCGATCGAGGCGTTTCTACGCGACCGGGGAGCCGATGGGATGCCCCACCCCGGTGGCACGCTGCTGGCCCATCTGGGGCGTGTTCAGAGCCTGTTGGCGGACTGGGGAGCGGATGCGGCCGTCCGGACCGCGGGGCTGTGCCACGCGACGTACGGTACGGACGGCTTCGCACCGGCGCTGCTGCCCCTCTCCGACCGGGCCACGCTCGTCACGTTGATCGGTGAACGGGCGGAGGCGTTGGTGTACCTCTACGCCGGCTGCGACCGCGCGGCCGTCTACCCTCGCGTCGACGGCACCACCGAGTTCGCGTTCCGGGACCGCTTCACCGGCCGGGAGACCAATCCGCCGGCCGAACAGTTGCGGGCGTTCTTCGACATCACGGCCGCCAACGAACTGGACGTACTGGCACACAACACGGAACTGGCAGAGCGCTACGGCCCGGGCCTGCACGCCCTCCTGACCCGCGCGGGCACCCTGCTCTCCCCCGCCGCCCGCGAGGCCGTGGCCCGGCAACTGGGCTGAGTTCAGCTCAGCTCGGTTCAACATCCCCTTCCAGCAAGGCTGTTGAGGCCTTCCAGTTCACACCACACCGTCTTGCGATCCGCCCCCTGCTCCACGCCCCACCGCCGAGCCAACGCATCAAGTAGCGCCATCCCCCGCCCGTGTTCATCCGTGACAGTGGCCCGGAGCAGCAGCGGCAACGCGCGTGGGTCCGGGTCGGTGACCTCGATGCGCGTGTGGCCGTCACCCGTGTCGAGGACGCGCACAGTCACCGGGGTCCCCTCCCCCACGTGCTCGATCACGTTCGTCACCAGCTCGGTCGCGCAGAGGCGGACGTCGTGGTCGTACCGCTGGAGGTGATGACGCAGTTCCGGTACGGCCTTTGGCGTGGCGAGCAGGCGGAGTTCGAGGGTCACCGTTCTGCCGCCTTGCGGAGGGCGGCGGCGAGTTCGCGGGCGGTGGGGACGTTGCAGTTTCCGAGCGTGATGAGGCCGACGCGCGGGGTGTAGGCGCCGGCCCGGGTCACCAAGTCCATGCCGAGGGAGGGGAGTTTGATGCCGTGCAGGTCGAGGGCCTCGCGGAGTTCCTCGACGCAGAGGGTTGGGTCGTAGGGGTCGGACATGAACGGGGCCTCCGTGCGCTCTGTAACGAATCCCTCACAGGCTGACGTCCCGCTGGCTACCGTAGAAGAGGTTTCGCGTTCGCGACCGGAGGTGCGGAGGGGAGCAAGTGGTGGCACGGGGCAAGGGCATTGACGGGTCGATGAGCGTTCCTGCCTTCTACGGCAAGGAGTTGAGGTGGAAGCGGGAGGAGGCGGGGTTGTCGTTGGATGCCTTCCTGAAGGGCAGCTACTACGGCAAGACCTACCTCAGCGACATCGAGCACGGCGAGCGGAGGATCCCGCTTGATCTGGCTCAGCACGCGGACCGGATGTTGGGGACGGACGGGTTCTTCGAGCGGAACTGTGAGGATGCGCGGAAGGCGCGGAAGGGGGCCCACGCCGAGTACTTCGCCGACGTCCTGGCAGTGGAGGGGGAAGCGCTGGAGATCGAGGAGTGGGACCCGTCATTGATCCCAGGTCCGCTCCAACTACCGCTGTACATCAGGACACTTGTCCTGGCTGCACACCCGATGACCTCCGAGGAGGAAGTTGCGCACATGATCGAGGACCGGCGCGAGCGAGCCTGGCTCTACGAGGAACAGCAAACACCCGAGAGCTGGCTGGTCCTTCACGAGGATAGCCTCACGAATCCGATCCTCCCGCCCGGCGACATGGCCGAGCAGCTGGCCCATGTCGCAGAGGTGGCGCGCAAGCATCGGCGAGTCATTCCGCAGATCCTTCTGCGGAACTCAGGGGCCCACCCGTTCATGATGGGCGCCACCAGGTTCCTGGCCTTTGCTGACGCCCCACCGATCATGTACACGGAGGGGATGTACAGCGGCCAGCTGATCGATGATCCGGCGCTCGTGGGCCAGTACTCGAAGGCGTACGGTCGGCTCAGAGCGGCCGCGCTCCCACCCGAGGCGTCCCTGAGGCTCATCGAGCAAGCAGCGGAGGACTACCGAAATGGCAAGCAGCCGGGGCGACTTGAGTGACCCCCTCTGGTTCAAGAGCAGCTACAGCAACGAAAGTGGCGGCAACTGCGTAGAGGTCGCCGCCAACCTCCCCGGCCTGGGCCCCCTTCGTCGCCGCTCTGAAAGCCTGCTGACAGTCGGACGCCCCCTCCCCGGAGGGTAAGCCGCAGAAGTGTGACACTCCGCGCCAAAGTGTCACACTTTCGCGAAGAAGCCCCCCTCCCGCCGACATCGGCAAAGGGCCACAGCCCGAAGGCGGCCACCCACCCGGGCAGCCGCCTTCATCACCGCGCTCAAGACTCCTGTTGACGAGTCGGGGTTGCTGCGGGCGCCGTAGCCGGTATCGTCGTCGATGAAGAGGAACGAGCCCCCGCACGGCGGGTATCCGTGACAGGGGCTCAGGCTCACTCAGGAGCCTTCGGAGGCCCCTATTACTGCTGGGGGCCTCCGGCTACCTGGTGATCCACCAGAGCCACGACCTCCTCACGTGCTTGGCCCACGATTCCGGCAACCACCGGGTGAACCGACACACAAGAGTCAGCCTTGGCTTGGCGTCCCATGGGTGCGCCTCCCTTTTCTCAGGGAGGCGGCCTTTTTTCGTACCCGGAACCGCCTCGCTTCGGGCCGGGCCCCGAGGGGACGGGACCCGGAACAAGGGAGGCGCACCCGAGGGTGCGTCATATGACGGATATTACCGTCAAATCGCATATGCCATGAACCACTTGAGCCAGGCAACGAAAAGGCGGTCACCCCCAGCAAGGGGCAACCGCCTTCAAGCGAACCGGAGTTGACCGGAGCTGACCGGAGTCGACAGGTCAGGCCAGATCAGGGCGAGTCAGATCAGACCGCCGACCCCGCCTTCCACTGCGCCCAGTCCATGTTCCAGCCGTTGAGGCCGTTGTCCGGAGACACCGTCTTGTCGCCGGTGTTGGAGATGACGACCACGTCACCCACGATCGAGTTGTTGTAGAACCACGCCGCCGGCATGTTCTTGTCGCCCGCGCCCTTCACGTCCTGCAGGCCCACGCAGCCGTGGCTGGTGTTGACGCTGCCGAACACCGAGGGCGAGCCCCAGTAGTTGCCGTGGATGAACGTGCCGGAGCTGGTGAGGCGGATGGCGTGCGGGACGTCCTTGATGTCGTACTCGCCCTTGCCGTCGTCATCCGTGAAACCGACCGTCGCACCGTTCATACGGGTCTGCGTGAACTTCTCGGACATGACCATCTGGCCGTTGTACGTGGTGTGTTCGGGCGAACCGGCCGAGATCGGGATGGTCTTGACGACCTTGCCGTCCTGCTCGACCTTCATCTGCTTGGACTTCGCGTCGACGTACGAGACCTGGTTGCGGCCGATGTGGAAGGTGACCGTCTTCTGCTGCACGCCGTAGACCCCGGAGGCGCCCTCCACGCCGTCGAGCGCGAGCTTCAGCGTGACGGTGGAGTTCTCCTTCCAGTAGTCCTCGGGGCGGCAGTCCATGCGCTGGGTGTTGAACCAGTGGCAGACGACTTCCTGGCCGCTGGTGGAGGTGACCGTGATGCCCTTCTGGACGGCGGCCTTGTTCGTGATCGCCTTGTTGAAGTTGATCGACACCGGCATGCCGACGCCGACCGTCGAGCCGTCCTCGGGCGTGAAGTTCCCTATGAAGCTGTTGGCCGGGGAGACCGTCGTGAAGGAAGCGTTCTCATGCGCCGCCAAGCCCGCGGAGTCCTTCGCCGTGGCCGCGAGCTTGTACGTGGTCGAGCGCTCCAGCTGGGCGCTCGGCTTCCAGCTGAGCTTGTCGGCGGAGATGGTGCCCGCGACGGCCGTGCCGTCCGCGGTCGTCATCGATACGGCCGTGAGCGTGCCCTTGCTGACGGTGACGGCGGCCGAGTTGTTGATGGAGGCGTTGTCCGAACCGTCCGCCGGCGTGATCTTGATCTGCGCCTCGGAGGACTTCTTGGCGGCCGCCTCGTCGGCCTGGGACTGCGAACTCTGGCTCGAATCGCTCCCGGACGACTTGTCGTCGCTGCCGGAACACGCCGTGAGCACGAGCACACCGCCGAGCAGTGCGGACGCGGCCACAAGACCCTTGCGCCGCTTACTGTCCGTCATCACACGTTTCTCCATCGTTGCCGAAAAACCTGAAAACCCCGGGCGCCCCGTAAACAGTTTCTTAAGAAACCAACGCTACGACTGCCGCATCCCGTTCCGCTTCCCCGCCAGGTGTGGGGCACACCACGTCCACCGTGGCCCCTGACACCCCTGAGACGGCGAAACCCCAGGCAGCGGTTGCCGCCCGGGGTCACCTACTCCCGCGCACGGCTCAGCCGACCACTGCCGTCCCGTCTGCTTCCTCATCGCCGTCGACATCATCCTCGTCGAGGTCCCAATCCGGCGAATCCGGGTCGTAGTCGATCTCCTCACTGCTCCACGAGGCCTGGGCCAGTTCGACCCCGGGCATCTCGCCCACCAGGTCGAACGGGTCCACGAGATAGGCGAGGGCCTCGGCGGTGTCTTCCGTCACAGCGGTCTCGGCGTGCCCGCGCTCGTCGCCGGGCAGCTCGGGATCGTCGGCGATCTTGGCCAGCGCGGCCTTGGTCACGGCGTCCTCGTTCTCGACTTCAAGAACGAGTTCGACACGAAGGCGTACAAAACGTGATGTCTCTGGGGTGCTCATGCCGGGAGCGTACGGCCCACAGCTCCCGTGACTTTCCCGCGACCCGCACAGTTCATTAGCATCGCTCCACACGGCCAATTCGCCAGCGCCACAAGGGGATCGATATTCCGTGTCAACCGCTCGCCGAACGATGCTGACCGCCACCGCCGCGGGCACCCTGCTGGGCGCCCTCTGGTTCGTCCCCTCCGCCAACGCGACGGTGACCGACCAGGCCAGAGTGGAGACTTCGGCGACGCCCACCTCGCAGGTCACCCAGCAGGCCCGGGTCACCTCGACGGCCGTCACCGCCTCCTCCGAGAACACCCAACTCGCCGACACCGGCAGCCCGAACACCACGCCGTACATCGTCGGAGGCACGCTGTTCCTCGGCCTCGGCGCCGGTTTCGTGGCGTATTCGGTACGACGCGAACGGCTGGGCTTTTAACCGGCTTGACGGTTCTTTGACTCAAGCTTCATAGTCCGCTCATGAAGAGATCTTCGGGCATACGCCTGTGCGCCACCGTCGCGGTGAGCGCACTGTCGCTGGCCCTCATCACCGGTTGCTCCGACGGCGGTTCGGACAAGGCCGAGAGCAACACCGAGAACGCCGCGCAGGGTTCCGAGAAGAACACCGCGAAGGCGCTCACCGCCGCGGAGTTGAAGAAGCTGATCCTCGCGAAGAGTGATCTCGTCGGCTACGAGATCGCGCCGGTCGACAAGTCGGTCCCGGCCACCAAGACCGCTGTCACCGTCGACAAGCAGCAGTGCGAGCCGCTGGCTTGGGCCATGTCCGCGCAGGCGCCGGGTGACGCCGCCTCGGCCACGAACGAGACGGCCACCGTGGCGAAGAAGGCATCCGCCTCCCCCTCCAAGTCGGTGGAGGACATGACCGACAAGGAGATGGAGGACGCGTTCAACGCCTCGCTGGACCACCCGGTCACCCTGATCGGACTGTCCTCGTACGACGGCGACGGCGCGGAGAAAGCCTTCAAGTCCGTCTCCGACGCGGTGAAGAGCTGCTCCGGCGGCTTCGCCCTCACCGTGGGCAAGGACAGCACGAAATACACCGGGGTCGTCGCCGAGAAGGCCTCCAACAGCGGTGACGAATCGGTGGCGTTCGGCGCGAGCAGCGTCATGGAGGACACCGGCGGCCAGAAGGGCACCGTGCACACCGAGGTGGTGCGCCACGGCAGCACCCTCGTCACGTACTACACGGTCAACATCGGCGCCCTGATCGCGAACAAGGCCTACACCGTGCCGTCCACCGTGATCGACGCACAGGCGGCCAAGCTCAAGTGACCGACGGGGCCCCGCCGTTGACGGGACGGGGCCCCAGCAGCCGTACGGCGAAGGCCCATCGGCCAACTCCTTTACCGCAGCGGCCCGGTGACCTTCTCCACGGCCTCGACCACATGCCCGCCCCGCACGAACGCGTCCGCCGCGGCGAGGTCGGGAGACAGGAACCGGTCCGGCCCCGGACCCTCAACTCCCGCCGCCCGTACGGCATCGATGACCGCGCGCGAGGCCGGCGCCGGGGCCAGCCCCTCCCTCAACTCCACGGCGCGCGTCGCGGCGTACAGCTCGACGGCGATGATCCGGGTGAGGTTGTCCACGGCGGTGCGCAGCTTGCGCGCGGCCGACCAGCCCATGGAGACGTGGTCCTCCTGCATCGCGGAGGAGGGGATGGAGTCGGCGGAGGCGGGCACCGCCAGCCGCTTCATCTCACTCACCAGCGCGGCCTGCGTGTACTGCGCGATCATCAGCCCGGAGTCGACACCGGCATCGTCCGCGAGGAACGGCGGCAGCCCGTGCGAACGGTTCTTGTCGAGCAGCCGGTCGGTACGGCGCTCGGCGATCGAACCGAGGTCGGCGGCGGCGATGGCGAGGAAGTCGAGGACGTAAGCCACCGGCGCGCCATGGAAGTTGCCGTTCGACTCGACCCTCCCATCAGGCAGCACAACGGGGTTGTCGACGGCCGACGCCAACTCCCGCTCGGCGACGAGCCGTGCGTGCGCGATGGTGTCCCGCCCGGCACCGGCGACCTGCGGCGCACACCGCACCGAGTAGGCGTCCTGGACGCGCGGCGCGTCGTCCTGGTGGTGCCCGGTCAGCTCCGAACCGGCAAGCACGGCAAGCATGTTGGC
The DNA here is from genome assembly GCF_000367365.1 of Streptomyces prunicolor NBRC 13075. Lineage (GTDB taxonomy): Bacteria > Actinomycetota > Actinomycetes > Streptomycetales > Streptomycetaceae > Streptomyces > Streptomyces prunicolor. The sequence goes on along the minus strand of NZ_BARF01000011.1, from coordinate 16,893 downwards.
GGCACTGGCCCCCTGCCCGGGGTGCGGCCGGATGGCGTGCAGCTCGGGCGCGAGCACCTTGTCGGTACCGAGCAGCGCCTCCAGCGACAACGCGGCCGTGACGTCGGCGGACTTGTAGAGCATGTCCAGGTCGGCGAGGGCCATGACCAGCATGCCGAGCATGCCGTCGGTGCCGTTGAGAAGGGCGAGGCCCTCCTTCTCACGCAGTTCGACAGGCGCGATCCCGGCGTCGGCGAGCAGCTCACCAGCAGGCTTCACGACCCCGTCCGGACCCTCGGCGTCACCCTCGCCCATGAGCGTCAACGCGCAGTGGGAGAGCGGCGCGAGGTCGCCGGAGCAGCCGAGGGAGCCGTACTCGTGGACGACGGGCGTGATCCCGGCGTTGAGCACGTCGGCCATGGTCTGCGCGACCTCGGGCCGCACCCCGGTGTGCCCCGAGCAGACGGTCTTGAGCCGCAGGAACATCAGCGCGCGCACGACCTCCCGCTCCACCCGCGGCCCCATCCCGGCGGCATGCGAGCGGACGATGTTGCGCTGCAACTGGGCCCGCAGTTCCGGGCTGATGTGCCGCGACGCCAACGCCCCGAACCCGGTGCTCACCCCGTACACGGGCTCCGGCTTCGCGGCCAGCGCGTCCACGATCTCCCGCGCCGCGGCAAGCGCCGCGACGGCCTCGCCCGAAAGCTCGATCCGGGCGCCCCCACGCGCCACGGCGAGAACGTCGGACGCGGTGACCCCGGACGTCCCCACCACCACAGTGTGCATATCCATATTCAGGAGCGTACGCATTGAATGCGACGATGTCACTATCGGAGACCGGGTTAGCCCCTTACAGACAGGTCACCGGGCGCCGCAGTCGGCGAGCTGAGCCAATCGGACCGTCGGCCGCGTACGACGGCAAGGTGACGTGTCGGGGGGTGTCCGCCCGCAGCGGTTGGCGCGTCAACACGGGCAAGCCGGTGAACGACGGCCCCCGCGCCAATCCGAGGACGGACACCCCCCGGCGCGGCGCCGCCCCACAACGCACCCCAGGCGAACCACAACGCACCCGCACCCACCCACAAAGCCGCACCCCACGTCACGCCCGCCGCCCCCGGAACCGCCGCCGCTCCGCCGGCATCTCCGGCGTAGGAGAGTCAGCAAGCCGCACCACAGGATCATCCGGCCCATCCCGCCCGGCAACGACCGGCCTGTCCGCGCGGAGCGCCTTCGCCCGGTACTGAGCCGCGTCCGCCAGCCGGAACAACCGCCGACCGGAACGCACCGCCCCGATCGGATCCTCGGTCGACGCGACCCCGCACGCGACACCTTCCCCCAGCTCCAACTCGGCGGCCCGGCGGCACAGTTCGATCGCCGCGTCGACCACCTCGTCGGCGGGCGGCCCGACCGCGAGCAGACAGAACTCGTCCCCGCCGAGCCGCGCCGCGAGCGCACCCGGCAGCATCGCCCCGCACAACGACAGCACCGAGCCGAAGCGTTCGAGCAGCCGGTCCCCCACGGCATGCCCCCGGGTGTCGTTGACGCGCTTCAGCCCATTGAGGTCACACACCACCAGGCTGACCACGACCCCGTCCCGCCGATGCCGCTCGATCGCCTCGTCGAGCCGTACGTCGACGGCACGGCGGTTGGCGAGCCCGGTGAGCGCGTCCGTGAAGGCGAGCCGCCGCGCCTCCTCCAGCCGCTCGGTCTGTGCGATCCCGGCGGCGACGACGGAGGCCAGCACGGTCGCGAAATCAGCATCACCCCGGTCGAACACGGCCGCACCGACCGGCCGCGCCACATACAGCTCCCCCCACGCCCGCCCGTGCAGCACGATCGGGGCGACCACACAACATCCGCGCCTACGACGCCGTAGCGCCGCGACGCGCTGGTGGCAGTAACCGGGGCTGCCCGCGGCCGGGCCCTCGGCGGTCTCGACCCAGGCGTTGGGCTCGCCGCCGCCCGCCCACCGTTCGTGCAGGAACTCGGTGATCTCCGGGAACTGGTGCACCGGGTAGGTCTCGCCGTCCGGGAACTCCTCCTCGCCCTGGGCCCGCTCGCCCACGTTCACCAGGACCCGCAGCCGGCCCAGCTCCCGCTCCCACACCGACAGCGCGGCGAAACTCCCGTCCAGCGCCCGGCACGCGCCGGATGCCGCCGCCCGCCAGGACTCGCGCGGGGTGTGCGCCGCGGCCATCCCCTGCGCCAGCTCCACCACGGCCGCCAGCCGCCTGTCCTCACCCATCACTCCAGGCTAGGGAGGTTTCAGGCATAGCGGGACATTGATGCGGCGAACAGGTGTCGTGAGCGGATGAACGGCAGCGGGGCCTACTCACCAACACGGCCGACGCCAACCCCCTAGGGGCGCGGGGCTGCGACATTTGCGGCTCCGCCGCGCGGGCGCGACCACCGCCGGCCCACTGACCAACACCGGCCAGCACCGACCCCCTAGGGGCGCGGGGAACTGCGCGACCAGCCACAACGCACCCGCACCCGCCAGACAACCCAAGCCCCCCTACTCCCCCGGCCACTCCGGCGTCCGCTTCTCGTTGAACGCCGCCACCCCCTCCGCCCGGTCCCCCGAGAACGCCACCGACCGCCACGCCGCATCCTCGACCTCAAGCCCGGCCCGCAGATCCAACCCGTGCCCCAGCCGCAACGCCCGCTTCGCCGCCCGCAGCCCGACGGGCGAATTCGCGGCGATGCGCACGCCCAGAGCCAAGGCCTCCTCGCGGTCCTGCCCCGGCTCCACCAGGACGTCCACCAGGCCCAGTTCCGCCGCCTCCGCCGCCGCCAACCGCCGCGCGGTGAAGATCAGTTCGGCCGCTCGGGCCGCCCCCACCCGCCGCGGCAGCAACTGCGTACCGCCGCCCCCCGGAATCACGCCCACCGACACCTCCGGCAGCCCCACCACGGCCGTACCGTCCGCCACGATCAGGTCGCAGGACAGGGCGAGTTCGAAGCCGCCGCCGAGGGCGAAGCCGTGGACCGCGGCGATCGTCGGCATGGGGAGCTCCAGGACGCCGGTGTACGCGCCGCGTGCGAGCGGGCGCTGCCGCACGAGTTCCGCATCGCTCAACGAGTTGCGCTCCTTCAGGTCCGCGCCCACGCAGAACGCCCGCTCGTGCGACGAGGTCACCACGCACACCCGCACGTCCCGGTCCGCCGCCAGCGCCGCGCAGGCCGCGGCGATCGAGCCCGCCATCGCCGTGGAGACGGCGTTCATGGCCTTGGGCCGGTCCAGGACCAGTTCCGCGACGTACCCGTGCCGTCGCACCAGCACGAACTCCCCGAACCGCGTCTCGGACCGCTCCTCGCTCATGACCGCCTCCTGGTTAACGTGGGTTAACAGACCTCGCCCCGATCATCGCACGCGGCCTCCCCGTTCGGGTGACATCCCGCCCAACTCCCGCCGCACCGCCCGTAGAAGCGCATAACGTGCGTCCGCCACACCACAGGGGAGGGATCGTGACGACGACCACGAAGGCGGACCGGGCAGCGGACACCGAGGAGATGGCAGCGCCGCTCCCGAAGACTCCGCGCGGCCGGCACCGCCGCCCCCGGCCCCGCAAGGTCCTGCTCGCCGTCGGAGGGCTCGCCGTGGCCGCCGGAGTGCTGAGCCTCGTACGGCTGGCGCCCGAGTCGGGAGTCGGCGGGCTGGGCACGGCGGAGGCGGAACCCCGCCCGGACCCGGCCACCGGCGCCGGCGACGGCACCGACCGGCCCGCCAACGCCGCCGCGACCATCAGCGCCGACCCGACCGCGATCCCGTCCGCGACCTCGGTGATGGGCGGCGTGACTCCGACCCCTACGACTACGACGACCTCCGGGGTCGTACCGACCCCGTACGCGACCGCGACACCGAGGCCCGCGAACCCGACGACGATCCCCGACACGACCACGGCGGCCACCATGCCACCCGCACCTCAGGAACCGGCGCCCCACCAGTCATCGACCACGGCACCCGCACCCGCCCACACACCCACACCCGCCCCGAGCCGGGCCCCCAACTCCCCGGCCCCCGCAGCGAGTCGACCGAGCCTGTGCGTGCCGATCATCGGCCTCTGCGTGGACGGACTCGCCAACCACTGAGCCACGTAAGCGAGTTGGGCCTATACGCCAGTTACGCCGGTGCCGAGTGCCGGCGGGTGAGCAGCCAGGGTTCGACAACTCCCAGGCCGCGTACGGGGCGTTGCCACATCGGCTGGAGGGCGAAGCGGTAGGTCGGGGGCTCCTCGCCCTCCTTCTCGGCCTTCGCCGCGGCTTCCGCCGCCTCCGCCTCGGAGGCGGGGGCCTCGCCGCTGCGGATGAGTTCCTCGGCGAAGGCGCTGTCGACGAGGACCGCGTCGCGAGGAGCTATCGACGTGAGCCGGGAGGCGAGGTTGACCGTCGTACCGAAGACGTCGCCCATACGGGTCGTCACCGTGCCGAAGGCCATACCGACGCGGAGTTCGGGCATGGTCTCGTCGTTCGCCATGGTCTCGATCAGGAGCAGGGCGATCTCCGCGGCGACTCCGGCGTCGTCCGCGGAGTAGAGGACCTCGTCACCCAGGGTCTTGATGAGGCGGCCGCCGCGCGCGGCCACGAGGTCGGCGGCGGTGGTCTCGAAGGCCTCGACGAGTTCGCCGAGTTCCTCCTCCTCCATGCGGCGGGTGAGGCGGGTGAAGCCGACCAGGTCCGCGAAGCCCACCGCGAGCCGCCGGTCGACCATCTCCTCGTCGTCACCGGCCTGGACGACCCGGCCCGCCGACGCGGCGAGCTGGCGCCGCCAGACGTAGACGAGGAACTCCTCCAGCTCGGGCAGGAGCAGTTCGATGATCGGGTACGTCACCTCGGTGCGGGACATGCCCGGCTCCGGGGGCTCGGTCAGGCCCTCCAGGAACGAGTCCATCTGCCAGCCGGCCAGCCGCGCGGTGGTCTGCCCGGTGGAACGGGCCACCTGCACCGCCATCGCCTCGCTGAGCAGCCCCGCCTCGACGAGACCGGCCAGGCGGCGCAGCGCGAGGACGTCCGCCTCCGTGAACGCCTTGGCCTGGCCGACGTCGGCGAAGCCCATGGCCCGCCAGAAACGCGTGGCCAGCTCCATGGAGACGCCGGCGGTGCGGGCCGCCTGGAAGGGGGTGTAGCGGCGCTCGGCGCCGAGGATGAGCCCTTCGAGGCGCAGCGCGAGCGGGTCCTCGCCGGACTCGGCAGCGCCTTGTGGGTCCCCCCGGTCGAGCGGAGCCGAGACTGGGGGAGGGTCCACCCGGCCGTCCGCGTCCGCGCCGGAGCCCGTGTCGTCGACGGTCACGCCTGCTGCCCTTCCGATCTGCCACGGTCAGGTATCGACCGGGCCCAATGCTACGGCAGGTGTGGGCCAGCTCACTCCGTGAGTCACACGGGAAGAGTCGCCACAAGAGCGGTCGGGGTCACGCGGGGCGCAGGTGGACGATGTCGCCCGCCCCCACGGGCTCCTGCACGCCGTCCTCCGTCGCGAGGACGAGCCGCCCGTCGCCGTCGATCGCGACGGCCTCCCCGGTGATCGACCGGTCCCCGGGCAGTTCGGCCCGCACGGTCCGGCCGAGCGTGGCGCAGCCGGCCGCGTAGGTCTCCTGGAGGCCGCTCGCCACCGGGTCCCCGCCCGCCGAGCGCCACTTGTCGTACCAGTGCTCCAGGGACCGCAGCACCGCCCGCAGGAGCGGATCGCGGTCGGTGGCGACCGCCCCGGCCAGGGCCAGGGAGCCCGCCTGGGGCACGGGCAGCTCGTCCTCGCGCAGGCTGACGTTGATGCCGACGCCGACGATCACCGCGTCATCGCCCGCGCGCTCGGCGAGGATGCCGCCGGCCTTGCGTTCTTCCTCGCCGACAGTCACCAGCAGGTCGTTGGGCCACTTGAGTGCCGTGTCCACGCCGGCCGACCGGGACAGGCCCGTCGCGACGGCGACCCCGGTGAGCAGCGGGAGCCAGCCCCAGCGGGCCACGGGAACGTCGCCCGGCTCCAGCAGCACGGAGAAGAAGAGACCCGAGCGGGCCGGTGCCGACCACTGCCGGTCGAGCCGCCCGCGCCCCGAGGTCTGCTCCTCGGCGACCAGTACGGTGCCCTCGGCGGCCTTGCCCGCGGCGGCCAGGGCGACGAGGTCGGAGTTGGTGGAACCGGTGGACTGCACGACCTCCACGCCGGTCCACAGCCCGCCCGCGCGCACGAGTCCGCGGCGCAGCGCACCCGCGTTGAGGGGCGGCCGTTCCAGATCGGACCAACGGCTGCTGTCGTCTGAGGCATCTCGCGGCGTCATGCAAGCCACCCTAGGTGTGTGTCGTGCAAGCCACCCAAGGTGTGTTGTACGCCGCACTGCCGATCGGTAGGCCCGCCACTACTCTACGGATGAGTAACCCGTCCCCCTTTTGAGCAGGCAGGGAGCCGCAATCCCGATGTCCGAGCCGGAAGCGCCTCAAGAGATCGACATTCACACGACCGCCGGGAAGATCGCGGATCTTCAGCGCCGTATCCAGGAAGCGACGCACGCCGGCTCGGCACGTGCGGTCGAAAAGCAGCACGCCAAGGGCAAGTTGACGGCCCGTGAGCGGATCGACCTGCTCCTCGACGAGGACTCCTTCGTGGAGTTCGACGAGTTGACCCGGCACCGCTCCACGGACTTCGGCCTGGAGAAGAACCGCCCCTACGGCGACGGAGTCGTCTCCGGCTACGGCACGGTCGACGGCCGCCCCATCGCCGTGTTCTCCCAGGACTTCACGGTCTTCGGCGGTGCCCTGGGCGAGGTCTACGGCCAGAAGATCGTCAAGGTGATGGACTTCGCGCTGAAGACGGGCTGCCCGGTCATCGGCATCAACGACTCCGGCGGCGCCCGCATCCAGGAGGGCGTGGCCTCCCTCGGCGCGTACGGCGAGATCTTCCGCCGCAACACGCACGCGAGCGGTGTGATCCCGCAGATCTCCCTGGTCGTGGGCCCGTGCGCGGGCGGAGCGGTGTACTCCCCCGCGATCACCGACTTCACGGTGATGGTCGACCAGACCTCGCACATGTTCATCACCGGCCCGGACGTCATCAAGACGGTCACCGGCGAGGACGTCGGCTTCGAGGAGTTGGGCGGGGCCAGGACCCACAACTCGGTGTCGGGCGTGGCCCACCACATGGCGGGCGACGAGAAGGACGCGATCGAGTACGTAAAGCAGTTGCTGTCGTACTTGCCGTCGAACAACCTCAGCGAACCCCCCGCGTTCCCCGAGGAGGCGGACCTCACCGTCACGGACGAGGACCGCGAGCTGGACACCCTGGTCCCGGACAGCGCGAACCAGCCGTACGACATGCACACGGTGATCGAACACGTCCTGGACGACGCGGAGTTCTTCGAGACACAGCCCCTCTTCGCCCCGAACATCCTCACCGGTTTCGGCCGGGTCGAGGGCCGCCCGGTGGGCATCGTGGCCAACCAGCCGATGCAGTTCGCGGGTTGCCTGGACATCGACGCCTCCGAGAAGGCGGCGCGCTTCGTCCGCACCTGCGACGCGTTCAACGTCCCGGTCATCACCTTCGTGGACGTCCCCGGCTTCCTCCCGGGCGTGGACCAGGAGCACTACGGCATCATCCGCAGGGGCGCGAAGCTGATCTACGCGTACGCGGAGGCAACGGTCCCGCTCATCACGGTGATCACCCGCAAGGCCTTCGGCGGCGCCTACGACGTCATGGGCTCCAAGCACCTCGGCGCCGACCTCAACCTCGCCTGGCCGACCGCCCAGATCGCCGTCATGGGCGCCCAGGGCGCGGTCAACATCCTGCACCGCCGCACGATCGCCGAGGCCGAGGCGGCAGGCGACGTAGAGGCGACGAGGGCCCGCCTGATCCAGGAGTACGAGGACGCCCTCCTCAACCCCTACATCGCGGCCGAACGCGGCTACATCGACGCGGTGATCCTCCCCTCGGACACCCGCCGCCACGTCGTCCGGGGACTGCGCCAACTCCGCACCAAGCGCGAGTCCTTGCCCCCGAAGAAGCACGGCAACATCCCCCTGTAGAGGAGCGCCCACCATGAACATCAAAGTAGTACGGGGCAACCCGACCCCGGAGGAGCTGGCCGCCGCATTGGCGGTGGTAAGGGCACGAGCAGCAGCGGCGGCAACCACATCACCGGGCACCCCGAGGCAGCGCGACGCGTGGTCCGACCCGTCACGAATTGCGGGCGCGAGGCTCCCCAACCCGGGGCCCACTGCATGGACCCGCACTTACTGGCCAGGCTAGGGAGAGGTATTTAAGGGGCGCGGGGCTGTGTCGATTTGCGGCTCCGCCGCGTGGGCGCACGGAGGAACAATTCCGGGCAAGAATCTAAGTACCCGTACTCAGGCGCCCACCCCGCCCAAGCCGCACGCTAGTGCCATGCTGTGGTCCGACCCCGATGACAAGCCTCCCAAAGACCTCCGGGAGACGGAGGTCATGTTGCGGCGGCTAGGAATCCTCATGGCACTGGCGATGGTGCTGGCGATGATCGTGCTCGGGTTGTCCGTCTGAGCCGAGCGCAGCGCACCCGCACCCGCCGATACGCTGAACGCATGACAGATCAGCCGCGCCGCCGACTCGTGCTCGCCTCCCAGTCCCCCGCCCGGCTGGGCCTCCTGCGCCAGGCCGGGCTGGACCCCGAGGTGATCGTGAGCGGGGTCGACGAGGACGCCGTCAGCGCCCCCACCCCGGCCGAACTCGCCCGCGCCCTCGCCGAGGCCAAGGCCTCCGTCGTGGCCGCGAAGCCCGAGGTCAAGGGCGCGTTGGTGATCGGCTGCGACTCCGTGCTCGACCTGGACGGCGAGGCCCTCGGCAAGCCCGCCGACGCCGAGGAGGCCACCGCCCGCTGGAAGTCGATGCGCGGGCGAGCGGGCACGCTCCAGACCGGCCACTGCGTCTACGACACGACGAGCGGCCGGTACGTCTCGGCGACCGCGTCCACCGTCGTCCGCTTCGGCGAACCGACCGACGCCGAGGTCGCCGCGTACGTCGCCTCGGGCGAACCCCTTTACGTCGCCGGGGCGTTCACGCTCGACGGCCGTTCGGCGCCGTTCATCGACGGCATCGACGGCGACCACGGCAACGTGATCGGCATCAGCCTGCCGCTCGTTCGCCGCCTGCTGGCCGAACTGGGCGTCGGTATCACGGAGTTGTGGACGCCCTCGGAGAGCTGAGGCAGCCGAGACACCTGAGACACCTGCTCAGGAGGGACTGGGGGCGGCCGGCGGGAGGGCCGGCGCCGGGTCCTTGCCGGGCGGTGGCTCGGGGCTCTCCTCGGACGGCCCCTCCTGACGGTCGTACGTCATCAGGAGCAGGACGATGAGTGCGAGCACCACCACCATGAACACGAACGCTCCCGGGCCCACCAGGCCCCATGCGAACGCACCCAGCAGGCCGTGCACGACGGCCACGCTGATGAGCAGGATGCGGCCGAGGCCCGCCGGGGCGCGGTCGCGCAGGGCGACGAGCAGGGCGACCACTCCGCACAGGGCGAAGTAGAGGCCGAAGACGATTCCGCCGGCCTTCGAGGAGATGGACATCGCGTCCGGGTCGAGGCCGGCCAGGGACATGTCCTGGCGGTCGACGACGATCCCGAGGAACCAGTTCAGCGCGGCCACTCCGAGCGCCTCCACGAAGAGGACGAGCGCCAAGATCCATGCCACCGGTCTGCGTACCACCGGCCCCCACCCACTTTCGACTACCGCTCGATCAGGAGCCTTGTTACCCCAAGTACGTTCGAGACAACCCGAACGCTACTAACGGGTAAACCGCGGGACAAGGGTTGTGATGGGGGCAAAGAATCATTGGGCCATTCGTAGGGACTCCACAAAGAAACGGCGTGGCGCGCGGCACGCTCTCACAGAGACCTTGCCCACACCGGAGAGCTAGGGTTTCCACGAGGAGTCCTGCGTACCGAGGTGCGACAAGGGATTTCGCGGGTCGAGCGGGCCCCGCATCACGCTCCGTGTGGGCAAGCTCACCACTGGGGACGGGTCGATGCGACGTGTCGGCAGTCCCTAAACTCGGCTTGTTTCAAGGAGGGAGCCTCAATCGTGCGCAAGGTGCTCATCGCCAATCGTGGCGAAATCGCTGTCCGCGTAGCCCGGGCCTGCCGGGACGCCGGGATCGCGAGCGTGGCCGTATACGCCGACCCGGACCGGGACGCTCTGCATGTCCGCGCCGCGGATGAGGCGTTCGCCCTGGGCGGTGACACACCGGCGAGCAGCTACCTGGACTTCGGCAAGGTCCTGGGCGCGGCCCGCGAGTCCGGTGCCGACGCCATCCACCCCGGCTACGGATTCCTGTCGGAGAACGCCGAGTTCGCCCAGGCCGTGCTCGACGCGGACCTGATCTGGATCGGCCCGCCGCCGCAGGCGATCCGGGACCTCGGTGACAAGGTCGCCGCCCGGCACATCGCCCAGCGCGCCGGTGCCCCGCTGGTGGCCGGTACGCCGGACCCGGTGTCGGGGTCGGACGAGGTCGTCGCGTTCGCCGAGCAGCACGGGCTGCCCATCGCGATCAAGGCCGCCTTCGGTGGCGGCGGTCGCGGCCTGAAGGTGGCCCGCACGCTCGAAGAGGTTCCCGAGCTGTACGACTCCGCGGTGCGCGAGGCGGTCGCCGCCTTCGGCCGCGGCGAGTGCTTCGTCGAGCGCTACCTGGACAAGCCGCGGCACGTGGAGACCCAGTGCCTGGCCGACTCCCACGGCAACGTGGTCGTCGTGTCGACGCGTGACTGCTCGCTCCAGCGCCGCCACCAGAAGCTGGTCGAGGAGGCGCCCGCGCCGTTCCTCTCCGAGGCCCAGGTCGCCGAGCTGTACTCCTCCTCGAAGGCCATCCTCAAGGAGGCCGGCTATGTCGGCGCCGGGACCGTCGAGTTCCTCGTCGGCCAGGACGGCACGATCTCCTTCCTGGAGGTCAACACCCGCCTCCAGGTGGAGCACCCGGTCACCGAGGAGGTCGCCGGCATCGACCTCGTCCGCGAGATGTTCCGCATCGCCGACGGCGAGGAACTCGGCTACGGCGACCCCGAACTGCGCGGCCACTCCTTCGAGTTCCGCATCAACGGCGAGGACCCGGGCCGCGGCTTCCTGCCCGCGCCCGGCACCGTCAACACGTTCGCGGCGCCGTCCGGTCCGGGTGTCCGTCTGGACGCCGGTGTCGAGTCGGGCTCGGTCATCGGCCCGGCGTGGGACTCGCTGCTCGCCAAGCTGATCGTCACCGGCGCGACCCGCGAGCAGGCGCTCCAGCGTGCCGCCCGTGCGCTGGACGAGTTCCAGGTCGAGGGCATGGCCACCGCCATCCCGTTCCACCGCGCGGTGGTGAAGGACCCGGCGTTCGCCCCCGAACTCACCGGCTCCGCCGAGCCGTTCACGATCCACACCCGTTGGATCGAGACCGAGTTCGTCAACGAGATCAAGCCCTTCGCGGCCCCCACGGACGCCGAGGCGGACGAGGACGCGGACCGCGAGACGATCGTCGTCGAGGTCGGCGGCAAGCGCCTGGAGGTCTCCCTCCCGGTCTCGCTCGGCATGTCCCTGGCCCGCACCGGCCTCGCGGCGGGCGCCAAGCCGAAGCGCCGCGCGGCCAAGAAGTCCGGCCCGGTCGCCTCCGGCGACACCCTCGCCTCGCCGATGCAGGGCACGATCGTCAAGGTCGCGGTCGAGGAGGGCCAGGAGGTCAAGGAGGGCGACCTCATCGTCGTACTCGAAGCCATGAAGATGGAACAGCCCCTGAACGCGCACAAGTCCGGCACGATCAAGGGACTTGGCGCGGAGGTCGGTGCGTCGATCACGTCCGGCGCGGCGATCTGCGAGATCAAGGACTGATCCGGCAGTACGTCCAGAGGTGCCCGGCCGACAGGAACAGCCTGTCCGCCGGGCACCTCTGTAATGTGACGGGACAGTGCCTAGGAGGGCAGGTGGGACCCATGGCCGAGACAGCGAGGCCGCCGGCGGGGCTGCGTGCCGACGCCCGCCGCAACTATGAGCGGCTGCTGACCGAGGCCCGGGTGTGCTTCGCCGCGCACGGTACGGACGCGTCCCTGGAGGACGTGGCGCGGCGTGCGGGTGTCGGTATCGGCACGCTGTATCGCCACTTCCCGAATCGACAGGCCCTGATGAGCGCGGTGTTCGAGGACGCGGTGGGTGAACTCCTCGCGCGTTCCCGGGAGTTGCGGGACGCGCCGCAGCCGTGTGCGGCTCTGGTGAGCTGGCTGCGGGAGATGGTGACGCACGCGAGTGAGTACCGGGGGCTGGCGCGGGCCTTGATGGCGGTGACGTACGACGACACGTCGGCGCTGGCCAGGTGCAGTGGCCCTATCCGGGAAGCGGGGGGTGCGTTGCTGTTCCGGGCGCAGGAGGCGGGCGATGTGCGTGGGGATGTCGAGATCGGCGACCTTCTCCAGCTGACCCACGCGATCGCCCTCGCGGCTGAGGGCAACCCTGGGGATCCTGAACTGGCGGACCGCTTGCTGACGTTGACGTTGCGGGGACTGAAGCCGTAGCGCTGGTTCGGTTTTCGGGTGCGGCGCCGTCGTGGCTGGTCGCGCAGTTCCCTGCGCCCCTAAAAGACATGGGCCGACCCGCGTTTTTTAGGGGCGCAGCTCTCCGCGCCCCTAAAAGATGGCCCCGTTCAGCCGACCTGCTTTTAAGGGGCGCGGGGAACTGCGCGACCAGCCCCCACCGGCCTGCAAGCCAAAATCGAACCGGTCAACGCCTCCGCAGATCCGCCACCCTCGCCGCACGCTCCCGCTCAGGGGACTCCCCGCCGAGGACACCCGCTGCCCTCAAGCCCGGTGCGCCGCCCGGCACTTGACCCCGTCGCGGCGCCGGGAGGGGTACGTCCCGGCGGCGTTGTTCCCGCGTCGAGGGCTGTTCACCCCCCTGGCTTCCCGAACCGCCGGCCACGGCGATCTGCACCCCCTGGTCGGCCAGCGCCTGCAACTCCGTTGCCGCGCGGTCGTCGTGGCCCGGGGGCTCGTCGGTGACGAGGCGGGTGATGACGTCCGTCGGCACGGTCTGGAACATGGTGTCCGTGCCGAGCTTGGTGTGGTCGGCCAGGACGACGACCTCGGCGGCCGCCTGGACGAGGGCCCGGTCGACGGACGCCGAGAGCATGTTGGACGTGGACAGGCCGCGCTCGGCGGTCAGCCCGCTCCCGGAGAGGAAGGCCCGGGAGACGCGCAGCCCCTGGAGGGACTGTTCGGCCCCGCTGCCCACCAACGCGTAGTTGGAGCCACGCAGGGTGCCCCCGGTCATCACGACCTCCACGCGGTTGGCATGGGCCAACGCCTGGGCCACCAGAAGGGAGTTGGTGACCACGGTCAGTCCGGGCACCCGGGCGAGCCGGCGGGCCAGCTCCTGGGTGGTGGTACCCGCCCCCACCACGATCGCTTCGCCCTCTTCGACGAAGCTCGCGGCGAGATCGGCGATGGCCGTCTTCTCGGCGGTCGCGAGATGCGATTTCTGCGGAAAGCCGGATTCTCGCGTGAACCCGCCCGGCAATACCGCACCGCCATGCCGGCGGTCGAGGAGTCCTTCTGCCTCCAGTGCGCGCACGTCCCGCCGTACGGTCACTTCGGAGGTCTGGACGACGCGGGCGAGCTCACGGAGCGATACGGCCCCATTCGCTCGCACCATTTCGAGGATCAATTGGCGACGTTCTGCAGCGAACACGAAACTGACAGTAACCCCAACGACCGTCTGCTTTCAGGTGTTTGCGCCGAATAACGGAAGTTGTTCGTACAGCAGGACCGGAAGTGGTATAGAGCCTAGTCTCGCCGCCTATGCCGCCCGAATGGTCGACAACTCCCCGTGACCAGCGGGGAGTCCACTTCGGGGTCAGACTTCGCCCGTCGCCTTCCGCGTGTGGAGCTGCCGGGCCACCTCGGCGATCGAGCCCGAAAGAGACGGGTAGACGGTGAAGGCGTTCGCGATCTGTTCGACCGTCAGGTTGTTGTCGACGGCGATCGAGATGGGGTGGATCAGTTCCGAGGCGCGCGGCGCCACGACCACACCGCCGACGATGATGCCGGTGCCCGGGCGGCAGAAGATCTTGACGAAGCCGTCGCGGATGCCCTGCATCTTCGCGCGCGGGTTCCGGAGGAGGGGCAGCTTGACCACGCGGGCGTCGATCTTGCCGCCGTCGACGTCGGCCTGGGAGTAGCCGACCGTGGCGATCTCCGGGTCGGTGAAGACGTTCGACGACACCGTCTTCAGGTTGAGCGGGGCCACCGCGTCGCCCAGGAAGTGGTACATGGCGATACGTCCCTGCATCGCGGCCACCGAGGCGAGCGCGAAGATCCCGGTCACGTCACCGGCGGCGTACACGCCCGGAGCGGTCGTACGCGAGACCTTGTCGGTCCAGATGTGGCCCGAGTCGCGCAGCCTGACGCCCGCGTCCTCCAGGCCCATGCCCGCGGAGTTCGGGATGGCGCCGACCGCCATGAGGCAGTGCGAGCCGGTGATGACACGGCCGTCGGCGAGGGTGACCTCCACCTTGTCGCCGACGCGCTTGGCGGACTGGGCGCGGGAGCGGGCCATGACGTTCATGCCGCGGCGCCGGAAGACGTCTTCGAGTACGGCGGCGGCGTCCGGGTCCTCACCGGGCAGGACGCGGTCGCGCGACGACACGAGGGTGACCTTGGAGCCGAGGGCCTGGTAGGCACCGGCGAACTCGGCGCCCGTGACACCGGAGCCGACCACGATCAGCTCTTCGGGGAGTTCGGTGAGGTCGTAGACCTGGGTCCAGTTCAGGATGCGCTCGCCGTCCGGGCGGGCGTCGTCCAGCTCGCGGGGGTGGCCGCCGGTCGCGATGAGGACGGCGTCGGCGACGAGCGTCTCCTCGGTGCCGTCGGCGGCCTTCACGATCACCTTGCGGGAACCGTCGATGGCCTGCATGCCGTCGAGCCGGCCCCGGCCGCGCATGACACGGGCGCCGGCCCGGGTCACGGACGCGGTGATGTCGTGCGACTGGGCGAGCGCGAGGCGCTTCACACGCCGGTTGACCTTGCCGAGGTCCACGCCCACGACCCTGGCGGCCTGCTCCAGAGGTGGGGTGTCGTCGGCGACGATGATGCCGAGTTCCTCGTACGACGAGTCGAAGGTGGTCATCACCTCGGCCGTCGCGATAAGGGTCTTCGACGGGACGCAGTCGGTCAGCACCGACGCCCCGCCCAGACCGTCGCAGTCGACGACGGTCACCTCCGCGCCGAGCTGCGCTGCCACCAGCGCCGCTTCATAGCCGCCGGGTCCGCCACCGATGATCACGATCCGAGTCACGTACCCCATTGTCCCGCACGCTTCAAGGTGCTTCCGCCCGGGGGCGGCGGGAGGTGCGGTCGCCGGGGCCGCGGAGGGCCATTTCGGCAGTCGGCTCGGGTACCGGTGAGTACGGAAGTCCGGTGGGCTCGGGCACCGGTGGTCACGGAAGTCCCGGGGGCTCGGGTACCGCCGGTTACGGGAGTGGCGGGTGGTTCCGCTGCCGTACTCTCGAAGCATGTCGCTCTACGCCGCGTACGCCGGCAATCTCGACGCGCGGCTGATGACCCGCCGCGCCCCGCACTCGCCGTTGCGCGCCACGGGCTGGCTGAACGGGTGGCGGCTGACCTTCGGCGGCGAGCACATGGGCTGGGAGGGCGCGCTCGCGACGATCGTGGAGGCCCCGCGCTCCCAGGTCTTCGTCGCGCTGTACGAGATCGCGCCGCCCGACGAGGACTCCATGGACCGGTGGGAGGGCGTCGGCCTCGACGTCTACCGCCGGATGCGGGTCCGGGTGCACACCCTGGAGGGCGAGGAACCCGCTTGGGTGTACGTGCTGAACGGCTATGAAGGGGGACTCCCGTCGGCGCGGTACCTCGGTGAACTCGCCGACGCCGCCGAGTCCGCGGGCGCGCCGCACGACTACGTGATGGAGCTGCGGAAGCGTCCCTGCTGAGGGGTCCCCGTAGTCCCGCTGAGGGTTTCCCACACATAACGCCCGTCACAGGTCTCGTTGGAAACGACAAGACAACGATCGCCATCCCGTGCGCTCTGTCATCTACGCGCGTAGGCCCAGACCAGCTACGCTCATCCGCGTGAACGCATCTCTTCTTCCGGACGACATCCAGGGCGACCCCCATGCCGCCGCTGACGCCGCCGCCACGCGCCTGCGCGAACTGACGGGCGCCGAGACCCACGACGTCGCCCTTGTGATGGGCTCCGGCTGGGGACCGGCCGTCGACGCGCTCGGCGTTTCCGAGGCCGACTTCCCCGTCACCGAGCTGCCCGGTTTCCCGCCGCCGGCCGTCGAGGGACACGGGGGCAGGGTCCGCTCGTACAAGATCGGTGACAAGCGCGCGCTGGTCTTCCTCGGCCGTACCCACTACTACGAGGGCCGCGGTGTCGCCGCCGTCGCGCACGGCGTCCGTACCGCCGTCGCCGCCGGCTGCAAGACCATCGTCCTCACCAACGGCTGCGGGGGGCTCCGCGAGGGTATGCGACCCGGGCAGCCGGTGCTGATCAGCGACCACATCAACCTCACCGCTACGTCCCCCATCGTCGGCGCGAACTTCGTCGACCTGACCGACCTGTACTCCCCCCGGCTGCGCGCCCTGTGCAAGGAGATCGACCCGGCGCTGGAGGAGGGTGTCTACGCCCAGTTCCCCGGGCCGCACTACGAGACTCCGGCGGAGATCCGCATGGCTCGGGTGATCGGGGCGGACCTGGTGGGCATGTCGACGGTGTTGGAGGCCATCGCCGCGCGCGAGGCGGGTGCGGAGGTGCTGGGTATCTCCCTGGTGACGAACCTCGCCGCGGGTATGACGGGTGAGCCCCTGAACCACGAGGAGGTTCTTCAGGCGGGCCGGGATTCCGCTTCGCAGATGGGGTCGCTGTTGGCCCAGGTGCTCGACCGGTTGTAGGCGCGCTTGTAGGCGTGGGCCGGCATCG
>NZ_BARF01000012.1 GCF_000367365.1 Streptomyces prunicolor NBRC 13075 | reverse complement strand
ACTCCCGTTGTTTGGCGGCTGCGGGCGCGTGGGGGTTGGGGGGTGTGGGTCGGGTCACCAGGGGGTGGTCCTCGGGGTGCGGTCCCGCCACCAGCGTTCGGGCGTCGGGGGGGTGTCGTTGGCGGGCTCCGTGCGGTTGCGGAACTCGTCGTCCAGACGTGTCAACGCCTCGTGGAGAGGGTCGGTGTGCTCGGTGTCGACCTCGGTCACCAGGCTTGCCAGGTCGTCTCGTGCCTGGAGGTCGCGCAGGAAAAGGTCCTCGCGGTATCGGCCCGACGGGCTCCAGTCGGCGGCCAGGCGGCGGATGAGGCGTTCCCATACGCGGAGGTTGTAGTGGACGCGTCCTTCCACGCTCGCTGTCGTTCCCGTGGGGTACGTGCTCAGGAAGGCGTCGGCGACGGGGGTCTGGATGGGCTCTCCGTCCAGCGCTTCGGGGAGGTACTCCACCGTGGCGCGTGGAAGATCGGTGACGGGTTCCTCCACTGCGTCGACCCGGTACGTCGTGTCCTCGTCGGAGTCGATCGTCTCCAACCGGCAGCGCACGGCACGGCCGTCCGGCACGGCGACCCAGTAGGCGCTGTCCAGGCCGAGGTCCTGTGCGGGGTAGAGGACCGACGTCGCCGTCCGGACCGCGAGTCCGTGCGCCAGGTCCGCCTCCGTGCGGGTGCCGGCCGTCCCGTCCTCGACAGAGAGGTCGAGTTCCAGTGCCAGATCGCCGAGCGGCAGTACGCGGTAGGTGCACAGGACCGGTGCGTCCCAGCGTCTTGTCTCCTGGTCTCCGTCCCGGTCCGCGACATCGACCGCTTCCGCCGCCACGCCCAGCAGATCCGCCAGTGCCCTGCGGAGGTCCACCGGTCCGAGGTCCGTGACGGTGAAGACATTCGCGATCACTTGTACGTCCCGTCGTAGACCTGCTTCGCCTTCGCCACCTTCTCGGGGTTGTTGACGAACTTGGGGTCACGCTGCAATTGCTGGGATTTGGCGAGGTCACCCTTGTTCCGGACGATCTCCTTCAGCGCAGCGTATTCAATGCGGTCCATGTCGACCAAGCCTGGGCCGGAGACCGGGAAAACCGTTCCGTTGTCCTCGACCCGGTACTTGCGGCCGTTGATCTCGTACGTGTTCCCGTCGGCCGAAAGCGTGGCTCGGCTCTTCGCGATGCCCTCGATGTCCGCGCGGACCAGGTCCTCGTTCCCGCGGAGGATCACGGTGTTCGCTTCCTTGACCTGACCGCTTCCCGCTCCGCTGATGGTGTGCCGCTTGTTGGGGAACCTCAGCGTCTTTCCCCGCGCGGGGCCGGCGACGTCGTCCCCCGCCTCCCAACGGTCCGCCGCCTTGTCGGCCTCGTCCGCCTGCTTGCGGGCCTCCTCGGCCTCCTTCTCGGCGTCCTCGTCGCAGCCGTCCTCGGCGAGGAGGACGTAGGGGGAGGTGGCGGCGGTGGCGAGGACGGTGGTGCCGGTACCGGGAGACCCGGTGAGGTTTCCAGGGGTGTCGGGGGCATTGCCGTCGTACGGGATACGGCGGCTGGGCGCGCCGATTGTGCAGCCGGTCTTCTCGGCCTTCCGCTCCGCTTCCTCGGCTGCGTCGTCGGCTTCCTTGGCGGCCTTTTCGGCGCCCGCCGCGTCGCCGGCCTTGGCCGCCTTCTTCGCGTCCTCCGCCGCCTTGGCCGCCTTTTCGGCGAGTTCGCCGAGCTTTCCCAGTTTGCCGATCTTGCCCAGGTCGCCGACTTTCTCGACGATCTTCGCGCCGTCGTAACCGGGAATGAAGAGGGAACCGACGTTCCAGAGGACGTGGCTGACCGCACGGGTCTTGTCGCCGTTGTTCCAGTCCTTGGCGACGTCGTCGCCGATGAACACGTCGTAGAGGACCGTGCCGCCCGTCTTGACGGAGGCACCGGTCCAGTCCCACAGCGCGCCGCCGTAGTCGCCGTCGGACCACTTCTTGCCGGCGTCCTTGGAATTCTGCGACCAGTCGTCGCCGAGTTGCTTGCCGTAGTCGCCGATGCCCTTCAGGGTGTCCATCGGGTGGCTGACCATGTCGTAGATGCCGGTGAGGTCGCCCCACACTCCGTCGACGAAGAGGCCTTGGCCGACTTGCTTGACCTGGTTGCCTGCGCAGCCGAAGAAGGCGCCTACGCCGGAGAAGCAGCCGTCGGCGGCCGGGGCGGGGGCGGGCTTCTTGTCGTCGGCGGTGTCGGTCGTGGTGCCCGTGGTGCTCGTGTCGGTGGGGCCGTTGCCGTTGTTCTTTTCGGCGGTCGCGTCCGTGTCGCCGTCTGCCGGGGCCGGGCAGGCCATGCCGGTGACCTTGCAGACCTCCGACTGGATGCCGCCGAAGATCTGAGGGCCGAGGCCGGTGACCAGCAGGGCGGTGATGATCGCGGCGACGATGGCGATGAACCCGGCGTACTCGACCGCCGTCTGCCCCTCGTCCCGGCGCCAACGGATCAGCCGGGAGAGGGAGAACGGGCGGCGCTCGACGCGCTCCGGTCCGGCGAGGTCGTACCACTGACGGCTCTCGGGGCGGGACAGGAAGAGGAGGATGAGGATCGGCAGGAGCAACTGCAGGCCGCCTCGGGCGGATCCGGAGGCGAGGTTCACGACCCCGCCGAGGATCAACCAGCCCTGTACGGCGACGAGTCCACGCCGGACGCGGACCCCGCCCTCCCGACTCCGCCGGGCCAGCCACCAGCCGAGGACGCCGGGTGCGGCGGCGTACGCGACGAGGGCGATGACCTGTCCGTCGAGGGCGTCGTACGACGTGGCGGTCATCAGGAGGCCGAGCCCGCCGACGACGGTGACCGCGAAGAGGACGTGCACCAGCACCAGGGCGGCGGAGAGTTCTCCAGGCATCTCTTGACGCCCACCCTGCCCGGGCCGGGATATCCCTCCGACCGACGCCATGTCTCCCCCTGGGTGGCGACTCCCGCCGGTCTCCCCGGCATTGGTCCACAACACGGCTAAGGCTAGGGACGGGGCGCGTGCCCGAGATGGGTCCGTGGACCCAAAAGGACGCCCAAACGCCGGGTGGGCCCGAAAGAACCCCGGGTGGACCGGGCAAGCCGATCCCCACCGAGCCCGGGCACTGTTCCGCCGAACTCCCGCTCGACGAGACGGTGTTGCACAACCCCGCTGTGGCTACTGCGGTAGCAGGGCGCCGACGGGGACGTGAGTACGCGTACTCACCCGGCGTGGTGGATCACACGGATACGAGGAGGGGCGAGCGTTGCGTAACGTCCGTGACGGCTCAGGACTCAGGCAGCGTGGCAGCTCGGCACAGGACTGGGCGACAAGGTGAAGCGGAGCTTTTGCGCTTCGGCGCTCGTCAGCGGATCGGGTGGTCTTTTCACTCCGGATGTTGCTACGTTCCCACGGCCAACACCGGGCGCGCGAGCGGTTGTTGACATGGCGCGGCATTGCGAGGCTGGGTTAACGGGGATGAACGGGATAACGGGGATGAGGGCAACGTGGGGTTCGACTGGGAACAGGCTGTGGGCGTCCCGCCCCGTGCCGGTGATGCGGGAGGCACCCGCATGCGACTGGCGAGCGCCGATGGAGGCGGAAGCGGGGACGGCGATGCCGACCTGCGGATCAGCGGGACGCCGTGGACAAGCGCGTCCGGTGTCGCGGACGAACTGCGCACCGACACCAACAGCGGTCTGACCGACCTCAGGGAAGCCGACGCCGGTGCGGCCGGCGGCGCCGAAGGGTTCGACTGTACGGCCGCGCTGAACGAGACACGTGCCACCTGGGAGATACGACTCACGGCGGTCCGTGACGAATGCGGACGGCTGCACGGGACCCTGGCCAGGACAGGGAAGCACTTCGGTGAGGTCGACCATCAGGTCGGCCGCGGGGCTGACAACATTCCGACCGATAGCAGTCCGGACTGGGCGAGGTGACACCGGTGCCCACCTGGCGACAACTGCGCGACCTGAAGCTGTCCGCGTACCGGGACGCCGCCGACGGCTGGCGCAAGGTCAGCCACCGCGCGGACACCGCCCGCCTCCGGGTCGACCGGGAGATGACGATTCCCGTCCGGTCCACCCAGAAGGGCGAGACGGCTACCAAGGCGGCCGGTGAACTGGACCGCCTGAGCCGCAACTACCAGTACACACAAAGTGAATGCGGGCTCATCCGGACCACTCTGGAATCCCTCGCCGCCGACCTGGAGACACCTCAGCGAACGCTGAAACAGGCACTGGAAGAGGCCGAGACGCTCACCTTCACGGTGAACGAGGACGGTTCGGTGACGTATCCCCCGCCCGTCTCGAAGGACGGCACCGCCACCCCGGTCGTCTACGGACCGTACGCCCCGGGCAAGTCGCCGGTCGGTCCTTCCGTGCCGTTCGCTCCGGGCGCGGGCGGCGGCACCGCGCGAGCGGGCGCCCCTGTCCCCTACCTGCCCGGCATGGGCGAAGGCGGCGGCAACCCCAACAAGGCCAGGGCCGAGGACATCGCGGAACGCATCGCGAGCGCCGTGCGGACGGCGGGCGAGATCGACGCCCGCTACGCACCAGTACTCCGCAAGCTCAAGGCCCCGGCCGGGCTGGAGGTCACCGACGTCATGCTCGTGGACGCCGCGGTGGACATGCAGGCCGTCCGCAGGGCCGTGGGCGGCTTCCTCGACAAGAAGAGCATTCCGCACGGTAAGTCCCCCGCCCAGAACAGGAAATGGTGGGACGGCCTCAGCACCGACCAGCGCGACGAGTACGCGACGCTCTACCCCGCCGAGATCGGCGCGCTCGACGGCCTGCCCTCCGAGGTACGCGACACCTCCAACCGCATGGTGCTGGCGGAAACGCACGCCCAGGTATCGCAGCAGTACGAGCGCCTGGGGCCCGAACCACCGCATTACGTCCAGGCTGGCAACCCACCCACGGCTGTGGTCAACCCGGCCTGGCGACAGTGGCAGGCCGGGGGCGGTGAGCGGCTGCGGTCCCAACTCAAGGGAATGGATGCGGTCCAGGCCAGACTGGACGCAAGCGGCGTTCCCGGCGAGAACGGTGAGTCCGGCCTGCCGCAGGCATACCTGCTGGGCTTCGACACCCACGGCGACGGGCACACGATCATCGCCAACGGGAACCCGGACACGGCGGACAACACGGCCGTGTATGTGCCGGGGACGGGGTCGAAGCTGGAGAACGCGGGCGGTGACATCAAGCGGATGACGGAAACGTGGAGGGAGGCCGATGCTCAGGCTCCCGGCGAGTCCACCTCCACCATCACCTGGATCGGTTACGACGCCCCGCAGAACATCCTCACCGACTCCCCACGGGCGAGCTACGCCTACGACTCCGCGCCCACGCTCAACAATTTCCTGGACGGCGTACAGACCGCACAGGGCGGCGCCGACGCCAGCCACACGACGGTCATCGCCCACAGCTACGGCACCACCCTCGTCGGCGCCGCCGCCAAGGAACACCACATCGCCGCCGACGACATCGTGGTCGCGGGCAGTCCGGGCATGCTGGTGGGCGACGCGAGCGACCTGGACGTGGGCAGCAAACACGTATGGTCCGAGGCCGCCAGCGACGATCCCGTGCCCTACATCGGCAAACCGTTCCTGGGCGGGGAGAAATGGGGAGTGGAGTACTACCACGGGGTTCCCGTCAACGCCGGCTACATCACGACCATCCCGTCCGACGAGGCGTTCGGGGCGCATCGGATGGACGTGGACACCAGCGGGCACAGCGGCTATTGGGACAGGGGTTCGCTGTCGTTGGCGAACCAGGGGGCGGTTGTTGTTGGCAATTACGGTGATGTTAAGGAAGACAAGTGAACCGTCTCAGGCATCAGTCGGCACGGCGTCGACGCGCTTCTTTCGCTGTGGCCATCGTCCTGCCCCTCATCATGACGGGATGCTCAAAAAGCGTGAACACCGAGAACGCGAACGACGCTGCCAGCGAAAGCAGCCCCAAACCAGCCACCCTCGCCGTGGACAAGGCCAGGGCGAAGGCCAACCACATCTCTAGCCAGATTCTCGACATGATCGGCATCACAGAAGGCCAAGTGACTCAGGGAGGAGCGGGCGTATCCCCATGCGACAGAGATCCCGAACACCTCTACCTCCTGCGCCACCCCTGGTCGGTCTATGAGGTGGCACCCGAAAAACTGAAGGTCGGATTCCAGCGCCTGCGGGAACAACTGCCCAAGAACGGCTGGAAAATCGTCGACTACGGCCCCGACACCAGCGCGAACAAGAACCTTGAACTCACCGCCGATTCAGAGAATGAACCCTTCTCGGTCGATGCATCACTGCACATCACAGGTTCGTCGGGAAAAAAGCAACCCTTGATCCTGGTCCACGTCGTCTCCGGCTGTTACCGCGCCCCCGAAGGCACCGACCTCAGCAAGGAGTACTGACCGACGCTCGGCCGACTGACGCTGGCTTGAGCAATCTCGTGGGTCGACCCCTTGGGCCCCGTCGGCAACCACTCGACTTCGAAGACCCAGTAGTGAACGTTCTGGGCCTCGGCTGGACAGCGAACCGGTCTCACGAGTCGACCGGAGCGGTTCAGCAGGCACAGCGTCGTCCCCACCGAACCAGTCCCGGCCCACCCCCGTCGCTCAGGCCGCGTCGACGCCCGTGAAGCCGCGCGCTCCCTCTCTCGGCAGCACCGCCCACATGCGGGCGCCTCCGCCCGGTTCGCCCGCGGCCCCGATGCCCCAGTCACCGCCGCAGGCCCGTACCACGCAGGCCAGCACCCGCAGGTTCGCGCGGCGCCGGGCGTCGCAGGCGGCGGAGAGACGCGCGTGGGCGTGGCGCGGATGCCCGTCGTAGATGTTCACGCGCAGGGCGCCTTCGCGATAGCGGAGGGATACGTATACCTCGGCGGTCGGCGTGAACCGGCAGGCATACGCAGCCAGTTCACTCACCACTTGTACCGCCGCGTCGGTCACGTCCTGGAGGCCGTGGGCCCGCAGCACCACACGGGTCGCCGCGCGGGCGATCGACGGGCTCTGCGGGGCGGCGGGGAGGGTGAGGCTGTAGGCAAGGGTTTCGGGGGTCGGTGGTGCGGGTGGCAGGTCCACTCCGGTCGGGATCGAGCAGGTCATGGCAACTCCCTTGGCCAGAGGGTGTGTTGTGGCTCCGCACGGTGGCTTGTCTCCCTGACGCGGACCCGCCCCTCCCAGGGGAGGAGATGCGGGCAGGCTCGCGTGATGCGCTTCCGGTTCGGCGGAGGGGGCGTAGTCGACCCATCACCGAACGTAGAGGATTGCGTGGCTCATTGCCACCCAATCTGCAGAATTACCACTGCCGTGTTGGACCAACCCGGCTGCTCGGGGGCAGACTTGCGCCACAACCGCTGGAGGAAGCTGACACATGCCGCCAAGGTCAACACCTACCGAGCGCCAGAAACGGCTGGGCGCCGAACTGCGCAAGATGCGCCTCGCAGCAGACGTATCCACGGAATACGCCGCAGGGCTACTGGGCCTCGACAGGGCGAAGATCTCCAACATCGAGGCCGGGGTTCGCACCATCAGCCCGGATCGCCTGCGCACGCTTGCCTGCAACTACGCGTGTCGCGACGAGGCTTACGTCGAAGCCCTGGCCGACATGGCGAGCGACCGCACGCGCGGGTGGTGGGAGGTCTACCGGGGACAACTCCCCGCAGGACTCCTCGACATCGCAGAGTTGGAGTGGCTCGCCAAGAGCGTACGGGCAGGTCTGACCATGATCGTGCCTGGCCTGCTTCAGACCGACGGCTACGCCCGGACCCTGTTCGGTGCCGCACTTCCGCCTCTGTCCCCGGCGGAGATCGAGTTGCGTGTAGCCCTCCGCCTGCAACGTCAGCAGGTGATGTACCGCGATCAACCGATCACATACGTCGGATACGTCCACGAGGCCGCCCTGCACGTGGAGTTCGGCGGAGCCAAGGTGATGCGCGTGCAACTGGAGCACCTGTGCGACGTCTCGGACCGTGACAACATCCACGTACGCGTGATCCCCTTCAGCGCAGGGGCACTCCCAGGAGCCGGCCAGGCGGTCGTATACGCCGAAGGACCCGTTGCTCAACTGGACACCGTGGAACTCGACTCCGCGCACGGTCCCGAGTTCACCCATGGCCAGTCACAACTCGACAAGTACCGCGCCCACTTGGACTGGATGGAGTCCGCCTCACTCTCGCCCAGCGCGTCCCGCGACTTCATCCGTGAAATTGCCCGCCACCACTGAGGAGCGACCATGCCGGAGATCACCTGGGAAGAGCCCTTCTGCGCCGAGGGCGCCAACTGCTTCCGCATAGGCACCGACGACGATGGCAACGCCTACATCGCCGTCGCCGGAGAGGAGGACCTCTACCTCACCGACAGCCGCGAGGCCCTCCGTACGCTCATCCGGGACATCAAGGCGGGCAAGGCCGACCATCTCCTGCAAGGCTGAACGCTGTTCAGCTCTCCGTGCGGGGGAACGTCACCTCGACCCTTCGGTTCTTCTTGCGGCCGGCCTCCGTCGAGTTGTCGGCGATCGGGTACTGCTCGCCGTAGCCGCGTACCTCGAAGGTGATGGCCGGGTTGTTCAAGTCCGAGTCCAGGACCGCCTGTACGGCGTCGGCCCGCTGCTTGGACAGGACGTCGCCGTGTGCGGACGAGCCGAGGTTGTCCGTGAAGCCGAAGACGCGGACCGTCGACGCGTTCTGCTTCTTGATCTCCGAGGCGATCGTGTCGATACGGGACTTCGCCTCGGCGCTCAGCTTGGCGCTGTTCTTGCTGAAGAGGACCTCGGCCTGGAGGGCGAAGGTCACGTCCGAGTTGGTGTCCTCACGGCGTTCCTCACCGCCCTGGTCCTCGACGACCGACTTGATGTCCAGAACCTTGGCTGCGGCGAGCGTCGCGCCTTCGGGGAGTTTCAGGTCCGGGTCGTTCGGGTCGACCTGCACCGGGGCGGAGGCGGAGGCCTCGGTGCCCGGTGGGACGCTCGGGCTCGGGGTGTCGTCGGCGTGCGCCGCCACCGCGCCGACGATGTTCGCGGCGACCATGATCGTGGCGGCGGTCACGACCAGGGCGAGACGGGGAGTGGTGGTCACGGTCGCGTCACCCGGAGATCTTGATCGTGCCGACGGAGAACGTCGGTAGTTCGAAGGAGACTTCGGTGGTGGTGGATGGGGGGGCCGGGAACTGCATGAAGACGGACAGCTCGTCGCCCGACTTGATCGTCGTTATGCCCGTTGTCGTCAGCGGGCGGCCGTCCGTGTCGCGCAGCACGTAGTAGCGCTTCTTGCCCTTCGAGTCCACGAGCGTGGCGCCGCCTAGCGACGGGCCGTTCCTGATGACCTCGGTCTCGTTGCCGCTCAACGCGGCCGGAATCACGACACTTTTGTCCGCGTCGTTCTTCAGATTGCCGTTCACGGTGACGAAGCCGCCTGAGTCCCGTGTGGCTGAAGTGATGTCCAGGGCAAGGCCGTTCGAGCCCTTCACCTCGGCCAAGGGCGCGTCCGACTGGCCCTCCTGAGCACTCGGATCGGATCCGCTGGTCTTGGAGGCCGACGCCGGGGTGTCCGGCTTCTTGTTGTCGTCGCCACTCCCGCAGCCGGCCACGCCGAGGGCCAGACCGGCCGCGACAGCCAGGGCGACCGTCCCCCTGCGGGCCGTCGAAGTGAACCGAATGCTCATGACTCTGCTTCCCTCATCACTCGTCGTTCGCTTGTCAGTCGGCCAGATGGACGTCGAAGAGGTCCTCGGGTCCCGGTAGATCGGTGAGGTGGAGCGGGTCCAGGTCCCACTCGTCGCCGTTCTTGCAGGTGAGCTTCGGCAGCACGTCGTCCCCGGCGTCCGCGCCGAGGGGAGGGAACGTGCAGAGCGACTCGATCACGGCTGTGGCACGGGCTGTCGAGTGCTGGTCCTCCGTGCCGGGGACGATCGAGTCTCCGACCGGCTTGTCACTTTCGACGGCGACCTCGTAGCCCGGGGGGAGCCCTGGTTGCCACTGGCACCCGGCCCCGGTCATGTGGGCCTCGTTCTGGGCCGCGAGTTGGCCGGCCCGCCCGCACGAATCGACGAGTCCCGCCACGTCGCCGTCGAAGATCTCCTGCCACTTGGTCGGATCGAGTACATCCTCCACCCACTTGCCCGCGAGTTGGTCCCGGGTGTCCTGGGCCGCCGCGAGCGCCGCCGCGTCGGCGGCCGTCTGGGCGCCGCCCCGGTTCACCGCGGCCTGGCCGACCGCGACGTAGGCGAACGCGAGGAAGAGCAGACCCGCCACCACCGTGATGTAGATGGGGAAGGCCTGCCCTGCGTCGCTGTACCTACGGGGCGTCATCAGCCGCCGGTGACCTCGGAGATCTTGTTGTTGATCGCGTCGAGAATCGTCTGCCCGATGGACGTACCCGTGATCGCCAGCACGATCGCCACCACCACCGCGATGATGCCCAGGTACTCCACCGCTGTCTGGCCCTTGTCGCCGGCTCGCCGCTGAAGGGCCGCGACGGTCGTGTTCTTCCAGCTGTTCACGCGCGCCTTGGTCGCAACGGCGGTCTTCAGCATCAGGTCGCTCATGGTGTTCCCCTCCGAGTGACGCGTTACCGGCTTCCTCGTCGCCGGTGCCGCTTTCGACATGAGAACGGTATGCCCGAAACAGCGGCGCGTCAGAGGGTCCCAGGGCCCAAAATCGGGCCCAATCGGAGTGCCACCCTTCGCTCTTGGCCCGTCCGTCGCCGAACCGGGACCGCGGGCCCGGCAGTTGGGTGCCCCGTCGCGGTGTCACGCGTCACCCCAGCCCTCGGGCCGAACCCGGCGCCGTACCAAGCCACTTGGCGGCGGCCTCGGAGCGGCTGGTGCTGTGGAGCTTGGCGAAGATGCGGTTGATGTGGTTCTTGACGGTCTTCTCGGAGATGAAGCAGGTGGCGGCGATCTGCTGGTTGGTCATGCCGGACGCGATGTGGTCCATGATCTCCGCCTCCCTCGCGCTCAGTTGGAACCGTGACCTGTCCAAGGATGACTGTCTCACAGGTAATTGCAATCGCGAAAGGGGTTCTGGTGAATTCGAGCCGTGGTGCGGCCCCAAAGAAGTTGTTCCGTTTGCAGGTGCACCTAGTTGAGACTCGTAGGAGCCCAGGCCCTCGGGCAGTGGCGGGCCGGTTCGTTCCTGTCGTAGCTGTGCCAGCAGGGCGCCCGCCGCGGATGGCGTGAAATGGGCCCTGCCCTGCCTGATGTCCCTTACGGCGGCGACCAGTTCGTCCGCCGTGAACTCGCCGTGGACCAGATAACCGCCCGCCCCGCGCCGCAACGCCTCCCGGACGATCTCCGACTCCCTGCTGTACGTGAGCATCACGACCGGGGCGATCCGCACCAGGTACGGCAGCGCCGAGATGCCGTCCACGCCCGGCATGCGGACGTCCAGCAGGACCACGTCGGGGCGGTGGAAGTGGGCCGCCTCGTAGGCCTCTCTGCCGTCCGTCGCCTCCGCTACGACCGTGATGTCCGCGCGGCCCGACAACAGGGCCGTCAGGCCGGCGCGGACCACCGGGTTGTCGTCGGCCACGACGACCCGGAGGGGTGAACTCGGGTCCGGTCGCGGGAAGTTGCCGAAGGGGTTCGGTGGCGGCTGGGGAGCGCCGGGGTGGGGCGTCGTGTGGTCCGGCATGGCTGGCTGCCTCCTCTCAGAACTCTCAGGTCTCTCAGGTCGTTTGTGTGTGTGGAGGGTGAGTACGGCTGTGTGTCGCTTACCTCGCCAGGGCTCCCAGCGGGAGTTCCAGGCGGACCTCCGTGCCCGCGTCGTGGCCGCCCTTGCCGATGCGGATGCGGGCGCCGACCGACGCCGCCCGTTCGACCATGCCGACCAGGCCGAAGTGGCCTGCCCTGCGCAGCTGTTCCAGGGTGGTGCCGGCAGGCAGGCCGCGGCCGTCGTCGTAGACGCTGATGCGGAGGAGGTTGTCGTGGACCCCGGCCTCCACGTCGACCTTGGTGGGGGTCGCGTGGCGGTGGGCGTTCTCCATCGCTTCCGTCGCGATGGTGAGGAGTTGGCGGGCCACGGCGGGCGGGACCGGCGGCACGCCGTGTTCGCCGGTCGGGCGGTAGGTCGTGGGCAGGCCGGTCCTGGTGCTGAAGTCCCTTGTGCGGGCGGCCAGTTCGACCAGTACGTCCGTGCCCTCGTCCGGGTCGGCCTCGCGCCGTAGGTCCGCAAGGAGTTCGCGGGATTCCGCCGCCGCCCTGCGCGCCGAGCGGGCCACCAGTTCCGCCTGTTGCCTGATCAGGGTCGGGTTCATGTGGTCCGCGCCCGCCGAACCGGCCAGTCCGTCCGCCGCGAGTGCCACGCCGTGCAGGGTCTTCGCCACCGAGTCGTGCAACTCCCTTGCCAGGCGGGCTCGTTCGGCCCCGACTGCTTCCGTTACGGCGAGACGGGCTTGGACCGTCGTCAAGGCCGTCGTGGCTTCGCCGAAGCGGAGCATCAGCTTGCGCAGGGTTACCCCCACCGCGCCGGCGATCACACACAGGCCGGGGAGCAGGAAGAACTGCGCCACGCCCTTGTGCGCGTCCGCCGCGGCGGTCTGTGCCAGCGCCAGGATCAACGCCTGGAGGCTCGCGAAGGCGGCGGCGCCTCGCCAGCCGTAGACGATGCCGGCGAGGAGGGGGGTGCAGACGCTGACGTAGGCGAGCGTGCTGGTGGGCCCTGCCGAGATCAGGAGCAGGGAGCCGAAGAGGGTGTCTACGGCCAGGAGGGAGGGGTGGCGTAGGAGGAGGGGGCCGAAGCGTTCCCAGTCTCGGAACAGGGTGTAGGAGGCCATGAAGGTGACCACTACTGCTGCGCCTACCAGGCGGGTTGCTACGCCGGGGGTGGCGTTGAGGAGGGCGGAGGGGGCGGCCAGGGCGATCATCGCGAGGCGGAAGCCGAAGACCTGCCTGCACATTGCTTGTAGCGCGCTGATCTGGATGGGGAGGGCGGGTTGGGGAGCTCCCCGGCCTTCGGCCGGGATCGTGTTCCCACCCGCACCACCCGTTTCGCCTTCGTGGTCGGGTGCGGGTGGCCCCTGTGGGGCTCCCCCACCGTCGGCGGCCAGCCGTTCCATGCCCGGCTGTGCCGGCGGCCTCGGTACCCCCGACAGCCTCGCCCGCGCCGGCGTCACCGAAGTCACCGGAATGTCCGTCGCCCCCGACCGCACATGCTCCGGCAGCACCGTCCCCGCCGGCGGTGTCGTGATCTCCGGCGGTTTGGGGCGGCGGCGCAGCAGTCCCGTACGTGCACGTTCGTCCGTGGTCGCCATCGGTCAAGTCGCCCCCGTCCCCGTCTACTTGCCCGTGAGCGTGCTGAAGTCCGTGCCGGAGCCGAGCAACAGCCCCGCGCCCAGCAGCAGCAGCGTGGCCGGGACCATGAACGTGGTGATCATCATGGTGGCCTTGGGGACCGCACGGGCCGCCTTACGACGGGCGTTCTGCGCGTCCGTGCGGCGCATGTCCTTCGCCAGCGACACCAACGTGTCCACGATCGGCGCCCCCAGCTCCTCCCCCTGCTGCAACGCCGTGACGAACATGGCCACTTGCTCGCTGTCGTTCCGGCGCCGGAGCTCGGCGAAGGCGGCGCGGCGGCTCATGCCGAGGTCCATCTGGCGGAGGGTGATGCGGAGTTCGTCCGCCCACGGCCCTTCGTATTTCGAGGCGACGCGGTCCAGGGCCTGGCGGAAGCCCAGGCCCGCGCTCACCACGACCGCGAGGACGTCGAGGAAGTCCGGCAGGGTCCGTTCGATCACGTCCTTGCGGATGCGGATCGCCGACCAGATGCCGACCTCCGTCCAGAACGCGCCGAAGGCGAACAGGATGAGGGCGACGATGTAGTGCCCTTCGAGCAGCATCAGCAGGCCGCCGAAGCCGCCGAGGAAGCCGTAGACCGCCCGGCGGGCCGCGTAGCGGTCGATGGTCAGACCGCCGGGGTTGCCCGCGAGGTCTATCTTGCGGCGGTACTTGGCGACCAGCCTGGGGCCCATCAGGCGTAGGACCATCGGGGCGTAGCGCATGCCCATGCGGTCGATGAGGGAGTCGACCGCGCCGGTGCGGGTCGCGCCGACCTCCAGGGCCAGGACGAGGTCGCTGGGGAGTTTCGCGTCCGCCCGGTACATGCGGATGCCCGCGAAGACGCCCCACACGCTGAGGCCCATCACCAGGCCGAGTGCCAGTGCCACCATGTCTGCTCTCCTCCCCTCAGACGTCGATGCGGGACAGTCGGCGGATGAGGATGAAGCCGACCGCGTACAGCCCGAACGCGATGATCACGCAGGCCTGGCCGATCGGGGAGCCCGTCATCCGTTCCAGGGCGCCGGGTTTGACGCCGTCCATCAGGAAGAGGGCGCCCACGCCCATCACCGGAACGGCGTACGCCGTCATGTTGACCTGGGAGAGCTGGGTGCGGACCTCGCGGCGGGTCTCCTTGCGTTCCTCCAGGGTCTCCGTGAGGTTGCGCAGGGCGCTCACCACCTGGCCGCCCGCCCGGTTCGAGAGCACCAACGTCGTTACCAGGACGACCAGTTCGCGGGACGGTAGGCGGTCCGCCAGTTCGCTCAGCGCGTCGTCCATCGAGGCGCCTACCGCCAACTGGTTGGCCACCTTGGCGAGTTCCTCGCCGGCCGGTGCCTCCAGCTCCTCCGCCGCCATGCTGATCGAGGTGCGCAGTGCCAGGCCCGCGTGGGTCGCGTTGGCCATGATGCGGGCCAGTTCGGGGAGTTG
The DNA here is from genome assembly GCF_000367365.1 of Streptomyces prunicolor NBRC 13075. Taxonomy (GTDB): domain Bacteria; phylum Actinomycetota; class Actinomycetes; order Streptomycetales; family Streptomycetaceae; genus Streptomyces; species Streptomyces prunicolor. The sequence goes on along the minus strand of NZ_BARF01000012.1, from coordinate 47,672 downwards.
GTTGATGAACTTCTCGATGCGCTTCTGGCGTTGCCAGTTGAGGAACTGGAACGCCACCCCGACGCCCAACAGGCCTGCTATCGGCCCGAAGAAGGGGGCCAGGGACGCCTGGCCGATGAGCCAGAGCGCCGCCACCGTGCCCAGCATGTAGACGAAGAACTCGCCCGGCGTCATGTCCAACCCCGTTGCCGCAAGCCGGAGTTCGAGCTGCCTGCCGAGCCGCGTACGGCGCAGTCTGCGGTCCAGGTCGCGGAAGCGGCGGACGCGGCCCACCTGGATCTGGCCGGTCGAGGAGAGGCGGTCGACCAGAGCCGCGCGCTGCGCCCTGCCCGTGGCGTAGGCGTGCACGCCGGCGACACCCAGGACGCAGGTCAGCAGGGTGATGCCGGTGGTGAGCGTGACGATCGTCTGGAGATCCATGGGGTCGGTCCCTACCTACTGGCTTCTCTGAGGGCGAGCTGTTCCGCGGTGTGGGCGACGCCGAAGGCCTGCGGCAGCGGCTGGCTCGCCATGTAGAGCCGGTCGGCGGTGCGGCGGGAGAGCGGGAAGTACTCGAAGGTGCCGTAGACCCGGCCGTCGGCGGAGATGGGCTGTGGGCTGAAGCGGGCCACCGTCGCCAGCCGGTACGGCTCGCTGCCGTGGCTGTCGAGGAGGGCGATCTCGGTGATGCGGCGGGCGCCGTCGGCGAAGCGGGTGAGCTGGATGATGACGTCGATGGCGCTGTTGATCTGGTCGTGGAGGGCTTCGAAGGGGACCTCGACCTCGGACATGGACGCCAGGGTCTTCAGGCGCATCAGCGCGTCCTCCGCGCTGTTCGCGTGGACCGTCGCGAGCGAGCCGTCGTGACCCGTCGACATCGCCTGGAGCATGTCGAGGGACTCGCCGCCTCGGACCTCACCGACCACGATCCGGTCGGGGCGCATGCGGAGGGAGTTGCGGACGAGGTCGCGGATGGTGACCTGGCCCTTGCCCTCCACGTTCGGCGGGCGGGCCTCCAGGCGGATCACGTGCGACTGCTGGAGCTGGAGTTCGGCGGAGTCCTCGATGGTGATGATGCGCTCGGTCTCCGGGATCAGGCCGGAGAGCGCGTTGAGGAGGGTCGTCTTTCCGGTGCCCGTCGCGCCCGACACGATGATGTTGAACTTCGCGTGCACCAGGCCCGCGAGGAGATACAGCATGTGCTCGTCCAGCGAGCCGAAGCCGACCATCTCCTGGAGCGTGAAGGAGCGCGGGAAGCGGCGGATGGTGAGCGTCGCGCCGGTCAGCGAGAGCGGCGGGATGATCACGTTGACGCGCTCGCCGGACGGCAGTCGCGCGTCGACCATCGGATTCGACTCGTCCACGCGGCGGTTGACCGTCGACACGATCCGCTCGATGGTCTGCATCAGCTGGTCGTGCGAGGGGAAGCGGAGCGGCAACTGCTCGACCCGGCCGCCGCGTTCGACGAAGATCGCGTCCGGGCCGTTGACCATGATCTCGGTGATCGACGCGTCTTCGAGGAGCGGTTCGAGTATGCCGAGGCCCAGCGCCTCGTCGACGACCCGGCGGATCAACTGCGAGCGCTCGACGGTCGAGAGGACCGGTCCCTCACGGCTGATGATGTGCCCGAGTACCCGCTCCAACCGGGCCCGTCGCTCGGCGGCGGCCAGCGCGCTCATCTCCGCGAGGTCGATCTCCTCCAGGAGTTTGGCGCGGTACGTGGCGACCATGTGGCCGTCCTCGCCCCGATGGCCGTTCTCCTCGGGATGGTTGACTCGTTCCCGCAGGCCCATGAGTGCTGTGCTCCTTGCTCCGCGTTCAGTGGTCGAGCGGCATGGTGGCGGTCTTGCTGGCGTCTCCGAAGTCGTAGCCAGGGATGACGGAGGGGATGTGGATGGTGGCGGTGACCGTGACCGCGTCGCCGCCGAACGACTCCGGGCAGCTGACCGAGAGCCAGTCGCTGACGGCCTCGCTGCACGCCGGCTGGGCACCCTGCCTCAGCGAGGCGCTGCGCGCTCCGGCCCGGGCCGCCGTCCCCGCCTGCTCCGCGGTGTACGCGACCAGCCCGAGCTGCACCGCCGCCAGCGTGACGAGGAGCAGGACCGGGATGAACCCGAGGTATTCGATGGCGACTTGACCGCGGTCGCGCACCCTTCGGCGCCGATCGCGCGCTCGGAGGTCGTGGGCCATGTCAGTCCTTCGCCTCCTCTACGGCGCCCGCGTGGCCGTGCACCGTGAAGGGGAAGCCGATCGAGCCCGGGAAGAGGACGGGCACCTTGAGGTCGACGTCGGCCGTGACGAAACCCGTGCCTCCGCAGGTCACCGTGGCGTCCCCCTTCCACGGGCCGTCCAGCTTGTCGAGGCCTGCCTGTTCGCAGGCGGCCTGCCGCTCCCCCGGGGCCGCGGCCGTCCCCGCCCGCACCGCCTCGTCCGCAGCATTCCCCGCGAGCGTGAAGGTGTACCCCAGCAGCACGAACTGCCACATCAGCACCAGCGTCAGGATGATCAGCGGGGTCATGCCGAGGAACTCGATGGTGACTTGGCCCCGGTCCCGGTTCCGGTGCCGGCTCCGGTCCGGGTCTCGGTTCCGGTCCGGGTCCCGGTCCCGCTCACGCGAAGCCGTCGACAGCACGGCAGGCATCGAAGACATACGCATACGCATCCCCCGTTCACTCTCTCCGGCGCCGGAAGCTCACCGAGCCGCGATCGCCGCCGCCCCGCAACCGCCCGCTCTTCTGGGCGACTTCGGAGACCTTGACCAGTCCGAGTTCGCCCGCGAGACCCCAAAGGGCCTGTTTCACCACGCTCTTGTTGTCGAGTTCGTGGAGGCGGCCGGCGTCCACCGCGCCCTGGAGTTCCTTGAAGTTGGCGGGGATCGCGGTGGCGGCGACCGCCGTGCCGGTGATCCGCTGGATGAGGGCGGGCTGGATCTCCGTACCGCGCGTGTACCGGTTGACGACGATGGTCGTCTCCTCGGCCTTGCGGATCTGCAACCGGTCCCACATGCGGACGGTGCGCTTCGCGGCGCGTACGGCGACCACGTCCGGGGTGGTGAACAGCAGTGCCGTGTCGGCCATTTCGACGGCCGCCGCGCTCGCGCCGCTCATCTGGGCGCCGCAGTCGATGACGACGACCTCGTAGCGGGAGCGCAGCGCGCTGACGATCTGCCGGGCGGCCCGGTCGGTGACCTCCTCGCCGCGCTCGCCCTCGCCGGGGGCCAGCAGCAGCGCCATCCCGGTGTCGTGCCGGAACACGGCGTCGGCCAGCACCCGGGGTGAGATGTCGGTGATCGCGGCGAGGTCGACGACCGAGCGGCGGAACTGGACGTCCAGGTAGGAGGCGATGTCCCCGGTCTGGAGATCCATGTCGACGAGCGCGGCGCTACGGCCCGACGCCTGCGCGGCGAGGGCGAGTTGGATCGCGGCGAGGGTCGCGCCGACCCCGCCCTTGGCGCCGCTGACCGTGACGACGGTGCCGCCGACGCCGGTGAACACGTCGCCGCCGTGGCCCAGATGGCGCCGTACGCCCACCGACCAGGCGGCGACGGCCTGGACGCGGTTGGCCAACTCCTCGTAGCTCAGCGGCAGGGCGATCAGGCCGCGGGCGCCGGAGTCCATGGCGGCCTGGAAGAGGCCGGGGCTGGCGTCGGTGGTGACGAGGATGACGCCGACCGCGGGGAAGCGCAGCGCGACCTCGCGGACCAGCTCCAACGCCGGGACGGGACCGATGCGTTCATGCACCACCACGACCTCGGGCAGCTCGTCGACGGACTCGGCGGCGAGCCGGGCCAGGGTGTCGATGAGCTGCGTCGAGTCGGCCACCGGGGCCACCGGGTCGGCGTCCGGGAGCTGACTGAGCAGGGTCGTGATGGCGCGGATGGCGTCCGCGTCTCCGACCGCCGGAAGAATCCTGGTGGGCATGCGGGCCTCTCACTTGTCCTTCGCGAGTTCGTACGTCCGGTCCTGCTCGGGCACGGTCGTGGCACCGCCGGGCGCCACCAGCGCGAGCCGCACCCGCTCGGCGAACGACTCGGCGTAGGTGATGCGTTGGGCGTCGAGCGTGGAGAGCGCGAAGGTGATCGGTACGCCGTCGGTGGACGTCCGCTGGTTCTTGTCGCTGTTGCTGCCGGGGTCGAGGGCGGTGATGTGGCCGACGTCGATGACCCTCGCGTTGGTCACGATGATCTTCGACTGGTCGGGGTCGCCTTCCTTCGCGCCCTCGAAGGTGGCGTAGACGTTGACCGTCGAGCCCGGGGTGATCTTGCCGGCGACGCCGGTCGCCGCGTCGATCATGATGGCGACCTCCTGCTGCCCGGGCTGCAGGGCCGGCTGGTCCACGATCATGTCGGTCTGGAGCAGGGAGCCCGCGCGCAGCGTGGTCACGGCGATCTTGCCCGAGATCTGCCGCAGATCGGTCACGGCGTTGTCCGAGAGCCACCGCTTGGGCATCTCGATCTTCTTAAACTGGGCGGCGGTGAGGGCCGTGTACGGCGCCACGTTGTCCTTGACCTGGTACGCCGCGACCTCGGGACCGACCTTGGACTTCACGTCACGGATGACGGAGAGGACGCCGGCGAACGCGCCGAGGGCGCAGATCACCGACAGGAGCAGGAGTATCACGCCGCGGCGCTGACGGGAGTTCATGAACCGTACGACCTCATTGGGGGATGTCGGTCAAGCGGAGACGAGCGGATCGAGCGGATCGAGCGAGAGGGAACCGGGTCTGGCGGATCGTGTGCTGTAAGCGTGTCCTGTGTGTTGAGGACTTATCCGCTCGATGTTTGGTTCTCGTGAACGGGCGGTGTGGCGGAGCAGAAGACACAACGGTCGCCGATGACGTCGATGCCGCACCAGTGGCACACGGACTGCCGTACAGAGGTGACCAGTTGGTACAGCACCGATAGGTCGGGCAGATAGGTACAGAACTCGATCAACTTGCTCGTACCCCACCAACTCACCGATTCGGCGGGCAGAGTGGCCTCGCGCAGCCCCATCGCGTTCCACGCCGGGGCGAGGGTGGTGCCGATCCAGTCGGACTGCAGCTGCCCTTTGGCGACCAGCATCCAGGTGGCGAACTCCGGCCCCTCCAGGGCGACTCCGGGGGCGATCCGGACCAACTGCGGCTCGGGGTGGGCGATCACCGCGAACTGACTGCCGGGCACCCAGGACTTGGCGTGCGACTTGAGGCCGACGGGGACCCGGTCGAGTTTGGTGACCGAGCCGAGGACCGCGCCGGCGTGGATGTAGTGGGTGAGCAGCCGGCCGGCCGAGGCGAGCACGCCGGGACTCAGGTCGCAGGTCGCGAGCTGCCTCAACTGGCGGGCCAGGACGGCGAGTCCGAGCGGGGGCAGATTCGGACGGAACAGGGCGATCCGGTCGCTCTCCAGGATGGACCGGATCGTGTGCAGCCGTCGGTCCACACCCTCGGACACGGCCTGCGAGGACACGACGACGACATGCCCGTGCTGGTCGATCAGGGCCTGCATCTCCGACAGCGCCTGGTCCAGCGGTCGTTGATCGAGGTCCCGCAGGACGACGGCGGGCAGGGTCCGTTCGTCCTGTGCTGGCAGCGCCATGTCGGCGCTGGTCACGACAATGGCAGTTGGCACGCGCAGCTCCCCGTCTCACGCCTGTCGGCCCGCCGGCATTACTCCGGCACACCGAGTTGACTTCATTGCGTGACTACCTCAGCACTGTAACCACGCCCCTGTGACCGGAGAACAGCGTTTCTGTAGCTGTGCGGCAACTGTCATCGCACACAACGCGCCAAAACGGGACAGGTCGAGCAACTGGCAGGGCGTCGGCCCGGGTTGGACCGAGCACGGGCGCACGTCCGACCGACCGGGAAGTTGGTCTGGACCTCTTGACAGTGAGATTGGTCTGGACCAACTCTGGAGTCCAGTCGGTGGCCACCGTCGGCACAGTCACAGTCACAGCCCCCTCCAACTCCCCCACCGGAGGCATCAGTGGACCGCGCACCAGGCATGCCCGTCCTCAGGAAAAGACGTCTGTGGGCCGGGGTCGCCATGGCCGCCCTCGCCCTCTCCTTCGCGGGCACCGGCCAGGCGTCCGCCGCCGACATCAACAACGCCAAGAACGCCGGCTTCGAGTCGGGCCTGACCAACTGGACCTGTACGGCGGGCAGCGGCACGACCGTCTCGTCCCCGGTCCACAGCGGCGCCTCCGCGCTGAAGGCCACCCCGGCCGGCCAGGACAACGCCCAGTGCAGCGAGTCGGTCGCGGTGAAGCCCAACTCGACGTACACGCTGAGCGCGTGGGTGCAGGGCGGCTACTCCTACCTGGGCGTGACCGGCACGGGCACGACGGACGTCTCGACGTGGACCCCCGACACATCAGCCTGGAAGCAGCTGTCGACGACGTTCACGACGGGCGCCTCGACCACGTCCGTCTCGGTGTACACGCACGGCTGGTACGGCCAGGCCGCGTACTACGCGGACGACATCTCGGTCTACGGCCCGGACGGCGGCGGTGGCAGCGACCCGGCCCCGACGGTCCCGGCGACACCGACGGGGGTGACGGTCCCCTCGACGACCTCTTCCTCGGTCTCCCTCGCGTGGAGCGCGGTGTCGGGAGCGACGGGCTACAACGTCTACCGCAGCGGCACGAAGATCACGGCGGTGACCGGAACGTCCGCCACGATCACGGGACTTGCGGCCTCCACGTCGTACTCCTTCCAGATCACGGCGACCAACTCGGCCGGTGAGTCGGGCAAGTCGACGGCGGTGACGGGCACGACGACGGCGACGGGCGGCAACGGCGGTACGGGGCTGCCAAAGCACGCGGTGACCGGCTACTGGCAGAACTTCAACAACGGCGCGACCGTCCAGAAGCTCTCGGCCGTCTCCTCCCAGTACGACATCATCGCGGTGGCCTTCGCGGACGCGACCTCGACGCCGGGCGCGGTCTCCTTCACGCTCGACTCGGCCGGCCTCGGCGGCTACACGGTCGACCAGTTCAAGGCGGACATCGCGGCCAAGCACGCGGCCGGCAAGAAGGTCATCATCTCGATCGGCGGCCAGAACGGCACGATCTCGGTGAGCGACTCGACGTCCGCGACGAACTTCGCCAACTCGGTCTACTCCCTGATGCAGACGTACGGCTTCGACGGCGTCGACATCGACCTGGAGAACGGCATCAACGCGACCTACATGACACAGGCGTTGAGGTCCCTCTCCTCGAAGGCGGGCTCGTCCCTCATCATCACGATGGCCCCGCAGACGATCGACATGCAGTCGACGTCGAACGCGTACTTCCAGACGGCCCTGAACATCAAGGACATCCTCACGGTCGTCAACATGCAGTACTACAACAGCGGCACGATGCTGGGCTGCGACGGCAAGGTCTACGGCCAGGGCACAGTCGACTTCCTGACAGCCCTCGCCTGCATCCAACTCCAGGGCGGCCTCTCCCCCTCCCAGGTGGGCCTGGGCCTCCCGGCCTCGACCAGCGCGGCCGGCAGCGGCTACGTCTCCCCCACCATCGTGAACAACGCCCTCGACTGCCTGACCGCCGGCACCAACTGCGGCACCTTCAAGCCGTCGAAGACGTACCCCGACCTCCGGGGCGCGATGACATGGTCGACGAACTGGGACGCGGCCGCGGGGAGTTCGTGGTCGAACTCGGTGGGGGCGCATGTGCACGCGTTGCCGTAGAAGCGCACCGGCATGAGGTGAGGACGGCACCGCTGCGGGCGGCGCCGTCACTCGCCAGGGGCGATGCGCCGATCCATTACGGCCTCGATGAAATCCGTTGGCGGCTTGTAGGAGTGGTTCGACACATAGTGGAGGACCAGGTCTGGCGCGATCAACCATTCTCCGGACTCGGCGACCACTCGAATCTCGGCCCCGCCGAGGGAAAGTTTCTGCCCACCTACGTCGACAGTGGTCGGGTAGGGCTCTGTGTAACCGACGTGAGCGAGCCGACAGCTGTGCCATCCCCGCATCTTCATTCGGCGACTGTCCCTCACCATCACGGCCAGTGCGTCGGTAAAGCCCTCGGGAACTTCACCTTGCGTGTATTCCTCACCCGGCTCCAGCCATCCCACATTGACGGCGCTCACTCCTGCCGGGATCGACTCCTTGACGTATTCGTACGGAGACAGATCTTCATAATAGGTCATATTGGATTTCCTAGCCGATCGGGATGATGGATCTACAGGCCGCCCAGTGTACCGAGCCCATGTTGGGGCGGAGCAGGTCAGAAAGGAGAGTCTCCGCTGACACGGTTACATTGCGCGGCTTGCCCAGGATATTCAGGCCGTCTCCCGGGAACAGTGAGTAGTTGGGTAGTTTTTCTCCGGGGCCGTACACCTTGAGCGCCGTCGGATCACTCGTTTCAATCTTGTTTCCGAGAGCGTCGGATATCGTTTCTCCGTGATTACTGTACATGTGGAGGCGAGTTCCCTCTGGAACAGTGACGATCGATCCATCGCCTTCACGTATTCCACCGTGCCCGCTGAGGACCAACTCGTTGTCTGGCCTCCCTATTTCACGCACATCGATGATTCCGTCGTTCCCTGCGACAAAGCTCGGGGCAATTCCTGTGGCAGGCTTTTTCGGGGCCAGCCCCAGAGGGTCGATCCAGATGGTCGGATTATGAACGTATGTATCTGGATTCGGAGCGGCTGGCAGGCCGAGGGGGTCGGGGCTGATGTATCGCGCAGTTTCGGGATCGTAGTGACGGAAGTAGTTGTAGTGGAGACCGGTTTCGGGGTCGAAGTACTGGCCGGGAAAGCGCAGAGGAGTATAGGTGGTGCTGTTGGCTGCCCAGGCAGTGGTGCCCCACAGAGTGCTTCGTGCGCGCCAAGCAATCTCACCCTGCTCATCGATGAGCTCGCTCGGAGTGCCGACGAGGTCAGTGACGATCGCAAAGAAGCGGGAGTCGATTTCCTCTTGCGGGGCGTCGGCCGACCCGATGCGTTCGGTCTGCGCTATAGGGCGCAGACCCTGGTGGTCCCAGGTGAGTGTGAGCGCGTTGGGCAGGTCCAGGGACGTTGTGGTCTGTTCGCAAAGAGTGGTGCCGTCCCAGGTGAAGTCGACCCGTTCGACGATCGTTTCACCGTCGGAGGCCGGGCGCACTTTGGCTGCCCGGCGGCCGAGCGGATCGTAGGTGTAGCGCCAACGGGTGCCATCCGGGGTCGTGACCTGGGTGAGGCGGTCTTCGGCGTCCCATTCGTAACACCAGGTGTCCGGTTTGCGCGACAGTCGGGTCTTCTGGCGCCGGGTGATGCGGCCGAGGGCATCGTGCTCGTAGCGGACCTTGCCCGCGCGGGTGATGCGCGTGCCTGTGTATTCGCGTGCGCCGACTGCCTCTCCACCGGGATGGCTGGACGGCCAGGATGCCTGGGTCTGGTTTCCCGCGGCGTCGTATGCGTATTCCTCGGTCCAGTTCGCGGCGCGGACGGCCGTCACTCGGCCTGCCGCGTCCAGGTCGAAGCGTCGGGAGCCGGACAGCTGGTCATCAATGCTGATCAGGTTGCCGTCAGAGCGGTAGGTGTACGTGCGGGACTGGACGGTGCGGCCCCGCGCACCCGTCACCCCCTGCGCCGTCAGACGGCCGAGCGCGTCAAACCCGTGCTCCAGAGTCACCATCTCGTCGATACGGCGCGAAATTTCGCGGCCCGCCATGTCGTAGGTGAAGTCGATGGCCCGACCCGAAGCCACCATCCCGGTGCGGCGCCCGGCAGCGTCGTACGCCCACGTCGTCGTTGCTCCGGTTGGGGTCGTACGGCCATTTCGACGGCCCGACTGGTCGTACGTGTAGGTCAGCGTCCGCCCGTCGATCGTCTCCGACCGCACCCGGCCGAATCGGTCCCGCAACAGCGTCAACACCGAGCCGTCGGAGCCCGTGGACCGGGCTAGTTGGTCGGTCAAGTCGTAGGCATACGTTGTGACCAGGCCAGCCGCGTCTTTACGAACGACGCGGCCCAACTCATCTCGCTCGAAGGTCACGACCTCGCCGAGCGCGTTCGCACGGGACACCACACGGTTCGCCGTGTCGTACGCGTACGTGAGCGTGCGGTCGTCGAAGTCCGTCTCCGTGACCAGCCGTCCGGCCGCGTCGTACTCGTAGCTCCACGTCAGGCCCTGCGGGCTGGTCACCCTGGTCAGCCGCAGTTCCTTGTCGTGGGCGAACTCGTAGCGCACTCCGTCCGGGCTGGTGCGGGCCGTGAGCAGGTCGAAGTGGGTGTACTCGAAGCGGGAGATGCCACCCATGGGGTCGGTGTGGCTGGTGCAGTTGCCCTCACCGTCGTACGTCCACGACTCCGTCGCGCCGTCCGCTGCCGTACGGCGGTCGAGATGGCCCTCGACCGTCCACTCCAGATGTGTTGTGGAGCCTGCGGGATCGGTGATGGCAACGGGGCGACCGAAGGCGTCCCGTTCATAGCGTATGAGCGAGCCGAGCGGGTCCGTGATCTCCAGCGGGAGGCCCGCGCGATCGCATACGACCGTTGTCGTGTGGCCGAGCGGGTCGGTCACTGAGGCCAGGTGGCCCGCATCGTTGTAGGTGAATCGGGTGGTCTGACCTGACGGTGTGGTGACCGATGTGCGGTTGCCGCGCGCGTCGTATGACTGTCGGACGACCGTGCCGTCCGGATTCACCACCTTGATCGGCAGACCGAGTTCGTTGTATTCGGCTCTGGCCTCGCGACCGTCGGGACGGGTCAGGGCGAGCAGGTTGCCGGTCTCGTCATAACGGAACGTGGTCCGGTGGCCGAGTGGGTCGGACTGGGAGAGGAGCCGATGATAACGGTCGCGTTGGAAGCGGGTGACCGCGCCGAGTGGATCGATTTCGGCGACGATCTGACATGCCTTGTTGACGACGTAACGACGGATGTGACCCTCGCCAGTGGTCGCCGTGGTCATACGCAGGCCGGTTTCCGGGTCCGTCTCGTCGTAGGACAGGCGCAGGGTCATGTGCCCCTGTGTGCCGCCCTGGGCGATGCAGCGGTCCTGGTCGTCGTACTCGTAGGTGTAGCCACGGTTGTTGGTATCCGTCCACGAGGTGACACGGCCAGCTTCGTCGTAGGTGAAACGCAGCGGCAAGCCCGACGAGTTGACGACCTCTGCCAGCTGACCATCGGTGTAGCCGTAACGCACCAGCACCTGTTCAGCTGCCAACAGACTGAGGGCTGTGACTCTGCCCGCCTCCGTGGCAATACGGACGTCGTAGCCGGAACTGGAGACAATCCCGAGAGGGGTTCCGTCTGCGTCGTACTCGAAGGTGATCCAGTTGCCGTTGCGGTCGTCGATCTGTTCCAGGACCGCCAGGTCGTCGCCGTGGTCGGCGAAATGCCAAACACGGCCGACGTGCGGGTCGGTGACGGTGTAGCCGCCCTCTTTGCGGTCCAGTGGCCAGCGCGGGCCATGGCTGGGAAGCGTCGGCAGGCCCGGGCCGGATGCGGATACGCCAGCAGGAGGCCGTCCTCCGAGACGAGGACGACACCTTCCGAGTCGATCTCCAGGCGCTGGTCGAGGGTGGAGGACCAGGACGGGCCGAACCAGCGGCCGAAGCGGTAGCCCGACTCCACCCGCCGTTTGAAGACGAGGGGGAGCACGCCCGGCAGCGTCAAGTCTGTCTGCGGCAGGTACATCCGGCCAGTGCTGAGGTCGATGGGGTCAGAGGGGTCCTCCTTGACCTTTTCGCTGGGATTGGGGGTGTCGTACTTCTCCGGGTTGCTTTTGGCCGTGTCCGCAGCGGACTTCTCGGCGACGTCCGTCCCTTGCTTGAGAACCGTCTGTTCCGCCGCGCTCTCCAGGCCTTCCTTAGCCGTGAGCCGGGCCAGTCCTGCTTCCAGCCCCGCCCCGTCCCCGATCAGGTTCGGAAACAGTCGTCCCGTCCCCTCCGAGGGGTCCTTCATGAAGTCGTCCAGCATCGTCTTCGCGGCGCGCTCGGGGTGCGCGGCCGTCGAAACCAGGCCCGCCAGCGTCATGTTGACGTTCTGGACGTACGCCGCCGGGTGCGTGATGTTGTACGGGTCCATGGGGTTGAGGCCGCGGGCGAAGTTCAGGATGCCCGCCGTGCCCTTCACCACGCCGGCGTCGAAGTGCAGGATCTCCGTGTTGACGGCCTGGAAGCCGTCCGCCGCGTCCGCCTTCAGCCGGGTGAGTGGAGGTGGCTCGGCGGGGGCGTGGGCCAGGGCCTCGCGGACCGCGCTCGCGGCGGCGCTGCCCGCGTCGTCGCGCTGGCGACGCGCCTCGTCGAGGACCTCGTGGGCGCGCGCGGTATCGCTGCGGCCCGGATCCTTGAACTGCTCCAGCGGCGGTCCGGGGTCCTGGTCCGCCTTGATCGCCGCGTTGTAGGCGTCGACCTTCTTGTTGTACGCCCCCGCTGCCTGCTCGGAAGCCTTCGCGCCTCTCTGATACAGATCGATCGCGTCCCGCGCCTGCCCCTGCGCCCACTCCACCGTGTCCGCGTACGACGACAGCGCCTTGCCCGCCGCGTCGCACGCGTCCGCCGCCTGGAGCCACTTCGTGGGATGCATCGCGAATTTCCTGCGGAACGCCTCGGCCGCCTCGCCCTGCCAGGACGAGGAGTTGAGCCTGCGCATGCCGTCGCCGACCTTGTCGAACGCCGTGAAGAAGTCGGTCAGGTGCTTCGCCGCCGCCCGGATCGCCTTCGCGTCACCGTGGACCAGATCCTTGGGCTCATCGCTGTCGCCGAGCTGCCGCTCGCCCGGGGTCGCGCCCAGCTCCGAGGCGATACGGTCGCCGTAGTCCTCGACCTTGTCCGCCAGGCCGTTTGCCCCGACCGTGTCCAGCACCTGTCCGGCGGCATCGGTGTTCGCCTTGACGAACTCGCCGGCGAGCTTCCTGCCTCCGTCGACCACCTCGCCGACCTCGCCCAGCCCGGAGTTGACCAGATCACCGATGCCCATCAGCCCGCGTCCCCGCCCTGCTGAGCCTGCTCCTGCGCGGCCTCCGCCGCCTTCGCCCGCTCCTCCGGCGACGGGCCCAACCCGCCGTCCAGGAACTCGTTGTACTCGTCCCCGCTCAGCCCCGCCGCCATCGCCGCGTTCGCCGGGTTGAGGCCCGGGCCCAACAGGCCGACCGTGTGCGAGGTCATCACGTCCCGCGCCGCGTCCTTGTAGGCCTGCCCGCTGTTGTCCAGCGCCTTGTCCATCGACGCGGCGCTGTAGTCCACGCCGCCCGTGTACTCGTTGTCGCGCACCAGGTCGCCCCAGCTCTGCTGGGTCACGTCGTCCTCCGACGCGTACGGGTTGCCCATCCCCGCGTTCACCACGATCTTCATCGTGCCCTCGACGTACTGGTCCGTCTCGTAGAGGGTGCCCGCCGAAAGACCCACGCCCGTCGCGAAGCTGTTGCCCTCGTTCACCAGCGCGCGCACGCCCCACTCCCAGCGTTCGCAGAACGACGTGAATCCCGACAGCAACTCCTCGTTGCCCAACTCCAGCCCGGAGAGGGCGAGTTCCGAGAATCCGCGGCCCGCTCCGGCCAGGCTGTCGATGCCCAGGTCCTTCAACTCGCCCAGCACCAGGGTGATCCCCTGCGCGATCTCGTCGAGCCCGGCCGCCCTGATGTCCTCGCCGCTGCTCCCGTTGCTCCCGCCGCTGTCCCCGCTCATCCCCGTATCCCCTCCGCGCCCGCGTCCGCGTCCAGCGCCGCCGACTCCGGCACGATCCCCGTCACCGGCGGAAACAGCGCCCCTTCGCCCTCGGTGCCCACATCCAGCGCGACTCCGCACGGCGCACCCACAGCGCTCACAGCCGACACCGTCACGTCCAACAACCGGGCTCCCAGCAGCCGTTGATACGGCCACTTCCGCCCGCCTTCACCCCTCGCGATCGCGAACCTCGCCAACGCCGACTCGTTCGAAAACGCGTAGATCCACCGGATCCCACCGAAATCGCCGACCAGCGGTGCGTCGTCCTCATCGAGCGGTACGAGCACGGCCCTACGACGGAACTCACCCAGCAACACCCGGAACTCACGCCGCCTGTGGACCACATCACTGCTGTACACGCCGTACAACGGCTCGGATTCCTCGACCACGGCGGGAGGCAGCCGAGGATTCTCCTCCCCGGAGAGGCCCTCGCCCACCGCCTCCGGGCCGCTCATCTCCGCGTAATCCGACAGGCGGGACCTTCGCATGCCCCCCGGCCTCGCCACCGCTTCCCCCGTGTTCAGACATGAGCGCGATCATCCCATTGGCGCGTTGGCGGACGCAATGAGTCTCGTTCGTTGCGGCTGCCCCGTTTCGGTAGGTAGGGGGCAAGGACGCTTGACATTCCGGTCAAGCCTCAATGACCGGCTGCGCTCCATACGTCGCCGCCATGGCCCTCGGCAGCGTCGCCCACATCCGCGTCCCGCCGCCCGGCTCGCGGGACTCGCCGAAACCCCAACTGCCGCCGCACGCACGGCAGACGCAGGCCAGGACGCGGAGGGCGGCTCGGCGGCGGGTGTCGCAGGCGGCGGCAAGGTGGGGCTGGGTGTGACGGGGATGGCTGTCATAGGCGCTCAGGCGGAGGGTGGATGCGCGGTAGCGGAGGGAGAGGTAGAAGTCCCGGGACTCGGTGAACTGGGCTGCGACTGCCGTCAGTTCGCTTACCGCCTGGAGTGCGGGGTCCAGCATGTCGTGCAGGCCGTGTGCTTTCAGGACCTCACGCATTGCCGCCTTCGCCAGGGCCGGACTGGCCAAGGCCGCGGGGAGCGTGAAGCTGTAGGCGAGGGTTTCAGGGGTTGGGGTGGTGGGGTCGGCCGTGTAGAGGGGAGCGAGGGGGCAGCGGGCATGGGCGTGGCTCCTTGTGCAGAGATCTGAGTGCGGATTCCTGTGGCGGCCGCCAGTGGCCTGTCTCCCTGACGCGAACCCGCCCCTCCCGGGGAAGGAGGTTGCGGGCAGGCTCGCGCGATGCACTTCCGGCAGCCGTATGCAGCTTGCGCACTACTCAAAGTGCAGATTAGCGGGCCTAATTTGGCCCTGGTTAGTGAAATTTACGCCCCCCGCGTGGCTCGGTCGTACGCGTAAGCGGCAGACTGCACATGACCGCACGCGGAGGGAACGGCATGGCAGCGAGGACGTCGCCGACGGAGCGTCAGAAGCGACTGGGTGCCGAGGTCCGGAAGATGCGCACGTCGGCAGGCATGTCCGCGGAGAGCGCCGCCGCCCTGCTCGGCGTTGACCGGGGCAAGATCTCGCACATCGAGTCCGGTGTGCGGGCCATCAGCCCTGAGCGATTGCGTACCCTCGCATGCAACTGCGGCTGCCGGGACGAGCGGT
Organism: Streptomyces prunicolor NBRC 13075; assembly: GCF_000367365.1. GTDB lineage: Bacteria > Actinomycetota > Actinomycetes > Streptomycetales > Streptomycetaceae > Streptomyces > Streptomyces prunicolor. Next base: position 32,436 of record NZ_BARF01000012.1, on the reverse strand, counting down.
ATGTCGATGCGCTGGCGGACATGGCCCGCCCCGGCCGACGGGGGTGGTGGGACAAATACCGTGGGACACTCCCCCAAGGGCTCCTGGACATCGCCGAGTTGGAGGCACACGCCGTAGGGATGCGGGCGGCGTACACGGTGCACATCCCAGGTCTGCTGCAAACGTCCGACCACGCCCTGACCGTCTTCCGGGCCGTGCTCCCGCCGCTCCCTGAGCACGAGGTCGCCCTGCGCCTGGCTCACCGCGCGGAACGTCAGCAGGTGCTGGACGGCGACAATACGCCCGCGTTCGTGGGCATCGTCCATGAGGCCGCGCTCCGGATGCGGTTCGGTGGACGAGAGGTCGTCCGGACCCAGCTTGAACATCTCCTGAAGAAGTCCGAGCAGAGCAACGTGACGCTCAAGGTCATCACGTTCGAGGCAGGAACGTTCCCCGGAGCAGGGCTGACCGTCCTGTATGCCGAAGGTCCGGTCCCCGAGCTCGACACCGTCCAGACCGACAACTCGCATGGGCCCGATTTCCTTCACGCGGACGGTCAGTTGGCGAAGTACCGTGCCCACTTGGACTGGATGGAGCGCATGGCTCTGTCGCCAACGGCGTCACGCGACTTCATCCGCAGCATCGCCAACGACCTGTGAGGAGAGGCCCGATGGACGACATCAGGTGGGAAGAGCCGTTCTGCGGTGAGGGAAACTCCTGCTTCCGCCTCGGCACCGACCCCCAAGGCCACGCCTACATAGCCGTAGCCGGTCAGGAGGACCGCTACCTGACCGACTCCCGCGAAGCCCTCCGTACCCTCATCCTCGACATCAAGGCGGGCAAGGCCGACCACCTCCTCTGAGACGGTCAGTCCTTCCGGTCAGCCCATCGGGCGGTGGTGGCCCAGCACCTGGGCCAACTGCCAGAACCACCCGCGCAAGATCTCCCGCGGCTTCGCGTCCACCACGCACTCGTACACCCCGCCGTCGACGTAGACCACCGCGACCATGAGCGCCTTCCCGCTCGGGCTTGCCTTGTCGTAGACGCTGCGGATCTCGGGCCAGATGAAGTCTGCGGTCCGGTCGTGGTCCTCGAAGGCGACGGCGGGGGCGGCGGACCGAAGCCCTGTGGCTGCTGCATCAGCGGTCGAGGGAGTGCAGGCACAGGTTCGTCGTGCCGACCTCGCTGTACTCCTGGTCCGCGAGCATCTCCCCCGTCGGGCAGCCCTCCACCCCAGGGTCCCGTGACACGGTATTGGGCATCGGACGATCCGCAAGACACCGTCTTGCGGACGCTCACCAGCGCGGCCGGAGCCGCTCCGCACACCTGGCACACCGGGACGGGCGCGGGACCCTGCCATCCGTAGGACGGAGACGGCGCGTACGAGCCTGCGGGGAACTGCGTGGTCAACGAAGCCTCCGGCGATGATCAAACAGCCGATGAAGCACCGTACCTGTCCAGCCGATCAGCCCAACCTGAAACATTTCTGTGGGCCCACCGCATCAATAGAAGTGAGGGCGGCACCGACAACAGCCCTCGGGGGGCAGGGGGATCAGGCATGAGACGACAGGAACGTGCCGACGCGTACGAGGAGTTCGCCGCCGCGCGTGCCGGGCATCTCTACCGGTCCGCCTGTCTGCTGACCGCCGGGGACACGCATCTCGCCGAGGATCTGGTGCAGGAGACCCTCGGCAAGCTGTACGTCGGCTGGGGACGGCTCTCCCGGGTCGGCAACCCCGCCGGGTACGCCCAGACCGTCCTCACCCGTACCTACCTCGCCCATCAGCGGCGCCGCAGCAGCACCGAGCGCGCCACCGACCTGCTGCCCGACCTGCCCGACCCCGGCGCCTCGGGCGCGGACACGCCGTTGCGGCTGACCCTGCTCCAGGCCCTCTCCCGGCTGCCCGCCAAGGACCGGGCCGTGGTCGTCCTGCGGTACTGGGAGGACCGGTCCGTGGAGGAGACCGCCGATGTCATGCAGGTCAGTTCGGCCGCCGTACGCACCCGGTGCGTCCGCGCACTCGGCCGGCTGCGGGAGCTGCTCGGCGAGAACCTCGACGAATACGCCCGCCCCTGAACACCCCGCCCCGCCTTCACCCCCCAGTCGCCCCTTCTGCCAACTCCCTTACGCGAAACGGTGGTCCGCCATGTCCGACGCCCAACACAGCGACCTCCTCGACCCGTTCGAGGAACGGCTCACCGCCGGCCTGCACGACGCGGGCAACGCCTTCGAGACCGACCGCGCCGCACTCGTCACCGCCGGCGCCCTCAAGGGACGACGGCGCCTGCTACGCCGCCGGAACGCCGCCGTCATGAGCGGCGCCGCCGGTATCGCCCTCGTCGGCGTCGGCGGCGCGCTGCTCCTGCCGAGCGGAGACCCCGCCAAGGGACGGGGATCCGCGGCCACTTCCACCCTCGCCTCCGCCTCCGCCCCCACCCCCGTCTCCGCCGACACCCTGACCCGTACGCTCGAACACCAGCTCGTCGTCGGCAGGGGCGGCACCTACGGCGAGTTCACCAAGATCGAGGCCCGTGGCACGGACGAGGGACTGTCGCCGTACGTCCGACTCGTCTTCAACGACGGCAAGGGCGCGGCGGCCGTCAGCGTCACCATGGACCGGATCCAGCCGGGGAGCGACGACGCGCGGCAGATCACCACGTGCCCGGGGAAGGCGTTCACGCACTACGACGCGTGCGGCACGAGCCGGTTGGCGGACGGGTCTGTGGTCATGGTCCTTCAGGGGTACGAGTATCCGGACCGCCGGGTGGACACCAAGTGGTGGAACGCCGAACTCGTCACCCCGCAGGGGCAGCACGTGAGCCTGAACGAGTGGAACGCCGCCGCCGAGAAGGACTCGCCGATCACCAGGCCCCAACCGCCGTTTTCCGCGGCCCAGTTGAGGAAGGTGGCCGCCTCGAAGATCTGGCGGGACGCGATCGATGCCATGCCGGTGAACTCGAACTCACCGACCACACCGTCGAGTTCGAGCACGGGCGCCGCCGTGTCCGTCACCTCCACGCTGCGGACCCTGGTGCCGAAGGGCCTCGCGGTGTCCGAGGCCGGCGACCCCGGCGACACCGGGTTCGGCTATCTCGTCGTCGACGACGGCAAGGGCAAGACCCTCGTACAGGTCAACGTCCAGGCGGACATGGCGGATGTCGAGGGCGAGCTGTTCGGCTCCGACGCCGAGGTCCTGGCCGACGGCACGAAGGTCGCCACACACCAGGGACCGGGCGAGAAGGGCGGCACGGGTGTCGTGATGTGGACCGTCGACACCATGCGGCCCGACGGAAGCCGGGTCGTCATCAGCGCCTTCAACTCCGGCGCCCAGGACACCGCCGCGACCCGCAAGTCCCCGGCCCTGACCATGAAGCAGCTCCGGGAGATCGCTCTGAGCCCGAAGTGGCGGTAATCCAGCCAGCGACTTTGAACGCCATTGACCTGACCATGCCAACACATCAACATAGGCGGCACACAGGAATGCTCACGCGAACACCCCACCCGAGCACCTCACGCGAACACCCCACCCGCACGCCGTACTTCACGCACGTCGCACTGAAACACCCCCCACCTCCAGCAAGGAGATTTCATGCGACTCCGAATACGCGGCTCAGGCCCCCGTAGCGGCAGACGCACCGCCGCGCTCGCCGCTCTGATGGCCCTCGCCCTCGTCGCCCCCGTCACGGCGGCCACCGCGTCCAAGGCCACCGCCGACAGCACGCACCAGGCCGCTCCGGCCGCGGACGACATCCGCCAGTACGAGATCCACGTCGACCACAACACCCCGGTCACGCGGACGGCCATCGCGGCGGCCGGCGTCACCGTGGACGAGGCCGACGAGGAGACCGTGGTCGTCTCCGGCCGCGCGGCCCAGATCGAGAAACTGCGTCAACAGGGCTACGCCGTCTCGCTGTTGGGCTCCGCCCCGGACCGTTCCTCGGCCGCGGACACCGCACGGCTCCTCGACTTCCCCTCGGCCGACGCGAAGTACCACAACTACGCCGAGGCGAACACGGAGATCGACCAGCGGCTCGCCGCCTACCCCGGCATCATGAGCAAGAAAGTCATCGGCAAGTCGTACCAGGGCCGGGACATCGTCGCCATCAAGGTCAGCGACAACGTGGCCACCGACGAGAGCGAACCCGAGGTCATCTTCACGTTCCACCAGCACGCCCGCGAGCACCTCACGGTGGAGATGGCGCTGTACCTGCTGCGCGAGTTGGGCGCGGGCTACGGCACCGACTCCCGCGTCACGAACATCGTGAACAACCGCGAGATCTGGATCGTGCCGGACCTCAACCCGGACGGCGGCGAGTACGACATAGCGACCGGCGCCTACCGGTCCTGGCGCAAGAACCGCCAGCCCAACTCCGGTTCCAGTTACGTCGGTACGGACCTCAACCGGAACTGGAACTACAAGTGGGGCTGCTGCGGCGGCTCTTCGGGCTCGACCTCGTCCGAGACCTACCGGGGCGCGTCCGCCGAGTCGGCACCCGAGGTGAAGGTGGTCGCGGACTTCGTACGCAGCCGGGTCGTCGGCGGGAAGCAGCAGATCACCGCGGGGATCGACTTCCACACGTACAGCGAACTGGTGCTCTGGCCCTTCGGGTACACGTACTCCGACACGGCGACCGGGATGACCGCGGACGACGCCGCCGCGTTCAAGGCGGTCGGGCAGAAGATGGGCGCGAGCAACGGGTACACGGCCGAGCAGTCCAGCGACCTGTACATCACGGACGGTTCGATCGACGACTACCTATGGGGCAGTCAGAAGATCTTCGACTACACCTTCGAGATGTATCCGACGTCCAGTTCCGGGGGTGGGTTCTACCCGCCCGACGAGGTGATCGAGCGGGAGACCTCCCGGAACCGGGACGCGGTGTTCCAACTGCTGGAGAACGCCGACTGCATGTACCGGTCCATCGGCAAAGAGGCCCAGTACTGCGGCTGACCAGCCTTGCGCTGCGGCTGACCAGCCTTGTACTGCGGCTGGTCAGCCCTTGTCCTACGACTGGCTAGTCCTCGCGGACCTCTGCCTCCGCCGCGGCGAGCGCCGCCTCGTCCACCTCGGCGGACTCGTCGTCCTCGTCCTCGGCGCCGTCGTCGAAGTACGCGTCGAGGACCGCGTCCAACTGCGTCTCCCACTCGGTGAACCGGCTCCTGGCCGCCGCCTCGATCTCGATCGGGAACCAACGGCGGTCAGGAGTGTGCACCGTGATGGTGAACCGCTTGCCGAAGCGCGGCGTCTCGGTCTCCACGGCACCGATCTCGTCCCAGCGGAACTCGCACGCCTGGTCGTCCAGGCGCAGTCGTACGCCCTTCTCGTCCGCGACGATCTCCGCACGACGGTCGGACGCCTCGAAGACCGGCCCGTCGGACGCATCCTCGTCGGCCTCGTCATCGGCCTCGGACTCGTCATCGGTGTCCTCGGCAACGGCCTTCTCGGCCTCCGCCTCGGCCTTCTGGACCGACGGCTTCCCGCCCTCGGACCCCTCCGGCTCCTCCGGTGTAGCCGGCTCCTCGGCCTTCGCGTCCTCGGGCTCCGCGCCCCGCGGCTTCTTGTCCTCCGGCTTACCGGAGGACACGGCGGGTGCGGTGAGCCCCGGGATGAAGGCCGGGTCGAAACCGGCACCCTTCACGGGCTCGCCCTCCAGGGGCTGGCTGCTCGAACCTATGCGCTGCTCCACAGCGCGAAGTATGGTCGACGATCCTGTGTCGGGCACAGCCAGCCCCAATTTTGTTATCAGACGCCTACAAGCGGCTTACACGAACACACTGAGCACGGCGGCCACCGCGAACCCCGCCACCGACAGCACCGACTCCAGCACGGTCCACGTCTTCAGCGTGTCCCGCTCGCTGATCCCGAAGTACTTCGCGACCATCCAGAAGCCCCCGTCGTTGACGTGCGAGGCGAAGATCGAGCCCGCCGAGATGGCCATGATGACCAGCGCGACGAAGGCCTGCGAGTGGTCGCCCTCCGCGAGCAGCGGGGCCACGATGCCCGCCGTCGTCACGATCGCCACCGTCGCCGAACCCTGTGCGACCCGTAGTACCAGCGAGATCAGGTACGACAGCACGAGCACCGGCAGGCCCACGTCGTGGAAGGTGTCCGAGAGGGCCTGCGCGACCCCGCTCGCCTTCAGTACGGCGCCGAAGACCCCGCCCGCGCCGACGACGAGGATGATGTTGCCGACCGGCTTGAGGGACGCGGTGGAGACGGTCTCCAGGGACTTACGGGACCAGCCGCGCCTCAGACCCAGGAGGTAGTACGCGAGGAGGAGAGCGATCGTCAGGGCGACGAAGGGGCTGCCGAAGAACTCCACGACCGAGCGGCCGGTCGACGGGTCGAAGGCGATCGACGAGAAGGTGGCCGCCAGGATCAGGACGAGGGGCGTACCGATGATCGCGAGGACCGTGCCCAGCGACACCGGCTTCTCCTGCGGTACGACGCCGGACTCACGCTGTTCGTCGATGACCGCCTGCTTCGCCTCGGCCGCCGCCTCGACCATGTCCTGCGGTACGGCGACGAAGATCCGCTTGCCGATCCAGGCGGCGTAGGCCCACGCGGCGAGTACGGCCGGGATGCCGCAGACGATGCCCATGAGGATGACCCAGCCGAGCTGGACGTGGAGCAGGCCGGCCGCGGCCACCGGGCCGGGGTGCGGCGGCAGGAACGCGTGGGTCATCGACAGGCCCGCGAGCAGCGGCAGGCAGTACAGCAGGATCGACTTGCCGCCGCGCTTGGCGGCGGCGTACACGATCGGCGCGAGGACGAAGATGCCGACGTCGAAGAAGACCGGGATGCCGAAGATCAGGCCGGTCAGGCCCATGGCGAGGGGCGCTCGCTTCTCGCCGAAGAGGTTCAGCAGCCTGGACGCCAACACCTCGGCCCCGCCGCTGACTTCGAGGATCGCGCCGAGCATCGTGCCCAGGCCGATGATGATCGCGACATGGCCGAGGATGCCGCCCATGCCGGACTCGATGGTGGAGACGGCGTCCGAACGCTGAACCGTGCCGAAAAGTTCGGTGACCGACAGACCGGACAGCAGGCCGACGGTTATGGAGACGGCGAGGAGGGCCACGAAAGGCTGGAGTCTGACCTTGATGATCAGGAAGAGAAGCAGCGCGATCCCGAGGGCGGCGACCGTCAACAGGCCTGCTGTGCCGTCCAGTAGGAGAAGCAGGCCTCCGGTGTGGGGTGGTGTCGCGGGGGCGGTGGCGGCGAGCGGTAGGGACATGGTGGGGGTCCTCGTTGTCGTCGTAAGAACATGGGTCCGGGGGTCTGGGGGATGTCCCCCAGAGGGCACAGCCGGGCAGGGGGGATCGCGGCGCGGCACCCCGAAGGGCGCCGAACCGTCGTACGGTGTGCGGGAGTTGGGGCGGTGTCAGCTCAAAGGGCTGGTCAGCTCAGGACGGCCAGCGCGTCGATCTCGATGAGCAGCCCGGCGGGCAGGCCGACGTAGACCGTCGTGCGCGCGGCGGGGATCTCGACGCGGCTCTCGAAGTACTCGTTGTAGATCGCGTTCATCTCGGCGAAGTGGTCCACGTCCGTCAGATAGACGCGGATCATCATCGCGTCCTCCCAGCTCGCGCCGCCCTCCTCCAGGATCGCCTGGACGTTGGCGAGGGTCTGGAGGGTCTGCTCGCGCAAGGTCGGGCCGGCCGGTGTCGGCGGCCTGCCCTCCTCGGCGGGGAGGAAGCCGACCTGGCCGGCGACCTGGAGGAGGTTCCCCTTGCGGACGCCGTGCGAGAACTTCGCGGGCGGGGTGGTGTGGGTCTTGGGGGTGAGCGCGATCTTGTCGGTCATACGAAATCCTTCATACGTGGTCCCTCATGCGGAGTCGTTTGCAGGGGTTGCTGGAGTCCTGCCCGAGTACTCGCCACTGATGGCATCCGCCGTGCGACGGACCAGTGGAAGCAGGGTGAGGAGTTCGTCGGCGGTGACGACGACATTGGGCGCGGAGACCGACATCGCGGCGGCCACCCGTCCGTCGGCGCCCCGGATCGGCGCGGCGACGCAGTTGATGGACTCTTCGTGGCCGCCGAGGTCGGTGGCCCAGCCCTGTTCCCGCACCTTCTCCAACTCCCTTAGGAAAGCAGGGGCGTTGGGGGTGGAGCGGGCGGTGTACATGGGGTATTCGAGCTTGTCGGCGAGTACCCGGCGCTCGCCCTCCGGCAGGTCGGCCAGCAGCAGCTTGGCCACGCCCGCGACGGTGATGGCGACAGGCTTCCCGATCCGCGAGTACATCCGCACCGGGTAGCGGCTCTCCACCTTGTCGATGTAGAGGACCTCGTTCTCCTCGTACACCGCGAGGTGGACGGTATGACCGCACTGCTCGTTCAGCCGTGCGAGATGGGGGTGGGCGATCTCGCGGATGTCGAGGTTCTCCATCGCCTCCTGGGCGAGGGCGATCAGGCGGGCGCCGAGCCGGTAGCGCTGGTCGGACTGGCGGTAGACCAGGCCGTGTTCGTGCAGGGTGCGCAGGAGGCGCAGGGCCGTCGACTTGTGGACGTCGAGGCGCTCGGCGACCTGGCCGAGGTCGGCGGGGCCCTCGGCGAGCAGCGGCAGGATACTGAGCGCGCGGTCGACGGTCTGACTCATGGCGTACATACCTCCTCGTCGGCCCAGTCGGCGGCGTCGGTCCAGCCGGGGCCGAGTCGAAGTCTCCCCCACGCCTCGTCGTCCAGGGCGACCAGCCGGTCGGCGTGCTCGCGGGCCGGGGGCGCGGCGAGGTCGCCGGGGACGGTGAGGGCGGCGGCGGCCGTGAGATGCCCGTGCCGCAGCCGGTCCCGTACGGGAAGTCCCCGCAGGGTCGCGGAGAGGAACCCGGCGGCGAAGGCGTCCCCGGCACCCACCTCGGCGACGACGTCGACGTGCGGCGCGGCCACGAAGGTGGCGTCGCCCCGGTGGTAGACGGTGGCCCCGCGTCCGCCCTGCTTGACGACGAGCGTCTCGGGGTCGGGGAACGCGTCCCGTACGGCATCGGCCCCGACGAGCCCCCAGACCTCGGCGGCCTCGTCCTCACCGACGAACACGAGGTCGGCGTCGCGCGCCAGCTCCAGCAGCACGCTCGGCCCGTCGGCCGAACGCCCCAGCGCCGGGCGGTGGTTGACGTCGAAGGAGATCAGCGGGCGGTGCGCACGGATCGCGGTCAGCTCACGCACCAGCCCGAGACAGTCCGCGGACAGCATCGGGGTGATCCCCGACAGGTGCAGCACCCGCCCGGCCCGTACGGCGGCCAGGTCCACGGTGTCGACGGCCATCGCGGAGGCGGCGGACCCGGCCCGGTAGTACGCCACTTCGTGCGCGTCGGTGGCCCGGTCCCCGGCGGTGCGGAAGTAGATGCCGGTCGGCCGCGCGGGATCACGTCGTACGGCGGACACATCCACCCCGTACCCACCGATGGTCTCGACGAGATGATCGCCGAAGCCGTCCGCCCCCACCCGGCTGACCCACCGGACGGTGTGCCCGGCGGCGGCCAGCACGCACGCGACATTCGACTCGGCGCCGCCGATGGCGCGATCGAAGGACGGCACGTCGGCGAGGCGGCCCGCCCGGCCGGGTAGGAACGTGACCATGGACTCGCCCAGCGCTACGACGTCCACGACGTCACGGGCGGCGGTGGACTGTCCGTCGGCGGTCACGATGGTGATGGCTCCTCGTCGGTGCGCCGGGTGATGGCGGCTCCGTTGACCCGGTGTTGGGCGAGATGTTAGACAGCGGTAAGCGATATACGCAATGAAGGTTGCAGAGATTGCAACACTCCAGCTCAGGGAGGCCCCATGGTCCGCGACACCGGTACCGAAGCGCTCGCCCGGCTCGCCGGGGAACGCGTCGACCACCGTTTCAAGGGCCTCCCCCCGGACGCGGACGGCCTCACGGTCGCCGAGTTGTCGGCCCAGCGCCGCAACCTCTTCACCGACGGCTTCACCACCCCCGTCCTCGCCCTCTCCGCCGAGCGCCTGGACCACAACCTCCGCCTCATGGAGACCTACGCGACCCGCCACGGCCTCGCCTTCGCCCCACACGGCAAGACCTCCATGGCCCCCCAGCTCTTCCACCGCCAACTCGCCCACGGCGCCTGGGGCATCACCCTCGCGGTCCCCCACCAGATGCGCGTGGCAAGGCAGTTCGGCATCGACCGCATCTTCCTCGCGAACGAAGTGGTCGACCCGTCCGCCCTGAAGTGGATCTCGTCGGAGCTGGACACCGACCCCGCCTTCCGCTTCATCTGCTACGTCGACTCCGTGCGCGGGGTCGAGTTGATGGACGCGGCCCTGCGCGACGCCGCCCGCCCGCTGGACGTCGTCGTCGAACTGGCCGCCGGCGAGGGCGCCCGCACCGGCGTGCGCACGGAGGCGGAGTGCGCGGCGGTCGCGGACGCGGTGGCCGCCGTAGGGACGCTGCGGTTGGTGGGGGTCGCCGGGTACGAGGGGGAGGTGCCGGAGGCGGATCCGGAGCGGGTGCACGCGTGGTTGCGCCGACTGACCGCGCTCGCCGTGGAGTTCGACAAGGACGGGCGCTTCTCGGGATCCGGGCTCGACGAGATCGTGGTCAGCGCGGGGGGCAGCGCGTGGTTCGACGCGGTGGCCGATGTCTTCGCCGAGCTGCCCGAACTCTCCCTCCCCGCACTGAAGTTGCTGCGCTCGGGCGCCTACGTCTCGCACGACGACGGCCACTACCGCGAGATCACCCCCTTCACCCGCATCCCCGAAGAGGGCGCCCTGGAGCCCGCGTTCCGGCTCTGGGCGCAGGTCGCCTCCCGCCCCTCCCCCGAGCAGGCCTTCGCCAACGCGGGCAAGCGGGACGCGGCCTACGACCTCGACCTCCCCTTCGCCCAGGTGGTCCGCCGCGACGGCACCGAGCGCCCGGCGACCGGCGTCGAGGTCACGGGCCTTTCCGACCAGCACGCCTGGCTGCGGACGACGCCCGAGGCGGACCTGGAGGTGGGTGACTGGATCGGGATGGGCCTGTCCCACCCCTGCACGTCCTTCGACAAGTGGCAGTTGATCCCGGTGGCGGAGGCGGACGGGACGGTCGTCGACTACATCCGCACGTTCTTCTAAAGGCCGTACAGAGGCCGTATCGGACCCCGCTGGAGGCATGGGCATGGAAGAGCTGGTCATCCGGGACGCGGACGTCGTCGACGGCAGCGGCGGCCCCTCGTACCGCGCCGACGTGGTCGTGGACGGCGGCCGGATCGTCTCAATCGTGCAGGAGGCCGCGGCGGCGGGCTGTCAACGCCCCAAGGCGCGCCGGGAGTTGAACGCGGAGGGCCTGGTCCTCTCCCCCGGCTTCATCGACATGCACGCCCACAGCGACCTGGCGCTGCTCCGCGACCCGGACCACAGCGCCAAGGCCGCGCAGGGGGTGACCCTCGAAGTCATCGGCCAGGACGGGCTGTCGTACGCCCCCGTCGACGACCGCACACTCGCCGAGGTGCGGTCGACGATCACCGGGTGGAACGGGTACGGCGACGACATCGACTTCGACTGGCGGTCGGTGGGCGAGTACTTGGACCGGCTGGATCGTGGAGTGGCCGTCAACGCGGCCTACTTGATCCCGCAGGGCACGGTCCGGATGCTCGTCGTCGGCTGGGAGGACCGGGAGGCGACGCCCCAAGAGCTGGACCGGATGCGGCAGTTGGTCGCCGAGGGCATGGAACAGGGCGCGGTCGGCATGTCGTCCGGGCTCACCTACACGCCCGGCATGTACGCCAAGGACGCCGAACTCACCGAACTCTGCCGGGTGGTGGCGTCGTACGGCGGCTACTACTGCCCGCACCACCGTTCGTACGGCGCGGGCGCGCTGGAGGCCTACGCGGAGATGGTGGAACTGACGAGGGAAGCAGGCTGCTCCCTCCACCTCGCCCACGCCACCATGAACTTCGGCGTGAACGAGGGCCGGGCGCCGGAGTTGCTGACGCTCCTGGACGAGGCGCTGACGGCCGGCGCGGACATCAGCCTGGACACTTATCCCTACACGCCCGGCTGCACAACTCTCGTGGCGATGCTGCCGAGTTGGGCGAGCGAGGGCGGCCCGGACGAGATCCTGCGGCGGCTGGCGGACGACGAGACCGCCGACCGTATCCGCCACCACCTCGAGGTGATCGGCTCGGACGGCTGCCACGGGGTGCCGATGGAGTGGGACACGATCGAGATCTCGGGGGTCACGGATCCGGCGCTGGCGGGGTACGTAGGCCACCGCCTCGACAGCTGGACAACGGCCCGTCACCTGCTCCTCGCCGACCGGCTCGCCCCGTCGATCCTCCAGCACGTGGGCCATGAGGAGAACGTCCGGCAGATCATGCGGCACCGCGTCCACACCGGCGGCTCGGACGGCATCCTCCAGGGCGCGAAGCCGCATCCGCGGGCGTACGGCACGTTCCCGCGCTATCTCGGCCACTACGTACGGGAGTTGGGAATCCTGCCCCTGGAGGAGTGCGTAGCGCATCTCACCTCCCGCCCGGCGGCACGGCTGCGCCTGCCCGACCGGGGCCTGGTCAAGGAGGGCTACCGCGCGGACCTGGTGTTGTTCAACCCCGCGACGGTGGCGGCGGGTTCGACGTTCGAGGAGCCGCGAACGCTCCCGACCGGCATCCCGCACGTGCTGATCGACGGCCGTTTCGTGATCGAGGACGGCCGGCGCACGGACGTACTGGCGGGGCGGTCGGTCCGTCGCAGTCCCGTGCGACGGAACGCCAACTCCCCTGCCTGACTTACGACCTGGGAAAAGCCTCGGCCTTACGGCTTGGGCAGCGTGCAGGTGGACGCACTGAGGGCGAGCACGTTGGCCGAGGTGAAGCAGGCCGGGATGTTGTAGGTCTCCTCGGCGTAGTTGATGCCCTCGCGGACGGTCACCGTGCCGTTCTCGGAGACCTCGCACGGGTTGTTCTCGGTGCAGGTCTCGCCGTCCTCGTTGCCCGTGTTGTTCACGGCGACGACCTGGCCGGTGCTGGTGTCGATGACCGGGGAGCCGGAGGTGCCGCCGATGGTGTTGCAGGCGGAGGTGTAACGGACCGAGTCCTTCCAGGTCCAGTCACCCTCCTTCAGCCGGTACACGAACCCGTCGATGCTGCAGCTGTAGATCGTCTTCCAGTAGCCGGAGACGACTTTGATGGCGGTGCCGGCGGTCGGGTGCGTGGCGCTCACGGTGAGCGGGCTGATGCCGTACGCGCTCTTGATCGCCGCGTACGTGGTGGTGGTGCGGTAGATCGTCACGTCCGTGTCGGTCATCGTCGAGTAGACGACCTGGTTGGCGCGGAGCGTGGCGACCTTGGTGCCGGCCGAGTTCAGCAGCCCGAAGGTACGGCTGGAGGACTGACCGGTGATGACCTCACCGGGCTCCGGGAATCCGGTCTCCAGGCAGTGGCCGTTGGTCATGACCAGCGCCGGAGCGGTGTCGGTCGAGTTCGGGAAGCGGATGACCGAGCCGGAGCAGTTGCTGAGCGAGACGATGCCGGCGAAGTCGACGGTCACGGCCGCCGCCTGGGGAGCGGCTTGGGGCGCCGCGACCGCGGGTGCCACGCCCGCCCCGGCTATCGCCAGGGTGGAGAGCGCGGCAAGGAGAGGCTTGTTCATGTGGGGGTCCCCTCTTATGACGAGGCGACCGGAGATCTTCCGGCCGCCGTCTTTTTGTCATGGGCATTGTGATCGTTGAGGGGGGTGGGGGCAAGGAGCGGTTTCAGGACGGGGGTTGGCGGATTTCCACGCATGCCCTGGCGCGGGCCCCGGGATCGAGGGACAGCTCATGCCAGAGCCGGTCGACCAGCCCGGTCATCCCGAACGGGGAGGCGATCACGGTGAGCGTCGCCGTCCTTGAGCCGCGGCGGCACCCTGATCACCCGCGCACCGTAGAACACGTCGAAGGTCGTGACATCCTGGCGCGGTGCTTTTGATCGATCACGTAAAGAGCGTCGAACTCCGCCCCCTGCGCTATCAGTTCGCCGGGACCCGAGGCAACCGCTACGACGACAACTGGCTCGTCATTGGCGGCAAGGTGACCACGTCCGAGGGCGGATGGCCCTTCGCCGACCCGGCTCTGCTGGCCCACGAGGCCCGCGAGATCATCGGCTGGCTACGGGGAGTGGCCCAGGGGACAGTGGCCGTCACCCGACCCGACGCCGAGGGCTATATGTCCCCGGACACGTGGTTCAACGAGCCGGTCCTGGCCTTCAGCCTCGCCGACCGGAGCAAGGCCGGGGCAGTGATCCGCGTGCACCTCTCCATGGAGGCGGCTCCCCCCTGGCGGCAGGGAGATCACCGAGTGGACATCTACCAGTACTTCGTGAATCTGCGCGTGGACACAGCCGCGCTTCTCCACGCAGCCGACCAGTGGGATCTCGCCCTGGCCTCCTCCCCCACCCGCGGATCGACGTCAGTCCCACCCGGGCTCCCGAACGACAACCGGCGATAGCAGTCGAAACCGGCGCGTCTCATGTGGCGGAAAGCACGAGCCAAGTCTCGTTACCCCGCCGTAAGCTCACCGACATGCAGGTGATCCAGTCGACCAAGCTCTCCAATGTCTGTTACGAGATCCGGGGCCCGGTTCTCGAAGAGGCGATGCGTCTGGAGGCGGCAGGCCACCGCATCCTGAAGCTCAACACGGGCAACCCGGCCGCGTTCGGGTTCGAGTGTCCGCCCGAGATCCTGGAGGACATCCTCCGGAACGTGTCGTCGGCGCACGGGTACGGCGACGCCAAGGGGCTGCTGGCCGCCCGGCGCGCGGTCGTCATGCACAACCAGACCCTGGGCATCGAGACGGACGTGGAACACGTCTTCATCGGCAACGGCGTCTCCGAGCTGATCGTCATGGCGATGCAGGGCCTGCTCGACGACGGCGACGAGGTCCTCGTACCGTCGCCGGACTACCCGCTGTGGACCGCCGCCGTCTCCCTCTCCGGCGGCACCGCCGTCCACTACCGCTGCGACGAGCAGTCCGACTGGATGCCCGACCTCGCCGACGTGGAGCGCAAGGTCTCCGACCGCACCAAGGCGATCGTCGTCATCAACCCGAACAACCCGACCGGCGCGGTGTACGACGAGGCGATGATCAAGGGCCTCACCGACATCGCCCGCCGTCACAACCTCCTCGTCTGCTCCGACGAGATCTACGACAAGATCCTCTACGACGGCGCCACGCACACCCCGACCGCGAAGGTCGCCCCGGACCTGCTCACCCTCACCTTCAACGGCATGTCGAAGGCGTACCGGGTGGCCGGATACCGGGTGGGCTGGATGTCGATCTCCGGGCCGCGCGCGCACGCCGACTCCTATATCGAGGGTCTGACGATCCTGGCCAATATGCGGCTCTGCGCCAACATGCCCGGGCAGCACGGGGTCGTCGCCGCGCTCAGCGGGCGGCAGACCATCAACGACCTGGTACTTCCGGGTGGGCGGCTCAAGGAGCAGCGGGATGTCGCGTACGAGCTGCTGACCCAGATCCCGGGCGTGACCTGCGTGAAGCCGAAGGGGGCGCTGTATCTGTTCCCGCGGCTGGATCCGCAGGTCTTCAAGGTCAAGGACGACCGCCAGCTGGTCCTCGATCTGCTGCGCCAGGAGAAGATCATGGTCGTCCACGGCACCGGGTTCAACTGGTCCGAGCCCGATCACTTCCGGGTCGTGACGCTGCCCTCGGTCGGGGATCTGCGGGACGCGGTGACGCGGATCGGGAACTTCCTGGACGGGTACAGCCAGCCGTAAACGGTGCTGGAGCCGCCGTAAACCTCGCGGGGCAGATTTCTTGGGGTTCTTCCGGCCAAATTTTCGGCCAGCACAACTTTAGACGAGATCTAAGCTAGGATGGTTTCCTGTCTGAGCACAGGAGACCATGCCATGTACGAACCGATCCGCAGCAAGTCGGTCCACAGCACGGTGGCCCGCACGTCATCCTCCGACTTTCCTCATCGGTCGCGTGAGGAGGAACTGGATATTCAGCTTGCGGGGCATCTCGCTGCGCTGCTTGCGGTGACCGATGAACTGCGGGCACTGGAGCCTTCCGACGAGCTGGATGTGGCTGCGGAGAGGCTTGCCGGGCAGCTCACGCGGTTGCGTGGGGGTGCCTCGCCCAGCCGTGCGGCTACCGCCTCTTCTACGGCGCGTTTGGATGCCCTGCACCTGAAGGCGCACGCGCTTGCCGGGCGGGCGTTGGTTGTTGCGGCGTCGCGTGCGGATACTGCGGCGGCGATTTTGTCTGCCGAGCGGATGGATGCGCATGCGGTGACTGTGGTCGCCTGAGCTGTCGCGCCTTATCGCCGTAGGGGTTCTATTGTCTTGCGAGTGCGCGCCCGCTGTGGCTGGTCGCGCAGTTCCCCGCGCCCCTAAAAGCCACGGGTGCGCGTCCGCTATGGCTGGTCGCGCCCACGCGGCGGAGCCGCATATCGATACAGCCCCGCGCCCCTAAAAGAAGGGGCATTGCAGTCGACCCGTGTTGATCCGGGACCGCTCCGACACCCTCCGTTCATCCCTTTCCTCGGGGAATGTTGGGTTCCGCGAGCACGCTGCCTCTCGTGAGACGTATCGCGGGAATCGTCCTCGCGGTGTTGCTGATCGGCGGAGTGGTGGCAGCCGTCGTAGCGGGCCGGGACAACGGGGACAAGGGCACGGCAACGAAGACCGTGCGTGGTGTGATCGGTTCGGAGAAGGCGGACTTCTTCGCCGATCCCGATGTGGTGAAGGCCCTCGCCGCCAAGGGCTTCACCGTGAAGACGGAGACCTCCGGGTCCTGGGCCATGGAGGGGCTGGACCTCAAGGGGTACGACTTCGCCTTTCCCTCCAGTCAGGCGCCGGCCGACGCGCTCGCCGCCAAGTACAAGGTCCAACAGCCCTTGCCGCGGCCCTTCTACTCGCCCCTCGTCGTCGTGGCCCACCGCAGCGCCGCCCAGGTCCTCGCGGACAACGGGCTCGCCACGCTGGACAAGAGCCAGGACCGCGGCACGCTGAAGATGGGCGCCTATCTCGATGCGGCCAAGGACGATCGGACGTGGCAGCAGCTCAAGGGGGCCTCGAAACATGGGGAGTTGACCGGCACCCTCTACATCGCCACCACCGACCCCGAGACCTCCAACTCGGGGGCCTTGTACCTCGCCGCCGCCTCCTACGTCGCCAACGGCGGGCGGGTGGCGGCCAGTAGCGCCGACGTCGACCGCACCGCGCCCCTGATGCACAAGCTGATCAGCGTGCAGGGCGCCCAACAGTCCAGCTCCGACGCGCCGTTCAGGGATTTCATCAGCGGCGCCGGCAATCCGCTGGTCCTCGTCTACGAGTCCCAGGTGGCCTCGCTGCTCCTCGACAAGCAGCCGGTCGGCGACCTCGTCGTGCTCTACCCGGACACCACGGCCAACAGCGACCACACCGTCGTACCGCTCACTCCGGAGGGCCGTGAACTCGGTCAACTCCTCAGCAGTGACCCGGCGTTGCGCAAGCTCGCAGTACGGCACGGGTTCCGGCCGCAGGGGGACACCGCCGAGTTCGTCGCGGCCACCGCCGCCCACTCCAGCTATCTCAACCAGACGCTGACCGGCGTCCGGCAGGCGCCCGTGCCCACCTCGAAGGTGCTGCACGACATGGCGCGCCGGGCGCGCGGTTGAACGGGGGGACCAACCAATATGAGCAGCAGCTTCAATACCAGTCAGAACAGCAGTGAGCACACCCTCAGCGGGGACGACGTCTTCACCCTCACCCCGCCGGAGGCCGTGAAGCCCGTTCCGAGGGAGAAGGCCGGCGGGCTCGTGCCCGTCGACGACAACGTCCGTACGGACATGGATCGCAAGGCCGCCGCCTACGTCGAAGGGCTTGCCTCCCTCGATGCCCGGTCGCCCGAATTCGCGGGCAAGGTCGGGGAGATCAGTGCGCTCGGCGCCGGTGAGATGCGTACCGCCACCGCGCAGTCCAACCGGATGCTGGAGCGGACGGTGCGGAGTCTGCCGTCCAAGGGCGGGGACGCACAGGCGCAGGTCGCCGGGTCGCTCGTCGAACTCCGGCGCGTGGTCGAGGACTTGGACCCGCGTGATCTGTCCGCCTCCAAGGGGCGGAAGTTCCTGTCCCGGCTCCCGGGCGGCAACAAGCTGCGCGACCACGTCGCCAAGTACGCCTCCGCGCAGGGGACTCTCAACAAGATCGTGGGCTCGCTGCGCGGCGGCCAGGACGAACTCCGGCGCGACAACGCCGCGTTGCAGACCGAGCGGGTCCGCCTCTGGGAGACCATGGGCAAGTTGCAGGAGTACGTCGTCCTCACCCAGGCCCTCGACACGGCCGTCGAGCAGCACATCACCGGCGTCGAGGCCTCCGACCCGAGCCAGGCCGACACCCTGCGCGCGGACGTCCTCTTCCCGGTCCGGCAGAAGCACCAGGACCTGCTGACCCAGCTCGCGGTGTGCGCGCAGGGCTACTTGGCGATGGATGTCGTACGGCGCAACAACGACGAGTTGATCAAGGGGGTGGATCGGGCGGCCACGACCACCGTCTCCGCCCTCCGGATCTCGGTCATGCTCGCCTCCGCGCTCGACAACCAGCGCAAGGTCGTCGACCAGGTCAACGCCCTGCGCGGTACGACCGAGGACCTCATCCGGGGCAACGCCGAGATGCTCTCCACCCAGAGCGGCGAGATCCAACGCATCGCGGCCGACCCGGCGGTGGGCGCGGAGACCCTCCGCACCGCCTTCCAGCAGATCTACCGCACCCTCGACGCCATCGACACCTACAAGGTCCAGGCGACCGAGGTGATGGCCGCGACCGTCGAGTCCCTGACCTCCGAACTCCAGAACGCCGGCACGTACTTGGAGCGCAGCCGGTCGCAGAGTGCGCTGGAGGGTGGCCTCGGATGAGACGCCTTCTCGCCCTCGCGCTCGGTACCGCCGCCCTGTTGACCGCGTGCACGTCGGCGGCACATGACACGAAGGCCGAAACCGACAACGCGCCCCGTCCCGGAACCCTCCGCGTCCTCGCCTCCAGCGAACTCAGCGACATGACCCCGGTGTTCGAGCAGGTCCGCAAGGACACCGGCATCACCATCCGCCCCACCTACATGGGCACCCTGGATGCCGTGGACCTGTTGGCGAAGGGCAAGGTCGACGGGCAGTACGACGCGCTGTGGCTGTCGTCGAACGACTATCTGCGGCTACGGCCCGACGCGGCGAAGAAGGTCGTGTCCGAGACCCCGATCATGTCCAGCCCGGTCGCGATCGGTGTGAAGACGGCCACCGTCACGGCACTGGGCTGGACGCCCGACGAGGTGACCTGGTCGCAGATCGAACAGGCCGTCCAGGACGGCAAGTTGACCTACGGCATGACGGACCCGGCCCGCTCCAACTCCGGTTTCTCGACCCTCATCTCGGTCGCCTCCGCCCTCTCCGGCGCCCAGTCGGCGCTCACCGACGCGGATGTCACCAAGGCGACTCCCCGACTGAAGGAGTTCTTCAAGGGGCAGAAGCTGACCTCGGGTTCCTCGGGCTGGCTGGCGACCGCCTATCAACGCCGGGGAAACGTCGACGCGTTGCTCAACTACGAGTCCGTCCTCAAGGGCATCCCGGGCCTGACCGTGATCCGCCCGAGCGACGGAGTCGTCACCGCCGACTACCCCTTGACCTCCCTCGCCTCGACGGACGCCACGACCCGCGAGAACGTCCGGCGCGTGACGGCGGACCTGCGCACGGACGCCGTCCAGCGGCTCATCACCACCCGCACGCACCGCCGCCCGGTCGTCCCCTCCGTGCCGCCCGCGTCCGGCCTGGACACCAGCCGACGGCGTGAACTCCCGTTCCCCGGCAGCCAGTCCGTCGCCGACGGGCTCCTCGACTCGTACGAGAACAAGCTGCGCCGGCCGTCGCGGACGGTATACGTCCTCGACACCTCGGGCTCGATGGACGGCGACCGGCTGTCCCGGCTGAAGAAGGCCCTCACCGATCTGACCGGCGACTTCCGGCAGCGCGAGGAGGTCACGCTGATGCCGTTCGGGTCGGGGGTGAAGAGCGTGAAGACGCATGTGGTGAGTCCGAGTAACCCGCAGGCCGGGCTCGATGCCATCCGCGCGGACACCAAGGCACTCAGCGCCGACGGGGACACCGCCATCTACGCCTCCCTGGAGAAGGCGTACGAGCATCTCGGCACCGGCCGCGACACGTTCACCTCGATCGTGCTGATGACCGACGGCGAGAACACGACCGGCGCCAAGGCGGAGGAGTTCGACGGCTTCTACCGGCAACTCCCCGCCACGCAGCGGGAGATACCCGTCTTCCCCATTCTCTTCGGCGATTCGGACAAGGCGGAGCTCCAGCACATCGCCGAGCTGACCGGCGGCCGGCTCTTCGACGCCCAACAGGGCTCGCTGGACGGCGCCTTCGAGGAGATCCGTGGCTACCAGTAGGTTTCTGGGTTACTTGGAGTCCCGCAAGAATCTCACCGGCAGCGCGTGCGGACTCGTCGGGCTGGTGCTGACGTTCGTGGGGGTGGCGGGGCCGTACTGGCCGGTCGTGGTCGTGGGGCTGTACGGCGCGGGTGCGCTGATCGCCCCGCCGGAGCGGCCGGCGCTGCCCGACTTCCCGGACCCCTCCGCCCAACTGGAGGAACTGCGCGACGACTTCGAGAAGCTCGGCGGCTATCTGGCGGACGTCGAGCTGCCGCCTGCCGCCGCCGGTCGGCTCACCGAGCTGACCCAACTCCTCGCCGGGCTCCTCGATCCGCAGGTCACGCACGATCTCGCGCAGGACCCGGAGGGCGTGCACATCCTGTCGCGGGCGGTCCGGCAGGACGTACCGGAGGCGGTGGACACGTTCGTACGGACGCGGTGGTGGACGCGGCTGGCGCCCGGTGCCGAACCCCCTGAGCGGCACCTGGAACGGCAGTTGACGGTGCTTCAGGAGGAGGCGCGGGGGTTGGCGAGAGGACTTCGCGAGGCCGAGGAGCGGCGGCAGGAGACGCACACCCGGTTCCTGGAGGAGCGCGGGCGTTCTCAGGACAGGTGACCCAGCACGATCAGGACCAGGACGACCAGGAGCAGTACGCCGAGCACTTTCAGGAGGCCGAAGCGGTGCTCCTGCGCCTGTGGGGTTGCGGAAGGCGCCGGGATCGTCGGCCGTACCGGCAGGTTGAACGCGTCGTGTCCCGTCACCGCCGCCCGCGTGCACCACGGGCAGGTCGGGAGGTGGGAACCGTAGGCGTGCAGGGGGCGGGTCCGGCAGAGCTGGACCCTGGAACGCTCCTGGTCGAGGGCGCGTAGCCAGACCTCCGGGGTGGGGCGGGCGGACGGTGCGTGGACGCCCGCGCCGAACGCCGTGTGGGCCAGGGTGAGGAGGCCCGGCGGGAGGACCGAGGGGTCGACGGTGCCGCGTGGGATGACGACCGCCTCGGGGCGGACGACGTAGGAGACGCTCGCGGCGATGTTGTCCTTGACCGTCGACTCGGGGGTGCTGTCGTGCGGGACGCCACCGAAGGGGTGGTTGCCTGCCGTGAGGAGCTGGTAGATCAGCACCGCCAGCGCGAAGTTGTCGCTCTCCTCGGTGGCCGCGGCGCCCGACTGGCGTTCCGGTGAGGAGTAGTCGGTGGTGTGCATCAGGCACGGGAAGGGCTCGCCGGTGACCGGGTCGGTGAAGGCGATGGAGTCGCAGTCGAGGAACGTGACGAAGCCGTTGGCGTCCACGACGACGTTGCTCGACGAGAAGTCGCCGATGACGAGGTGGTCGTAGTGCATGCGGGCCGTCATGAAGGCGAGGTTCCAGGCGACGCCGAGCAGGAAGCGCCAGTCCGCGCGGTCGTTGAAGAGGCGGAGGCGCTGGGCGCGGGTGAACAGGCCTACCAGCTGGACGTGTTGGGGTTCGCCGAAGCGGCGCATGGCGTAGCCGAGGAACTCGCCCTCGGGGCTGCGGGCCATGGCGGTGGGCCAGGCGAGTTCGGGGGGCTGGTTGGCGTCGGTGGGGCGGGCCGTCAGCGGGGACATCGTGAGCATGCGGGCCAGGCGGCGTTCCAAGTCCGGTCCTGGGCGGTCTCGGTAGAGCTTGACGACGATCGTGTCGTCGCCCTCGACGGGGAAGACGGCCGCCTGTCCGCCGCCCTTGAGCGGGAGTTCGGCGAGGGTGACGGGCTTGCCGTCCAGGTGGACGGTGCGGCCGGTCATGGCGTCACCGCGCGCACGGCCCGCAGGAGGGTCTTGTCGTCGGCGTTGAGGCTGGTGAGCCGGTCCGACCTGAGGAGGGCGGCGAGGCTCTCGTGCGCTTTGTCGGTCACCGGGCCCGGGGTGTCGAGGGAGCCCAACACCGCTTCCACGAAAGAGGTGTTGGGCTGGGGCGGGCCGCCGCCGGAGACGGACAGGGCGGCCTGCGCGAGGCCGTCGGTGGACAGCAGGACGCCGTCGACGCGCGGGTCCGCCACGCAGTCGGTGCGCAGTCGGCGGGGTGCGTCGGGCGAGGTGAGGAAGACGGTCTCGTTGCTGTACTCGCTGACGGCGGGCGGCTGCGGGAGCAGGTGGAACTGCCGTTCCCCGTCCTCCGTTCCGGCGCGGACCACGACGAAGCCGTCGCCGACGCTGAGATGGCCGAGCCAGCCGGGCGTGAGGACCACGACGGTGAGGGTCGTCGCGTAGTCGGGGGCCGTGCTGCCGTAGGTGTCCAGGAAGATCTTGCTGACGTCGTCGAAGGCGTCCGCGAGCAGCTCGTGGACCTCCTCGCCCGGCGGGCAGCCGGACGCGGCGGCGGCCCGGCGCCGGAAGTGCTCGGCCGCCAACTCGACGGCGTGCAGGGCCCCTTGGTCGGAGTGCGGGCGGCTGCCCGCGCCGTCCGCGACCGCGAGGACCGACACGGATGCCGAGGCCGTGTAGGTGCAGGCGTCCTGGCAGGGCGTGCCGGTACGGCGGTGCCGGTAGCCCTCGACGCTCAGGCCGTGGATGCGCCAGGGCGAGTCGGCCACCGCTCAGCTCTCCCAGGCCGGGCGCTGCGTTTTGAACTGGCTGAAGATCTTCTCGAAGACCTCGTCGCCCGCCCCCTTCTGCTCGGCGTTCGCGCTGGCCGACATCATCTGGAGCAGCTCGCGGAACGGGAAGCCCTGGATGCGCGCGTTGAACTTCGGCGCGAAGGCCTGGAGCACCTGCTCGCCGCGGTCCGTGATGCCGCCGACGCCGATCGCGTACAGCCGGAAGCGGCGGGCCTGTTGCTCCTCCGCGAGGACGGGCAGCAACCGGTGCCAGGAGTCGGTCATATGGCCGGTGGCGTCGGTGGGGAGGCCGTCGGTGACCAGGCAGATCTGCGGGCGGTAGTACTGGAGTCCGGAGGCGCGCAGCTCCGCCTTGCGGGCCGCGACGACATGCATGGCCAGTTCCAGCGCCTCCGTCATCAGGGTCACGCCGGACGCGGTGAACCGGGGTGCCTGGAAGGCGTGCGCGGGCACGAAGGGGTTCAACGGGGCGCGCGGGTCGAGGAGTTGGGGTCCGCGCCAGGCGCCGACGGCCCGGCCGCCGAAGGTGATCACGGCGACCTCGACGCTGTAGCTGAGGGAGACGTCGTCGTGGAGTTCGCGGGTCCACTCGGCGAGCGCGTCGTTCAGCGACTGAATGGGCGCGCCCGCCATGGAACTCGATGTGTCGAGGCACAGCACGAGCGGCAGCCGTTGCGCGTTGTTCTCGAACTCGATGTCGGCGTACTCCGCCGGCATCGTGGGCGGATATTCGCTGTGCATGGCGTCTCCTGGTCGACCGAGCGGTACGGGAGTACGGGTGGTGCGGGACTACGGGTAGTACGGGACTACGGGTGGTACGGAGGTCACGAGCTGCCGCGGGCGTGATGCCGGGCGGCGGGCGGGAAGGCGTACAGGACGTCGGAGTCGGGTTCGTGGGCGTCGGTGACCTCGACGTACGCGCCGGGCACGGGCGGCGTCCGGTCCGGTTCGGCCCATACCGCGCGGTACAGGACGTGGTCGAGTTCGACGTAGCCCTGCGGGTGAAGTGCCGTACGGACGACGGCCGTTCGGGACGGGCCGGGGCGGGGGCCGACCTGGCGGCCGTAGGAGACGGGGACCGGTGCGGGAGGGACGGGCCGTAGTCGGGCGGTGGTCTCGGCGCTGGTCTCGGCGCTGGTCTCGGCGCTGGTCTCCTCGGCGGAGATCTCCGTCGCCGGGGTGCGGGAGCGGCGGACGGCGAGGAGGAGGGCCAGGAGCAGGAGGAGGAGTACGCCGGTCAGGGCGAGTTGCAGGACTCGCGTGTGGTCCGTGGACTTGTGTCCGCCGAGTTCGGCGACGCCCACCTTCTTGTCGATCAGTTGGCCGCCGGTGAGCGAGGACTTCTTGAGCGCCTTGCACAAGTCGCCGACGCAAGTGGGGAGTTCGGCCAGTGTCTTGTCGTCCAGCCGGTCGATCCGGGCGTCCCGGTCGACGAGTGCGTGGCCGGCCAGGATCAGCAGCGCGCTGCCGCCCTGCCCGGTGTGGACACCGGCCGGCACCTGGACCCGAAGGTTCTTGAGGTCCCGGCGGACGGCGGCCCGGCCGCCCTTCTGGCCGGCGTCGAAGCCCAGGGGCTTGTTCAGCGAGACCGTGACCACGGCCCCGTCGTCCAGCGCGTCCTGCCAACAGCCCAGCCGCGTCGGAAAGTTCTTGCCGCAGTCCGCGCGCGCCGCGGCCACCGGCCCCGCCGGAATCACCGCGATCAACAAGCCGAACAGCAGGGCAGTGAACAACGTATGTCTCATGACGACCCCCCGTTGGCGCCCATAGTGGAGCCAACAGGCGGGCGGCCGAAAGGGGTTGACTGAGAATGCTCAATTCATTTCTACAGCTGGAAAACCTGATGGCAACGGGTGAACATCTGTCGCGCCCGTTCCACCCAATCACTGGCCAGAACATCGAAGTCGGCCTGGGAGATCCTGCAGGTCAGCGGGAGGTCGCAGACCCCGGCGAGACACGGTCTCGGTCCGCGTACGTCCCACACCGAGAGCATGGGATTCAGCTGTTCGGTGTTCCACGCGTTCGACGCGGCGGCGGCGATCGCCAATTGATCCTTGCGCAGAGAATGACCGTCGGTGACAAAGGCGACAAGGAGTCTTTTCGTGGTCATGAAACGCACGGTGAGCGTACGCCCGGACGCCTCTAGATCGAATTGCAGGGAGAGGGAATCGACCTCGCTCTCGACGTGGTAATTCCGGCGGGCGCCCCAGGTGTGCGTCAACTGCCGCCAGGACGAGCCGATGTCGTAGTCCCGGCCGGGCGGGAGGGAGGCCTCAGGCGTCGCCACGGACCACCGCCCGCGTGACCATGTCGTCGGTGAGGCCCGCGTCCAGCAGCGCCTGCGCGTGCAGCAGCAGACAGGACGGCACCGGCAGGCTGGTGCCGCCCCCACGCCGGGCCGCCAGTTCACTGCGGCGGACCTCGATCGTGCGGGCCACGGCGGGCGGCGGCCACACCCCGGCACGCGGCTGCGCGAGCAACTCACCGAGCAGCAGATCCAGTTGGGGCCGGTCCTCGGGTCGCTTCGCCAGACAGCGCGCGAGCAGCGGCCGTAGACCCGCTGGTACGCCGTCGAGTTCGGGTGGGCGGTGCACGACCCGCAGGCTCACCGCCTCCCCCGCGCCGAACGGCGGGCGGCCGGTCAGCGCGTACACCAGGACACCGCCGAGGGAGAACACATCGCTGGGCGGGCCGATCTGACCTGCCGTCATCTGCTCCGGGGACATGAAGGGCGGGGTGCCGACCACGATCCCGGCCTGGGTGAGGCTCGGGGCGCCCTCCACACGGGAGATGCCGAAGTCGATGACGCGGGGGCCGTCGGAGGCGAGCAGCACGTTGGCCGGTTTGAGGTCGCGGTGGACCAGGTTGGCCGCGTGGATCGCCTGCAATGCCTCGACCAGGAACGCGCCGAGCCTGCGCACCTGCGCCTCGGGCAGCGGGCCGTCCGATCCGACGGCCTCGGCGAGGGAGGGCCCGGGCACGTACATCGTTGCCAGCCAAGGGAGTTCGGCCTCGGTGTCGGCGTCGACCACGGCCGCCGTATAGGCGCCGCTGACCAGCCGGGCGGCGGCGACCTCGCGGGCGAAGCGCTCGCGGAACTCGGACTCCGCGGCCAGTTCGGGCCGTACGACCTTCACCGCCACCTCACGGCCGGCCGGTGAACGGCCGAGATACACCCAGCCCATCCCGCCGGAGCCGAGCCGCCCGGTGATCCGGTACGGCCCCACGCTCAGGGGATCGCTGACCGGTGTGCGCACCCCGCTCACCTCACTTCGGGGTTCGTTACAGGTTGTCCCGAGTGTCCCCCGAAATCCCTTCTCGGGCGGGGGAGATGCGTGAAATGGGAAGCATGACCACGCCGTGGCGCGCCGGTGGTGCTAGGTCCTGTCGTCACATTCCCGTCGTCGCCCGGAGGGCGGCCTCGCGGCGTCAGGTGCGTGCTCTGGGGGTCCCCCGGCCGGAGGCTGGGGGAGTGCCGGGCGTAGACCCTCGTACTGGACGTACTTGGGTCTGCGCCCGGTGCGGCGAGTGGGAGCACCTCCCACGCCCTTAAGGCAGTGGGGGAGCGTGCATGGCGTCGCGAGGCAGACGGGAATGTGACGACAGGGCCTAGAGCAACGGGCAGGTCCCCGCACGCCGTTGTGCGGGGACCTGCCCGTTGTACTGCCACCGCGGCCGGCCTGTGACGACATTGCTGGTCAGGGCACAATCGGCGGCCGGCCGCGGAGTTCTCGGTGGTTCTAGCCGAGGCGCTCCACCAGCGCGCGGTACTCGTCCCACAGCTCCTTCGGCGTGTGGTCGCCGAAGGTGTTGAGGTGGTCGGGGACCAGGGCTGCCTCCTCGCGCCACACGTCCTTGTCGACGGTGAGCAGGAAGTCCAGGTCGGACTCGGAGAGTTGGAGCCCCTTGGTGTCGAGAGCGCCCTTGGCCGGCAGCACGCCGATCGGGGTCTCGACACCCTCGGCCTTGCCGTCGAGGCGTTCCACGATCCACTTCAGGACCCGGCTGTTCTCGCCGAAGCCAGGCCACACGAACTTGCCCGCGTCGTTCTTGCGGAACCAGTTCACGTAGTAGATCTTCGGGAGCGTCGCCTGGTCCCGGCCCTTGGCCACATCGACCCAATGGCCCATGTAGTCACCCATGTTGTAGCCGCAGAACGGCAGCATGGCGAAGGGGTCGCGGCGCAGCTCGCCGACCTTGCCCTCGGCGGCGGCGGTCTTCTCGGAGGCCACGTTGGCGCCGAGGAAGACACCGTGGTTCCAGTCGAAGGACTCCGTCACCAGCGGTACGGCCGAGGCGCGCCGGCCGCCGAACAGGATCGCCGAGATCGGCACGCCCTTGGGGTCCTCCCACTCGGGCGCGATGATCGGGCACTGCGAAGCGGGCACGGTGAAGCGGGCGTTGGGGTGCGCGGCGGGCGAATCCGACTCAGGCGTCCAGGAGTTGCCCTTCCAGTCCGTGAGGTGGGCCGGAGTCTCCTCCGTCATGCCCTCCCACCAGATGTCGTTGTCGTCGGTCAACGCCACGTTGGTGAAGACGGAGTTGCCCCACAGCGTCTTCATCGCGTTGGCGTTGGTGTGCTCCCCGGTGCCGGGCGCGACGCCGAAGAAACCGGCCTCGGGGTTGATCGCGTAGAGCCGGCCGTCCTCCCCGAACCGCATCCAGGCGATGTCGTCACCGATGGTCTCGACGGTCCAGCCGGAGATGGTGGGCTCCAGCATGGCGAGGTTGGTCTTGCCGCAGGCCGAAGGGAAGGCCGCCGCCACGTACTTGGACTCTCCCTGCGGCGGGGTCAGCTTCAGGATGAGCATGTGCTCGGCGAGCCAGCCCTCGTCCCGCGCCATCACGGAGGCGATGCGCAGGGCGTAGCACTTCTTGCCGAGCAGCGCGTTGCCGCCGTAGCCGGAGCCGTAGGACCAGATCTCGCGGCTCTCGGGGAAGTGCGAGATGTACTTGGTGGAGTTGCACGGCCACGGCACGTCCGCCTCGCCCTCGGCCAGCGGCGCTCCGAGCGTGTGCACAGCACGCACGAAGAATCCGTCGGTACCGAGTTCGTCGAGGACGGGCTGTCCCATGCGGGTCATGGTGCGCATGGAGACGGCGACATAGGCGGAGTCGGTGATCTCGACGCCGATCGCGGAGAGGTCCGAACCGAGGGGGCCCATGCAGAACGGGACGACGTACATCGTCCGGCCCTTCATGGAGCCGCGGAAGATGCCCTTTTCTCCCGCGAAGATGTCCCGCATCTCAGCAGGAGCCTTCCAGTGGTTGGTCGGTCCCGCGTCCTGCTCCTGCTCGGAGCAGATGAACGTCCTGTCCTCGACCCGGGCGACATCGGTCGGGTCGGAGGCGGCGTAGTACGAGTTCGGGCGCTTGATCGGGTCGAGCTTCTTGAAGGTGCCCTTTTGGACGAGCTCCTCGCTGAGCCGCTCGTACTCCGCTTCTGATCCGTCACACCAGACCACGCTGTCCGGCTGGGTCAGTTCTGCGATCTCGTTCACCCACGAGACCAGTTCTTTGTGCTCGGTTGGAATGACGGGGGGAGCCGCGATGTCGCGCGCCACGATTGCTCCTATGGTGAGGGATTTTGTCCTTGTTGCCCCGTGGGGGCCGCGACCCGGATGCTTCACGATGGTCGATCTTGGCGCTCATCCGGTGCCGACCGCACTCATTTGATCATCCGACGGGTCCGCCCATATGTCCAGAGGGCCTCACATACGAGCGACGTGAGGATCGCCACTCATCTGGAACTCGCCGACATGTTTTCCGTGCGTCACCACCGCTTCACCCCGGGTACCCGGGCGTCGGCAACGCATGAGAGAGTGGCCACTTCTGACCCCTCATCTCGCCGCACTGACACGTAACTTACGGTTCCGTAGGTACGATTGAGCGCATGACTGCGTCCGTCCCCGACGCGCCCACGGACACGCCGACAGACGGCCACGGTCCCTCCGCGCTCTCGATTCCCGACCATGTGAAACCGAAGCTGCGCGGCTGGCTGCACCTCGGCATGTTCCCGGCCGTCCTCATCTCGGGCCTGGTGCTCACCGCTCTCGCCGAGACTCCCCGGGCCCGCATCGCCTGCGGGATCTTCGCCCTGACGGCCTGCCTGCTCTTCGGAGTCAGCGCGCTGTACCACCGGGGCGACTGGAGCCCGCGCATGGACGGCGTCCTGCGCAGACTCGACCACGCCAACATCTTCCTGATCATCGCGGGCACGTACACGCCCCTGACGATGCTGTTGCTGCCGGGCGCCAAGGGCGAATGGCTGCTGTGGAGCATCTGGGCCGCGGCCGCGGCCGGCATCGCCTTCCGTGTCTTCTGGGTCGGCGCACCGCGCTGGCTCTACACCCCCTGCTACATCGCGATGGGCTGGGCGGCCGTCTTCTTCCTGCCCGACTTCATGCGCGCGGGCGGCATCGCCGTCCTGGTCCTGGTGGTCGTCGGCGGACTGCTCTACAGCGCGGGCGGTGTGATCTACGGCATCAAGCGGCCAAATCCGTCACCGCGCTGGTTCGGTTTCCACGAGGTCTTCCACTCCCTCACGGTGGCGGCGTTCCTGGTGCACTACGTGGGGATCTCACTGGTGGCGTACCAGCACGGATAGCACCTGAGACACCTTCTCCTCATGGCCACGGCTTTCGAGCCGTGGCCATTTTTCGTTTCTGACATTAGATCTCGGTTGACAGCAACCATCTTTTGAGAGCTACTCTCATTTCATGGCTACTGTCACTCAATCCAACGACGTGCGACGCGACCCGCGCCGCTGGTGGGCCCTCGGGGCCCTGGTCGCGAGCATGCTCACGCTCGGCTTCGACACGACGATCCTCAACGTGGCCCTGCCCACGATGGCCGGTGAGCTGGGCGCGACCACCGGTCAGCAGCAGTGGATGGCGGACTCGTACGTCATCGTCTTCGCGGCCCTGATGCTCCCGGCGGGCCTGCTCGGCGACCGCTTCGGACGGCGCCGCATGCTGATCGCGGGGCTCGGCATATTCCTCGCCGGTTCCGTGGCGGGCTCCCTGGCCGGTGACGTGAACTGGGTCATCGCGGCCCGCACGGTGATGGGCGTCGGCGCGGCCCTGGTCACCCCGCTCGCCCTGTCCGTGCTGCCCTCCCTCTTCGGCCCCGACGAGCGCACCAAAGCCGTGGGCGTCATCTCCGCGGCCTCCTCGCTCGGGCTGCCGCTCGGCCCGATCATCGGCGGCTGGCTGCTCAACCACTTCTGGTGGGGCTCGGTCTTCCTGGTCAACATCCCGATGGCCGCGATCGGCATAGCGGCCTGTGTCTTCCTGCTGCCCGAGACCAAGGACCCCGCCTCCCCCAGGGTCGACACCCTTTCTACGGCGTTCACGGCGGCCGGCCTCGGCGCCCTCATCTACGCGATCATCGAGGCGCCCAGCCGCGGTTGGGGCGACCCGCTGATCGTGGGCATGCTCATCGGATCCGCGCTTCTGCTGACCGCGCTGGTGCTGCGCGAGCGGCGCATGGAACGCCCCATGCTCGACATGACCCTGCTCAGCCACCGCGGCTTCCTGTTCAGCTCGATCGCGGCGACCCTGGTGATGTTCGTCCTGTCCGGCCTGCTGTTCGTGCTGCCGCAGTACCTTCAGGCGGTGCTCGGCAACGACGCGCTCGGCACCGGTGTCCGGCTGCTGCCCATGATGGGCGGCCTGATCATCGCGGCCCGGGCCGCACAGCCGCTCGTCAACAAGTTCGGCTCCCGTGCCGTGGTCTGCGCGGGCCTGGTGGTGCTGGCCTTCGCCGCGCTGCTCGGCAGCCGTACGACGGTGGACTCCGGCTACGGCTTCACCGCGCTGTGGCTGTCCATCACCGGGTTCGGCTTCGGCTTCTCGATCGTCCCCGCGATGGACGGCGCGCTGGGTGCGCTGCCCCGCGACCGGGCCGGCAGCGGCGCCGGGCTCCTGATGACCATGCGCCAGGTCGGCGCCGCGATCGGCATCGCCCTGCTGGGC
Organism: Streptomyces prunicolor NBRC 13075; assembly: GCF_000367365.1. Taxonomy (GTDB): domain Bacteria; phylum Actinomycetota; class Actinomycetes; order Streptomycetales; family Streptomycetaceae; genus Streptomyces; species Streptomyces prunicolor. Next base: position 1,560 of record NZ_BARF01000012.1, on the reverse strand, counting down.
AGCCTGCTCGCGAGCACCTTCCGCGACCGCCTCGACGTCACCGGCCTGCCCGCGAAGGCGGCCGACACGGCCGGGGAGTCCGTCGTAGCGGCACACATGGTCGCGCAGAAGGCGGGCTCGACGGGCCTCATCTCCTCCGCGAACAGCGCCTACGTCCACGGCATGGGCCTGGTCCTGCTGGTGTGCGGCGTCGCGGCCCTCGTCACCGCCCTGCTGTCGGCGGCGTTCCTGCCGAACACACCGGCCGCGCCCACCAAGCAGGAGGAGGCCGAGGAAGACCCGGCCACCGCCGGGGCCATCGCTCTGGCGGATGCCGGACAATGAACACCATGACGGCAACACCCTCCCCCTTCAGCCCCGCCGACCGCCCCCAACTGGGCCTCCGCGAACGCAAGAAGATCAAGACCCGCGAGGCGATCCGCACCGCGACGTACGCACTGGTCAAGGAACAGGGGTACGACGCGACCACGATCGAGCAGATCGCCGAGCGCGCCGAGGTGTCGCCGTCGACGGTCTTCCGCTACTTCCCCACCAAGGAAGACATCGTCATCACGGACGAGTTCGACCCGATCATCCTGGATGAGCTGCGGGCCCGGCCCGCCGACGAACCATGGATGGTCACGCTCAGGTATGTGATGCGCAAGGCCATCCAGTTCGGCCTCAAGGAGGACGAGGAGACGTCCCGCCTCCGCTCCCACCTCATGGTCCAGGTCCCGGCGGTGCGCTCACGGATGATGGAGAGCATGTCGGTCACCGGCAACATGCTCTGCCAGGCCATCGCCGAACGCACCGGCCGGGACCCGGAGAGCCTGGAGGTACGGGTCTACGCCATGTCCCTCATCGGCGGCCTGATGGAGGCGAGCCTGTACTGGGCGGAGAGCGGCCACCAGGGGGAGTTCTCGGACCTGGTGGAGCGGGCGATGGACGTACTGGAGCACGGGCTTTCCGAGTGAAGCGAGATGTACATCTGATACATTCGTGACATGAGCGAGCCGGTGATTGAACCCATGGCCGACGTCCGCAAGCACTTGGCGGACGTCATCGACCGCGCCCACCGCGATGAGACGCCAACGATCATCACGCGACGCGGCAAGCAAGAGGCGGTGGTCATCGACATCGACGAGTACCGGCGCCTGCGCGAACTCGAAGAGCAGGCCGAGGATTCCTGGCTGAACCGCCTGGCGGACGAAGCCGAGGCCGAGGGGCGCGACGGCTCTGTCTCCCTTGAGGAGATGGCCGCACTGCTCCGCTCCCACCACGCCTGATTTCCGATGGGATACGTCACCCGATTCACGCCGCCCGCCCAACGGGACCTGCTCAAGATTCCCCGGCCCGACGCCCTGCGCATCCTCCACCGGCTCACGGAGTTGCAGAGGGCCCTCGACGCGAACGACACCTCGGCCCTCGACATCAAGGCTCTCCAGGGGCACAACGCCCGCTGGCGCCTGCGCATAGGAGACTTTCGCGTCGTGTACACAGTCGAGGACCGCCAACTGGTCGTGTGGGTGCTGTCCGCCGGTCATCGCCGCGACGTCTATCGAATCCTCTGAGCCAGGCGTA
>NZ_BARF01000013.1 GCF_000367365.1 Streptomyces prunicolor NBRC 13075 | reverse complement strand
GCACCATGGAGGGTGTATCCCGTGACCGCACCGCCGACACCGGACCGGTTCGTCAAGCCCGAGAACCTGATCGGACAAACCCGGCTGGGCGACTCCGAGTACCGGTCGGTCGTCCGGCTGCTGACCTGGCTGGGGCGGGTGCGGGCGGCCGACGTGGCGCATCCGCGGGTCAGGCGGTGGGGGGTTCCCGCCTTTTACGCCCTCGGCGGCGTTCCGGCGCTGGTACTCGCGGCCCGCGACTCCGGCCTCCACTTCGTGCTGGTGCTGGCGATCACAGCGGGGTACACCGTGCCGTTGCTGTGGCGGAGGCAGCGGCCCGTGCTGGTCTTCGCCTTCCTGGTCGCTCTCTCCGAGGCGGCCCTGTTCCTGGGGGTGGACTCGGGTTCGAGCGCGACCCAGCTGGTGGCGCTGCTCAATCTGGGGCGCTTCGGTGCTCCCGGCCAGCTGGCCGTCGGAGTGGTGTACAACCTCCTGCAGACTTTCGTGTCGATCGTCTTCTTCAACGGCCTCAAGGGGTCGAGCCAAGCTGGTACCCCGGTGCTGGCGTTCCTGGCCGTGGTCGCCATCCTGTCGATGGCCGCGCTGGGTCTGGCCGGAAAACTGGTGAACGCCTACATCGAGGCCCTCCAGGAACACGCTGTACGGCTGGAGTTGGAGCGCGACCAGCGCGCCCAGTTGGCCGCGGCGACCGAACGCGCCCGCGTGGCCCGGGAGATGCACGACATCCTCGGCCACACCCTCGCCGTGATCGTCGGCCTCGCGGGCGGCGCCGCCGGGCTCGCCGAGACCAAGCCGAAGCGGGGCGCGGAGACGCTGCGGATCATCGCCGAGAGCGGGCGCGGTGCCCTGGCCGAACTGCGCAGGCTGCTCGCCGTCATCCACGACGACGAGCCCGGCGACACCCCGCTCTCACCCCAGCCCGGACTGGCCGACCTGAACGCTCTGATGGAACGGGTGAGGGCCGCGGGCCCCGCCGCCACCCTGCGTCTCAAGGGCGAACTCACCGGTCTCCCCCAGGGACTTCAGCTCGCCGTCTACCGCATCGTGCAGGAGGCCCTCACCAACACGCTCAAGCACGCGGCACCGAACACGACCGTCGAGGTCACCGTCGCGGCCGATCCGGAGGCCGTGCACGTCACGGTCGAGGACACCGGCCCGCACCGCTCGCCCGGCGCCGCCGACCAGGGCAAGGGCCTGGTCGGCATGCGCGAACGGGCCGCGCTCTACGGCGGTCAGGTCACCGCGGGCCCCAACTCCCGTGGCGGCTGGACCGTCCGCGCCCTCCTGGTCCCCGCCCCAACCGCCCCCGACCTCACGGAGAAGCACCCGGCATGACGACCGTCCTCATCGTCGACGACCAGGCCCTGCAACGGCTCGGCTTCAGCATGCTCATCGAGCAGTACCCCGACCTGAGCACCGTCGGGGAGGCCACGCACGGCGTCGAGGCGGTCCGGCTGGTGGCCGAACTGCGCCCCGACGTCGTCCTGATGGACGTCCGCATGCCCGGCATGGACGGCATCGAGGCCACCCGCCGGATCGTCCAGTCGGGCGGCCGCTCCCGCGTCCTGGTGCTGACCACCTTCGACCTCGACGAGTACGCGTACGCCGCGTTGCGCGCCGGTGCCAGCGGCTTCCTCCTCAAGGACGCGCTGCCCGAGGAACTCGTCGCGGGCATCCGCGCGGTGGCCGCCGGGGACGCCGTCATCTCCCCCGGTCTGACCCGCAAGCTCATCGACGCCTTCGCCGACCGGATGCCCGGCCGCACCCCCGAACAGGACCGCCACCTCGACGCCCTCACCGACCGGGAGCGCGAGGTGCTCACCGTCATGGCGGCCGGCTGGAGCAACACCGAGATCGCCGAACGCCTGTGCCTCGCCGAGTCCACCGTCAAGTCCCACGTCAGCCGCATCCTCGCCAAGGTCGGCGCCCGGGACCGCGTCCAGGCGGTCATCTTCGCGTACGACGCGGGGCTGGTACGGCCGGCTTGAGGTCTCCCCTCAGGCTGCCGACAGGGTCACGAACTGCCCGATCAGCGCAGTGAGTCGGGCAGGCTTCTCCACGGGCAGTTCGTGCCCGGCGTCGACGATCCGCACGACCGCGTCCGGGTAGGCGTTGGCCATCCGCAGCATCTGGGAGAGCGGCAACTGGATGTCGTGGTAGCCGTGCACGATGAGCGTGGGCGCGCTGATCCGGCCGACGCGGTCCAGCACATCGAAGGCCCGCATCGCGCCGTAGCAGGTCATGACGACCTCACGCGGTGTCGCGGCGGAGGCGTCGACGTACTCGCGGATCTTCTCCTTGGGGTAGCCGGGGGCGAAGGCGCGCTGGATGTTGACGGCGACGAACAGCTTGAACGGCAGCAGCGTGGACACCGCCAGCAGCAGCCCGCGCGCCCAGCTGTACGTCATGCGGCTGATCGAGTCGACCAGCACCATCCGCTCGACCCGCTCGGGATGGTCAAGGACAAGGGTCTGAGCGATCATCCCGCCCATGGAGTGCCCGACCGGCACGAACCGGTCGACCTCGAGATGATCGAGCAACGCGACGACATCCGCGGCGAGTTCGTCGACGGTCCGCGCTCCCGCGCCGGTGCTCTCCCCGTGCCCGCGCAGGTCGAGCCGTATGACCCGCCGCCCAGCCGCGAAGTGCGCGAACTGGTCGTCCCACCGGTGCCGGTTGGCCGTCCACCCGTGAATGAACACGAGCGGCACACCGCCGTCTCCGTCACGGGGGCCCTCGTCGTCGTACACGAGCACTGCGCCGTCGACTTCGAGGTTCGGCATGGGGGACTCCTGCGGGTGCCGGATGGAGTGTGGATGAGCTGCGGGCGGATGCGGTGATCGTCCGCCGACAGCAGCGTCACGGCCGCTGACCGACGCCGTCCCGATCCTGCCCTGAACTCGGACGAGTTGGCCTTGTGCACGGCCATCCGCAACGGGATCGAGATGGAGATCGTCGAGAGCGGGGTGAGTCAGGCGGCACTCGGTCGCGGACTGCGGTCCCCAGGAGGAGTACGGGTCCTCACCTCAGCATGAAGCGTCCGCTCACGGCGTCGGACGTGCCCCCAGCACCTTCGACTCCATGCCCTGGGCGGAGAAGAACTGCAAGCTGGCGGCGAGGGTCGGGACATCGTCGATGATCACGCTGGTGCCGGTGAAGTGTGGCTGCGTCCGGGCATCGTAGGTCACCGCCCGCGCACACCGACGCCCCGGGGAACGTCACCTCGTCGGTGTGCGCGGCGCCGTGCAACTCCCGTTCGGGAGACGGCCGGTCGGCCAGGAGAGGGTGACGAAGCGGTCGGTGTGCTCGATCTCGACCCCCTCACCACGCACACCGGCCGGGCGTGCGGGTCAGCCGCCCTGGCCGGCGCTTCCGACCGGGCCGACCTTCACCGGGGAGCCGGAGCCGTCCGTGACGGGCAGTGTGGCGGCGCCGGGCCAGGTGAGGGTGACCGACTTGGTCTCGTTCGGCGGGGTCACCACCAGACCGGTGATGCGGACGCCGGAGCCGCCCGACTTGTTGAACGGGTAGTTGATGGGGAAGTCGATCGACTTGCCGTTCTTGAGGATGGTCGACGTGGCCTGCTGGCCGGTGCGCTGCGCGGACACCGTTCCCGCGTTGGTCTTCAGGTCGACGCCCGCGTACCCGGCGATCGTGCAGTCCCGGCCACCACCGTTCGTCAGCTCGACCACGACGGTGCCGTCGGGGTCGCCGTCGATGGTGTTGTCCTTGGCCGTGAACTCCAGCTCGTCGGTACTGCACTTGCCGACCTTGGCGTTCGCGTCGGAGCCGCCACCGGCAGCGGTACCCGTGTCGCCGGAACTCGACCCACCGGAATTCGAAGCGCCGGAATTCGAAGCGCCGGAATTCGTCCCCGTGGATGCCTTCGCGCCACTCTGGTCCGAACTGCCGCCCGTGGACGAGGTGTTGGACCCGGACAACGCCGTGGACGCGGACGACGAGTCGCTCTTGCCCGCGTCGGCATCGCCGTTCTGGCAGGCCGTCAGGGAGAGACCGGCGGCAACGGCCAGGGCGGCGAAGGTGAGCTGGTGAACGCGCATCGTTTCATCCTCGGTATCGGTGGAGTCAGTGCCGGGCGCTCGGTACGGGTCGGTACGAGCGGGCGTTTCTGATCACCAAGAGCGGCCCGGCCGGGTCGACCGTTCCGCACAACCACCGCATAGGACATTCCTGTTACACGCACCGCGAGACACACCGCGCACCGCCACCGGGAACATCACGCCCGCACCCTCCACCGGCCAGCCGCGACAGCGTTTTCCGCGTTTTCCGCCACCGCCGCGCGCCCGTTCGCGGCCACCGTCCGTTGGGACAGACCCGTGACCCGACGGACCCAACCGATCACGCGCCCTCCCCCTCTACGACCCGCTACGACTCCGTCGGCTCCCCTCGCCCTTCCCAGGGCCTGGCCAGAGCCACCAGCGCAACTCCCGCCGCCGCCACGGCAATGAGCATGATCACCGCCATCGGCAGGGAACTGTCCTCCCCGAACACCCCCACCAGCGGCGCCGCGAGCGCGCCGAACAGGAACTGCAGGCCGCCGAGGAGGGCGGAGGCCGCACCCGGGGCGTTACGGCCGAGGGCCTGTCCGATGCTCAGGGTCGACGGGAAGACCATGCCGATGCCACCGGCCGTGACGAACAGGGTGATCCAGGTGCCGGCGAGGGTCTCCCCCACGGTCAGCACCAGCAGCACCTGGGCCAGCGCGCCGACACCGGCGACACAGACCGCGCCCACGAGGAGGTTGTTCAGCCGTACGCGTCCAGCGAGTTGGGAGAAGGTGGCGCCGGCGATCAGCATGGCGACGGCGTTGCTCGCGAAGATGAGGGAGTACGTCGTGGCCGACACCCCGTGCAGGTTCTCGAAGACAAAGCTGGACCCGCTGATGTAGGCGAACAGCGCCGCGGAGATGAACGCGAGGACGAGGACGTACCCCATGAACGTGCGTCGGCCGAGCAACTCCCCCATCGCGCGAAAGGTGTTCGTGATCCCGCCGGGGTGGCGCCGCTCCGGCGGCAGGGTCTCCGGGACCTTGCGGACCACGCCGAGCAGCAACAGGCCGCCCATCACGGTCAGTACGACGAACACCGCGCGCCAGGTCGACACGGCGAGGACCGCCCCGCCGAGCACCGGTGCGGCGACCGGCGCGACGCCCATGATCTGCGAGAGGACCGCGAAGTAGCGGGGCAGTTCGGCCCCTTGGAAGCGGTCGGTCAGCACGGCGCGGGCCAGCACCATGCCGGCCGCGCCCGCCAGTCCCTGGAGGAACCGGGCGCCGGTGAGCACGCCGATGTTGGGTGCGAGGGCGCAGCCGACGGAGAAGACCGTGAACGCGGCGGTTCCGTACAGCAGCAGTCCGCGGCGGCCGAGGCTGTCGCTCAGCGGGCCGATCAGCAGCTGGCCGACGACGAGTCCGGCCAGGAACGCGGTCATCGTCAGCTGTACGGCCGAGCTGCTCGCCCCGAGCGTGTCCCCCATCGCGGGGAAACCGGGGACGTACATGTCGGTCGCGAGCGGGGCGACCGCGGTCAGCGCGGCGAGGACGGCGACCAGGGCGACCGCGGTGCGATGCGAGGGGTCGGTGGAGTCGGCCGGTGCGGTGGTGCGCGCGGCGGCGGAACTGGAGGGGGACGGCGATACCATGACCGTAACGGTAACCGATGGTTCACCGGTTAACAATGAAGGATCGGTGAAGGCCCTCGCGGGTTCTCGAAAGCCGCCGAAGGCGATCGCGGGCCCTCGACTACCTTCGATCACCTTCGATCGCCCGATCCAGGAAGCGAGAAGACGAGCCGCATGTCACCCTCCCCCATCGATGTCCGCACCCAGTGGACCGAGCACAACCCCGGCCTCGACACCTCCCCCATGGAGCTGATCGGCCTGCTCAAGCACGCCACCGGGCTCCTGAACCGAGCGGTGGAACCCCTCTACGCGGGCGCCGCGCTCACCGCTCCCGAGGTCGACATGCTGATCCCCCTACGGCACGCCACCGACCCGGTGATCGCCCGTCGCCTCGCCGAGTGGCTCGGCCTGTCCCGCGCGGGCGTCAGCAAAGCGCTGGGCAAGCTGGAGAAGCGCGGCTTCATCGCCCGCACCCCGAACCCGGCCGACCGGCGAGCCGCCCTGGTGACCATCACACCGGCGGGCGCCAAGGCCGTGGACGACCTCTTCCCCCGCCAACTCGCCACCGAGGTGGAGCTGTTGGCGGGCTTGGGCGAGGACCGGGACCAGGTACTGAAGGCACTGGGGCGCCTGGTGGAGGTCATGGAGCGTCAAGTAGGCAGTGGATGAGGGAGTCCTGACGGATCGTCACACACCGCGCCTGATCGACCGTCACATACCGGTGTGTCAGGACGTGGCGTCGCCCCAGAGCACATGCAGCGTCGGCGGCTTGCGGAAGACCAGGCCCTGCGGGGCGGTCGGGTGGCCCGGGTCGAGGCGCAGAGCGGGGAGGCGTTCGAGGAGGTGCTGGAGGGCGATACGGGTCTCCAGGCGGGCGAGATGTGCGGCGAGGCAGTAGTGCGGGCCGTGGGCGAAGGCGAGTTGGAGGCGGGCGTTCTCCCGGCGGACGTCGAAGCGGTCGGGGTCGGGGAAGACGGCCGGGTCTCGGTTGGCGCCGGTGAGGGAGACGGTGACCAGGTCGCCCTCGCGGATCGTGGCTGAGCCGAGGACGGTGTCCCGGGTGGCGTAGCGGTCCACGACGGCGGCGCCGGGTTCGAGGCGCAGCGACTCCTCGATCGCACCGCCCAGGAGGCCCATGTCGGCCTGGACGAGGGTGAGTTGGTCGGGGTGTCGCAGGAGATGCAGCAGCGCGTTGGTGATCATCGCCTCGGTGGTCTCGATGCCGCCGAACATCAACACGGCGGCGTTGGAGGCGACTTCCGGCAGTGTCAGTTGTCCGGCGGCTGCGCCGAGGAGTGAGGCTCCGCCCCGACCGGCGACGGTGGCTTCGACGGAGGCGCGCAGTTCCGCGTACGCCTTGGTACCGGCGGCTCCCGCCTCGTGGCCTGCGGTGATGTCCGAGACCGACCGTACGATCGCGTCGTACCAGGAGAGGACCGTGTCCGGGGTGGTGCCGGTAAGCCCGAGCGCCTCGGTGACGACGGCGACCGCGAGCGGACCCGCGAAGGCGCGCCGCAGTTCGCCGGCGCCGGCCGGTCGCAGTGCCGTGACGAGCCGGTCGGTCTCGCGCTCGATGAACGAGGCGAAGCCGTCCCGTACTTCGCGCGGCCGGAAGGGCGCGGTGAAGGGTTCGCGGTGGCGGGCGTGCCGTTCACCGTCGAGGGACAGCATGCTCGGGCCGACGACCTGGGCGGTGGAGAAGCGCGGGTCGTCCACGGTGAAGGTCGCCGCGTCCCGCATCACGCTCAGCGCGAGGTCCCGCCGGGTCACCAGCCAGCCGTCCAACTCGGGGAGCCAGGACACGGGTTCGCTCTCGCGGAGCCGCGCCAGCCGTGGGTACGGGTCATGGGCGAGTTCGGCGAGCGTGGTCCCGGCACCGAGCGGGAAGGAGGCGGCGGCGACCGTACTCATCGCGATCCTTGACGGGGCAGGGGGAATCTGGCCATGGCCGAGGCTAACAATCGTGTGGCGAGCGGGGCGGGGGCGGGGTCGGCGCGGTACCCGGGCGGGGGCTGTGGCGCGTGGCTGGTCGAACCGAGAAGGCCGGCGGAGTCACCGTGCTGTCGGCCCGAGTTGACGGCGCGCTGCTCGTGCGGGCCTCGCGGCGTGGGGAGTTGGACCGGCGGTGCCGAGAGATGCCGGTGCCCTTCATCCCGGCCGGGGGGATCCTCGGCGCGGGCCGGCCGGTGCTGACGGCCGAGGTGCTCGGTGTCGATATCGGTGCCGGTCTGACGATGCTGTTCGGTGCTCCGATGGTGGCCGAGCCGCTGGTGTGGGCGCTGCTCCGCGGTGCGTGGCCGACGAATCGGCGGCCGGCCGGCGACCACCGGCGAGGGCAACAGATCGAATTCGCCCCGCGCGAGGCGTAGTTTGCGCCATCCTGAACGCCATGAGTCGAGGACCGATCGCTGACGCGGGTCGGGTCTCAACTCCCTTGCCCTGCCTGCTTACTTATCCGTCCCGCCTGCTTACTTGGCGCATCGATCCAAGTCGATCCGCGTCGATCCGAAAGGGCTCAGCCCCATGGCCACACCCCAGTCCGCCGGGCTCCCCACGACCGGCCCCGGGCGCAGCCCCGACCGCGCGGGGGCCGCCGACCTCGACGTACTCCACGTACCGCAGGTAACCCACAGCCCGCAGGCACCCCGCATACCGAACGCCCCGCACGACATACCCAACGCCCCGCACGCGACGGAATCGACCGCGCCGCACGCGAACAAGACGCTCCCGCACCACATCGACAGACCCGGCGACCGCACCACCGGTCCTCGCACCCGCGCCGCCTGACCCACCCGACGCCCCTCGGCACCCGCGCCGAGGGGCCTTCGTCATAGGCCGACGGCACCGCCGACACCCTCCGCCGACACCACAACACCCCCGACGACACCGCACCCCGTCCACCACCGCACCCCACCCACCACACCCAGTGCCCTGCGCCCCACACCCGACACCGACACTTGAGTCCCTCTTGATCACTTCATCAGAAGACACCGACGGACCGGCGATACCCGTGCCTCTCCAGCCCATCCTGTCCGCCCAGGTGACCCCGGCCGCGTCCTGGCGCATTCTTGCTGTGTCACCCACCCGGCGCCACAAGGACGAGGTAGAGCCCCGATGACTGGGAGTGCCGAGCGCGAGAAGGGGACGCCCGGACGGCTCGCCGAGCTGCTCATCGACGCCTCGACGGAGGCGGTCGACGCGGCCGGCGGCCACTCCGGGGGCGTCTACCTGCGGTCGAGCACGCCCGGACTGCTGCGGCTGGCCGTACTGGCGGGGCTGCCCGGGCCGCTGTTCCGGCCCTGGGGGCGACTGCACGCCGACAGCAAGTTCCCGGTCGCCGACGCCTACCGGCTCGGCGTCCACGTGGTCCTGCCGAACGCCACCGAGACCATGCGCCGCTATCCCCAGTTCGCCGCGAGTCTGCCGTTCCAGTTCGGGTCCCTGTACGTCCCCGTCATCGGCGGGTCGACGACGTACGGCGTGCTGACCGTGCTGCGGCCCTCCGCCCCGGACGCCACCGAGGTGCTGTGCGGTCTGGACCGGATGACCCGGCTGGCCGAGGAGCTGGGCGGGGCGCTGGCGGACCTGGAGGACGAGCACAAGGACGAGGACGGTCCGTACGTCGCCTGGGACGGCGAGGCCGTGTGCGTCCAGGCGGCGGCCACCCACCGCCCCGAGCGCCGTATGGCGCGGTTCGCCTGGGATCCGGCGACGGCTCTCGTGACCGGGGACCATTCCCTGCACGCGCTGCTGGGGGTGGAGCCCGCCGAGTTCCCCGGCACCGCACAGGCGCTCGCGGACGTCGTGGCGCCGGGCGACGCGTACCAGGTCATGGCCGCGCTGCGGGCCACGGCCGCCGGAAAACCCCCGCCGCTCCCCCTGCGGGTGCGGACGGCGGACGGTTCGGTCCGGCTGCTGGATCTGTGGACGCCCGCCACGGGGCCGCTCCCGCCGGACGGCGGGTACCCGGTCAGCGGTGTCGTCATCGAGCCGGGTCCCGCTTCGGAGGGCGACAGCGCGGCCGATCTGCTCCCGGACGGCGTGTTCTGCCTGGACCGGCTGGGCCTGGTCACCTACGCCAATCCGCGCGCCGCCCAGCTGCTGGGCCGGCCGCGCGAGGAGCTGCTGGGCCGGCCGCTGTGGGAGGGCGTGCCCTGGCTGAACCAGATCGGCTGCGAGGACCAGCTGCGCGGGGCCCTGCTGTCGCTGGGGCCGGTGCACTTCCACGTCCGGCGCCCGGACGAGCCGGAGCAGGAGCAGCGCGAAGGGCGGAGCGAGGGACGCGCGCAGCAGCCGTACGCGAGCGACTGGCTGGCGATGGCCGTCCATCCGGGCCGGGACGGCCTGACGTGCACGGTCGCCCCGTCGACCCGGGTGGCGGGGCCGCCGCTGCCGCTCGTGCCGGTGCACGCCGACGGGGACGGCGGCCCGGCGAACGGCGTCACCTCGCTCGCTCCGCTGTACCGGCCGATCGTGCTCGCCATCGCGCTGACGGAGGCGGTCACCGCCCGCCAGGTGTCCGCGGTGGTCATGAAGGAGCTGCTGCCCGCGTTCGGCGGCCGACGGCTCGCGATCTATCTGCTGCAGGAACGGCATCTGTATCTGGCCTGGGAGACCGGCTTCCCGCAGGGTTTCCTCGCCCCGTTCGACGGCGTCGGTCTGGACACCCGGCTGCCCGGGGTCGAGACCCTCACCACGGGACGCCCGCTCTTCTTCGACTCCATGCAACAGCTGGCGGACGCCTACCCGGGCATCCCGCTGGACGCGGAGGTGGGCGCCCGCGCGTTCCTGCCGCTGATCGCGTCCGGGCGCCCGGTCGGCTCGGCCATCCTGGGCTTCGACCGGTCCCGCAGCTTCAGCTCCGAGGAGCGCGCGGTCCTCACCGCCCTCGCCGGACTGATCGCCCACGCGATGGAGAAGGCCCAGCGCTACGACTCGGAGGCCGCCCTCGCCCGCGGCCTCCAGCAGGCGCTCCTCCCCCGCCGGCTCTCCGCCCACCCGCAGGTGGAGACCGCCGGGCGCTATCTGCCGGGCACCCAGGGCATGGAGGTGGGCGGCGACTGGTACGACGTCGTCGAGGCCGGTGACGGTCTGGCCCTGGTGATCGGCGACGTCCAGGGGCACGGTGTCCAGGCAGCCGCCACCATGGGTCAACTCCGCAGTGCGGTAAGGGCGTTCGCGCTCGGTGACCGGCCGCCCGACGAGGTGATGAGCGGCACGAATCACCTCCTCATCGACCTCGACCCCGGCCAGTTCGCGAGCTGCTGCTACCTGCGGCTCGACCCGGCGAGCGGGCTGGTCCGGGTCGCCCGGGCCGGGCATCCGCCGCCGCTGATCCGTACCCCGGACGGCCGCACCCGCGTCTGGGACATACCCGGCGGCGTAGTACTCGGGGTGGACCCGCACGCCCAGTACCCGGTCGCGGAGCTGCAACTGGAGCCCGACTCCATCCTCGCGCTCTACACCGACGGCCTGGTCGAGCGGCCCGGTGTCGACATCGACGACGGCATCGCCGCCCTGCGCGTCGCCCTCGCGAAAGCGGGCGGGCCCGCCGCGCGGCCGGGCGGGGGTGGCCTGGGCGGTGTCGCCGACCGGCTCACCGCGACGGCCCGGCACGCGGCCGACCGCCCCGACGACATCGCGCTGCTGCTCGCCGCCCGGCGCGCCAAGCCAGGACGGCACCCGTGACCCCCGGCAGGCCACGGCCTGTCACCGCCTGTGACGCCCCTCGCCTCCTGAGGTCGGGCAGTGTAGACATGGGCACATGGTCCGCCTGACGGGTCGGCCCGGGGCCCGGTCGACCCACCGCCCCGACGGTCTGCGCGCGCAGCGCTCGTACGACCGTGCCCGAAGGGCGCGCGCACACCGGCGGACCCCCCTCGGCGGGAACCGCAGCGTCGCCTGGCAGGTGTTCATGCTGCAGGTGGTGATCGTGCTGCTGCTGGTCGTGTCGGCCGTGGTGGCGCAGGTCCTCCAGGTGCGGCACGACAGCACGCAGGAGGCCCGCAACCGGTCGGTCGCCGTCGCCGAGACCTTCGCCAACGCGCCGGGCACGGTCGCGGCCCTGAAGAGCGCCGATCCCACGGCGATCCTCCAGCCGAGCGCCGAGGCCGCCCGCAAGACGTCCAAGGTCGACTTCATCGTCGTGATGAACACCGACGGGATCCGCTACACCCACCCCAAGCCGGACCGCATCGGCAAGAAGTTCGTCGGCGACATCGCCCCCGCGCTCGCCGGACACGTCGTCACCGAGGAGCTCACCGGCACCATCGGACCGCTGGTGCAGGCCGTGGTCCCGATCCGGGGTCCAGGCGGGACCGTCGTGGGCCTGGTGTCGGCCGGGGTGACGAAGGCGAACGTCGGCGGCGCCGCCGACCAGCAGCTGCCGCTCCTGATGATCGCCGCCGGCGTGGCACTCGTCCTCGCCCTCGGGGGCACGGGCCTGGTCAGCAGACGCCTCCAGCACCAGACCCATGGGCTGGGCCCGCACGAGATGACCCGGATGTACGAGCACCACGACGCGGTGCTGCACGCCGTACGCGAGGGCGTGATCATCGTCGGCGGCGAGGGCCGGCTGCTGCTCGCCAACGACGAGGCGCGCCACCTGCTCGACCTGCCCGAGAACGCCGAGGGGCGCCTGGTCCTCGACCTGGGGCTCGACCCCGACATGACCGCGCTGCTGGCCTCCGGGCGGGTCGCGACGGACGAGGTGCACCGGGTCGGCGGCCGGCTCCTCGCCGTCAACCAACGCCCCACCGACCTGGAGGGCGGCCCGCCCGGCAGCGTCACCACGCTCCGCGACTCCACCGAGCTGCGCGCCGTCTCCGGCCGCGCCGAGGTCGCCCGCGAACGCCTCAACATGCTCTACGACGCCGGAGTGGGCATCGGCACCAGCCTGGACGTGACCCGCACCGCCGAGGAACTCGCCGAACTGGCCGTCCCGCGCTTCGCGGACTTCGTCACCGTCGACCTCTACGACGCCGTACTGAGCGGCGAGGAACCGCAGCCCGGCACCGAGCTGCGCCGCACGGCGTACAGCGGGGTCCGGGACGACGCCCCGCTCTACCCGGTCGGCAAGCAGATCCAGTTCATCGCCTCCTCCCCGCAGGCGCGCAGTCTCGACACCGGCGAGGCCGTCGTCGAACCGCGGCTGGGCGACGCCCCCGGCTGGCTCACCCAGGATCCCGAGCGCACCGCGCAGGTCGTCGAGTACGGCATCCACTCGCTGATCACGGTGCCGCTGCGGGCCGGGGCCCTCATCCTCGGCGTGGTCAACTTCTGGCGCTCCGACAAGCCCGAGCCCTTCGACGAGGAGGAGCTGGCCCTCGCCGAGGAACTGGTCGCCCGCGCCGCCGTGTCCATAGACAACTCCCGCCGCTACACCCGCGAGCACGGCATGGCGGTGACCCTCCAGCGCAGCCTGCTGCCCCGCCGCATCCCCGAGCTGACCGCCCTCGACGTCGCCTACCGCTATCTGCCGGCGAAGGCCGGGGTCGGCGGCGACTGGTTCGACGTCCTGCCGTTGTCCGGCGCCCGGGTCGCGCTGGTCGTGGGCGACGTCGTAGGACACGGCCTGCACGCGGCGGCCACCATGGGACGACTGCGCACCGCGGTGCACAACTTCTCCGCGCTGGACCTCCCGCCCGACGAACTCCTCGGCCTGCTCGACGAGTTGGTCGGCCGGATCGACCAGGACGAGACGACCGAGGACAGCAACGCCCCGGTCACCGGCGCCACCTGCCTGTACGCGATCTACGACCCGGTGACCCTGCGCTGCACCGTGGCCCGCGCCGGCCACCCACCACCGGCCCTGATCCTCCCGGACGGCACCGTCGAGTTCCCCGACGTCCCCGCAGGACCCCCGCTCGGCCTCGGCGGACTCCCTTTCGAGACAGCCGAGTTGGAGCTGGCCGAGGGCAGCCGACTGGTCCTGTACACCGACGGCCTGGTGGAGGACAGGGAGCGCGACATCGACGTGGGCCTGGAAATGCTGCGCACCGCGCTCACCGACTCCGGCGACTCCCCCGAGGACACCTGCCGGGCCGTCCTCGACTCGGAGTTGTCGGTACGCCCGAGCGACGACATCGCCCTGATCGTCGCCCGCACCCGCGCGCTGGGCGCCGACCGGATCGCCGAGTGGCGCGTCCCCTCCGACCCGGCGGCCGTCTCCGACATGCGCGCCTCGGTCACCCGCCAGCTCACCCACTGGGGCCTGGACGAGCTGACGTTCACCACCGAACTCATCCTCAGCGAACTGGTCACCAACGCGATCCGCTACGGCAACGACCCCGTCCGCGTACGCCTGTTGCGCGACCGCACCCTGATCTGCGAGGTCTACGACGGCAGCACCACGTCACCGCATCTGCGGTACGCGGCGATGACGGACGAGGGCGGACGCGGCCTGTTCCTGGTGGCCCAGCTCTCCGAACGCTGGGGCACCCGGTACACCCCGGCGGGCAAGGTCATCTGGGCCGAACAGGCCCTGTGATCATCCCAGTTCACGGGCAGCGCCCGCACCGGCCGTCGAGCCGGTACGGGCGCTGTCACACTGCTCCCCCTCAGTCACCGAAGGCTTACTCGTCGATCGCCGCCCCGAAGCCCGCCCCCTTCGCCGCGCCACCGAGGTCCGCCGCGCTGTACAGCGAAGAGCCCTCGGCGAGCAGGCCGTTGGGGCCGGCCGGGAGCAACCACACATAGCCGTCACCGGAGTTCTCGCCGGGCGCGGAGGCGACCAGTTCGCTACGGCCGTCCGCGTCCGTGTCGGCGAGCCGGACCTGAGAACCCCAGGCGTCGTCGGCCTCGGCGGTGCCGGGGATGTTCGCGGTGTTCTGGTCGAAGGACTGGGCGCCGGTCGCGGTCACGCCGTTGCTGGAACCGCGCAACAGCCATACGGCGCCCGCGTCCTGGACCGTGCCGATGTCCTCGCCGGGCGCGCCGATCGCCACGTCCGCGTAGCCGTCACCATTCACGTCGCCCACGGAAAGGTCGTTGCCCCAGCCGTCGCCGTGCTCGGAGGTGCCGGGCACGCCCGGGGAGTTCTGCGACCACCACTGCGCGGGGATGCCGGGACCCTCCTCGCCGCCGACGCCCTCCGAACTGCCGAGGTAGACAGCGATCTTGCCGCCGTCGTCCCCCTCGGCCTTGTCGTCGGCGCTGCTGAGCTGGCCGACCACCAGGTCGTCGTAGCCGTCGTTGTTGATGTCGCCGGAGGCCGTGCCCAGGCCGCCGTTCAGGTCCTGACGGTACGTCAACTCGGTGTCGCCGCCCGCGTAGAGGGCCGACCAGCCCTGCTGGTAGTCGTCGTCGGGGCTGTAGCCGGAGACGACCAGGTCGGCGAAGCCGTTGTTGTCGTAGTCGCCGGTGGTGAGGTAGGCGGGCTGGATGCGGTGGCCGCCGGGGGCGGTGGTCGTGTTCAGGGTGCCCATCAGGTGCAGGATGTCGGTGTGGTAGGCGAAGATCTGGGCGCCGTTGTCGTCCAGGACGGCCATCTCGTCGGCGTCGGTGGCCCCGGTGAAGCGGGCCGCCGTCACGGACTGCCCGAACCGGGCGCCGGCTGCGGGCTTGGTGGAGGTGAAGGAGGTGTTCGCCTCGGCGCCCAGGCCGGCCTTGGAGCCGTAGAGGACGGTGACGCGGCCGGCGTTCTCCAGGCTGCCCTCGTCCTCGCCGGGCGCGCCGATCAGCGCGTCGTCGTAGCCGTCGCCGTTCACGTCACCGGTCGCGATCGCCCGGCCGAAGGAGTCGTAGGTCTCCGAGGTACCGGGGACGCCGGGCGTGGACTGGCTGATGACGGCCGTGTGGCCCTTGGGCACGGTGTTGTTGGTGGCGATGCCGTTCGGGGCGCCGTACTGGACGGTGACGTAGCCGGCGCCCACCTTGCCGTCGACGGTGCCCTCCGGGGCGCCGATCAGGACGTCGTCGTAGCCGTCCCCGTTGAAGTCGCTGTTGCGGTCGACGGCGCTGGTGCCGCCGGGGACGCCCGCGTAGCTGGCCGGTGCGGCGACGATGCCGGCGCCGGCCAGGAGCAGGAAGGTCGCGGACGCGACGGCGGCGGAG
The DNA here is from genome assembly GCF_000367365.1 of Streptomyces prunicolor NBRC 13075. Classification (GTDB taxonomy): domain Bacteria; phylum Actinomycetota; class Actinomycetes; order Streptomycetales; family Streptomycetaceae; genus Streptomyces; species Streptomyces prunicolor. Next base: position 71,447 of record NZ_BARF01000013.1, on the reverse strand, counting down.
ACCTTCTTGCGTGACACGTTCGTCATGATGTGTTCCCCCGTGGATCAATTGTGTTGCGGTCAACGGGTTCGACACGAGACATGCCGCGGTAGTTGTGGTGCCCCGGAGTGCTGTGACACCTCGGTGACACTTGTTGCGCGACCTGAACAAGGGGAGCCGAACTCAGCCGAGCGCCTTGTCCAGGTTGAACGCGGCGCTGATCAGCGCGAGATGGGTGAACGCCTGGGGGAAATTGCCCTGTTGCTCGCCGGTGCGGCCGATCTCCTCGGCGTACAGGCCGAGATGGTTGGCGTAGGTGAGCATCTTCTCGAAGGCGAGGCGGGCCTCGTCGACGCGGCCGGCGCGGACCATGGCCTCGACGTACCAGAAGGAGCAGATGGAGAACGTGCCCTCGTCGCCGCGCAGTCCGTCGGGGCTGGCCTGCGGGTTGTAACGGTAGACGAGGGAGTCGGAGACCAGTTCCTCGGTCAACGCGTCCAGTGTGGACAGCCACTTGGGGTCGGTGGGCGCGATGAACTTCGCCAGCGGCATCATCAGCAGGGCGGCGTCGAGCACGTCGCTGCCCTCGTACTGCACGAAGGCCTGGCGCTTGGCCGACCAGCCGCGGTCCATGATGCGGCGGTAGATGGTGTCGCGGCACTTCAGCCAGTGCGGGAGGTCGGCGGGCAGGCCGCGGCGGTTGGCGAGGCGGATCGCGCGTTCGATCGCGACCCAGCACATCAGGCGTGAGTAGAGGAAGTTCTTGCGGCCGCCGCGGGTCTCCCAGACGCCTTCGTCGGGCTGGTCCCAGTTGTCGCAGACCCAGTCGACGAGGGCGCACACGTCGTCCCACTGGGAGCTGGAGATGGGCTCGGCCCACTTGTCGTAGAGGTAGATGGAGTCGATCAGGGCGCCGTAGATGTCGAGTTGGAGCTGGTCGGAGGCGGCGTTGCCGACGCGGACCGGGGCGGATTTCTGGTGGCCTTCGAGGTGTGGGAGTTCGTGTTCGGTGAGTTCGGTGCGGCCGTCGATGCCGTACATGATCTGGAGCGGGCCGGAGGGGTTGCCGTCGCCGGGGCTGATGTAGCGGGTGACGAACTGCATGAACGCCTTGGCCTCGCCGGTGAAGCCGAGGCGGAGGAGGGCATAGACGCAGAAGGCGGCGTCGCGGATCCAGACGTAGCGGTAGTCCCAGTTGCGCTCGCCGCCGAGCTGTTCGGGGAGGCTGGTGGTGGGGGCGGCGACGATCGCGCCGGTGGGCGCGTAGGTCAGGAGTTTGAGGGTGAGGGCGGAGCGGTGGACCATCTCGCGCCAGCGGCCCCGGTAGCGGGACTGGGAGAGCCAGCGCCGCCAGTAGGCGACCGTCGTGGCGAACTCGTCCTCGGCCTCCTGGCGGGCGCAGGGGCGGGCGGTCACCTCGCCGTCGACCTGGTCGAGGGCGAACACCTCGGACTCGCCCTCGTCGAGCTTGAAGTCGGCCCATACGTCGACCTCGTCGCACTCCAGGGGCACGGTGGCGGTCAGCGCGAGGGACCTCTCGGCGGACTCGAAGAGGGCCACGTCACCGACCATCCGCGCGGTGTGCGGGCTGGCACCGTAGTCGAACCGCGGGGCGACCTTGGTCCGGAACGGCACCGAGCCGCGCACGCACAGCACCCGGCGGATCAGGCGGTGCCGGGCGGACGCGTCCGATTCACTCGTCACCGGCATGAAGTCCTGGACCTCGCCGACGCCCTCCTCGGTGTAGAACCGGGTGATCAGGACGTTGGTGTCGGGGAAGTAGAACTGCTTGGTGCGGGCAGGCACGGAGGCGGTGAGCTCGAAGGAGCCGCCGCGTTCCGCGTCCAGGATCGCGGCGAAGACGCTGGGGGCGTCGAAGGACGGGCAGCAGTACCAGTCGATCGTGCCGTTGGTGCCCACCAGGGCCACGCTGCGCAGATCGCCGATCAGTCCGTGCTCGGCGATGGGCAGATATCCGGGTCCGGTGGGGGTGTCCTGGTGGGGCGGGGTCTCGACCATCGCGGCAGCCTCCCTGGTTCGGGCCCGCGGGGGCCGGTTCCCAGCTTAGGTTCAGGTTCTCGTTCGGCCACTCTTCCGGATGCACACTGGAGTCGGGCGGGGAATCGTGGGAGTGGGACCCACGGCACGTGCCCGGTCTCAGGGAGGAAGCACCATGTCGACAGCGCAACCCGATGAAGGCACCGCCCGCGCCACACCGGACGCCCTGCTGCACGCCCGCACCGGTACGGAGGTGGCCCCGGAGGATGTCGTACTCGCGGCCGGCCGGGACGTGACTCCGGAGAATCTGGAGTGGGCGCGGCGGAAGATCGAGGCGGAGGGGGCGGCGGCGCTGGACAAACTGCTCCCTTAGGACAGGCCCTGGGCGTCTTGTCGGCACCTGGTTACCCGTTCACCCTTTCGGAGAAGGCGCTCCGGCTGACAGACTCCGGAGGTGCCCGACTTCGACATGCTTGTCATCGGTTCAGGACCGGGTGGCCAGAAGGCCGCCATCGCCGCGGCCAAGCTCGGCCGCCGGGTCGCCGTCGTCGACCGCCCCGACATGGTCGGTGGGGTCTCCATCCACACCGGGACCATCCCCTCCAAGACGCTGCGCGAGGCGGTGCTGTATCTCACCGGCCTCACCCAGCGCGATCTCTACGGGCAGAGCTACCGCCTGAAGGACGACATCACCGTCGGCGACCTCACCGCGCGCACGCAGCACGTGGTCAGTCGTGAAGTCGACGTCATCCGCAACCAGTTGTCCCGCAACCAGGTCTCCCTGTTCGCCGGCACAGGCCGCTTCGTGGACCCGCACACCGTCGCGCTGACCGATGTCACGGGCCACGAACGGCTGTTGACCGCGGAGCACATCATCATCGCCACCGGCACCCGCCCCGCGCGGCCGGACACCGTCGAGTTCGACGGGCGGACCATCATGGACTCGGACAACGTCCTCGACCTGCCCAAGGTCCCGCGGTCCATGGTCATCGTCGGTGCGGGTGTCATCGGCATGGAGTACGCCTCGATGTTCGCCGCGCTCGGCAGCAAGATCACCGTGGTGGAGAAGCGCGCCGGGATGCTCGACTTCTGCGACCTGGAGGTCATCGAGTCGCTCAAGTACCACCTGCGGGATCTCGCCGTGACCTTCCGCTTCGGGGAGACCGTGGCCGCCGTCGAGCGGCACACCAACGGCACGCTGACCGTCCTGGAGAGCGGCAAGAAGATCCCGGCCGACGCCGTGATGTACTCCGCGGGCCGGCAGGGTCTGACCGACGAACTCGACCTGGACAAGGCCGGGTTGTCCGCCGACCGGCGTGGCCGGATCGACGTCGACGAGAACTTCCGCACCACCGTGCCGCACATCTACGCCGTCGGCGACGTCATCGGCTTCCCGGCCCTCGCGGCGACCTCGATGGAGCAGGGCCGTACGGCGGCGTACCACGCCTGCGGTGAGCCGGTGCACCGGATCGACGACCGGCAGCCGATCGGCATCTACACCATCCCGGAGATCAGTTTCATCGGGAAGACCGAGGACCAACTCACCGAGGAGTGCGTGCCGTTCGAGGTCGGGATCTCCCGCTACCGCGAACTCGCGCGCGGCCAGATCATCGGCGACTCGCACGGCATGCTCAAGCTGCTGGTCTCCCCCACGGACCGCACCCTGCTCGGCGTGCACTGCTTCGGTACCGGCGCGACGGAGCTCATTCACATCGGCCAGTCGGTGATGGGGTGCGGCGGCACGGTCGACTATCTCGTGGACGCGGTCTTCAACTACCCGACCCTTGCGGAGTCTTACAAGGTCGCCGCCCTCGACGCCACGAACAAACTGCGGCAGATCGACCGACTCGGCGACTGACCGTTCACAGGAGATTACTCGCTGGTCAATCTTGAAAGGTCAAGAGGTACGGCTATCATCACACCCACACACGGTGTGACCGTCCGCCGACGCAGCGGTTCAACGGGTATCCACCACTCCCTATTTGTTGTTCCGACCGGCCACTGACCCGAGGCCACCCCATCTCCGGGTCCGGGGCCGGTTCGCGCAACCCCCCACGTCGTGCAAGACGGAAAGCAGCGCATCCATGAGCAACAACAGGGGCAGAGGGCTGCAGGCCAATGCCCTCGGTACGTTCGACACGGTGGTGATGGCCGTGGCGGGCAGCGCCCCGGCCTACTCGCTGGCCGCGACCACGGCGGTCCTGGTCGGCGCGGTGGGGCTGGCCAGTCCGGCGGCCCTTCTCTACTGCGCGATACCGATGCTGGGCATCGCGCTGGCGTTCAGCTATCTCGGCCGTATCGACGTGAACGCGGGGGCCAGTTACTCCTGGGTGGGCCGCACCCTGCACCCCTTTCTCGGCTTCATCAGCGGTTGGGCGCTGGTGGTCTCCGCGACCATCTTCATGGTCGCCGGGTCGCTGCCCGCCGGTTCGATGACGCTGTCCCTCTTCGATCAGGGCCTCGCGGACAACACGGCGTTGTCGACGGTGGTGGGGGCGGCCTGGTTCGTGATCATGCTGCTCGTGGTGCTCGGCGGCGCCCGGCTCACGGTCCGGGCCCAACTCCTCATGTCCGGCATCGAGTTGGGCATCCTGGCGCTGTTCGCGGTGTTCGCCCTCGTCCACACCGACAACGCCCGCGCCTTCGACTGGTCCTGGCTGGGCTTCAGCCACTTCGACGGGGTGTCCGGCTTCGCGTCGGGCGCGCTCATCGCCGCGTTCTACTACTGGGGTTGGGACGTCACCAGCAACCTCAGCGAGGAGACCCGCAACAGCCGTCGTACGACCGGACTCGCGGGCCTGATCGGCGTCGGCATCGTGTTCCTGCTCTTCGAGGTGTTCACCATCGCGGTGAACATCATCCTGACCTCACGCCAGATCGAGAACAACGACGCCAACGTCCTGGCCGTGCTCGGCGACGAGCTGTGGCCGGGCTGGGGCGGTAAGTTGCTCATCGTGTCGGTGATGCTGTCGACCATCGCCACCCTGGAGACCACCCTCATCCAGGTCACGCGTTCGCTGTTCGCGATGGGCCGCGACCGTACGATGCCGGCCGCGCTGGGCAAGGTGCACCGCACCTGGAACACGCCCTGGGTCGCCATCACCGTGGTCGGCGGGGTGGCGCTGGTGATGTTCATCGCCTCGAACGCGCTCGGTTCGGTGGGCGAGATCCTCTCCGACGCGATCTCGGCGATCGGTCTGCAGATCGCCGTGTACTACGGCCTGGCGGGCCTCGCGGTGGTCGTCGCCTACCGCAAGATGCTCTTCAAGTCCGCGGCGAACTTCCTCTTCGGCGGACTGTGGCCGCTGTTCGGCGCCCTGTTCATGTTCTGGATCTTCGTCGAGTCGCTGAGCAGCCTGAGCAACGCGGCGATCACCATCGGCGTCGGCGGACTGGCCGTAGGGCTGGTCCCGATGTTCTGGTACTGGAAGCAGGGCAGCGACTACTACCGTCCCTCGCGCCTCGACGCGACGCACACCGTCGAGACGGACTACGTCCCGGACGACTTCGTGCCCGAACAGTCCCGGGTCCATCAGGGTCTCCCCACCGACTTCTGAGGGGCACCCGATGGCGCGAGACCGCTACACCCCCGACTTCGACCCCGACTGCGGGGACGCTCCCCTCAGTTCGGCCCGCCAGGACATCGTCATCGGCCGCTGGCAGGGCCTGCGCGACCTGCTGCGGAACACCGGCGCGCACTGGCTCGGCCGGGGCCACCGGATCCGGACGCTCGCACAGGCCTGCGCGAGCAGTTCGACGGTCGAGTCATGGCTGGCCGCCGAACCGCACAGCGGCGACGCGCTCACGCTGCGCGCGGCGACGGAGACGGCCCGGGCGTTCAACATCGCCATCGCGGCGGGCCGGGGCGTGCCGATCGACCGGAACCGTATCGACGGCGCGGTCATGGCCTGCCTCCAGGCCTCGGAGGCGTACCCGGACGATCCCACCCCGTGGATCTCCCTGATCTCCGTGGCCCGCCTCTATCCCTCAGGGGTACGACGCCAGGAACTCGCCCGCTGGTGGGACGAGTTGCACCGCCGTGACCCCTACAGCGTCGAGGGCCATCTCCAGATCCTCCACTACTACTCCTCCCGCTGGCACGGCAGCCACGGCCTCATGTACGACTTCGCCCGCGACGCGGCGGGCGTCGCGCCGCCCGGCTGCACCCTGCCGGTCCTGGTGCAGTACGCCCGCGTCGAGGAGTACCGCTACGCCCTCGACGCCGCGAAGGGCCAGCAGGCGGCGGTGGGCCTGGGCCAGCACTGGACCCACGACGGCGCCGTCAGCGACGTCCGCCGCACCTGGCAACGCTGGATCACCGCCCGCGAGGACGGTCCCTTCCCACCCGGCGAACTCCGCGACCTCAACTACCTCGCCCACGCGGCCTGTTACGCGGGCACGAAGGACATCTCGACGCCGATCCTGGCCATGATGGGCCGCCGGGCGACAACGACTCCGTGGTCGTACACCGGGGACGCGGAGAAGCAGATCGTGAAGTGGCGGAAGGAGTTGGGGGTGCGGCCGTGAGCGGTCCGGTTCGTCACTCTGCCCAATAGCGGCTATTCCGCGGGCTGTTGCGCCGGTTGAGCCAGACTCGCTGTCCACTTTTCCTCGATGCGGCCGAACTTCCACACCAGCAGGGCCACGATCCAGGTCGCGAAGAACAGGCCGACGATGAGGAAGCCGATGACGTTGAGGTCGAGGCCGGCTACCCAGTCCCAGAAGAAGCCGTGGAGGTCGAGCTTCTCGGCGAACAGGCCCAGGAGTTCGACCGTGCCGATGATCAGGGCGACGGCGACGGACAGGCCGGTGATCGTGAGGTTGTAGTAGACCTTGCGGACCGGCTTGGAGAACGCCCAGCCGTAGGCGAAGTTCATGAACGTGCCGTCGATCGTGTCGAGCAGCGACATACCGGCCGCGAAGAGGATCGGCAGGCACAGGATCGCGTACCAGGGCAGGCCGGACGCGGCGCCCGAACCGGCGAGGACCAGCAGCGCGATCTCCGTCGCCGTGTCGAAGCCGAGGCCGAAGAGCAGGCCCAGCGGGTACATCTGCCAGGACTTGGTGATCGACTTCATGAAGCGGCCGAGGATGCGGTTCATGAAGCCGCGGTTGTTGAGCTGCTCCTCCAGCGCGGCCTCGTCGTAGTGGCCCGAGCGCATCTGGCGGAACACCTTCCAGATGCCGGCCATGATGACGAGGTTGATGCCGGCGATGACGTAGAGGAACGTGCCCGAGACCGTCGTACCGATCAGGCCGGTGACGTCGTGCAGTTGGGAGTTGTCGTCGCGGACCGGGTTGGCCAGGGCCTTGACGCCTAGGGAAAGCAGGAGGGTCAGGCCGAAGACGATGCTGGAGTGGCCGAGCGAGAACCAGAAGCCCACCGACAACGGGCGCTGCCCCTCGCTCATCAGCTTGCGGGTCGTGTTGTCGATCGCCGCGATGTGGTCCGCGTCGAACGCGTGCCGCATACCGAGCGTGTACGCGGTCACGCCCATGCCGATACCGAAGGACTTCTCGCCGACGCTGTAGTGCCCCGGCGCCACGATCCACACGAGCGTGAACCAGCCGATCACATGCAGCCCCAGCACGAACGCGGCCATCCCGCCGACCCGGGTCCACTCCTGCCGCGTCATCGACGTACGGACGCGGTACCAGAGCGTCGGCCGCGACGCCGCGGCCGTGACGGGGAGGGTCGGAGTGGACTCGGGGGCGGCCGTCATCGAGGAGGGTCTTTCTGCCGGGTACAGGTACGGGTGCGAGCATGGCTGCGCGGTTGCCGCGAGCAACCTCGTGCCATCTTCCCGTACCTGCAACCCATTCGCAGTAACGGTCGGCAAAGACCACGGCAGGTCTTGCCCAATGGGAGGAAAAATCCCTGGTCAGGACGCCATCAAACCCCTGCCGAGCCAGTCCTTGGCGTCCTTCACACCCGGCAGCGCGTAGAAGTAGCCGCCGCCGGTCGGAGAGATGTAGTCGACGAGGGGTTCGTCGATCAGCCGGGTCTGGGTCGCCTCGAACTGGCGCTTCACGTCCTGCTGGTAGCAGCAGAAGACGAGGCCCATGTCGAGGTTGCCGACGGCGTCGATGCCCCGGTCGTAGTTGTAGCCGCGGCGCAGGATGCGCGAGGTGTCGGTGGCGGCGGTGCGCGGGTTGGCGAGGCGGATGTGGGCGTCGAGCGGGATCGCCGTGCCTTTGGGGTCCTTGGCGTAGTGCGGGATGTCCGTCTCCTTGGCGCCGTCCAGCGGGGCGCCGGTGTCCTTGCGGCGGCCGAACATCAGCTCCTGCTCGCTGAGTGAGACCCGGTCCCAGAACTCGACCAGCATGCGGATGATCCGGATCACCTGGTAGCTGCCGCCGCTCGCCCAGGCCGGTTCGCCCTGTCCGTCGCCGACCCAGATCAGCCGGTCGGTCTCACGGGTGGACTTCACGTCCGGGTTGGCTATGCCGTCCTTGAAGCCGAGCAGATTGCGCTGGGTGCCGGTGGGGCGCGGGGTGTTCTGGAAGCCGTCGATGCGCCACTTGATCTGCATGCCGCCGCGGGTGTGCCGGGCGATGTCCCGCAGCGCGTGCAGCACCGTGTCCTGGCGGGCGCCGCACACCTGGAGCGACAGGTCGCCGTGGCACTCGGCGGCGCGGAGGTTGTCGTTCGGGAACGTCTTCATGGGGGTCAGTCGGCGCGGCTTGACCTTGGCGAGTCCGTACCGGTCGTCGAAGAGGGACGCGCCCACACCGACGGTGACCGTGAGGGCGTCGGCGGGGACGTCCGGGCCGAGGATGCCGTTGTCGGCAGGCGGCGCGCCGACGCCGAGGTCGGCGGGGGTGCCGCCGGAGGTGAGGAAGCGGGCCCGTTCGGTGATCGTGCGCAGCAGGTCGGTCAGTTCGGCGCGGTTGTCGGCGATCACGTCGAGGGAGACGAAGGTCGCGGCGGCCGGGGTGGGGGTGAGAATGCCTGCCTGGTGGGTGCCGTGGAAGGGCACCTTGGCGCCGTTCGTGGTATCGGCGGCCTGCGCCTGAGCCGTACCGCCGGTCTCCGCGAGCGCGAACGCCCCGCCGGCCAGCACCGCTCCGGCGGCCCCGGCACCGAGCGCCGTCCGCACGAAGGAACGGCGACCGGCTCCGGCCGGGCAGCCCTGGGTTTCAGCAGACGGCATCGGACAGTTCCCCTCGCTACGGCTGTTCTGGGTGCTGCGGCTGTTCTGAGTACTGCCGGTGTTCTCGGCACCGCTCGCGTTCCCGGTGCTCATCAGGCGGACTTCCTGATCTCCAGCAGGTCCGGCACCGGTGCCAGGTCCTCCAGCAACTGCCCGGTGGCGCCGTCAAGTTGGGCCTTCGCCGTCTCGTCCAACTGCTCGACGGGGGTCCAACTGCCGCCCTGGTGCGCCGAGTCGAGCAGCTTCTGCAGCCGGGCGATGTCGGCGTCGACGCCGGGGAGCAGCTTCGGGGACTCCTTGGTCAGCAGCGGCTCGAGTACGGTGAGCAGCTCGCGCGTGCCGGCGAGGTTGCTGTCGACGGTGGCGAGGTTGGTGCCGCTGCCCTCGTCCGTATCGCCGGTCAGCTCGAACTGCAGGGTGTTCTCCAGGATTTCGTGGGCCCGCAGCGGCAGGTCACCGGGGTCGAAGTCCTGGGTCGGGAACGCCTTCCGCAACCCCACGACCGCGGCGGCGAGTTGCTGCGCGGGCACCTTCAACTCGCCCGCCGACTGCCCGTGCCAGAGCCCGTACTCGATGCGGTGGAAGCCCGCGAAGTCCTTGTTGTCGACTCCCCCGGCCAGCCCGTCGGCCCTGCCGTTGATCTTCTGGTCGAAGTCCTCGAAGGTTCCGTAGGCGGCACCCAGGGAGGAGTAAGTGCGGTGCGCGGTCAGCCAGTCGGTGCGTGCCTTGGCGAGGTGGTTGCCCGCGATGTCGGTGCTGAGCTGCCGGGTCTGGGTCTCGAGGGTGGCCAGGCCCTGGTCGACGTACACCTTGTAGGCCTTCAGGGGCGCGGCGAGGTCGTTCTCGGAGACGGGGACGACCGCCTTCACCGAGCCTCCCCCGCCGCTGACATGGACCGTGGCGGACGTGACGGCCTTCGCGCCGGTGGGCACGCAGCGCCAGGCGTACGAGCCGCCCGCGACGGTGGCGACCAGGTCCCGGGTGGTGCCGGGAGCGAGGCCCTCGACCTCGCCGTAGACGGCGTTGCTCGCCGGGTCGATCAGGTACACCTCGGCGGTCTTGTCGCCGGTGTTGTGCATCTGGAAGGTCTGCCGTCCGGTGTCGGGCGCGGTGAAGCCCTTGCCGCACTCCGTCTCGGAGACGGCCACGGTCTCCGAACTCGCGGGTTTGGGGCGGGAGAAGGCGACGAAGAGACCGGCGACGACCGCGGGTACGGCGACCACCGCGACCGGGACGACCCAGACGGAGCGGCGGCGCGGTGACGGGGGCGACTCGCTCAACTGGACTGTCGTGGGCGCGGGTTCGGGCGTCTTCGTCTTCACCCCGCGCACGAACAGGGGCATCACCACCACCAAATAGCCGACGTAGCCCGCCACTTGGAGCCAGGTCATCGTGGGCATCAGGTTGAACACGCCCTGGATGAGGGTGCTGTACCAGGACCCGGCGTCGACACTGCCGCTGAGGTCGAAGGCGTAGGTGGTCAGGCCGGGGAGGACACCGCCCTCCTGGAGGTCGCGCAGGCCGTAGCCGAGGACGCCGGCCGCGATGACGATGAGGACGACGCCGGTGGCGGTGAAGAACTTCGTCAGGTTGATCCTGAGGACCCGGCGGTACAGGCCCCAGCACAGGGCCGCCGCGAGGACCAGCCCGATGCCGGCGCCGGTCAGGGGGCCCGCGGACTCACCGGCCGCGCGGGCCGTGGTCCACAGGAACAGGGCCGTCTCCAGGCCCTCGCGGCCCACCGCGAGGAACGAGGTGAGCATCAGCACGCCCGCGCCCATGCCCAGCGCGCCGGTCACCTTCTCCCTGATCTCGCCGGAGAAGGTACGGGCCGAGCGGCGCATCCAGAACACCATCGCGGTGACGAACGCGACGGCGATCACACTGAGGACGCCGCCGAACGCTTCCTGAGCCGTGGCGGAGAGGTTCGCCGCGGTGAAGGTGAGCACCGCGCCGAAGCTCATCGCCAGGGCGATCGCCGCCAGGACGCCCGTCCACACCTGCGGCAGCCGGGACCTGGCGTCGGCGCGGACGAGGGTGGCGACCAGGATCGAGACGATGAGCCCGGCCTCCAGCCCCTCCCTCAGTCCGATCAGAAAGCTCGGAAACGCGTCGTCCCACATTGGGTGCGACCCCTCCTGGGTTAGTGAAGGCATGCCTTACTTCGCGGACCATCATGACTACATACATGTAGTCAGTCAGTCATGAAGCGGCAATGACCGGGCAAAAGGGCGGAACTTCCCGTGCGCCGCGATCGTCTACAGTTGAGTAGACCGTCTACAGATTTGTAGTCAGCGATGGAGGTCGGTGTGGTGATGTTCGCCCGGGAGGTGCACGGATGATCCTCGTCGCGTTCCAGGGGGCGTCCGTCGACGGCGAGGCCTACACGGATGTGGTCGACTCCGCGCAGCACGCGCCCACTTGGCTGGACAGCGCGATCTCGGTGTGGTCGACGTACGGGCTTGCGCTGTTCGCCGTGCTGATGGTCGTGGGCTGGTGGCGGGCCCGCCGGGTCGGTGCCGAGGCGGCGGTGACGGCACTGGCCGTGCCGGTGGTCGTGGTCGCCGCGTACGGCATCGACTCGCTGCTCAAGGCGGTGGTGCGGGAGAACCGGCCGTGTCGGACCCTGCGGGTGGTCACGCTGGAGGCGTGTCCGGCGCAGGGCGACTGGTCCTTCCCGAGCAACCACGCCACCATCGCCGCGGCGGCAGCGGTCGCCCTGTTCTTCGTCTCGCGCCGAATCGGTGCGGTCGCCGCCGTGGCCGCGCTCGCGATGGCGGCCTCCCGGGTCTGGGTCGGGGTCCACTATCCGCACGACGTGGTGGCGGGCGTGGCCGTCGGCACGCTCCTGGCGCTCGGCGCGATGACGCTGCTGAAGCGCCGGCCGGACTCCCTGACCCGGCGGATCACGGCCACCCGACTGCGACCCCTGCTGGTGTCATGAACCGCGAGGACACCGCCGAACTGGCGGGCAGCCTGAGCCTCGGCGCCTGGACCGCGTTCGGCGTGCTGAGCATGGTCGTGATCGGGCACGAGGGCGCTCCGCTGTTCACGGACGAGGACGCGCTGTCCTGGTCCGTCGCGCACCGCCCGGACATGGCGCTGGCGGTGGCCCGCGGCCTGACCGCGACCGGCACGGGCGTCATCCCGTACGCCCTCGTCGTCCTCGCCGGACTCCTCACCGGCCGCACCGCACGCGGACGTCTGCTCGCCGCGACCCTGGCCACAGCCTGCCTCGCCGCCGGCCAGGGCCTGCGCTACGGCGCGATGGAACTGGTCTCGCGGCCCCGCCCGGCGATGGGCAACTGGGCCGGAAACGCCTCGGGTTGGTCCTTCCCCTCCGGCCACACCACCACGGCGGCGCTCACCGCCGGGCTGGTGATCCTCGCGATATGCGTGCGCGCCCCGCACGGGAGAACCCCGCTGTGCCTGGCCGTCGGCTGCTGGGGCGCGCTGGTCGGACTGACCCGGGTGTATCTGGGCGTGCACTGGTTCACGGATGTCGTCGGCGGCTGGCTGTTCGCCGTCGGCTGGCTCGGAGTGTGCGTGTGCGCGGCGGCTTGGTGGTTGCCGACGCGGCTGCTGGCCGACGGGGTGGATCCGGCCGCGCCCAGCACGGGACCACCGCGTGAGCGGACCCGCCCATAGACGTGCTCACCAGTGGCCGTGCTCACCAGTGGCCGTGCTCACCGGTGGACGTGCTCAAGCGGAAACAGCGGCCGACACCGAACCATGGGGCGCCCGCGACACCGTTCCCGGCACCGGACGCCGTGGGCGGTACCGGCCGAGCAGCCCGAGATCCTCGGCGCGGTCGCCGTCAGGGCTGTAGTGGTGATCCGCCCGCTCGTGATCCAACTCGGCACAGCCGTGCGGCTCTTGGGCCCGCGGCCGGGCCGGGGCCGGGAGGTGTACGTCCGTCTCCGCCGCGTTGTCGCCCGTGCTGTCCGGCGCGTCGGTCTCCAGCTCGAACCAGACCTCCTTGCCCTCCTCGACGAGGCGGCTGCCCCAGCGGTGGGCGAGCGCGTCGACCAGGAACAGCCCGCGGCCGTTCTCGCTGTCGGGGTCGACGTCGAGGTGGTCGTCGCGCTCGGCGTGCCGGTGCGGCGGTCGGGGAAGGTGGCGCCGCTCGTCCGCCACCTCGCAGCGCAGGGTGCCGACGCCCAGGGTCAGGGTGAGCCGGTAGCGGCCGCCCGCGTGCACGACGGCGTTGGTGGCGAGTTCGCTGACCAGCAGTTCGGCGATGTCCACCAGGTCCTGGAGGCCGTATTCGGCGAGCCGTTTGCGGACGAGTTCCCTGGCCTGGCGGACCGAGGACTTTCCCGGGCCCAGGATCGTGGTGCAGCCATCGCCCACGGTCGGCAGGCCGCGTCGACGGTCGTTCGGCATGGTCGTTTCCCTTCGGCCCCTGGGGCGTTCGGTCCGTGTGGTGGGAGGCGGGGTCCGCCAACAGACCCGGCCTCGTATCCACCATGCGTCCGCCGTGCCCTTCGAGGCACGGGGGGAACTACCCGGATCCACGGGCCGGTTCGTCAACCTGCCGTGACGAGGGCCGTCTCCATCCGGATGGTCCAGCCTTCCCGCGCCTCGTCGCCGGACCGCATGTCCACGAACTCGCAGACCTGGCGGGTGTGCCAGAGCCCGTCCTCCGGCCGCGCTTCGGCACCCGGCGGCCGGAAGCCGAGGAACGGGTCGGTGATACGGCCGCGCGGGGTGCGCACCTCGCAGATGATGCGCTGCCGGGTCGACCACAGCCGCAGGTGCGCGCTGTCGCAGCCCTGGGAAGCCGCGTAGCGCGTGGCGCCGGACACGGCCTGCCCGAACCGGGCCGCCTCCTCGGGGGCCATGCCGCGGGCCCGTGCCTGGTCCGCCGCGAACCGGTGACCGGCGGTCAGGTCCCCGTCGAGGCCGACCCCGACCGCGTCCGGCGGCGGCGCGGGCAGCGGGCCGAGGCCCTGGGTCGCGTAGACGGCGGGCTCCGTGAAGAGCGAACTGGGCTGCACGCCTTGCCGGTTGAGCTCCGTCGGGTGGGTGTGCCGGGCCGCGTCGACGACGTCGGGCGGGGCGGTCCGGGTGTCGTACAGGCACATCAGGTCGGGCGGGGCGCCGGTGAAAAGTTCGGTGGCGAGTGCCTCGTAGCGTTTCCACTCGGGGATCTGGCGTGCTGTGCGGCCGTCCCAGACCGGCTCGCCCGTCATGTGGAGCAGGCCCTCGGGGCTCGCGTGCGTGACGTAGTAGTCGAGGGCGGTGGCCATGCTGTTCGCGGGGCTGCCGCGGTACCAGCGGGCGGAGTCGCGGAAGTCGACCTGGCGGGCGTCGGGGCCGAGCACGTCCCGCAGCAGGTCCAGTTTGCGCGGGGTGGTGATGACCACCGGGTCCGGTTCGTCCTCGGCGAGGATGCCGTCCCTGAGGAACGGCACCACCACCGCCAGGAACTCCTCGTCGGACGAGTGGATGCCGGCGTGGTGCTTCACGAGGGGGACAGGCGGGGTGGGTTCTCCGTGTTCCATCGGTCTGCCTTCCTTGTCGGTCGGTTCACGGCAGTACGTCTTCGTTCCGTTCGCGGCCGTACGTCGTCACGGGCGGGTGGCCCGACGTCCCTCGGCCCAGACGGCCACCTGGCTGCGCGAGGTGAAGCCCAACTTGCTGAGGATGCGCTCCACATGGCCCTCCGCCGTCCGCAGCGCGACGACCAGCCGGTCGGCGATCTGCTGGTTGGTCAGCCCCTCCGCGATCAGCTCGGCGACCTCCGCCTCCCGCCGGGTGAGCGGGCTGTCGAGCACCGGCCGGGCCACGGACTCCCGCTCGCCCAGGGCGTAGGCGACCGCGTGGTCCGAGGTGAGTTCGAGGCCCTCGCGGTAGGCGCTCTTGAACGCGTCGCCCAGCAGCGCGCGGGCGCCTTCCTCGGCCTCGGTGCGCACCGGTCCGTGGGACGGGGTGCGGTCAAGCGCCACGTGGGCGTCCTGCCAGATCCGTTTGGCGGCGCCCAGCAGTACGGCGGCGGGGCGGCCCTCGCCGTCACGCGCGTGGACCGCGGCGAGCAGCTCCAGCGTCATGCCGGTGCCGAACACATCGCCGACCGCCCGCTTGAGCCGTAGGCACTCCCGGGCGTGGACCCTGGCCGCCGCCCGGTCGCCCTTGGCCCACTCGGCGAAGGCGAGGATGCGCAGGAGGTAGGAGTGGACCCACTGTTCGCCGTAGGTCAGGCAGACCTGCCGGAACTCCTCGCACAGGGCCATCGCGCGGTCGTACTCGCCCTGGATGGCGAGGACATGGGCCAGCTCCACGTACTTGAAGCCGACCAGGCTCATCGACTCGCCCTCGCGCGGCGGGAGGGAGAGCGCCTCCTCGTAGACGGCCCGCGCCCGGTCGTAGTCACCGCTGATCAGGCAGGCGCCGCCGCGACCGAAGAAGGTATGCGCGACCTCGGCCTCGTCGCCCAGCCGCAGGGCCAGTTCGCGGGCCTCCTCGACGAGGGGTGCGGCCCGGACCGCGTTGCCCTGGCTCAGCAGCATCAGGGCCAGGGCCCACAGGCACCGGGCCCGTGCGACGGACGGCTCGGGGGCGGCGGCGAGCAGTCGCTCCAGCCAGTACCTGCCCTCGACCAGGGCGCCGGTCGCGAACCAGAAGAACCAGAGGTGCCCGGCCAGCTTCAGCCCGGCCCGCAGCTCCCCCGGTGTGTTCAGGCAGAACTCGAACGCCGAGCGGATGAGGTCCGACTCCGCGTGCAGCCGGCGGACCAACTCCGGCTGGTCGGGGCCGAACCAGCGCCGCTCGCACTCCTCGACGAAGTCCAGGCACCAGTCCCGCACCCGGCGCCGGGCCGCCTCCTCCGCGTGGGCGCCGTCCTCGCGGAGCCGGTCGAGGCCGTACTGCCGGATCGACTCCAGCATCCGGTACCGGGCGTGGACGGCGTCGCCGTCCCGGACCAGCAGCGACTTGTCGACCAGACCGGCCACGGCGTCCACCATCTCGTCCCGGTCGAGGCCGGGCCCGGCGCAGACCTCCTCGGCCGCGCCCAGGTCGAAGCTCCCGGCGAAGACGGAGGCCCGCGCCCACACCGTCTGTTCCTCGGGTGTGCACAGGTCGTGGCTCCAGTCGACGGCCGCGCGCAGGGTGCGGTGCCGGGGCAGCGTGTCCTCACGGCCCCCGGTGTCCCCGCTGTCGGCCAGCAACCGGTGGCGGCGGTCGAGGCGGTCGAGCAGCTGCTGCACGCCGAGGGCGCGCATCCGTACCGCCGCCAGTTCGATCGCGAGCGGCAGCCCGTCCAGCCGGCGGCACAGGGCGGCGACCGCGTCCTGGTTGGCCGCGGTGAGGGAGAACCCCGGCAGTACGGTGGCGGCGCGATCGGCGAACAGGGCCAGCGCCGGGTACTCCAGCGCGGGCCTGGGCGGCAACGGCTCGCCCGGCGTCGGAGTCGCCAACGGCTGTACTTCCAGGACGTGTTGGGCGGGCACGTCCAGCGGATGTCTGCTGGTGGCCAGCACCCGCACCGCCGCGGTCTCCGCGAGCAGCGTCTCGACGAGCCGTGCGCACGCGTCCGCCAGATGTTCGCAGTTGTCGAGGACGAGCAGCAACTCCCGTTCCTGGAGCTGGTCGATGAGAACCCGCACCGGCGAACGCCCCGACACGTCACGGATGTTGAGCGCCTCGATCAGCGCGAGCGGCACCAGCGACGCGTCTCGCACACCCGCCAGTTGCACGATGTGCACCCCGTCGGCGAAGGCCCGTGCCAGCCGGGGCACGGCGTGCAGCGCCAGCCTGGTCTTGCCGACACCGCCCGTCCCGGTCAGACTCACCAGCCGGTGGGCGGCCACCAGCCGCTTGACCTCGGCGGTCTCCTGACGCCGGCCGACGAAGCTCGACGTCCTGACGGGTTGACCGGTGTACTGCCTTGTCACGGATACCTGCACAATCGGTCCCGCCTCCGAAAGTGGACTTCAAGAACTCTAGGGGCGGGAAACGGATGAAGCATCCACAGCCCGGCATTGCCACTTGAAGGCACTTTTCTGACGGAACCTGCGCGAAATCCGTCGTATGACGATCACCGATGGATCAGTCGTGCAACGACAGCCGTGGAGTCCTCCGGCCCGGCGGACGGAAGGACTCCACGGGACGTAAGGACTCCAGCGACCGTACGGCTCAGCCGGCGCTCAGCCGCACGAGAACAGCGGTGTCGGTGCGAGGCAGCGACACCGTCAACCGCCCCTCGGCCGCGTCCCATTCCACGCCCGCGTCCGAGGTCCCCGGATACAGCACGGTCGCGCGCACCGAGGCACCGCGCAGATGCGGGACCGTGAGAGCGCGCCCGGTGTCGTCCGACTTCCGTCTCCACACCATCACGTACGTCGACTCCGCCCCCCGCAGCCCGTGCGCGATCCACCCGTCCTCCCACCCGGGAAGACCCAGCGGCCAGAACGGATGCGCCGTACCGATCTCCCCCCGGACCTCCTTGTAGACGGAGACCGCCGAGCGGACGAGGTCGAACTGCTCGTCGTCCATGAGGTTGATGAAGCCGGAGAGGTGGACACGGCCGAGGAGCGGACCGGTGAGGGTGAAGGCGATCTCGTCGAAGGTCTGGTCCGGCTGGGGGTACGCCCACACCGCGGCCTGCTCCGGCGTCGCGGCGGTGGCCGCCGCCGCGGTGATGGGCGGGTAGCGCAGCGGGTCCTGCTGGTCGCTGGTGGACTGGAGCTGGGCGACGGCCAGTTGGGCGTAGTCCATGCGCAGGCCGCCCGATCCGCAGTTCTCCAGGACGAGTTGAGGATGGCGGTCGAGGAGTCCGGCCATCCAGTCGAGGTGGGCGCGGTGGTGCCCGAGCAGTCCGGCGCCCGCGCTCTCGGTCCCGTTCTCCGTGCCCGGGCCGATGTTGATGTTGTAGTCCAGCTTCAGATAGCCGACACCCCACTCCCCCACCAGCCGGTCCACGACCTCGTCGAGGTGGGCGCGGGCGGCCGGGTGGCGCAGGTCCAGGTGGTGCCGTCCGTGTTCCGTGACGCGCACACCGCCGCGCCGGAAGAACGCCTCGGGGGGCAGGGTCTGTGCCAACGGGCTGCGTACGCCCACGACTTCGGGTTCGAGCCAGAGGCCCGGGGCCATGCCACCCTTCGTGATGGCATCGAGGACTTCCTGTATGCCGCCCGGGAAACGGTTGGGCGCGGGCTCCCACGCGCCGACCGAGTCCCACCAGCCCTGGGCGTCGTCGTCGTACCAGCCGGCGTCGATGACGAAGACCTCGGCGCCCGCTGCCGCCGCCGACTCGATGAGCGGCAGGAGCCGTTCGGTGGTGGGGTCGCCGTTCAGGGTGTTCATGTAGTCGTTGTAGATCACCGGAAGGGTGTGGTGATCGGGGTGGTCGCGGCGGATGCCCCGGCGGTAGTCCGTGAGGGTGCCGAAGGCGGCGTCCAGGCCGCCGGTCCCCGCGCGGACGAGGACGGCGGGGACGGTGTGGAAGTCCTCACCGGAGGCGAGGAGTTGGTGCCACTGGTGGTGGGCGTCGTCGGGTCCGAACAGGGCGACGTAGGCCGCGCCCTCGCGTTCGCCGGTCTCGAAGCGCCAGCCCGCGCTGGACTCGATCTGCCACAGCCAGGCGTTGCCCTCCCGGTCGGTGAGGGCGGCGACCGGGAGGTGCCGGCCGGTGGACCAACTCCCCTGCGAGTAGCGCTCGAAGCAGCCGCGCCCCTCGCGCCCGTGGGCGAACCGGCTCAACGGCACGACCTCGTCACGGAGTTCGGCCCGGTGCCAACGGCATTCGGCGAGCCAGTCGTTGTCCGCCCAGTGCAACGTCAGCCCGTCGAGGCCGTCTTCGGCGACAGAGGATTCAGCGACGGAGGATTCGGCAACAGCGGAAGTGATCCCGCCGACGGTCAGAGTCGTCACGCTCTCCAACCGGAGGGGAGCGACGCCCTCGTTGACCAGCCGCACCCGTGAGCGCAGGAAGCTCGCGCCGGGGCTCGCCTCCAGGGTGACCTCGGCGGCCAGTCCGGTCACCGGGTCCGCGAGCCGGATCGTCGTACGCTCCAGGCCGCCGTCCCGCAGTGTCTGCGTGTCATGGCTGCGGTAGGCCAGGCGCTCGCCGATGGCCGTCTCGATGAAGCGCTCCCCCGACCACAGGCGCCCGTGACCGGTCGCGGTGACCTCGACGAGGGGGACCAGGCGGTCCCAGTCCTGGCCTGAACTCCCCAGCCTCACAGACCCGTTGGCGTCCAGGACGGCGTGCAACCCGAGCTCCGGGTGCGACCAGATACGGGACCTCTCGACTGTTTCGACGACACCGGTCAACACAATTTCCCCTTCTGGGACAGTTCGGTCCTGCGGCTCTCGTACAGGCGCTGAACTGGGGCTTCTCACTCGCCGGGCGGGATCTCCCCGCTCCGGTCGGCGTGTTCGAAAGGTAAATCCCCAGTTACGGTCTCTTGACGCCCACGTTGTGACCGCTCACAATCCTCGCATGGATGTGACCGGTCACACAAGCTTCGGCGGCCACGGCGACCCCCCTCAGGGGCCGCAGAAAGCCGCCAGTATCCGCGACGTCGCGGCTGCCGCAGGCGTCTCCTACCAGACCGTTTCGCGGGTCATCAACGGCCACCCGAACGTCAAGGAGGAGACCCGAAAGCGCGTCGACGCCGCCATCCAGACCCTCGGCTTCCGACGCAACGCCACCGCGTTCGCCCTGGCCAGCGGGGTCACCCGCTCGGTCACGGTCATCACGTCGAACACCGTCCTCTACGGCTATGCGGCCACCCTGCAGGGCCTGGAGGAGGCGTCCCGCGCCGCCGGATACGCGCTCGGCGTACGGGTCGTGACCCCGGAGGACGACCTGGACCGCACGATCGCCGCGGCCGCCGACACCGGTGGCGGCGTGGTGGTCATCGGCTTCGACGCGATCGGTGCCGCGGCCCTGGACCGCGTACCGGCGCATGTGCCGTGCGCGGCGCTGGTGGAGGCGCCACGGCCGGGCCGGACACCGAGCCGTCCCGCGGTGTGGGCCGACGACCGTGAGGCGGCCCGGGCCGCCACCGAGCACCTGCTGTCACTCGGGCACGAGACCGTCCACTACGTGGCGATCCCCGCCTCGACCGGAACCCGCCGCCTGGCACCGCGCGCCGAGGGCTGGCGCCAGGCCCTGGAAGCGGCCGGCGTCACCCCTCCCCCGACGTCGGGCAAGGGCTGGGACGCCCAGGCCGGCTACGAGGCGGGGAAGAAGCTCGCCCGGAACAAGGACGTCACCGCGATCCTGTGCGGCAACGACGACCTGGCGCTGGGTGTACTGCGGGCCCTGCATCACGCGGGCCGGCGGGTCCCGGAGGACGTCAGCGTCATCGGCTTCGACGACGCCCCGCACTCCGCATTCGTCACCCCGTCCCTCACCACCGTCCGCATGGACTTCCACGGTCTTGGCCGCGCCGCGTTCGGGCTGCTGCGCGCCCAACTCGACACCGATCAGCAGGAATCGGCGCCGGTACCGGCCGAACCCACCCTCATTCTCCGGGAGAGCTCGGGGCCACGGGACGCGTGAGCCGGACCGGAGGTCCGCCGTCGCCCCATCCGTTACGTCCGCCGCGCTCGCCGTATCCGTCGGCCGCCCTCCCCGCAGCCGTCGCACAACTCCGCAGCACCGCCCTGCCTTCCTCCCTTCCGCGTACGAACAGGGATCCGACATGAGAAGAGCCGTCTCCGTCCTTGCCACCGCCTGTGTCCTCGGGCTGACCGCGACCGCGTGCAGTGACAGCACGGGTGCCACCACGGCCGCCGCGCCCGAGGGTTCGGTCAACCCGACCGCCTCCCTCAAGGGCGTCAAGCTCACCATGTGGGTCGCCCAGAACAGCGTCTCGGAGCCCAAGCAGGCCATCGAGGCGTTCCGTTCGAGAAGGCCACCGGCGCCAAGATCAGCACCGAGGTCATACCGGACCCGTACGAGTCGAACGTCCCGACCAAGCTCGCCTCGGGCGTCAAGCCGGACCTGATGTTCTGGCAGCCCACGGGCAGCACCCTGCCGTTCGTGCAGCCGGCCAAGAACCTGCTGATCCTGGACAACGAGGACTGGGTCGCCAAGCTCGGCACCACGGAGAAGACCCTCGGCCAGGTCGACGGTCACCGCTACGCGGCCATCGTCACCAGCCCCGCGGTCCTCGGCGTCTACTACAACAAGGACGTCTTCGCGAAGGCCGGCATCACCACCCTGCCGAGCAGCTACGACGAGCTGCTCGCCGACGCCGCGAAGATCAAGTCGAAGGTCTCGGGCGTCGCGCCGTTCTTCGAGGTCGGCGGCGACAAGTGGCCGTTGCAGTGGCAGGTGCAGGTGCAGATGACGGATCTGCCGCAGTCCTTCTGGCACAACCTCAACAAGAACAAGGACAGTTGGACCAACAAGACCATCGTCGCCGCGATCACCAAGTACAAGACGAAGGTCCTCGACGGCGGTCTGGCGCAGAAGAACTACAAGACGGCCACGTTCGTCGACCAGGGCAAGGCGATCATGGACGGCACCGCCGCGATGGCCGTGAACGTCACCGCGCTCCAGTCCGAGATCCAGGCCACCTCCAGCACGGCGGAGATGGACAAGAAGCTCGGCTGGTTCCCGATCGCCAACAGCTCCGCCAAGGCCGAGTACTCGCCGGACCAGACGAACGGTGTCGTCGCCTTCAACACCGGTGACACCAAGCGGCAGAACGCGGCCCGGCAGTTCATGTCCTTCTGGCTCGGCCCGGACTACCCGGCCTACATCAAGGCCAACAAGCTGGTGTCGGTGGAGCCTTCGGTGGCCAACCCCGACGGTCTGCCGCAGACCGCGATCGCCCAGGCCAAGGCCCTCTCCAGCGCCCAGGGCGTCTTCCAGGTCAAGGCGCTCACCGCCCCGGACCTGCACCTCGCGCTCGCCGACATGATCTACGGCAAGAAGACCCCGCTCCAGGTCGCCCAGGCTGCCGAGGACCAGTTCAAGCAGGTCCTCGAGGCGCGCGGCGTCTCCGGTTTCTGACCGGCGCCCCTGAGCCCAGCCCGCCCCCGGGCCGCCGTCGGCGGCGTGCCCGGGGACCGTACCGGAGGTAAGAAAGTGGTGGACACCGCCACGATGGACGCTCTCGACGCCACGCGCGCGAAGAGCCGGGAACAGGACGAAGCCCGGGTCCGGCCGTCCCGGCGCGACCGGCTCCGCGGCAAGGCCAACCAGCCGTGGTGGTTCGCTCTGCCCGCGCTCGCCGTGTTCGGCGTGTTCTTCCTGCTGCCGAATCTACTGAACTTCGTCTACCCGTTCACCGATTGGTCGGCGTTCCACTCGCAGATCGGCTTCGTGGGACTGTCGAACTTCAGCACCATCCTGCACGACGGGTCGATGGCCCGTGACATCCGCATCACCCTGGAGTACGCGGTCCTCGTGGCCGTCTTCCAGAACGGCTTCGGTCTCGCCCTGGCCCTGCTGCTGGAGCGCGACACCCGCTTCAACCGCTTCTTCCGCGCGGTCTTCTTCCTCCCGGTACTGATCTCCGCGCTCGCCGTCGGCTACATCTTCCGCGCCCTGCTCGCCCAGGACGGAGCGCTCAACAGCGTGCTGTCCTCGCTCGCGGGACACCATGTCGACACCCCCTGGCTCGGCTCGACCACCTGGACGCTGGTGGTGGTGACCCTCATCCACGGCTGGAAGTGGATGGGCCTGGCCATGCTGATCTACTTGGCGGGCCTGAAGAGCATGCCCGGTGATGTGCTGGAGGCGGCCCGGATCGACGGGGCCGGCTGGTGGCGCACTTTCTGGTCGGTCAGGTTCCCGCTGCTCGCGCCCGCCGTCACCTTCAATGTGACGACCGCGCTGATCGGTTCCATGAACACCTTCGACATCGTGCAGGCGACCACCGGAGGCGGTCCCGGCGGCGAGACCGAGGTCTTCAACATCTACATGTTCCGCATCTTCGGCCAGGGCCTGTACGCGCAGGCGTCCGCGATGAGCCTGGTGCTCTTCCTCATCGTCGTCGTCCTCGCCGTGCCCGTCATCGTCGGCCTGCGCCGCAGGGAGAACAACCAGTGACCACCGCTACCGCGTTCGCCCCCGCGCACCGGCGCCCGCTGCGCTGGATCCAGCCGCTCGTCGTCCTGATCGTCGCCGGCGTCACCATCGGCATCCCGCTCTGGCTGGTCGCGGTCACCTCGTTCAAACCGCAGTCCGAGGCGATCAAGCCCAACCTGTCCCTGCCCCACCACGTCCAGGCCGCCGCGAACTACAAGCAGAGCTTCGACGAGGGCAAGATCGTCCAGGGCTTCGTCAACAGCCTCCTGGTCGTCGCCCCGTCCGTCGTCCTCGTGCTGCTCCTCGGAGCGGGCGCCGCCTGGGTGTTCGCCCGCCGCAAGGGCCGCCTGGTCAACACCCTGTACGCGCTGAGCATCAGCGGCCTGCTGCTCCCGCCCGCCGTGATCACCATCGTCATGGAACTGCGCCAACTCGGCCTGGCCGGCACCCGACCCGGCATGATCGGTGTCTACGCCGGGATGTACCTGTCCACCTCGATCTTCTTCATGACGGGGTTCATCCGAGCCCTCCCCGAGGAGCTGGAGGAGGCCGCCCGCATGGACGGCGCGGGCCCGATCCGGGTCTTCTTCCGCATCATCCTGCCGCTCCTGCGCCCGGTCATCGCCACCGCGACGATCATGGTGATGCTCTACGCCTGGAGCGACATCTTCTACGCCTTCTTCGTCCTCGGCGGCGGCGACAAGGCCACCCTGCCGCTCAACCTCTACCAGGTCGCCAACGCCCAGCTGTACCTCAACAACTGGCACCTGATCTTCGCCTACGTCGTGATGATGAGCCTCCCCATGGTCCTCGTCTTCGTCATAGCGCAGCGCCGCATCGTCTCCGGCATCACGAGCGGCGCCGTCAAGTAGGCCAAGCAGCCCCGGGGTTCGGCCTGTTGAGCCGCCCCGGTCACCCCCGAAGTACCCGACAGCCTCCCGCAACGCTGCGGGAGGAGGAGGACAGCCATGCCTCGAACACCCCGTAGATCCCGTTCCGTTCGCGCCCTCATGGGCGTGACCGTGGTGACCGCCGCCCTCCTGGGCACGGCGCTGACCGTCCCCGCCGCGCAGGCGGCCACCCCGACGCTGAGCGTCGACCTCGGCACCACCACCGGCGCGGTCATGCACGGAGCCAACGGCGCCCTGTACGGCCTCAGCGACGACGGAGTTCCGGGCGACAACCTCGTAACTCCCCTGCACATGACGTCCATTGCGCAGAAGGCGCCCGACGGCACCCAGCACCCGAACGGTGACGCGCTGGTCGTCCAGCCGGAGTTCGCCCGCGGTGGCGGCGGAGACAACCTCATCTACATGCAGGACATCTACGCCTCGTGGCCATACGAGAACCTCGGTCTGAGCGACTACCTCACCAAGGTCACCACGATGGTCACCAAGGTCGCGGCCCGCTCCGACGCGAGCACGTTCGTGTGGGTGCCGTTCAACGAGCCGGACGGCAACTGGTATACGGGGCTGGGCAGTTCGGCCACCGCCACGTACCAGAGTGCGCTCGCGAGCTTCGAGAGCGACTGGACGACGGTCTACAACAAGATCCGCTCGATCATCCCGAACGCGCGGATCGCCGGCCCGAACGAGACGCACTACGACGCCCGCCTGATGGGCGACTTCTATCCGTGGGCCAAGGCCAACAACGTCCTTCCGGACATGACCACTTGGCACGAGCTGGACCCGACCTCCCTCTCCAACTTCGAGGGCAACCTGGCCGCCTACCGCACCATCGAGACCAACGCGGGCATCAGCCCCCGCCCGGTCAACATCAACGAGTACGGCGACCGCCGCGACCTCTCGGTGCCGGGTCAGATGGTCCAGTGGATGTCCATGTTCGAGCGGAACAAGGTCTACGCCGACCAGGCGTACTGGGACATCGCGGGGAACCTGGACGGCAACGTCAGCCAGACCAACATCCCCAACGGCGACTGGTGGCTGCTGCGTTGGTACGCGGGCCTCACCGGCCAGACCACCAAGGTGACCCCGCCGCAGTCCAACGTCATCGACACACTGCAGGCCATCGCATCCCTCGACACCGGCCGCAAGCAGGCCCAGGTACTCCTCGGCGGCGGCACCTCCGGCTCGGCGAACACGGTGATCAAGAACGTACCGTCGTCGTTCGGCAGCACCGTCAACGTCTCGGTGGAGCGCACCGCTTGGAGCGGTTACGAGGGTGCAGGCCCGGCGCCGACCGTGCTGGCCCGCAGCACGTACACGGTCGCTTCTGACGGCAGCATCACCGTCCCGCTGACCAGCCTCGACCCGATGTCGGCCTACCGCATCGTCGTCAACCCGGCCGGCACCGGCACACCCACCGCCGCGAGCACCCCGGCGACGGCGTCGTACGAGGCCGAGAACGCGACCATCACCGACGGCACCGTCTACACCCAGGGCAGCGTCACCAACGCCTACGGGTACGCCACTTCGGGCACGAAGGACGTCGGCAGCCTGAACCAGTCGGACAGCAAGGTCGCCTTCACCATCAACGCGCCGACCACGGGCACGTACAACCTGAACGTCTTCTACGGCAAACTGTCCAGCGGCCCGGCGACCCAGACCCTCACGGTCGACGGCGGCTCCTCCCAGGCGGTCACCTACACACCGACCCTGAACTGGACCTACCGCTCCACGGCGAGCGCCTCGGTCTCCCTGACGGCGGGCACGCACACGATCACGCTGGCCAAGGGCACGAACGAAGTCACCCTCGACAAGATCGACCTCACCGCGGCCTCCACGGCGGACACCTCGTACCCGGCCACGTACGCGGACATCACCGGCTCGCCGACCTACAACTACACCGCGTCCGGTACGACGGGTGCCGGTGCGCTGGCCCTGACCTCGGGCACCTCCGCCGCCTTCGACGTCTACGCGCCGACCGACGGCTACTACACCGTGCACACCGACTACTCCTCCAACGGGTCGGGCACCCTCACCCTGGACGGCGCGACCGCCGTCACGCTGGCCTCCACGAGCGGCACGCTGACCGACAAGAGTTCGCGGCTGTATCTGTCGGCGGGCAACAACCGCATCACGGCGGCCACTTCGGGCTCGACCACGCTGACCCTGCGCGATCTGCGGGTGGCCGCGAGCGGTGACACCACGGGCGTCTCCGCCTACGAGGCCGAGAGCGCGACCCTCGCGGGTACAGCCGCCGCCACCTCGGACAGCTGGGCCTCGGGCGGCAAGTACGTCGGCTATGTCGGCAACGGCTCGGCCAACACGCTCACCTTCCAGGTAACGGCGGCCAGTGCCGGGCGGTACGTCATGAACGTCCGCTACGCCAACGACCAGGTCTCCGGCTCCGGGAACTACAACACCAACGTGGTCTCTCGGGCGGCCCAGATCTCCATCAACGGCGGCACCGCGCAGACCGTCATGTTCCGCAACAACTACAGCTGGTCCAGCTACTGGGACCTGCCCGTCCCGGTGACCCTCACGGCCGGCACCAACACCATCAGCTTCGCCAACGCGAGCGCCTACGCACCCAACATCGACCGCATCTCGGTCGCGCCGGTCTCCGGCTGACCGCCGACTCCGGTCGGGGCCCGGGCACTTGTGCCGGGGCCCCGACCGGGGGTTCCATCCCAGAGATTTATTCTCCACTACATTCGACATGTCGAACAATGCCTGAAATATCGAACAGAAGGGTGGCCCGGTGGTGAACGCCGAGAACAGCGAACACACCCATCCCGACACCTTCGTCATCGGAGTCGACTTCGGGACGTTGTCCGGGCGGGCCGTGGTGGTTCGTGTCGCTGACGGCGCCGAACTGGCCGCCGCCGAGCACCCGTACACCCATGCCGTCCTCGACCGGGCGCTGCCCGACGGGACGCCGTTGCCGCCCGACTGGGCGCTCCAGGTCCCCTCGGACTACGTCGACGTGCTGCGTATCGCCGTACCCGAGGCGCTGGCCCGCTCGGGTGTCCGGCCGGACCAGGTCGTCGGTATCGGCACGGACTTCACCGCGTGCACGGTCCTCCCGGTCCTCGCCGACGGCACGCCCCTGTGCGAACTCCCGGACCTCGCCGGCCGCCCGCACGCGTACGTCAAGCTCTGGCGTCACCACGCGGCGCAGGCCCAGGCCGACCGCATCACCGCCCTGGCCGCCGCCCGCAAGGAGCCCTGGCTGCAGCGGTACGGCGGGAAGATCTCCTCGGAGTGGGAGTTCGCCAAGGCCCTGCAACTCCTCGAAGAGGACCCCGAGCTCTACGCGTTGACCGAGTGCTGGACCGAGGCCGCCGACTGGATCGTCTGGCGGCTGTCCGGCATGTATGTCCGCAACGCGTGCACCGCCGGTTACAAGGGCCAGTACCAGGACGGCAGTTACCCCTCCCCCGACTACCTGGCCGCGCTCAACCCCGGCTTCGCCGGCTTCGTGGCCGACAAGCTGGACCAGCCGATCGGCCAGCTCGGCGACCGCGCCGGTGGGCTGACGGCGGAGGCGGCCTCGTGGACGGGTCTGCCCGAGGGCATCGCCGTGTGTGTCGGGAACGTCGACGCCCACGTCACCGCCCCTGCGGCCACCGCCGTTGAACCGGGCCGGATGGTCGCCATCATGGGCACCTCCACCTGTCATGTGATGAGCAGCGACCGGTGGGCCGAAGTGCCGGGCATGTGCGGGGTGGTTAAGGGCGGCATCCTGCCCGGCCTGTGGGGTTATGAGGCCGGGCAGAGCGGCGTCGGCGACATCTTCGGCTGGTTCGTGCGCACCGCCTTCCCCGCGTCGTACGCCGAACAGGCCGCCGCGCTCGGCCGCGACCCGCACGAACATCTCACCGCGCTGGCCGCCCAACAGCGGGTGGGCCAGCACGGGTTGATCGCGCTGGACTGGCAGAGCGGCAACCGCAGCGTCCTCGTCGACCACGACCTCAGCGGTGTCGTGGTGGGCCTGACCCTGTCCACCCGCCCCGAGGAGATCTACCGGGCGCTGCTGGAGGCCACCGCCTTCGGCACCCGCACCATCATCGAGGCGTTCGAGACGTCCGGCGTGCCGGTGCGCGAACTGATCGTCGCGGGCGGCCTGATGAAGAACCCGCTGCTGATGCAGATCTACGCCGACGTGACCCGCCTCCCCCTCGGTGTCATCGACTCGGCGCAGGGTCCCGCACTGGGTGCGGCGATGCACGCGGCGGTCGCGGCCGGCGTGTACCCCGACATCCGGGCCGCCGCCCACGCGATGGCCAAGGCCCGCCCGGCCGTGTACCAGCCCGACCCGGAACGCGCGGCCGCCTACGACCGCCTCTACGCCGAATACCGGCTCCTGCACGACTACTTCGGCCGCGGCGCCAACGAGGTCATGCACCGGCTGCGCCACCTCCGCGCCGAGGCCTCCGCCTGAGCGGCACCCCTTCCGCGCTCCGCCCCCGCTCGGCGGTCAACTCCCTTCGAAAGGAACCCTCATGAACACCAACCACGCGCCCTACCCCGGCCAGGAGATCTGGTTTCTCACCGGCAGCCAGGGCCTGTACGGCGACGACATCCTGCACCAGGTCGCCGAACAGTCCCGCAGCATCGCCGAGATCCTCTCCGGCCCCGGCAAGATCCCGGTCAGGACCGTGTGGAAGCCGGTCCTCACCGACGCCGACGCGATCCGCCGGCTGTGCCAGGAGGCGAGCGCCTCCGACACCTGTGTGGGCGTGATCGTGTGGATGCACACGTTCTCGCCGGCCAAGATGTGGATCGCCGGACTCAGCGCCCTTGACCGGCCGTTGCTGCACCTGCACACCCAGTACAACCTGTCGCTGCCCTGGCCCAGCATCGACATGGACTTCATGAACCTCAACCAAGCCGCCCACGGCGACCGGGAGTTCGCCCACATCGAGTCCCGGCTCGGCATCGACCGCAAGATAGTCGCCGGTCACGCCACCGACCCGAGGGTCGTCCGGCGGGTGGCGGCCTGGGCGCGGGCCGCCGTCGGCCGGCACGCCTCACGCACCCTGCGCCTGGCCCGCTTCGGCGACAACATGCGCGATGTCGCCGTGACCGAGGGCGACAAGGTGGAGGCCCAACTGCGGTTCGGCTACTCGGTGAACACGTACGCGGTCAACGACCTGGTGGCCGTGGTCGACGAGGTCGAGGACAAGGAAGCCGCCCAACTCGCCGCCGAGTACGCCGAGTCGTACGACGTCGTCCCGGCACTGCGCCCCGGCGGCATCCGCCACGACTCGCTGCTGTACGCGGCCCGCCAGGAGATCGGCCTGCGCACCTTCCTCACCGAGGGCAACTTCACCGCGTTCACCACCACCTTCGAAGACCTCGGCGGGCTGCGCCAGTTGCCCGGTCTCGCCGTCCAGCGCCTGATGGCCGACGGCTACGGCTTCGGCGGCGAAGGCGACTGGAAGACCTCCGCGCTGCTGCGCACGATGAAGGTCATGGGCGCCGGCCGGCCCGGCGGCACCACCTTCATGGAGGACTACACCTACCACCTCGGCCCCGGCACCCCCCGCATCCTCGGCGCCCACATGCTGGAAGTCTGCCCCTCGATCGCCGATGGCCGCCGAGCGCCCCAGCTGCGAAATCCACCCCCTGTCCATCGGCGGCCGCGAGGACCCGGTCCGCCTCGTCTTCAACGCGGCCCCCGGCCCCGCCGTCGTCGTCGGCCTCTCCGACCTCGGCGACCGCTTCCGGCTGACCGCCAACACCGTCGACGTCGTCACCCCCAGCGAACCCCTGCGCCGCCTGCCGGTGGCCCGGGCCGTATGGAAGCCGCGCCCCTCCCTCGCCGAGTCCGCCGAGAGCTGGCTGCTCGCGGGCGCCCCGCACCACACCGTGCTCAGCTCGGCCGTCGACACCGAGACCCTGACCGACTACGCCAACATGGCCGGCGTGGAACTGCTGACCATCGACGAGACCACCAGCACCGGACACCTCGCCAAGGAGATCCGCTGGAACGCCGCCTACCACCGCCTCGCCCAGGCCCTGTGACACCCGTGATCCTGATCTCTCTGCAAGGAGAACACCGATGACCGCGCGAGTCCGTGACGGCCTGCGGCACGAGGTACTGGACGCCAACCTGACCATCCCCCAGGCCGGACTGGCGACGCTGACCTGGGGCAACGTCAGCGGCGTCGACCGCCAGGCGGGAGTCTTCGTCATCAAGCCCTCGGGGGTGCCCTACCAGGACCTCGCCCTCGACCACCTGGTGACGGTCCGCCTGTCCGACGGCAAGGCGGTCGACGGCGACCTGCGCCCCTCCACCGACACCGAGACCCACCGCTGCCTCTACCTCGCCTTCCCCTCCATCGGCGGCATCACCCACACCCACTCCACCCACGCCGTCGCCTTCGCCCAGACCCGCCGCGACATACCGGTCCTGGGCACCACCCACGCCGACACCTTCGACGGACCCATCCCCTGCACCCCCGACCTCACCCCCGACCAGTGCAAGGAGGACTACGAGTACAACACCGGCCGGATCATCGCCGACCTGCTGAAAGGCGACGACCAACGGGCGACCGAGGTCCCGGCCGCCCTCGTCGCCAACCACGGCCCCTTCACCTGGGGCCCCACCGCCCGCACATCCCTCGAACACGCCATCATCTGCGAAGCCGTAGCGGACATGGCCATCAACACCCTGGCCCTGTCCCCGACAGCCCACCACCCCCACACCTGCTGGCCCGCCACTACACCCGCAAACACGGCCCCGACGCCTACTACGGCAACCCGGGACCGGGGGCGACCGCTGCCACAGTCACCCGTCTCGCTCAGAGCGCGACTCTCGGGCCGTCCGGGTGGCTGTGGCGTTGTTCGACCATCTCGCGGGTCAGGGCCTCGGTCTCCGGCTCGGGGAGCCGCTCAAAACCGTCCTCGGTGATCACCGAAACGATGGGGAAGATACGGCGGTTGAGGTCGGGGCCGCCGGTGGCCGAGTCGTCGTCGGCCGCGTCGTACAGGGCCTGAAGTGCGGCGAGGGCCGCGTCACGCCGGGACATGCCCTTGTGGAACAGCTTCTTGAGAGAGCCTCTGGCGTACGGGGAGCCGGAGCCCTCCGCGTGGAAGTCCGGCTTCTCGTAGGTGCCGCCGACGACGTCGAAGGTGAAGATACGGCCCTTGGCGCCTTCGGGGGCGGCGGGGTCGTAGCCGACGAGGAGCGGGACGACGGCGAGGCCCTGCATGGCCTGGCCGAGGTTCTGCCGGATCAGTCCTGCGAGGCGGGTGGCCTTGGCGTTGAGGGTCATCGGGATGCCCTCGATCTTCTCGAAGTGCGTCAGCTCGACCTGGTACAGCTTCACCATGTCCACCGCGAGCCCGACCGTACCGGCGAAGGCGACCGCGGTGTAGTCGTCCGCGGGGTGCACCTTCTCCAGGTCGCGTTGCGCGATCACGTTACCCATGGTGGCCCTGCGGTCGCCGGCGATCAGCACGCCGTCGCGGTAGGAGAGGGCCAACACCGTGGTGCCGTGCGGGAATTGGTCGGCTCCGGCGCGGACGCCCGCCGGGAACGGGCGGCGGGTGGGCAGCAGTGCGGGCCGGTGTGCCGCGAGGAACTCGGTGAAGGACGAGGTCCCGGGAGTGAAGAACTCGTCCGCCAACCGGCCACTCGTCTCATGCTCCGCCATACAACTCCCCCTCGCCCACGGACAGATAACAGATATTCGGAGTACTACCTGAACCGGCCGGGCGGGAAACGCGGTTGGGGTCAGAGTGCCTTGCGCCGGACCAGTACCCCGAGCACCAACAGGCCCGGGATCAGGGGCAGCCACACCGTGAGCAGCCGGTAGCCGAGGACGACGGAGGCGGCGGCCGACACCGTGGTTCCGGAGGCGGTGAGAGCGAAGACCAGGGCGGCGTCGAGGGAACCGATGCCGCCCGGGGTCGGCAGCAGGGCCGCGGCGCTGCTGGCGGCGAGGTACAGCAGTGCGACCCTGGCCGGGGACAAGGGCAGTTCGACGGCCTGGGTGACACAGATCAAGACCAGGCAGTTCAGCGCGGCGAAGGCCAGCGAGCCGCCCCACAGGGCAGCCGCCCGCTGCGGCCGGACGTGCACGGCCCGGATGTCGGTCAGCACCGTGCCGAGGGCCCGCCGACACCGGGGCCACAGTGGGCAGTTGAGAAGTACGGTCACGAGCACGACGATCGCGAGGACGACGCCCACCACACCCAGGGAGATGTCCGGGACGCGCAGCACCCCCGGACAGACCGTGGCGAGGACGCCGATGAGCACGACCCGGACGACCACACCTGCGGTGGCCTTGACCGCGAGAGCACTGGCCGAGCGCCCGACCGGCAACCCGCAGCGCATCAGGAAACGCAGATTGACGGCACCGGCGCCGAGCCCGGCGGGCAGCACATGGTTGGCGGCGGACGCGGCGAGCTGCGAGGCCACCAGCCTTCCGCCGGGCAGCCGTTGAGGCACCGCGCCCTGCTGGGCGAGGGCCGAGGACACCCACGTCCCGAGCGCGGCCGTCCCCGCCACCGCCAACCACCCCTGATCGGCGACAGCAAGCCGCCCGGCCCCGCTCTCGAGCACAGGCCAGTGCCGCCGCACCATGCAGACCACAGCGACCAGGACAGCGAGGGTCAACCCGGTCTGCCAGTAGGCGCGTCGGCGGCGGGTGGTGGGGGTCGTCGTCGGGGTGGGGGCGGGCGGTGCCGTCATCCGCCGCCGCCCTTCTCCGCGCTCGGCGCGACACGTAGTTCCAGCGTGCCGTAGCGATGGGCGGGCCAGTCGCGGGCGTACGCGGGTGGGCGGCCGCCGGTCGGCCCGATGTCGGCGACGGGCATACGGCGGGCCGTCCGATCGAGGGTCGTCAGGGACGTGTTGGCGTTGTGGCCCCCGATCGCGGCGGAGCCACAGCCCGCGTAGAAGGCGATCGGGATGGCGTCCTGGCCGGTGAGCAGACAGGGCTTGCGTACGCCGAGGCGGTGGAGTTCGGCGGCGGTGCGGAACCAGTCGCGGTGCTGGGTGTTCGTACGGCTCACCGTCCGTTCCAGGACAGCGAGTTGGATCGCGAGGTGGCCGACGAGGCCGATCGCGAGCAGGGTCACGGCCGCCCGCCGCCAGGCTCCGGCCGGTCTGGTGACCAGGTGGATCAGCGCGTCGGCGACCGGGATCGCCACCAGCGCGTAGGCGGGCAGCAGGAAGCGCGGGGCCGCGTATCCGATCATGAACAGGTACGGGAAGGCGGCCGTCACGGCGCAAGCGAGCGGGATGAGAGTGACCACGGTGCGGCGCGCGCGGACCGCGACGACCAGCCCGACGACGGCGAGCACGGGCAGCACGAGCCACCACACGTCGACCACCGGGTTGGGCATCTCCGCCGTGCACGGGCGGCACAGCGCGCGTCCGCCCAGGCTGCGCAACTGGTCGAGGACCGCGACGTTCCAGCCCAGTCCGCCCTCGATCGACGAGGCCTCGTGCAGCCGCTGCGTCAGGCCGCCGTAACTGACGTACGCCTCGATCACCCACTCCGCCGCGCCGGACGCGAGCCCGGCGAGGAGGACGACGAGCAGGCGCCACCGGCGGACGGCCACCACGAGGACGAGCAGGGGCAGCGTCGCCCAGACCGCGTCGGTCGGACGCATCCACGCCAACAGGGACGCGCTCGCCGCCAGGCCCCACAGCGCGGCCCGGTCCGAGCGGTCGGTCCAGGCCCGCAGGCAGCAGCC
Organism: Streptomyces prunicolor NBRC 13075; assembly: GCF_000367365.1. GTDB lineage: Bacteria > Actinomycetota > Actinomycetes > Streptomycetales > Streptomycetaceae > Streptomyces > Streptomyces prunicolor. The sequence goes on along the minus strand of NZ_BARF01000013.1, from coordinate 37,704 downwards.
CGCCGCGGCGAGGGCGCCCACGGCGACCCAGTAGTTGGGCATGGCCTGCAGGCCGTAGAGGAGGGTCACCCAGAGGGAGGCGAACAGGGCGCCCGCCAGGGCGAGGACGCGGGCGGGGAACAGGCCGCGCCAAGCGCGGAGGGCGAGGAAGAGGGCCAGGCCGGAGAGTGCGGCGAGGTAGACGCGGAGCAGGACGGTGGACGAGGACCAGGAGGTGACGGGGGCGACCAGGAGGGAGATGCCGCGGGCCCGGGGTGCGCTGAAGAAGGCGGCGGGGGCGTGCGCGCTGAGCTGGCTGACGTACACGGTCTCGTCCCAGCCGAGGCCCAACCCGGGGCGTACGAAGACCAGTTGGGCCAGGGTGAAGGCCCCCGCCACGGCCGCGAGCGAGTACTCCGCGCGGCGGGACGCGGTCGGCGGTCCGAGCCGTCGGGTCCCGGCGAGTGTGGCGTACGCGCTGCCGGACATTGCCCACCCCTCCCCCTACAGTTTGTAGGGTTTCCAGCACCCTACAGCCCGTAGCCCTGAAGGCCGGAGCCAGGGAAAACATGGACAAACTACCGCGCTGGAGGCTGGACCGTGGTCGGTAATTCAGCCAAGCGGCTGACGGCCCTACACCTTGTAAAGCAGCGCCACCCACCTCACCACGCTGGCCAGGCGGGATGCCCCGGCGAACAAGAAGACCATGACTTACGCAACCGACCGCATCGAAGCCCTGCTGGACGAAGGCGTCCGCGACAAGGTCTACCCCGGTGCCGTCTGGGCCGTCGGCGACGCCGCCCGCGTGCGCGCCTCCGGCACGACCGGTGTCCTGGACCCCGACGAGCCGGGGGCGAAGATTTCCCCGGGCAAACCAAGTGACACACGCCCCCTCGCCTCACCAGCCGATCCAGCGCGAGCGCGAAGCCCAGAGGACATCGCCGCCCCGAACCAGAACACCTCTGATCCGGAGACCATGCGCCCTGGCCGTCCGTCCGGCGCCGATCAGCCCTTGGCCCAGGGCGGTCAGGTGGCCAGTACAGCCAACCCCATGATCGGATCCGGGACTCAATTTCATTCCGAACACTTTGTTGGTACGTCCTGACATACCTGTTGACATCCCCACAGAGACGGCCTCATAGTCTCTCCAACTAGAGCGCGCTACTAAAGCGCTCCAGTCGCTGAACAGGCGGTCTACACCAACGACCGCCGCAGAAGACGAGCCGCCACGCACGGCACATACACACCCCTCGCGCACCACGTCGCCACTCGGTGAACATGCATCGGCCGCCGACGCGGGACGCGCTTCCGACCGCCACAGACTCCACCCTGACAAGCACAGCGAGGTGCAAGGGACATGCGCAGAAACCACCGAGCCGCAGTTTTCACCGCCACCGTTCTGGTCGGCACTCTGTTCGCCGCCGGCTGTTCCAGCAGCTCGGGCGGCAAGAAGTCCACGGAGGACACCTCCGGCGCCTCCGCCGGCAAGGCCACCACCCCGCGCATGACAGTGGCCATGGTCACCCATGCCGCCCCCGGCGACACCTTCTGGGACCTGGTCCGCAAGGGCGCCCAGGCCGCCGCCGCCAAGGACAACGTCAAGCTCGTCTACTCCAGCGATCCCAGCGCCGGCAACCAGGCCAACCTCGTACAGAACGCGATCGACCAGAAGGTCGACGGCATCGCGCTCACCGCGGCCAAGCCGGACGCCATGAAGGACGTGGTGGCCAAGGCCAAGTCGGCCGGCATCCCCGTGGTCGGCTTCAACTCCGGTGTGAGCGACTGGAAGAAGCTCGGCATGCTCGAGTACTTCGGACAGGACGAGAACATCGCCGGCCAGGCCTTCGGCCAACGCCTCAACAAGCTCGGCGCCAAACACGCCCTCTGCGTCATCCAGGAACAGGGTCAGGTCGCCCTGGAGGCCCGCTGCGCCGGTCTGAAGAAGGGCTTCAGCGGCAAGACCGACATCCTCTACGTCAACGGCACCGACATGCCGTCCGTGAAGTCGACCATCACCGCGAAGCTCACACAGGACTCCTCCATCGACCAGGTGGTCACTCTCGGCGCCCCGATCGCGCTGACGGCGATCCAGTCGTTGACCGACTCCGGCAGCAAGGCCAAGCTCGCCACCTTCGACCTCAGCAAGGACCTGGTGAAGGCCGTCCAGGACGGCAAGATCGAATTCGCCGTGGACCAGCAGCCGTATCTCCAGGGCTACTTGGCGGTCGACGCGCTGTGGCTCTACAAGACCAACGGCAACTTCAGCGGCGGCAGCACCGCGCCCGTTCTCACCGGACCGGCTTTCATCGACAAGACGAACGTCGACAGCGTCGCCAAGTTCGCCGCCAACGGAACCCGGTGATGAGTATGACCCAGCATGCCGAGCCGGCGGTGACCTCACCGCCGGCCCCCGGCCCCAAGGAGGTTGACGGCCGGACCGTCGAACGTCCGCAGGTGCTACGGCTGTTGGCCCGCCCCGAGGTGGGCGTGTTCCTCGGCGCCGCCGCGGTGTACGTGTTCTTCCTGATCGCCGCTCCGCCCGTGCGCGAAGGCGCGTCGATGGCGAACATCCTCTACGGGTCCTCGACCATCGGCATCATGGCACTGCCGGTCGCCCTGCTGATGATCGGTGGCGAGTTCGACCTCTCCGCCGGTGTCGCGGTCATCACCTCCGCGCTCACCGCGGCCATGCTCAGCTACCAACTCACCATGAACGTATGGGTCGGTGTGATCGCCGCCCTGGTGGTCTCGCTGGCAATCGGCTTCCTCAACGGCTGGCTGGTGGTCAAGACCGGGCTGCCGAGCTTCCTGATCACGCTGGGCAGCTTCCTGATCCTCCAGGGCGTCAACCTCGCCGTCACCAAGCTGGTCACCGGCAACGTCGCCACCGACGACATCAGCACCATGGACGGCTTCAGCCAGGCCAAGAAGGTCTTCGCGTCGTCCTTCGACGTCGGCGGCGTGCAGGTGAAGATCACCATCGTGTGGTGGCTGGTCTTCGCGGCCATCGCCACCTGGGTCCTGCTGCGCACCAAGTACGGGAACTGGATCTTCGCGGTCGGCGGCAACAAGGACTCCGCGCGGGCCGTGGGCGTGCCCGTGGCGTTCACGAAGATCTCCCTGTTCATGCTCGTCGGCTTCGGTGCCTGGTTCATCGGGATGCACCAGCTGTTCTCCTTCAACACGGTGCAGTCCGGCGAGGGCGTCGGCCAGGAGCTGATCTTCATCTCGGCGGCCGTGATCGGCGGCTGTCTGCTGACCGGCGGCGCCGGCTCGGCGATCGGCCCCGTCTTCGGGGCGTTCATGTTCGGCATGGTGCAGCAGGGCATCGTCTACGCCGGCTGGAACCCCGACTGGTTCAAGGCGTTCCTCGGCGTGATGCTGCTCGGCGCCGTCCTCATCAATCTGTGGGTCCAGCGCACCGCGACCCGGAGGTGACCGACAACATGACAGGCAAAGAAGCCAACACCCACGGCGCCATCCTCCAGGACACGGAGCCGGAAGACGGGGACCGTCCGACCGTCCAGCTCCGGAACGCGGGCAAGGCGTACGGCAACATCCGTGCCCTGCACGGGGTCGACCTCGCGGTCCGCCCCGGCCAGGTCACCTGCGTCCTCGGCGACAACGGCGCGGGCAAGTCCACGCTCATCAAAATCATCTCCGGGCTGCACCAGCACACCGAGGGCGAATTCCTCGTCGACGGGGAGCCGGTGCACTTCACCACCCCCCGCCAGGCACTCGACCGGGGCATCGCGACGGTCTACCAGGACCTGGCCGTCGTGCCGTTGATGCCGGTGTGGCGCAACTTCTTCCTCGGCTCGGAGATGACGAAGGGCCCCTGGCCGTTCCGCCGTCTCGACATCGAGAAGATGAAGAAGACCGCGGACGAGGAACTGCGCAACATGGGCATCGTCCTGGACAACCTGGACCAGCCCATCGGCACCCTCTCCGGCGGCCAGCGCCAGTGTGTCGCCATCGCCCGCGCCGTCTACTTCGGCGCCCGCGTCCTGATCCTGGACGAGCCGACCGCCGCCCTCGGCGTCAAGCAGTCCGGTGTGGTGCTGAAGTACGTGGCCGCAGCCCGCGAACGCGGGCTCGGGGTCATCTTCATCACCCACAACCCGCACCACGCCTACATGGTCGGCGACCACTTCAGCGTGCTGCGGCTGGGCACCATGGAGTTGTCGGCGGAGCGCAGCGAGATCACCCTCGAAGAGCTCACCAACCACATGGCCGGCGGTACCGAACTCGCCGCGCTCAAGCACGAGTTGTCCCAAGTCCGCGGCCTCGACGTCGACGAACTCCCCGACGCGAGAGACCTGACAGCGCTGTAGCGGCATGTCCCCAGCAGGCAAGGCCAAGAGCCCCAACTGCTGGGGGACGTGCCCGGTCGCCAATGCCTCAGGCCGACGTCTCCGGTGCCTTGCCACTCGTACCGCGCACCACGAGCTTCGGATCCAGTACGGCCTCTCGGGCCTCCAGCTCCGGATTCTCCAGCCGTTCGACGGCGAACCGCACGGCATGTTCCGCCATCAGAGCCGCGTCCTGGCGGACGGTGGTCAGGCCGATCGGCATGAGATGGGAGAGGTGACTGTCGTCGTAACCGACAACCGACACATCACGCGGGACGTCGACGCCTGCGCGCGTCAGGGCCATCAACAGGCCCCACGCACACCGGTCGTTGCCCGCGAGGACCGCCGTCGGCAGGTCCTGCCCCCGATCGCGCTCCGCCAGGAACAGGCGGCCCGACTCGATGCCCGACTCCTCCGTGTGCTCCCCGGGAATGACCCGAACCTCGGCCTCCAGTCCGTGTCGGCGCATCGCGGCCCGGTAGGCACGCCGCCGATCGACCGATCCGGGGCCCCTGCCGCCGTCGATGTGCACGATTCGACGGTGCCCCAGTTCGACGAGATGCTCCATGGCCTGGTGCATCCCCTTGCCCTCGGCGCTGTGGACGAAGTCCACGCGGGCGCGGGGCACTCGGCGGCTGACCGAGACTGTCACCGCTCGGTGTCCGAGTTCGTCGAGATACGCGGCCTCGGCTTCGGGGCCGAGCAGGATCAGCGCCTCACAACGGTGGCTGAGCAACGCCTCGGCCGCCTTCGTCTCGCTGCGGCCGTGGGTGGCCGCGGAGAGCAGGACGTCGTAGCCGAGGCGTTCGGCCTCGGGGTAGATCCCCGCGATGAGGTCCGCGTGGAAGGTCTGGTGCACGGTGAACATCACGCCGAGCGTCCGGCTGCGGCCGCGGGCCAGCAGCCTGGCCGCGCTGTCGGGGTGGTAGCCGATCTCGTCGGCCACCCGCAGCACCCGCTGCCGCGTCTCCTCGCTCGCGCCCGGCTGACCGCGGAAGATGATCGAGACGAGCGCCCGCGACACGCCTGCTTTCGCAGCGACGTCCGCCATCGTGGGCCGCTGCTTTCCTGACGCATCCACCTGTGAATCCACCTTCCGCCGCGGCCAACCCTACGGGCCTCTCGAAATCTCCTGGCAACAAGGTATTGACATGACATTTGGACAGGAGTCATCGTACACAGACTAGAGCGCGCTAGTAGAGCGCAGCAGTGAATCTCCTGAACGCCTCCGTCTCCGGCACGAAAGGGAAACCAGCGTGATGCCGTTCGAAGTGCTGACCATGGGCCGCGTAGGGGTGGACGTATATCCGCTCCAGACCGGCGTGGGGCTGGCCGAGGTCACGTCGTTCGGCAAGTACCTGGGCGGGAGTCCGACCAACGTCGCCGTCGCCGCGGCCCGTTACGAGCGCTCCGCGGCCGTGATCACGAAGACGGGCCGGGACCCTTTCGGGGACTTCGTCCGCACGGCCTTGGACGGGTATGGCGTCGACAGCCGGTTCGTCGGCACGTCGGACATCGCGCCGACCCCGGTGACGTTCTGCGAGATCTTCCCGCCGGACGACTTCCCGCTGTACTTCTACCGGCTGCCCAAGGCTCCCGACCTGGACATCCAGCCGGCCGAACTGGACCTGGACGCCGTCCGGGACGCCCGGATCTTCTGGGTCACCGGGACGGGGCTGAGCGAGGAGCCGAGCCGCTCGGCCACGCTCGCCGCGCTGGCGCACCGGGCGAAGTCCGGCCCGACCGTCTTCGACCTGGACTGGCGGCCGATGTTTTGGACCGCCGCGGATCAGGCTCGTACGTACTACGCCGAGGCCCTGCGCCACACCACGGTGGCCGTCGGCAATCTCGACGAGTGCGAGGTGGCGACGGGTGAGCGCGAGCCGTACGCCGCCGCGAAGGCACTGCTCGCCGCAGGGGTGGAGCTGGCGGTGGTGAAGCAGGGTCCCAAGGGTGTCCTGGCCGTCGGCCGCGACGGTTCGGCCGTCGAGATACCGCCGGTGCCGGTGGACGTCGTCAACGGGCTCGGCGCCGGTGACGCCTTCGGCGGCGCGCTCTGCCACGGTCTGCTCTCCGGCTGGGACACCCGCCGCACGGTCTCCTTCGCCAACGCCGCCGGCGCCCTGGTCGCGGGCCGGCTCTCCTGCTCCGACGCGATGCCCACCGAGGCCGAGGTCGAGGCCAAGCTCCGCGAGGCCACCACCGCTTCCACCGAACGAAAGGCGTGACGACGTGCCGTCCGACATTGTGAGCCGGATCGTGGAGGCGCGGGTCAACGACCCCGGCGCCATCGCTACGGCGGCAGCACGCCGCGTGAAAGCCACCTCGCTCCTCGGCGCCCACGGCAAGGCGATGATCGTCGCGGCCGACCACCCGGCCCGCGGCGCCAACGGCGTCGGCGCCGACCCCACCGCGATGGCCGATCGCTTCGAGCTTCTCGACCGCCTGTGCACGGCGCTGGAGCGGCCCGGCGTCACGGGCGTCCTGGGCACGGCCGACATTCTGGAGGACCTGCTGCTGCTCGGCGTCCTGGACGGCAAGAGCGTCTTCGGTTCCATGAACCGGGCCGGGCTCGCGGGCTCCGTCTTCGAGATCGACGACCGCTTCACCGGCTACGACGCCGAGACCATCGCCGCGATGGGCTTCGACGGCGGCAAGATGCTCACCCGTATCGCCCTCGACGACCCGGCGACACCCTCCGTCCTGGAGAACACCGCCCGTGCCGTCAACGAGCTGAACGACCGTCAACTCATCGCCATGATCGAGCCGTTCCTCTCCTCCTGGCAGGACGGCAGGATCCGTAACGACCTCTCGACGGACGCCGTCGTCAAGTCGGTCACCATCGCCTCGGGCCTGGGCCGCCGCACCGCCTACACCTGGCTCAAGGTCCCGGTCGTGGCGGACATGGAGCGGGTGCTGGCCTCCTCGACGCTGCCCGCGCTGCTGCTGGGCGGCGAGGTCAAGGACGCCGAAGCGGCCTTCGCCTCCTGGGGCAAGGCCCTCAAACTCCCCACCGCGCAGGGCCTGATGGTCGGCCGTTCCCTGCTCTACCCCTCGGACGGCGACGTCGCCGGCGCCGTGGACCGGGCGGTGAGCCTGCTGTGACGGACACGAGCAAGTACCACCTGCCGAAGGGGACTTCGGCCGACGGCCCCTACGATCTCCTGGTCACGCCCGAGTCGGCGGGCTGGGGACACTCCGGCCTCAGGATCCTGACCCTGAGGCCGGGCGAAGCACACACCCTGTCCACCGGGGATTCCGAGTTCCTGGTCCTGCCGCTGACGGGTTCCTGCACCGTCACCACGGACGGCACGGCCTTCGAACTCACCGGCCGGACAGGCGTGTTCGCCTCCGCCACCGACTTCGCGTACCTCCCCCGCGAGTCGGTGGCCCTGATCAGCAGCGCGGACGGCGGGACGTTCGCGCTGCCCTCCGCCCGTACCGAGCGGAGCTCACTCTCCGCTCGGTACGGGCCCCAGAAGAACGTGCCGGTCGAACTGCGCGGCGCCGGGGCGTGTTCGCGGCAGGTCAACAACTACTGCCTGCCGGGCACGTTCGAGGCCGAGCAGCTGCTGGTGTGCGAGGTCCTCACCCCGGGCGGCAACTGGTCCTCCTACCCGCCGCACAAGCACGACACGGCGCGGCCGGGCCAGGAGTCGGAGCTGGAGGAGATCTACTACTTCCAGGTCGCGGGCGAGGACGGCTTCGCCTACCAGCGGGTCTACGGCACTGAGGACCGGCCGATCGACGTGCTCGCCGAAGTCCGCTCCGGCGACACCGTGCTGATCCCGCACGGCTGGCACGGCCCGTCGATCGCGGCACCCGGCTACGACCTCTACTACCTCAACGTCATGGCGGGCCCTGGACAGGACCGCGCCTGGCTGATCTGCGACGACCCCGCCCACGGATGGGTGCGGGGGACCTGGAAGTCCCAGGACGTCGACGACCGGCTTCCCTTCGAAGGACTCACCCAGCGATGACCACCGTACGACTCACCACCGCCCAGGCCCTGGTCCGCTTCCTCGCGAACCAGTACAGCGAGCGCGACGGCCAGGAACAGCGGCTGATCCCCGGGGTCTGGGGCATCTTCGGGCACGGCAACGTGGCCGGGATCGGCCAGGCCCTGCTGCAGGCCGCCGTCACCCAAGAGGCCGATCTGCCCTACTACCTGGCCCGCAACGAGCAGGGCATGGTGCACGCGTCGGTGGCGTACGCCAAGATGCGCGACCGGCTGGCGACGTTCGCCTGCACGGCTTCGACGGGGCCCGGTTCGACGAACATGATCACGGGTGCGGCGCTCGCGACGACCAACCGCATACCGGTCCTGCTGCTGCCCAGCGACATGTTCGCCACCCGCGCCGCCGACCCCGTGCTCCAGCAGTTGGAGGACACCCGGGGCGGGGACGTCACCGTCAACGACGCCTTCCGTGCCGTGTCGAAGTACTTCGACCGGATCTCCCGCCCCGAGCAGCTGATCCCGGCCGCACTCGCGGCGATGCGGGTGCTGACCGACCCGGTGGAGACCGGCGCCGTGACGTTGGCCCTGCCGCAGGACGTACAGGCGGAGGCGTACGACTGGCCGGTCGCCTTCTTCCGGCGCCGGGTCTGGCACGTGGGCCGCCCGGTGCCGGAACCGGCCGCCGTGGAGCGGGCCGTACGGCTGCTGCGCAAGGCACGCAAACCGCTGATCGTCGCGGGCGGCGGGGCCGTCTACTCCGGCGCCGAGACCCAGCTGCGGGCCTTCGCCCAGGCCACCGGCATTCCGGTCGCCGACACCCATGCCGGCAAGGGCGCCGTCCCCTGGGACCACCCCTGCGCGGTCGGCGGCATCGGCTCGACCGGCTCCTACGCGGCCGACGAACTGGCGAAGGAGGCCGACGTCGTCCTCGGCATCGGCACCCGGTACAGCGACTTCACCACCGCGAGCCACACCGTCTTCGGCAACCCGGACGTCGCCTTCGTCAACCTCAACGTCGCTCGGCTGGACGCGGTCAAGCACTCCGCGGAGCCGCTGGTGGCGGACGCCCGGCTCGGCATCGAGGCCCTCGCGCGAGCCCTGAAGGGCTGGGAGGTCGACCCTCAGTACCGCGAGCGAACCCGTCAACTCATCGGCCGTACAAGGGAGATCGAGGACGCGTGCTTCACCGTAGGCCACGGTCCGCTGCCCGCCCAGACCGAGATCCTCGGCGCGCTGAACGACGTACTGGGCGACCGTGACGTCGTCATCAACGCCGCCGGCTCCATGCCCGGCGACCTGCAACAGCTGTGGCGGGCGCGGGATCCGAAGGCGTACCACGTCGAGTACGCGTACTCCTGCATGGGCTACGAGGTCGCCGCCGGCCTCGGCGCCAAGATGGCCGACCCCTCGCGCGAGGTCGTCGTACTCGTCGGTGACGGCTCGTATCTGATGATGGCTCAGGAGATCGTGACCATGGTCTCCGAGGGTCTGAAGGTCATCGTCGTCCTCGTCCAGAACCACGGCTTCGCCTCGATCGGCGCCCTGTCCGAGTCGCTCGGTTCACAGCGCTTCGGCACCAACTACCGCTTCCGGAACGGTGGTTCGGGCCTGCTCGACGGAGACGTCCTCCCCGTCGACCTCGCCGCCAACGCCTCCTCGCTCGGCGCGGACGTCCTGCACGCCACCTCCGTCGACGAGTTCCGTACGGCGATGGAGAAGGCGAAGGCCGCGACCCGCACCACCGTCGTCCACGTCGAGACCGACCTGTACGGGCCGAACCCGCCGGGCCACGGCTGGTGGGACGTCCCCGTCAGCCAGACCTCCGCCCTGGAGACCACCCGGACCGCGCACGAGACGTACGCCGCCCACAAGCAGGCCCAGCGCCACTACCTGTAAGGACACCCTCCCGTGAAGACCATTCAGCACTGGATCGACGGCACGGCCGTCCCCGGCACGGACACCGCTCCGGTGTTCGACCCGGCCACCGGACGGCAGCAGGCCCAGGTGGTCCTGGGCGGGGCCGCCGACGTCGACACCGCCGTCACGGCCGCCGCGCGGGCCTTCGAGACCTGGTCCGAGTCGTCTCTCACCCAGCGCACCCAAGTGATGTTCGCCTTCCGTCAGTTGCTCGTCGAGCACGAGGAGGAGCTGGGCCGGATCATCTCCGCCGAACACGGCAAGACCGTCGACGACGCACGCGGCGAGATCACCCGCGGCCGTGAGGTCGTCGAATTCGCCTGCGGCCTCGGCGACGTCCTCAAGGGGTCCTTCTCCGACCAGGTCTCCCGCGGCATCGACGTGCACAACTTCCGTCAGCCACTCGGCGTCGTCGCGGGCATCACGCCCTTCAACTTCCCCGCCATGGTGCCCCTTTGGATGCACCCCATCGCCATCGCGACGGGCAACACCTTCATCCTGAAGCCCAGTGAGCGCGACCCGTCCGCCGCGAACTTCGTCGCCGAGCTGTACCAGAAGGCGGGCCTGCCCGACGGCGTCTTCAACGTCGTGCACGGCGGCAAGGACGCCGTCGACGCGATCCTCACCCACCCCGGCATCGAGGCCGTCTCCTTCGTCGGGTCGACCCCCATCGCCAAGTACGTGCACGAGCAGGGCACTTCGGCAGGCAAGCGCGTCCAGGCCCTCGGCGGAGCCAAGAACCACGCCGTCGTCCTCCCGGACGCCGACCTGGAGTTCGCCGCCAACCACATCACCGCCGGCGCCTACGGCTCGGCCGGCGAACGCTGCATGGCCGTCTCCGTCGCCGTGGCCGTGGGTGACGCGGCGGACGGGCTGGTGGAGGTGCTGGAGCGCAAGGCGCGCGAGGTGAAGGTCGGACCCGGTGACGCCCCCGGCGTGGAGATGGGACCGCTGGTCACCAAGGTCGCCCAGGAACGCGTCGAGAACGCCGTCGGCACCGCTGCCACGCAGGGCGCCACCGTCGTCGTGGACGGACGCGGGCTGAAGATCGACGACCCCACGTACGCCGACGGGTTCTTCACCGGCCCGTCCCTCCTCGACCACGTCACGGTCGAGATGGACGCCTACAAGGAGGAGCTGTTCGGCCCGGTCCTCGCGATCGTCCGCGTCGACACGCTCGACGAGGCCATCGCCGTCATCAACGCCAACCCGTACGGCAACGGAACCGCCCTGTTCACCGCCTCCGGTGAAGCCGCCCGCCGATTCCAGCGCAACGTCAAGGTCGGCATGATCGGCGTCAACGTGCCGGTGCCCGTGCCGATGTCGTACTACTCCTTCGGCGGCTGGAAGGACTCCCTCATCGGCGACTCCCCCATCCACGGCCCTGAGGGCATCCGCTTCTACACCCGCCCCAAGGTCGTCACGACCCGCTGGCCGCAGCCCGCCCAGCAGGTCGCCGCCGGCTTCAACTTCCCCACGTCCAGCTGATCCACAGAGTTCCCCCTCCCCCCTTCGCAAAGGACCGACCATGGCAACGGCGCCAACTCCCCTCCGTACCGTCGCGGGCAACCTCTGCCTGGGCTCCGCTCCCGACTCCTGGGGCATCTGGTTCCCCGAGGACGAGCACCAGGTGCCGTACACCCGCTTCCTCGACGAGCTGGCCACGGCCGGCTACCAGTGGCTGGAGCTCGGGCCGTACGGCTATCTCCCCACCGACCCGCAGCGTCTGAAGGAGGAGCTGGACGCCCGTGGGCTCCAGGTCTCCGGCGGCACCGCGTTCGGCGGGCTGCACCGTCCGGAGGCGTGGGACGAGATGCTCGCCCATGTCCGGCAGGTCGCCGCGCTGACCGCGGCCGCCGGCGCGCACCACCTCGTCCTCATCCCGCCGATGTACCGCGACGAGAAGACCGGCGCGTTCACCGAGTCGCCCGAGCTGACCGCCGTCCAGTGGGCGGGCTTCGGCCGATCCGCCGACCGGCTGGGCAAGTTGCTGCTCGACGAGTACGACGTACAGCTCGTCATCCATCCGCACGCCGACAGCCACATCCAGACCCAGCCGGAGATCGAGCGGTTGCTCAACGAGTCGGACTCCCGCTACACCAACCTCTGCCTGGACACCGGGCACGTGGCGTACGGCGGCGGCGACAACCTCGACCTGATCCGCCGCTTCGGCGAGCGCGTCGGCTACGTCCACATCAAGCAGATGGACCCCGCGGTGCTCGCCCAAGTCACCGCGGAGGACCTGTCGTTCGGGGAGGCGGTCAAGCGCGGGGTGTGCGTGTCACCTCCCGCAGGCGTGCCGAATCCGGCCGACGTGGTGGCCGAACTCGCGCGGCTGGACGCCGAGTTGTTCGTCATCGTCGAGCAGGACCTGTACCCGTGCGCTCCCGAGGTGCCCCTGCCCATCGCAATCAGCACGCGTGAGCACCTGGCCGGTTGCGGACTGACGGGTACCAGCCGCCCGCACCTCGACCGATAGGAGGCGGTGGCTATGGACGTCAGGGACGACACGACCACATCCCCGGCCACCGCGTTCGCGGACGACGCCCCTCTGGCGGTGTCACGGCGGCTGCGGCTCATCACCGTCATCGCCACCTTCGGCGGACTGCTCTTCGGTTACGACACCGGCGTCATCAACGGCGCCCTGCCCTACATGACCGACGACCTGGGCCTGACCCCCTTCACCGAGGGCATGGTCACCAGCTCGCTGCTGCTCGGCGCCGCGGTGGGCGCGATCACCGGCGGACGGTTCTCGGACGCGCGCGGACGGCGCCGTACGATCCTCGTCCTCGCCGTGGTGTTCTTCGTCGGCGCACTCGGCTGCACCCTCGCGCCGAACACCGCCGTCATGGTGGTGGCCCGCTTCGTGCTGGGCCTCGCGGTCGGCGGCGCCTCGGTGACCGTGCCGGTCTATCTGGCCGAGATCTCGCCCGCAGAGCGGCGCGGAGCACTGGTCACCCGCAATGAACTCATGATCGTCAGCGGTCAGTTGCTGGCCTTCACCTCCAACGCGGTCATCGCGCGGGTGGGCGGTGAGTCCGGCGGAGTGTGGCGCTACATGCTCGTGCTCGCCACGATCCCGGCCGTCGTGCTCTGGTTCGGCATGCTGGTCATGCCGGAGAGCCCACGCTGGCTGGCCTCCAAGACCCGCTTCGCCGAAGCCCTCGAAGTGCTCAAGCAGGTCCGGTCCCAGCAGCGGGCCGAGGCCGAACTCGCCGAAGTGTCCGCGCTCGCCGTCAAGGAGGACCAGGCGAAGCTCGGCGGCTGGCAGGACATGAAGTCCACGCCGTGGCTGCGCCGGCTGATGTTCGTCGGCTTCGGCATCGCGATCGTGCAGCAGATCACCGGCGTCAACACGATCATGTACTACGGCACCCAGATCCTCACCGACGCCGGTTTCACCGCCGACAGCGCCCTGACCGCGAACATCGCCAACGGCGTCATCTCGGTGCTCGCCACCTTCGTCGGCATCTGGCTGCTGGGCCGCGTCAACCGCCGCCCTATGCTGATGACCGGTCAGATCGGCACGACAGCGGCCCTGTTGCTGATCGGAGTCTTCTCCCTCCTGCTGCCCTCGGGCGACGGACGGGCCTTCGCGGTGCTCGCCATGACGGTCACCTTCCTCGCCTTCCAGCAGGGGGCGATCTCGCCGGTGACCTGGCTGATGCTGTCGGAGATCTTCCCGATGCGGATGCGCGGCTTCGGGATGGGTGTCGCGGCCGTGGTGCTGTGGCTGACCAACTTCGCGATCGGGCTGGTCTTCCCGTCCCTGGTCTCCGCCATCGGGGTCTCCAACACCTTCTTCCTCTTCGTGGTGGCAGGCGTCTTCTCGTTCACCTTCGTCAAGCTCTACGTCCCCGAGACCAAGGGCCGCACCCTCGAAACCCTCGAAGCCGAACTCCGGGCGCGCTTCTCCTGACCTCGTCTGCATAAGGAATGACCATGACCGTACGTGTAGGAGTCATCGGCGCCGGCTGGATCGGCAAGGAACACATCCAGCGCCTCACCCACACCGTCACAGGCGCCCGCGTCACCGCGGTCACCGACATCGACGCCGCCCGTGCCGAGGAGGCGGCGGCGCCGGTCGGTGCCCGGGTGCTGCCCGACGGCGCCGCCGTGATCGCGGCGGACGACGTGGACGCCGTGCTCGTGACGTCCTGGGGTCCGACCCACGCCGAGCACGTGCTGACCGCGATAGCCGCCGGGAAGCCGGTGTTCTGCGAGAAGCCGCTGGCCACGACCGCCGAAGACTGCCTGCGGATCATCGAGGCCGAGACGGCACACGGCCGCCGCCTGGTCCAGGTCGGCTTCATGCGCCGATACGACGCCGGCTACCGGCAGTTGAAGCAGGTCATCGACTCCGGCCGCATCGGCCAGCCGCTGATCGTGCACTGCGCCCACCGCAACCCGACCGTGCCCGAGTCGTACACGTCCGACATGGCGGCCCTGGACACGGCGGTGCACGAGGTGGACGTCCTGCGCTGGCTGCTCGACGACGAGATCGTCTCCACCCAGGTGGTCACCCCGCGCGCCACGAGCAAGCGGTTCGCCCACCTCAAGGACCCGCAGATCATGCTCTTCGAAACCGCCAAGGGCGTCCGGATCGACCTGGAGGTCTTCGTCAACTGCCAGTACGGCTACGACATCCAGTGCGAGGCGGTGGGTGAGGAAGGGCTCGTCCGGCTGCCCGACCCGGCCGCCGTCGGCGTGCGCAGCGCGGGGCAGCACAGCACGGAGGTGCTCACCGACTGGGTGGGCCGCTTCGCGGACGCCTTCAACACGGAGTTCCGCGAGTGGATCGCGGGGATCGCCGCCGGCAACGAGCCCACCGGCCCCTCGGCCTGGGACGGCTACGCGGCCACCGTCATCACCAGCGCGACCGTCGAAGCCCTGGAATCGGGCCACGTCATCGCCACCGACCTCAAGCCCCGTCCCGCCTTCTACGGAGGTGCCGCGTGAAGATCGCCCTCGACCCCTACATGTTCCGCGCCCTGCCCATCGACGACATGGTGCGCACGGTCGCCGAACTCGGCTACGACTACATCGAGTTGTCACCCCGCGACGACTTCATGCCGTTCTTCCTGCACCCGCGTGCGGACGACGACCGTGTGGCGGAGCTGAAGAACTCCCTGCGCACGCACGGGGTGAAGCTCTCCTCCGTGCTCCCGCTGTACAAGTGGTCCTCGCCCGACGAGACCGAGCGACAGACGGCCGTACGGTACTGGAAGCGGATGATCGAGATCACCGCCGAGCTCGAATGTCCGCTGATGAACTCGGAGTTCAACGGCCGCCCCGAGCGCGCAGCCGAGAGCGAGGCCGCCTTCTGGCGCTCATTGGAGGAACTGCTCCCGGTCTTCGAGCGGGAGGGCATCGCCCTCAACCTGGAGGCCCACCCGGACGACTTCTGCGAGGAGAACACCCCCGCCGTCGGCCTCGTCCGCGCCATCAACAAGCCCTGGGTGAACTACCTCTACTGCGCCCCGCACTCCTTCCACCTCTCGGGCTCCGACCCGACCGCGGACATCGCCGCGATGATGCGCTACGCCGGCGACAAGCTCCAGCACGTGCACATCGCGGACTCCTTCAACCACAAGGGGTCCAGCGGTCTGCGCTACATCCTCAACCCGCCGGGCACCACCGCACGCATCCACCAGCACCTCGACATCGACCAGGGTGAGGTCGACTGGGACGCCTTCTTCGGCACCCTGCGCGAGCTGAACTTCGACGGCGTGGCCACGGCCTGCGTCTTCGCCTGGGAGGAACGCGCCCGCGAGTCCTCGGCGTTCATGCTCGACCGCATCACCAAGGAACTCACCGTGTGAACGACCGCCTCATCAGGCCGACTTGAGATGCGCGTCGGCCGGCCGTGGCGCCGGTCCCGTCCAAGGGGCCGCGTCACGGCCGCCCGTACGTTACCCGCGCCGAACTGAAGACCATGCGCCCTCGGCGCGCCGTGCACTCACGGCATCCGGCCCACGGACTGACGGATGACCAGCTGAGTGCTCAGCACCACGTGGTCGTCCCCGGCGAGACGCTCCTCGCTTCCCAGTGCCAGACGTACGGCGGTACGGCCCACTTCCTCGTACGGCACCCGGACCGTGGTGAGCGCCGGGGACAGGTCGCCGGCGAAGGGCACGTCGTCGAATCCGACGAGCGACACATCACCGGGGACGTCCAGACCGGCCTCGCGGAGGGCGGCGAGCACGCCGACGGCCACCATGTCGGTGCCGGCGAAAACCGCCGTGAAGTCCAGTCCGGAGCGCAGGGCGTCCCGGGTCCGCCGATAGCCCGAGACGCGGGTGTACAGACCCGAGCTGTCCAACTCCTCGGCATACGGCACGTCATGGGCCCGCAGAGCTTGGCGATAGCCGGCCCGGCGCTCCTCGGAACTGCTCTGCAGCGGCTCGCCGCCGAGGAAGAGGATGCGCCGGTGGCCCGCCGTGAGCAGATGGTCGGCGGCCTGGAAAGCGCCCCCTTTGTTGTCGTACTCCACCACCGTGACCGGCAGCCCCTCGGGCAGCGGCGGGCGCCCGCACAGCACCAGCCGGGATCCGACGGCGTCCAGGGCGATGGCGTACCGCGCCATGCGCCGGTGATAGGCCTCGCCCGGAACCGCTCCGCCCACGAGGACCACTGCCGCCGCGTGCTGCTCTCGCATGAGCTGCACCAGGTCGTCCTCGCGATCCGTGTCACCGTGGGTGACACAGACGAGGCTCAACTTGCCTCGGTCGGCTGCCTCCTGCTCGACTCCGGCGGCGACATGAGCGAGCGACGGGCCGGTGATGTCCTGGATGACCAGTGCGACGGGGCCCGCGACCCGGCCGGACAGCGCCTTGGCATGGACGTTCACGACGTAGTGAAGTGACTCGACCGCCTTCATGACGCGGGCCCGGGTCTCCTCCGAGACCGGGTAGTTGCCGGCCAGGGCCCGGGAAACGGTTGCTACGGACACACCGGCCCGCGCGGCGACGTCTCGGATCGTGCTGGGCTTGCCCTGAACGGCGTTACCACTTGGACGCTTGCCGTTCCCGGTTCGAGGGCTCGTCGTACGAGCTCCGGTTTCCTGATCCGTCACAGCTCGACGCTACTGCATCGGAAGCCGCTTGAAGCGGGGGACGACGAGAACCGCCGCCATCCCGGCGGTAAACGTTTTCGCGTCCTGAGATCAGTCCGAAGGGAGGCCGGCCTCAGGCACTTCTGACGAGGTCCGAGCGCACAACCCGGTGGGTGGGATCGTCGCCCGCGGCGAGGCGTTCCAGCTCGTCGACCACTGTACGGCCCAGGCGCTCCAGTTCATTGCCGAGCGATCCGGCGATGTGCGGCGTCAGGAACACGTTCGGCAGCCGGTACAGCGGGGAGTCGGCGGGCAGCGGCTCGGGTTCGGTGACGTCGAGCACCGCACCGATCCGGCCGCTGACCAGTTCGTCGGTGAGTGCCAAAGGGTCGACGAGAGCGCCGCGCGAGGTGTTGATGAGCACGCCGCCGTCCGGGATCAGCGCGAGCTTCGCCCGGTCGAGCATCCGGTAGGTCTCGGGAATGTCGGGGGCGTGCAGGCTGACGATGTCGCTGGTGCGCATCAACTCGTCGAGCGGCAGGCGTACGACACCCAGACGGGCGGCCTCGGCATCGTCCACGTACGGGTCGTAGAGCGCGACCGTCAGGTCGAAGGGGCGCAGCAGTTCCAGGAGCCGTCTGCCGACTCTGGACGCCCCGATGATCCCGATGCGCCGGCCGAGGTTGCCGATCGGCCCGTGGTCTCCCGGCGCCGGGTAGACGTGCTCGGTCCGGAAGCGTTCGCGCAGGCCGAAGGCGCCCTTCCCGGCGAACAGGATCGCCGCGAGGGTGTATTCGGCGACCGGAAGCGCGTTGGCCCGTACCGCGCTGGAGACGGCGATGCCGCGCTCCCAGACCGCGTCACCGAGCAGACCGCGCACACTGCCCGCGGCGTGCAGGACGGTCCGCAACCGGGGTGCGGCGGCGAGCGCGTCCGCGCCGATGTGCGGACAGCCCCAGCCGGTGATCAGGATCTCCGCCTCGGCCATCGCGCGTACCGCTTCCGGATCGGTGAAGTCCCGTACGACCAGCGTGGGATCGATCTGTGCCACGTCCTGGAGCCGGGCCATCAGCCGGGGCGGGAACAGTTCGGGAAGGTGCACCGGGTCCATGGCGAACAGGGCGCGTGGCAACGGTGGCATGGGCATGGAGCTCCCGCTTCGGCCTGAGGTGGAGTGGAATCAAGAAGAAAACGTATTCCACGCTACTGATGAAATCGTCGACAGGTCAACGGGCCCTGCCGCGCTGTCGTCGACTGCCCGGAGCTCGACAACTGCTCGCCGGATTCGACAGGTTCGACAAATAACCAGGTCAAAGCTCATACGGAGGAGCCAGTAGGAGAGATCGGCGAAACACACGCGTTCCCGCCTCTTGTGGTCAGCCCTCTCCGAGCCCTACGGTCCCACGGTAAACGGTTACCGAATCATGTCGGACCGTAGCCCTTTCCCTCCCCTGAGCCGACCGCGCCGTCCCCTCATCGCAGCGCTGTCCCGTCCTTCCCCGGAGGACCTGATGAGTACTTTCCGCACGAGATCCGTCACCGGCGCGGCCGCCGCCCTCTCGCTGTCCCTCGTCCTTGCCGCCTGCTCCGGCGGCAGCGACTCCGACTCCGCCGCCGAGACCGGCACCCAGGGCAAGGTGAGTCTGGAGTTCTGGAGCTGGACCGAGGGGATCGAGGCCCAGACCAAGGTCTGGAACAAGGAACACCCCGAGACCCAGATCAAGTTCGTCAACGCGGCCGGCGACACGGTCTACCAGAAGCTCCGCGCCGCGGTGACCTCCGGCGACGCCCCCTGCCTTTCCAAGATGGACGGGATGAACCTGGCGAACTTCGCCGCCGACGGCCTGCTCACCGACATCACGAAGATCGCCGCGAAGTACAAGGCGAGCTACACCACCCCGGCCTGGAACTCCGTCAGTCCCGGCGGTGCCGCGTACGGCATCCCCACCGGCTCCTCCCCGCTGTTCACCGCCTACCGCGCCGACCTGTTCCAGAAGTACGGCATCTCGGCTCCCAGGACCTGGGACGACCTGATCGCGGCGGGCAAGGCGGTGCAGAAGAAGGACAAGAACGTCAAGATCTTCAACATGGCGGGCGAGGACCCGAGCACCCTGGTCGACCTGTCCTGGCAGGCCAACGCCCAGTGGTACAAGGTGGACGGCGACCACTGGGCCATCGCCTTCACCTCGCCCGAGGCACTGAAGGCGGGCGACATCGTCCAGGAGCTGGTCGACAACGACCTTGCCTCGAACGCCTCGTACGCCGATCCGGGCGTCTTCAAGACCTGGGACCTCGGCAGCACCATCCTGATGACCACGTCCACCTGGCAGTTGCCGATCTACGACACCAACTTCCCCAAGTCCAAGGGCAAGTGGCAGCTCGCGGACGCCCCGCTCTTCGACACCGCGCACCCGCAGACCTCCAGCAACTTCGACGTGACGGCCGTACTGAAGGGCTGCAAGTACCCGGACCGCGCGGCACAGTTCGCGGCCTGGCTGTCCAGCAGCAAGGAGTCGCTGACCGCGCTCACCGACCCCGCGTCCAAGTCCGGTCTCTTCCCCGCGGTCGACGACGTCTCCCCGTACGTCGACAAGATCATCCCGACCGACATGTTCAACGGGAAGTCGGACAGCGCGAACGTGATCACCACGGCCGCCTCGCGCGTGGGCGGCCAGTGGCAGTACGGCCCGGACTACGCCGCCATGTACTCCGAGATGCAGAAGCAGTGGGGCAAGGTCATGAAGAAGCAACTCACCGTCAAGGCGATGCTGACGCACCTTCAGGACTGGGTCCTCGCCGACCTGAAGAACAAGGGCGTCAAGGCCGTCGCGGGCAGCTGACCGGCCCCGCGCACCGCTTCGACACCCGCACGCACCTCACCTGGAGACATCCGTGTCCACCCTGACGCGACCGCCCCGAGTCGCCGCCGACTCCCCGGTCCGCCGGCGGACCTCCCGCCGCCTGAGCGGAAGGAAGGGAGCCTACAAGGGCGTCCTTTTCGCCCTGCCCTTCCTCGTGGGCTTCCTGTTCACCTATGTCCTGCCGATCGCCTACGCCTTCGGCCAGAGCCTGCACGAGAAGAAGAGCAGCGGCCTCGGCTTCGGCCCGACCAAGGTCGTCTACACCGGCTTCTCCAACTACTCGGCGATCCTGTCCGACGGCGCCTTCTGGTCGAGCATGCTGCGCACGCTGCTCTTCGGGCTCGTGCAGATCGCCGTCATGCTGGGGATCTCCCTGCTGCTGGCGCTGCTCCTCGACGGGGTGGCGGCGCGGGCGGTGCGGCTCTTCCGGGCCGGACTCCTCATCCCGTACGTCGTGCCGAGTGTCGTGTCCACCTTGATGTGGCTGTTCCTCTACAGCCCGACGATCAGCCCGATCGTCGATGTCGCCGGCCGTGCGGGGGTGCATCTCTCGTTGTTCGGCGGCCTCAACACCTATCTGTCGCTGGGCAATCTGCTGACCTGGCAGGGCATCGGTTTCAACATGATCCTGATCTCCGCGTCGCTGCAGGCGCTGCCCCGCGAGCTGTACGAGGCGGCCCGGCTCGACGGGGCCCGCGAGTGGCGGATTGCCTGGTCCGTCAAAGTGCCCAACATCACCGGCATCCTGGTGCTGACCGGCATGTTCTCGCTGATCGGCCGGCTGCAGTTGTTCGCCGAGCCACTATTGCTGAGGTACGTGGCGCCCGAGTCCATCAGCACCGACTTCACGCCGATGATGGAGATCTTCGACAAGGCGTTCAAGACCGGCAACTACCAGTACGCGGCCGCCGAGTCGCTGGTCCTGGCCGTGGTCACCGGCATCCTCGCCCTCGTCTTCTACCGCGTCACGAACAGGAAGATGTCATGAGCAGCCCCTCCCGGGCGGTCCGCCCGAGCAAGGTCGCCGGTGCCTCCGGCGGCGGGGTACGTCCCACCCGTGGTGCGATGGCCCTGACCACCGGACTGCTGATCGTCTTCCTGCTGTACTCGATCGCGCCCACGTGGTTCCTGCTGGTGTCGTCCACCAAGAACCAGACCGACCTGTACTCCACCTTCGGCCTCTGGTTCTCCGGCAACCACTTCGTCGACAACCTCCAGGCGATCTGGAACTACCACGACGGCGTGTTCGGGCGCTGGATCGGCAATTCCGTCCTCTACTCCACCGTCGGCGCGGCCGGCTCCACCTTCATCTCGCTCGCCGCCGGGTACGGCATCTCGAAGTTCGGATTCCGGGGCCGGGGCGCCTTGTTCGCGGTCATCGTCGGCGCGTCGCTGCTGCCGAGCACTCTGCTCGCGTTCCCGCTCTACCTCGTCTTCTCCGACATCGGGCTCACGAACACGATCTGGGCCGTGCTGATCCCGTACTTCATCAACCCGTTCGGCGTCTACCTCGGCAAGGTCTACGCCGACAGCTCCGTGCCCACCGAGCTGATGGAAGCTGCCCGGATCGACGGGGCCGGCGAGACACGGATCTTCTTCTCGATCGCGCTGAACCTCATGCGCACCGGTGGAGTCACGATCTTCATGCTCGACTTCATCAACATCTGGAACAACTTCTTCCTGCCCCTGTTCATGCTCAACGGCGAGCGCACCTTCCCCGTCACCCTGGGACTCTTCTCTTGGGTGCAGCAGGCACAGACCGCCCGAAACATGAACACACTCGTCCTCTCCGGTTCCCTGCTGTCGATCATTCCGCTGGCGATCTTCATGTTCGCGCTCCAGAAGTACTGGCGCAGCGGAATCCTGATGGGCAGCCTCAAGTAGTCCCGGTCGGACCGACCGGCACCACTTGTGTGACGGTCCCCCTGTGTACCCACACCGATGTCGCTCAGGCCACTCACTTACCGGGAGAACCACCAGTGAAGGACTTGGGCCGCATCCGACTCTTCTGCACCGATCTCGGCCCGGCCGCCGCTCCCCCGCTGGTCCTGGTGCACGGCTGGGGCGGCGACGGGAGGGAATGGTCGCGGCACGCCGAGGAGTTGGCCGGACCGTTCCGCGTCATCGTCCCCGATCTTCGCGGCCACGGTCGCTCCGAGGTACCGCAGGACGGCAACACCCCTGTGGAGATGGCCGACGACCTCGCCGCTCTCGTCGCCGCCCTCGGCGCCGGACCCGTGGTCGCCGTCGGACACTCCATGGGCGGCCAAGTGGTCAACCTGCTCGCCGTCCGCCATCCGCAGGCCGTACGGTCGGTCGTCGCCCTCGACCCGGCGCACGGCGCACACGGAACCGAGGTCGACGGAATTCCCGGCCGCCTGGCCGAGTATCAGGCCCACGGCGCCCGCGCGGCGGCCTCCTTCGTGGCCCGGGCCTTCGCACGGGATGCCCCGGCCGGGCTGCGCACGGCCCATGTCCGCACCATGCTCGGCACGCCGGACCACGTCGTCGCCCAGGCGTACGCGGGCATGTACACCGACCCGGGCGCGGTCGGTGTCCGCCCGGACAGCGAGGAGTACTTGCGGCGACGCCCGCAGCCCGCGCTGACCGTGTGGACGTCCGAGGAAGCCGCGGCCTGGGAGCGCACCACCCTGCACGTGCCGGGCTCCCGTGTGGATCACTGGGCCGGAACCGGCCACTATCTCCACGAGGAGCGGGCGGAGCGGACGATCCGGCTCCTCGGAGACTGGACGACGGAGACCTTCGCGTCGGGTTCGTGAAGCGGACCGCCCGCCTGCGCAAGGCAGTCGGGCAGCTTCGGTACGAGAGCCTCTCACTGAACCAGCTGCACACACCCGCGGCCCCAGAATGCGCTCCGCCCGGCGCGCGCTGACGGCACCGTCACCGCCAGGAAGCTGCGCGATCTGCTTCAGCGACTGATCACGGCGGGGCAGCGGCGCAGGGGCGTCCCGGACGATCGTCCTGCCCACCGAGCTCACCGCACAGCCTCAGAACGAGATCACCGAGCGGCCTCGTCGCCGTAGCAGCCCCTGTGTCGTGTTCGCCAGAGCCCATCTCCAGAGCCCGCCGACGTGGCCTTCCGCCAGACCGTGAGGCATTCGCAATGCGCCCGAAACCTCCACCAGAACCTGCGGACTTCACCTCCCGTACGGACGGCCTTCGGCGAATCGCAGCGAGCCATTGACACGTCCAGGGCCGTGAATCATTCTGGTCATCTGATCCGGTCATTTGATCAGAGCCCCCACCAGAGGGCTCCGGATCCGTCCCGACAGGGCGGCAACGCCTGGTCGGCCGGTGCCCGCACCTCCACGTCGCATCTGTCGAACACACACCCATCTCGGCTCGAAAAGGGATGATCAGCAATGAGTGCTACCACCACGAACGTCACACTGCGG
Source organism: Streptomyces prunicolor NBRC 13075 (assembly GCF_000367365.1). GTDB lineage: Bacteria > Actinomycetota > Actinomycetes > Streptomycetales > Streptomycetaceae > Streptomyces > Streptomyces prunicolor. The sequence goes on along the minus strand of NZ_BARF01000013.1, from coordinate 14,167 downwards.
TCGGTGCCGAACAGCACCCCGATCGAGGAAATCCTCGCGATCGTGGCCGACGACGGCGGCGTGATCATCAAGCAGTTCCTCACCCCCGACCAGGTCAGCCGGTTCAACGCCGAGGTCGAGCCCGCGATGCAGGCGCTGAGCCCCGGCACGAAGAACGACATGGAGGGCATCGCCGACTTCCACGGGACGAACACCAAGCGGCTGACCAACCTCGTCACCCTGAGCAAGACGTTCCGCGAGGAGATCGTCGATCACGAGCTGGTCAAGCCCCTCGCCGACGCCATCTTCAACGAGGAGTCCGGCTCGTACTGGATGACGACGGCCCAGGTCATCGAGATCGGGCCCGGGAACAAGGCGCAGCCGCTCCACCGGGACCTGGAGAACAACTACCCGTTCGTCGGGATGGGTCCGGCCGGCCCGATGGTCATGATCAACTTCCTGATCGCGCTGACCGACTTCACCGAGGAGAACGGCGCCACCCGCGTCATCCCCGGCAGCAACCACTGGCCCGACTACGAGGACCGCGGCACCCCCGAGATGACCATTCCGGCCGAAATGCAGGCCGGTGACGTCCTGTTCATCAACGGCAAGGTCTCCCACGGCGGCGGCGCCAACCGCACCACCGACTGTTACCGCCGTGGTGTCGCGTTCGCTCTCCAGCCCGGGTTCCTCACCCCCGAAGAGGCCTACCCCTTCATCGTCGACCGCGAGCTCGCCCGGTCGCTGCCCGAGCACGTGCAGCGTCTCCTCGGCTTCCGCTCCCAGTACCCGACGGGCTCCCCGGGCCTGTGGCAGGTCGACTACACCGAGCTCGCCGACTACCTCAAGTTCTGACTCCTCTCGCCGGCAACAGGCACCAAGAGAGCGACACGATTGGAGAGTCGGCCATGACCGACCCCGCTGTTTCGGTGGTACTTGAGGACGATCCGACCCCGCTCGTGCTGACGGTCGGCCGCACGCTGCGGGCCGGCACCCGCGACCCGGAGTCCCGTCGTCTGCTGGCGTCTCTCCGGGAGACGGTCGTCGTCAGGTCGAAGGACGACCCGCAGTCGGTCACGATCCGGTTCGGAGAGGGCCGGGTGTGGGTCGGTCATGGCAGCGCGTCCGATGCGGACCTCGTCCTCACCGTGGACCTGGCCGACCGTTTCGCCGTCGAGTCGGTCACCGGTGCCGAGCCCGACGCACCGCTCGTGGCCGACGTACTGCGCGTCCTACGACCGCCCCTGCCCCACTGGCGGAACGCGGCCGTGCGTTTCTGGGAGCTGACCTCCCAGGACCCCGGAATGCCCCGGGAGTTGGTCGTCGTATGCGAGGAGGAGGAGTTGGTCCTCGGCGGCGGTCTGCCGCGGTACGTCCTGTGCGGTGAGGCCGAGAAGCTCGCCCGTGTGCTGTCGGGGACCGACGTGTTCCTCGACGAGGTCTACACGGGCTCTCTCGCCGTCCGCGGCACCATGACCCAGTTGTCCGTCATGGCGGGCGCTTCGCTGAAGGTGAGGTTCCATGCCTGAGAACATCGAAAGCTGGCTCGCTGAACACCGCATCGAGAGCATCCGGATCGAGGGGACGAACCTCGAAGGCGCGTTCATCGGCAAGAACGTCTCGCCGCGGAAGTTCGCGTCCGGACTCAAGTCCGGATTCGCCTTCGCCGACGTGGCGTTCGGGCTCGATCTGGGCAACGCACCGCAGTTCGGGTTCGCCATGCCTTCCTGGCGGGGCGACCTGGCCGACATCTTTCTGCACGCCGATCTGTCGACACTCGTCGAGTGGTCACCGGGAAGGGCCTCGGTCATCGGCGGATTCTGGGCCCCGGACGGCGATCCGGTCTCGGCGTGTCCGCGCAACGCCCTGCAGCGGATGACCAAGCTGCTCGCCGATCGGGGCTACGACGCGAAGGTCGCGGTGGAGATCGAGGCCACCGTCTTCGAGGAGTCGATCCAGGAGGCACGGAGCAAGGGCTACCGCGACCTCACCCCGCTGGGAGGGAACGCCGGTTCGGCCTATCACCTCGCCAAGTCCAAGGACTGGGAGGACTACATGCTGGCGGTCGCCCGCCGGCTGGAGGAACTGCACATCCCGTGGGAGGCCTGGGGCGACGAAGCCGCCTCGGGGCAGATCGAGTTCAACGTCGCCCCGGCCGATCCGGTGACGGCCGCGGACTACTGGGCACGTATCCGTCAGGTCATGCGGGAGGTCGCCTTCGAGCAGGGCCGCTGTGTGACGTTCATGGCGAAGTGGTGCGACGAGTACGGACAGGCCTCGCACATCAATGTCTCGCTGGAGCGGGACGGCGAGAACGCCTTCTACGACGAGTTCGGCCCGTCGCAGGTGATGACCCACTTCCTGGGCGGTGTCATGGCCACCCTGGCGCCGGCGACCTCGTTCGCGTTGCCCGCGATCACGTCGTACCGCCGCCTCCAGGAGCTGGAAGGACCGCCGACGACGGTCGCCTGGGGCGTGGCCAACAAGAGCACGGCGGTACGCGCCGTCGTGGGCCACCCGAAGTACTCGCGCCTGGAGTACCGGACCCCCGGCGCCGACGCCAACATCTATCTGGTGCTGGCCGCGGTACTGGCGGGCGGAGTGGCCGGGCTCGACGGCAAGATCGAGCCGCCCGAGCCGTTCGACGACATGGCCTGGTGCCTTCCGCCGGGGATGCCGAAGATCCCGAACACCATCAGCAAGGCCGCCGAGGCCCTGCGGGCCGACACGCTCCTGACCGGTGTGCTGGGCCAGGAACTCGTGGACTACTGGCTCGGCACCAGGCAGTGGGAATGGCTGCAGTTTCACACCACGGGCGGGGACCCCGACGCGGGCCTCACCGAGTGGGAGTCCAACCGCTACTTCGAGCTGCCGTGATGGGGGCGACGATCGAGGCGGCGGTCCTCAACACCGCACCCGGAGCACTGGAGATCGAGCAACTCCAGCTGGACGACCCCGGACCCGACGAGGTGCTCGTCCGGGTCGTCAACGCGGGTCTGTGCCACTCGGATCTGCACGAGATCGACGGGACCTTCGAGACCGAGCCACCGATCCTCCTGGGCCACGAGGCCTCCGGAGTCGTCGAGGCCATCGGCTCCAACGTCATCGGGCTGCGTACGGGCGACTACGTCGTGACCTGCCTGTCCGTGTTCTGCGGGCGGTGCCGGTACTGCACCAACGGCCAGTTGACGCTGTGCGAGAACCGCAACGGGCTGTCGCACGACCGGCCCCGGCCACGCCTGCACAACGCGGCGGGCCACCCGGTTCGTCCGACGGCGGGGATCGGGGCCTTCGCCCAGGCCATGGTTGTCCACCAGAACGCCCTCGTGGCCATCCCCCGGGACATGCCCCTGGCCACCGCGAGCATTCTGGGCTGCGCGGTGACCACCGGACTCGGCGCGGTCTTCCGCAGTGCGCGGGTCCAGCCGGGAACCAGCGTCGTGGTCATCGGCACCGGTGGCATCGGCATGGCCGCCATCCAGGGCGCGAAGATCGCCGGCGCCGCCCAGGTCATCGCCGTGGACATCGTCCCGGAGAAACTGAAGGCGGCGGAGCGGTTCGGCGCGACCCACACCGTGAACGGGCGAGACGTGGATCCGGTCGAGGCGGTGCGCGAACTCACGCGCGGCGGCGCCGACTTCAGTTTCGAAGCCGTGGGAAACAGTGTCACGGCGGGGCAGGCGTTCTCGATGCTCGGACCCGGCGGCCTCGCCACGGTCGTGGGCATGGTGCCGGACACCGTGCCCATCGCCATCAAGGGCTCGGAGCTCTATCTCCAGGAGAAGCGGCTCCAGGGCTCCTTCATGGGATCGAACCAGTTCAAGGTGGACGTGCCCCGGTACGTCGACCTCTATCTGCAGGGACGGCTGCTGCTCGACGAGATGGTCTCCGAGCGCGTCACCCTGCGCGACATCAACAGCGGCTTCGCGACGCTGAGTTCGGGCAGCGCGACCCGGGTGGTCGCCGACATCGGGGAGATCTGATGCGACCGCTGGTGGGCATCACCGGACGCCGGCTGAGCGCGAGCCTGGTCCACGGCATGGACAAGAGGTTCGCCGGGCGTCACTACGACTCGTTCTTCTCCGACTACGCGCGCGGTGTCGCCGAAGCCGGTGGCATCCCCGTCCATCTGCCGTTCGAGGCGGGCAGCGCGGAAGCGGTGGAGCGTCTCGACGGCCTGATCATCACAGGTGGCCAGGACGTCCACCCCGGTCGCTGGGGCGGGGACGAGAGCGCGGTGCCTGCCGACGCCGACCCTCGCTGCGCCACCATGGCCCACGACGTCGAGCGCGACGCGTACGAGGCGGCGCTGATCGGCGCCGCGATCGACCGCGGCGTTCCGGTGCTCGGGGTCTGCCGGGGGCACCAACTCCTCAACGTGGCGCTCGGCGGCCGCCTCGTGGCCGACCTCCCGCCGAGCGTGGTGGAGCACTACTCACCGAACGCGGCCCTGACCGACGGCGAGCCCGACCACGTGGTGACGTTCACGCCCGGCTCGCTGGCCGCGTCGGTGTACGGCGGGAGCGCGCGGGTCAACTCCTGGCACCACCAGGCGGTGGACGCCCTTGGCAGCGGGCTGGTCGTCTCGGGACGGGCGTCCGACGGTGTCGTGGAGTCGATCGAACTGCCGGGCCTGCCCGTCCTGGGCATCCAGTGGCATCCCGAATGGCAGGAGACCACCGACCCCGCCTTCGGTTGGCTGACGGCAGCCGCATCCGGCACACACCCCAACCCCGGTCCCGTCACGGCCCGTTGAGCTCGTCGAGAGGAAAGCGATACCCATGAGCAGCACACACAAGCCCGCACCCACGACGAAGGACGAATGGCTCGCCCTGCTCGGCTCCCTGCGCATTCCCGAGGGAATGTGGGTGGACGGCGCATGGGCAGGTGCCCGCAGTGGGGCGACCACTCCTCTCACGGCGCCGCGTGACGGCCGGGTCGTCGCACACCTTCCGGCCGCCGACGAGGCCGACATAGACGCTGTCGTCAAGAGCGCGCGCAAGGCCTTCCTCCGCGGCGACTGGTCACGCCTCCAACCCCGTGAACGGGGCGAGGTGTTGATCCGCTGGGCAGACCTGCTGGAGGAGCACCGCGACGAACTCGCCCTCCTCATAGCACTGGAGATGGGCAAGCCGGTCACCGACGCCTGGGCCGTCGAGATGCGCACGGTCATCGGCCTCATCCGCTGGTACGGGGAACTCGCCGACAAGGTCATGGACGAGTCGCCGCGCGGCCGGGAGAACTCTCTGGCGCTGGTGACCCGCGAACCCCTCGGGGTGATCGCGGCCATCACCCCGTGGAACTTCCCCATGACCCTGTCGACGTTCAAGGTGCCCGCGGCCCTGATCGCCGGGAACAGCGTCGTGCTGAAGCCGGCCAGCCAGTCGCCCCTGTCGATGCTCCGCGCGGCGGAACTCGCCCACCAGGCGGGCGTTCCGGCCGGAGTGCTCCAGGTCGTCACCGGCAGCGGCCCGGTCACCGGCGCCGCCCTCGGCCGGCACCCGGACATCGCCACGCTGACCTTCACCGGCTCCACCGACGTGGGCAAGCAACTCCTCACCTACGCGGGCGAGTCCAACGCCAAGCCGGTCTGGCTGGAGCTCGGCGGCAAGTCGCCGAACATCATCTTCCCGGACGCCCCCGACATGGCCGAGGCGATCAGGACGGCCGCCTGGGCGATCGCATTCAACTCCGGTCAGATGTGTACGGCCGGGTCCCGGCTCATCGTCCACGAGTCGGTACGGGACGAGGTCGTCGCGGGCGTGGTCGAGCACCTCAAGGCTCTCCGCATCGGCGACCCGCTGGACCCGGCCACGCAGTTCGGCCCGCTGGCGAGCAGGCGCCACCGTGACGACGTACTGGCCGAGATCACCAAGGGAGCGGAGACCTCCGCCAAGCTCGCCCTGGGCTCCGACCAGCCACTCGACCAGCCCGGCTGGTACGTCGAACCGGCGGTGTTCGTCGACGTCCGGCCCGACGACCGACTCGCCCAGCACGAGATCTTCGGGCCGGTCCTCTCCGTCCTCACCTTCTCCGACGAGGCCGAGGCCGTCGCGATCGCCAACAACTCGGACTACGGCCTGGGTTCGTCGGTGTGGACCGGGGATCTGAGCCGCGCCCACCGGATGTCGCGGGCCATCGAGGCCGGTCTCGTCTGGGTCAACTGCTTCGAGGAGGGCGACTATTCGGTCCCGTTCGGCGGGCGCAAGCTGTCCGGCCACGGCGCGGACAAGAGCGTGCACGGGCTGGAGAAGTTCACCGCCCTGAAGACGACCTGGATCGCGCTGTGACCGCGACACGGGTGAGCGTGCTCGGCATGGGCCTCATGGGATCGGCGGTGGCGAAGGCATTCCTCGACGCCGGACACGACGTGGCCGTGTGGAACCGCACCCCGGCCAAGTGCGTGGCACTCGCGGACCAGGGCGCCCGGACGGTATGGACGCCGAGTGAGGCCGTTGCCTGGGGAGAAGTGACGGTCGCCGTGCTGTCCGACTACCGGGCGGTCGAGGAGGTCGTGACGTCGGTGGCCCCGGGATGCGCGGCTGCCGGAACGGTGTTCCTCAACCTCACCACCGGGGATGCCGCCGCGGCGGCGGACATGGAGAAGGCCTTCGCGTCCACGGGCATGACCTATCTGGACGGGGCGGTTCTGGCGTACCCCAAGGACGTCGGCACCACGGCGGACATCCTGGTCTCCGGCCCCGAGGCCGCCTGGCACAGGTACCGCGACGTCCTCGCCGCGATGGGTGCGGGAACGGTCCACACCTCGGAGGCCATCCACGAGGCGAATGTCATCGACACCGCCGCCACGGGCAGTTTCTTCTGCACCGCCCTCGGTGCCTTCTACGAGGCGAGCGCCTACGCCTCCCACCACGGTGTTCCGGCGGACCGGCTCGCCGTACACGCGCTGCGGTGGCTCGATCTGCTCCGTACGGAGATCCGGGAGGGCGCGGAACAGATCATGTCCGGTGCCTACGAGACCGATCAGGCCACCGTCGACACCTACGAGGCGGCGATGGCCCTGATCACCGACACCACCCGCGCGATCGGGCAGCCCGCCCACATCGGCGCCGGATTCCTCGCGAACCTCCGGGCGGCGCAGGCCGCCGGGCTCGGTGACCGGTCGCTGGCCGTCACCCATGAGGTCCTCGGGAGGGCCGGATGACCTTCGTGACCCGTGAGATCCAGCTGGCCTCCCGGCCGGCCGGCTGGCCCACCCACGACGACTTCCGCCTGGTCGAGACCGAACTGCCGGATCCCGGCCCCGGGCAGCTCCTCGTCCGCAACACCGTCATGTCGGTCGACCCGTACATGCGGGGCCGGATGAACGCGGGCAAGTCCTACGTCCCGCCCTTCGCGGTCGACGCGCCCCTTGAGGGCGGGGCCGTCGGTGAGGTGATCAAGTCCTCCGACGACGCGTTCACGGTGGGCGACATGGTCGTCCACGACTACGGCTGGCGCGAGCACGCCGTGGTCGATGCCGTACGGGCCACGTCGATCGACACCGGCCGCGCGCCCGCTTCGGCCTACCTCGGGGTGCTGGGCATGACCGGCCTCACCGCGTACACGGGCCTGGTGCGTGTCGCCGAACTGGAGCCGGGCGACATCGTCTTCGTCTCCGGGGCCGCGGGCGCGGTGGGCAGCGCGGTCGGCCAGATCGCCCAGAACCTAGGTGCAGCGAGGGTCATCGGCTCGGCGGGATCCCCGGCGAAGGTCCGCTACCTCCTGGACGAACTCGGCTTCGACGCCGCCTTCGACTACCACGACGGACCGGTCGCCGAACAACTCGCCCGGCACGCCCCGCAGGGCATCGACGTCTACTTCGACAACGTCGGCGGCAAGCACCTCGAAGGCGCGCTCACCCACATGCGGGACTTCGGCCGGCTCGCCCTGTGCGGCTCCATCGCGTCGTACAACGACGACAGCGCGATCCACGGGCCGCGCAATCTGGGACTCGCCATCGTGCGACGGCTGAAGCTCCAGGGATTCATCGTGTACGACAACGACGACCTGGCCGGGGAATTCCAGGCACGGGCCGCCGAATGGCTGGCGAACGGCCGGCTGACATATCAGGAGACCTACGTAGACGGTCTCGAAAACGCCGTGGACGCACTTCTCGATGTCTTCCGGGGTGCCAACCTCGGAAAGATGCTCGTGCGTCTCGCGCACTGAATCCCTTTGATGTCCCCCTGAAATACCCGGTATTCCCAAGGAGTTCGGCATGCGGAGAATTCGAGCGGTCGTGTACGGCGCCGGCGCCATGGGTGCCCTGGCGACCAGGCTCATGACCGAGAAGGGCGTCGAGATCGTCGGCGCCATCGCGCGGAATCCCGATAAAGTCGGCCGCGATCTCGGGGAGTTCGCCGGAATCGGCCGGCTCAACGTCCCGATCGAGGCGGACGCGGAACAGGTGCTGGCCACCCGCAGGCCGGATGTCGTCCTGCACGCGACGCAGAGCTTCCTGCCGGAGATCAAGGACCAGTTGGCGCTGTGCGTCCGCAGCGGCGCGAACGTGGTGACGATTTCCGAGGAATCCCTCTATCCCTGGTCCTCCTCCCCCGGCATCGCCGCCGAACTGGACGCGCTGGCCAAGCGGAACGGTGTGACGATCACCGGCTCCGGCCACCAGGACTCCTTCTGGCTCCACCAGGTCAGCGCCCTCCTGGGCAGCGCGCACCGCATCAACTCGGTCTACGGAAAGGCCACTTGGAACGCCGACGAATACGGCGCCGCCATCATCCAGAGCAAACACGTCGGAGAGACCCTGGAGCAGTTCCAGGAGTCCATGGCGTCCGAACACCGCCCGCCGACCTTCGGCGGCAACCTGCTCTCGGCACTGGCGCAGGCCACCGGCCTGACTCCCAAGGAGTGGAAGACCGAGATCAGCCCCGTCGTCGCGGACGAGGACCGGTACTCCAACAGCATCGGCGTAACCCTCTCCAAGGGGACGGTGATCGGCTACGCGGACATCGACGTGATGACCACTGTCGAGGGGCCCACCTTCACCTTCGAGATGTCGGGCTATGTCTTCGGTGAGGGCGAGAGCGACATGAACAGGTGGGTCGTCAAGGGCGAGCCCGACCTCTATCTCGACAACGGCCCGGTGCCCAGCTACACGACGACCTGTACGCAGTGGGTGAACCGCGTCCCGGACGTCATCAACGCCCCGGCCGGCTTCGTGACCCCGGACCAACTGCCCCCGCTCCGGTACCGGGCGCTGCCGATGCACAACTACGTCACCCCCGGCGCTCTCGCGTAACGAGCAGCCGACACACAGCCGCACCGGCACGGACATCCACTGCATCGAAATCGAAGGAGACACACATGACCCGCACCGTCGCGGTGGTCGGGCTGGGACAGATGGGCCGCAGCGCTCTCGGCATCCTGCTCGACCGGCTCCCCGACACACAGTTCGTGGCCCTGGACCGGTCCGAGGAAGCGGTCAGGCACGCGGAATCGCTGGCACCGGAGCGGGTGACCGGGCGGATCGCCGACGTGTCGAAGGGCGAGGTGGACCTGACGGGAGTCGACGCCGTCGTCAACCTCACGGGCCCCTTCTTCGCCGGTTCCGACGCCGTGGCGCGCGCCGCGCTGGCCGCCGGCGCCGCCTACGTCGACATCTGCGACGACGTCGAGGGTACCGAGGCCATCCTGGCCCTGGACGACGAGGCGAAGAAAGCGGGTCTGCCTCTCATCACCGGTGCGGGCCTCTCCCCCGGCGTCTCCAACTGGATGGCCAGCCGCCTGCTGGACGCCCACCCCACCGCCGACGGCGTCCAGGTCGTCTGGCTCGTCCACGAGAGCGACCCGGGCGGTCTCGCCCCGCTGCGGCACATGCTGCACATGGCCGTGAGCACCTGCCCCGTCTACCGGGAGGGGAAGTGGGAGCAGTCGGCCGGCTTCGTACCGTCGACCGCCGCGTCGTACGCGTTCCCCGAGCCGCACGGTGTCATCGAGGCCTACGACACCGCCCACCCCGAACCGGTCACGCTGTCCCGGCACTACCCGCAGCTGACGTACGCGAGCTGCAAGGGCACGCTGCGGCCCGCCTGGGCCAACGCCGCCTTCTCAACGCTCGGCCGGATCGGCTTCGGCCACACCGACGTCACGGTCGACATCGACGGCACGCAGGTGGAGCCCGCCGAGTTCCTGTGGAAGCTGATGTGGGCCCGCTACAACCGCAAGCCCGAGAAGCAGCCCAGCGCCTCCTCGGCGGTCCTCGTCCAGGCCCTGGCGGGCCAGGAGGTCCTCGGCTCCCTCGCGATCACCGACGACGCCCCGATGTCGCGTACCACCGGACTCGGCGCCGCCGTGGCGGCGGTCGTGCTCCTGGACCATGGTGCCCTGCCGGGCGCCTGGGGACCCGAGGCACTGCGCTGGGACGTCGCACTGCCGCTGTACGAAGACATCCTTGTGTCCCTCGCCGGCGAGGGCTCCCGCATCACGCGCGTGCAGCCCACGCCCGCGGCCTAGTTCAAAGGTTGCCGCCATCATGCAGACAGAGAATCGGAGCGAGCCGGTGCGGACGCTGCCGGCGGCCTTGCGCGGCTGGGCACGCGAGAGTCCGGACCGAGTGGCCCTGCGCCATGGGGCAGAGCAGCTCACCTACGCCGAACTGGACACCGGCGTCGACCGCGTCGCCGTAACACTGGCGGCGCGCGGCGTGGGCAAGGGCGACCGGGTCGTCCTCATCGGCCGGAACAGCGTGGCCTGGGTCGTGGCGTACCTCGCGTGCCTGCGCCTGGGCGTCATCGTGGCCCCGGCCAACAACCGCCTGAACCCAGGGCAGTTGAGCGACCAGTGCGAACTGGTCGAGGCGAAGGCCGTCCTCCACGACGCCTCCACCGCCGAACTCGTGCGGGGCAGCGCGCAGTCGGACCGTGAGGTGATCGAGCTCGGCGAGCTGCTCCGCCGGGCCGACGAGTCGGCCGAGCCTGCGGCCCCTGCCCTTCCGGACGCGCCGAGCCCCGGTGACCTCGCCCTCATCAGCTTCACGTCCGGGACGACGGGCGTCCCCAAGGGCGCGATGCTGAGTCACGAGGCCCTGTTCAAGGGCGCCCTCGCGGTCGCCGAGTTCCACGGGAGCACCCAGGACGACAGCACGCTGGTCCTCGTACCGATCTTCCACAACACGGGATTCAACGACCAGTTCGGGCACATGCTCCTCGTCGGCGGCTGCACCCATCTGCTGACGAAGTACCGTACGGCCGACGCGATCGCCGAACTGCGGGAACGCCCGGTCACCTTCCTCGCCGCGGTCCCGAGCATCCTGCGCATGCTCATGATGTCCGAGGAGGCCGAGCACATCTACGGCCCCGCCTCGAAACTCTTCTTCGGCGGCAGCCCGATGCCCGCGGCGTGGATCGATGAACTCCTCGGCCGATGGCCGCACTTGCGACTCACCCACGCCTACGGGCTGAGTGAGTTCACCTCGATCGTCAGTTTCCTGCCGCACGAACTCGTCGCGTCCAAGGGCGAGTCGGTCGGCCTGCCGGCGCCACGCGTACAACTCAAGGTCGTGGACGGGCAGGGCCGTCGGCAGTCCCCGGGGGTGACCGGCGAGGTGTGGGTGTCCGGTCCCACCCGGATGACCGGCTACTGGCGTCAACCCGGGCTCACCGAAAAGAAGTTCAAGGGTGAGTGGCTCCGCACCGGAGACCTCGGCTATCTCGACGACGAGGGCCTGCTGTGGCTCACCGGGCGGGTCGACGACGTGATCAACCGGGGCGGCGAGAAGATCCTGCCGTCCTTCGTCGAGTCGTGCATCGCCCAGCGTCCCGACGTCGGTCAGGTGGTGGTGTTCGGTATCGACGACCCGGTCCTGCAACAGCGGGTGGCCGCGGCCGTCGAGCCCCGCCCGGACACTCTCTTCGACGAGCGCGCGGCCCGCGACCACCTCGCACAGCGGCTCCCCGACTACGCCGTCCCCGAGCGCTGGACCGTCTACGACAAGCTGCCACTGACGGCCTCGGGGAAGGTCGACCGCCGCGAGGTCGCGCGGCGGTTCTCACACCAGGCGGCCTCGGCAGCACCGGACGTATAAAAGCGTCTGCTGTCTTTGTGCGCGGAGCAATAATTCCGACGTCGTCATTGACATGGTTACCGGGCGGTAGAAACATCCCGCACAACTTCATCGAAGGAGATGAGTTGTGCGCCTGAAAACGCCCTTACGATTACGGACCGCTGCCGCCACCGGAATTGTCGTGGCCCTCTCGGTCGCCGCGTCCGGGCCCGCGGCGGCCACGCCGACCGTCGGTGCCTATGTCGCACTGGGTGATTCCTACGTGGCCGGGCCCGGCATCCCGCAGACGGTCGACGACTCGGGGATATGCGCCCGTTCCGACCACAACTACCCTTCGCTGGTGGCCCGGGCGGCCGCCCCCACGGCCTTCATGGACGTCAGTTGCAGCGGCGCGGTGACGAACGACATGACGGGCCGCCAGCTCGGCATCGCGCCGCAATTCGACGCGTTGACGTCCGATACGGGACTGGTCACGCTCACGATCGGCGGGAATGACGCCGGATTCGCAGGAATTGTCGTCACCTGCGTCGTGCTCAGCTTTTCCGACCCCACGGGCGCACCCTGCGAGAAGAACTACGACAGCGGCGGCACCGACCAGATTCTCCAAAAGCTCAACGAGACCGCGCCGAAGGTCGGAGCCGTGATCCAGGGGATCCACCAGCGCTCCCCGCAGGCACGGGTGGCCGTCGTCGGCTACCCGGATCTGCTGCCCGACACCAAGTCGAAGTGCGCGGTGGACGTTCCCGTCGCGACCGGCGACGTGCCGTACCTGAACGGCATCGAACAGCGGCTGAACCAACTGCTCTCCGCCCAAGCCGCCGCCAACGGCGCCGAGTTCGTCGACACGTACAGCTCCGGCGTCGGCCACGATCTCTGCCAAGCGGCCGGCACCCGCTGGGTCGAGGGCCTCCTGGACGTCCAGGACGCGGCGCCCATCCACCCGAACGCTCTCGGCATGGCGAACACGGCAGCGCAGGTGCTGTCCGGACTTCGGTGAGTGCCAGCTACACCATCACCGGCAAGCGTCTCTGGGCCGAACAGCTCCTGCCCGAATCACCGATGGATCAGCTCGCGTACCCGTAGAACCCACGACCGCTCTTGCGCCCCAAATGCCCGGCAGCGACCATGCGGCGCAAGAGCGCGGGAGGCGCGTACAGCGGCTCCTTGTACTCCTCGTACAGCGTGTCGGCGATGGACTCGACGGTGTCCAGGCCGACGAGATCCAGCAGCCGCAGCGGCCCCATGGGGTGCGCGCAACCGAGCTCCATCCCGCGGTCGATGTCCTCGGCGCTCGCCGAACCGGCCGCGACCATCCGCACCGCGGCGAGCAGATACGGCACCAGCAGGGCGTTGACCACGAAGCCCGAGCGGTCCGGGGCCTGGACGGTCACCTTGCCGAGCTGCTCGGTCGCGAAGCGACGCGTACGGTCCAGAGTGTCCGCACTCGTGGTGAGCGCGGGGATCAGCTCGACCAGCTGCTGGACCGGAACGGGATTGAAGAAGTGCATCCCGATGACCTGCCCGGGGCGCTCGGTGGCGACGGAGAGATCGACGATGGGCAACGAAGAGGTATTGGTGGCCAGGACCGCGTCCGGATCGGCGACGACCTTGTCCAGGGTCCGGATGACGTTGGTCTTGATGTCCCGGTTCTCGGCGACGGCCTCGATGACGAACTGACGGTCCGCCATGTCCCCGAGGTCGTGGGTGAACGAGAGCCGGGCCAGGGCGAGGTCGCGTAGCTCCTCGGTGAGTTTTCCGCGCCGGACTCCGCGGTCGAGAGAGCCGGTAATACGGCGCCTGCCGGCGACGGCGGCTTCAGGAGTGGTCTCCGCGACGAGAACGTCGAGGCCACCGCGTGCGGCGACTTCGGCGATACCGGAGCCCATCAGGCCACAGCCGACGACACCGAGACGGGAGATGGTTTCCATGGTGAAGTCCTCTGCGTCTAAGGGAGGTTCCGGGCTATGACGATGCGCTGGACCTGGTTCGTGCCCTCGTAGATCTGGGTGATCTTCGCGTCGCGCATCATGCGCTCGACCGGGTAGTCGCGGGTGTAGCCGTAGCCGCCCAGGAGCTGGACCGCGTCGACCGTGACCTCCATCGCCACGTCCGACGCGAAGCACTTGGCCGCCGCGCCCTGGAAGGTGAGGTTCTTGTCGCCGCGTT